>CAJOFM010000024.1 GCA_905233915.1 uncultured Muribaculaceae bacterium | reverse complement strand
CCGCTATGCAATAATCGCCTTGAAAATTCATCCTGCAAAATGAACCTTAGAACCACTATATGTGATTTTCATCCTGCAAAATGAACCTTACGCCTAAAATTACCCTAATTCGGCTTTGATTTATTAAAACTTTGCTTATCTTTGCATCTTAGAATAATTTCATCATCTATGAGCGAAAACGAAAAATTAATTCAATCTATCATCGAAGCAATTCAGGAAAAGAAAGGACACAACATCGTCCATGTTGATTTGACCGACATCGAGACAGCCGCAGCCCAGGGCTTTGTCATCGCTACTGGCAACACTCCCATGCAGGTGACTGCCGTGGCCGACAGCGTCAGGGAGTATGTCGAGAAAAACGCAGGCCAGCGGCCCTTCAACTACGACGGATATCAGAATGCGCAATGGGTAATCATCGATTATGGCAATATTTTTGTCCACATCTTTGTGCCCGACTTCCGCGAGCGCTACAACCTGGAGCAGTTGTGGGCCGATGCGCGCATCAACGAGATTCCCGATTTGGATTGATGACATTAATTAATCTGATTAATCATGGCTAATAACAATAAGCAGAGCAAGATGCCCAAGTTCAACGTCTTCTGGATGTATGGACTGATCCTCGTGTTCTTGCTGACCGTCTATTGGATGAATCAGGACGGGTCGGTGTCTCAGGAGGTGAGCTGGACACAGTTCGAGAGCATCGTCGGCAAGGGCGGGGTCAAGTCCATTACCGTATATAGGGGGAAGAACAAGGCCGAGGCCGTCATGACCGATTCGTTGGCCAAGGAGGTGCTCAAGGATTTGCCCCAGCAGCCAGCGTCACCCTTTAGCGCCGAGGCGGCTGCAGCTACCAACAAGGTGAATGCCCAGATTCCCAGCACCGACAAGTTTGATGACTATGTCAAGGCTTGGCGTGAGCAGGGCGCCTTCTCAGGCGAAGTGAAATATGTCGAGGGCTCTAATGACCTCTCGATGATGCTATACACATTCGGCCCCATTGTGCTCCTGGTGGCACTGTGGTTTTTCCTGCTGCGTCGCATGGGCGGCGGAGCCGGTGGTGGGGGCGGAATCTTCAGCGTCGGCAAGTCCAAAGCCCGCCTTTTTGATAAAGACAATGCGACTAAGGTGACCTTCCAGGACGTTGCAGGTCTCGCCGAGGCTAAAATCGAGATTGCCGAGATTGTGGACTTCTTGAAGAATCCAAAGCATTATACCGAACTTGGCGGTAAAATCCCTAAGGGCGCCTTGTTGGTTGGCCCTCCGGGAACGGGAAAGACTTTGTTGGCCAAGGCGGTTGCCGGCGAGGCCGATGTTCCTTTCTTCTCGATGTCTGGTTCCGATTTCGTCGAGATGTTTGTCGGTGTCGGCGCTTCGCGTGTACGTGACCTCTTCCGTCAAGCCAAGGAGAAAGCTCCGTGCATCGTCTTCATTGATGAGATCGACGCTGTGGGCCGCGCCCGTGGTAACAAGGCCAATATGGGAGGTAACGACGAGCGCGAGAGCACCCTCAACCAGCTCTTGACCGAGATGGACGGTTTCGGCACCAACAGCGGTGTTATCATTCTTGCCGCCACCAACCGTGCCGATATCCTTGACAAGGCCCTGTTGCGTGCAGGCCGTTTCGACCGCCAGATTTATGTTGAGCTTCCTGAGCTCAGCGACCGTAAGGAGATTTTCCAGGTTCACCTGCGCAACGTCAAGACTGACGGCTCGGTGGATTTGGACCTGCTGTCGCGCCAGACCCCTGGTTTCTCGGGAGCCGATATCGCCAACGTCTGCAACGAGGCCGCACTCATCGCAGCCCGGCGCAAGAAACAGGCTGTGCAGCGTCAAGACTTCATGGATGCCATCGACCGCATCGTCGGTGGTCTGGAAAAACGTTCCAAGGTCATTACCGACGAGGAGCGCCATTCCATCGCTGTCCATGAGGCCGGACACGCTACCGTGAGCTGGCATCTGCGCTACGGTGATCCCCTCATTAAGGTTACCATTGTCCCGCGTGGCAAGGCCCTGGGTGCCGCTTGGTATCTCCCCGAGGAGCGCCAGATAGAGCCCAAGCAGGCCCTGCTCGACAAGATTTGTTCGCTCATGGCGGGCCGTGTTGCCGAAGACATGTTCCTTGGTTTCATCGACACCGGTGCCCTTAATGACTTGGAGCGTGCCACCAAGATTGCCTATGCCATGGTGACCTATTATGGTATGAGCGACAAGATACCCAACATCTCCTATTATGATACTTCAGGAGAGTCTTATGGGTTTACCAAACCTTACAGTGAGGAGCGTGCTCAGACCATTGACGAGGAGGTGCAGGCGATTATCAATAATCAGTATGAGCGCGCGCGTGAGATACTCTCACAGTACCAGTCGGGCCACCATGCCCTTGCCGAACTGTTACAGCAGCGCGAGGTGATTTATACCGAGGATGCCGAGCGCATCTTTGGACCGCGCCAGTGGAAATCCCGCACCGAGGAGATCATCAAGGAAGAGTCGGCCAATCGTGCTGCCGAGGCTGCCGAGGCTGCCGGGGATAACAATACCGTCACGCCCCCTCCCTTTGAGCAGAGCGACAATCAGTAAATCTATATATTATTATATAAGGTATCACGCTATGGCAACAATGATTGAGTTTAGTGAAACGCAAAAGGCGGCGGTGGTCAGCCTCCTCATTGAGATGATCAATGCCGACGGGCTTGTTGACCCTCGCGAGTGTGACATGTTCAACACCATCTGTGTGGAATACGGCATCAATGACGAGACCTTCAGCCTGGGCCAGCGATTGGACAGCATGTTGGCCGTGGATATGATGAAACGCATGAGCGATATGCAGAAGTTGGCCATTGCTCAACTGCTCACCCGGGTCATCGATGCCGATACCAATGACGATGATAAGGAGATTCAGCTCTTCAATGTAATATGCAAGGCTACGGGCGTCGATGTTCTCATCAATGCTTTAGTCCAAGAGAAAGAGTAGGGGATATCACGTAGAAATCTCAAAAAATAGATGCAAAAAAAGCGGTCAGCCACAAGAACAGGCTGACCGCTGTTTTTTTTGTTTTATGACGGTAAATGATAGGTTTTGTCATTTTTGTTATCAACATGCCTAAATTTTTTTCATGAATTAAAGATTTGAAAATCAGTAAAATACACAGAATTTTCAAAAAATGTTGATAACTTTGAATAAAAAAAGTTCCAAAAAAATTTGGTCAGTATTAGAAACGGTTGTAATTTTGCACCGCTTTTCGCCTCAAATGGGGCGTGAAAGTAACTCAAAAAAGAGTTCTTTGACATGTTTGCAACGATTGAAAGTAGTACAAGAGAACAGGGACAAAATTTGTTCCCGTTAATTCTAAAACGTAGTACAACACAATAAGCAGGAATCATCAAGGGCCAGACGGATAAACTCCGATCGAGTGTTGCGTTTTCATTTTAATTCTTGCAAAAGAGAAAAACGATAATACAACAACGAAGAGTTTGATCCTGGCTCAGGATGAACGCTAGCGACAGGCTTAACACATGCAAGTCGAGGGGCAGCGCGAGGGTAGCA
>CAJOFM010000023.1 GCA_905233915.1 uncultured Muribaculaceae bacterium | reverse complement strand
AGACAAAACAAAGAAAAAACAGCCGCCTGAAAAATATCCCATTCTCAGGCGGTTGATTTGCAAAGAGGGTGAGCCATAACTGAATTATGACACACCCTCTTATTTTATTCAAGTTTCTGGAACTTCTAACTCCTAACTTCTAACTTCTAACTCCTAACTCCTAACTCCTAACTTCTAACTTCTAACTTAACTCAACCACCTCAAGGTCAGCGGGGACAACGATAGGACCCTTGTAATACTGGGCTGCCTCGGCGCTGTAGGTAGCGGCACGCGTGTCAAGACGGGTGTCCTCGGTGTGGTAAAGCAAGAGGTGCTTCACGCCTAGCTCTTGAGCCAGCATGCCGGCGTCAAGTGCTGTGCTGTGGTTTTTTTCGTAGGGGTTGAACACAAACCGGTCCTTGTAGAGGCAGAAGGCCTCGCACATCAGCCAGTCGCAGTCGCGGGCATAGGCCTCGCTCTGGATGCTGTAGGGCTCGTCACCCAGGCACACGATGCGTTGTCCGTCGGGCATCACGGCCTGGAAACCATATTGCTTGAACCTGGTGGAACCGATGTCAAAGAAGGTCACCTTCATGTCATCAATATCGAGTGTCTCGCCGTCATGCACCTCGCGCAGGATGATGGTCTGCCCGATGGAGTTGAAGATTTTGTCCGGAATCATCAGCTTGCCCATCGTGAACAAGGCCTCGCGCACCACATCGTTGCAGTAGATGGTGAAGGGTCCCTTGTGCTTGCCCTTGAAAATCAGTGGAGAAATCTTACGCATCATCCAGATGGCACCCATGATGTGGTCGGTGTGGCTGTGGGTGACAAACATGTGGCTGATGCTCTCAAAGGGGATGTGTGCCGCGATGAGTTGGCGCAGGATGCCATTGCCGCCACCACCGTCAACCAGCATGCCGCCCTTGGGGCTGTGCAAGTAGAAACACGTGTTGTAGCAGTTGACGCACATGGCATTGCCTGTACCCAACATGGTGACGCGGGCGCTATTGTTGCTGGTTGTGCTCATGATTTGACTTTAGGAAGTTCGATGCCAAATGTGGTACCCTTGCCCACCTCCGACTCCTTGATATAGATTTGTCCGTTGTGGTATTCCTCGATGATGCGTTTCACCAGGGTCAGCCCCAAACCCCAGCCACGCTTCTTGGTGGTGAAGCCGGGATTGAAGACGTTCTTGAAGTTCTTGCGGGGGATGCCCTTACCGGTGTCCTTGACCAGGATAACGGCATTATTGGGGCTATCCTCGACGGTGATGTCCAGGCGGCCCTCGCCGTCCATGGCATCAACAGCGTTCTTGGTCAGGTTTTCCATCACCCAGGCAAACAGCGTCTGACTCAACATCACGCCGTTGTTGGTCTGGTCATTGGTGTGGATGTGCAGAGACACGCGCTTGGGAATGCGCGCCCGCATGTATTCCAGGCTGTTGACCACGGCCTCGTTGATTGAGGTGAGTTCCTTGTCGGGCATGGAGCCGATCTTGGAGAAACGGTCGGCGATGGTCGAGAGGCGTTTCACGTCCTTGTCCATGTCGGTGACAATGCTCTTGTCCACACCCATCGTCTCGAGCAGCTGTGTCCAAGCCATGAGTGACGAGATGGGAGTGCCCAACTGGTGGGCGGTTTCCTTCGACAGGCCGACCCACACCTTGTTCTGCTCGGCTCGCTTGATGCTCATCAGGGCAAAGTAGGCGATGGCAAAGAACAGGATGAGCACGGCCAACTGGATGTAGGGGAAGTAAGAAAGGCGGCGCAACAGTGTCGAGTCCTCGTAGTAGAGGTATTGCGTCGTGTGCTCGTCGATTTTGATGTCAATCTTGTTTTGGGTGTTCTTGAGGTGACGCAGCTTCTTGTTGAGGTACTCGAGATTGGTAGGCGTGATCTCAAAGGCCAGACTGTCTTGAGGCTCAGGCAGGCGGAAGTTGCGGTTGAGCAGGATGTTGTCCTGATCATCAACCAGCAGCACGGGGATGTTGTGGTTGGCCTCAATGATACTCAGCAGGAAGTCCACATCGGTCATGCTGGGCTCGATGGGGTTGCCGTCGGCATCGGTCTCGCCGCTGTCGTTGCCCAGAGTGGCTAACTCTTGTGTGGCATTGGCCCAAATCTCCATGCGTTCGCGCTCCTGCTGGGCAAGGTCCTTAACCAGATTGTTGGAGATATACAGGAACAGGCCCACCAGCATCAGTGAGATAGCAAGGAAAACGACTTTCCAGATGCGTCGTGAGTCATATATGTTGCGCAGGTTAGCCATGCGGAGGAATGATTTCGGTGGGCAAAGTTACGGGTTTCCCGTGAATTGGGCAAATTTTGTTTTCAGTTCACTCTCTTCAATCCATCGGGCGACACTGTCGGCGGTATTGGGGCCGATGACCTCGCTGGCGGCAGCCTTGACCTCGGGGAAGGCGTTCCCGACGGCCACGCTGTGGTCGGCAGCCTGCATCATGGCGATGTCGTTGCGGTTATCGCCAAACACCACGACCCGCTGTGCGCCGATTTGCCGGGCTAACTCCCGTATGGCGCGGGCCTTGCTGGTACCGGCTGTGAAAATCTCGAGATAGCCCTCGCTCTCGTCAAAGATGTCATGATAGAGCATCACCGTACAGGTGTCAACGTTGGTCTGGATATCAGTGGCGATGGCTTTGAGCACGGCATACTTGTTCATGGCGAACATCAGTAGCGCCTCATCGTCGTTGTGACGGTAATCCTCGTCATCGAGGAGGAACCGCTTGAGGGGCAGATGCTGGCGTTGCTCGACGAAACGCTTCTCTTGGGCCGACAGGGGACCGTAGTGGTGGGTGTGCAACAGGTTATTGCCATGGCGGCGGTAGATGAAGGGGTGGAGGCCATGGCGGTCGAACACGTCGGCCACACTGTTGATGGTTGCGTTGTCAATGCCTCGCGTGTGCTCATAGCTTGAGGTGACGGGGTTCCACATCGCCGAACCGCCAATGACGATAAACGGCAGGGTGGCGTGAACCTCCTGCATCAACGGCACGACCGTTGCTGGGGTGCGTGCCGTGGCAACGGTGAACAGGCCGCCCAGGTCACCGATGACATGGTTCAGGGTGGCGATAGTGCCTGCCGACAACTGCGAGTCATTGCCGAGCAACGTTCCGTCCAGGTCGCTCACATAGAGCGTTTTTGCCTTTTTTTCGACATCTTGTGCCATATAGCCTGCAAAGGTACCACATTTTGCCTTGATGTCCAAGCCTGTTGGGGCCTTATCCCGTCATTATCAACCAGGTTAAAACAAAAAATAAACCTTAAACCCTAAAGCTATAGGCTTTTTTGTTACCTTTGCAGGTTAGTTATGCAGTTTGATACCTATACCTACGCATTATTCTTGCCTCTGGTCTTTTTCATTTACTGGGGCTTGAAGCGGCACTTGCGGTGGCAGAACCTGTTTCTGCTCCTTGCCAGCTATATCTTCTATGGCTGGTGGGACTGGCACATGCTGGGCCTCATCGTGCTTACCACGCTGTCAACGTGGGGCACGGCTCTGATGATGCGTGGCGACCGTTCAGGCCATGACAAGGCTTGGGCTACTGCCAATGTCGTGCTCAACTTGGGTATCTTGTGCTATTACAAGTATTTGAATTTCCTGCGTGACAGTTTCGTTGACTTCCTGGGCTTGTTCGGCATCGCTCCCGATTGGCCCACATTGAACATTCTGCTGCCCGTGGGAATTTCGTTTTATACGTTCCAGGCCATCAGTTACACCATCGACGTCTATCGTGGCGAGGTCAAGCCCACGCGCGATGTGGTGGCCTTCAGCGTGTTCATCGCTTTCTTCCCGCAGCTGGTCGCCGGCCCCATCGAGCGCGCCACCAATCTGTTGCCGCAGTTCCTGCGCACCAAGTCGTTTGACTACAATACCGCTGTGGTGGGTATGCGCCAGATGCTATGGGGCCTGGCCAAGAAAATGATCATTGCCGACACGATGGGACACTATGTGGATCAGCTGTTTGCCAATCCGTATAGTTACTCGGCACCCGACATGTTGTGGGCAGGTATCTTGTTTGCCGTGCAGATTTATGCCGATTTCTCGGGTTACAGTGATATCGCCATTGGTTCGGCCAAGTTGTTGAATATCAAGCTGCTGCCTAATTTCCGATACCCGTTCTTCTCGCGCAATATGAAGGAGTTGTGGCAGCGGTGGCACATCTCATTGATGACATGGTTCCGTCACTACGTCTATTTCCCGCTGGGAGGCTCCCGGTGTGGCAAGTGGCGCACCGCGTTGAACATAATGATTGTGTTCGCCTTGTCGGGCCTGTGGCATGGTGCCGACTGGACCTTTGTGATATGGGGAACGGTCAATGGCCTGCTGTTGTTGCCCTTTGTGTTCATGCCGCGCAAGCAGTTGAGCGACCATGCCTCATGGCGCGAATTACCCCGTTGCCTGTTGACCTTCTTCCTGTTTGCGATGGTGTTTATCGCTTTCCGTGCCGAGGGCTTCGGCCATCTGTTGAAGATTGGTGACGTGGTCATTAACGGGTCATGGGTGGCCGTGCCGATGTTCCTGGAAGCCCTGTTCTACATTGTGCCGTTCTTTGCCATTGAGTGGCTAGGACGCCGTCAGGAGTTCCCCCTGGAGCTGATGAACATGCCCCGGGTGTTCCGATGGACGGTCTATTGGGGCCTGCTGTTGGGCATCTCACTGGCCAGCCTCGATTTCAACACCCAGTTCATCTACTTCCAATTTTAGTATGACAGTTTTTGTTATGGCTTAGTTATGCAGTTCGATACTTATACATACGCTCTCTTCCTGCTGCTGGTATTCTTCGTTTACTGGGCTTTGCGCAAGCATCTTAAATGGCAGAATATCTTCCTGCTTGTCGCCAGTTACGTCTTCTACGGCTGGTGGGATTGGCGCATGCTCGGTTTGATCATGCTCACGTCACTGAGTTCCTACGGCACGGCCTTGATGATGCGTGGCGACCGCTCTAGGCACGACAAGTTGTGGGTGACACTCAACATTGTGCTCAATGTGGGCATCTTGGCGTTTTTTAAGTATCTGAATTTCCTTCGCGACAGTTTGGTGGATTTGTTGAGCTGGTTCGGGATGAATCCCGACTGGCCCACATTATATATCCTGTTGCCAGTAGGTATCTCGTTCTATACCTTCCAGGCCATCAGTTACACTATCGACGTCTATCGTGGTGATGTCAAGCCCACGCGAGACATGGTCGCCTTTGGCGTCTTCATTTCATTCTTCCCGCAGCTGGTGGCCGGCCCCATCGAGCGTGCCACCAATCTGTTGCCCCAGTTCCTACGCGAGAAGTCGTTTGATTATGACACGGCTGTGGTGGGTATGCGGCAGATCTTGTGGGGCTTGGCCAAGAAGGTGATTGTCGCCGACAGCATCGGCTACTATGTGGACCAGCTGCTATATAACCCCTATCATTTTTCTGCCGCCAGCATGTTATGGGCGGGTATGTTGTTTGTCATTCAGATTTATGCCGACTTCTCAGGTTACAGCGATATCGCCATCGGTTCGGCTAAGTTGTTGAATATCAAGCTGCAGCCCAACTTCCGCTACCCGTTCTTCTCGCGCAACATGAAGGAGTTGTGGCAGCGGTGGCATATCTCGTTGATTTCTTGGTTCCGGCAGTACGTCTATTTCCCGATGGGTGGTTCGCGGCATGGCAAGTGGCGCACCGCGTTCAACGTTATGGTGCTGTTCACGCTCTCGGGCCTGTGGCATGGAGCCGACTGGACCTTTGTGATATGGGGTGTGATCAACGGTCTGCTCATGGTGCCGTTTGTGTTCCTTCCACGCAAGCATTTGAGCGCGCATGCTAGCGTGCGCGACATCCCCCGCTGCCTGTTGACATTCTTTATCTTTGCCCTGGCTTCAATCTCATTTCGCGCCAGCGGCATTGCTAACTTCAAGGAAATCTGTGATGTGATGGTCAACACCACATGGCGGTTGCGTCCGGTGTTTGGCCAGCCGTTGTACTACATGGTACCGTTTTTCATCATCGAGTGGCTGGGCCGCAAGCATGAGTTCCCGCTGGAGCGTCTGCCTTTCCCCACGGCGGTCCGATGGCTGATTTATTGGGCCTTGCTCATTGGCATTTCCATCATTGGCCTTGACCGTAATATGCAGTTTATTTATTTTCAGTTTTAGCGATTCAAGAGATGAAACAGCGAGGATTCAAAAAATTTGTGTTACGCACATTGCTGGCATTGACACCGGTAATCGCTTACGTGGGCTTGTATCTCGTTATGGACCCCTTCAAGGTGGTGCATCGCTATAACGGCATTTCGGTCGAACCGGGTGACACCCTGGAACGCATTCCCAATAAGCGCTATGTCGCTGTTGAGGGCTTAAAATACTACAACGACTCCCTGCATTACGACTCGTTTATCTTCGGGTCATCGCTCTCGTCCAATTTCTCGGTTGATGCCTGGAAAAAGCATCTGCCGGACACGGCCAGCGTCTATCATTTCACGGCTGGAGCCGAGCCGCTTGAGGGCATCCGTGACGAGTTGCGTTATCTGTTCGACAATCATGTTAATGTGCGTCACGTGATGCTGGTGATGGAGGAGGAGATGTATCGCCGCGGCACGCGGTATGAGGAGATGCCCTATGTGCCCCACTATGATGTGTCGCCCAAGATTACTTGGCTGGATTTCCAGCGCGTGCATTTCAATGCTTTCCGCGATCCCGATATCCTGCTTTACCAATTCTTCCCGTCGCTGGTGGCCAGCAAACTCGTTGAGGACGGCAAGATGCAGACCGTGCCTAGTGGTGGACGTAATGAGTTGGCCAATGAGGACCTGGAGAATGTGCTCGACTCGATTATCATCAGTGATCCTGACAAGTATTTCTCCACAATGCCTTGGCTGGTGGAAATGCAGCCGTTGCCCGATCCCATGCCGCTGAGCATTGATGCCAAAGCAGAGGCAACCCTTCGGGAGATAGCCGACATGCTGAATGAGCATCATGTGGACTATTTGGTCATTGTGCCACCGCGTTTCCGCACCCAACCCTTATTACCCCTTGACCATGCGCTGTTGTGTGAAATCATGGGAGAGGAGCATGTGAACGATTTCAGCGGTGACAGCACTTTAATTCATGACTTGCACAGTTACTACGACGGCCTGCACATTCTCACTTACCGTTGTTCAGAACTGATAGACCGCTGCTATGAGAACAGGCGGCTACCGCATCTCAAGTAAGCTGGCTGGTAAAAAATATCGTGTCAGGTAAAACCCCATTGGTATAGAAGCTGCTGGATGTAGGGCCTCGCCTTGGCGTGGCCGCTATGAGGCTGTGGTATATTTAATGCCGATTACGCGACTTAACACTGGTTTTTTTAGCGATAATCAACGTTTTTTTTGATGAGACGAACGGCCACGCCAAGGCGAGGCCCTACGGCAAGCCTATTCTATTATCAAATGATGATCAATCAACAATAATGTAAAATGCATTTTTAACCTGACACCAAGATAAATAAAATGAGGGTGTGTCATAATTCAGTTATGGCTCACCCTCTTTGCAAATCAACCGCCTGAGAATGGGATATTTTTCAGGCGGCTGTTTTTTCTTTGTTTTGTCT
>CAJOFM010000022.1 GCA_905233915.1 uncultured Muribaculaceae bacterium | reverse complement strand
AAAGCAGATTTTTGGCTGAAAATTTTGAAATGCCCGTAAAGCCAGTATTCATCGGCTCTACAGGCATGTCTTATCCTGCAAAATGACCCATAGGCCTAATTTTACATCTGTGGGAGGATTATAAAAAATTAGGCAGGTCGCCACAGTGACAACCTGCCCAATAATCTTTACTTGGTTTCTTAAGCAATCGGCGGGGATTAGATAACACCCTGCTCGAGCATAGCCTGAGCGACCTTCATGAAGCCAGCGATGTTAGCGCCCTTCACGTAGTCGATGGTGCCGTCGGCCTGCTTACCGAACTTCACGCACTGCTCGTGGATGTTCTCCATGATCCAGTGGAGCTTCTCGTCAACTTCCTTAGCTGACCAGCTCAGGTGAGCGGCGTTCTGAGTCATCTCGAGACCAGAGGTAGCCACACCACCAGCGTTCACAGCCTTACCAGGAGCGAACAGCACGCCGTTCTTCTGGAAGAAGTGGATAGCACCGGGCTGGCAAGAAACCTCGCAGCAGCACCAGCAGCCGTTAGCCTTCAGCTCCTTAGCGTCGTCCTCGCTGAGCTCGTTCTGGAATGCGCAGGGAAGAGCGATGTCGCAAGGAATGCTCCAAGCCTTCTTACCGGCGGTGAACTTAGCCTTCTCGGGGAACTTGGTGGCCATATCCTCAACCTTGTTGCGGTTGGAAGCGCGCATCTCGAGCATGTAGTCGATCATCTCCTTAGTGATACCCTCGGGGATCTCGCAAACGCCGTCGGGGCCAGAGATGGCAACGACCTTAGCGCCGAGTTCTACAGCCTTGGTGGCAGCACCCCAAGCCACGTTACCGAAGCCCGAGAGAGCGATCTTCTTGTCCTTGATGTCCTTGCCAGCGGTGTGGAGGACGTGCTGGGTGAAGTAGAGAGCACCGAAACCGGTAGCCTCGGGACGGAGGATAGAACCACCCCAAGTCATGCCCTTACCGGTGAGAACGCCGGTGTGGTACTGACGAGCGAGTTTCTGATACATACCATTGAGGAAGCCAATCTCACGGCCACCAACGCCAACGTCACCAGCGGGAATGTCCTGGTCGGGACCAATGTTGTGACGGAGCTCAAGCATGAAGGCCTGGCAGAAACGCATGATCTCGGCGTCGCTCTTGCCAACGGGGTCGAAGTCAGAGCCACCCTTGCCACCGCCCATGGGCAGAGTGGTGAGGGCATTCTTGAAAGTCTGCTCGAAACCGAGGAACTTCAGCATTGAGGGAGTAACGGCCTTGTGGAAACGCAAACCACCCTTGTACGGGCCAATAGCGCTGTTGAACTGCACGCGATAGCCTAAGTTGGTCTGAACCTCACCCTTATCGTCGATCCAGGTTACACGGAAAGTGAAGATGCGCTCGGGCTCAACCATGCGCTCAACGATCTTAGCCTTCTCAAACTCGGGATGCTGGTTATAAACCTCCTCGATAGACTCAAGGACTTCGCGTACAGCCTGCAGATACTCAGATTCGCCTGGGTGTTTAGCCTCCAGGTCGGCCATAATTTTCTCAACGTTCATGATAATAATACAAAAATGTTGTTAATTAGATAAAACTATAAAGTTAATAATGTTAGTTCATTTATCAGTCATCTTGATCGAGGCTCAAAACGGCTTCTAAAAGCGTCACAAATATACACTGAATTTTCCAAATGCAAGCCATTTTTAGTGAGGTTTTTCATATTTTTTTGATAGACAGTGAAAAAAGCAAAAAAAGCATAAAAAAACTTTTGCCACGAAAACAAGCGAGAAATAACACTTTGACATCAAACCTACGATTTTTGTCGTGATTCTTGTCATGAACCCTCATTAAAAGACAACAAATTGACAATATGCCAGAAAAACGGTTTTTGTAGGGGTGTTGCGCCAATGAAAAAAAAGCCTTATCTTTGTCAGTGCAAAAATATCATAAACGCGACCAATACATTATTATTTATAACTTCTAATTTCAATTAACAAGCATTATGAAGAAACATAATTTTTATGCTGGACCGTCAATCCTGAGCCAGTACACTCTGGACAAGTGCGTTGACGCTATTCGTGACTTTGCAGGCACTGGCCTGTCCATTCTTGAGATTTCTCACCGCAGCAAGGAGTTCCAGGCTGTTGTTGACGAGGCTGAAGCCCTTTTCAAAGAGCTTCTCGATATCCCCGAGGGTTATAAGGTATTGTTCCTGGGCGGTGGCGCAAGCACCCAGTTCTATATGGTACCTGCCAACCTGCTGAAGACCAAGGCAGCTTACCTTGACACGGGCACGTGGGCCAACAAGGCCATCAAGGAGGCTAAGCTGTTTGGCGATGTTGAGGTAGTGGGTTCATCCAAGGAGGACAACTACACCTACATCCCCAAGGGCTATACCGTTCCCACCGATGTTGACTATTTCCACATCACCACCAATAACACCATCTACGGTACCGAGATCCGTGAGGACTACGACGTGCCCGTGCGCATGGTAGCCGATATGTCGTCTGACATCTTCTCACGTCCCGTTGACGTGTCGAAGTATGACCTCATCTACGGTGGTGCACAGAAGAACATCGCTCCCGCCGGCGTTACCTTCGTTATCGTTAAGGAAGACGTCCTGGGACAGGTTGACCGCGTGCTTCCCACGATGGTTAACTACAAGACCCACGTTGACAAGGGTTCGATGTTCAACACACCTCCCGTATTCCCCATCTACGCAGCCCTGCAGACCCTGAAGTGGTACAAGGAGCTGGGTGGCGTGAAGGAGCTGCAACGCATCGACGAGGAGAAGGCCGCCGTTCTGTACGACGCCATCGACTCGAGCAAGATGTTTGTTGGCACCGTTAAGCCCGAGGATCGCTCGATCATGAATGTTTGCTTCGTGATGAAGCCCGAGTACAAGGAGCTGGAGAAGGACTTCCTGGACTTCGCCACCAGCAAGGGCATCGTCGGCATCAAGGGTCACCGTTCGGTAGGCGGCTATCGCGCCTCCCTGTACAACGCCCTTCCCCTGGAGAGCGTGAAGGTGCTCGTTGCTGCCATGAAGGAGTTTGAGAACCGCTAATCATCCACATTATAACAATAAGGAGTAACACAGAATCATGAAGATTTTAGTTGCAACCGAGAAGCCCTTTGCTCCCGTAGCTGTCCAGGGCATCCGTGAAGTGATTGAAGGCGCCGGCCATGAGCTGGTACTGGTAGAGAAAGGCACCCGCGAGGATATGATCAATGCCATCGCCGACTGCGCTGGTCTGATCGTTCGCAGTGACAAGGTGGACAAGGAAGTGTTTGACGCAGCTCCCCAACTGAAGGTGGTTGTTCGCGCTGGTGCAGGTTATGACAACATCGACCTGGCCGAGGCTACCGCCCACGGCGTGTGCGTGATGAACACTCCTGGCCAGAACAGCAACGCCGTTGCCGAGCTGGTAATGGGTATGCTCATTACCTTGATCCGCAACCGTTATAATGGCACCAGCGGCACCGAGCTGCTGGGCAAGACGCTGGGTATCCATGCCTATGGCGCCGTTGGCCGCTGCGTAGCACGCATCGCCAAGGGCTTCGGCATGAAGATCAGCGCCCTCGACCCCTGGGTAAAGGACGAGGTGATGGAGGCCGACGGCATCCATCCCGTTCACAGTGTCGAGGAGCTGTACAGCGAGAACCAGTACGTGAGCCTGCACATCCCCGCTACCGACGAGACCCGCGGTTCGGTTGGCAAGCGCCTCATCGAGATGCTGCCCAAGAACGGTGTGCTCATCAATGCCGCCCGCAAGGAGGTTATCGACGAGGCTGGCCTGGCCGAGGCTATGGAGAGCCGTCCCGACTTCCGCTATGTGGCTGACGTGAAGCCCGCTAATGCCGACGAACTCGAGGCTAAGTATCCCGAGCGCGTGCTGTTCACCCCCAAGAAGATGGGTGCCCAGACCGCCGAGGCTAACATCAACGCCGGTCTTGCCGCTGCCAACCAGGTGGTTGCTCACCTCAAGGATGGCTGGAACCGCTTCCAGGTGAACAAGTAAAGGGATTCTCCCCTATCCTTCTAACCAATAAAGCCTGCTGCCCGCAATGTGACGGGCGGCAGGCTGCTTTTTATCCCCATGGGTGCACAGGAACGCGCGCTGAGAGCGTGTGATACTGGACAGTGCATGACAAGATCTATCCACGCCATCGACAGCCCACAATGGGGCGGCACAAGATGTATCGATGACGTGGGGCAACAGACGACAAGCGGCGCCGCTTGATGCGACGCCGCTTGTTCTATAGCGGGTTTTAACCGAAACTGCGATTAGTTGGTACCCTGGAGCTTGAAGGTAACGGGCAGCGTGTACCATACAGATACAGCCTGACCATTCTGGCGACCCGGAGTGAACTTGGGCAGCGACTTGCAGACGCGAACGGCCTCCTTATCGAGATCCTTATCCACTGAGCGGACAACCTTAACTTCACCTACCTTACCAGTCTTGTCAACAACGAACTGCACAACGACGCGACCCTGAACATTGTTCTCGGCGGCCATGGGCGGGTAGTTGATGTGTGACTGGAGGTACTTCATCAGAGCAGCCTCACCACCGGGGAACTGGGGCATCTGCTCTACTGAACGGAAGACTTCCTCCTTAACTTCTTTGGGTTTCTCAACGGGCTTCTCAACGACAACCTCTTCCTTCAGGGTGCGGGTAACGTTACGGTCCTCAGTACCTTTCTCGTTATCCTTCTGACCGAAAGCGGTCTCAGTCTCCTTAAGCTCATCCTGAGTCTTGATCTCGTCCTCCTTCTTCACCTTATCGTCCTCGACGATCTGGAGCTCGGTTACTTTCACTGACTTCAGGACCTCCTCGGGGAGCACCTCGGGCTTCTCCTGCTCGAGACGTTCCTGTTCGGGTTCGGGTTCCTCAGCATCCTGAGACATATCGATGAGCACTTCCTCCTGTTCGCCCTGTTCGGCGAGCCTTCTCTCCTCGAGGTACTGGTTAGCCTTCACGAAACCGAAAGCCAACAGACCGAAGATAATGGCACCGATAATGGTCCACAGGACAGCCTTGTTGTGACGCTTGGGCGATTCGGTACGAATTACATAAGCACCGAAGTCCTTGTTCTTACCTTCAAAAACAAGGTCACACCATTCACGCGATGAAAGATCAACTTCTTTTGCCATAATGATTTCTTTCTTTTTAAAGATTAAACAAATCCATCAATCCTCATCACTTCTGATGCTCCTTACCCAATAACAGAATCATCATCGCGGAGTCAACCTCATTGATGCGGTCGATCTGGTAGCGGCTGATGTTATTAATCTGCATCTCGTCGAGCACGCTCACGACGTGAGCATAGCTGGCGTTGGGAGTAGCCTTAATGATCACAACCGGGCGCTTAAGGGTGGAGTCGTTACGGATCAATTTTGCCTTCTCTTGATAGATAGAGTCATTGATTTCCTCATTCTTAGAGAATTTCATTTCCTTCCATTCTTTCTTGAGGTCGGCAATCTTGAGAACAACCTCCTTATTGCGCTCTTGTAGAATCTCGCGGATAGCGGGATAAGCACCGCCGGTCTTGGCACCGAACTCGATACGCTTCATGTTGCTCTCACCAGTGGTGGCGAGTTTGTCGGTTTCGGGCATACCGTCGTAGTAGAAAAGCATTCCCTCGTTAGGATCGGACAGACCCTTCTCGTCAAGCTTACCATCGATGATGATGGTAACAGCCTCGGACTGCTTTACCTTATTCTGCTGTTCTTTCTCAACCTTCTCGTTGGTAGGCAACGCGATCTGGAGCGTCTGGCTCTTGATCATGGTGGTACACAACATAAAGAAGGTGATCAACAGCATATTCATGTCAACCATAGGAGTGAAGTCGATACGGGTATCGAATTTTTTCTGACGACTTTTACTTTTAATTGCCATATCTTAATCCTCCTCAGTTTTAAGGGCCGTCATCAGGGTGAACTTGTTCATCTTCATGGTCTGGAGGTTATCCATTACCACGTTCACCACGCTGTAAGGCGTTGTCTGGTCGGCCTTGATTGCAATACCACGTCCTTTAACCATCGCTTCCTGGAGTTCGGGGTTCATCGAGTTGTACGCTGCCCTTACCCACATCTGGAATTCGTTGGGGTTGTTTGGATCTTCATTCATGTTGATTGGAATACCGGGATTCTGCTCAGACTCGAGGAATTTGTCGCGCTGGTCAGGCTCCAGGTTCAACCATTCTTTCATCTTAGTGATGGGTACACCGAATGCGTTCAGCTTTGAGAAGGTTTCCATCTCCTTGTTGGTAAACGCGAGGTTTGCACTGGGATGGGTCTTCTTGTATTCGGCCACCATATTCTTAAGTAAGTCGGCACGTACCGTCTCGCTCTTCATTGTCGAGTCCTTGCTACCGAGCACTTCAAGGAAGACCTTGCCCTCGGGGCTGACAAGAACCGACAACAGGTTAGAATCAGGAACCTTCTCCTCCGAAACTGATGGAGGCGTGATCACGGTCACGGGTTCCTTCTGAAGGAATGTAGAAGTCAACATGAAGAAAGTCAACAGAAGCACCGTCACATCGGACATAGCGGTCATGTCGATGCGCGTCTCTTTCTTTTTAATTTTGACTTTTCCCATATTTCTAAATTACCTTAATCTGTTTGTTTAAAAAAAGGTTACTTAAACAGTTGCTAACCCAATGATTAGTGAGTAGCGGAGAAGGTAGAAACAGTGGCAAAGCCCAGCTCGTCGATAGCATAGGTCATGTTATCGATCTTGTTGGTGTAGAAGTTGTAACCGATCAGTGCGAGGGCAGCGGTTGCGATACCGAGAGCGGTGTTCACAAGTGCCTCAGAAATACCGGTTGACAGCTCGGTCGAGTCAGGAGCACCCGAAGCAGACAGAGCCTGGAACGACTTGATCATACCCAACACAGTTCCGAACAGACCGATCAGGGTACCCAGGGTGGTCAGGGTTGCCAGCACGGGCAGGTTCTGCTGCAGGGCGGGCATCTCAAGAGCGGTAGCCTCCTCGAGGGTAGCCTGGATAGAAGCAACCTTCTGCTCCTTGCTCAGGATGGTGTCCTTTTCCATCTCTTTGTACTTCTGAAGGGTAGCGTAAACAACAGCGCCTACAGTGCCTTTCTGCTTGCGGCAGAGGTCCTCAGCCTTGGCGAGGTCATGGTTGCGCAGAGCAGCCTTAACATCCTCGACAAACTTGGTGGTGTTACCTTTACCCTTAGCCTTACCCAGAGCGATCCAGCGCTCAACGCACAGAACGATCACAGTGAGGAAGCAGGTGATAAGTACGGGCACAACGACACCGCCCTTATACACAGTACCCAGCAGGTTGAGGGGACCTTCCTTGTTCACGGTGTCCTTGAAGTTACCGGGAGCGCCCAGTACGAACAAGTAGAACAATACTGCTAAGATAAAGCAAACGAGAATAACGAGCGATGCGCTCTTGATACCACGTGCATTGCTGCTCACTTCTTTTTTGGCAGCGGTCTGTGGCTTCTGAATGTTTGTTTGTTCAGCCATAATTTAAATAGGTTTTAAAAAATGAATTAATAAAATTTTAAAATTTAGTTATTAAAGTTTTTTGTTCAATACTCATGGTTTTGTGCGCCCACCGTCTCATGAGGAAAACACACAAGCGGTTGAAACACAACAAATTTAGCTGCAAATGGCGGCTGTTGATGCACTTGGATTTAGCCATTTTGCCTAAAAAATTAACGCAAATTTATCACAATTATTTGAAAAGACCGCATTTCGAGCAATTTTTTTTCTCGTTTTTTTATTAACAATGACTTTTTGGCAATTTGCACTTAGCCACCGATTTTAATTTATAATGACAAAAGTTAAGATTTTCACGCTCGATACCATAGGTTTTTTAATACTTTTTTGTACCTTTGCGACACATTATTTATAATATTATCAAAATCAATCATATCATGGCTACTGTTAGACTCAAGAAAGGGTTCGACATCCACCTCTTGGGCGCGATTGAGAACAAGGACATCGCCTTTACCTCTCCCGCCCAGAGCGTAGCAGTCGTGCCCGATGATTTCCATGGGATTATCCCCCGCATGGAAAAGAAAGAGGGAGATGCTGTCGCCGCCGGCGAGCCCCTCTATCACGACAAGAATGATGAGGCCATTAAGGTTGTCGCACCTGTCAGCGGTATCGTCAAGGAGGTGCGTCGTGGCGAGCGTCGCCACATTAATGCCATCATCATCTCGCCCGAGGGGAATGCTGCCGTCACCCATGACCCGCAGCGTCCCGCTCTCGACGTGCTGCTGGCCTCAGGCCTATGGGTAATGCTCCGACAGCGCCCCTATGACGTGGTACCCTCACCGGGTGTGCGCCCCAGGGACATTTTTGTCACCGCATTTGACTCAGCTCCGCTGGCTCCCGACCTGGATGTAGTGCTGGGCGACAAGAGCAAGTTTATCGCCAAGGGTGTTGAAGTGCTCAGTGGCCTTACCGACGGCAAGGTCTACATCGGCACACGCAAGGGCCAGAGCATTGAAGCTACTGGCGCCGTGGTGACCACATTTGTAGGTCCCCACCCCGCTGGCAACGTTGGTGTTCAAGCTGCCAATACCGTTCCCGTCAATAAGGGCGAGGTAGTATGGACGCTCGACATCGTCACGCTGGCCCGCATCGGCGAACTGTTCACGACCGGTAAGGTGAGTCATGACACCGTGGTGGCCGTTGACGGCGAGATGGTGCAGCAGCCCCGTTATGTCAAGACCGTGATGGGTGCCGACTTGGCTACCGTGCTCAAGAATGAGGCCATCAACGTGGCTCAGAGCCGTTTCATCAGCGGTAATGTGCTCACTGGTGTCAAGGTTGAAGCCGACCAATGGTTGCGCGCTCCTTACCGTCATGTCACCATTATCCCCGAGAACAACGACCCCGATGAGTTCATGGGTTGGGCTGCATTAAGCCCCAACCGTTTCTCAATCTACCGCACGTTCACCACATGGCTGCGCGGCTTGGGCAAACCCGTCAGCATGGACAGCCGCATCAAGGGCGGTGAACGCGCCATCGTGCGCACGGGCGAGTATGACGCGATGTTGCCTATGGACATCTATGGCGAGTTCCTCATCAAGGCCATCATCAGCGGCGACATCGACAAGATGGAGCAACTGGGTATCTATGAAATCGCCCCCGAGGACTTCGCGCTGGCCGAATTTGCCGACACGAGCAAACTGGAACTGCAGCGCATCGTGCGCGAGGGACTGGACAAGCTGCGTGCCGAGATGTCCTAAGTCACACATTATATTAATAGTCAACAATCATCGCTATTCAACAATATCATTGATATGAAAGCATTAAGGAATTTCATGAACAAGATCGAGCCCTCGTTCCGTCCCGGCGGCAAGCTTGCCAAGCTGGAGTCGGTCTATGACGGCATGGAGACTTTCTTGTTCACGCCCAACGCCACCTCGCGGTCGGGCGCCCACATCCACGATGGCAATGACCTGAAGCGCACCATGATTACCGTGGTGGTTGCTTTGATACCGGCACTGCTGTTCGGCATGTACAACATCGGCTATCAGCACTATCTGGCCATCGGTCAGTCCCATGTGGGCTGGTTTACCATGTTCCTCTATGGTCTGCTGGCCTTGCTGCCCGTCATTGTCGTGAGCTATGCCGTGGGTCTGGGTATCGAGTTTATCAGCGCACAGATTCACCACAAAGAGATTCAGGAGGGCTTCCTGGTAACAGGTATCCTGATTCCCTTGATTGTCCCCATCAACACGCCACTGTGGATGACGGCCGTCGCCACAGCCTTCGCCGTAATTTTTGCCAAGGAGGTATTTGGCGGAACGGGAATGAATATCTTCAATGTCGCCCTCATCACACGCGCGTTCCTCTTCTTTGCCTACCCGTCACGCATGAGCGGTGACGAGGCATTTGTCAAGCTGGACAGCGCGTTTGGAATGGGCGGTGGCACCGTGGTTGACACCTTCACCGGAGCTACTCCGCTTGGACAGGTGGCCACCAATGTGGGCGACCAGCTTCAGGTGACCAACGTCTTGGGAGAGCCCATCAGCTGCCTCGATGCCTTTATCGGCTATATCCCCGGCTCGCCTGGTGAGACCTCGATGATTGCCATCCTGATTGGCGCCGCCATCCTGTTGCTCACGGGCATCGCCTCGTGGCGCATCATGTGCTCGGTATTCGTCGGCGGACTGGGTATGGCTGCCCTTGTGCACGCGTTACCCAGCGTCACCTATCCCGCATCGATGCTTGACCCGATGACCCAGTTGTGCCTGGGCGGCTTCGCATTTGGTGCCGTATTCATGGCAACCGACCCCGTTACTGGTGCGCGCACCACGGTGGGCCAGTACATCTACGGTCTGCTCATCGGCGTGTTCGCTATCCTGATCCGTGTTTACAACAGCGGTTACCCCGAGGGCATGATGCTCGCCATCCTGCTGATGAACGCATTCGCGCCCCTCATCGACCACTGTGTGGTATCGTCTAACATCAAGCGCCGCGCCCGCCGCGCCGCCACTAAAGAATAAAGGAGGGATCAGCTATGAATAAGAACAGTAATACTTATCAGATCCTGTATGCAGCCGTGATGGTCCTGCTCGTGGGCACCTTGCTGGCGTTCATCTACATGGCGCTCAAGCCCAAGCAGAACGAGAACATCGCCAACGACACGCGCAAGCAGATCCTGAGCGCCTTGCACGTAGCCGCCACCGATGACAGCCAGGTCAAGGACATCTATGAGAAATACATCACTCAAGACCTGCTGGTTAACAGCGAGGGCAACATCGTTGACTCGGCCAAGAATGTGGCCTTTGATGTTCAGATGAAGAAGAACGTGAAGCTGCCTGTTGCCGAGCGCAAGCTGCCCGTGATGAAGTGCACCATGGACGACGGCACTATCAAGTATGTGCTACCCGTGTATGGAGCTGGCCTCTGGGGGCCCATCTGGGGCTACATCGCCGTCAATGAAGATGGCAACACCATTTACGGCGCCAACTTCTCGCACGAGGGCGAAACCCCGGGTCTGGGTGCCCGCATCGCCGAGCAACCTTTCCAGGACGAGTTCAAGGACAAGCACTTGTTTGTTGACGGCGAGTTCAAGAGCGTTGCCGTGCTCAAGAAGGGACAGAAGGCTACCAACGGTGCTGAGCAAATCGACGCCCTCACGGGTGCCACCATCACCAGCCGTGGCGTGAGCGACATGATGGCCGACTGCCTGGCTCCCTATGAGGCATTCCTCAAGAAACTGCAGAGCGCCGGTGGCACACAGTGCACCGCCGACCCAGCAGCCGCCGAGACCACTGAGATTGAATCCACTGACAATCAACCCGAATAAAACCATCCACGATTATGTTATCCAAGAAAAACAAAGAAGCATTGTTCAACCCGCTGTCCAAGGACAATCCTGTTCTGGTGCAGATATTGGGTATTTGCTCCGCGCTTGCCGTCACCGCCAGTCTGGAGCCCGCTATCGTGATGGGCATCTCGGTGATTTCAGTGCTGGCGTTCAGCAATGTGATCATTTCATTCTTGCGCAAGACCGTTCCCACCAACATCCGCATCATCGTGCAGCTGGTAGTGGTCGCCGCGCTGGTTATCATTGTACAACAGATCCTCATCGCCTACAACTATGACGTGAGCAAGAAACTGTCGGTGTTCATCGGTCTGATCATCACCAACTGTATCTTGATGGGACGTCTTGAGGCGTTCGCGATGCACAACAGCCCCTGGCCTTCCTTCCTCGATGGTATCGGCAATGGCTTGGGCTACACCATCATCCTGGTGATTGTGGCTTTCTTCCGTGAGTTGCTGGGTTCGGGCACACTGTTCGGTTTCCATGTGATTCCGCAGTGGTGCTACGAGCATGGTTACATGGACAATGGACTCATGATCTTACCGCCCATGGCGCTGATTACGCTGGGCTGCATCATCTGGGTTCACCGTTCACGCAACAAGGACCTCCAGGAGAACTAACGAGCATGTTTAACCATTAAATCCTACCGAAACAATGGAAGAACTTAATCTGTTTATCAAGTCGATATTCATCGACAACATGATATTTGCCTACTTTTTGGGCATGTGCTCGTTCCTGGCGGTGTCCAAGAATGTGAAGACGGCCTTTGGCCTCGGCATCGCAGTCACCTTCATGCTGGTGGTTACATTACCCATCAACTACATGCTCAACAAGTATGTCCTGCAAGAGGGTGCCTTGGCATGGCTCAGCCCGTCATTGGCTGGCGTGGACCTGAGTTTCCTGGGCCTTATCCTGTTCATCGCTGTTATCGCATCGGCAACCCAGCTGGTCGAGATGGCAGTGGAGAAATTCTCACCGTCGCTGTATGCCTCGTTAGGCATCTTCCTGCCGCTGATTGCAGTGAACTGCGCCATCCTGGGTGCCTCACTGTTCATGCAGCAGCGCGACTTCCCCTCGGCATGGACCGCATCGGTCTATGGCGCGGGTTCGGGCATCGGCTGGCTGATTGCCATCGTGGGCATCGCCGCCATCCGTGAGAAATTAGCCTACAGCGACATCCCCAAGCCGTTGCGCGGTGTGGGCATCGCATTCATCATTACTGGTCTCATGGGCATCGCATTCATGAGTTTCCTGGGCATTAAATTAGGATAAGGAGGACCGCAACTATGATACTCATGTTATCACATTCATCTATCACGGTATTGGCGAGCGCGCTGGTGTTCCTGGTGCTCACCCTGTTGCTCGTCATCCTGCTGCTCGTCGCCAAGCACTACCTGGTGCCGTCGGGCAAAGTGAAAATCAACATCAATAACGGAACCAAGGAACTGGAGGTGGCCAGCGGCAACACCCTGCTCAACACCCTGCACGAGAACGGCGTGATGCTGTCGAGTGCCTGCGGTGGCAAGGGCAGCTGCGGCCAGTGCAAGGTCCAAGTGACCGAGGGCGGCGGTCAGATCCTGCCCACCGAGGCGCCCCACTTCTCCCGTAAGGAGCAGATGGACCATTGGCGTCTGGGCTGCCAGGTCAAGGTCAAGGACAGCATGTCTATCCAGGTACCTGACAGTGTCTTGTCGGTTAAGGAATATGAGTGCACTGTCGTGAGCAACAAGCTCGTGTCATCATTCATCAAGGAATTCATCGTGGCCCTGCCTCCTGGCGAGCACATGGACTTCATCCCTGGCAGCTATGCACAGATCAGGATTCCCGAGTATGAGATGGACTATGACAAGGACATCGACAAGGAATCGCTGGGAGAGTACCTGCCCACCTGGGAAAAGTTCGGCTTGTTCAGCCTCAAGTGCCGCAACGACGAGGCTACCGTGCGTGCCTACTCAATGGCCAACTATCCCGCCGAGGGCGACCGCTTCATGCTCACCGTGCGCATCGCTACCCCACCCTTCAAGCCCAAACCTCAGGTTGGCTTCATGGACGTGATGCCCGGCATCGCCTCGAGCTATATCTTCACGCTCAAGCCTGGCGACAAGGTCATCATGAGTGGCCCCTATGGCGACTTCCACCCCATCTTCGACAGCAAGAAGGAGATGATCTGGGTGGGCGGTGGCGCCGGCATGGCTCCCCTGCGCGCACAGATTCTGCACATGACACGCACCCTCAACTGCCGTGACCGCGAGATGCACTACTTCTACGGCGCGCGCTCGTTGAGCGAGGTCTTCTACCTTGAGGACTTCCTGCAGCTTGAGAAGGACTTCCCCAACTTCCACTTCCACCTGGCGCTGGACCGTCCCGATCCCGTTGCCGACGAGGCTGGTGTGAAGTACACAGCGGGCTTTGTCGCTCCCGTGATGCGTGACACCTATCTGGGTCAGCACGAGGCTCCCGAGGACTGCGAATACTACATGTGCGGTCCCGCCATGATGAGCCAGACCGTTAACGAGGTGCTCGACTCCCTGGGCGTTGACCCCTCATCGATCCACTACGACAACTTCGGCTAATTTAGCTCCAATCAATCACAAAGTGGGCGACCCAACACGGGTTGCCCGCTTTAATTTAGGCCTATGGGTCATTTTGCAGGATAAGACATGCCTGTAGAGCCGATGAATACTGGCTTTACGGGCATTTCAAAATTTTCAGCCAAAAATCTGC
>CAJOFM010000021.1 GCA_905233915.1 uncultured Muribaculaceae bacterium | reverse complement strand
GTCGTCCGGCGCGGTGAAGAAGTCCAGGATCAGGTAATCCATGTTGGCCTTGTCCTCCTTGGGCACGGCATCATGCTTGAACATGATGCTCACGTCGCTGTACTGCTGCTCCTTGTCCTTGTCAACGACGATAATGGGCTTGGCGTTGTCGGGCACGGGCTCGAGAGTCACCTGGGCGGCATTGGGGTCAAGGGTGTAACCGGCGTACATCTCCTTGATCTTGGCCTCGATGTGGTCCACATCCACGTCACCCACGATAACCAGGGCCTGGTTGTCGGGACGATACCACTTGTGGTAGTAGTCACGCAGCTCATTGTAGGGGAAATTGTCCACCACGCTCATCAGACCGATGGGCAGGCGCTTGCCGAACTTGGAATCGGGGTACAGGGTTTCCAGCTGGCGCTCGAGCATGCGCATCTGTGCGCTCTGGCCCAGACGCCACTCCTCGTGGATCACACCACGCTCCTTGTCGATCTCCTCATCGGTGAGCAACAGGCCGGTGCTCCAGTCCTTGAGGATGAGCAGACACGAGTCGATAGCGCTCTGGCGGGTGCTGGGCACGTCGTCGATGTTATAGACGGTCTCGGCAATGCTCGTGTAGGCGTTCAGGTTCCTACCGAAGGCTACACCCAGCGAACGGGTATAGTCGATAATGCCCTTGCCCTCGCCGTTGAAGTGCTCACTGCCGTTGAAGGCCATGTGCTCCAGGAAGTGGGCAAGACCGCGCTGGCTCTCCTCCTCCTGGATGGAGCCCACGCGCTGGGCGATGTAGAAGTTCACGCGATGCTCGGGATAGTCGTTGTGGCGGATGTAATAGGTCAGTCCGCAGTCCAACTTACCGATGCGCACCTGGTCGTCAACAGGGATGGGACCCATCTGTTGAGCCTTGGTAACATTCACGCTGAATGCCATGATCATCATGAACATTACAGCAAAGATTTTTTTCATCTTCATGTGATTGATTAATATTGGTTTTTATAAAGTGAGATATACTGTATTTCCAGTTATTGTTAGACTTGTTGAGTAATGGTTTTAGTTTCACACGAGGTGTTAAAACTTCCAAACTAACTCGCAAAGATAGTCTATTTTTTAGAATGTGGGCATTCTGCTCTTGTTTTTTCTCGTCTCGGCCTAGCGTGGCGTCGATAGGTCACCATTCCTATTGCAACACAGTCGCCTGTCATTCGCCATCGTGTCGATCGTATTGAATCTTTAAGGTGAGAATGATGAAAAAGGCGATTGCCGCAAGCATGATGCCCTCGCCGAAACCCAAGAGGAATGTGTCCTGCCGGCTGATGAGCGTGATGAAGACTGCCACCACCAACAGGATATCCGTGAGGATAATCATCGTTTTGCTGACGCGGCTCAGGTCTTGTTTCCATCTTCTAAGCAGGCCGCTGCCCAGGATAAGTGCCACTCCTAGAACGCTGAGCAGCGAATCGATCCACTTGTCAAAGCCACCGAAGATGATGTCCGCCACAATATGGGCGGCAAGGAGAATAATGCCGATGGCTGACATGGCATTGCTCACTTGTTTTTTTGTTTTCTCGTTCATGACTATGGATAGTTTTGGGATGGTTACTGTTCGCGGGTAAACTCGTTGATTTGGTCAATCATCTCGTCGTTGGCGCGCTGCATCTTGTTGAAGATGCGCAGGCCGATGAGTCCGCCGATGGCAGCACCGACAAAGATACCGGTGAGGCTGCCCCATGCGACTGCTTCTCCATAGACGCTGTTGAGCTTGAAGTATTCATAGCAGAACCAAACTAGCCAAACAAGGGCCACGCCGATGCCGATGCGCTGGGCGATGATGCGGTTCTTCTTCATCTTCACCAGTTTGTTGGCCGTTTCCACCAGGTCATCGCCCATGTGTGACACGTCGATGCGGTTGATGAAATAGTCGGAGGTTATCGATGCCAACAGGAGCACGATGGTGAAAATGATGAGTGGCCATGAGAGACCCACTTGATACTTCATCATGATATAGAACGGGATGACGGCGATGGCAAAGATGGCGACGATGATGATGGTGCGGTGCACACCCCTCATCTTGCCTTGGATGGCTTTCTTCACCAGGTCCTCGTTGAGGCGGCCCTGCTGGTCAACCTTGTTCTTGAGGTCGTTGATCTGCTGGCGCAGGTCTTCGAGCTCGTTGAAGTCGTTAATGTTGTTATTCTGGTTTTCCATATCGATTGTGTGGTTTTTAGTTCATCTGTTTGAGTTGTTCCTTGATGCGGTACAGGCGCACCGATACGTTCTTGACGTTGATGCCCACAATCTGGGCGATCTCCTCGTAGCTCATGTTTTCGAGCCACAATAGAACGATGGCGCGGTCAAAGGGTTGAAGCCGCTGGATGCGCGCATGCAGCATGTCGGTCTGGCGGTTGTCGGCGTCATTCTTGTCAAACAGGTCGATGCCTTCCATGAGCGGTTGAGTCTTGCGATTCTTTTTCTTGCGGTCGATGGAGATACAGGAGTTCAGGGTCACCTTGTAAATCCACGTCTTCAAGTCGCTCTTGCCCTGAAAGGAAGCAACGCCCTGCCACAACTTGATGAGCGCCTCCTGGAAGAGGTCATCTACCTCCTCCTTGTCCTTGGAGAACATGTAGCACACCGTGTAGATGGTGCCCTTGTTCTCGCGGATGATACGCGCAAATTCGGCTTCGTTGATTTCCATTTCTAAATCATTGTTTGCCCCTTAGACGCAAGGATGAACTAAAAAACTACACAATATTTTTCTTTTTTTTCTAGGATTTCTGTTTTGGAGAACTAGATGCTCTAGACGGTCTAGATAATCTAGACTATCTAGATGAACTAGAAGGTTTGCATATCGACGAGGTGCTTGTAGGCGCCCTGCTGGGCGATGAGTTGGTCGTGGGTGCCGCGCTCGATGATGCGGCCGTCCTGCATGACGCAGATGAGGTCGGCCCCCTTGATGGTGCTCAGGCGGTGGGCAATCACCAGCGTGGTGCGGTTGCGCATGAGTTTGTCGAGCGCGTCCTGCACGAGGTGCTCGCTCTCGGTGTCGAGGGCGCTGGTGGCCTCGTCGAGGATGAGGATGGGCGGATTCTTCAGGATGGCGCGGGCGATGCTGATGCGTTGGCGCTGGCCTCCCGACAGTTTGCAGCCGCGGTCACCGATGTTGGTGTCGAACCCCTGCTCGCTAGCCATGATGAAGTCGTAGGCGTTGGCAATGCGGGCGGCCTCCTCGACCTGCTCGCGCGTGGCGTTCTCAACACCGAAGGTGATGTTGTTGTAGAACGTGTCGTTGAACAGGATGGCCTCCTGGTTCACGTTGCCCATCAAGGCACGCAGGTCGGTGATGTTGAACTGGCGGATGTCGGTGCCGTCGATGCTGATGCTGCCCTCCTGCACGTCATAGAAGCGTGGCAGCAGGTCGGCCATCGTGGTCTTGCCGCTGCCGCTCTGGCCCACCAGGGCCACGGTTTGACCGCGCTTGATGTCGAGCGACACGTTGTCGATGACCCATGCGTCGCCGTAGCGGAATTTTACATTCTTATATTGGATGCCGTCTTCCATCTTGGACAGTGCTACAGGGTTTTCGGGGCTCTTGATGGGGTTGTCGGCGGCAAGGATCTTGTCGATGCGCTCCATCGAGGCGAGACCGCGCTGGATGCTGTAAGCGGCCTTGGAGAGGTCCTTGGCGGGGTTGATGATGTTGTAGAAGATCACCATGTAGTAGATGAACTTGGGCGCCGTGAGGCTACCGCCATGGCCGCCCAGGATGAGGGTGCCGCCGAACCATAGCACGATGGCAATGGTCAGTGTGCCCAGGAACTCGCTCATGGGGTGGGCGAGGACGTAGCGGCGGTTCATGCGTGTCTGGATGGAACGGAACTTCTCGTTCTCGCCCTCAAAACGGCGGTTCACCTTGTCCTCGGCGTTGAAGGCCTTGACGATGCGCAGGCCGCCGATGGTCTCCTCGATGTTGCTCAGCAGCACGCCCCACTGGTTCTGTCCCTCAAGGGAGACACGCTTGAGGCGCTTGCCCACACGGCCCATGATCCAGCCGGCAATAGGGAGCAACACGAGCACGAACAGCGTCAGCTGCCAGCTGATGACAATCATCATCACCAGGCAGGCGATGATCATAATGGGGTTCTTGAACAGCATGTCGAGCGAGGTCATGATGGAGTTCTCGACCTCGGTCACGTCACCGCTCATGCGCGCCATCACGTCGCCCTTGCGCTCGTTGGAGAAGAAGCCGATGGGCAACGAGGTGATTTTGGTGTAAATCTGGTTGCGGATGTCACGCACCACGCCGGTGCGGATGGGGATCATGTAGAAGAAGCTCAGGTAGCTACTACCCGTCTTCAAGCCCGTCATGAACACCAGCGCCGCGGCGATGCAGGCCAGGGCCGTCGATTGGCCGTAGCGCTCGATGATGCACTGCACATAGTAGTAGAAGTCATTGACCACCACGTCCTGCAGACTTGCCGAGCCCAGCGCCATGAACTCATAGTGGTTGGTGTTCAGCCCGAACAGCATCTCCAGGATGGGAATGATCAGGGCGAACGAAAACAGCGTCAGGAACGCGGCCAGCAGGTTGAACAGAATGTTCAACGCGATATATTTCTTGTAGGGCGGCACAAACCGCTTCAACAGTTGCCAAAAACCTTTCATAACCGCAAAGGTAGTATAAAGTTTTTAGTCCTTAGTCCTTAGTCTTTAGTTTTTAGACCTTAGTATTTAAAAGACCTTAGACTTTAGACCTTGGAGTTTGGTTTTTCTTGGTTACCTTTGTAAAAACAATGGAAACGGGTTTACATTTTCTTGGTCTGAAACGTCTATCAAGTGTAATTGACCCACGACTATGACAAAAAGTGAATTGGAAATACTGTTCAAGACGCATTATGCGGCAATGTATCGCCTGGCGGCCTCGTTGCTCTACGATGCCGACGAGGCGCGCGATGTCGTGAGCGACGTGTTCGCCTCGCTGCTTGACGGCGGACTGGCCATCCGCAGTGACAATGCCCGCGGTTTCTTGCTGACGTGCGTGCGCAACAGTTGTATCAATGTGATTCGCCACAAGCAGATGCGGGAGCGCTTCATGAAACTCTACTCGACAAGCGCCGAGCCGCTTGCCGACGGTCCCGACGACACGATGATGCTCGCCGAGTTGCGCAACTACATCAACACTCAATTGCCGCGGCTGTCATGCCGCATCTTCACCCTGCGTTACCTAGAGGACATGACCTGTCAGCAGGTCGCCGATGCCGTGGGCGTGAGTCGCGTGACGGTCCATCACCACTTGTCTCAGTCACTGGAGAAAATCAATGCCTATTTCAACAACTCAAAACAATAGACGTTATGGAACAGAACGATAATATCCGACTCTTGCTCGACATGCATGAGCATCCCGAGAATTACAGCGACGAGCAACTGGCTCGCCTGCTGGAAGACGAGCAGTTGGCCACTCTGTGGCAACAACTCGTCACTGCCAAACGTGCGATGACTGATATCCCCGAGCCCGATGTGGATGCCGAGTGGCAACACTTCGAGCAACAGCATTTCACCCCGGTGAAGAATCGCCGATGGCTCAAGGTCGCTGCCATGATTGCCGGCGTGCTCATGCTCTCGGCCTTCACCTATGCCGCCATCCATGCCGTGCGACACAGCGTTAATGATCAAGCCAAAGAACCCACCGAGGCTGTCGCCCCCGACTCGCAGTCCGAATCGACCATAGGGCCTCGCCTTGGCGTGGCCGACACTGCGACAGTAGTGGTAGCAGAGCCCGTCGTGTTTGACAATCAGTCACTTGGCCAGATGCTGGAGCAGATTGCGCCCCACTACGGCATGCAGGTCGAGTTCCGCAACGAGGACGCCCGTGCGCTGCGCTTCTACTTCGTGTGGCAGCCCGATGAGGACTTGGATGCCGCGCTGGAGCGCCTCAATCTGTTCGAGAGTGTGACTATCAGTAAGGAGGGCAATACAATCGTGGTGGAATGATGGCAAGGCGCATGTTTTTTATCGTGGCGTGCTTGTGCATCGCCACGGCTGCCTTCGGGCAGCGGGTGACGCGGTCGTTCAATGACGTGTCGATGAGCGAAGCGCTCAAGTGGCTCAACGAGCGGGGTGGGGAATACAACATCAGTTTTCTCTACAATGAGCTGGAGGACTTCAGGGTGACGACTTCGGTAAAGAACAAGTCGGTGCCCGATGCCATCCAGCAACTGATCGGCTTCTATCCCATCAAGATGACTGTGCAGGGCAAGGAAATCGCCGTCGAGTGCCCGCAGAAGGCCTCCACGCGTTACAAGGGCACTGTCCTCGACGAGACGGGCCAACCGTTGCCCTATGCCAACGTCGCCCTGCTCTCGCCGCGCGACTCTACCCTCATCACCGGCGGAGTGACCAACGAGACAGGCCTTTTCGTCATCCCCTGCGACCAGAGCGGCGTCCTCGCCCGCATCACCTACGTGGGCTACCGCCCCGTCTATCGTCACTGCAAGACCCCTCACCTGGGCACCATCAAAATGCAGCCCGATAAATATGCTCTCGACGGCGTCACCGTCAAAGGCGAACGTCCCCAGTACCAGATGACCACTGGCGGCATGACTGTCAATGTTGCGGGCACGGTGCTCAGCGACATGGGTACGGGTATTGACGTGCTGGGCCAGTTGCCGCGCGTCGATGTCAAGGGCGACGGCCAGGTGAGCGTTTTTGGCAGTGGCACACCGCTCATCTACATCAATAACCGCCTGATACAGAGCAATACCGAGTTGTCACGCCTCAAGTCGAGCGACATCAAGTCCATCGACGTGATTACGAGCCCAGGTGCACGATACAAAAAGAATGTGTCGTCGGTCATCCGCATCCACACGGTTAAGCCCCAAGGCGACGGCTTCAGTGTCAGCACCATTACCAACGTGCGCAACAACCACGAGTGGGGTGGATATCAGGATATTGACGTGAAATACCGCACTCACGGCCTGGAACTGTTTGCCGAGGGCTACTGGCGCAGCGCGTGGATGGGCGAGGACAACAATATCTCAAATGAGTTGTTCCTGAACGATGGCACGGTGCATGTTGACCAGACGGGTGACACCAAGTACCGCAGTAAGTCACACTATGAGAAGTTGGGCTTCAACTATGATATCGGGGAGAACCATTCGCTGGGCGCGTCTTACACCTTGAGCGGTGTCAACATCAAGAATAGCAGTGTCGTTGGTGAGCAGCAGATATGGAACAACGGAGCCCTCGAGGGTAGCGTCTGGTATGATGCCCTCGTCAACCGCAAGAACAATCCGTTGCACGATGTCAACATGTATTATGTGGGCAAGGTGGGCCAGTTGTCAATCGACTTTAACGGCACGTGGTATTGTCGCAATGAACGCAATACTGATGAACGCACTGAATTAAGCGATGAACTTGATGACCGCAATGTGTTCACCCAGAGCCGCCAGCGCAACCAGATGACCGCAGGAAAACTCATCCTGAGTCACCCTCTGTGGAAAGGTACCGCCAGCATCGGCACTGAGTTGACCTTTACCCGCACCGATGGCACCTATTCCAACGACGATCAGTCCCATTTGTCATCCGACACGCGCATTCGCGAGAACAATAGCGCGGGCTTTGCCGAGTATGACTTCACCGTGGGTAATCTCACCTTCGGCGCCGGACTGCGCTTTGAGCACATCAACTCCGACTACTATTCGTCAGGCATCCGTGAGGAGGAACCCAGCCGCACCTACAACGACTGGTTCCCCAATGCCTCCGTTGCCTGGAAGAAGGACAAGTGGAACTGGCAACTGAATTACAGCCGTCGCATTGACCGCCCCAACTATTTCCAGCTGCGCAATTTCATCCAGTACGATAACCGTTACACCTACGAGGGTGGCAACCCGCTATTGCGGCCGCAACTGAACCACCGATTGGAATTGTCGGCCATCTACTCATGGGTGAGCCTGCAAGTGCGCTACACCTACAGCCAGAGCACCATGTGCTGGGTGCCCGTGTTGGAGCCGGACAAGCGCTATATCTTGCTATGTACCCGCAATTATGGCGATGCCCAGCGCTTGTTTGCCTCGCTGGTGGCTGCACCGCGCTTCGGTGTCTATCGGCCCACGATGACGCTGAGTTTCAACAAGGTCTTCTTTGATGCAGAGCAATACGGTTCACGATTGACCCATCACAGGCCGTTGTGGCGGTTTGAACTGAGAAACACCTTTGTTCTTCCTCATTCCTGGACGGCAGTGCTGGGTGTGCGATTTGCAAGTGATGCCGATGACGAGTTCCAGAGCGTCAAACACTATTGGACCGTCGGAGCCCGCATCAACAAATCCTTCTTCAACAAGGCGCTGTTGGTCAACCTCTATGCTGACGACATTTTCAAGACCAGCCAGGAACGATGGACCACCTACGGCATCGGCACCAATATCACCAAGGATTGCTACAACTTTGACCGCACTATCGGCTTGACTGTGACCTACAACTTCAACGTCACCCGCAGCAAGTACAAGGGCACCGGTGCCGGCAACGACGAAAAATCCCGCCTGTAATCAATGATATGCAGGTAATAGCTTCAACATATCACCCAATGCAATCCACCCTCTCACCAGCGACAGCGAGAGGGTGGAAAATGGGTGTTGCTCAAACGCTATTTGTCACCATAATGCCCGTAGGCGGTGAGAACAAGCACAATGACTTCAGTATCTTGAATTTCGTAGACCAATCGGTGCCTCTTGCTGATTCGACGGCTCCATTGGCCCGAACGGTCACCAGCAAGTGGCTCGGGTTTACCTGTTCCCGTTCGTGGATGCTCATATAGTTCACCAATGAGGGTGATGGCTTTCTGGTAAGCCTTTGGCTCGTTAGTGAGCAGGCGCTACAAGTCCTCTTCTGCCTTAGGTGCAATGATGACATTGTATTTCATAGGCTGCGGATGTGTCGGTCCAACTCTTCGATATTGGTGAATGAGTGGCCCCTGCCATCAGCAATTTCTTGCTTGGCTTCATCCACACGGGCAAAGAACTCTTCTTTTGTCATCAGTGAATCTTCTTCTTGCTTTTGGGCTGCCAGTTTCTTCAGATACCTTACCGCACGTTTAAGCAGTGCTTCGTCTTCTGCTATCACGCCCATAGCACGATATATTTCTGCGTTTAATTGTATCGGTGTCATAATCAGAATGGCTTTGATTATGAATACAAAGATACTATTTTATTTCATCTCAGCAAATATTATTCCAACAAAACGGCATATAGAGACATTATTACAGTAAATGGTGTAAAAAAAGACGGTCGCGGGTGAATGCACCTGCGACCGTCGATGGGGCCTAATTAGGGTTATTGATGATTGTAGTCCTTGGTCCTTAGTTTTTAGTCCTTAGTTGGCGGATGCCAACTGTTAACTATTAACTGTTAACTGTTAACTGTTAACTTACTTAATGATTCCCATCTGCTTGCCGATCTTGATGAAGGCGTTGATGCACTTGTCGAGGTGCTCACGCTCGTGACCGGCCGATACCTGCACGCGGATGCGGGCCTGGCCCTTGGGAACAACGGGATAGTAGAAGCCGGTAACGTAGATGCCTTCCTTCTGCAGCTCGGCAGCGAAGTCCTGCGACAGCTTGGCGTCGTAGAGCATCACGGCGCAGATGGCGCTCTGGGTGGGCTTGATGTCGAAGCCGGCGGCAATCATCTTGTCGCGGAAGTAGTTCACGTTGTCGACCAGCTTGTCGTGCAGGGCGTTGTTCTCCTTGAGCATCTTGAACATCTCGATGCTGGCACCCACGATGCCGGGAGCGATGCTGTTGCTGAACAGATAGGGACGTGAACGCTGACGCAGCATGTCGATGATCTCCTTGCGGCCAGTGGTGAAACCGCCCATGGCACCGCCAAAGGCCTTGCCCAGCGTGCCGGTGAAGACGTCGATGCGGCCATAGATGTTGTACTGCTCGGCTACGCCGTGGCCAGTCGGGCCAACGACACCTGCCGAGTGCGACTCATCGACCATGACCATGGCGTCATATTTCTCGGCCAGGTCACAGATCTTGTCCATGGGAGCCACGTTGCCGTCCATCGAGAACACGCCGTCCGTTGCGATGATGCGGAAGCGCTGCTCCTGGGCCTGCTTGAGGCACTCCTCGAGCTCGCCCATGTCGGCGTTGGCATAGCGGTAGCGTTTAGCCTTGCACAGGCGCACGCCGTCGATGATTGAAGCGTGGTTGAGCGAGTCGCTGATGATGGCGTCCTCCTCGGTCAACAGGGCCTCGAACAGACCGCCGTTGGCATCGAAGCATGAACCGTAGAGGATAGCGTCCTCGGTGTGGAAATAGTCGGCGATAGCGGCCTCAAGTTCCTTGTGGATATCGCTGGTACCGCAGATGAAGCGAACCGATGACATGCCGTAGCCGTGGTGAGCCATGGTGTCGGTAGCAGCCTTGATGAGGCGGCTGTTGTCACTCAGACCCAGATAGTTGTTGGCGCAGAAGTTAAGCACCTCGTCGTTGGGCTTCACACGGATGTCGGCGCGCTGCGGCGTGGTGATGATGCGTTCGTTCTTGTACAAACCGGCAGCCTGGATGTCGGCGAGCTCCTTCTGGAGATGTTCCTGGAATTTTCCAAACATGATAAAAATCTATTTTAAAAGGTTTGACATTATGTTAGGTTCATTAGATGATGCAAAGATACAGCAAGACTAGGGGAAAAGCAAAAAAATATTTTGTTTTTTATCTTGCGCGAGAGGTTAGTCGTTGTCGGCGCTGGAGAGGACGTTGCCTTGACGCAGGGGCGTGTAGGATTGCTGGTGCTCGTGGCTGGTCTCTTGCTGGGCGACGGGCTGCTGTGAACGGTCGCGACGCTTGCGGTGGTACCAGCGGCTACTGCTCTGCTGTTCTTCCTCCTCATTATCGCTGCTCTGTATTTGTTCAACAGGCTTGCTACCATCAAGACGCTTGCCGCCGTTGAGGGCATAGAGTTCATATTGCTCGATGATGCGGATGAGTTTGGCTGGATAGTTGGCGTCCTCGGCATAACCGCAGTCACGCAGTCCTTGTGCCCAACTGCGGTAGTCGGTCACATCAAACTGGTACAATACAGTGTAGCGGGGACCTTTCAGGAACTTGGCATGGTCGAGGTAGGAGTCCTCGGGGGCGCCATACTTGCGGTAGCCCACCTGCTTGAGGGAGTCGCTTGCGCCGTAAACCTCGCCCTGCCAGTGATAGGCCTTGATGCCGAAGTGGTTGTTGGCCTCGAGCGCCATCTTGCTTTGTCCCACGCTACTCTCGAGGATGCCCTGCGCTAGGGTGATGGTGGCAGGCACGCCAAATTCACGTTCGGTCTGCAAAGCGACATACTTGTAGCGCTCGATATAGTCCAAATAGCGCTGGTGTTTGGTCTGTGCAGGTGCCGAAATGGCATAAAACAGGGCAAAAATCAAGCAAAAAACGAATTTTTGCTTGCATATCGGGAAAAATTCTATAATTTTGCGTTCAAACTTAAAACTCATAATCTTTTTATGGACGAAAAGAAAATCACCACAAAGGTAAGGGTTTATTCTTATAATGAGCTCACCGAAGAGCAAAAAAAGTTGGTGGACATGGCTCGAGAGGCCACGATGCACTCCTATTCGCCCTATAGTAACTTTAAAGTGGGCGCTGCTTTATTGCTTGATAACGGCGAGATTTTTATCGGTGCCAATCAGGAGAATGCGGCTTTTGCCGGCATCTGTGGCGAGCGTGCTGCGCTGTATGCCGCTGGTGCAAAGTATCCCGGTGTGCCGGTTAAGTCGGTTGCCATCACTTCCTATACCCGTAACGAGTTTGTTGAGGAGCCCACTGCTCCCTGTGGCGTGTGCCGCCAGGCTTTCCTGGAGTTTGAGAAGAACGGCCATCCCATCGAACTGATCCTGGCCGGCAGGGAGAAGATTTACATCATCGACAGCTTCAAGGACACCATGCCCCTCTCCTTTACCGAGTTTTAACATCAACCTGTCGTCATTGGCAGAGAAACGTAAATGCCCGCACAGCGTGATTCAACGGTTGTGCGGGCACTTTGTGTCTTGAAGAGATGATGTCACTTGAAGAACTTGCTGTGACGGATGAAAAAGTAAACCAGTGCCATGAGCACGATTGACAGGATCACGGCAAACGGGAAGCCGAGCCACCGCGTTTCGAGGCCGTTAGGCACGTTCATGCCGTAGTAGCCGGCGATGACGGTGGGAATCATGAGCAGGATAGTGACCACGGTGAGGGTCTTCATGATGCGGTTCAGGTTGTTGCCGATGATGGACGAGTAGGTCTCCTGTTGACGTTCCAGAATGTTGCTGTAGATGCTGGCGGTGTCGAGTGCCTGCTGGGTCTCAATCTCGACGTCCTCGAGCAGGTCGTCGTCGTGAGGCGTGGTGCGCAGCCGTTTCTTGAGTCGTGCCAGCACCGTCATGTTGCCCTTGAGCGAGGTGATGAAGTAGATAAGGAATTTCCCGATTCCCATCGTGCGCATGAGCTCGTCGTTGTCCATCTTTTTCTCGAGGCGTTCCTCGGCCGAGTTCAGCATCGAGTTCATCTGCTTGAGGTACTTGAGGTACCACACCGATGTGGAGAGCATGAGTGACAGCAGCAGGTCATAGCCCTTGCAGTTGTTGACGCGGCGCTGCTTGCTCCAGCGGATGAAGTCGTCGAGCACCTCGGTGTCGTAGTAGTTGACCGTGATGAACACGTCGTCGCGGATGAGGACGGCCATCGGGGCGGTCGAGAACACGGTGTCGCCGTCCTCGTCGATACTCTTGCTCGGCACGCGCACGAACACCAGCGACCAGTTGTCCTCGTGGTCCACACGCGGGCGCTCCTCGATGTCCTTGGCATCGTGGGTGAAGTCGGGCACCGCAAAGCGCTCCTTCAACAGCGCCAGGTCCTCATCGGTCGGCTTGGTCACCTTGATCCAGCATCCCGATTTCCACTGGTGGATCTCGTTGAACCCATCCTTGCATTTCCAGTAAGTGATCATTTTTAACCTCTTCTTGATTTATCATGCAAAGATAATGCATTTTCTTAAAAGAGCGGCGCCTGGTGGTTGAAAAAGACGCGGGGCTGCTTTACGGGCTACCGCCCGCAATACTGGGACACGAGGGCTTCCCTTTACGGGCTGCCGCCCGCAATACTGGGACACGACTGCTTCCCTTTACGGGCTGCCGCCCGCAATACTGGACACGAGGGCTTCCCTTTACGGGCTGCCGCCCGCAATACTGGGACACGACTGGTTCCCTTTACGGGCTGCCGCCTGCAATACAAGACACGAGGGCTGCGGCAACTGGTGCCGCAGCCCTCGTTAGGGTTTCTCGGGGAAACGTCGTCGGGGGATTAGCCGAGGCGCTTCTCGAGGTTGGCGCGGATGGCCTTGATGAAGTCGGCGCTGTTCACGGCCTTGGCCTCAACACCCTCCATGAGGTTGACGAGGTCCTTGGTCACGATGCCGGCGTTCAGCGTGTCGAAGCAAGCAGCCTCGAGCTGGTCACCGAAGTTCATGAGGTCCTTCAAGCCGTCCTTCTCGCCGCGCTTGCGCAGGGCACCGCTCCAGGCAAAGATGGTAGCCATGGGGTTGGTCGAGGTCTCCTCGCCATTGAGGTACTTGTAGTAGTGGCGGGTAACGGTACCGTGGGCAGCCTCATACTCGTAGTTGCCGTCGGGGCTAACCAGCACGCTGGTCATCATTGCCAGTGAACCGAAAGCGGTGCTGACCATGTCGCTCATCACGTCGCCGTCGTAGTTCTTGCAAGCCCAGATGTAACCACCCTTGCTGCGGATCACGCGAGCAACGGCGTCGTCGATGAGGGTGTAGAAGTACTCCAGACCCAGCTTCTCGAACTCGGCCTTATAGTTCTGCTCATAAACCTCCTCGAAGATGATGCGGAACTGAGCGTCATACTTCTTGCTGATGGTGTCCTTGGTCGAGAACCACAGATCCTGCTTGGTATCGATAGCATACTTGAAGCAGCTGTGAGCAAACGAACGGATGGACTTGTCCAGGTTGTGCATGCCCTGGAGGACGCCCTCGCCCTTGAACTCGTGAATCACCACTTCCTCGTGCTTGCCGCTAACGCCGTCAAAGACGAGCTTGGCAACACCGGGTTCGTCGGCACGCAGCTCAACACTCTTGTAAACGTCGCCATAGGCATGACGAGCGATGGTGATGGGCTTCTCCCAGTTCTTCACAACGGGCTTGATGCTCGGGATGGTGATGGGAGCGCGGAACACGGTACCGTCGAGGATTGAACGGATGGTGCCGTTGGGGCTCTTCCACATCTCGTGCAGCTTGTACTCGTCCATACGTTTCAGGTTGGGGGTGATGGTAGCGCACTTCACGCCAACACCGTACTTCTTGCAAGCCTCGGCAGCCTCGATGGTGATCTTGTCACCAGTCTCGTCGCGCTTTACAAGACCCAGGTCGTAGTACTCACTCTTGAGGTCCACAAACGGGAGGATCAGTTCGTCCTTGATCATCTTCCACAGGATGCGGGTCATCTCGTCACCGTCCATCTCCACGATGGGAGTGGTCATCTTAATTTTTTCCATTTTAATTGATTGAAATCAGTTTCGTTTATAAAAATGATAAATTATGTTTTGTGTTTTGTTGTCCAGTGGATAAGCCTCTAAACTTTAACCACTAAACTCTAAACTTCCTGTCATGGGCCAGTGCCCATGACAGGAATAGATAGATTACTTGTTCTGTGAAGCGTAGAAGTTCATCAGGCAGCCCTCGGCGAGGATGGTGCGCTCGTCGGGAGTCAGGTTCTGGAAGAACAGGTGCAGGTCATGCACGCCGTCGGCAGCGATAACCTTGGCATCGATTTCCTCCTTGCCACCCATGATGGCCTCGCGGATGCCGGGAACAAATACCATGTCACCAGGGTTGTAGTTGAACTCAACATCGGGAGCGATGGTGAAGGGAACGATACCCCAGTTGATGCAGTTGCTGCGATAGCGCTTGGTAGCGTACTCGTAGCAGATGTTGGCGTCACCGCCGAGCACCTTCTGGCACGATGCGGCCTGCTCACGTGCGGAACCGTCACCGGGCTTGTGGGCGAATACGCAAGAACCGAACGAGGTGTTCTCGGGCTTAGCACCTACCTTAGCGAGTGCGTCGAGAACGTGCTGCGGGCACTTGCCGTCGCGGCGCTCGTGATCCTGCTCCTGGATGCGCTTGCTCAGGCCAACGTACTCAGGCACGCGGCGTGAGAGGGCGAACTCGGAGAGCTTCAGCGGGTTGGAGCGGTAGCTCGAGGTCTCACCGCTGGGGATCAACTCGTCGGTGGTGGTTACGCTGTCGTGGATAACGGCTGCGAGTTCGAGCAGCATATTGTCCTCCATAGCATACATCTTGGGCCAGTCCTTGATGTTGGGACCGTAGCGCAGCTCGACGTCGGCCTGTGCCTTGTCGAAGCCGTAATAAACGCGGCGCTCATAGATGCTTGCATCGTACTGATAAGGTTTGTGGTCGTCGGTGTAGTCAATGTCGGTGGCAGCGGTGATAACGCCTCCGTTAGCAGCGGTAGCTGCGATTGAGCGGGCGTCCATCAGGGCAACCAGCGAAATCTGACCCTGGCCGGGCTTGGAACCCTCGCGGTTGGGGAAGTTACGGGTGGTGTGACGGATACTCAGACCATTGTTGCTGGGAACGTCACCGGCACCGAAGCAAGGACCGCAGAATGCGGGCTTGATGATTATACCAGCCTCGAGCAACTCTTCAACGATGCGCTCACGCACGGTAGCCATGTAAACGGGAACCGACTGGGGATAAGCGCTCATGGTGAAGTAGTCGTTACCGATGCTCTTGCCGCGCATGATGGCAGCAGCAGCGCTCAGGTTGTCATAGGTACCGCCCGAGCAACCGGCGATGATACCCTGGTCGGCCTGTACCTTACCATTGCTGATCACCTTGTCAACGAGGTCGCACTGTACCTTGTCGCCAAAGCGCTTCTTGGTGTCCTCCTCGACCTTGCGCAGGATCTCGACGGGATTGGCCTGCAACTCGTGGATAGTGAAGGCGTTGCTGGGGTGGAAGGGCAGGGCGATCATACACTCCTGAGTGCTCAGGTCGATCTTGATCATGCTGTCGTAGTAAGCCACCTCACCGGGCTGGAGCACCTTGAAGTCCTCGGGACGCTTGTGCAGCTCGTAGTGATGCTTCACCTCGTCATCGGTTACCCAGATAGAGCTCAAGCAGGTGGTCTCGGTGGTCATGATGTCGATACCATTACGGAAGTCGATGGGCAGGTTCTTCACGCCGGGGCCAGCAAACTCGAGCACCTTGTTCTTAACAAAGCCACTCTCGAAGGTAGCCTTTACCAGCGAGATAGCAACGTCGTGGGGACCAACACCCTTCTTGGGTGCGCCTTCCAACCATACCAGGACAACCTCGGGAGCGTTGATGTCCCAAGTGTTGCGCAGCAGCTGCTTAACGAGCTCACCACCGCCTTCGCCAACGCCCATGTTACCGAGCGAACCGTAGCGGGTGTGGCTGTCACTACCCAGAATCATGTTACCGCACTTCACCATTGCCTCGCGGGCGAACTGGTGGATAACGGCCTGGTTAGCGGGCACGTAGATACCGCCATACTTCTTGGCAGCCGAGAGACCGAACACGTGGTCATCCTCGTTGATGGTGCCGCCAACGGCGCACAACGAGTTGTGGCAGTTGGTCATTGCATAGGGCAGGGGGAACTTCTCGAGACCACTGGCGCGGGCGGTTTGGATAATGCCCACGTAGGTGATGTCGTGCGACATCATCGCGTCAAAGCGGATGCGCATTTTCTTACCCTTGCTGCCGTCCACGTCGTGTGAGCGAAGGATGCCGTAGGTGATGGTGTTCTCACGAGCCTCGTCAGGCGTGGGAAGACCAGTGGCATCGGTGCGAATTTCGTTACCGTTGATTAAGTAAACTCCTTGATTGATTAATTCTACCATGATAAAATTTTGAATGTTAATTGATATAGGGTTATTAATTCAATATTGCGTGAATAAAATAGGTGAGCGCAACCATGTCGGCACTGCCGCCAGGAGAGATGTTGCGGGCAATGTACTCGCGGTTCAAGGCGTCCATACCGCCGGTGCTGTAATTGCCGAGCAAAGCGCTTGCCTCTTGCTTGACCTGCTGGGCTTGGTCATAGCCCACGCGGTGGATGACATTGGTGTCGTCCAGCTGGCTCATGATGAGCAGCAACAGGCGGTGACAGGCGGTCGAGGCATCGTCGGCAAGATAAGAGCGATAGGCGGGTAGCCACTCGTTGAACAGTTGCTCGTAACCTGCCTTGGCAAGGTCGAGGGCGCCCGTCACACGGTGCGCATTCACGGCATCGTTGCCGTGGGTGCCCGCCGTGGGAGCAAATCCTGCAGCGACCTGCATGATGAGGTCTTGCAACTGCTTTTCAGCGACTTTTCCGTCATGCTCTATGCACCATGCTGCGGCCAGTGTGGTCAGTCCCATCGAGAACAATGCGCCGCGATGGGTGTTCACTCCGCCCGTAGCATTGAGCATGCTTCGTTCGGCATCAATACCGATTTGGCGCACGGCCTCGGTATCGGGCATCAGGTCTTTGCCGCCCAGCAACGCCAACTTGACGAAATAGGGCAGCAACGCGTCGATGCTCCTGTTCATCAGCGCCAGGTTCATGTCCTTGTGCGCGCCGTTGTCGTTGCGGTCCACCAGGCCCGGCTTGGGCGTGGTGTTAAGCTCGGCACGCAGGGCGTCGGTGGCCATGTGGGCGATGAGGTAGGGGACGGTGGTTGCAGGTACCAGTGCGGCAGCCTGGCTCAACGAACCGTCGGCCAACGCCTGGCGCACGCATGAGGCACTCACAACTTCGCCATCTTTCATGAGCCTGTCCACCATCTTGACGCCGATGCCGTGCTGCGGCAACTGCTCCTGCATGAGCTCATTGTAACGGGCGGTCAAGACATCGATGGGCTCGCTGCCCACATAACGTGTTGTCACGCCCAGGGCAGGAGCGATGTGACGCGCGAACAGGTCCAGGTCAAGCGTGATGTGGGTGTCGGTGGCGTCGGTCACCTGCTTGAGGAAGTAGGTGGGGAACGTCAACTCGCTGATGGCATAATCGCTGCCCTCAACCACGATGACGTTGTCCAATCCCTTGCAGCCAGCCTGAATCATTGCTAACCGCTCGGGATAGCTAAACGCTGAACGGTCCTCGCGCACGACGATGACGTAGAGCGTCGTTTCTTGCTTAGCGGCCTGCTCGACCAGGTAACGGTGTCCCAATGTGAACGGGTTGGCATTCATCACGATAGCGGCTGCGCCATCGGGGCGGTCGCCACGCAGGCGGCGCAGGTAATCGGTATATCGGCCGATACCCTTCACGCCGTTCTCCATTAGGATAGCCTTGGGAGACTCGGCGATGACGCTGAATCCCATGCTGCGGAAGATGGTGCTGTTGTCGGGCTTGGTATATACCTTGACCGAGTCGGCACCCTGCTGGGTCGCCATGCCGATGAGGTGAGAGATGAGCTTATTGCTCATGCCCGTGTCCCGTGCGGCCTCGCCCACGGCTATGCACTTGATAACGTTGCCCTGCAACCCCCCGCCGGCGATGATGTTGCCGTCGTCATCGGTGACGGCAGCATAGTAGTCCACGTCATCGAGACGCAGACCGCTGTCGGCAAGGAAACGCTCCACCTGGGTCCTGTTGGACTTGAGCGTGAGCGGCATGTCGCAGATTTCAAAAGTGTTATCGTACATAGTCGTCAACCAGTCGTTGGATGTGGGCCATCAGCTCCTCTTGTGAGTGGCTGTGGTTGCGCATACACCAGCGGGCCTCGTGGTCGCACAGCAGGCAGCGACGCGGTTCTCCACCCACCGCCTGGCGGCTGATGGGAGCTCCGTCACCATCCATGACATCAATGTCGAACAGCCGCCCCAACGGGTGGCTGTCTTCGATGTCACAAGTCACACGTTTGGCCTCAAGTGCCGGCAAGTCGGTGATGAGGTAAGCCTCATATCCGGTTGCCAGGTCTTTGGCCTGCGTAGCCTTCACGTGCTCGCCCAGACGGTCGAGCAGGGCGGTGAGTGCCGCTTGTGCTGTCACCACCGAGTAGAGATTACGCTTGACGCTTCCTGGCATCACCACCGTGAGGCACACCAGGGTGCCGCCGGGGTGTCGTTGGAGTAACTGCTGTTGCAGCGCGTGACGGTTGTCACGGCTTTGCAGTAGGGCGTCGAGCGTAATCTCCATCGCTGATGTCTATAGGTTGTTCAGTCTAAATGCGTTGATTTAGCCGACAATGTTCTTGATCACGTCTTGTACCGAGCCGTCGCGGTTCATCACGACACCGACAACCTTGTCGCCAAAGGGCAGGGGAGCGGGATCGCCGATGATCGAGCGGGCCTTGGTAGCCAGGTCGTGGATGTCCACGATGTTCAAGCCGGCAGCCTCAAGGCGGGCCTTGATCTCGGGACGGTTGGGGTTAACGGCGATACCATACTCGGTAACGACAACGTCAACATTGCTGCCCGGGGTGATGAGGGTGGTAACCTCGTCAACGACGCAGGGGATGCGGCCGCGCAGCAGCGGGCACACGATAACCGACAGGGCGCTGTCCTGAGCAGTGTCGGGGTGACCGCCGATGGCACCACGGATGATGCCGTCGCTACCCACGAGCACGTTGACGTTGAAGTTCACGTCAACCTCCAGGGCTGACAGGATTACAACGTCGAGGAAGTGGGTTGCCGAACCCGGCTCGAGCATGGCGGCATACTCGTTGGCCGACACGCACTTGTGCATCGGGTCGTTCATCAGCGACTCGGCAGCTACCTTGTCAAACGACTGAACGTCGATCAGGCGGTCGATGAGGCCCTCCTGGTGCAGCTTGACCATGTGGCTGGTGATGCCACCCAGTGCGAAGCTGGCCTTGATGCCCTTGTCGATCATGCCTTGACGCAGATACTTGGTCACGGCGAGCGAAGCACCGCCCGAACCGGTCTGCAGCGAGAAACCGTTCTCAAAATAGCCACTGTTCATGACCACCTTGGCAGCCTGCTTGGCCAGGAGGATGTCGCGGGGATTCTTGGTGTCGCGGATGGCACCCGAGGAGATCTTGCTCGAGTCACCCACCGAGTCAACGACGACAACATACTCGACGTCGGCCTCGCTGATGCAGCTGTGCTGGTTGGGATAGTCCACGAGGTCATCGGTGAGGATGACGGTGTGGTCGGCATACTTGGCATCGGGCAGGGCATAACCCAGTGAACCGCAGATGCTCTTAGCATTCTCGCTGGTCGAGTAACCGGCAGCGTTACCCAGGGGGTCGCAGGACGAGGCGCCCAGGAAGGCGACGTCGATGTGCAACTCACCGCTCTTGATGGCATAGCCGCGCGAGCCGTGGCTGCGGAAGATGACGGGCTTCTCCATCAGACCGTGCGAAACCTCGGTAGCGAGGGCACCGCGCAGGCCGCTGGTGTGCAACTGAGTGATCACGCCGTTCTTGATGTGCTCGATGAGCGGCTCATGCACGTCGATGAGGCTCGATGAGGCCAGCGTCAGGTTCTTGAAGCCCATCTCGGCGAGCTTGGCAACAACCATGTTGATGACCTTGTCACCTCCACGGAAGTGGTGGTGGAACGAGATGGTCATGCCGTCCTTCAGACCGCTCTTCTTGATGGCCTCCTCGAGGGTAACCACCTTGTTGCACTTGCGCTGCAACTCAAAGCGGGGGGTCGGGTCTTTCTTCATCGTGGAGTCGTTATAGACTTCCTTATTCATCTGCTTGGCAGCTTCGGCAATCAGGGCTGCTCTATCTTTGATACTGTTCATGCTAAGTCCTCCTTTGTCATGATGCCCGACGCGATGGCCAGGTCGATGGTACGTTGTGCTCTAATAACCACGGGGCGGTCAACCATCTTGCCGTTGACGGCGATAACGCCGCTACCGCGCTTCTCGGCCTCCTTGATGGCGGCGAGGATGGTCTTGGCCTTCTCGATTTCCTTCTCCTTCGGAGCGAAGATCTCGTTGACAACCTCGATTTGGCGAGGATTGATGATTGACTTACCGTCAAATCCCATTGCCTTAATCATCTCAACCTCGCGACGGAAGGTGTCCATGTCGTTAAGGTTGCTGAACACGGTGTCCAGTGCGTCGATGCCGGCAGCACGGGCAGCCGTCACGATGCACTGGCGAGCAAATTGCAGCTCCATACCGAAGTTGGGCGAATCGCCAGTGGTGCGCTGTGCCTTCAGGTTAGCGCAGTAGTCCTCGGCGCCCAGGGCGATACCCATCATGCGCTTGCTGGCGGTGGCGATAGCATAGGCGTTGAGTGCGCCCAGGGTGCTCTCGATAGCGGCCATGATCTGAGTGCGGCCTACGCAGCCCAGCTCAGTCTCCACCTTGATAATTTCCTCTTCGAGTTCCTTTACCTCCTCGGCGGTCTCGGTCTTGGGCATGCGGATGACGTGAACGCCAGCCTTTACCACTGCCTCGACGTCCTTCTTGCCGTAAGGAGTGCTCAGCGGGTTGATACGTACCACCATCTCGGTGTTACCGTAGTCGATGGTCTTGAGTGCATTGTGAACCAGCAGACGCGCTGCGTCCTTCTCGGCCATGGTGACAGAGTCCTCGAGGTCGAGCATAATTGAATCGGGACCGTAAATGTGTGCGTCGGCCATCATTCCCGGGTTGTTACCGGGAACAAACATCATCGTTCTTCTGAGTCGTTGCATAACAATTTTCTCGTTTTTGTGATGGTTTTTTAGTGTTAATTAGTCGGCCCACACGTCTTTGCCGGTAGCGCGAACGGCGGCTGCCGTCACGCGGGCGCGGAAGGGCTCCCTTGTCCGTGGCTTTCACCTCGGCTTGGTCGATGCCCAGTCCCTGCAGGGTCTCGGTGATAACTTTCTTGATTTGGTCGCCAAACTGGTAGGCTACCGTGCTGTCAAGATCAATGTGCAGTCCAGCGTTGTCGTTGGGCGCAATCTGGATGAAAATGTCGCCGGATTCGAGTGTTCCGGCCATTGCCGTTTTGATCTCCATTGTTTAGATTAAAAACGTTTTTAAAATATTAATAAAAGTTTGTTCGTTAATGTAATCATTAGATGGTTGCTAAGATGCTTCCTAAAAAGCGCTCAAAATTAGGTATTATTTTATAACTGGCAAAATATTTTCAGCACCTTTTTTTAACACCTGATTTTGAGGGTAAAATGCCTAATTTTTAGGCGGTTAAAAAAGCATAGTTTTATTACTGGCAAAAACGGAAATCAGCACTTTTTGCCAATTCCTGCTTTCATTTTGTTGTTTTTGTGGGATTATTACCGCATTTCATTAACGGCGGCTCCTGAGCAGCTTGCTCATGGGCACGCAGTAGTAATAGTGGATGAGCCACGAGAAGAGGCACAGCACGATGAGCACCAGCGGCAGGTGCAGTGCGGTGTTGCCCGTAATGCCGAGGGCATTGCACAGCGGTAGCAATGCGAAATAACCGCAGAACTGCAGCAAGTAGATTTCGGAGTTGATCGTGGATAATTTGGCGAGAGGCTTGATGCTCAGTATCCTGGAGATCATGCCGCCGCGGCCACTGGTGAGGAGGAACACGCCAAGCAGGGTCATCACTGCGGGTGCCGAGGCGCAGAAGGCGCGGTAGCAGTGGGCGTGGATACGGGTTTCGCCCAAGTGATACAATAGCAGGAAAGCCACGATGCCAAGCACCTCGATGGCCAATGCTATGGAGGGTGTCAGGCTGTTTTTCAGCTTGTTCCACCAGGCCGTTCGCGTCACATTGTACAGGATGATGCCGGCACCGAAGTCCAGCAGCCTGCATGGTGGGAATTCATAGTAGTAATAGGCCCCGATGATGCCGTCGCCCAGGTGCTCCTTGATGTCGATGCTGTAGCCAAGGATGTATTCAACCACGAGCAATGCAATGATGAGAACGACTTGCCACACAACGGGGATTTTCCTGATAAATCTCACCACGAGCGGCGCCATCAGGTACAGGAAAAACAGGTCGCAGATAAACCAGGCAACGGGATTTACCCCGAAGTAAAAGCCCGCAATGGGAATCCATGGGCTGAGCAGCGTCAAGTGGGCAAAAAGAACCTTGAGACTAACTCCGCTCGCTTCGCCTGTTGCTATTGTGGTGATGATGCACAACGCAATGGCAAGAACATGGAGCGGGTATAGCCGCGCCAGCTTGTCGCGCATGAAGCCGACGTGCTCCTTCATGCCGTAGTCCTTGCCGAACGGGTGATGCATTGCGGTGAAATATCCGCTATAGACAAAGCAGAAACTCACGCACAAGCTGTTGAGAAAGGAATTGTCCTTTACCCAGAAGTGTCCGATGGCAACGGTGATGACGGCAAGCAGTTGCAGCGTGCCCAGCGATTGGAGGTATGAACTCTTGGTACCCATGACGGTCGGCTTAATCGTTGTATTGATACTGCAAAGGTAATTGTTTTTTTCGACACGGGCGATAGCGTGGTGGTTATTCCACGGGATGGCTGTAGCCTGTACCGGGTTCTGCGGCGAGTGGCAACTGCTCGTCGGGATCCATTTGTGGGTAGGGTCTGGGGCGTGGGTTGTTTCTTTCCAGTATGATGCGGCTCAGCGCCAGGTCCAGCTCCCGTAGCGTCTCGGTGCGGCGTTTGGGAGCCAGTTGGCATTCCCACACCACAATAACGTTCCAGCCCGAGGCCCGCAGCAACTCCTGATTGTGGGCGTCCCGCTGGCGGTTGCGCTCGATTTTCTCGCTCCAAAACTCAGCATTGGTGGCAGGTCGCCGCTTGTTGCAGTCGTGCCCGTGCCAGAAACACCCGTTGATAAAGATAGCCGTCCGCCACTTGCGCATCACGATGTCGGGACGGCCTGGTAACGACTTGACGTACAGTCTGTAACGGAAGCCTTGATGCCACAACCAACGTCGCACCACCAACTCGGGTTTGGTGTCGCGTCCCCTGATGCGGCTCATGCAACGATGCCGCTGTTCGGGTGTCATTCTGTCTGCCATCTCCCTGCAAAGATACCATATTTCAATAACTGCACCACCGTGTGGCATGTTTTTTTAGCAGAAAATGAGTGGAGGTTGAGGTGGTTTGAGGAAAATGTTGTAACTTTACACACCGAAAAAACAAGAAAAACATGAAATTCAGCGAAGTTTTAGGTAATGAGCAGGCGATAGGGCAGATAAGGCGTATGATTGACGCTGACCGTTTGCCTCATGCGTTGCTGCTGTATGGTGAGCCAGGGATTCCTAAACTGGGGTTGGCAATGGCTGCGGCCCAGTACCTGCACTGCAAGAACCACACCGACGGCGACTCTTGCGGTGTGTGCCCGATGTGCCGCCAGCACCAGTCGTTCAATCAGGTGGATACCCACTACAGTTACCCGTATACCAACCGTAAGGGTGACAGCAACAACCCCTGTGAAGCCAACGACTATATCGACGAGTGGCGCGAGTTTGTCACCAAGTATCCCGTCGAGGATTACCAGGCCTGGCTCGGGCTGCTGAAGAATGATAATGCGCAGCCGCAAATCTTTGTGCGCGAGGCCGATAGCATCATGCGCAAGATGACGCTCAGCGCCTACACAGCCAAGTATAAGGTGCTCATCATGTGGCTGCCCGAGAAACTGAAGGACGAGGCTGCCAACAAGCTGCTCAAACTCATCGAGGAACCCTATGACGACTGCAAATTCATCCTCGTGAGCGACAACGAGAAAGGCATCCTGGGCACCATCCTGTCGCGATGCCAGCGCATTGAGCTGCGCAAGCCCTCCACGCCCATGGTGGCCCAATATCTGGTGGACCGTTACGGTATGGATATGCAGGATGCGTTGGCGCTTGCCGCCCCTGCCGACGGCAACGTCATCATGGCCGAGCGCATGGTGCAGACGGGTAGTGAGTTCCATGAGTTCCGTGAGCGCTTTATCGAGCTGATGCGTCTGTCCTACAAGCATGACCTTGCCAAACTCAAGGCTTGGAGCGAAGCTGTTGCCGAGATGAAACGTGAGAAATCTCGCCGATTTCTCGACTATGCCGTGCGCCAGATACGCGAGAATTTCATCTATAACCTGCATAATCCTGAGCTCAACTACCTCACGCGTGAGGAGGAGGCATTCTCGACGCGCTTCTCGCCGTTCATCAACGAGCGCAACGTCGAGGCGATAGTCGCTGAGCTCGAGCGCGCCAGTTCCGATATCGCCGGCAACAGCAATGCCAAGCTGGTGCTCTTTGACCTGACGATCCGCTTGTCGATACTCATCAGGCGCTAGACTCATACTTGATAACGATTAACTGTAAACCCTTAACTATTAACTGAACACATGACACCTTTTTTGTGGCAAGTTGCGCGACATTACCTTGATGCTGAATGCCTTGAGGATTACTGTTTTGTATTCCCCAACCGTCGTAGCGGCCAATTTTTCACCCGTTATCTGCAAGAACAACTGGTAGCCGGCAATCCCAAGCCGCGGCTGCTCCCTAGCGTGATGTCCATCAACGACCTGATTACCGAATTGACGGCCACGGTCACCGCTACCGACATCGAAATGATGTTTGCCCTGTATGACGCCTATTGCAGGGCGATGGGTGACGCCGCCCAGGAGTTCGACCAGTTCATCTATTGGGCACACTTGATTATCGGCGACTTTAACGACATCGACAAGTCGCTGGCTAATCCTGATGAGATTTACCAGAACCTGAGCGACTTGCATGGCTTGACCAGCAATTATCTCTCGCCCGAGGTGCAGGAGCAGGTAAAGAAAATCTTTGGTGAAAACCTGTTTTCGGCATTCTTTGACACCAGTGCCGAGGCCGACCTGTGGCAGCGGCGCCATGAACGGTCACAGGACGATGCAACAGCTGGCGATGCCCAGGTGAAACTTGAATTCATGAGTTTGTGGAATGCCCTTGCTGCTATCTATCGTTACTACAATGAGGAACTAGACAGGCGTGGTGTCATCTCTTCTGGCCGCCAATTGCGGTTGGCTGCCGAAGGGGCCTTGAAACCGCTGCGTTACAAGCGATTAGTCATGGTCGGCTTTGGTGTCCTCTCGGCTGCCGAGGTTAAGCTTTTTGAACGTTTCAAGAGCGACGACAAGGCTGACTTCTGGTGGGATAATGCGGGTGTGGGTGCGATGCTTGACAAGGCGCCGCATGACCCGGGAGCCTTGCTCATCGATGGCTACTGCAAGCGTTTTGGGGCGATGCCGATTGCCCCGCTGGAAACCATGGAACAGACCCTGCGAGTGGTGGCTGTGCCATCTGCCGTTGGGCAGGCAAAACAAGCTTTCAACGAGGTGGAACTCATGCATCAACAGGGTGCTGGTATCGGCATTGACACCGCCATCGTGCTGCCCGATGAGAATCTTCTCGTGCCCTTGTTGCACTCGGTTCACGGGGTGGAGCGCCTGAATGTCACCTTGGGATATCCCTTGCGCAGCTCAGGCATCGTCTCGCTCATGCACATCGTGGCTCGCATGCACACCCGTGCCAGTAAGGAGGCCGGCCAGTGGGCTTATTACCGCGAGGATGTGTACGATATCTTGTCCCATCCGCTCATCAAGACCCACTTCACGCACGAGGCTCTGGACCTGAGTGCTCAGTTGGCACGCACCAACCGTTTCAGGATTCCTGCTGATGAGTTTAAAGCACTGAGTTTCTGTGACTTATTTGCGTCGGCAATGGATAGTGAGCAATCGGGTGATGACCATCATAAACAGGCTGAGTATTTGGATCATCTGCTGGCGTTCTGCGATTTGCTGATGGGCAGAATGCAGCCAGCCGACGAGGCTGGTAACGATGAAGCTGGTGGTGAAGCCCGTGACGTGGAACTGCCCTTGCAACAGGCCTTCCTGGTCATGTATATCGACGTGCTCAACCAGCTCAAGCAGTCTCTTGCCCAATGTGGCAGGACGTTGCAGCACAGTTCTGTCTTTTACCTAATCGACAGGCTCACTGCCTCGGCCATCGTGCCGTTCACCGGAGAGCCCTTGCAGGGTCTGCAGATTATGGGGCTGCTCGAGACGCGCAACCTTGATTTCAAGAATGTTGTTATCTTGTCGATGAACGAGCGCGTTTTCCCGCGCCGACGTGGTATCAACTCGTTCATTCCCAATTATATACGTCGCGCTCATGGTATGTCCACCATCGAGCAGCAGGAGGCGATTATGGCCTTCAATTTCTACCGTCTGCTCAATCGTGCCAGCCATGTGTCGCTCGTCTATGATTCCAGCATACAGGCCATTGGCTCGAGTGAACCGTCACGCTACATCACCCAGCTTGAAAAGATTTATGGCAAGGAGTTGAAGCGTGTGGAGATGAATCCCATTGTGCAGACGTCGTCTCCCATTTCCATCCAGGTGCCCAACAATTCCGCCGACGCGTTGCGTGACCGCTACACCCGTGACCCGCAATCGGCAGGCGGCAAGTATCTCTCGGCCAGCGCCATCAATAAGTTCATCGGTTGTCCGTTGCTGTTCTATCTGCACTATATCCAGGGCTTGAGCGATGATAATGATGTGAGCGATTTCATGGATTACAGCACCTTTGGCACCATTGTCCACGACACGCTGAACGACTGCTATGACTGCGAGCAGCTGCGTGCCAAGGGGCGTGTGGTGGATGAGCAATACCTTGACTGGTACCGCAAGAACAGGCTTGACAACGTGGTGGTGGACAATATTAAGCTCACCTATCTGCATGTACCGGAGGCCGAGTTGCCTACCGATGACAAGCCACTCAAGGGCGAGGCTTATATGCTCATCGACACCATCAAGAGTTATGTTGAGTTCGTCCTTGACTATGACAAGCAGCTGATTGCCTCAACAGGGGGCGCATTCACCGTCCTGGAGTGTGAGGAAACCCATTCGTTGCTCTCCATGCCGATTGGTGAAGCGGCCTTCAATTTCACATATAAGCCCGACCGCATCGACCGTCTTGCCGATGGTACTGTACGCATAGTGGACTACAAGACAGGCAGCGACCCGACGGAGTTCACCGGATTGGATCAGCTATTTGCTCCTGTGAGTACGTCTAAAGGACACTGCAAGGCCATTCTGCAGCTCTTCCTCTACTGCTATGCCTATCTGCAGGAATTTGATGATGTGGAAAAGGTGATGCCAGTCATCTATAAACTGTCATCCATGGAAACGAGCGGTGTGACACTCAAGAATGCAGGACAATATGTGTTCTCGATGGATGATGAGATTGCCAAGGGGTTCATTTCCCGCATGGGGGAGACTGTCAAGGCTCTCTATGAGCAGGACTTCAAGCAGGCCCCCGACGGTAGCCCCTCGTGTAATTACTGCCGTTTCATCGACTTCTGCCGCCGCACCCCCAAGCGATACAGCTAAGGTTAGTCTTTCTGCTTCTGGCGGCGGGCGATGTCCTCGTTGAGGCGTGCCTCGTCCTCCTCGGTCCATAGGGGATTCTCTTCCTCTTCCCAGTCAAACGAATCGTCTATGGGTGTGGGGTCGTCAAAGGCGAAGAAAGCTTCGTCGGTGAAATCCTGCAGCTCGCGTCCTTCCTTTTTGGTAGGACGTCCCATGCCGCGCTGGCGGTTGACAAAACCGTCGATTTTTACCATCTCCAGCAGGCGCAGCTGGTCGGGGCTCGTGTTGTTTTTCAGATACTGGGGCACCAGCTTGGCGCCAACACGGTTGTTGAGCAGGGCAATGACCTCAAACGTATAGGTCACGGGAGGTTTGCGCACGTCGATGCGGTCGCCCACCTTGATGCCGTGAGACGGCTTAACGGGCATTCCGCCGATAGTCACGCGGCCCAGTTTGCAAGCCGTAGTTGCGATGGTGCGCGTCTTGAACACGCGTGTGGCCCACAGCCACTTGTCAATCCTCACTTCCTTCATACCCGTAGTCAGTTGATGGTAAAAAACATTAACCTCTAACCACTAACCTCTAAACTGTAAATCAATCGGTTACCGATTGATTTACTTGTTATTGTAATTATTCATTGCGAACGTCACTCCCGACAGGCAGAACGCCTTGATAGCATCGGTGGCCAGTTTGGCGCGCTCGGGCAGGATAGCGAGCTCCTCGGGGGTGGGGTAGCCCAACACATAATCCACCTGTGCGCCCGGCGGGAAATCGTTGCCTACGCCAAAGCGCAGACGTGCCCATCGCTGGCTCTGCAGCATGTCGGAGATGCTCTTCAGGCCGTTGTGGCCTCCATCGGCACCCTTGGGACGGATGCGGATTTGTCCAAACGGCAGCGCGATGTCATCCACAATCACCAGCAGGTGGTCCAGGTCGATGTTCTCTTTAATCAACCAGTACCGCACCGCATCGCCGCTCAGGTTCATGTAGGTGGACGGTTTCAACAGCAGGAGCTGCTGGTTCTTGACACGCATCTCGGCCACGGCCCCGTAACGCTGGGTCGAGAAAACAATATTGGATGCCTCGGCGAGAGCATCCAATATTGTAAATCCTATGTTGTGGCGGGTACCCTGGTACTCTGCACCAATGTTTCCCAAGCCAACAATGAGATACTTCATAGGTTGTTGTAAGTGTTGTTGAACGGTGATGATAGTCACCACAACATGCTTGATTACTCGGCAGCGGCCTCGCCTTCGCCTTCGCCCTCACCTTCCTCGGTAGCTGCAGCAGCAGCCGAGTTGCGGGTGGCGCGTACACCAGCGATCACCAGATCCTTGGCGTTAACCAGCTCGTAGTTGTCGAATTGGCAGTCGCGAACCTTGATGGTCTTGCCAATCTCCAGAGCGTCCACGTTGAGCAGGATGGTCTCGGGAATGTCCTTGTACAGACCTTTCACCTTCACCTTCTTCATGCTCAGGTAGAGCTTACCACCAGCCTTAACACCCACAGCGTGACCCTCGAGGTGCACGGGGATTTCTACAACGACGGGCTTGTCCTCGGTAACCTCCATGAGGTCAATGTGGAGAACGGCGTCGCTAACGGGGTGGAACTGCAGGTCCTTCAGGATAGCCTTGCGGGTCAGGCCATCATAGGTCAGGTCAATAACACACACGTCGGTGCTGTAGATGAGCTTGCGCACGTCGGCGAAGTTCACTACCAGGTCGGTGGTGATGATACCCTTGCCGTCACGGCCTACGGGCACGACCTTCTCACCAGCGAGCAGCTTGCCGCTGTAGTTACCGTCCTTGTCGAGATCGACGAGCTTGCCACCGTTGAGGACAACGGGGATCTTGTTCTCCTTGCGGAGGGCCTTAGCGGCCTTCTTGCCGAGGTCAGTACGAGCCTCTGCGTTCAATTGATAAGTCTTCATTTTAAATTGGTTGTGTTACTCAAAATTAAAGTGATTGTTATGTAATAACGCTTCCTTTAATTTCCCATCACACGGGAAAACTTCAAAAAAGCGCGGCAAAGTTACAACATTTTCCTCAACTGACAATGCAATCACAACGAAAAAATGACTTTTTCTCGGTTGGGGTGTCCTGTCGGGTAATAAAGCGAGTGCCAGCAGATAAATCCGCTGGCACTCACGATGTTGTCTATCTCAGTTTTGAGATATTAGTCAACGTTGAGGTTGACACGCTTCAGGTCGATGGCCTTGAGGTCCTTGTCGGCGGCAGCGAGGAACTGTGCAACAGTCTCCTTGTTCTCGCCGGCCTCGTAAACCTGCTCCATCAGGACGTTCTCCTGATAGAACTTGTTGAGGCGACCCTGAGCGATGTTCTGAATCATCTGCTCGGGCATGTTGGCCTCCTTCTGCTTGGCGGTCTCGTCCATGAGCTTCAGTGCCTCGGCAACCTGCTCCTCGGTCATGTAACCCTTGCGGATGGCCTCGTCGCGGTGCTCCTCGGTAGCGCAGTAGTAGGGGTTGAAACCGGCCTTCTTCAGGGCGTTCTCAACAGCCTTGCTTACCTGCTCGGCACGGGTCTTGTCAACAGCCATGCGCAGCTCCTCGTCGATAACCTCCTGAGGAATCTGCTCGCGGGTGGCCTTCATGGGGTTCATCGAGGCAACCTGCATGGCGATAGCCTTGGCTACGTCCTCAGCCACGTTCTCCTGGTTGAAGGCAACAGCAGCTGCCAGCATACCGTTGAAGTGGTTGTAAACAACGGTCGTGGGGGCGTCCAGGCACTCATAGGTACCCAACTCCATCTTCTCACCGGTGATACCGCTCAGGGCGGTGATCTGCTCGCTCACGGGCTTGCCGTCCATGTCGAGGGCGTTGAGCTCGTCGAGGTTAGCGGGCTTCTGGGCCATAGCGAGGTCCAGAATAGCCTTGGCGAGGTTGACAAACTTCTCGTTCTTGGCAACGAAGTCGGTCTCACACTTGAGGGCGATGATAGCAGCGAACTTGCCGTCGGTCTTGCCGATGGCGATGCCCTGAGCTGCCTGACGGTCTTCACGCTTGGCGGCGATGGCCTGACCACGCTTGCGGATCAGCTCCATGGCCTTGGTGATGTCGTTGTCGCTCTCGATGAGCGCCTTCTTGCAGTCGCTCAAGCCTGCGCCGGTCATGTCGCGCAGTTTCTTGATGTCATTGATGGTTACAGCCATAATTCAGTTTTAATTAACTAATTAGTTGTTATTGTTGGGAATTATTCCTCGGTTTTGGGTGCCTCTTCGGCTGCGGGAGCTTCCTCGGCGGGAGCGGCACGGCGAACGCGCTGGCGACGGGGCTTGGGAGCGTCCTTTACCTCCTCGGCGTCACCCTCGGCGTCCTTGTTGTCGATCTGCTCAACCTTGCGCTCTTCCAGACCTTCCTTGATAGCCTCGCAAACGGTGGCCAGGATGATGTCGATTGACTTGCTGGCGTCGTCGTTGGCGGGGATCACAAAGTCAACATTGCTGGGGTCGCTGTTGGTGTCCACGATACCGAACACGGGGATACCCAGGCGGTTAGCCTCGGCAACGGCGATGTGCTCCTTGAGCACGTCAACCACGAACAGTGCGCTGGGAAGACGGTTCAGGTTCTTGATGGAACCCAGGTTCTTCTCCAACTTAGCGCGCTGGCGGCTCAGCTGCAGCTTCTCGCGCTTTGACATGTTCGACATGGTTCCGTCGGTCTCCATCTTGTCGATGGTGTCCATCTTCTTCACAGCCTTGCGGATGGTGGTGAAGTTGGTCAGCATACCGCCGGGCCAACGCTCGATAACGTAGGGCATATCAACGCTCATGGCACGCTCGCGGGTCACGTCCTTGGCCTGCTTCTTGGTGGCAACAAACAGAACGCGCTTGCCACTCTTGGCAATGTTCTTCAGGGCGTTTGCTGCCTCTTCCAGCTTGGCGCTGGTCTTGTATAAGTCGATGATGTGGATACCGTTACGCTCCATGAAGATGTAGGGCGCCATAGCGGGGTTCCATTTGCGTTTCAGGTGACCAAAGTGGCAAGTAGCCTCCAGCAGTTGGTCGAAATTAGGTGTCTGCATTGTTTTTTTGTTTTTTTGAAAATTGTTTACGTTCGACTAAATCAATCGCATAGTAGCCACCGCAGTTCCCAGTGTGAGTCTATGCGATTTGGATACTAAACTCTTCAATAAGATTGCTCCAACCCGTGGGGCGGTACTTATTATATAATGTAGAGCAAGCATCGGCCACGGCAAGCCGTGGACCGTCGTCATGCGGCGATTAACGCTTGCTGAACTGGAATCTCTTGCGGGCCTTGGGCTGACCGGGCTTCTTGCGCTCTACAGCACGCGGGTCGCGGGTCATGAAACCCTCCTTGCGCAGTGCGCTCTTGTCCTCGGGGTTGATCTTCACCAGGGCGCGGGCGATAGCCAGACGCAGGGCCTCGGCTTGTCCCTTGTAACCGCCACCAACGAGGTTAACCTTGATGTCATACTTCTCGGCTGCATCCAGGGTGCTAAGCGGCTGCTTAACGATGTATTGCAGGATGGGGTTGGGGAAGTAGTCTGCCAACGCGCGTTTGTTGATTGTGATTTCGCCATTGCCTTCCTTCACGTACACGCGAGCGATAGCGGCTTTACGGCGACCTACTGCATTAATCTGTTCCATGCTTCTTATTTCAGTTTGTTGATGTCAATAACTTTGGGATTCTGTGCCTCGTGGGGATGCTCGGGACCGTTGTAAACGTGAACGTTCTTCAACAGCTTAGCACCCAGACGGTTCTTGGGCAGCATGCCCTTGATGACTTGCATGTACAGGGGGTGCATACCCTTGCGCAGGTCTTTCTTCTTCTCACTCTTGGCCTGAAGCTGGGCGGGCGTGCTGAAACGCTGGCCACCGGGATAGCCGGTGTAGCGAACATACTGGTGCTCGGTCCACTTCTTGCCTGTCATCTTGCACTTGTCGGCGTTGATGATGATAACGTTATCACCACAGTCAACGTGCGGGGTGTAGTTGGTCTTGTACTTGCCGCGGAGGAGCTTAGCCACCTTGGAGCACAAGCGACCCAGGATCTGGTCGGTAGCATCAACTACCACCCATTCCTTTTGAACGGTTTCGGCATTTGCCGAAATGGTTTTGTAACTTAAAGTATCCACTTTTTTAAATTCCTAATTAATAGTTAGTTAATTGCCCAAGCAACACCTAGCGGAACGGCCAAATTCCACAAGACATCGCCATAACGGGCTATTACTTTGATAATAATCGGCGCGCAAAGGTACTGCTTTTGATTTTCATGGCCAAACTTTTTTGACTCCCAGACCCATCTTCTCACCAAAAACGGGCGTAAATTTACGTTATTTAACAGGATTTAATAATTTACAACAGCTAAAATCGTCTCAAATCTCTCAAAAAACGGGTTTTTCGGCATGTTTTTCCTGCTCAATTCTCCCTATGAAGTCTCCTGCAATCATAATTTGAAGGTAAGAATAATTGCATGGTGGTGTGATTCAATATTATTATTCAAAATATTTGGAAGTAAGATGAATAATGAGTACCTTTGTGCCATAATACATTATTCATTGTTTCAGACAGTAGAGAATTCACTTTTTATTAACGTATAAATTACAATTTTATCATGAAGAAATTATTTACACTTATTGCAGTGGCCGCAATGGCATTTGCCGCTCAGGCCAACACGCTGACCGTTTGTGACCATGGTGGTTATGATGGTTATTCAAACCACATTCCCATGTACGGATTCTGGGCCGACACTGAGGGCACCGTTGCCCAGTCGATTTATCCCGCCGCTATGCTTGCCGACATGGTTGGTACTCAAATCACCGAGGTGAAGTTCTACACGCTTGCCGAGTACTACTATGAGAACGGTATGGATCCCTACATCAGCTCAACCAACTTCATTAACTTTGAGAATGCCAAGATTCAGCTGGCTTTCAAGGTGGTTGATCAGAATGACTTTAACTCCATCGTCGTTGGCGCAACCCCCGTTGCCACCACTGTTCCCGAAATGGGTGCCGCAACCATGACCTTCCAACTGGATGAGCCTTTCACCTATGAAGGCGGCAACCTCCTCGTCGAGGCTATGGTTATCGAGGGTGGCTCATTTGGCACTACCTATTTCTATGGTACAATTACCGGCGTGCCCGAGGACTGCTCCATCTATTCATATGAAGGCTTTAGTGGAACTCAGATGTTCTTGGAGACCTTCTTGCCCATGGTAACCTTTACCTATGAGGGTGGCGGGGTTGGTCCCATTGATCCTCCCGTTGAGCCCACCGAGAAGACCGATGCTCCCAGCAGCGCTAAGGAGAACTACGTTTACAACGACGGTAACCTGTACTACAACGCCTACACCGTAACTCTGATCCCGACCGAGCCCAGCACCATTTACTACCGTGTTGGCATTCTGGTTGACGGTGAGTATGTATATGGCGAGTGGATGGAGTACACTGGTGAGTTGAACTTCGA
>CAJOFM010000020.1 GCA_905233915.1 uncultured Muribaculaceae bacterium | reverse complement strand
CTACTAATCACGTCAATTAAACTAATTAGCATCCGCATACAATCCTATCTAATTTCACGAATGCCAGAGGATAAAGGAAAATAAAAGCTGATTTCGCTGATTATCGCGATAGAATCAGTGTTAATCAGCGTAATCCGCATTAGATATACTACATGCCTCATTGCGGCCACGCCAAGGCGAGGCCCTACGTCCTGCGGTTTCTGCACCAATGTGTTTTTAACAGACACTTTGCGGCCACGCCAAGGCGAGGCCCTACGTCCTGCGGCTTCTGCACCAATGCGTTTTTAACGGACACTTTTAGATGCTAATAAAGTGCTGTGTGTCAACTCCTCCCCTAAGATTGTGGAGGTGGCGCGAAGCGCCGGAGGAGTATGATTAGACCTCTAGACAGTATCAACGCCCCCGCCGCTCCCGCGGCACCCCCTTGTCTAAGAGGGGAAATTGTTTAACAGATTGTGAGTTCGTTGAATAGGTGTTGAAAACACTCGTTTAAGCGCCTGGAGCCTGTAATTGTAGCCTAGCAATTGGTGTTTCGTGCTTGGGAATAAGCGAGAACTGGTTTTTCCATTTTTTTTTTGATTTTTTTTGTCGGTTCCAGAATATGTGTTATCTTTGCAACACATTAACCGGTAATATATAGCTATATCAATAGTCTAACATGATGAAAAAACGTGTAAAAACGTGTGGTTTGACCCTTAGCCTCAGTCGTTTAGCCCAGTGGGCGAGACGTCACGAGGTATTATATTCTCATGTGGAAGATATTTACATTACTAGGCGAGAAGATATTGTTTAACACGAAATGATTATATCCAAATCAGGTTTATTAAATTGATAGTCTTAAGTAATTCCAAGAACCCTTAAAAATTAGAACTATTCTCGACTCGAAACGATTTTCTTTTATGCAAAAATGAATTTTAGGATTTATTCACTTTATAATTATTAATTTAAATTAATCTTTTTATGAAGAAAGTTTTATTTACATTAGCAACGCTGTTTGCAGTGGCTTTGACCGCTGCTGCAGGTAACAACCCCATTTTCGGTTTCAACGTTGATGAGGTTGAGGTAACTCCTGCTGACCTTGGTCAGAATGATCCTGGCGTTTCCGTTAACATCAACATTATCGCTGATGGTGGCTCCGCAATCCTCGGTGGCCAGCTCCAGTGGGTTATGTACGATGCAGAGCACAACGTAATCAATGACCAGAGGGTTTATGTTAAGCAGCAGAACGCAGGTACTCCCCGTCAGCCGAACTGGGTTTACTTCATGAAGGGTATTGTTGCTACCGAGATGTCGCAGGACGTTTCCGACTCCTTTAAGGATGGCGGTTATCGTACCCTGTTCGTAAGCATGGGTGGTAACGACATTTTCATGGGTGATGAGTACGCTTATTACAGTGGTCAAGGTGTTGAGGCAACTCTGTTCAACATCCAGGTTGCTGCTGTTGAGGGTTGGGACGAGGAGTTCGCAACTCTTGAGCTCACCGCTACTGACAACTTCCAGCTCTTCTGGTCTTACAGCGATGGTTCACAGGGTGACCACGTACAGGGCCCGATGGTTCTGAAGATCAAGAACGCTAACTACACTCCCGCCCAGGATCCCGAGATCACTGGTTCTGTTGATCTTGGTGCGCTTGATGGCTACAAGGTGCCCGTTACCGTAACTGACGCTCCCGAGGGCTACGTTCTGAACGTAACCGTTAATGGTGAGCCTGCTACCGTTGAGGATGGTTATGTAGTTCTGGGTGAAGAGCCCGATTACGGTACCTATGAGGTAGTTGCTACCGTAACCTGCAATGGTTACACTGGCAAGCTCGAGGACAGCGAGACTTACACCATCGCTCAGCCCACCGCTGCCAAGCCCGTGATCACCTTCGAGACCCTTTCTGACGGTTCCGTTGTGATCAACATCGAGGGTGCTACCCGCTATGAGGTTCTCGTTGACGGCGAGGCTTATGATGGCCTGATTGTAGAGCCCATCTACGATGCTACTCAGACTGTAGTGGTTAATGCTTGGAATGAGACCGCTGGTTACATTGCTAGCGAAGCTACCAACAGCACCACCGTTGCCGCTAAGGCTTATGGCACTCTCGCTGGTGACATCAGCTTCAGCGCTGTAGATCAGGAAACCGGTAAGGTTCACGTTCTTTACTCTGGTAATGAGGAGGGTGTTACCCTGACCATCACCTGCACCGAGGTTCGTGAGGTCTTCAACATCAATGGTAAGGAAGGCGACATCGAGCTGCCTCACTATGGTACCTTCACTCTCGTCGCTACCGCTAAGGCTCCCTATTACAATGACAAGACGTTTGATGGCGTTGATCGCACTTGGGAGAAAGCCGAGACCACTACCGCTGCTCCCGAGATCGAAGCTGGTTTGAACGAGACCACCCACAGCTATGACATCGTAGCTACTGGTGATGGTGAGGTTACCCTGCACGTAATTGTTTACGGTGCTGATGGCACTCCCACCGAGTACACCGTAACTGGTGATGGCGAGGCTTCTTACAGTGTACCTCAGACTGCTGACGTACAGACTGTAAGCTACTGGGCTTCTGCAAAGGATGCTGCCGATGACTATCCCGGCATCAACAATGGCGAAAGCTATGTTCAGATTCCCGCTTACGTTGCTCCTCAGGGCAAGACCGCTGCTCCCAGCACCCAGAAGTACAACGAGGTAATTTGGGACGGTCCTCACGCTTACCACAATGAGTACCACATCACTCTCGAGAACGCTGCAGCTGATCCCGATGCTACCATCTACTACGCAATTGGTGTTGGTACCTACAACGAGGAGACCCAGCAGTGGACCTATGAGTATCCCACCGATGATGAGGGTAACGTTATCTACATGGAGTACACCGGTGAGTTGATCTACACCACTCCTGGTACTTACATGATCGATGCTTATGCAGTTGCTCCTGGTAAGACCGATAGTGATCACACCTTCGATGGCTTCACCGTTGCTGACGCTACCAGCGTTGAGGAGCTCTTCGCTGACAAGACTCTTGCTGGCGTACGCTACTTCAACCTCGCTGGTCAGGAGATGCAGGAGGCTAACGGCATCTGCATCAGCGTTTACACCTTCACCGACGGCACTCAGGTAGCTGTTAAGGTGATGCAGTAATCACTGACAGTAAGTCTTAAACCCCTCATACGGGTTTAAATAAAAGTCAGGCGACCCACTACGGGCCGCCTGATTTTTTATTTTGTTATTCATCACCCCCTTAACCCCTAACCCCTAACCTTTAACCCTTAACCCTTAACCTCTAACCAGTAACCTTTAACCAGTAACCTCTAACCAGTAACCTTTAACCAGTAACCTCTAACCAGTAACCTTTAACCAGTAACCTTTAACCTCTAACCTCTAACAGTCGTTGAAGATAGGCTGCATCATGGCATAAAAAATGAAAAACTTCGTCTTTCATTTTGTTCTGTGCATGACTTGCACTATCTTTGTCGCATTATTCAACAAATCGACTTTTTATTTTGGATCCTGACCCGTTATCGTGTCTATTGACACTACTCTGTTCGGCAAACTACCCGCTTGTCACTCTTAACGCTCCCACTACTGGAAGCATCATCGCCATCATCGTTGCACTGCTGGGACTCTTCCTCTCGGCATTTAACTCCGGCAGTGAGATAGCCTATTTCTCGTTGCGTCCTGCCGACGTTGACGATATCCCCGACACGCATCGTCGCGAGCGTGTGCGCGAACTCCTCGCTACCCCCGAGAAGTTGCTCGCCACCATCCTCGTGGGCAACAACCTGGTCAATATCATGATTGCCATCGTGTTGAACTACGCGATGAACCAAATCTTTGACTTCAACAGTACGGTCCTGGATTTCATTGTCCAGACCGTCATACTCACCTTCCTCATCCTGCTCTTCGGCGAAATTATCCCGAAACTCTATGCCACCAACTACAATACGCGCTTTGCCGCTATGGCATCGGCACCGCTCAAGGCTGCTGTTAAGCTGTTCTCCCCGCTGACGGCCCTGCTGGTGCGCTCCACAAGCCTCGTCAACAAGGTTGTGCCGTCGCAGACCGAGGAACTCTCGGTCGATGACCTCACGCGCGCCCTCGAGGTGAGCGAGGTCAAGGACCCAGATGACAAGGAGTTGCTCGAGGGCATCCTCTCCTTTGGTGACAAGACGGTGAGCGACATCATGCGTCCCCGCGTCGATGTCGTCGATATCGACATTGAGGATGACTTCGATGCCGTTGTCCGTAAGGTTATCGAGACCGGCTACTCGCGCATGCCTGTCTATCAGGAGACCCCCGACAACATCAAGGGCATCCTCTATGCCAAGGACTTGTTGCCCTACATCGGGCACCGTGACAACACCTTCAAGTGGCAGACGCTGCTCAGGCCCGCCTATTTCGTACCCGAGACCCGCATGCTCGACGACCTGCTTGAGGATTTCCGCCGCAAGAAGATGCACATGGCCATCATCGTCGATGAGTATGGCTGCACCCAGGGCATTGCCACCCTCGAGGACGTGCTCGAGGAAATCGTGGGCGACATCGACGACGAGTATGACACCGAGGAGAAATTCTATAACCGCATCAGTCAGGACACGTGGATTTTTGACGGCAAGACGTTGTTGAGCGACTTTGCCCGCGTTCTCGACATCGACGAGGACGAGCTAGGCGAGCATGCCCAGGAGGCCGAGACCATCGCCGGTTTCCTGCTTGACCTCAAGGGCGACTTCCTCAAGGAGAAGGAGGTCGTTGAACACGGCCGCTTCACCTTCACCGTCATCAAGGTCATTAAGTACCGTATCGCCAAGGTCAAGGTCACCCTGGCCTCCAACAACGAATCCGCTTAAAAACGACGAGTCCGTTTATAAAATGAGGATGACGAGGACGTAGAGCCAGTGGGCGACGATGGCTGCGAACAGGCCACCTATCGTGTGCGACAGGATGGCGCGTGACGTGAGCTCGCGGTAATGCATCGAGTCGAGCATCGCCGTGTGGGTACTCAAGAAACCGCTCCAGCACATGCCGATGGCCGTAAACACCGCGATGGCGTTACCATCGGCCCATCCCTCCTGGATGAACTTCGGTACCAGACCCAGCGCAGCACCCACAGCGCCCAATGCGGTAATGGGGAAACCAATCAGATGCGGATCTTCAAAACCGAATAGCACCTTGAACACGATGCTGATTTTGTCACCCAGCCAGGGCAACACGCCCACGCCCTCATAGGCAGCACCCGTGTAGGTGCCGTCGGCGCTGGCCGAGAAGGTCAGGATCATTACCAGCGACGAGATGATGATCACGCCCGGAATAATTGCCAGGCCCACGTCAACTCCCGTGCGTCCGCCGTCAAGCAGCGAGTTTAGGATGCGCAGGAACAGCGACTTGTACTCCTCGTGTTCCACCTGCAGGTCTCTCTCGGTCAACTCGCAGGCAGGCTCTTCGGCATACTCGGGGTGGGTTTTCTTGACGAAATACTGCATCAGGCGTGTGGACACCATACAGCCGAAGATGGCTCCAATCAAGCCAATGAGCGCCTCCTTGAAGTAGCCGTAACCCATCATGAAGATGATGACAATCAAGCCCATACCGAAGGCGGTGCCGAAGTTGGTCAGCGAGATATACTGGTATTTCTTGAAGTGGGAGGCGAAGCGCTTGTCCTGGGACAGCGTGATGATCGCTGGGTTGTCACTCAGGAAGGTCAGCACTGCACCTAGCGATGCCATGCCCGGCAGGTTAAACAGCGGCTTCATCAGCGGGCGCAATGCCTTCTCCAGCAGTTCAACGACGCCAAACTCGACGAACAGGCGGCCGATGGCACCCGTGATGACGCAGACGGCCATCAGGAAGAAACAGGTGTTCAACAACAGGTCATGGGCCGTGTGCATCACGGTGTTGAGCATGTTGGCAGCGCCCATTTTCACGGCAAGACCGCCAAACAGCAGCACCACGATCGACAGGCAGATAACGCCGCTCAGCTTGTGGCGGGCCTTATTCAAACTCCGAATGTACCGTCGTGTCAAGGACATGTTCATTCGATGCGTTCTATGTATTCTCATTGCTATATTGTGTTAGAAGGTTTTTTAGCAGCTGCAAAGGTAGTGCTTTTTTAGTTAACAGTTATCAGTTAACAGTTAATAGTTGGGAAATAAAAGATAATAGACATCCAGCCATTGCTGCTCTGGACATCTATTATCTCTTAACTATTATCTCTTATCTTTTATCTTTTATCTCTTATCTATTAGAAGGGACGTCGTCCGCCAGGGCCTCCGCCCGGAGGGCCAAAGCGGCCGGGGCCTCCCCAACGGTCGGCGTTGCGGTCCTTGGGCTGCTCACCCTTCTTGAAGGTGTTAAAGCGATAGGTGAAGGTCACCATGCCGTAGCGTCCCAGGGAGTTGTAGAAGACGTCCTCGATGTAGTCGCCAGTCACGTTGCGGAAGATGTTCTTCCTCTGACCCAGGATGTCATAGACCGAGATGGTCAGGGCTGCCTGCTTCTCTTTCAGGAACTGGTAGGCAATCGAGCCGTTCCAAATCCACTGGTCACTGTTGTAACCGGCGCTGTAACCGCTGGTGGTGCTGTAACGCAGGTCGGTACTGATGACCAGACCGAAGGGAGCCGAATAGGTGCCGTTGAAATTGCCGCCCCAGGTGTGAATGTTGCGTGTATTGGACTTGAGCGCCGAGGTGGTGGTGTTCTGGAAACTGTAGCGGGGACGCAACTCGATGTCAAAGACACTGTTGCGGAACGCCAAGCCGGGCGAATAGTTGATGAACCACGTGTTGCTGCGATTCTCGACACCGTCGGTCACACTCTTGGTGACACCATAACGGGTGAACATGTGGCTGGTGAAATACCACACCTTGCTGGCGCCGAAGGGGAAACTCAACATGTTCATTGCCATTGCACTCCACACACCGCCCACGTTGGTGTAACTGGTGGTGCGGCTACCAGTCAGTTCGTCGGTGGTCACGGTCGAGACGATGCTGTTCTGAGCAAAGTCCACATTCATCATCGCCATGATGCTGCGCTGAGCGCCCTGGGCGAAGTCGCCAAACCTCAGGTTGATGTTGTGGTTGAAGGTGGGCTTCAACTCGGGATTACCGATGATGATATTCTTGGGGTTGCTCTCGTCGGCAACGGGCTGCAACTGGTTGATGCTGGGCTGGTTGGCGCGCATGCGGTAGAAGAAGTTGAGGTTGCGCGTCTCGGTGAACTTGTAGCGGAAACGTGCATAGGGAGCCACCGACCATGCCCAACGCTCCTTGATGTTGCGGGCACTGTTGATGAGGTCCTTGCTCTTGGACATGGCGCTGTTGACCGAAATACCCACGTTCAGGTTATATTCCTTGCGCACCTGACGGAAACCAACACTGAACTCTTGGTTGAAGAACGTGTTGCGGAAACTGTTGCTCAAGCGCTCGTTCCACAGCGAGTCGGTGATGGTGCCGTTGGGCCAAGTGCCCAAGCGCTCGTTGTCATAGACCATCTTGTCGCTCGTGGTGAAGCGGTAGTTGCCTCGATAGGAGAGCTCGAGGAAACGGGCATTCTTGACGTCACCCAGGGGTTCGGTCCATGAGATGCGGCCCGTGACGTTATGGGTCTTGCGGCGGTTGTTGGCCGTCTGGTCAATGAGCTGGTTCTTCTCGGGAACAAGATAGTAGGTATTGTCGGTGTAGGTGTCACCATCCTCGTGCACATTGCTGTAGCGGTAGTTGAGCATCAGGCTCTGACTGCGGCCAGGGTGACTGGCAACCTTGTGGTTGTAAATCAGGCGTGCGCCCCACTCGTAGCTCTTGCCGTCGTTGAAGAAGTTGCTCAAACTGCGGTTGACTGCGGTCCTGGCAGCATCGCCGGCAACCAGACTTGACGTGTCGCCGCGCTCGCTCTTGTTGAAATTGAACGAGAAGTTGGGTCGGAATTCGATGGTGTTGTTGCTGTCCACCTCCCACTTGATGCGGAAGTCTCCGCGCAGGTTGTGGCTCTTATCGCGGGCCACCGTGTTGGCATCCTCGTAACTGGTAGAGTCTTGAAGCAGGTACTGGCGTGCCGTGCGGGTGCGGGTGTCGCGGTCGCTGTGGCTGTACATGATGTCACCGCCCACACGGAAGTGCTCGTCCTCCTTGCTGCCCACGTTGAAGTTGATGCCGGCATACTGTGACGTGGTCACGCCACGGTCGCCGCCGAAGCGCTGGAACCTGCCCGAGGCGCCGTCGCCGAAGCCCAGGTTGTTGACGTTGTTGCCGCCACCCAGGATGGTGAACTGGTTGCCGTCGCGGAAGTGGTTGATCATCACGTTGCCCGCATAGCGGTCATCGGTGCCGTAGCCCGCGTTGACTGTGCCAAACCAGCCGTTGTTCATGCCTTTCTTGACGGTGAGGTTGATGACGGTTTCGTCCTCGCCATCGTCAACGCCGGTCAGGCGGGCCAGGTCGCTCTTGCGGTCCACGATCTGTAGCTTGTTGATCATGTCGGCCGGGATGTTCTTGCTGGCAACCGTCGGGTCGTCGCTGAAGAACTCCTTGCCGTCGATGAGGATTTTCTTTACCTCCTTGCCGTTGGCCGTGATTTTGCCGTCGGTGCCCACTTCCACGCCAGGCAGGCGCTTCAGCAGGTCCTCGACAACGGCATTGGCTTGGGTCTTGTAGGTGTCGGCATTAAACTCGATGGTGTCCTCCTTGACCGTGATGGGGCTTTTCACGCCCACAACAACGGTCTCCTTGAGCATAATGGTGTTAGGGTCCATCGTGATGACGCCCATGTTGACATCGCGGCCATCCTCGCCGATGGACACATGCTTGATGACATCATTATAACCCATATAGGAAAAGCGCAGCAGGTAGTGACCCTGTTTCACGCCCTTGATATTGAACACGCCGTTTTCATCGGTCGTCGTTCCCTTAACCATGGTGCTGTCCTTGCTCGCCTTGAGCAGTTTAACGGTTGCCCCGATAAGCTCGGTGGTGTCTTGCGAGTCAACAAGAATACCATTGATGACAGCTCCATGCAGGGTCAGAGGCATCAAGCAGCACACGACTAACAATAGTGATACAATTCTCTTCATGTTTTTATTGTCAGGTATATATATAATATATAATAGGTGTATCGTGCCGCAAAATTACTTGAAAATGGTGAAACGGAACAAATAATTTAGATAAGTCACCTCTTTTTATCGACTAATCTGCTGAATAAACACGTCCATTACCTACTGTTATTACCTATTAATCGGTAGTCAAGAGACATGGTTTTTACTTTCTCAGTCCGCTGGGGCTGAATGTCAAAAAAAAGCAGTATCTTTGCAGGTTAATTGTAATGAAAAAAGACGTGGAAACAAGATACATATTTGTGACTGGCGGCGTGGTGTCGTCGTTGGGCAAGGGCATTATCGCATCCAGCATTGCCCGATTGCTGCTCTCGCGCGGCTATAGCGTGACGTGCCAAAAGTTTGACCCCTACATCAACATTGACCCGGGTACGTTGAACCCCTATGAGCACGGTGAGTGCTACGTGACGGTTGACGGTCACGAGGCCGACCTGGATTTGGGACACTACGAGCGTTTCACCAACATCAAGACCACCCGTGCCAATAACGTCACCACCGGACGCGTCTATCAGAGCGTCATCGACAAGGAGCGCCGTGGCGATTATCTGGGCAAGACGGTCCAGATCATCCCGCACATCACCGACGAGATCAAGCGCGATGTGAAGTTGCTTGGTACCACGGGCAAGTATGACTTTGTCATCACCGAGATTGGCGGTACAGTAGGCGACATCGAGGCATTGCCGTTTATCGAGGCCATCCGCCAGCTGCGTTGGGAGTTGGGACGCCGCTGCATCTGCGTGCACCTGACCTATGTGCCCTACATCAGCGCGGCCAAGGAGCTCAAGACCAAGCCCACACAGCACAGCGTCAAGCTGCTTCAGCAGGAGGGTATCCAGCCCGACGTACTCGTGCTGCGCACCGAGCACAAGCTGCCGCCCACTATGCTCAAGAAGGTGGCCCAGTTCTGTAACGTGAGCGCCGACGCTGTCGTGCAGAGCCTGGATGTGCCCACCATCTATGAGGTGCCCCTCAAGATGCATGAGCAGGGACTTGACAACATTATCCTCGAGAAGACTGGCATCAAGAGTGATGGCGAGCCCGACATGGAGAAGTGGAATGAATTCCTTGCCAAGCTCAAGGGCGCTACCAAGGAGGTGCGCATCGGCCTGGTGGGCAAGTATGTGTCGCTGCAGGATGCCTACAAGAGCATCGACGAGAGTCTGCTGCATGCCTGTGCCTATCATGACCGCCGCCTCAAGCTGGACTACATCAACAGCGAGCATATCCACGACGGCAACGTCGATGAACTGCTCTCCAACCACGATGGCATTGTGGTCGCTCCAGGATTTGGGCAGCGAGGCATTGAGGGCAAGTTTGTCGCCCTGCGTTGGTGCCGCGAGCACGATATGCCCACGTTCGGCATTTGCCTGGGTATGCAGTGCATGGTCATCGAGTTCGCTCGCAACGTGCTGGGTCTGACTGACGCCAACAGCACCGAGATGGACGCTAAGACCTCTCACAACGTCATCGACCTCATGGAGGACCAGAAGACGATAACCAACATGGGTGGAACGATGCGTCTGGGCGCCTATGCCTGCCGTGTGAAACCTGGCACGAAGGTTGCAGAGGCTTATGGTGTGACCGACATTGAGGAACGTCACCGCCACCGCTTTGAATTCAACGACGAGTACCGCAAGCAATTTGAGGCGGCTGGCATGACGATTGCCGGTGTGAACCCCGAGAGCGGACTCGCCGAGGTTATCGAACTCGCCGACAAGCGATGGTACATCGGCACGCAGTACCACCCCGAGTATAGTAGCACCGTCCTGAACCCGCACCCCCTCTTCATGTCCTTCATCGCCGCAATTATTGCGGGCAACCCGCAATAATTGCAGTCATCAGTTTTCAGTTGTCAGTTTTCAGTGAAATAACTACTGCCAGCTGAAAACTGAAAATACTAATGTAATTTAATATGAGATCAAGCGACTTTAGAGAACTGAAAGTATGGCAGAAGGCGATGGACTTGACTGTTGAAGTATATATGGTCGTCCAACATTTGCCTAAAGACGAAACATACGCATTATCAGATCAGATGCGTAGAGCTGCTGTATCGGTTCCTTCAAATATTGCTGAAGGCCATGGCCGGGATTCATCTAAAGAGTTTATAAGATTTTTGTCTATGGCACGTGGCTCTCTCCGAGAGCTATCGACACAAATGGAAATATGTGAGAGACTTCATTATTTAGAGGAGACAAGAACATCAGTATCAAAAACCTTGATAGTTGAGGTTGATAAGATGCTCACTTCTCTCGCAAATAAACTGACAACTGAAAACTGACAACTGAAAACTGAATATGGATAAAAACACTTTGATTGGAATGTTGCTGATGGGCGTGGTCATTTTTGGCTTCATGTGGCTCAATCAGCCCAGTGAGGCCGAGTTGGCCGAACGTCAGCGACAAATGGACTCTATCGCGGCCGTACAAGCTGCCGAGCAGCACCGCGATATCGCTGCGGGCGACGTGGACACACTGAGCACCGCCGAAATGGCACACTTGCAGAATGTGCTTGAAAGCATGCCTGCCGACAATGCCACTATTAATAACGAGGGCGTTATCCTCTCGCTCAAGGATGGTAAGATCTCGGGCACCGTGACCGTGGCCGATACTACCGTACAATGGGATGAGGTGACCGCTACCACGAGTGGCAACCCCGCCGTTCACAACCTGGCAGTGCAGGCCGTGCAACGCGTGCTTGACGTGTATGCCAAGAACGGCTCGTTTGCCGCATCTCTCACGGGCACCGAGCAGATGGTGGCCCTCGAGAACGACTCGTTGAAGGTGGAATTCTCGACCAAGGGTGGTATTATTGCCCGTGCCACGTTAAAGGGCTACAAGACCTGGAACTCGCCGCAACTGGTGCTCTTCGACAAGGGTGACAATGATTACAGCTTTACCCTGAGCAACAACACGCAGCGCTTCGAGACCAAGAACTTCTTCTTTGAGCCCCAGAAACTCAATGACAGCACCTTGCTGATGAACTTGGAACTCGAGGGTGGTGCCCAATGGGGTTTGAAGTACACGCTGGTGCCCAACAGTTACATGGTGCGCATGGAGATGGTGCAAAAGAGCATGACCCGCATCATCCCGCTCAACATCAACCTTGTGGACCTCGATTGGCATCAGAAGATTTCGCGTCACGAGTTTGGCAAGCAGTTTGAGGAACGCAACAGTGCCATTTACTATAAGTTCGCTGGCAAGGGTGGGGATGTGAAGTACACCCGCGAAAACGGCAGCGACGAGAAGGAAGTCAAGGACAAACTCAAATGGGTGAGTGCCAAGAATCAGTTCTTCTCAACCGTTTTGATCACCGACAGCGTGATGAGCACTGCCAAGATGACGAGCACCGACACCAAGGACACGCCCGATTACGAGAAATACCTCAAGGATGTGAACATCCACACCTTGATCCCTTACTCGAGCGACAAGGAAACGCCCGCTTCGTTCTATTTCTATATGGGTCCCAACCGCTACCACATGCTGTCGGATTACGACAAGTATTCACCCAAGGAGGACCTGAAGCTGACGCACCTCATTCCCCTGGGCTGGAAGCTGTTCCGATGGATCAACACCGGTATTATCATTCCGGTATTTGACTGGTTAGGAAAGTTCATGACCAACTACGGACTCATCATCCTTGTCTTGACCATCATTCTCAAGGTGGTGCTTTCTCCGCTCACCTACAAGAGCTACATCTCCCAGGCCAAGATGCGCATCCTGGCTCCTGACATTGCCAAGATTAATGAGAAGTATCCCAACCAGGAAGATGCCCTCAAGAAGCAGCAAAAGACGATGGAACTCTACAAGCAGGCTGGCGCAAGCCCATTCGGTGGCTGTCTGCCCATGATGCTGCAGATGCCTATCCTGATTGCAATGTTCACTTTCTTCCCCTCGTGCATCGAGTTGCGCGGCCAGTCCTTCTTGTGGGCCAACGACCTGAGCGCTCCCGACAAGATTGTCGAGTGGAGCCAGCACATTCCGTTCATCTCCAGCACCTTTGGCAACCACATCAGCCTCTTCTGCCTCTTGATGACGGTGACCAACATCATCTACACCTACATCACCACTAAGTCACAACCCTCGTCACAGTCGATGCCGGGCATGAAGTGGATGATGTACTTGATGCCGTTGATGTTCCTTGTGTTCTTCAACAATTACGCCTCAGGTCTGAGTTATTACTACTTTATCTCACTGTTGATCACTATCCTGCAGACCTATAGCTGCCGACTCTTCGTTACCGAGGATAAGGTGCGCGCAACCATGGCCGCTAATGCTGCCAAGCCCAAGAAGAAGAGCAAGTGGGCACAGCGCCTCGAGGAAGCCCAGAGGATGCAGCAACAGCAGCAAAAGCAGCGTGCTGGTGCACAACGCCGGAAGCGTTGAGAAATTTTTCATGGTAGATGAAACTTTTTGGACCGTTGGTGCGTCTAACGGACAAATGAATCAAGTTACAAACAATTAAAACAAAAGACTATGTACATTCATAATTGTCCCGAGTGCGGAAAGCAGTATAGCACTCAAGAGAAGGTTAATCGCGTGAAGTGCCCTTATTGCGGTGCTGAGACCAACGTATCCTACAGTGATCAGGATCAACCCAACTTCCAGGAGCAGTGGCGCCAGTTCGGTAATCAGGCTTCCAATGCTCTCGACAGCGTGTTCACCAACGGCCCGTCGGGCAAGAGCCGCGGCATCGCCGGTTTGCTCGCTCTGCTGATGGGCGCCTTGGGCCTGCATTACTTCTATCTGAACAAACCTACCGCTGGTATCGTGTTCCTATTGGCTACCTTGCTCACTTGTGGCATTCTGGGCGTTGTTACCGAGATAGTGTCCATCATCCAGGGTGTGCTCTTCTTTACCTCGACTCAGCAAGAGTTTGAGCAGAAGTGGGTTTACACCACCAGTAATTTCCCGTTGTTCTAACACCTTGACTGCCTATGGGTAGACGCCAGGTTCCTACACGACCCGACTACATCAAGTGGCTGCTCCTTTTAGGAGCGGCTGCACTTGTTGTGTTGATGGGTATCTATGTGGGATGGCGTTACATCCTGCCACACTCAGTCAATGTGGACCGCTTCCACTACCCAGTAGCGGGCATTGACGTGTCCAAGCACAATGGTGAGATTGACTTCGATCAGGTGCGTGACGATGACTACCAGTTTGTATTCATCAAGGCAAGTGAGGGCAAAACTTACAAGGACGAGGCTTTTGACCGGAATTACCGCAACGCGCGTCGGGCTGGACTTAAGGTGGGTGCCTACCATTTCTTCCGCAAGAACCGCAGCGGTAAGGAGCAGGCCGACAACCTGTTGGGCACTATCGGGGATAAACAGTTGGACCTGCCGTTGGTTATAGACCTCGAGGATGACTGGGGTAACGGCGCCACGACTAACCGCCAGACGGCTATTGAACGGGTCATGGAAATGATTAACATTCTCACCGACAAGGGCTATCAGGTGGTAATCTACACCAATCTCGACGGCTATAATAAGTATTACAAAGACATGCTGGCCGACCACGACCTGTGGCTGTGCTCATTCACTAACCCTGACCTGTTGCCCCACATGTCTCACCGTTTCCAGCAGTTCAGCCACGAGGGTGAGGTCAAGGGTGTGAAAGGCGACGTGGACCTGAACATCTTTCGCGGCAGTAAGCGCGAGTGGAGCCAGTATTTAGACCAAGTGCAACAACCTAACTGAAAATGCTATGGCAACTATAGGATGCAACTGTAAGGACTACCGTTCCAGCGTCCCTTCTAAGAATAGAATGGGCATTGGGACGATAATGCTGTTCAAGGCATGGACTGTGCTGTTGCTTGTGCTGTTCTCATGTGCTATTGACGCTGTAGCGACCATCTATAATTGGAGCCGGTATGACCTGTCGTTTGAAACTCCCGATGGCGGCTTCGTAACCTACAACAGCCCAACGAGGTTTGAAGTTCAGTGGGAAGACATGGTCATGACCGTCCAGCTCTATAGCAAGGACAAGGGTGACGAGAAGAAAATGCTCACCGAGAACCTGCAGCGCAAGGCCTTGGGTTACAATATGTATGACCTGAGCAACGGCAAACTCAAGGTCAAGGGCTTCAAGAAGACCTACAGCATTTATGGTACGATGCCCGACGGCTCGCGGGCCGTCATAGCCGATATCGTGTCCAAGCACCAGAACCTCATTATTGAGGTGACAGTCAATTATCTGTACGGTAACCGCGAGGCGGTTGAGGACATGATCAAGAGTTTTGCCGAGAACAAAACCCAGCAGCCCAATCATGAGCGCAAACGCCAAAAGGTGCAAACCAAGCAAAAGGCTAAGCGCGAGCAGCAGAAGAAGGAGCAGCAGGAGACCAAGAAACCTGCCCGCAATGAGAAACTCTATGATGCTTAATAGTCAATATGCTGAACCATAGATATTTATTAACCTCCAAGAGATAGACATTATGATGAAACCGAGTTTGACACTGAGATTCTGTTTGACCCTTGCGGTGACGACAGTGATGGGTCTTGCCGCTAGCGCCCATGATGGTGAGCGTCCCGACGTGGAGCCTAATATGCTCTATGCGCCGCTGGTCTATGACAATTACGATGCTGTTGATGCCCACGCTAAGGCTAGCACCAATAGCCAATTGTATAACTTGGATGCTGGAGATGCCTGGCTGCAAGAGGCCATCGACAATTCAGCACGCGTCCGCCGTGTGCGCCAGCGTGTGATGATCGATAATCCCCAGCTGGTGGCCTATAATGCCAACCGTTTGCCCGAGGCTCCTCCCGAGGGTGTTATCAATGCTGATCCCCGTCAGGGCATGCTCACTATCGCGCCAGCCCAGGTGGTTGTGGATGATGTCACTCCGCCCGAGGTTCCCGCACCTCCCGTTCATGACTGGTTGCACGTGTTCAACGCCTCCTTGCAGTTTACCCAGTCCTACATCAGCGGCAACTGGTATCAGGGTGGCGAGAATAACCTTGCCTTGCTCGGTTCCATTAACTGGAATTGCAACCTTAATCAGGACTTGCATCCCAACTGGTTGTTTAACAATGCCTTGTCCTATAAGCTGGGTATAGCAACTACCCATGGCGACAGCATCCGTAAATACATGATTAATGAGGATAACTTCCTGTTCTCATCACAATTGGGTTACAAGGCTGTGAAAAACTGGTATTACAGTGCCATGCTGAATTTCACCACCCAGTTCCTGAACAACTACAAGGTGAATACCCGCACGATGACCGCAGCCTTCCTGTCGCCTGCCGAGTTGAATATCGGTCTTGGTATGACCTATAGCTACAAGAAGGCCGACGACCGCATGTTCACCCTTGCCATCGCGCCGATTTCCTATAACCTCAAGTATTGCCGCAACATCACCGATATCGACCCCGTTCGTTTCGGCATCGATGCCGGCAAGCACTCCAAGAGCACTGTGGGTAGCAATTTCGAGGCTAAGTTGCTGTGGCGTTTCAATCCCAGTGTGATGTTCTCCTCCAGGCTCTATATGTTCACCAATTACGAGTATGTGCAGGGAGACTGGGAGAATACCCTTGACTTGTCTATCGGCAAGTACCTGACCACCCAGCTCTACACTCACCTGCGCTTTGACCGCTCTCGCCAGCGTGACGACGACTGGAATTATTGGCAGTTCAAGGAGATCCTGAGTTTAGGTGTGATTTACCGCTTTGCAACCGTCAACTAGTCATTGAATGTTGCGCCGCGCGGTCACCATATTGCTCTTGACGATGTTGCTGCCTCTCACGGTGGCGGCTGGTGACGGCGTTCCCAAAAAATCAGTCGTACTCTACGGACTCGACGTGGACTCCATGCGGGTGCGCCTTGACGAGACCGATATGCAGCCCCTTGAGGGCATCTGGTATTATCCCAACGAGGAGATGACTTTGGGCATCGAGCGCTATAAGGGACTGCATAATATTGGTTACCGCATCATCCTGCTCGACTCGCCCGATATCAACCTCGTTCCTGGAACCGTCATCGGTTACATTGCCAACAGTGCCGTGGACAACAAGTACCAACTGTGGCTATATAGCCAGCGTGACCGTGTTACCTTGATTAAGCCGCTGAAGTGTGTTGCGACCCTTAACAGCAAGGCAACGACATTCACTTTTGACCCTCCGCACTGGAAGGTTAAGGTGCGTGTCAACTTTGCGCGCTTCCTGCCCTCGTTGTTCAGCGGCATGAGTATTGTGCCCGATAAAGTTGAGGAAAGCCTGCCCGTAGGTTTCCGTAAAATTTATCCCGAGGGTGGCGATGGCAACCCGTTTAACCGTATCCGTTACCTGTGATGAAATCTACAAGTAAACATATTTTGACCTTTCGGACTCTGGTTGCACTCTTGCTGTTGATACTGTGTATCAGCACAGTAGATGCGAGAACACGCACTACCCGCAAGAACCTGCAATCCATGGAGGTGCCCGTTGTGGCATTGGAATCCAATGACGACCTCCTGCCCGACAGCCTAGCCGATATTGACCCTAACGCAGTGACGCTCAAGGGCTACAGCAAGCGGGCCAGCGACAGCAAGGAGTCGTTTTTCATCACCAACAACACATCCCACAGGATGAGTGCCGTGCGCCTGTTATTGCGTTACACCACTATGAATGGCGAGATGCTTACACAGCGTGCTGTTACGGTTCCTGTTGCGCTCAAACCTGGCGAGACCAAGTTGGTCAGCATCAAGTCATTTGATATCCAGCGCCTTTTTTACTACTATGCTGGCCCCAAGCCACGCAAGTCGGCCACGCCATTCCAGGTGGCTTTCCGTCTTACTGGATACGACATCCCCGTGGGCAACTGACAAGCAAACAAGATCAATTCACTATAATATCAAAACAAAAGTAAAATGAAACATCTGTCAATTAAGTTATTATCGGCTGCTCTGCTGGCTATTGCCGGCTGGACTGTAGCCGATGCCTGCACCAACCTGATTGTGGGCAAGAACGCCAGTGCCGATGGCTCGACCATCATCACCTATGCCGCCGACAGCCACACGCTGTATGGTGACCTGCAGTACTTGCCTGCCGCCGACCATGCACCCGGTTCAATGCGCAAGATTGTCGACTGGGATAGCGGTAAGCCTCTGGGTGAAATCCCTGAAGTGGCTCACACCTATGCTGTCGTGGGCAACATGAACGAGTACCAGGTGACGATTGGTGAGAGCACTTGGGGTGGACGTGAGGAACTCTGGGACACCACGGGCAACTCCATTATCGATTATGGTAGCCTCATGTACATTGCTCTGCAGCGTTCCAAGACCGCCCGCGAGGCCATCAAGTGGATGACCGAACTGGTGGCCAAGTACGGCTATGCCAGCGAGGGCGAGTCGTTCTCCATCGGTGACCCCAACGAGGTGTGGATTATGGATATGATCGGCAAGGGTCCTGGTGAAATCGGTGCCGTGTGGGTAGCCATCCGCATCCCCGACGACTGCATCGCCGGCCATGCCAACAATCCCCGCATCTGGAAATTTGACATGAAGGATAAGAAGAACGTCATGTACAGCAAGGACGTCATCTCGTTCGCCAAGAAGAAAGGCCTGTACAGCGGCAAGGATTCCGACTTCGCCTTTGCTCCTGTTTACCAGAAGTTCGACGCTGGTGCCCTGCGTGGCTGTGATGCCCGCGTGTGGAGCTACTTCAACCGTTTCCACAAGGGTATGGAGGCTTACTTGCCCTTCATCTATGGCAAGAAGGATGCCCCCGTCATGCCCCTGTATGTGAAGCCCGACCGTAAGGTCAGCATCCGTGATGCCCAAGAGATGATGCGCGACCACTTCGAGGGAACGCCCTTCGACATGACGGTTGATCCCGGTGCTACCACCGCCTATGGCGTGCCTTATCGTTGGCGTCCCATGGACTTTGAGGTGGATGGCGTGACCTACAGCCAGGAGCGTGCAATCGCTACTCAGCAGACGGGTTGGGTGTATGCCGCACAGATGCGTTCATGGATGCCTAACGAGGTGGGCGGCTGCTTCTGGTTTGGCGTTGATGATGCCAACACAGCCGTGTTCGTGCCCATGTATTGCTGCATTACCGAGGTGCCCGAGAGCTACCGCCAGGGCAAGGCCGACATGTACACACTTGATTGGGACTGCGCATTCTGGGTAAACAACTGGGTGGCTAACCAGGCCTACGCCCGTTACTCACAGATGATTGGCGACATCCGCAAGGTGCAAGGCGCCATCGAAGACAACTTTGCCAAGCAGCAGTCGGTGATTGAGGCTCAAGCCACGTCGTTGCTTACTACCGACCGTGATGCCGCTATCCGCCTGTTGACCAATTATTCGGTCAATGCCGGACAGGATGCTACTGCACGCTACAAGAAATTGGGCGAGTACCTGCTTGTCAAGTACCTCGACGGTAACATCAAGAAGGAGAAGGACGGCAAGTTCCAGCGCAATGAGTATGGCACACCGGTTTCTCCCACCTATGGTGGCTATACCCAGGAATACTATGACATGCTCGTCAAGGGTCCCAACGGTGGCGACCGCCTCAAGGTTGTGGAGCCTGAGTTCTAAACATAACGGCAACTCATGATAAAACCGCACAGAAACATCATCTGTGCGGTTTTTTATATAACTTTGCATCACTTGACCATAATCATTGCAACAGATGAAGAAACTATTCATTTTTCTTGCCGTTTTCATGATGCAGGCTGTGATGGCTCATGCGGCGCAGCCCCATAAGACCTTACGGGAATGGGGTTTCCCCACCGGAATATTTCCCACTGGGCAGTATAACGCCATTACCGATGTGCCGGGTGTTACCGTGGGTCATGTGACTTGCATTGAGGGCGACAGCATCCGCACGGGGGTCACTGCCATTGTACCCCACCAGGGCAACATATTCCGCAATAAGGTGCCTGCAGCCATCTATGTGGGCAATGGCTTTGGCAAATTGGCAGGCGTTACTCAAGTGTGTGAACTTGGTAATATCGAGACACCAGTCATCTTGACTAACACATTGAGCGTCGCCGCTGGCATAGAGGGAGTCATACGTTACACATTGATGCAGCCGGGCAATGAGCGCGAAAGGTCGGTGAATGCCGTCGTGGGAGAAACCAACGACGGACGACTGAACAAGATAACTCAAATGTATGTCACTCCTCAGATGGTGATTGACGCCATCAACCAAGCACATGACGGCCCTGTCGAGCAAGGCAATGTGGGTGCAGGAACGGGTACCATCTGCTTCGGATTCAAGGGCGGCATTGGCACATCATCGCGCCGCTTGCCCGAGTCGTTAGGCGGGTACTCCATCGGAGTGCTTGTCCAGACCAATTATGGCGGTATTCTTGAGATTGATGGGGTGCAGGTGGGTCAGCGCTTGCACAAACATGACTTCATCGACCACGTGCGCAAGACCGAGAATGTTGACGGCTCGTGCATGATGGTTGTCGTTACCGATGCGCCACTCGACTCCCGCAATCTGGAGCGCGTCGCCAAGCGCGCCATGATGGGCATGGCCAAGACAGGAGGCATCGCTTCCAACGGCAGCGGCGACTATGTGATCGCCATGTCGGTCGCTCCTGGTAACCTCATCAGTGACAAGGCCAAGACAATCACCTCGACGGTTTTGGCCAACAGCGAGATGTCCTCCATCTTTGCCGCTACCATCGAGGCAACGGCCGAGGCGCTTTGGAATTCCCTGTTCATGGCCGACCCGATGACAGGATGCGACGGTAATCATGTTGATGCCTTGCCAGTGGAGCAGGTGCTTGAGATGCTTCGCAACCGATAATCACATTATTATATTATAGAGAAATGAGACCTAAGTTTTTGAGATATTGGGCCGTAGCCTTGATGATTACGGTATCGCTTGCAGCGTTGGCTGGCCAACGGGTGCGCGTTGGCATCGCGTGGCAACCCACTGCCGCAAGTTATGACCGCGTGATCCTCTCTATCGAGCAGGCTGGTGGCGAGGCGGTGATTCTGCCTCAACTGCGCCCTGCCGGCTTTGATTACGACAGCATGACAATGTGCCCGCAATATGTCGATGAACTTGGTGTTTTACGCCAGCAATATGCCGACATTGTCAAGCGCGACACCTATCATGGTACCGATGCCGATGAACTGCTGGCTGGAGTGCAGGCGGTCGTGTTCTTGGGCGGTGGTGACATCAGTTCAACACTGTTTTCAGTCCCTCAAACGTGGCACGGTATCGAGGGTGACAATAATGCCGACGCCACGCGCGACGTGTCGGAATACCTCACGATGGCCTATTGTCTGGACCACGATATCCCCGTGTTGGGGTTGTGCCGTGGCATGCAGATGCTGGGTGTGGTCTCGGGGGCACCGCTCATTCAGGACTTGGGCACTTATTTCGATGGCATGGGTACCGAATATCATTATCTGCATCGCATGCAGCGTGATGCCGAGGGTAACCGCTATTACACACCCCACGACGTCACGGTTACCGATCATAACTCATTGCTGTATGCCATCACTGGCACCGACACCATTCATGGTGTGCCCTCGTGGCACCATCAGGTGGTGGGCGACGTGACGGGAACACCCTTGCGGGTGACGGGAGTAACGGCTACCGATGGGGTGGATATCATCGAGGCCATAGAGCGCACCGACAAGCGGTTTGCCCTGGGTGTGCAATTTCATCCCGAGGAAGCGGTTCGCAAGCATGTCACCAGTCAGCCTGATGCCGGCCGCTTCATGCCGCTTGAAGAGGCTGTCAAGTATTTTGTTGCTCTTATCGGGCATGCGCAGGAAGGCCGCCGATTTATCAAAGGCAACGCTTACACCCGATCGGATACCACAGTCTATAATAAGACTGAAGAAGAGTGTTATAACTTCTTTGCTGTTCTCGGGCGTGCCGAGCAAGGTTCACTTGAGGGTGCCGCAGCCGAGCTGTCGCTGCTGCTCAACCTGTTTGAAAGCCGTCACCCGGGTTGCAGCGATGCCTCAATACAGGAAGTAGCCAAGTGGGCGACCGAGTGCGGCTGGTTCGCTCATGCCAGCCGTCGATGGGAAAAGGTCGCCGCGCCAGAGTATATTGCCGTGGCAAAATCGGTATTGCACGGTAACCGTGTCCTGCCCTCATATATCGTGGAACATGACTGCCGCGAGGATTTAGCCTATATCGAAACCAATGGGGTCAGGTACAGCCCTTACCAGAATGATAAATACGTCAGCGGGGTGACGGTATGTTACCAAGCACCAGTTCATGAGCACAATGGCCGTAAGTTCGGGTTCCGTAAGCCCTCACATTGGGTGTTTTATTCTTTCCCTGCGACCAAGAGCGATCCTTTTGGTTACTTGTGCGGCGAGGATTGCGGCCATGTGAACTCGACAAGCGAGGATGATATTATAAGGTAAGTGACTTATTACATGTTACTACAAAAAAAGCCGCACTGATATCACATCTGTGCGGCAATTTTATTCTCTGTTTACTTACTTTACTATAGTTGGCTTGATATTATCAACTAATAACTAATTCACTTTATCACATTGCAAAATTACTGCCGCTCAATATAGTGTACAATCACTAAATGTGGTCAAATTGGCTTGTTTTCATCATCATTATAGGGGATTTTGCGCTAAATGGCCTTTTGAGAGTTGCGTTTTCGTCTAAAATGATTAACTTTGTAGGTGTAGAATCAAGAAAAACTGTAACACTATGAAAAGATTATCTCTCATTCTCGCTGTGGTGGTGTTAGCACTGTCGGCGCAAGCTCAATTATTGTGGAAAGTCAGCGGCAACAGGTTGGGAAGGCCCAGTTACATCTTGGGTACTTACCACTTCGCTCCAGGATCGATGATAGACAAGATTCCAGGCATGGAACAGGCCATTGAAGGCTGCGACATTGTTATCGGCGAACTTGATAAGGAGAACATGATAGGTAGCAAGGTGCAGGCTCTTGCCGCCCAAGCCATGATGGCCCCTGCCGACAGCACACTGGATAAGCTGTTCTCACCCCAGGACTATGCCATCATCGAGAAGGTATTTAACAAGTATTTCAGCAACATGGGCGTCAAACTGCGCCAGATGAATATGCTCAAACCGATGGCTATCAGTACTCAAATGCAGGCCATGCAGGCCATCAAGTATTTCCCTAATTTGGATCCTAACTCATTGATTGATGTGGCCGTCCAGACGCGTGCTAACGACCTTGGCCGCCCGTCGGTGGCCATGGAAACGGTAGAGGAGCAGTTGGAATTGTTGTTTAACGCGCCCCTGACTGAACAGGCCAAGGGCCTATTGGAGTCCTGCAAAAATGATGAGCAATTCACTGTCATGTCAACCAAACTTGTCGAGGCCTATATGGCACAGGATTTGGATCAGATTAATGCTGTCATGAACGAGTCTTCGTCCCAGGAAGAGGAATCGGCAATGGACGCATTGTTATATTCGCGCAACCGTAACTGGGCAAAGAAACTCCAGGAGATCATGCCCGAGCGTGCCTGCCTCGTGTGCGTGGGCGCTGGCCACCTGCCTGGTGAACAAGGCCTGCTGCAGCTGCTGCGCGATGCAGGCTACACTGTCGAACCCATGCAGTAAACAATTACAATCATTATTATAAAATTATAAAACAATAACCGCTCCATTGGGGCGGTTATTGTTTTATCTGGCTTGGTCGATATTTACGCGGTTTTGGTGATGTAACCCATACTTTCCAAATCCTCTTTTGACATCTCCTTGCTGTGAAGGCCCACACGCTCCATCACGCATGTACCGTCCTTCTTGACAGTGATTCTCACGATCAGGTCGTCGCCGCCGTTGGGGTGGTCCACGAAGTTCATCGACGGCATGGTGATATGTCTCACACCATTAAACATTCGGTCATCCCAAGCGTGGACATGTCCCCAGAAGGCGATGGTAGTGTTCCACTCCGAGAGTTTGTTGAGCAGATAGTACAACTCCTCGCGGCAATAGGTCGAGGCAAACTCGTTGAGCGAGGGGCGGAAGATGTTGGTGTGGGTGAACGTGAAGGTGTTGCGAATCACTTTGTCGTCATTCAGTAAGGTGTTTTCATCGATAGCATCTGTCTGGAAATCACCTAATGTGCCGTTGGCAGAGTCCAGGAAGATAAAGCGGTCATAACTGTCTCCCACTTTGACGGTGAACTCATAGAATGATGTTTTGAATTGGTCGCAGAACAAGGACCATCCATTGTGGGTGATATCATGGTTGCCCACGACTGGGTAAAATGGCAAAGTCCAGTCATCCCAGGGTTTAAGGTAATTCTTCGTTGAAGGAGTTATCCTTTTATCGTAATACATTCCATCGTCAATTGAGTGGAATTCATCAATGTAAAGTTTAATGTATTTGCGTTTCCATGTCCTTGTCGCATTATATAATGCCTGTTGGGTGTTGTAATAGTATTCAGGCTTGGTGTCTGCAAGGTCACCCAGGTGGCAATAGAACAGGTCATCGTTCTCGATGCCGATTTCTATCATCTCAGTCAGTCGGCCAGGATCGATGGTGATGTGGCTGTCACTACCGACAAGGAAAGAATACTCCTCGATGCTGTCCGTGAGATCCCAATCCAGATCTTCACCATGGTAGGAGTAGTAAATTAGTGACTGCTTCACACGGTCATCAACACTGGTGTTGCCCATAAGTACACCTTGAGGACTCACTTTTTCACATGAGGTGAACGATACACTTACTGCCAGCAGGGCAGTTGCCATAAGGCTATATAATATTGAGTTTTTCATAATTATTACCATCGATAAATAACACCTACTTTACCTGTTGTCTCATATTTGCTTGCCAGCTGGCTCATCGAGCCTGCGGGACGGATATTGAATTCACCGAACAGTTTCCATGTGGGATTGAACTTGTAATAGAAATCCAGTCCCCAGTTGATGTTCCAGTTCTCGTAGTAGAAATCGTCGTAGTTGCGGAACAGCAGACCCACGTTCCAGTAGTTGGTGCGGGGTCGCAGCGTGGCATGGGCACCGAAGGTGAGTGTCGCTGGTTCGGTGTAGCCACTCTCGCCAATGGTGTAGTTGATGAGGCTTTCGCCTAATGTGATGTCCCAATAGCCGCGCTCAAAACGGACAGAGATGTTGCCGTCAATCTCGTTGGTTTTGTACTTGACGTAGCGGTTATACAAAAATTCGCCACTGGCAAAAATGTGAAACGATTTGACTTGGATGTGATACTCGCCCTTCGCCTTGACGCCGTAGAGCTCTTTGGAGTACTGCATGTTGACTCCGCCGTCCACGCTCCAGTGGTTGTTGAAGAAGTGCTTGTAGTGCACAGTGTTGCCGATGCAAGGACCTATAAGGATGTTCTTGCCCGAGGTCAGCGAGGCCGATGCCTCGTTCTTGTGTTCGCCGTCAAACGTGTGGTCCCCGCTGTAGTATTGCGCTAGCGCGGTGCTTGCAGCAAGGGAGAGAATCATTGACAGTAGTAATCGTTGAATGGAGCCCCTAAGTTTCATAGTTATGTGATTAATCTGATTTTAGCGGTGCAAAGGTACTATTTTTTCAAAAAAGTTGTATCTTTGTCATTTATTAAACATTATCATTTATTATGATTATCCTGATGATAAGTATCAAGAACCTGCTGTTGATTGCGATTGTAACGATTATCGCGGTCTCGTGTGCGAGAATCTTTACTAAGGGAGGCAATGGCAACAAACCTAATGCTCTCGCGGCTTATGCCAATATGGGCGTTGACGAATTCCAGAACTTCATTGCCGATGCCAATGTGCAGCTGCTCGACGTGCGCACGCCCGACGAGTTCAGCGAGGGACACATTGCTGGATCTTGGCTGGTGGATGTGAACGATAGCACATTTGTAGAGCAGGCCGAGGCCCTTCTTGACAAGCAGAGGCCGGTGGCTGTGTATTGCCGCAGTGGCCGCCGCAGCGCCCGCGCTGCCAGTCTGCTGGCCAATAAGGGCTACAGCGTGACTAACCTTGACGGTGGCGTCATGGCATGGCAGGATGCAGGTAAAGTACTTGTGAAATAATGTGCTGCCGCAAGCATTACAACGTGGTGGCCGCCGTCATCGAGGTTGACGGCAAGGTGCTGTGCATGCAGCGCGGTGAGACCCGCTACAGCTACACGAGTCACTTGTGGGAGTTTCCAGGCGGTAAAATAGAGCCTGGAGAGACGCCTCAACAAGCCCTGCACCGTGAACTCATCGAGGAGATGAACCTCGATGTGGAGGTGCACGAGTTATTGGCAACCGTGACCCACGACTATCCTGACTTCACGATTACCCTGGCAGCCTATCGCTGCACAGCGACTGACACCGATTTCATCATGCGGGAACACGCGGCCAGCCGTTGGCTTCCATGGGACCAGCTGCCGTCATTGCCATGGTGCGAAGCCGACCGGCGCCTCGTCGCCCTCTTCCCCTCATAATGAATAAAGGTTAGAGAACGGTTTACCTTCCCTAACCTCTAAACTTTAAACTTTAAACTTCAAGTCCCTAAAGTGAGCACTTTAGGGACTTGAATTAATCATGCTTCCAGATCGATGTTGAACTGCTCGTGCCAGGGCAGGCCCTGCTCGTTGAGCACCTTGAGGAACGGATCGGGATCAAACTCCTCGACGTTGTGCACGCCGGGTTTGCGCCACAAGCCCTTGAGGAACATCATGGCACCCGTCATCGCGGGAACACCGGTGGTGTAGCTCACGGCCTGCATGCCGGTTTCCTCATATGCCTTGTGGTGGTCGCAGTTGTTATAGATGTAGTAGGTCAACGGCTTGCCCTCCTTGTCAAGGCCACTGATGCGGCAGCCGATGCTGGTCTCGCCAGTGTAGTTCTCGCCCAGGTCTTGCGGGTTGGGAAGCACGGCCTTGAGGAACTGCAGGGGCACGATTTCCATGCCCTGGTAGTTGATGGGCTCGATGCTTGCCATGCCGATGTCTTGGATCACGCGCAGGTGGGTCAGGTACTCCTCACCAAAGGTCATCCAGAACCTTGCCCGTTTCAGGGTGGGGAAGTTGATGACCAGCGACTCCAATTCCTCGTGATACATTAGGTAACTCTCACGCGGCCCGATCATGGGGTAGGTGAGGGGCTTGTGGATTTCCAGCGCGCCCGTCTCGACCCATTTTCCGTTCTCCCAATAGCGGCCCTTCTGCGTGATCTCGCGGATGTTGATCTCGGGATTGAAGTTGGTGGCGAATGCCTTGCCGTGGTTGCCGGCGTTGCAGTCCACGATGTCCAGCGTGTGCATCTCGCTGAAGTGGTGCTTGGCGGCATAAGCGGTATATACACCGCTCACGCCCGGGTCAAAGCCGCAGCCCAGGATGGCAGTCAGTCCAGCCTGTTCAAAGCGCTCACGGTAGGCCCACTGCCAGCTGTACTCAAAGTGTGCCTCGTCACGGGGCTCATAGTTGGCCGTGTCGAGGTAGTGAACGCCGCATCGCAGGCAGGCCTCCATGATGGTCAGGTCCTGATAGGGCAACGCCAGGTTGATGACCATGTCGGGGCGATGGCGCTCAAGCAGAGCCACGAGCTGGTCCACGTCGTCGGCATCCACCTGGTCGGTGGTGATGTTGTCCTTGCCGATGGCACGGGCCACAGCATCACACTTGGCGCGGTTGCGTGAGGCAATCACGATCTCGTTAAACACGTCGGGGTTCTGTGCACACTTATGTGCGCACACGGTGCCAACGCCACCGCATCCAATAATAATGACTTTACTCATAGTCTGTGATTATTTTACATAGAAGTCGCTGGAAACACCAACGCCACCGGCTTTCAGTTTGCCGTATTTGCCGTCACCCTGGTATTTCTGGGTCCACATGCGGTCTTTGCAGATTTTGCCATTCTTGTCTTGGGTGATGTAGTAGCCATAGATGTTGCGGCGTTCAGGCACCAAACCGTTCATCTTCACATCCCAGTCATTGCTGGTGATGATGATATCGATGACTCCAGGTTCTTCGGCCTTGGCGATAGCAAGAGCCTCGGCTTTGAATTTGGCGTGCATAGAGCCAGCCTTGGGCATAGCCCTGTACTCGATGTTCTCAGGCTTGTTGCCCTCCAGTGCCTCCTCGAGGGCCTTGGCAAGCATGCCCGCATAATTGTACATGTAGCGGTCATCATAGTCATATTTCTCGCCGACTTCGTCCAGCATCTTGTGGATGGCGAGGGTCAGAATCTGGAACTTGCGGCTGCGCTTGGCGGCATCTGTGGCAGATGCCACCTCATTTTCGTCGAGGAAGATGGCTTGGTGGCTCAGGCTGCAGAACTTGAACTTGCCGTCGTGTTTCTCAATCCTGATGCCGCGGGGGCCGCGATTACGGCCGTTGATGAGATAACTTTGATTCTCGTTGTGGATGGTGCCGTCCGAATCGGAATACACACCGTCCATTGCAGTGCGGGTGATATGTGCCAATGTGCCATAGAAATTCCACCAGCGCTCATTCTCTTTCGTAATATTCTCCCAGAGTTTCACATCATAGTCTGGCCCGGAATTGATTTTGTTGAGTTGGCAGTTGTGCTTGAAGCGGGCATCCAACTGTTCGCGCAGGGCCTTGACCTCCTCATCGGGCACGTCGGCGATACCTTTCAAGAATTCTTCAACGCTCTTGCCGTCGTACTGGGGATTCTCGCTCATAGGCCACGGCAGGGGAGGACGCTGGCTCTCCAGAGCCTGCATCTTGGCCTCTTCCTTGACCTCTTTGCCCTTTTTCTTGGCCTCATCTTTCTTCTTGTCCACGACTTCTCCAGCCTTGTCTTTTGCCTTCTTGACCAGACCGCCCAACTGGGCGTTAGCCGTAGCAGGCACACTCATTGCAGCCAGCGTGATGGCGGCTACCAGTAATGTCTTGATAGATTTTGTTTTCATCTTGTGATTGTATTAAAGGTTTGTAATTATGGATAAATGATAATTTGTCTTAATCAGGAATGACAAAGTTAGACAAAATTCTTGAAATCGGCAAAGGCTGAGCGTAAAAAAATGAGGGTGAGCAACCATTACAGTGCTCACCCTCATCCCTTAGGGTTGGGATTTAATGTCTCCTTGTTTAGTTCTGTTCCTCCTTGGGAGTGTCTTGGATCACGTTGATGTAGGTGTGACCAGCGCGGTGCTGGAACTCTACAGTACCGTCAACCAGAGCATACAGAGTGTGGTCCTTGCCCATGCCAACGTTCTTGCCAGGACGGTGCTGGGTACCGCGCTGACGGCGGATGATGTTACCAGCCTTGGCAAACTGACCACCAAAAATCTTCACGCCGAGGCGTTTGCTTTCGCTCTCGCGGCCGTTCTTTGAACTGCCGACACCTTTTTTATGTGCCATAATCTAGAGTTGTGATTTTTAAATGGTTAATTAAGCAACGACTTCTTTAATCTCAAGCTGAGTGAACTGCTGGCGATGACCGTTCAGACGGCGATAGCCTTTGCGACGTTTCTTCTTGATTCACCTTTCACGAGGGGAGCCTTTACCTCGCAAACAACCTTTGCACCTTCGACGGTAGGTGCGCCAACCTTAACGGCACCGTCGGCATCCACGAGCAGAACGCGGTCAAACTCTACAGAGTCGCCTTCCTTGTGCTCGTCGCCGAGATAGTGGACATACAACTTCTTGCCGGTCTCGACACGGAACTGTTGTCCCTGAATTTCTACAATTGCGTACATTTGATATTTTGTAGTTTAAATGTTTGTCCCATAGGCGGCTAAACACAGTTGTCCAGCGCTTTCCTAAGCCTCGTGGGCACTAATGCGGGTGCAAAGGTAATGCTTTTTCCGGAACTGGCAAGCCCCTCGACCAATTTTTTTCAATTATGAACTAAATGGGTAGGGATAGGTGATGTCCCACAGGAAGAGGGCGTGGCCAGGCATGGAGGTGCCGGCGGCGCAGCGGTCCTTGCGTTCGATGACCTGGCAGAATTCTTCTATGGTCATCTTGTGGCGGCCTACCTCGACGAGGGTCCCAACGATGGCACGCACCATGTTACGCAGGAAACGGTCAGCGGTGATGGTGAATACCCATTGGCTGTCACCCTCACGGGTCCATTGGGCATGGGTGACGCGGCAGTTGTTGGTCTTGACGTCGGTGTGAAGTTTGGAGAAGGAGGTGAAGTCGGTGTAGTCCAGTAGCCGGGCTGCAGCTTGGTTCATCAAGGTGAAGTCGAGGTCGGGAGGACATTTCCAGCTCAACGGGTAGAGGAAGGGGTCCTTTTGCGTAACAGCGAAGTACTTGTAGGTGCGGCTGGTGGCGTCGAAGCGGGCGTGGGCGTCATCATGGACGGGCATGATGCCGTAGATGGCGATGTCGGGTGGCAGCAGGGCATTGAGGCTGTGCTTCAAGCGCTCCAAGTCACCGATGGACCGCTCCACATCGAAGTGGGCGACCATCAGACGGGCGTTGACACCGGCATCGGTGCGGCCTGCTCCTGTAACGGATGTGGGCACCCGCAGGAGCGTGGCCAAGGCCTCCTCGATGGTCTGTTGCACCGAGGTGTCGTGGGGCTGCACCTGCCATCCGTGGTAGGCAGCGCCCCGGTAACCGAGCCTGATAAAATAGCGCATGCTAGTTTCTAGATTTTCTAGATTCTCTAGATCCTCTAGATTTTATTTCTCCAGATAGGTGTACCCGTAGAGGCCGCTGCGGAAGTTGCGGACGAACTCGTTGCCCTCCTCGCTGGTGATTTTGCCGGAGCGGATGGACTCGCTCACCCAGGTCTCAACATTGCGTACGAGTTGCTTGGGGTTGAACTCGACATAATCGAGCACCTCGGCCACGGTCTCACCGTCAATCACCTGGTCTATCTCGTAGTGGTCCTTAAAGACGTTGATGTGGACAGCATTGGTGTCGCCGAACAGGTTGTGCATGTCTCCCAAAATCTCCTGATAGGCTCCCACGAGGAAGATGCCCATGTAATAGTGCTGGCCGACTTTGAGTTTGTGGACGGGCAGCGAGTGGGCGATGCCTTGGGCCGAGATGAAGTTATTCAACTTGCCGTCGCTGTCACAGGTCATGTCCTGCAAGGTGGCAAAGCGGGTGGGGCGCTCGGTGAGGCGGTCGATGGGCATCACGGGGAACACCTGGTCGATGGCCCAAGCGTCGGGCAGTGACTGGAACAAGGAGAAGTTGCAGAAGTATTTGTCGGGCAGCATGCGGCTCACTGAGCGCAACTCATCGGGGGCATGCTTCATGTTGCGGACAAAGCCGTCCACGTCGCGGGCGATGGACCAGAAGAGTTTCTCGACCATGGCGCGGGTGCGCAGGTCGATGAGTCCCAGCGAGAAGCGGTCGAGCGCCTCGTCGCGTATCTGCAACGCATCGTGCCAGTCCTCGAGCAGGCGGGCCTGGTTGATTTTGTCCCAAATCTCATACATGTCGCGCACCAGCTCGTCGTCGTTCTCGCTCACGGAGTCCACCTTGTCGTCCCACTCGGGCAGTGAGGTGGTTTCCAGCACATCAACCACGAGCACCGAGTGGTGGGCAGTCAGGGAACGGCCGCTCTCGGTGATGATATTGGGGTGCTTGAGGCCGTTCTTGTTGCTGGCATCGACAAGGGTATAGACCGCATCGTTGACATACTCCTGGATGCTATAGTTCATCGAGTGGCTGCTTGCGCTGGAGCGGGTGCCGTCGTAGTCCACACCCAGTCCGCCGCCGATGTCCACATACTCCACGTCAAAGCCCAACTTGGCCAGCTGCACATAGAACTGTGCGGCTTCGCGCAAGGCGTTCTTGATGCGGCGTATCTTGGTGATTTGGCTGCCGATGTGGAAATGGATGAGTTTGAGGCAGTCGTCGAGTTTGTGCTCACGCAGGTAGTCGATAGCGCTGAACAGTTCGCTCGTGTTCAGGCCGAACTTGCTGCTGTCGCCGCCGCTTTCTTCCCACTTGCCGCTGCCGCTGCTCGAGAGCTTGATGCGGAAACCGATGTTGGGGCGGATGTGCAGACGCTGTGCCACACAGTCGATGAGTTCCAGCTCACTGAGCTTCTCAACGACGATAAAGATGCGGCGTCCCATCTTTTGGGCCAGCAGGGCCAGTTCGACATAACCCTCGTCCTTGTAGCCGTTACAGATGATGACGGGGTTGGCGTTCAGGTCGGTCATGTTGCTGGCGAGCACGGCATGCAGCTCGGGCTTGCTGCCAGCCTCCAGACCGATGTTGAACTTCTTGCCGTGCCCGATGATTTCCTCCACCACCTGGCGCATCTGGTTCACCTTGATAGGATAGACGATGAAGTTGGCGCCCTGGTACTCATATTCCTTGGCCGCTTTCTTGAAGCAGCTGGAAATCTTGTCGATACGGTTGTCCAGGATATCGGGGAAACGCAACAGCACGGGTGCCGTCACCTTGCGGGAATGCAGTTCGTCCATCACGTCGGCGAGATCCACCGACACGCAGCTGTTCTTGGGCGTGACCGTCACGTGGCCATTCTCGTTGATGGAGAAATACTTGAGGCCCCAGCCTCCGATGTTGTAGAGTTCGGCGCTATCCTCGATGCGCCATTTATTGATTGCTGACACGGCTTGGTAATTTAAGTCTGTTAAACAATGCGGCTAAATGTGAGCGCAAAGGTAATTATATTTATCGGTTATGGCAATAGCCCGAGCGGGTTTTTCGATGTTAGCGCCCACTGTAAAAGTTCAAATTGCCATGTTATTGCCATGTTAATAAAAATAATTGCTGGCATCGCTTGCTTGGACACAAAATAATGGTTACTTTTGCGCTTGAAATAATAAATAGTTTTATCAACAATTATGGTAAATTACAAGGATTTAGGTCTCGTGAACACTCGCGAGATGTTTGCTAAGGCAGTGGATGGCGGCTATGCTATCCCCGCATTCAACTTCAACAACATGGAGCAGTTACAGGCTATCATCAAGGCTTGCGCCGAGACCAAGTCGCCTGTTATCCTGCAGGTATCGAGCGGTGCCCGCAAGTATGCCAACCAGACGCTGTTGCGTTACATGGCCGAGGGCGCTGTAGAGTATGCCAAGGAGTTGGGTTGGGAACATCCCCAGATTTGCCTCCATCTGGACCATGGTGACACCTTTGAATTGTGCAAGTCCTGCGTGGACTTCGGTTTCTCGTCGGTAATGATCGACGGCTCATCGCTCCCCTATGAGGAGAACATCGCCCTGACCAGGAAGGTTGTGGAATATGCCCATCAGTTTGACGTAACCGTTGAGGCCGAGCTGGGCGTTCTCGCCGGCGTTGAGGACGACGTTGTAGCCGAGGAGTCGCACTACACCAAGCCCGAGGAGGTGATTGACTTCGCCACCCGCACCGGTTGTGACTCGCTGGCCATCAGCATTGGTACCAGCCATGGCGCTTACAAGTTCAAACCCGAGCAGTGCACCCGCGACCCGCAGACCGGCAAGCTCGTTCCTCCTCCCCTGGCATTTGACGTGCTCGAGGAGATTGAGAAGAAGCTCCCCGGCTTCCCCATTGTGCTGCACGGTTCGTCGAGCGTACCCCAGGAGTATGTTGACATCATCAACAGCCACGGCGGCAACCTGCCCGATGCTGTAGGTATCCCCGAGGATCAGTTGCGCAAGGCCGCCAAGAGCGCCGTTTGCAAGATCAACATCGACAGCGACAGCCGTCTGGCCTTCACTGCAGCCGTTCGCAAGGTGCTCGCCGAGAAGCCCGGTGAGTTTGACCCCCGCAAGTACTGCGGTCCCGCTCGTGACGAGATGACCAAGCTCTACAAGCACAAAATCATTGAGGTGCTGGGCAGCGACGGCAAGGCCGAGTAATCGCATCTGTCTAAGCAAGAAAAAATCCTGCAAGGTCGCCTGCATCCCCATGGGTGCGAGCGGCCTTGCTTGCTTTTCGGCTTTTTGGGTGTTATGAATGAGAATTATTAGAATGCTTATTATCAGTGCCTTAAACCATAGAACTTAAAATTCTTTTAAAAAAGTCGCGAAAAAATTTGGTCAGTTCTGCAAACGGTATTAATTTTGCACCGCTTTACGAAACAAATGCGTTTCGGTAAGTGCGATCGGGGTGTAGCTCAGTCCGGTTAGAGTACGCGTCTGGGGGGCGTGGGGTCGCTTGTTCGAATCAAGTCACCCCGACATCGCAAAAGAGTGCTGATAGTCGTTGATTATCGGCACTTTTTGATTTTTGTATAAAGAGATTTTAAGGGATAATCAATATGAAACGAGTTGTTGCATTGATGCTGACGGCGGCTGTGGCCCTGATTGCCATGGCGCAGGCTTGGTTGGGTGGGGATATCTCGATGATGACATCCAATGCCCACAATGGTGTAATCTATAAGGATTCTTGTGGCGTGACGGTAGATCCTTATGACCTGTTCAAGCAACAGGGCTGGAACATGATGCGCGTGCGCCTGTTCGTGGATCCGCAGAATGCTCCTGGGCGCCACCACGACGAGGGCGTGTGCCAGGACCTGAATTACGTCATCGACCTGTGCAAGACCATCAAGGCACGCGGCTTTGAGGTGATGCTCGATTTCCACTATAGCGACACCTGGGCCGACCCTGCCAAGCAGTTCACCCCCAAGCGGTGGGAGGGACTAGATGCCAAGACGCTGGCCGACAGCATCTACCGCTACACCCGCCACTGCCTGCAGGCCTTGAAGGCTGCCGGTGTTGAGCCAGCAACCATCCAGGTGGGCAACGAGATCACCTTCGGCATGGACTGGCCCGTGGGACGCGTCGACCCCATGAAAGACGCAAACTGGGACGTGTTTACTCAGTTGCTTAAGGCGGGTTGCAAGGCTTGTCGTGAGGTGTGCCCCAAGGCCGGCATCATCATTCACACCGAGAAGGCTGGCGTGTGGGAAATGACGCGCAACTACTATGACCGCCTGCGTGAAGCCGGGCTGGACTATGACATCATCGGCTTGAGTTACTATCCCATGTGGCACGGCACGATTCCCAACTTGGGTAAGGCCCTCGACTCGCTGGCTGAGCGCTACCCCGACAAGCCCGTGATGATTGTCGAGGCGGCCTACTACTACCTGCACGAGGGCGTGAACCGCGGCGAGGAGGATTTCACCCATTGCCCGCCGGGCACGATTGAGGGCCAACGCCAGTTTACAGCCGACCTTGTTGCCGAGTTAAACCGTCATGACAATGTGACGGGGCTCTTCTGGTGGTATCCCGAGGAGAACCGCTATGGCACCCGATTCGAGAAGAGTGATTGGGGACTGAACCGCGGTCTGTTCAACAGCGCCAACGGTCAGGCATTGCCCGCATTTTACGAGATGAGCAGGTTCAAGCGATGATGAAAACACGCTTGTCATGAACTTTAAATCATACCAATACAAATGAAGAAGACCAAGTACATCGGCATCCTGTGTGCTATCCTGTCGGCCGTGTGCTACGGCACAAACCCGTTGGGCGCGCTGCACTTGTATGAAGAAGGCGTGAACACGGCTACGGTGTTGGCGCACCGCTTTGGACTTGCGGTTGTCATGCTGGCCGTTGTCATGCTCATCAAGCGCGAGCCGTTCAAGGTTACCCGCCAGGAATTCAAGGTGCTGTTCTCGCTGGGCATCCTTTTCGCCGCCTCGAGCATCACCTATTACCAGAGTTTCCACTTCATGGACGCGGGCATCGCCTCGACCATCCTGTTTGTCTATCCAGTCATGGTAGCCGTCATCATGGCCCTGTTCTTCAAGGAACGGGTGACCGCAATGACTGTTGTGGCCATTGCGATGTCGCTTGTGGGCATCGGCCTATTATATAAAGGTGAGACGGGTGCCTCGCTGAGTGCCATGGGTATTGTGCTGTGTGTGCTCTCGTCGCTGGCCTATGCCGTGTACATCGTCGTGGTTAACCAGTCGAGCATCAGGATGTCGTCGTTCAAGGTCACCTTCTATGCCATGCTGGTGTGCGAAATCACGTTGATACTCTATTCCTTCACCTCACCCGAACTGTATCTGCATGCCTTGCCGTCGGCCCGAGCCTGGGGATTTGCCGTGTGGTTGAGTGTGGTACCTACCATCCTCTCGCTCGTGTTCATGACCGTGGCAGTGCATCATGTGGGAGCCACGCCCACCGCCATCTTAGGTGCGCTGGAGCCGTTGACGGCAGTAGCCATCGGTGTTGTGGTGTTTGGCGAGATGTTGACGCCGCGCCTCATCGTCGGCATCATCTTCATCCTGTTTGCCGTGATGCTCGTTGTGTTGGGCAAGGACCTGCACCTGCGCACCATTACCCACGCGGTGTCCCGCCTGTGGCATTGGAAATAAAGCTTACGGATTCTTGCCGAGGCGGTAGGTATAGGTCGTGCCGGTTGATGATTCGATCTTGGTGAATGTCACCCCGCGTGACGAGGTGGTGGTGACGGTGAAGTCATTGTGAGTCTCTAAGCCTGGCATTTGGATGTAGAAGACATCGGGATCGGGGAAGCTGATGGCCATCTTGTCACCATTCTCCTCCCACGTGCCATAGCTCTCGACCAAATTCTCGTGGCCATAGACCCGACTCACCCTGAAGACCTTGCTCTGGAATTGGAAGAAATAGTCGCCTTCAACATTTTGGGGCACACCGTCGGCAGTGATCTGCTCAACATGCCACGTGCCGAACCATGGGCCGATGTCGCCGTGGTTGCGGGTGCAAGAGCTGAGTGCCAACAACATGACGAGGCAAGCCGTGATATATCGTAATGTCTTTTCCATCATTTCTTGAATTTAAAACTGCCACTATAGGAAATGCCTAACACCGCACCCCAGTTGTTGCCGTAGAGCGAGCCGCGGTCGATAGCGAACTGGGCCTGGAATGCCCACCCCTTGTGGGTGTGATAATTGGCCTGCACCATCATCGAGAAGTCGTCGGCACTGCCTGCCCGTGGGATGATGGGTGTGCCCCAGGCCTTGCGGTAGGAGCCCTGCAGGCGATAGTACCACTCGGTGGTGAACCAGCCCTCGATGGCGGCATGGAACCCGCGCAGCACATTGTCGCGGTAGCGCATGTAGCCGTCCTGGTTGTAGAGTGGCGACTTGACAAACGGCGAGCCGATGGACATGCCGCGGCTCTGGTAGCCGCTGTAGATGTAGTTGTTGTAATAGTCATCGGCACCCGACGAGTGGCTGGTGATGGGCGTGCCCTCGTGGTCGTTGGGGGTCCAGTGGATGGGGCCGCTCTGGTTGGTGAAGTCAATATACTCGATGACGGCACCCGATACATAATTATATGGGTCTTGACGGAACTCCAGGCCCCACAGGCCGTCGAAGCCGTTCATCTTGCCGATGCCCGAACCGTCTTCCCATAGCCACTGGGTGTAGGCCCGCAGGGTGCCGTAGTTGGGCAACTTGTAGTCGAGTGCGATGTCCCATGTGCCCAGGTGGTTACCCTCGACAAAAGAGTCGCCCGCACTGTTGCCGCCACTTCCGGCAATAAACGTGCGGAAGAACGCTTTGGCGTTGGCATCCATCTTGACCGTGCGATCAAGCTTTCCATCAATGTAGTAGTCGGCCGTGCCGCCAAACTGGCAAGCCGACTGGGCTCCGATGGTGAACACAACAGGCTGGTGAGGGTTGGAGCGCAGGTGCAGACTCTTGTAGTGCAGCCACTTGCCTGTGGTGATGAAGTAGTTATAGTAATTGTAATGGTTCTCGAGCCACTTGTCATCCATCTCGCGGAAGTAGCCAAACTCGCCCTGGATCTGCACCCAGCCCTTGGTGAACGGAATGTTCTGGAAGTCGATGAAGCCCGCGCGCAGTCCCACAGGCGGACGAGCATTGGTGCTCCACACGAGGTCACCGCTGCTCAGCGAGCCCTTGAGGATGGGCGATGTCTTGTAGGCTTGGCCCGCCACTGCAAAGATGCTGCGGTACTTGGCCTGGACATAGGCCTGCTGGAGCCATACCCTGGCGGGATGTTGTTTCTGTACCTCGAACTTGTCATTTCCCGCATATCGCTGATAGCCCGCGCTGGAGGCGTAACCACCCCATGCCTCCACACCCGCTCCCCACGAGAAGCGAGAGCCATGGTTCATGAGCCGGTGAATGCTGGCCGTTGCCAGAGCCGAGTATTGCTGGGTGATGGTGCCCCCCACGTTGGATGAGATGAAATAGGGGGCCAACTCACTGTTGCCTGCATTCATGATGACACCCACATTATAGATAACATCATCATGGTTGTTGTGCAGATTGCAGGTCGTGGGATTTATTCCTGACTGATGGTCAGCACACACGAATAACGTGTCCTGGGCTGCCGCCATCAAGGCACAACATGCCGACAAAGCAAGAATGGCAAAAGAAATGACAGTCTTTCTCATGAGAAATCAAGTTATTGATCGATGTGTTCCAGATAAGTGTCGATGTGGCGGCGCTTCTTCTCGTCGGCAATCTCGTCGAGGTTGATGAGGATACCGGTCTCCTCCACATTGCCGAACTCGCGGTTGATGGCGGTACCCAGCATGAGCATCTTGGGCGACAGTCCCATGTAGGCGTTGACCAGTGGCGGAATGTTGATGCCGTGCTGACGGATAAAGGCGTTCAGGCGCTTGTAGTCCTCGCGGAAGTCGTTGCCCACAAACTGTGACATCAGTTCGGGGTCATCATTGCGCGTGTCGGGAAGCGGGTCGATGGGCACTACCAGACCTTCCTTGTCCTCGAAATAGAGGTTGAGGAAGCACAGCAGCATGTCACGGCAGTCGCGCACATAGCTGGGATACATCGTCATCTTGCCGAACATGTACTTGACCTCGGGATAGACGATGGTCAACGCACCCAGGCCATCCCACAGGTTGTCGAGCGCGAACAGTGCACGTGCCCCGGCACTGGTGGCCTGGTACTCGGGACGCACAAACGAGCGGCCCAACTCAATGGTCACGGGCAGTATCTCGTTAAGGAACCTGTCGCTGAAGTTGAACAAGTGGCCGGTGGCAATGCGCGGCACACCGTTCTCGACCTTCACGTCCCAGCCGCAGATGAAACGGTAGGCTCCGATGATTTCATGTTTCTCGGGGTTCCATACCAGCAGCTGCTGGCACGGCGGGTCCATCAAGTCAAATTCGTCAATGTCACAAGCCTTGCCTGTGCCACCACCGGCAGCACGGAAAGTGATCTCACGCAACCGCCCTAACTCCTGCATGGTGTTGGGCGCATTGTGGGCGGTGACCACATAGATGTCGTTGTCGGCCTTGTTGGTGTGACGCAACAGGCGTTCAGGCGTGAGCTCTTGCTCGATGAGTTCTACGGGGATAGGATTGATAATCGGTTCCATAGGTTTTTAGGGTTTGGATGGCGATGGGGCCATCGAATAGACGATATCACGCAGGCGGGCAGCTTCTTGCTTGGGATGGCTGGCGTCCAGCGAGTTCCAGGGGATGGGCTCCCCAACGATGAAATGAAGTGTACTGCCGCACTGCTTGATCATCTCCTTGGGCAGGAAGATGAGTTCAATGTTAAACTTGATGCCCAGCTTCTTGCGCCACTTGGCAAACCGGTAGAAGAACCGGGAATTCTTGGCGTCAAAGAAGATGGGAACGATGTCACGCTGATGGTTCACGGCGTGGACAACGGCTGACTTCTGCCACGTCAAGTCGGCAATGGCACCATCGGGTTGCATGCGGGAACACAGGCCCGCCGGGAAGGTGATGAACTGGTTGTCACTGGCCAGCGCTTCCTCGATTTGGGTGGCATTGATGCGTGACTGCTTGCCATACTTGTTGACGGGCAGGAAAACGCCGCGCAGGGGCTCCACGGCCATGAGCAGGTCATTGACCAGAAACTTGATTTTTTTGTCATAACGGTTGCCCATCAGCGAGATGAGCGCCAGCCCGTCAAGCCCGCCCAGCGGATGATTGGATACGAACATGTATCGGCCATTGGGGAGGTTTTCCAGTCCCGATGCGTTAACGGTGATGTCCATCTCGTCGAGGGCGGCGGTGGCGGCGTCCACGCTGTTTTTGTCAGCCATTTTCAGGAGAATGGCATTGAGTTTGTCCTGGCAGATGACGCGTTCCAACCACCGCACAACAAAGCGCGGGATGTACTTGTAGTGCTTGCTGAGTCTTTCCCTAAGCACTTTATCGACATCTATTTTCATCGGTGGAGTCGCCATAATATGCTTGAACAATCTAATAAAACATACAAAGTTACCACAATTTTGCTAAAAAATTCAAGCATGACGGCAAAAATTTGCCAATTACGGTGAAAAGTTCTACTTTTGCCAGACAAATCTAGAGTAAAACTAAGCGCGCGTAACTGATGATTTAGTCCGCATGAAAGGTGGAATGACATTACCCAGACTGCTGTTGCTGCTTGCCGAGGTGATTATGTTTGCGATCCTAGCGGTAGCGGCTTCGTCCCACTTCGGCCTTGCCGACGGGATGCGCATCACTGCGGCTTTCCTGGTGGCTTATCTCATTCCCCGAGTGGTGCTCACGCGTGCTCGCGCGACTTCAACGACAGCCCTTGTTCTCCTGTTGCTGTTGGCGGCTTTCCTCTTGTGGGTTAACTATAAACGACTGACAGTCTGGACCTTCTTTGATGAATACTCACTCCAAGAGCCGAACATCGGTGGCGATGGGCGTGCTTATTACAAGTGGGCTCTATTTAAGTATCTCGGAAATTCTGAGGAAATCCCGATAGTCTATCCTGGATTTCCCATGATGATGCTGGCATTGTGGAAGGTCTTTGGCCTGAATGTGGTGTGGCCAGTGGCTTTGAACACGATGTTCACCTTGACCTCGGTGGTATTGACGGGTATGACGACGAGACGGCTGCTGTCCTGGCGCGTGAAAGCGCGGCCCGAAACCCTGTTATGGGGAGGAATGGCGCTGTCATTGCTCCTGTTTTACTACTTCATGATGGGAACGGCCATTCTCAAAGAGGCTTCTATCTTTATTTCAACAGCGATGGCAGGTTATGTCCTGGCGTCGATGGGAGCCGATGACAAGGAACGGCATAGCCCCTGGCGCGACTTGGTCCTGCTGGTGATGGCATGCCTGTTGCTTGGATTTGTTCGCACCACCTACCTCTATTTTGTTGCTTTGGGTGTGGTAGTGATGTCGCTCGGACATCTGCGCCGCGACTGGCGCATGTCGTTGGCGATGTTGGGCATCATCGCAGTTTCACTGTTGCTCGGTAACGTGTTCTCGTCTTATTCGTTTGACCGTCATGCCGAGATTGCCGGCGGCGGCTGGAACATGCAGCGCTTCTATGTCGTGGGAGAATCGAGGTCGTTCTATCACGACTTGCTCAATTACTATTTCCTCTATCCCACATGGCACAAGGTGTTGATGCTGCCGCTCACGATGTCGGTTCAGTTTGTCATTCCATTGCCCTGGACCTATTATGAGACATCGTCAACTATCAATGTCTTGTCCAGGATGACTTATGGGTGGTATTTTATCGGCGGCATCTCACTGTTCTATTTCCTGTATGTTTCGTGGCGTCGAGAGGGTAATATGGGGTACTGGCCGTGGTGGGCCGCTCTGTCGTTTGCTGCGGTGTCCTATGTTGTGGCTGGCTCTGTAGCGCGCTATGTGAGTCCCATTCAGCCCTTGTTCGTGCCAGTGGCCATGTATGTGATTTGTCGTCTGTGGGAGGGTCATTGGCGCCGGGCTTTCGTGTGGTGGTCGATATTCTATGTCATTCTGGTGGCCGCAACCCTTCTCTTTTGCCTTGAGATTCAGCAGGCTGCGATTTCCAAGATGTTGCACACCCGCTCCCTGCAGCACTACTTGCGGGGCATTCCTTATTAATTATTTATTGTTTAAGGCCGGCGGTTTGTCGGTTTTTTTGTCCCCTTTGTCGGCAAGGAGAGGGCACTCATCGTTTTTGGCTATACCGATAGTTAAACGATAGGGCCAGGTGTGTTGTCTAAGAGTCAAGAAACAGAATAAACAACCATAAAACTTGACGACAATGAAAAAGACTCTTTTACTTTCCCTGCTTTGCATGGTGCTGGCTTTGCCCGCTATGGCACAATACGGTTACCCCTACGGGGGACGCCCTCGGGTTCAAACCGTGGGACGTCATGGTAACGAGTATGTCGCTTGGCACAGTTATTACTTCGGCCTTCGGGTAGGCCTCAATGCCTCCCACGTGAGCAGCGAGAGCCCATTGCTCAATGGCACAGGGGTCAAGACAGGTCTCAACATCGGCGTGGCTGCTGGCACTCAGTTGACCTATCGCGCGCCGTTGTTCATCGAGTCGGGACTCTACTATAGCCAGAAGGGCGGCAAGAGCGGTGATGGGAACAACAAGTTCACCTACGACCTCAACTACCTGGAAGTGCCCCTGATCATCAAGTACAAGCACTTTGTGGGCAACCAGACGAGTATTCAGCCCTATGCCGGCGGTTATCTGGCAATAGGCACCGACGGTGACATTAAGAACTACGGTACCAGAACGGCCTTCAGCTCGTTTGACGACGGTTACTTCAACCGCTTTGACGGCGGCCTCAAGATTGGCTGCGGCGTGGGCTTCAATATGCTTTACATGGATGCCAGTTATGACATTGGCTTGGCCAACATCGGACAAGACAACTTCGACGATACCCGTAACGGGTGCTTCACCCTCAATATAGGTGTGAACTTCTAAGTGACAGTGATTTTTTCATCTGAATTTGTGGCGAACTGATGAAATTTCAGTAATTTTGCAAAAACTATCAACCAGTTCTAAAAACTTTTACGCTATGAAAAAGATTTACTACATGATGCTTCTGGCATTACTGACGATCACGGTGACTTCGTGCCATGACTGGGACTCGCCCTACTATGTTGATGATATTGTGGGCAGTTGGGTATCGGAGTATGGACATGACTACTATGGTGATTATGATATCCTGGGCTATGACGTGGTGCGCTATGATTTCTACAGCAACTACACTGGCCGTTACACCTACTACTCGGCATTCGGCCTGTCCTATGTGGACTTTGACTGGGAGACCCGTGGCGACCGACTCTACATCAGGTATTATGACGGTGATTTTGAGAGTCTGTACTATGGATATGACAACTATGGTTACCTCATTCTCTCGACCGACTATCACTACCATCAGTACACTGCTTACCGTCCCGCGGGCATGTACTATCGCGCTCCTGGCGAGGAAATGACCGATGACGCACCAAGGCGGGCTGCGGCCAAGGACACCGCTAAGGTGGCTGTCAAGTCAATTTCCCGCGCGCTCAAGGCAAGGGCAGAAGAATAGACCATTTCCCGGGATTCCCGAGGACAACTCATAATGGGGGAGGGCAATATCTGAAACGGATATTGCCCTCTTTCCTATTATGTTATGACAATCATGGACAAAGGCTGGGATACGTTTTATATATAAGGTAAATTGGGGTGAATGGGGGCAAACGAAAATAAATTCTTAAAAAATGTTAATTAATTTGGTGGATTCATTTTCTTTGTTATACCTTTGCAGTGTACTAGTTAAGTAGTACACTAGAAAAGTAAATTATTCACCCAATAAAATACCCACTATTATGATTACTGTCAACAATCTCAGCTTTGGTTACAACAAGCGCAATGGAGACCTTTTCCATGATTTCTCGCTTGAATTGAATGCCGGAAACGTTTACGGCCTGCTGGGCAAGAACGGAGCCGGTAAGTCCACGCTCATCTATCTGATGACGGGCCTGCTCACACCGCAAGCCGGTGAAGTGCTGATGAATGGTGATAACGTGCGTCGCCGTCTGCCCAAAACGATGAGTGACCTCTTCCTGGTACCCGAGGAGTTTGAACTTCCCCGCTTGAGCATCTCGAAGTATGTGAGCATCAATGCTCCATTCTACCCGCGCTTCAGCATGGAGGATATGCAGCGTTACCTGGACATCTTTGAGATGGGCGGTGATCTGAATGTAAAGCTCAATGCCCTGTCGATGGGCCAGAAGAAGAAAGTGTTCATGGCATTCGCCTTTGCCACCAACACCCGCGTGCTCATCATGGACGAGCCGACCAACGGCCTGGACATTCCCAGCAAGAGCCAGTTCCGCAAAATCGTCACCAGCGACATGGCCGACGACAAGTTGATGCTCATCTCGACCCACCAGGTGCGTGACATCAGCGACATCCTGGACCATGTGCTCATCATCGACCATAGCCAGGTATTGCTCAACACCAGCATGGCCGACGTGACAAGCCGCTTGGCCTTCCGTCCGGTGCGCGAGGGCGAGCAGCCCATCTACACGCTGCAGAGCCCCTATGGCACTCTGGGCGCCGTTCCCGCCCAGCCCGGCGAGGAGACCAAGGTTGATCTGGAGATGCTCTTCAATGCCACGCTCCAGAATACCGAGGCCATCAACCAACTGTTCACCACCTCAAAATGAATGCAGCCATGAGTACTTCAGTTAGCAATCAGATCTTCGACTGGGGCCGCTTCACGGCAGCCCTGCGCAAGGAGGCGGTGGAGAACAAGCGCCAGTTGCTCCTCATCGTGGTATCCATTTTCCTGTTCTTCACTGTCTTTATGGTGATAGGAAACATCATCAGCAATTCCATGGCCCCTATGACCGCCGGTGACCCCGAAGGCCAGCAACTCATCGATCTCATGCCGGCTATCATTGTCATGATGTGTTACTCATTTATCGTCATGATTGTAGCCTCGCTGGCCTTCCGCAACCTGACCAGCAAGACCGGACGCGTGGCGTTATTCACCTCGCCCGCCTCGATGACCGAGAAGTTTACCGTCAATCTGGTCATCTATGTCATCGGTGCCTTTGTGGCCTTCCTCGTTTGTGCCCATCTGGCCGACCTGGCACGCATCGCCATCCTGGCTCCTTTCAAGAGCAAGACGTTTTATGTTCCCGGTCCCATGAACTTCCTGTCGATTTTGACAAGCAGCTCGGCCGACATCATGACCATTACAGATTTCTTTGAGGATTCAGGGTATACTGCGTCTAATTTCAAACTGATGACCATTCTCGCCATCTTCCTGGGGCCTGCCATGTACTTCATGGGCAGTGTGCTGTGGCCCCGCTGGGCAGTGGTCAAAACCTTTGCCGCACAGCAAGTTCTCAACAGTGTTGTGAATGTCCTTGCAGGACTGATTGTCGCATCTCCCATTCTCATTGGCGCATCTTGGGACAAGCTGGACAAGCTCTCCAATATCGATGGCACGAAGTTGATGGATGCCATCAGCCTCGGCAATTACATCAGTTATGCCATTGCCCTCGTTTGCTGGTATGGTGCCTGGTACCTGTTCAAGCGCAAGGATGTGGTATCCCTCAAGTGGTGGTCTTGAAACTGGCCGTTTTATCATTCATCATTAATAAAACAGATTATTATGAATACCAACCAAATATTCAGCTGGAACCGTTTCACAGCGGCACTGCGCAAGGAATTTGCCGAGAATTGGCGCACGCCGGCGCTCGTCATGGTGGGCATCTACCTGTGGTACACGATTTCCATGATTACCACCAATGTGAACATATTAAACGGATCATACGAGCCCAATCCATTGGCTTTCAGCGTGATTGCTGCTATCATGGCAGGACTGGCTTTCCACAATCTCACGACACGCCAGGGACGGGTAGAGCTGCTCACTTCCCCTTCCTCGGCCCTTGAGAAGTACATTGTCAACCTGCTGTTGTATTTCGTCGGTAGCTTTGTGATCTTTGCCGTCAGCTTCCAGCTGGCCGACATCACAAGATACCTCGTCATGAGTTTCGTCAATCCCAGGCTGGGCATTGAAAGCACCTTGCCCACCAACTTGGTGAACATGTTCAAGACTAATCTGACTGAACAAACTGACATCTTTATACTCGTCGTGGCGTTGGGTGCCGGGGCGGCGTTCTTCCTGGGCAGCGTGATGTGGCCACGGCGTTCAGCCCTCAAGATGGGCGTGGTCGTGCTTGTCATCGCAATTCTCCAGGTTTCGGCTATCATCTATATAACCTATCATTACTTAGGAAATGATTTTACGGTTCCTCGCAATATCAGGAACGGTTTCTTCGATCAACTGGCTACCGTGGGCATCTGGATTGATGCAATCATCTATCTCTTGTGCCTGGTAATGGCTTGGTTCGTTCTCAAGCACAAGGATGTAATAACTCTTAAATGGTGGAAATAAGCTATGAATTTCAAGGATAATAAAGCGATATATCTGCAGATTGCAGACCGCATCGGGGACCAGATCCTGTCCGGAAAACTGACACCCGACGGCAAGGTACCGAGCGTGCGAGAACTCGCCGCCGAGATTGAGGTCAACGCCAACACCGTGGCGCGCACCTACGACCACCTGCAGCACAGCGGCATCATCTACACCAAGCGCGGACTGGGTTACTTCGTGTGCCCCGACGCTCAGGAGAAGATTGTGGCCTCGCGCCGTGAGCAGCTCATGCAGGGCGAAATGGACTACTTCCTGGGCCAGCTCAAGGCCGTGGGCATTACCCCCGCCGAGCTCCAGGCACTCTACAACGATTTTCTGAACAAGTGACTCATTTTTTAGCAAAACAATAAGATTATGGAACAGCAGAATTTTGTCGCAACAGCAACTGCGGTGATCATCGCCATCGCCACATTGATTACAAGTGTCATCATCTCTCATTGATCACAGTCATCAACTCAAAATCTCTATTTATTATGAAAAAGTATATATTTGCCACAACGCTGATGCTGCTCGCCATCATGGCGCTCAGCTCATGCGGCGACAATAATAAGGATGGTAGGCTGAAAGTCTATTACAACATCACCCTCTCGAACGACATGGCCCAGGTTGCCGACCTGGCGCTCACCTACAAGGGCGATGGCGGCATGACCGTTACCGACACCATCACCGGCAAGGTATGGAATAAGGTCGTCCACATGGACACCTTCCCGTGCCAATATGGACTCATTGACTACACCTTCATTCCCAAGTCCGGTAGCCAGTTGAAGAAAGCGTCTTATGAACTGGAGGCCGTATTCAGCGCTTATGCACGAGGAGGTGAGAATCTTGGTTTGGATTATTACTTGGTGAACCCGTTCACCCTGAAAAGTGACAAGGTGGCCACCCTCCTGGACATGGCTAATGACCATAGCGACCAGTCCATTCTCGTCACGGCCATTAAAGAGAATGGCCGAATCAAGTTCACAGGGAAGGGAAAACTGGATGTTAATGTTCATGCGGCAGTTCCCAGATGGCCCGATTCAGACCTGTATGAAGCCGAGGTACAGAAGGCTGCTAAGCAGGCAGAGCAGTCGGCAAGTGAATCTACTGAACAATAACCTTTAAATCATCAACGACAATGAAACCGACGCTATTATATATTGCAACTCTCGTTGTTATAGCTTGTGCTGTGTTCACATCGTGTGAGCAGAAGAGTGATCAGTCTCCCGAACACGTTAATTCCCTGAAATTCCAGTACTCATGGGATTGTTCACGAGAACTGATGGATTATGTCGATATCGAGTTCACTTATACCAACGGTAACGGCGAACTCATCACCGATACACTCACCAGAGACAACATCTCGAGTTTAAGTGTGGGTATTCAAGATTATGACGGCTTGTGGAATTATGACTTAACATCGGCAGTGTCATGGGCTGAGGATATCATCATCGACACCATTCCTGCTCGACTCTACCTCAAGGCCCGCTATCTGATAAAGCCCGGCATTGATGTGGATAAGGACAAGATGATTCGCATCGGTAGCAGTATGTGTATAAATCACTATCCTGTACAGGACACAGATTCCACCTACACTCCCAATTTCGTGATGAGAGATTATTACAGGGTCACTTTTTGTCCCATCCATAGCGTGAGGGGAAGCAAACTCAAGACCTATCTTGAACTTGCCAACGAGGAGGCTTCCACGCTCGACTATACCGTCCAGCGCTCGGCATCCGACCCCTCGACTGGCGAACTCGTCAAGAACGACTGATGATTCATCACCCTTAAAAATCACACGATCATGAAACAGAAGAAAACAAGAACCACGTTATTTACGCCTGTAGGCAAGGCGGTGCAGACTGTAGGCTTGACGTTGTTTTTTGCTGCTATCGCCGGAGTGCTGCTTGCCAAAATCACGAGCTGGTTCAACGTGGACACCAATTGGTTCGCGACCCCGGCGATTACGGGATATAATGTTTGGCTGTTAGGCGAAGTGTTGTGCCTCTATGGCGGCCATTGGAGCAAGCGCACGCAGGTATGGCTCATTATCACAACTATCGTGGTTTGCCTTTCATTGATCCTCATTGTCCTGACATTGTTCGGGGTGGGAAGTCCCGTCTACATCTTCCTGATTCTGCTCATCGGCAACATCATGGAATATTGGGTTGCCGGAAAAATGAGAAAAGAGGCCCAACAAGCCAACGGACAATAATACTATTCAAATCAGAACATGTGCTCCCACAGTAATTAACTCTTAAACCTATATAAAGATGAAAAAAATGATTTTTGCAACCATACTGATGGTGATGGCACTCAGCGCTGTCGCACAAGTGCCCAACGACTCCATTGTCGCCGACTTCAACGAGTTTGTCAGGCTGCTGGAAGAGACCCATCCTGACCCCTATACCAACTATGGCGGGAAGCCCTTCTTCCGCAAGGCTGCCATGGAGACCCGTTTCAATCTCATCCAGGATTCGGTCACCAGCACCGATGAGTTGGCACGACGCATGAGAGAATTCCTTGTGCCGTTGCACGACGGCCACACTGGCATCTGGACCCAGCAAAATTCAAACAATAACGCACTGGCACCCATCATGTTTGAGGCCATTAATGACGCGATTATCATCAAGCATCTGCCCGATGAATACAAGGAGCTGATCGGCAGCCGATTGCTGGCCATCGAGAATGTTCCTGTCAACGACGTTTGCGACGGATTGGCCAAATATTATACAACCGAGAACAATATCGGCAAAAAACTGCTGGTGTGCTACCGTGGCATGCAGCCCGGCACCCTGCGCAAGGTAATTCCCGGCGTGAGCGATGAATTCATCACCTACCAGATCGAGACCCCCAAGGGCAAACGCATGGACTTGAAACTGCCGCTCATGCCCATGAATCAAGCCCGTGAATGGTACATGGCCAACCAAGGGGCGAAGGCCAGCACCAAGGCCGTTTGTCCCGATGGCGATTTGGCATTTGACTTCGTTGGCAAAAACAAGAACACGATGTACCTGAAACTGAAAAGCATCATGGCCCGCGACTGTTTTGAGTACATGCGGTCCAATGGATGGGACTATCAGGAACAGCTCCAGCGGGTGTATTACTTCTGGGGAAAGGAAATGCCCGCCGACCCCGACCAGGCCATTGCGCAGATGCCGTCGTTCAGCGATGAATTTGAGAAAATGCTTCAGCTGATGAAACAAAACGGCAGCAAGAACCTGATTATCGACCTGCGCGGCAATGATGGCGGCTGGACTCCGATTACCATTCCCACCCTTTACCAGATGTGGGGTGACAAGTATCTCATCGACCAAGGCAACTGGGGTGTCTGCGGGGCCCGACTGATTTCGCCGCTGTTGATGAAGAAATACAACAGCTCCCTCGAGGAAGAGAATGCCGCCAACAACACCAATTTCCTCATGGGCGACTATATGTTTGACGAAGATGGCTTTGCCGTCAACGAGGTCACCGACGAAATACGCAACGGCTTTATCGCCAATGCCATGAGCAGTGTCAAGGACAAACTCGCGGCACAGCATGGCAAGCCGGTCTATACGCCTGAGCACGTGTATGTGTTGACCGACCCGGGAACATTCAGCGCTGCCTTCCACTATGCGTTCTACCTGTGGAAGATGGGAGCGACTGTCGTTGGTGTGACCTGCAGCCAGGCACCTAACACCTACATGGAGGTGACCGAGTTCATGCTGCCCCGCACCGGGATGCGCGGCTCCATCTCCAACTCGCTGCAAGTCTTCCTGCCGGTGGATGACCCGCGGGCCCATGATTTCACGCCCGACCTGATGCCTACCTACGAGGACTACAAGCGTTATGACTTCGACGACAACACGATTCTGCTCTACCTGCTGGACTACATCAACGGCAAGCATTGAACAAAGACGCGAATACCCCTCTCCGGTCCTTTCTGGCACCTTCTCTCCTCAAGGGGGAAGGTGTTTCCCTCTTAACAAATAGGGGGCTTATTACACTAAAATTGAAAAAACAATGAGTGGTGTGTAGCTTTTTGGGGGGGTGTTGCGTCTAACGGATGAAAATAATTGAAAAAGACATCACTTGTTATGGAAAACGAGACAAGAAATAAGACCTTGAGCCGGGTGCTGATTGCACTGGGTATCATCATGTCCATCGGGGGCATCATCGCCATGGTTTGCGGCATTGCCGGCCTATGGGACCTCCCCGAGTTTGATGCTTACGGTTGGCTTTTCGGTGCCATCGTTGGCGGCTTTGCCATCTGGATTTTTGGAGTCCTTGTCGGGCGCAAGCACCGCATGGACAAGAAAATGGCCAAGAACTTTTTCTATTACAAGATTATCGTTGCCGTGGCTCTCATTGGTCATCTGTCGACAGCATTTGGCACCGATGTCATGCTGATTAAAGATCCGAGCCTGAGTTTGAACCAACTGTTCATTTACCTGCTTTGCGGCTGCTTGGGTGTAGGCCTCAGTTACTTGAACGAAACACGAAAAGAATAATCAATCAACTGAATATATGTCTGAAAAGGCGGCATCTGTCTATTTTGAAAGGAAAAATGCTTGCCAATCGTTAAGGATGATATAAATTTGCAATCGCAAAAAAGAATAACATTATATTTCAATCAATTATAAAAAAGAGTTTATGAACATGAAGAAGTTATTTTCGATGTTGCTGTTGATGCTGATGGCTTTCAGCTTCAACGTGATGACGGCACAGGAAATGCCGCCCATCCCCGTGGACGATGCCGTGCGCATCGGTAAACTGGATTGCGGACTGACTTACTACATCCGCCACAACGACTATCCTGAAAACCGTGTGAATTTCTACATCGCACAGCGTGTGGGCTCCATCCAGGAGGAGGAGAGCCAGCGCGGTCTTGCCCACTTCCTGGAGCACATGGCCTTCAACGGCAGTGAGCACTTCAACGGCGAGGGCAAGAGCATTATCGACTACACCCGTTCGCTGGGTGTGAACTTCGGCGGTGACCTGAACGCTTACACCAGCATTGCCGAGACCGTTTATAACATCAACGACGTGCCCAGCACCCGCCAGAGCGCTATCGACTCGTGTCTGCTCATCCTCAAGGACTGGAGCACCGGTCTGTTGCTCACCGACGAGGAGATCGACAAGGAGCGTGGTGTGATCCACGAGGAGTGGCGTCTGGGCCAGAGCGCACAGATGCGTATGCTCGAGCGCCAGTTGGAGCCCCTGTTCCCCAACTCGAAGTTCGGTAAGCGCCTGCCCATCGGTCTGATGAGCGTGGTGGACAACTTCCCCTACAACGAGCTGCGTGACTACTACCACAAGTGGTATCGTCCCGACAACCAGGCTCTGGTCATCGTGGGTGACGTCGATGTTGACCACATCGAGGCCCAGATCAAGGAG
>CAJOFM010000019.1 GCA_905233915.1 uncultured Muribaculaceae bacterium | reverse complement strand
ACCAGTCTAAGGACCGTCTATGTGGGTTCGGGTTGGACCACAGCAGCCGTGACAAGTTCCTACTACATGTTCCAAGATTGCACCAGCCTGGTGGGCGGCAAGGGCACGACCTATGATGCCAATCATATCGATGCCACCTACGCCCACATCGACGGCGGCCCCAGCAACCCGGGCTACTTCACCGAGAAGGTGACCGAGGCCTATGCCTGCTACACGCCGTCGAACACGACATTGACGTTCTACTACGACGGCCAGCGCAGCTCCCGCACGGGCACGACCTACGACTTGAACACGGGCGACAACGATACCGGTTGGGAGAACGACGGTACCAATGCCAATGTGACCAAAGTGGTCTTTGACCTGTCGTTTGCCAATGCCCGCCCGACGACTACCTATAGTTGGTTCTACAACATGAGGAATCTTCAATCCATCACGGGCCTGAGTTACCTGAACACCAGCGAGGTGACCAATATGGGTTGGATGTTTACGAATTGTAATAAACTTACGAGCCTTGATGTAAGCCACTTCAACACGTCCAAGGTGATATATATGAATCAATTGTTCTCTGGCTGCATTGGCTTAACGAGCCTTGATTTGAGCAGTTTCAACACGTCCAACGTGACCATAAAGATGAGTAGCATGTTCTATAACTGCTACAATCTGCGGACCATTTATGTGGGCAGTGGCTGGAGCACTGCGGCCGTGACGGGCTCCGCTAATATGTTCTTTAACTGCACCAGCCTGGTGGGCGGCCAGGGCACGACCTGGAACTCATCCAACCCGACGGACAAGACCTACGCCCACATCGACGGCGGCACGAGCAACCCGGGCTACTTCACTGATAAGAACGCACCAACGGCCTATGCCTGCTACACGTCGTCGAACACGACGCTGACGTTCTACTACGACAACCAGCGCAGCAGTCGCTCGGGCACGACCTACGACCTGAACACGGGCACCAATTTTACCGATTGGCACAATGACGGCACTTGTCAAGATGTGACCCAGGTGGTCTTTGACCCCTCGTTCGCCAATGCCCGTCCGACGAGCACCAGTGATTGGTTCGATAGCATGACGAACCTCGAATCCATCACGGGCATGAATTACCTGAACACCAGCGAGGTGACCAGTATGGCATGGATGTTCTTAGGCTGTAGAAAGCTTACAAGCCTTGATGTGAGCCACTTCAACACGTCCAAGGTGATATATATGACTCAAATGTTCTATAGATGCATTGGTTTGACGAGCCTTGACTTGAGCAGTTTCAATACGTCCCAGGTGATAGATATGCAGTCTATGTTCGAGGAGAGCAATAAACTGCGGACCATCTATGTGGGCAGTGGTTGGAGCACCACGGCTGTGGCCAGCTCCACTAATATGTTCTATAACTGCACCAGCCTGGTGGGTGGCAAAGGTACGACCTATGATGCCAGCAACATCGATGCTGCCTACGCCCACATCGACGGCGGCACGAGCAACCCGGGCTACCCGAGGCCTATGCCTGCTACACGTCCTCGAACACGACGTTGACGTTCTACTACGACAACCAGCGCAGCAGCCGCACGGGCACGACCTACGACCTGAACACGGGCAGCAACGATCCTGGTTGGAGAACCGGCGGCATCAATGCTAATGTGACCAAAGTGGTCTTTGACCCCTCGTTCGCTGATGCCCGCCCGACGACCACCTACAATTGGTTTTATTATATGGCCAATCTTCAATCCATCACGGGCATGAGCAACCTGAACACCAGCGAAGTCACCAATATGGCTTTTATGTTTTACGGTTGCAACCAATTGACGAGCATTGATTTGAGCCACTTCAACACGTCTCAGGTGACCGATATGAGCGTGATGTTCTATGGCTGCATTGGCTTAACGAGCCTTGATTTGGGCAGCTTCAATACGTCCCAGGTGACCAATATGACCCACATGTTCCGACACTCCAATAATCTGCGAACCATCTATGTTGGCGATGGCTGGAGCACGGCGGCTGTGACGAACTCCGCAACTATGTTCTATAACTGTACCAGCCTGGTGGGCGGCCAGGGCACGACCTACGATGCCAACCATATTGACAAGACCTATGCCCACATCGACGGCGGCCCCAGCAACCCGGGCTACTTCACCGCGAAGAATGCCAGCCAGCGTGGCGACGTGAACGGCGACGGCCTGGTGAATGTGGCCGACGTGACAGCGTTGATCCAGATTGTCCTCAACAGCACGCCCGCGGACCTCTCGGTTGCCGACCTGAGTGGTGACGGCCAGGTCAATGTGGCCGACGTGACCGCTCTTATTCAGCTAGTGCTGAATAATTAGGCTTTAGGCATTAGGTGTTAGGCTTTAGGTTTTAGGCTTTAGGGGGCATCCGCGCCCTAAAGCCTGAAACTTTCTTACCGTGCTGCGCACGGGAAATTATTGCGCGGATGCCTTAGTAATTATTGTATTTATTGTTTTTAATTTATAGGAACGCGGATGCCAAATTGTTTGAGCTGTTTAAGTTGTTTTTTAATATATGCGATGCGGATGCCTTAGTATTTGTTGTCTTTCTTGTCTTCAAAAAATAATAGAGGAGTGTGTCAGCCCTCAGAACATTCAGATAAATCAGTTGTTTTTATTGGGAATGCGTCAGCCATCTTATGCGGGCTTGCGCCCGCAGTTTAGAGTTTAGAGTTTAAAGGTTAAAGAGCTGCGCGACGCAATAATTCGTTTAATCCGTATAATCCGACAGAAAAAAGCGATGCGGATGCCTTAGTAATTATTGTATTTATTGTTTTTAATTTATGGAGGAGTGCGTCGCCTAGTTGTTTAAGTTGTTTAAGTTGTTTTTTATAACAAGGAATGCGAATGCTTAACTATAGGGTTGTTTGAGTTGTTTATTGTTGTTCCTGTTGTTTGAAGAGGAGTGTGTCAGCCCTCAGAGAAGTCAGTTGTTTTGATTTGAGTTATTGAGTTGTCATGGTGGGTTATTGTTGTGTGGCTCAGGGGTGTGGCGGAGTGGTCGTTTTTTAACAATATATGTGTTAAATTAACGTGATTTTCACGCGGGGGTGTTTGGTAAAGATGTATTTTTGCACGTTGTTAAGAACGTTCAATAGACATTATACTGAAAAGCAATATTTTATGGCAGAAACAGTTAATATCAGGGAGTTGAATGACCTGATTGCAAGTAAAAGCAATTTTGTGAACCTTATCCGTCAGGGTATGGACCAGACTATCGTGGGCCAGAAGCATCTTGTGGACTCGTTGCTCATTGCGTTGCTCGCCAACGGGCACGTGCTGCTCGAGGGTGTCCCCGGTCTGGCCAAGACCAAGGCCATCAGCACGCTGGCCTCGCTGATCGATGCCCGCTTCTCGCGCATCCAGTTCACGCCCGACTTGCTGCCCGCCGACGTTGTGGGTACCATGATATACAGTATCAAGAAGGAGCAGTTTGAGGTGAAGAAAGGCCCCGTGTTCGCCAACTTTGTCCTCGCCGACGAGATCAACCGCGCTCCGGCCAAGGTGCAGAGCGCGCTGCTCGAGGCCATGCAGGAGCGCCAGGTGACCATCGGCGAGCAGACCTTCAAGCTTGACGACCCCTTCCTGGTGCTTGCCACGCAGAACCCCATCGAGCAGGAGGGCACCTATCCGTTGCCCGAGGCCCAGGTGGACCGTTTCCTGATGAAGGTGCTCATCGGCTATCCCAGCAAGAGCGAGGAGAGCGAGATCATCAAGATGAACATCGCCCCTGACCCCGTGCAGGTGCGCCCGATGGTATCCCCCGCCGACATTGTTGACACGCGCAAGGTGGTTCAGCAGATTTACATCGATGAGAAGATCCAGAAGTATATCGTTGACATCGTGTTCGCCACACGTTTCCCGAGCGACTACGGCCTGAACGACCTGAAGAGCATGATTTCGTTTGGCGCTTCGCCGCGTGCGTCGATCAACATGGCGTTGGCTTCAAGGGCTTACGCCTTCCTGCGCAACCGCGGTTATGTCATCCCCGAGGACGTGCGTGCCGTTTGTCACGACGTGATGCGTCACCGTCTGGGTCTGAGCTACGAGGCCGAGGCCAACAACATCACCGCCGACGAGATCATCAGCAACATCCTGGACAAGATTGCAGTGCCTTGAGATTCAAGCTGCAGGCAGCTTGAAGGTTAAGGTTAGAGGTTAATGGTTAAAGGTTAAAGGTTAAAGGTTAGTGGTTAAAGGTTAAAAGTTAGAGGTTAATGGTTATCTCGCTGACGACTGACGACTGAAAACTGACGACTGAAAACTGAAAACTGAAAACTGACAACTGAAAACTGACAACTGAAAACTGAAAATGGATACTAATGAGTTGTTGCGCAAGGTCCGCAAGATTGAGATCAAGACCAAGGGCCTGTCGCAGAACATATTCGCCGGCGAATACCACTCGGCCTTCAAGGGCAGGGGTATGACCTTCAGCGAGGTGCGCGAGTACCAGTATGGTGACGACGTGCGCGACATCGACTGGAACGTCACAGCCCGCTACAACCGCCCCTATGTGAAGGTGTATGAGGAGGAGCGCGAGCTCACGGTGATGCTGCTCGTTGACGTGAGCGGCAGCAAGGACTTTGGTGCCGTGGGTGTTGCCAAGCGCGAGATGATGGCCGAGATAGGTGCCACCATCGCGTTCTCGGCGATCCAGAACAACGACAAGGTGGGCGTGATCTTCTTCAGCGACAAGGTGGAGAAGTTCATTCCGCCCAAGAAAGGCCGCAAGCACATCCTGCTCGTCATCCGCGAGTTGCTGGATTTCCAGCCCACGGGTACCGGCACCGACATCAACATGGTGCTCGAGTACATGACCGGCGCGTTGAAGAAGCGCTGCACGACCTTCCTGGTGAGCGACTTTATCGACGAGCACGATTACTACAAGTCATTGTCCATCGCCAACCATAAGCATGACGTGATTGCCGTGCAGGTGTATGACAAGCGCGAGGCACAGCTGCCCAACGTGGGGCTGATGCGCATGCGCGACGCCGAGCGCGGTACCATGAAGTGGGTGAACACCAGTAGCAAGCGCGTGCGTGACAGCTACAGCCGCTGGTGGTATAACCAGCAACAGGCCGTGAACAGCACGCTGCAGCGCTGCAACGTGGACCTGGCAAGTGTGGCGACCGACGAAGACTATGTCGCTGCCCTGATGGGCTTATTCAAGTCGCGTGCGACTTGAAGTTGAAAGTTTAGGGTTTAGAGTTTAAAGATAATTGAAATGTCACAACATGTGAGACATATCGTGATGACCGCCATCGTGCTGCTGGCTACTGTGGCCACGGCATGGGGCGGGAACGTCACGTTCAAGGCGCGGCTCGACAGTGCCACATTGCTCATGGGCAAGACCACCACCTTGCACCTGGAGATTACCCAGGACAAGGACGCGCGCGGCTTTTTCCCCAACGAGCAGGCCGACACGCTGAGTGCCACGGTCGAGATTGCCGAGCGCCCCGCCGCCGACACGACCGATCTGGGCAACAACCGCATCCAGATCAACCGCGACCTTATCATCCAGAGCTTTGACTCGGGTATGTGGGTCATCAAGCCCATCCCCTATGTGGTGAATGGTGATACCGCCTATTGCAACCAGCTCTCCCTCAAGGTGCTGCCCGTTGACGTGAGCCAGATGAAGGACATCAACGACATCAAGCCCGTGGAGGAGGTGCCGTTCAGCCTGTTTGACTGGCTGCCCGACTACTGGTGGGCTTGGCTACTGGCCTTGCTGCTGATAGGCGCTGCCATCTGGGCCTACCACAAGTATTATAAGAAAGGTGTCAACCCGTTGAAACCGAGCCGCAAGCGCCTGCCGCCCTATGAAGAGGCGATGATCAACCTGCAGAACCTGAAGGCGGCGCAGTTGTGGCAACAGGGTCAGGAGAAGGAGTATTTCACTGGCTTGACTGACATCCTGCGTGTGTATATCGACCGCCGTTTCCACATCAATGCCGTGGAGATGACCTCGTCGCAGATTATTGATACCCTGAAGAAGAACGACGAGACCAAGGCCGTGAACGAGCAGCTGGAGATGATTCTCGAGGTGGCCGACATCGTGAAGTTTGCCAACGCCCGCCCGCTGGCCGACGACAACGAGGTCGCCTACCAGCGCGCCGTGAACTTCGTTGAGGCCACACGTCCCGTTGAACAACCCGAAACCAAAGAGGAGGAGAAGAAATGATGAATCTTGCTCACCCGGGATGGTTGTGGCTGCTGCCCGTGCTGATGATACCGCTCATCGCATGGTACATCTACAGCCAGGACAAGAACGAGCCCGAGATGAACGTGTCGTCAACACGCGCGTTTGATGACTTGGGCACGAGTTGGAAGGTGTGGCTCAAGCATGTGTCGTTTGCCCTGAAGCTGGGCGCCCTGGCATGCCTCATCGTGATCCTGTGCCGCCCGCAGACCAAGGACAGCTGGTCGACCAGCGACGTGGAGGGTACCGACATTGTCATCGCCCTAGACGTGTCCACCAGTATGCTCGCCAAGGATTTCTCTCCCAACCGCTTTGAGAGTGCCAAGAAGATGGCCATCCAGTTTGTGAGTGGCCGCGACCATGACAACATCGGCCTGGTGCTGTTCGCCGGCGAGAGTTTCACCCAGGTGCCCATGACCATGGACAACGCCACGCTGGTCAATGCCATCGGGCAGACCGAGATGGGTGCCCTGGAGGACGGTACCGCCATCGGTGACGGTATTGCCACCGCCATCAACCGCATACGTGACGGCAAGGCCAAGAGCAAGAGCATCATCCTGCTCACCGACGGCTCCAACAACACGGGTGTCGTGGCGCCCAACACCGCCGCCGACATCGCCCGCAAGTATGGCATCAAGATCTACACCATCGGCGTGGGCAGTAACGGTACCGCCGAGTACCCCGTGGCCATCGATTATGCCGGTAATATCCAATACCAACGCATGCCTGTGGTCATCGACGAGGCTACCCTCAAGAATATCGCCGCCAACACGGGTGGCAAGTATTTCCGTGCCACCTCGGGCAGCGTGCTGCACAATATCTTCAAGGAGATTGACCAGTTGGAGAAGACCCACATGGACGTGCAGCGCTTCACCCACACCGAGGACCACTACGAGCCGTGGGCATTGCTGCTGCTGGGCCTGCTGCTGTTGAGCCTGTTGCTGGATTACACATTACTAAGGCATATTCCTTAGTTAGGCTTTAGGTTTTAGGTGTTAGGTTTTAACGACATTCAATTGAAAGAGGAATGAAATTATGATCAATTTTGCTCATCCGCAATATTTCTACCTGCTGCTCCTGCTGCCCGCACTGGTGCTGCTGTTCCTGTGGAACCGCCGTGACCGCAGCAAGCGGCTGGCACGCTATGGCAAGCGCGCGTCCATCGAGCCGCTGATGCCCGAGGTGTCGCGCTACAAGCCATGGATACGTCTCGTGCTGGAACTGCTGCTGCTCACGATGGTTATCGTGGTGCTCGCCCGTCCGCGTGCCGGTTCGAGCAAGACGACGACCCAGGTGCACGGCATCGAGGTGATGGTTGCCATTGACGTGTCCAACTCGATGAACGCGTCGAGTACCGACAACCCGCAGGACGTGAGCCGCCTGCAACGAGCCAAGATGATTTTGCAGAAACTGATCGACCGCCTGGACAATAACAAGGTGGGCCTGATTGTGTTTGCGGGAAATGCCTACATGCAGATGCCCATGACCAGCGATGCCGCTTCGGCCAAACTGTTCCTGAACGGCATCAGCACCAACATGGCACCCACCCAGGGCACGGCCATCGGTGCCGCCATCAATCTGGCGCTCAATGGCTTCTCGCAGAGCAAGAAGTCGCAGAAGGCCATCATTATCATCACCGATGGTGAGAACTTTGAAGACGATGCCGTGAGCGCCGCCAAGCAGGCTGCCAAGATGGGTGTCCAGGTCAATGTCATCGGCGTGGGCTCCACCACCGGCGCTCCCATCCCGATGGATGGCGGTTACCTCACCGACGACAGCGGCAATCCCGTGACCACCTACCTCAACGAGAAGATGGCGCAGGAAATCGCCGATGCGGGCAAGGGCGTGTATATCTCGGGCACAGCCTCGGACGCTGTCTCGACCCTGCAGGAAACGCTGGACAAGCTCGCCAAGAGCGACCTGGCTGCAGTGACCTACACCCAGCATGACGAGCAGTTCCCCGTGTTTGCCACGATAGCCCTGCTGCTATTATTGGGGCTGCTGTTGCTTCTCGAACGCAAGAACCCGTGGCTCAAGAAGTATAATTTCTTCACTAAGGACAAGAAAGAAAACACCACTGTAAGCAATGAGACTGCTAAGAAACAAGATAAGACTGAATAAGACCGTCATAGCCTTGCTGACTGCTGTGTTGGCATTGGGAACCTTCATGCCTGTCCAGGCCAAGGACAAGGGTCCCAAGATGACCAAGCAGGAGCGCGTGTGCCTGCGCAACGGCAACAAGCTGTATGAGAAAAAGCGTTATGCCGAGGCCGAAGTCGAGTACCGCAAGGCCCTGCAGGCCAATCCTGCCAGCGAGAAGGCACAGTTTAACCTGGCCACCGCATTGATGCGCCAGGGTAGCGTCACCGCCCAACAAGATGACGAGAAGAATCCCATGAAGCAAGCCGAGGGCCTGCTCACCAACCTGGCTAAGGGCGCTCAGGACAAGCAGTTGCGCGGCAAGGCCAGCTATGACCTGGGCAACATCGCCTATGGCCGCCAGCAGTATGACCAGGCGATAGAGTTCTACAAGCACGCCCTGCGTTGCAACCCCGATGACGAGCATGCGCGGCAAAACCTGCGTCTGGCCCAACTCAAGAAGCAAGAACAGGATAAGAACAAGGATAAAAACCAGGACAACAAGGACCAGAATAAGGACCAGAACAAGGACCAGAACCAAGATAAGGACAAAGACCAAAACAAGGATCAAAATAAAGACCAGAATAAGGACCAAAATCAGGACAAACAGGATCAGAACAAGCAGAATCAAAACCAGAACCAACAAAATAAAAAGGACCAGCAACGCCAGCAGCAACAGCAAGGCGGCATGAGCCAGCAGAACGCCGAACAGGTGCTCAAGGCCATGCAGGACCGTGAACGTGCAACCCAACAGCGCATCAATGCCCAGCAGGCCCAACAGCAGCGCCATGAGCGCCAGCGCACGAATAGGAAGTGGTAGGTTAGGTTTTAGGTTTTAGGCATTAGGTTTTAGGTTTTAGGGACTGATAATTGAAAACGCTATGAAGCGCATCATCAATATAGCTATCTTGCTCTTGACCGCGGTAGTGGCCCAGGCGGCATCGTTTACCGTCGAGGCTCCACGCCAGGTCATTGAGGGTAACAAGTTTAACGTCACGTTTGTGCTCAATAACGGTGAGGGAAGCAGTTTTTCGGCACCCGAGGTGAGCGGAGCCAAACTCATCTATGGCCCCAGCGTGTCGCACAGCTACAGCTCGTCGTGGGTTAACGGCAAGTCGAGTAGCAGTTCGAGTGAGGAATACACCATGATTTACAAGGCCACCTCGACGGGCAAGTGCCACATCGGGGCTGCCTCGATCGTGGTAGGTGGCAAGCGCGTGGCGACCAAACCGTTCACCATCGATGTGCTGCCGTCGGGCAGCCATGCCAACAGCCAGCCACAGCATCAGACCACGCCCGGCGCTCCGACGCCTTACAGCGACCCCATGACGCAGAGTGCCGACAAGGCCGTGAGCGGCAAGGATCTGTTTGTGCGCATCGAGATGAGCAAGCCGCGCGTCTATGAGCAGCAGGCGGTGGTATGCACGATCAAACTGTACACCAAATACCAGGTGTCGCAGTTCATTCCCACCATCCAGCCCTCGTTTGACGGCTTCCTGATTGAGGAAATCGCCATGCAGCCCAGCCTGAACAAGGTCGAGACCTTCAATGGCGAGCAGTATATGGTGGCCACCCTCAAGAAGTGTATCCTCTACCCGCAGCAGAGCGGGAAGTTGACCATTACGTCGGGCAACTATGACGTGAGCGTGGTGCAGTTTGACACGTTCAGGAGCATTTTCGGCACCATCTCCAAGCCTGTCGAGAAGGACCTGAAGGTGACCAGCAACAAGGCAACCATCAATATCCTGCCGTTGCCCGAGCCCAAGCCCGCGTCATTCACTGGTGCTGTGGGCCGTTTCAACGTCACTACCGACTTGAAGCCCGCCACGGGTTTCAAGACCTATAGTGCCGCCACCTACCGCTACACCATCAGTGGCACGGGCAATATCAAGTACATCAAGGCACCCGAAATCAAGTTCCCGGAACAGTTTGACGTGTATGACCCCAAGACCGATGCCCACGTCAATGACGCTGCCGGCGACATGAGCGGCAAGGTCGTGATGGATTACACCTTCATTCCGCAGTATGCAGGCGAGTTTGAGATACCCGCCAGCGAGTTTACCTATTTTGACCCTGAAGCGGGAAAATATGAGACCATTACCGTTCCTGGTCGTCACCTGACAGTCGCCAAGGGCGAAGGTCAGCCCAGCAACCATTACCGCATGAAGAATATGGACATCCGTCCCATCAAGAACGGTGACTTGGGGTTGAAGAAGTCTCATAGTTACATCGTGGGCAACTGGGCCTATTGGCTGTGGTTCCTGCTCCCGTTGCTGGCGTTGGTGGCATTGCTGATGTATTACCGCAAGCAGTTGAAGGAGCGTGCCGACGTGCGCCGCATGCGTTCCAAGCGTGCCAGCAAGGTGGCCCAGCGCCGCCTGAAAGCCGCCCGTGGCTTTGCTGCCCGTGGTGACCGCAGCGGTTTCTATGCCGAGATGCTTAATGCCCTGTGGGGCTATATGAGCGACAAGCTGTCGATTCCCGTTAGTGAGTTGAGCAAGGACAACATCAATGCCGAACTGGAGCAGTATGGCATCGACGAGACGTTGCGCAAGGCATCGATGGACCTGATTGACAAGTGCGAGTTTGCGCAGTATGCCCCCGAACTCGCCTCGGGCGATATGAATGCTGTGCTCGACGAGGCAGCAGGCATCATCGACCGTCTGGAAAGCGTGAAAAGTAAAGTTAGGAGTTAGGAGTTAGAAGTTAGGAGTTATGCTGACAACTGACAACTGAAAACTGACGACTGAAAACTGAAAATGGAAGACAATGAAACAAGTAATTATCACTATCATCATAGCCGTGCTGGCGTTGCCCCTTGTGGCTGCCAATGCCAACATCGACCGCGCCAATCAGGCCTATAAGCAGGAGCTCTATAACGAGGCACTGAAACTCTATCTGCAGGAGGCCGAAAAGACGGGTGTTTCGTCTGACCTGTACTGCAATATCGGCGACACCTACTATCGCCTCAAGGACAATGTGCATGCCGTGCTTTTCTATGAGCGGGCCCTGCTGCTTGACCCGTCGAACAGTGACGCGCGTTTCAATCTGGATTTTGTGCGCAGCAAGATGCAGTTGCCTGACGATGCCGGCGACTCGTGGTTCAGCAACTGGGTTGACCAGACGGTGAGCCGCCTGTCCAGCAATGCTTGGGCCATCATCGCCATCATCACCTTCCTGTTGTTCCTGGCGGGCGTGGCGGTTTACATGTTCATGGACAATGTGCTGATGCGCAAAATCGGCTTTTTTGGCGGTGCTGTGCTGATTGTGGCGAGCATACTGGCCAACATGGCCGCATTCCATGTCTATCACAAGGCGACGGGGGGCAATGGTGCCATCATCATGCCCGAGAGCGTTGTCCTGAGCAAGGCGCCCCGTGAAGCGCGTGATAAGGAAGGGGAAGCCTTCAGGCTGCTTCAGGGCACCCGTGTCGAGATTGTTGATACCATCGTTGATCCTGCTAGCGGCAAGTGGCTGCAGGTATCGACTGCAGGTGGTCACAAGGCTTGGATCAATGCCAAGGATGTTGAGGTGATTTGAGTTAGAAGTTAGGAGTTAGGAGTTAGGGAGTTTACTATGATTGAATATTTGGACGAGATAGATGCTAATGCGTTGTTGGCCATCAATGGCTTGAATGACGCATTCCAGGATGTGTTCTGGTGGCTGGTCTCGGCCAAGTGGGCATCGCTGCTGCTGGTGCTGGCGTTGGCTTGGGTGCTCTTGCATCAAAACCGCCGCCATGCCTTGTTGGTGTTGGCGATGCTAGTGCTGGCATTTGTCATGGCCGATCAGATTTCGTCAGGCCTCATCAAGCACCTGGTTGAGCGCTTGCGGCCCACGCATGACCCCGATTTGGAATCCATGGTGCATGTCATCAACGGCTACCGCGGTGGCATGTATGGCTTCGTGTCGAGTCATGCCGCCAACTCATTTGCCGCAGTAACACTCCTGTCCTTGATTATGCGTCATCGCCTGGTGACCTGTAGCCTGCTGTCGTGGGCACTGCTGCAATGCTATAGCCGCATGTATCTGGGGGTGCATTATCCCGGTGATATCCTGGGCGGCATCATTGTCGGCTCGCTGGTGGGATGGCTCGTTTGGGGCCTCATGCGCTGGATTGAGCGCCGCTGGCACGTCAACAAGGGGCTTTACACCGGCGCCGATGCCAGGGTCATGGCTTGCGCCGTGTTATTCACTGTCGTCGGCCTGATTACCGCCGCTCTGGTGGCGTTTCTTTAATACCTTACTCTGGTTTAAGCCTGCTCGGGGGTGCCGCTACCGGACCCTTGGATGGCGCGTACCTGGCGCTGGAACTCGAGGGGGCGCTTGATGTACCGCAGGATGATGGTGCCTGCCCCGGTACCTGAAACCTTGATGTTGCCGTAGTTGAAGATGCGGCCCCACAGGTTTTGCTCAACGAGGATGCTCTCGACCTTGCTGATGACAATCTCGTGGGCGTGACGGTGAATCCAGCCGTGACTGTGGAAAAACCGCTTGTCGCTCACAAAGATGGTGGTCGTCAGGTTGTGGACCAGGCTGCCCAAGTGCAGATAAGCCCACTTGGTGAGGCGAGGGCGGTAGATGATGGTTTCGCCCGGCGCTATAATTTTGCTGATTTTCATAACTTATCCTAAAATTTGTTTCTTATAGTGCAAAAGTAGTGCCATTTCCACATTATTTAGTAATTTCGCAGCAAATTTTTCCAAGTAACTAGATTATCATTATGGCAAACGATATCGACAAGAACAAAGATAGTAAAGAAGAGGAGTATGTGCGTCAGACCGGTTCGCTCAAGGAACGCCTGGGCCGCGTGAAGAAGACCCGCTGGTGGCGTTTTGGTGCCGTGGCGTTGCTCTATGTGCTGTGGACCATCTGGATGGGAAACCCGCTGTTGCTGCTGGGCTTGATCCTGCTGGGCGACATCTACTTGACGCAGTACCTGCCCTGGGGAGCGTGGAAAGGCTTGAAGAACAAGCCCCTGCGCACCCTCATGAGCTGGGTGGATGCCATCATCTACGCCCTGGTGCTGGTCTATTTCCTGTTCCTGTTCGTGGGCCAGAATTATCAGATTCCTTCCTCGTCGCTCGAGAAGTCACTGTTGACAGGCGACTTCCTGTGGGTGAACAAGGTGACCTACGGCCCGCGCGTGCCGCAGACGCCGCTGCACTTCCCGCTGGCGCAGAACACCCTGCCGTTCTTCAACTGCAAGTCCTACATCGAGCATCCCCAGCTGGAATACAAGCGCTTGAAGGGTCTGCGCAACGTGGAGCGCATGGATATTGTGGTGTTTAACTTCCCTGCAGGCGACACCGTTGCCCTGAAGTGCACCAATCCCGATTACTACACCCTGTGCCAGGAGCGTGGCCGCGACGTGGTGCGTAACAACAAGGAGGTCTTTGGCGACATCATTTACCGCCCCGTTGACCGCCGCGACAACTACGTGAAGCGTTGTCTGGGCTTGCCTGGCGAGACCCTGCAGATCAAGGACGGCATTGTCTATATCAACGGCAAGGCCGTGCCTCAGCCCAAGAATGTGCAGTATCTCTACTATGTCGAGACCGACGGCACTCCCATCACCGACGAATTGTATGATGAGTTGGGCATCAGCATGGATGACCGCCATGGCAGCGGCAACCAGTATATGCTCCTGCTCACGGGAGATATGAAAAAGACGCTTGAGTCCAAGCCCTGGGTGACCTTTATCCAGCGCATCCAGCCCGATGCCAGCGAGTCGGTGTTCACCTATCCCGTTGGCACCGATTACGGTTGGACCCACGCTAACTACGGCCCCATCTGGATTCCCAAGAAGGGTACCAAGGTGGATCTGACGCTGGCTAACCTGCCGTTGTATGAGCGCTGCATCCGCAACTACGAGGGTAACACCCTGGAGGTGAAGGGCAACCAGATTCTTATCAACGGCCAGCCCGCCACGAGCTATACCTTCAAGATGGACTACTACTGGATGCAGGGCGACAACCGCGACAACTCGCTCGACTCCCGTTTCTGGGGCTTTGTTCCCGAGGATCATATCGTGGGCACTCCCTCCATCATCCTCATCTCGTTTGACAAGGATCACACGCTGTTCAATGGCGGCATCCGCTGGAACCGCATCTTCAAGATGCCCAATCCGGATAAGAAGTAGGCTTTAGGTTTTAGGATACTTGAATGATTGGTACATCGGCAACAGCGGTTGTGATGGGCAGCATGTGTGCCGCTAGTGTGCGGTGCTATGCCGTGGCTCTCAAGGCCGGTACCTTGCTGGTTGACCTGTGTGAGACGCGCCTGCCGTTGCGCCACAGCCATCACCGCTACCGTGTTGACGGCCCTAACGGGATTCAGACGCTCACCGTGCCCCTAGTGGGCTCCACCAATAACATGATGACTCCGCTGCGCGACGTGCTCATCTCGGAGCACGGCGACTGGCGCCGTCTGCATTGGGGTGCTTTGTATTCAGCCTACGGCCGCTCACCTTATTTTGACTATGTTGCCGACGACCTGTCGCGCATCATCAATGGTTCGCAGCGCTACCTGCATGAGTTCAACGCGCAGTTGCATCAGCTGATTGTCGATTTCATGGACCTGCCACTCTCGACACGCTATCTGGAAGACAGCGGAAAACAGGCACTGGAAGATGGCACGATTGACCTGCGCGGCCGCATAGGCATGAAGAAGCCCGATACCTTGCCAATAGCCAATGTGCCTTACTATCAGATGTGGCAAGAAACGCAAGGTTTCCGCCCTGACCTGAGTATTCTGGACCTGATGATGAACGCGGGGCGTGAAGGTATCTTTACCCTCATGGAAATGGCCAAACTGATAGAGTAGGGGAATGAATTATATAAAAAAAAGAGGTCTAGGCAATCACTGCTGAGACCCTCTAATAATTACTAATACTTGAAAACTATATTTACCCCATAAAAGCATTTCTATTTGACATTGCAAATTAAATAAATATTTCTCTAATTCATACCAGATAAAAGTTTAAAAAATGTGAAAATGCACTATCCATTTGCTTTTGTCAGCCCTTTAGTCTTATTTATGGATGCGCTTTTGTGCCTTTTCTTCAGCAAATGAACATGAGACTAAAATAAAAAAGTGGGTAACTGGTTGTCAATTCCCATTTATTTTGTAATTTTGCAGTCGCTTTGACGGGCAGGTATTGCTCCAAGAGCCGGTCCTATAGCTCAGTTGGTTAGAGCACCTGACTCATAATCAGGGAGTCCTTGGTTCAAGCCCAAGTGGGACCACAAATAGTGAAACGAAGAATTACGCGAATTAAACAAGGCGGTGTAGCCTTTGCTTAATTCGCGTAATTGTTGTTATTAGAATACTTCCTTAGTTGGCGTAGAGGAGGTTGAGGATCTGGTTGAGCTGGGTCTCGCTCTTGAGGCCGTCGTTCTTGAAGAGCATTACCTTGTCCATCACGCGGTCCAGGTAGTCGATGCTCTCGTTTTTCTCCTTCTTGTTATAAATCTTCCAGTACTTGGTTCCCTTAAGTCCTTTCTCAAACTTCTTGTAAGTGTCGCTTGCCGATGACTGGTAGGTCCACTTTGCCTTGGCGAGTTCGGTCTTCTGTTTCTCGAGGAACTCTTTCAGGTTCTTGGTGTACTCGCCATATTTCTCTACGAGTTCTTTCTTCTTGATGACATCCTTGGTCTCCATGCCCTCAAAGCTCTTGAGCGCATCCTCGACATCTTCCTTGTTATAGGGGTTGTAGAGCACGTCAACGATCTCCTGGTCATAGACCAGCTCATCGCGGGTGGTGAATTTGTCTTTGCGCGTTTTGATTTCGGTCTTCATCTCCTTCTCGAGGTTTTTCTTCTGGTTCTCCAGGTCCTTGAGTTGAGACTTGAGTTCATCGATGCGCTCCTCCAGGCTCTTGATGGCATCCTCTTTCTCCTTGATGTTCTTCTCGTGCATCTCGATGTCCTTCTCGAGCTGCTGCACGTTTTGGGTCGTCTGAGCCACGGCATTGGGCGTCATGGCTGCAATGGTTATTACGGTCAATGACATGACCAGCAGTTTGAACTTCTTCATATCGCTTAATGTTAACAGTGTTGATATTCTGTGAGGCAAAGGTAGTAAAAGTTTTGAGTTCTCAGTTTTGAGTTTTCAGTTTTTTGATGTTGTGATGATTAAAAAGTACAAGAAGATGTACCCTATATAAAGCGAAAGTGCACTTTTTCACAAAAGTACACCATCTTCATAACCAAAATTCAAGTATATATGCTCTTATTGTCTAGTTCTTATTGGAACACACGTTCATAACATATTATGTTGTTTTTCCGTGTGCAAAGATAATAAGAATAATTCATATATACCAAATAATTTTATATGTTTTAGAATATAAATTCTAGATTATTTCTCTCGGAAGAATAAATTAATGACCGTTCCGTGCAGATTCCAGTGCTCACGAATCTTGTTCTCGAGGTAGCGCTTGTAGGGATCCTTGATCCACTGCGGCAGGTTGCAGAAGAAGATAAATGTGGGCACATTGGCACCCTTGAGCATGGTGATATACTTGATTTTCACATACTTGCCCTTGACTGCGGGGGGCGGAACAGCTTGGATGTCGGCCTGCAGCAGGTTGTTGAGCTGTGAGGTGGGAATTGTGATGTGACGGTTGTTGTACACCTCCTGGGCGGTTTGTAGCACCTTATGGATGCGCTGCTTGGTGAGCGCCGAGCCGAAAATGATGGGGAAATCGGTAAACGGTGCGAAACGCTCCCTGATGGTTGCCTCGAAATGGTCGATGGACTGCTGTGTCTTGTTCTCGGCGACATCCCACTTGTTGACAAGCACGACGAGGCCCTTGCGGTTCTTTTGGATGATGGAGAAGATGTTCACGTCCTGGGCCTCGATGCCACGGGTGGCGTCGATGAGCAGGATGCACACGTCGCTGTTCTCGATGGCGCGGATGGAACGCAGCACCGAGTAGTACTCGATATCCTCGTTGACCTTGTTCTTCTTGCGGATGCCGGCGGTGTCCACCAGGTAGAAGTCAAACCCGAACTTGTTGTAACGTGAGTAGATGCTGTCGCGGGTCGTGCCGGCGATGTCGGTGACGATGTTGCGGTTCTCGTCCATGAGGGAGTTGACCAGCGACGACTTGCCGGCATTGGGACGACCCACGATGGCAAATCGCGGCAACTCTTCCTCAAGGGTCTCTTCGCCCTTCTCGGGCATCTTTTTCACCACCTCGTCGAGCAAGTCACCGGTACCATTGCCGTTGACCGCCGAAATCGAGAACGGCTGACCCAAGCCCAAGGCATAGAATTCAGCCTCGGCATACATGCTCTGGTTGTTGTCGTCCTTGTTGGCAACGACAATGACGGGCTTAGACGAGCGACGCAGGATGTCGGCAACCATATCGTCGAGGTCGGTGATGCCGTTCTTGATGTCCACGACAAAGAGGATGACGTCGGCCTCCTCGATGGCCAGTTGCACCTGCTTGTTGATTTCTTCCTCAAAGATGTCCTCGCTGTTAACGACCCAACCGCCGGTGTCCACCACCGACATTTCCATGCCGTTCCATTCCATCTTGCCATACTGGCGGTCACGGGTGGTACCACTCGTGTCGTTCACGATGGCGGCACGAGTCTGAGTCAAGCGGTTAAACAGCGTTGACTTGCCCACGTTGGGCCTTCCCACGATAGCTACTAATCGTCCCATATTCAGTTGTCAGTTTTCAGTTGTTAGTTTTCAGTTTTTTTACTCGATGTAACCGAAGGCGCGGAGTTTGTTTTCCTGGTTGCGCCAGTCTTTCTCGACCTTGACGTAGAGTTCAAGGAAGACCTTTTTCTCGAAGAAGGTCTCAATGTCCTTGCGGGCGAGGGTGCCCACGCGCTTGAGCATCTTGCCCTGGTGGCCGATGATGATGCCTTTCTGGCTGTCGCGCTCAACGTAGATGACGGCCATGATGTGGATGGCGTTGTCGCTCTCGTCAAACTTCTCGACGATGACCTGTGTGGCATAGGGCACCTCCTTGTCATAGGTCTCCAGGATCTTCTCCCTCACAATTTCGGTGACAAAGAAGCGGCTGCTGCGGTCGGTCAACGCGTCCTTGCCGAAGTAGGGCGGGCTTTCGGGCAGTAGTTCCACAATGCGCTTCATGATGTTATCGACGTTGAAGTTTTCCAGCGCACTGGTAGGGAACACCTCGGCAGTGGGCAGCAACTGTTTCCACTGGTCGATGATGCGCATGAGGTCATCGTTGCCCTTGAGCAGGTCGATCTTGTTGATGACCAGCAGGATGGGAATCTTCTCCCGGGCAACGCGGTCCAGGAAGTCCTGATTCTTGGTGGGCGACTCGACAACGTCGGTGACATAGAGCAGCACATCGGCATCAATGAGCGCACCAGTCGAATACTCTAGCATGCTCTGCTGCAGGCGGAACTTGGGCTTGAGCACACCAGGCGTGTCGCTGAAGACAATCTGGTAGTCCTCGCCGTTGACGATGCCCATGATGCGGTGGCGCGTGGTTTGGGCCTTGCTTGTGACGATGGACAAGCGTTCACCCACCAGGCGGTTGCTCAGTGTCGATTTTCCCACATTAGGGTTACCCACGATGTTTACAAATCCTGCTCGATGCATATTAGTCCTTAGATTTTAGTCCCTAGTCCCTAGTTGTTTTGTGGAGGTAATTTACTCAAGAAGCATCGCTACTCGCATGTGTTGTAACAGTATTGAGTAGTGATGCCTCTTGTTGTGTTGATATCGTCGGGTTACAGAGACCAGACGATGTAGAGCGCACCCCAGGTGAAACCGGCGCCAAAGGCGGTCAGGACCAACTTGTCACCCTTCTTGATGCGGTGCTTGTTTTCGTCCAAGCACAAGGGGATGCTGGCAGCACTGGTGTTGCCGCGGTGCTCGATGTTGACCATCACCTTGCTCTCGTCGATGCCCAGGCGGGCGCCGACGGCCTCGATGATGCGCAGGTTAGCCTGATGGGGAACAAACCAATCGATGTTGTCGTTGGTCAGTCCATTGCGTTTCATCACGTCCTTGCTCGAGGTGAGCATGTCGATAACGGCATGACGATAGACGGCGCGGCCCTCCTGATAAACGCAGTGGAAGTTGGCGTCAACCGTCTCGTGGCTGGTGGGCAATGCCGAGCCACCGGCCTTGTAGACCAGGTGCTCAAGACCTGAGCCGTCCACGTGGAAGATGCCGTCCATGATGCCGATGGGCTCCTCGGTGGGCTCGAGCAGCATGCATGCTGCAGCGTCACCAAACAAGGGGCATGTCGCACGGTCGTTATAGTCCACCATGCTAGACATTTTCTCGGCAGAAACGACGATAACCTTTTTGTAAATGCCAGCGCGAATGAATGCGGTGGCTTCATACAGTCCTACAAGGAATCCGGCACATGCGGCCTGGATGTCGTAGGCATAGCACTTCTTCTCGATACCCACTCCGTGTGCGATGATCGATGCCGTTGAGGGGAATCGGTAATCGGGATTGGAGGTGGGGCAGATGAGCAGGTCGATGTCGTCACGGTTGGTGCCGGTCTCCTCGAGTAGCTTGTTCACTGCCTGAATGCCCATCCAAGATGAGCCGACGGGCTTCTTGAGGATTCGACGCTCCTTGACGCCCACGCGAGTGGTAATCCACTCGTCGTTGGTGTCCACCATCTGTGATAGCATCTCGTTGTCCAGTACGTCATCGGGGATGTAAGACGCGATGCCTGTGATTTTTGCGTTCAGCATAAGCTTGAAAGCGTTTTGATATCTTGTGCTACTTAGTTTTAAATTCAATATCCCAAATGAGGTTGAAAATTCAGCCCATTTAGGATATCATTTTCGCTTCAATCGTTTGGAGTAGCGGCCGTTAACCGCTGCTTCACACCGATTTAGGCTTCCTCATTGCCCATCACATTCTTGCCACGGTAGTAACCGCACTCGGGGCATACAGTGTGATAAACATGCCATGCACCACAGTTAGAGCACTGAGCGATGGTCGGAGCCACAGCCACGTCGTGGGTGCGGCGCTTAGCGGTACGAGTCTTAGACTGTCTTCTTTTAGGATGTGCCATTTTCTTGTTGTTATTTAAAAATTATTGTTCTTTCAACTTTTTAAGCGCCTCCCATCTGGGGTCGGTGCCGGTTGTTTCACTGCGGTTGTCATCGTCCTCGGGGACGGCCTCGACGCGATGGCTGTCGAGCATATCGAGCATGTCGGGGTTGCAATCTTCCTCGTTCTCGTGACAATGCGTCATCGGGATGGTGAGCAGGACGGTGTCGCGCACGATGGGCGCGGTATCCAGTTCCCGCCATTCCGATGGCACTATCAGGAGCTCTTCGTTGCTGTCGTCAAGCTCTGTGCCCATTTGCTCTACGTTCAGGCGGTAGTCCACATCCACCGGCAAATCCAGATCATCGAGACAGCGGTCACAGGGAATTGTCAGTGTGCCGCGGCACGCGATCTCCAGGTGGTAGGTGGTCTCGCTCTTGCGGGCCACCTCAAGGGTGACATCCACGTCGGCGCGTCTCACCTCGGTTTGCTCATCGGTATTGAAAAACGACTCGTCCACATGACACTCAACCGCATGAGTGCCAAATGGTAACGTCTTGATTTTCAACTTCAAAGCATCTACCATCTCCTGAGTTTTTCGTTAAAGCGCCACAAAGGTATATCAAATTCCGCTAATAATCAACGTTTTTCCTGTTTTTTTTGATGATGTTGACTTTTTAGGGGGTCGTGATTTTTTATGGGCTGCCGCCCGCGATACTGGGATGAGACGGTCGCGGAGCGGGAGCTAGAGGGGATTATTGGGCGGTGGATTGAGGGAAGATTTGATTGTAGATGAGTTGGGTGCCGCCTAGATGGGACTGGATGTAGTCGCCGGCGGTTTTGCCACAGTGGAGTCTCAAGGGCTCGTTCTCGAGCAGGGGGTCCATGGCGGCCGAGAAGGAGTCGGCGTCGTGGATGCTCATGGCACCGTCGAGGGCGATGAGGTCGGCTGCCTCTTGGAACTTGTGGTGCTTGGGGCCGAAGATGACGGGGATGCCATAGACGGCAGCCTCGTTGATGTTGTGAATGCCGGCGCCGAAACCGCCGCCCACGTAGGCGGCTTGGCCATAGCGGTAGAGTGACGACAGCAGTCCGAAACTATCGATGATGAGGCAGTCAACGCCCTGGATATTCTGGGGGGTCGCCTCGCTATAGAAACGGGCCGGACGTGAAATCTTAGACATGAGCACATGCAGGCGATGGCGGTCAAACTCATGAGGGGCGATAATCAGCTTCATATCGCGGTGGGCATTGAAGTAGGGGACGACGATGTCCTCGTCGGGAGCCCAGGAACTGCCCATCACCAGGGTGAACTTGGCATTCTCGACAAACTTGGCCACCAACGGGAATTCGCGGGCAGCAGCCCGCACGTCGGCAACGCGGTCAAAGCGTGTGTCGCCGGCGACAACCACATTGTCGATGCCGATGCCGGCGAGCATTTCGCGCGACTGCTCGTTCTGGACGAACAGTGTGTCAAAGCACTTGAGCATCTTGCGGAACATGCCGCCCCAGGGACGGAAGAAAATTTGTCCGGGACGGAAGATGGCCGAGATGATGTAGGTGGGAATGCCGCGTCGCTTGAGGGCGCTCAGGTAATTGCCCCAGAACTCATACTTGACAAAGATGGCCATCGAGGGCTTGACGATGTCAAGAAAGCGCTTCACGTTGTTGGGCAGGTCAAACGGCAGATAGACCACGGTGTCCACCATGCTGAAGTTCTTGCGAACCTCGTAACCCGAGGGCGAGAAGAACGACAACAGGATGCGTGCATCGGGCTGCTCGCGCTTGATCTTTTCGATGAGGGGACGTCCCTGCTCAAACTCGCCGAGCGATGAAGCATGGATCCAGATATAACCGCCTGCCGGGTTGAGTTTGCGCTGCAGCGTGCGGAAACAACGGCGTTGTCCACGCAGCATCAGTTTTGCCTTGGGGTTGCGTACGGCGGCGATTTTCACGGCGTTGCGGTAGGTGGCTACACCTAAGTTATAGATCGGGTCCATTGTTGTCTTTGTCTTTAGTTGTCAGTAGAGGCTAGGCAGACGGCCGCTCTTGAGATAGTTGCGGTCGTGACGGTGCTTCCACAGGTGGTTGTCGATGTAAAAGCGGCAGGTGAGTTGCTGCCAAAAACCGGTCGTGTTGCTGCTGGCATGCAGGGAGACCGATGTGTTCAGGTCCACAAAGCGGTTGCTCACGATGTGGACGGTGAGGTCGGTGCGACTGTAGGTCGAGTTACGGTAGTAGGGGTCGCCAAGGTTAAGTTGGCTGCCATACAGGGGGTAAAGCGGCATCAGGTCCTTGCCGGTGTAGAAAGTCTCATCAAGCTGCAGCCAGCGCCATTGGGCAGTGGCTGTGGCGACAAACCCGGCTTGGTTGTGCCAACTTTCCTCGCCGCGATTGCGTTCCATCGCCACGATTGCCCCGGCCGAGAAGCGCAGCGAGTCTAACGCTGTGCGATGTGACAGGTCGAGTGACGCCAGCGGGTTAATCATCAGGTCGTCGTTGACGTGCTCGTCAGGGGCATGGAGGCGGGACATCGCCAGGTGACTGTATTGGATGTGTCCGCCCAGCCTGAATGGTCCGGTGATGCGCCAGTCGGTGTTGAACATGATGGTGAATGCCTCGCGTTGTTTCTCGGTCTGCATCTGTCGCCAGTCTATAACCATTTCGGCATAGCCTGCGGGCTTGATGAGTTGTGCCATCACACCGCGCATGTTGGGCTGGCAATAGGCCAGGGAATCGCTCCACAGGTAGCGCGGCATGCGCTCCACCATGAGCGAGCGTGGCATCAAGCCGGCTGTAACGTGCCACCCGTCTGGCCTGTTGTAGCGGTAATACAGTGTGGGTAACACCTTGTAACCGCTCAGGTCGTCAATCATGGGCTGGTACCACACGACACCCCCCTTGAGCTGGTGCTCGCCGTCAAGCAGCGAGACACCCACCTCGGGGGCTAGACGCGTGAACATGATGGTCTCGTCGGGGGTGAAGTTCTTGTCCTCGCCACCCTCACGGTTGTTGATCAACATGCTCGCGTCAACGCTCCATTCCAGCTCTTGTGCGGCAAGAGTCGGAATGGAGAGCAATAAGGTTAATATGGCTATGAGCCAGTTATGCATCGGCGGGCATCTGGATGTTCTTTACACCGGCCTCAATGCGTGCGAGGGTTTCCTCACGGCCCAGCAGCTGGATGATGTCGAACATGTGCGGGCCACGGCATTCGCCCACCACGGTCAGGCGGAAGGCGTTCATCACGTTGCCCTTGTGCAGACCGTTGTTGTCGATCCAGTCCATAACCAAAGCCTCACAGGCTTGGCTGTCGTCGAAATTAGCGGTCTTGAGCAGCTCGGACAACTGGCGCATGAGCTCAGGAGTCTCGGGTTTCCAGCGCTTGCGGATGTCCTTCTCACTGTAGGTCGTGGGATGCACAAAGAAGAATCCAGCCTGCTCCCACAGGTCGCCGACAAAGTTGATGCGGCTCTTGACCATCGCCACTGCACGGGTGATGAACTCGTCGCTGAAGTCGGCCACGTTCACGCCGTGCTGCTCCAGTACAGGCTTGAACAGCTGAGCCAGCTCACAGTCGTCCATGTTCATCAGGTACTCGTGGTTGAACCACTTGCATTTCTCGAAATCAAACTTGGCACCCTTGCGTGAGCAATGGTCGATGCTGAACTCCTTGATGAGTTCATCCATCGAGAAAATCTCGCGGTCATCGCCGGGGTTCCATCCAAGCAGAGCCAGGAAGTTGATTACGGCTTGGGGCAGGTAGCCGGCTTCACGATAGCCGCTGGAGCGCTCGCCGCTCTTGGGGTCGTTCCAGTCAAGCGGGAACACGGGAAATCCGAGGCGGTCGCCATCACGCTTGCTCAGTTTGCCCTTACCGTCGGGCTTGAGCAGCAGGGGCAGGTGTACAAACTCGGGCATCGTGTCTTCCCAACCGAAGGCCTGGTACAGCAGTACGTGCAGGGGAGCACTGGGCAGCCACTCCTCGCCACGGATGACGTGGGACACCTCCATGAGGTGGTCATCGACGATGTTGGCCAGGTGGTAGGTGGGCAGGTCGTCGGCACTCTTGTAAAGCACCTTGTCGTCAAGAATCGACGAGTTGATGGTCACGTCGCCACGCAGCAGGTCGTGGACAACCACGTCCTGGTCGGGCTCGATGCGGAAGCGCACCACCCATTTAGCGCCACTGTCCATGAGGGCCTTGACCTCGTCGGCGGGCAGGGAGAGCGAATTGCGCATCAGGCCGCGGGTCTTGGCGTCGTACTGGAAATTTTTGATTTCCTGACGTTTGGCTTCCAGCTCCTCGGGGGTGTCAAAGGCATAATAGGCCTTGCCTGCATCGATGAGCTGTTGCGTGTACTTGCGGTACAGGTCGCGGCGCTCACTCTGCTTGTAGGGGCCGTAGTTGCCGCCCTCGCGCACGCCCTCATCAATGCCGATGCCCAGCCACTGCAGGGCCTCGTTGATGTATTCCTCGGCACCAGGCACAAAGCGGGTGCTGTCGGTGTCCTCGATGCGCAGGATCATGTCGCCACCGTGCTGGCGGGCGAACAGGTAGTTATACAGTGCGGTGCGCACGCCGCCGATGTGCAGCGGTCCGGTTGGTGATGGTGCAAAGCGCACTCTTACTCTTCGTTCCATTGTAGTTTCTTTTTATATTATATAATGTGTTAATGTCTTGATTTGGTTACAGCAATAAGTCGCTGATGGCCGCCATTGAGGCGTGGTCGGTCTGATCCACACGGGTGGGGGTGACGGTCACATAGCCGCGTTCGAGCCAGTAGTAGTCGGTGAGCCCTTCACCCTTGTCGGCCATCTCAAACTCCCCTGTCAGCCAGTAGTAGTCGCGCCCTGTCGGGTCAACGCGGTGTTCCCACTCGTTGATCCAGCGTCCCATGTCGCCAGTGGTGACTTTCATGCCCTTGAAATCGCCGTCAAGTTTAGGGATATTCACGTTGAGGCAGACATCCTTGGGAAGGCCACCCTTGAGCACGCGTTCGGTCACATGCTTGACGATGGGTTCGCACACGCTGGTGTCGGCATCGGCGCCGTAGTCTCCAAAGGAGAATGCCACCGAAGGCACCCCGTGCAGGATGCCCTCAAAAGCGCATGCCATCGTGCCACTGTACAACGTGTTCAAGCCACTGTTGTAACCATGGTTGATGCCGGCGAGGACCAGGTCTGGCATGTTGTCGGCCATGAGTTGGTTCAAGGCGAGTTTCACGCAGTCGGCAGGCGTGCCTGTCGCCAGGTAGGCGGTATAACCCTCCTCACGGGCTATGCATGTCGTGCGCACGGGATGGATAAACGTGATGGCGCTCGACTTGCCGCTCTGGTGCATCGCCGGGGCCACGACGAACACGTCGCCCAGCGTGCGTGCCACCTTGATGAGCGACTGGATGCCGTTATAGTTGTATCCATCGTCATTGCTGATGAGTATGAGGGGTCTCTTTTTCTCCATAATGTGGGTGCAGACGAATTTGCCCGCAAAGTTACAATTTTTTATGGAGATTTCGCAGAATTGATGTAACTTTGCCCCATAAAGACAAATCTAATCAGATATTAAATTATGAGACTTATTATTGAACCAGATTACGAGAAAGTGTCCAAGTGGGCAGCCCACTTTGTTGCCAAACGCATCAACGATGCTAATCCAACTCCCGAAAAACCTTTCAAACTCGGATGCCCCACGGGAAGTTCACCGCTGGGTATGTACCGTGAACTTATAGAGATGAACAAGGCCGGCAAGGTGTCCTTCCAGAATGTCATCACCTTTAATATGGATGAGTACTGCAATCTTCCCGAAGATCACCCCGAGAGTTACCACTCGTTCATGTGGAACAATTTCTTCTCACACATCGACATCAAGCCCGAGAATGTCAATATCCTTAACGGCAATGCTCCCGACCTGGTGAAAGAATGCGCCGAATATGAGGCGCGCATCAAGGCTGTCGGCGGCATAGACCTGTTCATGGGCGGCGTTGGCCCCGATGGCCATATCGCCTTTAACGAGCCGGGCTCATCGCTCACTTCCCGCACCCGCCAGAAGACCCTCACCCAGGATACCATCATCGCCAACAGCCGCTTCTTTGACGGCGACCTCAACAAGGTGCCCAAGACTGCCCTCACCGTGGGCGTCGGCACCGTGATGGATGCCCGCGAGGTGATGATTATCGTCAATGGCCATGGCAAGGCTCGCGCTCTGCAGCAGGCTGTCGAGGGTGGTGTGTCCCACATGTGCACCCTGAGCGCCCTGCAGATGCATCCCCACGCCGTCATCATCGCCGATGAGATGGCCGTAGATGAACTCAAGGTGAGCACCTACCGCTACTTCAAGGATATCGAGAAGAACAATCTTGATCCTGATACCTTGCTGTAACAAGGACTGGCAATAATTACAAAACACCCTATAGCGACACGCTACAGGGTGTTTCTTTTGTCAAGTGCACAAAAAAAAGCTGCTCGAGCCTATCGGCGGGAACAGCTTCAAACTTTCTTGTTGTTAAGCCTTGCTTACTTAGCGGGCTCCTCAGCGGGTGCCTCAGCGGGAGCGGCCTCCTCGGCGGGAGCAGCAGCCTCCTCAACAGCAGCAGCGGTGCTGTCAACAACAGCAGCGGCGCTATCTACAACCTCCTCGACAACGGCGGTGGTGTCCTCAGTAACCTCAGCCTGCTCAGCGGTGTTGTTGGTGCAGGAAATCATGCTAACGCTAGCGATAACGGCAAGAGCCAAAACTAACTTCTTCATTTTCTTCGTAATTTTAAATAATAAAACAATTAATATGCGTTTGTAAAAATCGGTGCAAAATTATAACAAATTTCTCACCTACAAGTTTTTTTCAGTTTTTTTTTAATCCATCTTTTTTGCGATGGAATTTAAAATGCCGGTTTTTGCCACCGTAAGCTGCTAAAAATCAACTAATTAAACAAACAGATGGCGCGAATTGGCCATCTGTTAAATTTTGCAAATCGAGCATCACTATGCAGAACGATGCCTCAATTTTGGGTCTTTTTTTAGTTGCTGTACAGGTAGCGTTTGATGCTGCGTTTGGGTGTTTTGTCAAACTCTGTAGCCATCAACTGGATCTTGGCGATGCGTTCATAGGGTGCTACCAGCTTGTTGAGCTCGTTGCGGATATCTTCCATCAGGCCGGGAAGCTTGTCACGGGTCACGCCGAGCTGGTCCATCGCGTCATAGTCGGGATAAACCAGAGCGACGAGTTTGCCCTCGCGCATGACTACCAGGCTCTCGCTCACGTAGAGCATGTTGTTGAGCTTGGCCTCGATTTCCTCGGGATAGATGTTCTGGCCACTGGAGCTCAGGAGCATCGTCTTCAAGCGTCCCCTTATAAATAATGTGCCATCGGCATTGAGCGTTCCCATATCACCGGTGTGGAGCCATCCGTCCTCGTGCAGCACTTTTTCGGTGGCATCGGTGTTGTGGAAGTAGCCCTGCATGACGTTCTCGCCGCGCACGCAGATTTCTCCAGGCACGTTCTCGGGGTCGTCACTCAAGATCTTGCACTCCATGATGCCTGGCAGGATGCGGCCCGCACTGTGGGGCACAAACTCGCGCCAGGGCGTGTGGCTCACCAGCGGTGCACACTCGGTCATGCCGTAGCCCACGGTGAACGGGAACTTGATCTTGTATAGGAAGTCTTCAACCTCGGCATTGAATGGGGCTCCGCCCACGATGACCTCCTCAAACTCGCCACCGAAGGCCTCGATGAGCTTGTCGCGAATCTTGTCATAGATGCGCCTGTCCAGATAAGGCACCGCCAGAGCCCAGCGCAATGCGCCCCTGCTGATCATGGGCACAATCATCTTGCTGTAGATTTTCTCAAGCACCAGGGGAACGGTGAACACGACGTTGGGCTTGACCTCGGCCATTGCCTTGACAAGGATCTTGGGCGAGGGGATGCGGCCCAGCAGGGTGATGTGTCCTCCCACTGCCAGCGGCGTGAGCATGTCGAACGCGCATCCGAAGGCGTGTGCCAGGGGCAGGAATGCCAAGTCACGGGAGCCCTTGAAGTGCAGGCCCGAGTTGATGCCGTACACGATATTGCCGGCCAGATTGTTGGCGGTAATCATTACGCCCTTGCTGAAGCCTGTCGTGCCTGACGTGTAGTTGATCTCGACCAGAGCGTCGTTGGGGACTTCGGGATAGTGGATGTCGTTGCGGTAGAAGCCCTGGCCATACTCTTGGGCAAAGGCTGCTTCCAGTCCGTCCATGGCTTTCCGGGCGGTGCTGTCGCCCTCGCTCTCGGCAATGAGCGACATGTCTTCGAGCTGGAAGACGGCATGCACGCGGGGCATCTTGTCAAACTCCAGGTTTTCCCAGATGCTCTTGCTGATGAACAGCATCGTGGCCTCGCTATGGTTGATGATGTGTTGTGCGTCGGCAGGGTTGAACTCCTGCAGAATCGGGACTATCACGGCACCATAGGTGATGGTGCCCATAAAGATGGTGACCCAGTTGGGGATGTTCTTGCCGATGAGGGCAATGCGGTCACCCTGTTTTACACCACAATCCCTGAAAAGCAGGTGCAGCTTGGCAATGTTGCGGGCAAAGTCGCCATAGGTGAGGCGCTCACCGGTATTATAGTCGGTTAATGCAGGCAGTTCCCAGTTATCGATGAAACTGCGCTCATAAATCTTGATTAGGTTTTCCTTCATCATAACGAAAAGATGATTTTATGGATTATGGCTGCAAAGTTACGAAAAATCGAGGGCAGAACAAAAGAATTCATTCTTTTTTATGCCGAGATGAAGTAACTTCGCCACGAAGTGGCACCGTTACGAAAAATCGAGGGCAGAACAAAAGAATTCATTCTTTTTTATGCCGAGATGAAGGGTTATGTCATTTCACATATCGTTCTGGTCATCTCGTTTAGGGCAAGACACTCGTTTCTTGTGAGCGCTTGGGTCGTTGAGCGGTTTTCCCATGGGGCAAGGATGAGCAGGTTGCCTTGTGAGCATGCCTCGATGAATTCGCCACCGGGCTTGGTGAATGGGGTGAAGCTCATTGGGGAGATGAAGATGAGGGGTAGATGGGCATCAAGAGCGGCTCTCATGACGGCCTTTTCTCCTGGGCTGATAGAGGGTGATACCAGCACGGCTTCTCCACGTGCTTCTTCAAGATACAGCACAACAGCTGAGTTGATTTCCTGTTCGTTGAGGCGACGTGAACACTGCACTTGTCGTTTCACGGGATGATTGAGGAGGAAGCGGTTGCCGATTGCGGCATAACTCTGGCCTGCAATCTGCAGGCCGAACTGCACTCTGAACATGTCGGGATGCTCACGCTTGGCTAACAGGCGGCGCGGGTTGTCGGCGAGGTAGTTGAGCCAGCGGTCAAGTTGCCCTTCCCGCAGCAATAACCTGTCGTTGTAACTGCTTGCGAAGAGCAAGCCATGCTCCCGGTCGTAGCTTGAGCGTGGCGGACGGGGACGCTGCGCTTGTTGTGTCGCCGCCACAACACATGGGGATGGGGCTTCTTCTCCCAGAACGATGCGGCGGTAGTCCTTGTTGCAACCGGCTTTAAAGCCTGAGATGGCCTGCCCGAGGTGCTTGTCCATTTTTTCTTTCACAAAGAGGATACCATGCAGGTGGTCTGGCATCATTTGCAGGGCGAGAACCTGGATCTTTGGGTGCCGGTTCTCGATCGAGCGGAAGTTGCGCTGTACGGCCTCTCCCAGTTCATTTAATATAATGTGGGGCTCGTCACGAGAGCCTTTTAAGGCGTCGCTTTTTCCCTCAAGTTTCCCGAATAAAGATCGTCGCTCCTCGGTTACCAAGGTGATAAGATAGATGCATCGCCCTTGATAGTCGTGGCCAATGCAGCGGCGAAGCAGCGATGGCTTGCGCTAGCCGGCAAATGGTCGCTGGCTCTCAAAGGTTTTTCTATCCATTGGTTTTGTTTCTAGTTGAGTGGGTTGTGGCATTTCCACAACATACGGGACACACGGGACATGCGGGGCGGGCTACTGGTCTTCTCCTTCTTCCTGGGGGTTGAGGGCGGTCTCGACGGCGGCGAGGGCAGCGGCAGCGGCGGTTTGGTACTGGTCGAGGGTGTGGGACTTGCGGATGGCCTTGAAGAGCTTGTGGCTGGTGCCGGGGAGGAAATTTTGCCAGATGTCTTGCAGGTGGCGCACGAGCTGGGCTTTGCCTCCGTTGAGTTGCTCGGTATAGCCTTCAACTAGCAGGTCGTGGAAGCGGCGGTAGTCTTCAGGGGTCACATCGGGGGCCAGCATGCCGGGGTTGGCGGCGAGTCCGCTACCCACCATCACGGCGGCAAGGGCGGGGTAGCGATTGGTGATTGTCTCAATATCCTCGACGGTGCGCAGGCTGCCGTTATAAATGACAGGCCATGGTGAAGCTGCCAACAACGCCTCGAATTGCTCGATATCCAACTCTCCCTTGTATTGCTGCTTACCGGTGCGGGGATGCACGGCGATATTGACGGGGCGGATGATTTCCATCAACGGCAGGATGTCGCGCCACTGGTCGTTATGGTCCCAGCCAATGCGCATCTTCACGCTGTAGTCCACGCCCTCGGCTTTGGAAAGGGCCTTGAAGAGTTGATCGACCAATTCGGGATAGGCGAGCATGCCGGAGCCCTTGCGGTGCAGGGCGATGGGTGGGAAGGGACAGCCCAGGTTGATGTCGATGCGGCGGTAACCTTTCTGCTGCAGGGCATCTACCATCATCAAGGCGTGGTCGGGTTGGCAGGCGAGAATCTGGGGGATGAGTGTGATGCCCGCATTGCGGTCGGGCTCCACATCACGCAGGTCCTTGCGCCTCACCTCGCCACGCTCCACCCGCATGAAGGGTGAATAGTAGGCGTCGACACCGCCGAACACCTCGTGTTGCGCCATGCGCCACACGTTGTCGGTCACTCCTTGCAATGGAGCGGCCAACACCGGAATCTTGTTTCTGTCGCTCATACTCCTTAATTATATAGCATTCTGTTCCAGCAGGCGGACGAAATCCTCGGGCAGGATGATGTTTTCCTGGTCGATGGCATTAGCGAACAAGGGGGCGATATCGGCTGCTGTGAAGCCAGCGATGCCGCAACCGATGCGTGTGACGAGGAACTTGAGGTCGGGATGTGACTGGGCAAAACTGATGAACTCGTCTACATAGGGTTGAATGACGTCCACTCCGCCATGCATCGTCGGGATGGCATAACTTCGTCCTTGAAGGCCCACACCCTGGCCCCAAATGCCTCCAAAGCGCATGTGAGCTGCACGGGCGGCTCCGCCGGCATGAAACCCTCCCAGGTTGCTGCCAAACACAAAAATCTCATTCTCTTTCAGTTCCGAGATCATCTCGGGCGTGTATTGTCTGTTATACATAATATATAATGTCTAAAGGGTCGTAAAAAGATTATAGTCTGTCCACTTGCTTGACACCCTTGATGTTGAGAATTTTCTTGATAAGGTCGTCGAGCAAGTTGATGTTGCTGATGTTGACACTGAGCATGCCCTCAAACAGTCCGCCTTCGGCCTGGATGGAGATGCTGCGCAGCAGGCAGTTGTCGGTCTTGTTGATGACCGATGTGATTGACGAGACAATGCCGATGTCGTCGCGTCCCAACACCTTGAGTGTGGCAATGAACTGATTGCCTGCCTTGCCAGTCCATCGTGTGCGGATGATGCGGTAGGGATAACGTCCCTTGAGGTGGCGCAGGTTCTTGCAGTCGATGCGGTGTATCTTGATGGCACCGTCGCTGGCGATAAAGCCCTCGATGCGGTCGCCATAGATGGGGTTGCAGCATCGTGCGAGCTTGTAATTCACCCCCTTGACATCGTCCCCAATGGTGAGGATGTCGTCATCGACGCGTTCCTCGCGCTCGGTGGGTTGCTGCAAGACGAATTCTTCGGCTGTGCCTCGAGGTGTGACGGTTTCGCTCTGCTTGGCTGTGATGGCCTCGTATTGCTCGACTACGGTGTTGACATCGATGACGTCTTCCTGAATGGCGGCATAGAACTCGGTGGTGGTCTTGTAGCCCATCTTCTTGATGACGCGGGCCAGTGTGGCGTCATCGGGCTCAATCTTGCGGTTCTTGAAGCGGCGTTGCAGCGTCTCTCGAGCCAGTTGGGCCTGGCGGGCGCGCCGCTCGTTGATAGCGTTCTTGATCTTGTTGCGGGCGCGGCTGGTGACAGCGATGTTGAGCCAGTCAAGGCGTGGCGTCTGTGTGGCCGATGTGATAATTTCGACGGTCTCGCCGCTGCGCAGCCGGTAGTTGATCTTTTGGTTCTTGCCGTCAACCTTGCCTCCCATGCAGGTGCTGCCTACCCGAGAGTGGATGTGGAAGGCGAAGTCCAGGATGGTTGCTCCCTGTGGCAGGCGAATGAGGTCACCCTTGGGCGTGAAAACGAAAACCTCATCGTTATAGAGGTTGATGTCCATGCTGCGCATCAGGCTCATCTGGCCTTCCTGCCCGCTGGCCTCGAGCATCTCGCGCACCTCGTTCATCCACTGGTCCACGTTGCCTTCGCTCTTGATGCCCTTGTATCGCCAGTGTGCAGCGACGCCACGCTCGGCAGTCTCATCCATTCGGCGTGAGCGTATCTGTACTTCCACCCACTTGTCACCAGGGCCATAGACAGTGATGTGCAGCGACTCATAGCCGTTGCTCTTGGGGATGGTGATCCAGTCCTTAAAGCGCGAGGGGTTGGCCTTGTAGATGTCGGTGACGATGGAGTAGGCGAGCCAGCAGGCGCGTTTCTCGTCCTTGGGTGTCGTGTCCAGGATGATGCGTATGGCAAACAAGTCGTAGATGCCACTCAGGTCCACTCCCTGTTTTTGCATCTTCTGCCAAATGCTGTTGATGGACTTGGTACGGCCCTTGAGTTCGAACTTGAGGCCCTCTTGCCTGAGCCTTTCGTCAATGGGCTTGATGAAGTCCTCGACATATTGATCGCGTTCCTGCTTGGTTTCCTGCAGGCGGGTGGCAATCTGTGAGAACACCTTGTTGTTGAGGTACTTGAGTGACAGGTCTTCCAGCTCGGTCTTGATGGCGTAGAGGCCCAACTTGTGGGCTAACGGAGCATACAGGTAACGCGACTCGCTGGCTATCTCGTGAACAAACTTCTCGTTGGGGTGGTGGTTGATTGTTCGCATGAGCGACAAGCGGTCCACCGTCATGATGAGGATGACACGGACGTCCTCGGCAAAGGTGAGCAGCAGCCGGTGGAAATTCTCGTTCTCGACGGCTGCCTGTTTCTTGTATAAGGGAGCCACATGGAGTAGGCCGTGCACCACGTGGGCGATATCGTCGTCGAACAGGGCCTTCACGCGTTTGACATCGAGAAAGTCGCCACGGCACAGGTTGTAGAGCATCGTGGCGATGACCATGGTGCGGTCAGGTGCGATGTTCTCGCACAGGGTGAGTGCGGTGCGCAAGTGGCGAATAACCGGATTCAGCCCGTATTGGTCACGGCGAAAAATGCCCGCATCGACGATGCCTCGCTTGATCAGGTCATGCACCGTGTTAATGTCACGGCACGTTAACTGCTTGCCCAGCTTGTCATTCAAGTCGTTGACAAGCTGCAGCAGTTGCTGGCGTTCGGCGGCGGTGAAATATTGTTTTGTTGTCACTATCGTGCAATTTTCTAGGGATTTCACGCAAAATTAAGCTTTTTGTATCAGATTGTTTGCATGAATGCGCCTAAAAAACTAACTTTGGGGAAAATTTATTAAACCTTCATTGTTATGTTGAACGAAAAAGATAAACAACTGATGGCCGCAAAGGGCATCACCGAGCTGGTTATAGAGGCTCAACTCAAGCGGTTTGAAACCGGGTTTCCGTGGCTGAAACTCGAGGCCGCCGCCACTGTGGGTAATGGCATCACACGCCTTGACGCCAAGCAACAGGCTCAGTGCATCAAAGCCTGGAAAGAATTCCAGACAGGAGGTGCCACAATCGAGAAGTTCCAACCTGCGTCGGGTGCGGCAAGCCGCATGTTCAAGAACCTGTTCGCCTTCATCAACGAGGGGAAGGCTGCACCTGAGACCGATTTTGAGAAGGAGTTCTTCGGGGGCATTACCCAGTTTGCCTTCTTTCCCCAGTTGAACAAGACTTGTGTAACCTTGTATAAGAGCAATGTGGCCGAGCTCATCGAGGCTGGACGTTATGCCGATGTGCTCAAAGCCCTGCTCATGCCCGAAGGCATGAACTATGGCGCTTTGCCTAAAGCCCTGCTCAAGTTCCACCGTGCCGCAGCCGGTACCGTCCACACTCCGCTTGAGGAACATCTCGAGGAGGGAGCCCAATATGCTGCCGACAGCGGCCGCAACGTGAGCATCCACTTTACCGTTTCCCCCGAGCACCGCGCTGGTTTTGAGAAACTGATTAAAGCCAAGGTGCCCCTGATGGAGAAGGTGTGGGGCGTGAAATATGACATCACCTTGAGCGAACAGAAAGCCTCGACCGATACAATCGCTGTCAACATGGACAATACCCCCTATCGTGATGGTGGCGGCAACCTGCTCTTCCGCCCGGCCGGACACGGCGCCCTATTGGAGAACCTCAACGAGCGTGAGGCCGATGTGGTGTTCATCAAGAACGTGGACAATGTTGTACCCCTGCGATTGCGCAGCGTGAGCACCCGCTACAAGAAAATCCTGGGTGGCTACCTCGTGACGGTTCAGCACCAGATTAAGAAATACCTCGAGATGCTCGACAAGGAAACTGTCAAGAGCGGTGACCTCAAGGCGATGTTGCGTTATGCCCGCCAGACCTTGAGCATCATCGACAAGGCGACCGACGGCATGGATGATGCGGCACTAGCTGCATGGTTACGTGACAAGTTTAACAGGCCCATCCGCGTGTGTGGCGTTGTGCCTAACGAGGGCGAGCCTGGCGGAGGCCCCTATCTGGCTTATAACGCCGATGGCTCGGCATCACCTCAAATTCTTGAGTCGGCTCAAATTAACCCCGATGATGCCGCTGCCGTTGAGATGATGAAGGGCGGCACCCACTTCAACCCCGTTGACCTGGTATGCTACATTAAGGACTACAAGGGCATTAAGTTTGACCTGCGCAAGTTTGTCGATGAAGAGACAGGTTTCATCAGCATCAAGAGCAAGGATGGCGTGGACATCAAGGCGCTCGAGTTGCCTGGCTTGTGGAACGGCTCGATGAGTAACTGGAACACCGTGTTTGTTGAAGTGCCCATCGACACCTTCAATCCCGTCAAGACGGTCAACGACCTGTTGCGCAAGGCCCACCAGTAACATGATGAATAAATGGTGCTGAAACGACGATTTGTAATGAAAAGGATACTGTTTTTCTTGCTGGTGGCAATGACCTCGATAGGTGTCAGTGCCCAAAGGAATGACACAGATGACCAATGGGTGGACACCGTCTACACCGTCCATTCCATCACTCAGGAGCAGTTCAAGGAAATCATTGCCGACTATCGTGCGGCCGATTGGGAGATGCGCAATCCACGTCCCGTTATCGTGGACTTCTATGCCGACTGGTGCCAGCCGTGCAAGCGCTTGGAGCCCATCTTGAGAGATATCGCCCACTACTATCAGGGTGAGGTGGATTTCTACCGCATCAATGTGGATCAGAACAGCGACATTGCCGACGTTTTCCAGATACGCAGCATCCCTTACTTGCTTATCTGCCCCCTTGAGGGTGAGCCCAAAAACGTCATGGGCCTTTATCCCAAGCAAGAGTACATCCGCGTCTTCAACATTGCCCTTAACCGCTAGCTCAAGGGCTCGCTAGAAATGAATGACCCGTCGACGGTAGAGCCGCCGACGGGTTTTGTATGTTGGGCGAGGCATCGCCTCGGAATTTACTCGTATTTCAACCTTTCGTTTCGAGCCTTTTCATATTCAGTGAGAGCTCTGTTGTACTGCTTGACGGCTCTTTCACGATCTCTTTTTGCTGCATCCAACTCACTGGATTGCCTTGCAAGGAGTTCCTTCATCTCCTGGTCTTGTCTGGCAGTCAGTTCGTCGGTGACACCAGCCAAGCGTTCTTGGGCTTGTTTCTTCTTGAGTGACTCTCTCTCGTTCATGTGTTTCTGCTGCAGCTCGATGTAGGCGTCCTGAGCCTTGGTTTTCATTTCTTCGGCCAAGCTCAACTCTTCTTCAGACTTGGTCACTCTCTCGATGGATCTGTATTTTTTCACAGTTTCCTTGTCATCCTTGATGCCGCTAGCGTTACGGTTCTGGGCACTGGCATTCCTTTGCTGGGCCACCTTCTCGCGTTTCTCGGCGTCCTTTTTTGCATCCTTGGTCTGCAGCTGCTGCTTGGGCGCCTTCTGCTTGGATGCGTCGGACAGTCCTGTTACGTTAATCCTCTGAGCCTCGGTGTTCTTGGCCTGGGCAAGTGCGGTCGAGGTTGTTGCGAAGCTGAAAAGCATTGCCAGTATCATTATCTTTTTCATAATCGTTACGATTTTAGATGTTAAACATTATTTTGATTTTCTATTGATTAGACATTGATTATGTGAAAAAGTTTAACAAGCGCCCTGTCTTGTCTTTAAGGATTAAAAGCAAACAGCCGTTTTTGATAGGATTTTTATGGTGATGGCTGATGGCTCTCAATAAGGTTTTGATGGGATAAAAAGCAGAAAAATCAGATATTTGATTGCCAGTTCAAAAGTTTTGTGTATCTTTGCACCGCTTTTCGCAAAAAAATATTATTAATTAACGATTTATGAACAAGTACGAAACCGTTTTCATTTTGACTCCCGTTTTGTCTGATGATCAGATGAAGGAAACGGTAGAAAAGTTCAAGAAGGTGCTCACCGACAATGGTGGCAACATCGAGAACGAAGAGAACTGGGGACTGCGCAAGCTCGCATATCCCATCGAGAACAAGAACACTGGTTTTTACACCCTGATCGAGTTTGAGGGTGAGCCCACCATCGTTGGCAAGCTGGAGACCGCTTTCCGTCGCGATGAGAAGGTCATCCGATTCCTCACCTTCCGCCTGGACAAGTACGCTGCCGAGTACGCTATCAAGCGTCGTGCCGTTCGCAAGGCCAAGCAGGAAGAGCGCGCCGCTCAGGAGGCTGCCGCCGAGGCCGCACCCGCAGCAGTGGTAGAGGAAGCTCCCGCAGTAGTTGAGGCTCCCGTAGCCGAGGCAAATGAAGAAACCAAAGAGTAAAACTTAAATTAGGAGGTAAAAACAATGGCACAAGAACAACAGAGGCCCTACAACCAGGGCGAAATCCGTTATCTGACTCCCCTGTCGGTTGACACCCGCAAGAAGAAATACTGCCGTTTCAAACGCAGTGGTATCAAGTACATCGACTACAAGGATCCCGAATTCTTGAAGAAGTTCCTCAACGAGCAAGGCAAGATCCTGCCCCGCCGCATCACCGGTACTTCGCTGAAGTTCCAGCGCCGCGTGGCTAAGGCCGTTAAGCGTGCCCGTCATCTGGCATTGCTGCCCTATGTGACCGACTTGATGAAATAACAACCCGATTACACAAAGGAGGAATACATTATGAAGATTATATTGAAAGAAGATATCGTCAATCTTGGTTTCAAGAACGACGTTGTGGAAGTGAAGAACGGCTATGGCCGCAACTATCTCATTCCTCAGGGCAAGGCTGTCCTGGCTACCCCCAGCGCATTGAAGGTTCATGCCGAGAATCTGCGTCAGCAGGCTCACAAGCTGGCTAAGGTGAAAGCCGACGCCGAGGAGGCTGCCAAGGCATTTGAGGGTGTATCCCTGACTATCCCCGTTAAGGTGAGCCCCACGGGCACCATCTACGGTTCGGTTGGCGCTGCACAGGTACACGAGGCTCTGCTCGCCGCTGGTCACAATGTTGACCGCAAGATCGTGAGCGTTCACGAGAGCATCAAGACCCCGGGTAAGTACACTGGTATCGTTCGCCTGCACAAGGAAGTTGCTGTCGAGATCCCCTTTGAGGTGATCGCCGAGAACGCCGAGGAACTCGCTGCTGAGCGTGCTGCACGCAAGGCCGAGGAGGCTGCTCATCAGGCTGCCCTCGCTGCCGCTAAGGCTGCCGAGGAAGGTGCTGAGGATGCCGAGGCTCCCGAGGGCGAGGCCGAAGAGGCTCCCGCTGCAGAGTAATAAAACAACATGATAATGACAAAGACACCGGCCCACTCCACAAGGTCGGTGTCTTTTTAGTTATTAGTGGATAATCCAGCTCAACCTGAATTTTAAGATTAACTCTTAATTGTCAACTTAATTAATATGGTCAAGCATATTGTAATGTTTAAACTGCAGGGCGACGCCGCGTTAAGGCGTGAGGTCGCTTTGCGCTTCAAGGCAGCTCTCGACGCATTGCCCAGCCAGATCGACGTGCTCCAGAGCATCGAGACCGCACTCAACGAGAATCCCGGCGAGGACTGGGACATCGTCCTCACAGCCATCGTCCCCACGATGGCCGATGTCGCCACCTATGCCAAGCACCCCGCCCATGTAGCAGCTGCATCCATCATCAAGGATGTGAAGCAGGCGCGCGCCTGTGTGGACTACAACTGCGAGTGACGCCACACCTGTTAGTGGTCACATAAAAAATAATTAGGGCACCTCACAACGAGGTGCCCTAATTCTGTTAGCTGGGATGTCCCCAGCCTGTTAATCGTTGATTACTGGTTCAGAACGAGCTGAATCAATGCGGTAACGTCGGCAACGTTGAAGATGCCAGCGGCATCACCGTCAACATTGGCCTGCGCGGGATAGAATACCTCGGGCTCGTCACCAGAAGTCAGCACATACTTAATCAGGGCGGTAACGTCGGCCACGTTCACGAAGTGGTCATGGTTAACGTCGCCAAGAGCCCAAGGTTCAACAGCTGTGATGGTAACAAACTGGGTCTCGGGGTCGAAGGTTACAACGAGGTTGTAGCTACCAGGACCAACGTTTACACTTGCGTTGAATCCATAGCCCTCGGGATAGCTAACGTTCCATGAGTGGTCCTCACAAACCTTAGCCTCGATAAGGGTGGAGTCGGTAACCTCAATAGCCTTGGTCCAGATGTAGAGACCATCCTCGCCCAGAGTCATGTCGTTAGCAGTGTTGGTTTCATCCCACTCGGTGCCGAAGATGCTTGCGGGAGCACCGGCAACGGTGTAGGTGTGGCCACCCTGCTTGCGAGCAGAGAAGTTAACTGCCTTGGTCTCAGGATCGAAGGTGATCACGATGTCATAGGTGCCAGGATCGTTGATAGAGGTGCCATAGTTATCATTAGGCCAAGCGGCATTATCCCAGCTGTGGTCTTCAACGACCTTGAACTCGATAGCCAGAGTGTCGGTAACCTCGATGGTCTTGGTCCAAGTGTAGATACCATCCTCACCCAGTACCATGTCGTTCTCGGTGTTCTCGGGATCCCACTCGGTGCCGAAGAGGCTAGCAGGAGCACCAGAAACAGTGTAAGTGTGTTCAACTACAGGAGCATCACCGGTCTTGAGCAGAGTGCAGTTGAGCTTGTTCTCAGCCTCGGGATCGAAGGTGATTGTTACAGTGTAGATAGCAGGTCCGTCGGGAAGTACAGCAGTTTCGTTACCACTGAGGGGCCACTGATAGATTTCATACTCATGGTTACCGACAACCTTGTACTGGAAGTTGTTGTAGAGGGTAACTTCTTCCTTGGTCCAAGTGTAGATGCCATTCTCGCCCTTTGTCATGTTGTTATCCTCATTATTGGTATCCCAGGCGGGGGTGCCGAATACTGCAGCTTCACCCACGAGGGTGTAAACCATCTCGGGCTCGGGAATAACGGTGTCGGTGGGCCAGGTACCATCGATCTTGAAGGTGCCGTTAGCCAAGTCAACGGTAATGGTCCAGGTGCCGGCGGGGATAGCGATGGACTCATGACCTTCTTCTGCCAGTTCGCAGGGAGCGCCCAGCAGTTCCTCGGTCATGACGAAGTCACCAGAGCTCATGGGACCGAAGCGGTAAGCTTCGATGTCGCCCCAAGGATCCTCGCTCTCGGCATCAGCAATCTTCTTAGAGAAACCAATGTAGGCCAATTCCTGACCTTCACGCGGGGTAGCAGTTACCTCGCCAGTGTAGATACCATCGTTGTAGGTCAACTTTGCGCCCTTGGTGGGATCCCACTCAGTGGTGCTGAAGTTGTTCACATCACCGATGATGTAAACATCGTCAACCTCGGGTTGGGGAGTCTCCTTAGCGGTGAGCAGTACCGTACCTGCACTCAAGTTAACGGTCACGTCATAGGTGCCAGCAAGTGTCCTGAAGGCATTGGAGGTGCCCCATTCGCCAAGGTCGGTAAGATTACCAGCCTCAATGATGGTGTCGTTGGCCAACGAGCCACGACGGTAGGCCTGGAATGCCCAGTCATTCTCATCGGCGCCAAGCTTAGATGCGAAGCTGAAGTAACCGTAGCCCTCGTTTGCATCAGCAATAACAGCGTCGGTCAGCGTGAAGATGTTGCCGTCCTCGGTAGCCATGGGAACACCAACGTTGCCAGCCCAGCCATTGCCATTCACATGACCCATCATGTAGAGATTGCCGGTGAGAGGATTCACCTCAGGACCGTCGCTAACCTTTTCTGCATTCAGCGAAACGGTCTCGTTCTCAAGGTCAAAGGTGAAGGTCAGGTTATAAGTGCCGGACTCTGCAAAATAGTAATCCTGGTTCTGACCGTTAGGGGTCTTGCCCCAGTTTGTGCCCCAACCATGGTTACGAACGACTTTGTATTCGAGAGTGAAACCACCTGCAATCTCAATGCCATTCTTAACCAGCTTGTACAAACCGTCGGTCTCGTCAAGGGTCATGTCATTCTCTGTCTTTTCGGTATTCCACGCTTCACCAAAGATGTCAGCGCTGCTGCCGGCAACAGTGTAAGTGTACTCGGTAACGGGTTCTACATAGCCCGAAACCTTGGCCTTCATAGTTGTCGGGTTGAAGGTGAAGGTGTACTTATTTCCAACAGTACCAGAGAATTTGAATGACTTGCCACTGTTGCCTTTTACGGGAGTGAACTCTACGTCGGCAAACACTTCCAAGTCGCTACTGGAATTACCACTGTCATAACGACCGGCATTCACAGCATCCCAATCGCCGGTTCCCTCGCTGAAGATAAACCAGATGTCGGCTACAGAAAGAGTAGCGTCCAGTGTGTAGGTAACTCCATCTTCGCCCAAGGTCATTTCAACACAATTTGCTGGATTCCAATCACCAAAAGGCGGCTGGCCCAGAATGTACATTGCCGCATTGGCTTTCAAGCCAACGAGAGCAAGCATTACGAATAAGATTAACGTTAATTTCTTCATCTTGTAATAATGGTTATTATTAAGTTAAACAATAAAGTTGGTTTGTTCTAATTCCTGAAACTTTTAAACTCGCTCAAAGTTATATGTTAAATTGATATACACATTATAAAATAAAGAAAATTACAACAATTTATTGCGCAATCGTTTGCATAGCGACTACGGATGCCAATTAGATAAAAAAGGTAGTATCAGGGTTATTCTGGAGTGCCGATGAGTTCAAAGGGCAATGCCTGGGTGATGCGCACTTGGGCAAACTCGCCGATTGTGAGGGGCTGGCCCTTGCTGATGAGGACCTCGGGATCCACTTCGGGGCTGTCCCATTGTGTGCGTCCCACATAGTAGTCATCTTCCTCGCGGTCAACGATGACGCGCAGAGTCTGGCCCACCTTGTGCTCCTGGATTTCCATCGAGATGTCCTCTTGCAGCGCCATGAGTTGCTGCAGGCGTTCCTGCTTCACCTCATCGGGAATGCTGTCATCGAGATGCTCGGCGGCCCAAGTGCCTGCTTCCTCGCTGTAAGCAAAGGCTCCCATGCGCTCGAAACGAGCCTCCCTGACAAAGTCCATGAGCTCCTCGAATTCCTGCTCTCCCTCGCCGGGGAAGCCCACCATCAGTGTGGTGCGGATGTGGATGCCGGGCACCTCACGGCGCATGCGTTCGAGCAGGTCAAGGGTCTCGCGGCGGCCGATGTGGCGGCGCATGTTGGTCAGCACCTTGTCGCTGATGTGCTGCAAGGCGATGTCCAGATAGCTGCACACGTTGTCGCGGCTGGCCATCATAGGCAGGATGTCGTAGGGGAATTGGGTGGGGTAGGCGTAGTGCAGCCTGATCCACTCCACGCCCTTGATGTCGGCCATGCGGTCGATGAGTTCAGGCAGCATCATGCGTCCCTCAAGGTCGAGGCCATAGGAAGACAAATCCTGGGCGATGACATTGAACTCCTTAACGCCGCCCTCGGCAAGACGGCGCACCTCGTCCAATAGTTGTCCCATGGGTATCGAGGTGTGGCGCCCCGTGATGAGCGGGATGGCGCAGAATGCGCAGAAGCGGTTGCAGCCTTCAGATATCTTGAGGTAACAATAATGGCTGGGGGTGGTCAGGACACGCTCGTGAGCAAGGTCATCGCGGTAGGCATGGCCCATGTCGTTGAGCATGCCTTTCCAGTCAAACTTGCCGTAGAACCTGTCCACCTCGGGCAGCGCATCAATGAGGTCGGCCCGGAATCGCTCCGACAGGCAGCCCATGACAAAAAGGTTGCGTATTTTGCCCTGCTGCTTGGCTTCGCCCAAGCGCAAGATGGTGTCGATGGATTCTTGCTGGGCATCGGCTATGAAGCCGCAGGTGTTGACCACCACGGTTTCGGCGTCGATGCGGGTCGCGTTGTGGGTTACTTGGTAGCCAGCGGCTTGGAATTGGCGCATCAAGTGCTCGCTGTCCACAAGGTTCTTGGAGCAGCCCAGCGAGATGATGTCAATCTTGTTTTTTCTCATGGATGTTCTCTAGACATTCTAGATGGTCTAGATTTTCTAGAACGGTTACTCCTTGTCGATACCGAACAGCGATTTCACAAACTCGCGCTTGTTGAAAATCTGCAGGTCGGTCATCTGCTCACCCAAGCCGATGTACTTGACGGGAATCTGGAACTGGTCGCTCACGCCGATGACCACGCCACCCTTGGCTGTGCCGTCGAGTTTGGTGATGGCCAGGGCGTTGACCTCGGTGGCTGCCGAGAACTGCTTGGCCTGTTCAAAGGCATTCTGACCTGTCGAACCATCGAGCACGAGCAATACCTCCTGAGGCGCATCGGGCAGGACCTTGCGCATGGTGTTCTTGATCTTGGTCAACTGGTTCATCAGACTCACGTTGTTGTGCAGGCGGCCAGCGGTGTCGATGATGACAACGTCGGCGTTCTGTGCCTTGGCGCTCTGCACGGCATCAAAGGCAACGGCGGCAGGGTCGGTGCCCATCTTGTGCTTGATAACGGGAACGCCCACACGGTTGCCCCAGATTTCCAGTTGCTCGTCGGCAGCGGCGCGGTAGGTGTCGGCAGCACCGAGCACCACGTTGTTGCCCGCCTGCTTGAACTGGTAGGCGAGTTTGCCGATGGTGGTTGTCTTGCCCACACCGTTCACGCCCACGACCATGATGACGTAAGGTTTCATGTCGTCGGGCACGGTGAAGTCCTCGAGTTCCGCATTGTTATTATCGGCAAGCATCTGTGAGATCTCGTCACACAGCAGCTCGTTCAGCTCGTCGGTGCCCACATACTTGTCGCGGGCCACACGCTCCTGCAGGCGGTCGATGATCTTGACAGTGGTTTCCACACCCACATCGCTCGTGACAAACACCTCTTCCAGGTTGTCGAGCACATCGTCATCAACGGTGGATTTACCGGCAACGGCATGCTTGATTTTCTCAAACACGCCCTGTTTGGTTTTCTCTAAGCCCTTATCGAGCGTTTCCTTTTTCTCGCGAGAGAATATTTTCTTGAATAGTCCCATAAATGATTATTTCTATTTTTTGCAAAGGTACACATTTTCCCGCGCTTAGATGGTCTAAGCGTCGTTTTTTTTGTATTTCTGCTCGGCTTGCATTAACTTTGCGCAAATTAATTATTCGAGATGATGAAACGGATAGCATTATATGTGATGATATCTGTCTTGCTGATGGCGTGTAGCTCCCAGCAAGAACAGCAACAAAAGAAACCCTCGACGTTGGAGCAGGAGATGACGGCGCTCTATGGCGAGAACAAGGTCATCGAGGGCCGTTATCCCGACTCGTTGGCGGTCGAGGCCGCCAATGGCGTGTTTGTGGGCGAGAGAGAGGGCAGCCTGCTGGTCTTTAAGGGTATCCCTTATGCAATTCAGCCCACGGGAAAACTCCGCTGGCAGGTGGCCAAACCCGAGCCCGACAGCCGTCTGGTGCGTGAGGCCAAATACTTTGGCCACTCCTCCATTCAGAGCCGCCGTGAGGGTGATGCGGCATCGCTCTATCCCCAGGGAGAGGACTGCCTGACGCTCAACGTGTGGACGGCAGCCGACGGAATGCGCACCGCGCGTCGCCCCGTGATGGTGTGGATACACGGAGGCTCCTACGTGAGTGGCGGCACAGCTAGCCCCCGCAACTGGGGCGATAACTTTGTCAAAGCGCACCCCGAGGTCGTTCTGGTATCGGTGAATTACCGCCTGGGGCTGCTGGGCTTCCTGGACCTGTCCTCGTTGCCCGACGGCAAGGACTATTCCCGTAGTGGAAACTTGGGTATTTTGGACCAGGTGGAAGCCCTGCGGTGGGTGAAACGCAATATAGCGGCTTTTGGCGGAGACCCGAATAATGTGACCATCTTTGGCCATTCGGCAGGTGCCGGTAGCGCGTCGATTCTTGCCAGCATTGATGAGGCTCAGGGCCTGTTTCACCGCGTCATTGCCCAGAGCGGCAGTGTCGCCTTCACCAGCAGCCGTGAAGACTGCCAAAAACTCACCAAAATGGTGCTTGACGCAACTGGTGCTAAAACAGTGTCCGATCTACAGGCACTTTCCACAGATGCGATGATTGCCCTTAACGAGGAGGTGGGCGAGTACTACCGCTTCCCGGAACGTGACGGAGCCGTCATTCCCGAAGATCCCTACAGCCGTTTTGACGGTTTCAACGCAAGGCTGGATATGCTTATCGGGTCCAATAGCGATGAGACAAACTTCTGGGTTGATGCCATGGGTGGTGAGGAGAAATTTGAACTTGCCGTTAATCTATGGTACCGCTATATCTCACTGTCGCTCAGCGATGAGCAGCGAGAGAGCACCAACCGTTTCATCGACATCGTCCCCGAGGAAAAGCCCTGGCCTGCCGCAGAACTGCTGAACGACCTGATGTTCCGCGGGCCGGCCATCGAGATGGCTCAACGGCATGCGGCATCGGGTGGCAAAACCTATATGTACTACTGGGACAAGGCCTTGAGTGACCCGATTTATGGCGCATGCCATGCCTCCGAGGTGTCCTATGTCCTGAATACGGGCCGCCAGATCAAGATGGGCGATGTACACAATCCGGTTCTTGCAGCCGAGGTGCAGCAGATGTGGGTGAATTTTGCCACCTCAGGCAATCCAAGTACCCCCGTTCACTACTGGCCCGCCTATGAGGGCGTGCAGCGCGCGACGATGGTGTTGGGCGACAGCATTCATGTGCTCAATGACCCGTTGAAGGAGCAACGCCAGCTGGTTGCCCCGTTGATGCAGGAGTATATCTCGCCTATCTTCAGTGATCTGCTCGATAAGGCACCTTGGTATGCAGGTATCGCCATCGGCGTCTTCCTGGCCATCCTGTTGCTGCTCATTTGGCTCGTCGTGAAAACTCGCCATTACATCAAGAAAAATAATAAAGAATGATATGAGTAAGATAAAAAATAGAATCGCACTTGCGCTAGTGCTTGGCGCCCTCGCGTGGCTGTGTTCAACCGCGCAACAATCAACCTATATCCCCACCCAGGAAAACCTGCGGGCCCGAGAGGAGTTCCAGGACAACAAACTGGGAGTGTTCATTCACTGGGGTGTCTATTCGATGCTTGCCGATGGCGAGTGGGTGATGCACAACAAGCGCATCGACCGTGACGAGTATGCCCAGTTGCCGGCAGGTTTTTATCCCTCACGCTTTGATGCCGACGAGTGGGTGCGCGCCATCAAGGATGCCGGCGCCCGTTACATCTGTATCACCTCGCGCCATCATGACGGATTCTCGATGTTCAAGAGCGAGGCCAGCGACTATAACATCGTTGATGCCACCCCCTTCAAGCGCGATGTGCTCAAGGAACTTGCCGATGCCTGTCAGCGCCATGGCGTCAAGTTACATTTCTACTACTCCCACCTGGACTGGCACCGCTTGGATTACCCGCTGGGCCGCCATCAGGCAGAGATGCCACATGACCCCTCGACGAACAATTGGCCCCAGTACTACAAGTTCATGAACGACCAGTTGACCGAGCTGCTAACCAACTACGGTCCCGTGGGTGCCATCTGGTTTGACGGCAAGTGGGAGCATGATACCGACCCCACGCCGTTTGACTGGCAACTCGACGAGCAGTATGCGCTCATCCACCGCCTGCAGCCTTCATGCCTCGTCGGCAATAACCATCATGAGGTGCCCTTGCCTGGCGAGGATATCCAGATATTTGAGCAGGATGTGCCCGGTGAGAACACCGCAGGCTATTCAGGTGAGAGCGGCATCAGCCAGTTGCCCCTCGAGACCTGCATGACGATGAACAACACCTGGGGCTATCGCATCACCGACAAGAGCTACAAGAGTGGTGACGAAATCATCCGTACCCTCGTGAATGCTGCAGGACGCAATGGCAACCTGCTCATCAACGTGGGACCACGGCCCGACGGCTGCCTGCCCGATGAGGCCGTCGAGCGCTTGCATCAGCTGGGCGATTGGATGCGCGCCAACGGCGAGAGCATCTATGGTACCCGTGGCGGCATCATTCCGCCCCATGACTGGGGAGTGACCACCCAGCGAGGCAACACCCTCTACGTCCACATCCTTAACCTCATGGACGATGCCCTCTACCTCCCCGTGGGCGGCAATCAGGTAAAGCAAGTGCGCATGTTCAGCGACAAGAGCAAGTTGCGCTACACCGCCACTGGCCATGGAATCACCATCCAGCTGCCCGCTAAACCCACCGGCGTTGATACCATCCTGGAAATCACCCTCAAGAAATAACACTAACTATCACATAAACAATGAAGAACTGTTTTCTTACTGCCATCTTGTTGATGGCATTTACCGTGAACCTCAATGCCCAGGATGCCGAACGCATGACCGAGTCATGTACCAGCATCATGGTGGGCAAGTTGGCCAGCACCGACGGGTCGGTCATCACTTCACACACCTGTGACGCACGCTACCGCACGTGGATGACAATGGCGCCTGCCCGCGACTATGAGCGCGACACCGTCACAGCCGTCTATCGCGACCGTTTCCACACCAGCCTGCCTGGTGATGTGACCGGTATGGTGCAGACGGGAACCATCCCCCAGGTGCGCCACACCTACCGCTTTCTGGACACCGCCTATCCCTGCCTGAACGAGAAGCAGCTGGCCATGGGCGAGACAACCATCTCGGGACGCGACACGTTACAAAACAAAGCCGGCATCTTCATGATCGAGGAACTGGCCCGCATCGCCCTGGAGCGTTGCACCACCGCCCGTGACGCCATCCGCCTGATGGGCGAACTGGTCAAGAAATACGGCTATGGCGACAGTGGCGAGTGCCTGACCATTGCCGACAAGAACGAGGCTTGGATATTTGAGGTATTCGGCGAGGGACCCAAGAAGGTGGGCGGCGTGTGGGCCGCTGTGCGTATCCCTGACGACGAGGTGGCCGTGTCGGCCAACATCTCCCGCATTGGAGCCCTTGACTTGAGCGACCCCGACCATTACATGGCCTCGGACAACGTGTTTGAGGTCGCCAAGCGGTTGAAACTGTGGGACGGCAAGGAGCCTTTCTGCTTCTGGAAAGCCTACAGTGGCGCTAATTACCTCAAGGAAGTGAAAAACTACAGCACCCGTGAACTCTATATCCTGCAGCAGTTGGCTCCATCACTAAATTTGACCGATGCTATAGAGAACCTGCCTGTCAGCATCAAGCCCGACAAGAAGGTGAGCGTGGAGGACGTTTCGCGCCTCTTGGGCAGCTACTACGAGGGTACAGCGCTCGACTTGAGTGCCCGTCACAAGATCCCCAACCCCAAGCGCAAAGACAAGCAGGGCAACCTTGTCGAGAACGAATCCGACAGCATTGTTTCGCCCGTTGCTAATCCCTGGATCACCAACGAGCAGATGGCAATGTTCTATGCCATGGGCGACTCGGCCATGAAGTGGACCCGTACCGTGAGCGTTCCCTGGTGTTCCTATAGCACCGTTATCCAGCTGCGCGACTGGCTGCCCGACGAGGTGGGCGGTGTGGCATGGGTCGCGTTTGACAACCCGGGCCAGAGCCCCAGGTTCCCCATCTTCTGCGGCAACACCGATCTTCCAGCATCGATGAAGGTTTGCGGCCATGGTGCTGAGAACGACAACACCGCGTTATGGCAGTTCCGCAAGGCCAACCGTCTTGCATCGCTGCGCTGGGGCGCCTTCCGTAAGGTGCTTGAACCCGCCCGTGACCACTTCCTGGAAAAAGGCTTGCGTGAACTCCCCATGATTGAGAAATCATGGCAGGAGCTCAATGCCACCGATAAGGATAAAGCCGCCAAGTTGCTCAACGACTACACCGCCGATTGCCTGGGAGCCGCAGCCTATCGTTGGCAACAGATGGCACACGACTTCTGGCTCCAGACCTGGAAAGGATTCTGATTGGCCGTTAGCGACTGATTGACAAAAAAATAACTCCCCCTTCATGCAAGGAGGAGTTATTCTTTTAGTGATTACTCAATCAATGGTTGACTATTGCCACTGTTGGTTAAGGACGAAATAGATTAGTGCGGTAACATCGCCCACATTGACGACACTGTCATCGTTATCACAGTTGCAGTTAGCGGGCACAACACCTGTCGGGTCCTGAGTGAGGACGTAGGCAATCAGTGCAGTGACGTCAGCCACATTGATGATGCCGTCATTGTTCACGTCGCCACGGACAACGGGTGCGGGCGGGGTCCACTTCTCCACGACAAGAATGCCTTGGCTCAGGTACAGCGTCAAGTTGTACTTGCTGGTGGGGATTTTGAAGGCATTCTCACCAGCGACAACCGTCAGGTTGGTGCCCAGGCGGGCCTCATTGATGAGGAAGTCGCTGCTGGTGGCACCCATGCGCTTGCCGGCAATCTCATTCCATGCTGTTGCCGTGGAGGCCAGTGCGGTCGAGAAACTGAAGTAGCTGTAGCCGCCATAGGGATCAACAAAGTCGATGGTGGCGGTGTACTTCTCACCGTTGGTCGTTGTCATCTCAAAGCCCCTGTTGGCTGCCCATGTGGTTGAAACCGCATTGCCCAATACATAAACGTGCTCCCAGCTGGCAGCTCCTGCTCCTGCATATTTCTCGGTCACATCAAGGTAGGTGTCGGCAGCACTATAGCCGTAGGTGGACAAGTCGTTGTTGGGATAGATGAAGAACGCGTCACGGGTCACATTGATAGCCCTCGTCTGGTTCTCAAAACCGCCGTCACCGTTGTTGAAGATGACCGATACCTGGTCGGCATCCACATGCAAGCAATACCACTCGATGTCGTTGATGGTCACCTTGTCCAGGGTGCTGATGGCCTTGCCGGGCCAGTTGTTGCCCGTCACGCTGCCCTCGCTGGTCCAGGCCCAGATGTGGGCATTGGTAGCAGTGCTCTTTACATAAACGTTGATGCCAGTGGTGGCGGCATCGGTAATCGTGTAGATATAGGTTTCCACATTCTCGACCTGGTCACCGTTGAGCACGCCCACCTTGAGGGTGGTGTTCTCGGTTAAGGTCAGCGGGGTGGTGGCGCTGATGGTGGCGCTGGAGGTCGTGGGTTCGCTGCCGTCGGTGGTATAGACGAGCGTTGTGCCGCTCTTGCTGGGCGCTACGGTCAACGACACGTTGCCCACATAGTTGCCGGCAGCCTTGCTCACCACGGGATATCCCAAGATGCTACCGTCTTTAGCCACATGCTTCCAATCGACGCCATAGGTGATATACATCGCATAGCCGTCACCAGCCTGCACCAGTTCGTAGCCGTAGGGGCAACCATTGGCTGTGGCGCCGCCCACCTGCACATACAGGTTGCCACGAATACCCTGGGTTTCCAGGATGTAGCCGCCATTGCTCTCCTGCTGGGTGAGGATGGCACTCTGGTTGTGGACACCAGCCGCACGGCGGGCCTTGATGCAGTTGTTAATCTCGTCGGTATATACGAGGTAGTGCTTGTAGAAGATGCAGGGTGTGCCAGGCATTGCCAGGATAAAGGCATTGGCGGGCATCACGTTGGTCTTCAAACAGTCATAGTTGGAGTTTTGACCCGTGTCGTGATTGTCGACAAAGGTGACCGAGTAGCGCTGGTAATTGGGGTCGGCTGCAAGGCCCTTGTCGTTGAGGGCGCTCCAGTTGCCGCCGCCAAAGGCGCTCTGCATCGGGTACTTCAACGCAAAGTCAAACACGGCCGTCTGGATGCGGTCGTCCTGCTTGGTGCTCTCCAGCCACCAGCGCAGGGTCTCGGCATTGCCGTCCCAGTACTCGCCCACCGAGAACATGGGCTCGCTGGCTTGGTTGTACAGACCCACATAGTAGCCTGCATAGCCCTTGCACATGTCATAACGGAAACCGTCATAACCCAACTCTTGCATGAGGTATTTCTGGTAAGTCTTGACGTTCTTCTGAACGTTGGCGCTGGTGTGGTCCAGGTCGCGGCTGCCGTCAAAGTCTTCACCCTCGTCGGCGGCACCCGTCGGACGGTAGCCGGCACCCGCGCACTCATCGGTGCGGCAGATGTCAGCCAGTGTCCAGGTCAAGCTGTAGCTCTCGCCAGTCACGGGGCCGGTGACGCTCTCGTTGGCCAGGTCAATCCAGCCGCTCTTGCCGCTCTTGTGATTGATGACCATGTCCATCAACACGCTGGTGTTGTGGGAGTGCAGGGTGGAAATCATTTCGCGCAGTTGCGTCTCGGTACCAAAGCATGTATTATGCTTCAGCCAATATACGGGCATATAACCCATGCTCTCGGCGCTGCCAAAGTCATCAACGCTACCCGAGTTGGGTACCCAAACCACATCGAAGTACTGCCCCAACTCCTGGGCTTTGTCGGTAAAGTTGGTCCACTTGGTGGCCTTGAAGCTGTCCCAGTAGAAACCTTGCAGCATCACGCCGCCATACATGGCGGGCCAGCCCTTGCCGGCAACAGGACCGCTACCGCCCTCGCGTGTGATAACACACGTGCGGTCGTTCACGTTCACGGTGATGGAGTAGGTGCCAGCCGGAATGCGGAACGACACATCGACGTTCACGCCAAAGTCGTTGAGCTGGAGGGTGTGGCCCAACATTGACGGCGTTACCCAGAAGTTGGTGCCCTCATCGGCCACGGGTGACAAGCGGTAAGGCTTGATGCCGTCCCAGTCCTCGCTGTCGCTGCTCAGTTTGGTCGTGAATGAAAAATAGCTCACGTTGGCATCTTCATCGCTGTGCTCACCATTGAAGGTCAAGGTTGCGGTGAACACGTTCCCGTCGGTGGTGCTCAAGGGCACGCCGACGCTCGGATCCCAACTGTTGCCGCCGACCTCGCCCAACGCGAACAGCTCGCCAGTGATGGCATCGCCGCCACCCTGGCCCCCTTCAGTCACAGTGAACTGGTTGTTGCTGCTGTCAAAACTGAAGATGTAGTCGCCATTGCCAGTGAACATGAACGAGTTGCTGCCCTGACCGCTATAGGCCGTATAGGTCGTGCCGGTTGAAACCGGATAGTCATTGCTGGTGGGTCCCAGGCGATAGTTGTTAAAGGTGTTCCAGTCGTCTTCGGTGGAGCACAACTGGGTAGCAAACACAAAATAGACCGTGCCGTTGATGGTGGCGTTGGCGGTATAGGTGTTACCGCTTTGTGTCATCGGCATGCCGGCATTGGTCTTCCACCCCCCAAAGGGTGCACTGCCCACGATATACATCGCGGCGCTGGCTTGTAGTGTCATCAATGACACCACAAGCGCTAAAAATAGTGTAAGCGTCTTTTTCATATCATCTATGTTTTTAGTTATGGTTTGATTAATTTTGGTTATTCAGATGGTTGGAATAGTGTTTTATTTGTGTCCCAAAGTTAATGATTATTATTCATGCTATTCTATCTACTTACCTACCATGCTCATAAAAATCAACGCAAACGATTGCATTTTCCTGTGCAACGGCATGACCGGGGTTAATTCTTTGTTTGACCAAAATTACCGTGATTGAAATCGGGGAGGCCTAAGCTCTTGACAATTCTCCTGAATAAAAAACGGCTGGTTTACCACAAGAGTAATCCAACCGATTAGGCCTAGAAAAGACGCAACGATAAATTGGAATTTACAGTTGATATTCATATTTTGAATACGGGGATTTTTAAAGATTCTAGGTTTCTTCGTTTAACGTAGAAGATGGTAAATACAATTGCAAATACTATACAAACTGCTCGTAGAATATTTGAAATTAAGCCTCCGGCAGCATTTCCCGTACCTTCAACTACAAATAACCCCCAAGCCAAATTCATGAAAAAATGAAGGGATATAGGAACCCATAAATTGTAATTCCAGGCTACGTACATCCAACTGAAAAAGAAGGAGCCTAACATGGTTACCCCAAAAGCGGCCACAGAGGACAGGAAATCGTTACCTTGATAGATGTGAAACAGACCGAACAGGACAGCAGGCAAAAAGGCCGCCCAAAAGAACCCTAATTTCCCCACTCTGAACAATTGGCCAAATAGAAAACCCCTGAATAAGATTTCTTCGAACACCGCCGGAATTAGGCAAAAATATAGTATCCAATGCAAGGTAAGTTCAACATTGAAATGCCCGATGATGGCAAATCCTATGTATAAAGGGGTAGTAAATAGTAAACCGAACAGCAATCCCCTCAAAACAGAGTCCCTAAGCCCAAGAGTTTCTATTATTGCTGATGGCCTATGCAATATGAACAGGACGATTGTCACGGGAATAAGGGACAACATACATTTCAGAATATATCTGACGAGAGACTTAGATTGCAGATGAAGAGGAGCCAGCAATTCAGAGGCATTCCACTGAACCCAGAACACCAGGACACAACAGAGTATAATTATGCCAAGAGTTGCTAACCTTGATTTTCTAATAGAATCCATCATTTTTTATT
>CAJOFM010000018.1 GCA_905233915.1 uncultured Muribaculaceae bacterium | reverse complement strand
TTTACTCCTCTTTCGTTTGGTTGTCCTGGTGACGGCCATGATGTGTGCCCTCGGCGCCGCCGCTGCCGAGGCCTATGCCAACTACACGTCCTCGAACACAACGCTGACGTTCTACTACGATAACCAGCGCAGTTCCCGCACGGGCACGACCTATAACCTGAACACCGGTACGAATTATCCCGCTTGGTACAGTGACAGCACGAATGCCAATGTGACCAAAGTGGTCTTCAACTCGTCCTTCTCCAATGCCCGCCCGACTACCACCCGCTATTGGTTTGATGCTATGGCCAATCTTCAATCCATCACGGGCATGCAGTACTTGAACACCAGTTCAGTAAGAGAAATGTTCGCCATGTTCCGTGGGTGCTCTAGTTTGACGAGCGTTGACGTGAGCGGTTTCAACACTGCTAATGTAACCAACATGTACGCCATGTTCCGGAACTGCTCCAGTTTGACGAGCGTTGACCTGGGCAACTTTAACACTGCCAATGTGACGGACATGTGCGCTATGTTTTATGGTTGCTCGGCAATGACAAGCCTTAACGTGAGCAATTTCAACACGGCTAAAGTGACCACCATGAACACCATGTTCCGGGACTGCTCCAGTTTGACAAGCCTTGACCTGAGCAGTTTCAACACGGCTAGTGTGACCAACATGGGCTGGATGTTCATGAGCTGTTATAATTTGGCAAGCCTTGATATGAGCAGTTTCAACACTGCAAACGTGACGAACATGAGTGGCATGTTCTATGCCTGCAATAAGCTGACAAGCCTTGACCTGAGCAACTTCAACACTGCCAAGGTGACCAACATGATCCAAATGTTTTATGCTTGCTCTGGTTTGACAAGCCTGGACGTGAGCTCCTTTAATACGGCCAGTGTGACCTCCATGGGAACCATGTTCTATGGTTGCCGCAACCTGACAACCATCTATGCCGGAAGTGGTTGGAGTACGAATGCCGTTACCAGTTCCACAGATATGTTCAAGAACTGTACCAGCCTGGTGGGCGGCCAGGGTACGACCTACGATGCCAACCATGTGGACAAGACCTACGCCCACATCGACGGCGGCACGAGCAACCCGGGCTACTTCACCGCGAGACATCAACGGCGACGGCCTGGTGAATGTGGCCGACGTGACAGCGTTGATCCAGATTGTCCTCAACAGCACGCCCGCGGACCTCTCGGTTGCCGACCTGAGTGGCGACAACAATGTCAACGTGGCCGACGTGACCGCCCTTATTCAGCTGGTACTGAATAATTAGGCTTTAGGCATTAGGTTTTAGGCTTTAGGGGGCATCCGCTTACGGCCCTGCGGGGCTAATGCCAACCTTTAGCTCGGCGAAGCCAATTTCGCTAATTAAACTAAAATGGCATCCGCATCCCCGTGACGATGGGAATGCGGATGCCATCTTATGCGGGCGCAAGCCCGCAGTTTAGAGTTTAAAGGTTAAAGAGCTGCGCTACGCGATATATCGTTTAATCCATATAATCCGACAGAAAAAAGGATGCGCCAGCCTTCTTATGCGGGCTTGCGCCCGCAGTTTAGAGGTTAGAGGTTAAAGAGTTGCGCGACGCGATATATCGTTTAATCCGTATAATCCGACAGAAAAAAGGATGCTGATGCCTTAGTAATTATTGTATTTATTGTTTTTAATTTATAGGGGAGTGCGTCAGTACTCTGAGAAGTCAGAGAAGTTGGTTGTTTTTAATTGCGAGGTGGATTGTTGTCGTGTGGATTTTTGTCGTAATTTTGCAGGCGAGAGTCAACCCGTTTTTATCAACCTGATGAATGTGACTGATATGAAACGTTTTTGGAAATTTGGTGCAATGGTTGCCGTGGTGCTGATGAGCAGTTTCCTGTCTTTTGCCAAGGACAGCGCACCCGCCACTCCTCAAGGCAAGATGGCTGAGAATAACAATGATTTTGCTTGCAACCTGTTCCGCACCATCTATGAGCAGCAACAGGGCGGCAGCTTCATCATGTCGCCCATCAGCGTGAGCTATCTGCTGGGAATGCTCAATGCTGGCGCCGAAGGCGAGACGCAACGCCAGATTACCAACGTGCTTGGACTGGATGGTTCAGTGAAGGGAATCAACAATTACTTCAAGAAGGTGATGGATAAAGCCTCCAGCGTCGATTCAACGGTGACGATAAAAATCGCCAATAGCATCAACGTCAACTCGGCCAGGGGCTACCGCATTATCCCAAAGTACAAGGAGAGCATGCAGCAGTTTTACAATGCCCAAATCGATGCGTTTCCCTTCACCGATCACAGGAATGTGGACATCATCAACAACTGGTGCAACACCCACACCGACGGCATGATACCAAATATTCTTGAAAGTCTGGACGCCCAAGCCGCAATGTATCTGCTCAACGCAGTCTTCTTCAAGGCCTCGTGGACCGACAAATTTGACCCTAAGGATACCCGCAACAAGGTTTTCACAAAGGAGGACGGCACTATCCTCCAACACAAGATGATGCACGTTGCCATAAAAGCCGCTTACGGCTCTAACAACTTGTATAAAATGCTCTCTTTGCCCTATGGCAACGGCAGCTACAGCATGAATGTGCTGCTTCCATACGAGGGCATTACCATCGGCGACATCATCCAAAGCCTCTCGGCGCAACAGCTGGCACAACAGCGGACGCAGGAAATGACCATTCACAATGTGGATATCCTGATGCCCCGTTTCACAACCGAAAGCGAGATCCAACTTGAGAAAGTCCTCTCATCGATGGGAATGCCGCTGGCTTTCCATCCCCTCGCTGCCCAATTCTCCAAAATGATCAAAGGTGAAGAACTCTGGGTTTCGATGATGATGCAGAAAGCTAAAATCGAGGTCAATGAAAAGGGGACCAAAGCCGCTGCCGTTACTATTGCCAAGGGGGTTACAAAATCATTGACGGGCAGCAACCGCCCAATGTACGTGGAGTTCCACGCCACGCGCCCATTTGTTTATTACATCGTCGATAACAGCACCGGCACGATTTACTTCATGGGCACCTATTGCGGTGAAGAAGGCAAGGCCATTCCCTCCGAAGTGACATTGGATAGCATCGACAGCGATGATGCAGTTGTAGTCCTACCGGAAGTGCCGGTAAAATGTTACGGCAGATTAGGTGATAACAGGCCCCTGCCTGAATTGACAATTAATCACAGGGGGTACAGCGTTGAGCAGAAACCCCAATTCCCTGGTGGAGATGCCGCACTGATGAAATACCTCCTGTCACACATCAACTATCCACCCAAGGCTTTCGAGAACGATATTGAGGGAAGGGTCATTGTGCAGTTCCTTGTTGACAAGACGACTGGCAAGGTCGGTGAGGTAAAGGTTGTCCGTTCAGTGGACAAATACCTTGACAGGGAGGCTATCCGCGTCGTGAAGGCCTTGCGCAATTTCACCCCAGGCAGCCACAATGGCGAGCCCGTCGATGTGTGGTTCGTGCTTCCAGTTAACTTCATATTGTAGCCCAAGAGAAACGATAAAAGCCCAAGAACTACCGCATCAAGCGGAATAGTTCGTCAAATATAACGTGAAAGGAATTAAATAACTGCATCTTGCTGGTAGTCAGCAAGATGCAGTTTAGTCCTGAGCGCCTGATAGGACTTGAACCTTTTTTTGGGGGCTTGGTTTTTGGGATTTTGGAGATGGCATGGTTTTTGCTGGTTGTGATTCTAAAGATAGTAACCCAATAAAAACGAATGACGATGAAACGATTATTGTATTTAGCCCTTGTTGGTGTGTTGATGATGACGTTCACGGGTTGTAAGGAGAATTACTCGGTGGGCGAAAAGGTGGGTAACCTGATTGAGTTTACCAAGAAAGGTGTGATTTGGGATTCATGGGAAGGCCGCATGAACCTTACCCAGACGGGCATGAACACCAGCGGTGCTCCGTTCCAGTTCTCGTTTGACAACGACCGCGACGATCAGGACTCGCTCGTGCAGCTGCTCTATCAGGCCCAGATCGAGGGCTGGAAAGTCAAACTCAAATACCACGAGGTGTGGGGCTTGAAAAACGTCTTCTATAACCGTGGCGAGACCGACTATTTTGTCGATGACGTGGAAGTGCTCGACAAGGACTTTGCCAATCCGCTGCGCAACCTGGGAGGCCGACAAGGCCATGTGGTCGACACCGTGTGGGTGGTTGTCGATAAGGCTGAAATGCTCAAGCACATGAGCAAGTAGAAAACCACTGACACAAAAAACGATGACGGTTCGCCTGATGTGCAACAATCACATCAAGCGAGCCGTCACTGTTTTTTTATATCGTCTAGTCCTCGACGATAACGCGGGTGACGATGGGTTTGCCGTTCTCGTCAATCAGCGGAGTCAGTCCAGCGCCGCTGCCATAAGCCACAAAAAGGTAGTTCACACCGGTTTCGGTATCCACGATAACAGACATTTCCTTACAGAAGCCCTTGGTCTCTTTGTCCCGCCAGACAAATCTCTTTGGATCTTTACTCATAATAATTGATTGTTTTAATTGATTGATGTTGCAAAGATAAGGAAATATGTCAAACTATTTATATCTTTGTGACGATTCATGGATTAACCGAAATATGTGATATATGGAACTACGGGAGTTTATTGAGAGTTATCGGGAGGCGTTTGGCGAACAGGCGCAGGTGCCGTTGTTGTTCGGTTACAGCGACACGCCAGTGGCCGATACAGCGAAGATTGGCGGTTGATTCTTCAAGGGACTGCAGACGGCGCGCGAAGGCACGCCCGTGACCTTGAGTGTCGAGGTGATTGGCTGCGGGGGCGGCAAACTCTAACAGGGTTTAGTGACATGCCCGAGCGAGTACCCAACTTTGTCTCATTGACCGAGAAATATAAACGCACGCCAGAAATGGTGGCAGACTATGTGAAGGGCCTGGAGATGCCTCGCGCCACGAAGCCCTACCTGAACTTTGTCAGAGCCGATCAGGCCGAGAGCCTTGAGGGCTTTGAGGGCGTGATGTTCTATGCCACGACCGACATGTTGTCTGGCCTGTGCGGATGGGCCTTCTATGACACCAACGAACCCGATGCCGTGGTTGCGCGGTTCGGGTCGGGCTGCAGCACCGTGGTGTCGATGGCCGTTGTCGAGAACCGGCGTCAAGGCCAACGATGCTTCCTCGGGTTGTTTGACCCATCGGTGCGCCCCTGGGTGGGCAAGGATGAACTGAGCTTCACCGTACCCATGAGCCGCTTCAGGACAATGCTCTCGACGATGCACGAGTGCTTCCTGTTTGGTTCCCATGCTTGGGAGCGCGTCAAAGCCCGGATGTAAAACATGTTATATAATGTGAATTGCCCTGTAATCATTTTGCATGATGGGGCAATTGTTGTATATTTGCATGAACAAATAGATGAACTATATTATGAAACGGTATTTCCTCTTTCTTTTCGCTCTTGTGGCCCTCACAATGAGTGGACAGGGGTTCTTTTCCCCAACAGTGAACAGTCCTGCTATCGCCAAGGATGGAGCGGTGACCTTCAAAGTCAAGGCTGCTGATGCCGATACCGTGCGCCTGATCATCGACACGCGTGTGGACACGCTGATGAAACGCACGGGCAACGAGACGTGGAGCATCACCCTGCGCGACCTGGAGCCCGACCTGTATATGTACCACTACATCATCGACGGCATGAAGGTGCTCGACAACGATAACGCCCAAACGTTGCGCGACGTGAAGAACGTGATGAACACGTTCATCCTCGACCCCAAGGGCGATTGCCCGATGGCAGTGCATGACGTGCCTCATGGCGAAGTCAGGGCCGTGTGGTATGACTCCCCCACCCTGGGCATGAAGCGCCGCATGATGATCTACCTGCCGCCAGGCTATGACCAGGACCGCCAAAAGTATCCCGTCTTCTACCTGTTGCACGGTTCGGGCGGTGACGAGACCGTTTGGCTGGAACAGGGCCGCACCGCGCAGATAATTGACAACCTCATCGCATCAGGCAATGCCGAGCCGATGATTGTCGTCATGCCTAACGGCAACATCGATGAACAGGCTGCTGCGGGCATGACGCCCGACAACAACGCGCAGCCCACGTTCGCCCACAAGCACTGGATGGACGGAACGTTTGAGCAGAGTTTCAAGGACATCATGCAGTGGGTGGACAACAACTACCGCACACGCACCGGCAAGCGCAACCGCGCTATTGCGGGCCTGTCGATGGGCGGCTACCACTCGCTCTACATCAGCGCCAACCAGCCAGAGGATTTCGCCTATGTGGGCCTGTTCTCGGCAGCTATCGGCCGCATGGACCAAGGCAAGAGCAAAATCTATGACGACCTGGAAGCCAAGCTTGTCACCCAATTCAAGCAGCATCCCCGCCTGTACTGGATAGGTATCGGCAAGGACGACTTCCTGTACAAGGACAATACCGCCTTTAGGGCAATGCTTGACAAGAACCACCTGCGCTACACCTATCACGAGAGCGGCGCCGGCCACGAGTGGGCCAACTGGCGCGACTATCTGGTCATCTTCACCCAATTATTATTCAAGTGATAACAGTGGCCGCAGTACAGCTGCGGCACAGAGAACCATCCACACAGAATGCTCGACGCGTTAATTCACTTTTTTACTCAATGGGGATACCTGGGACTGTTCCTGGGATCGTTCCTGGCAGGCAGCATTGTGCCCTTCAGCAGCGAGGCGCTGGTCATCGCCTGCGTGGGGCCGTTGCACATGAGCCCCGTTACCAGCCTGTTTGTGGCGCTTGCCGGCAACGTGAGCGGCGGCATGACGTGCTACTGGTTGGGGCATCTGGGTAAAATCGAGTGGATAGAGAAATATGCCCACGTGAGCGAGGAGAAACTCAACCGAGCCCTGCACTTCATGCATAACCGAGGCGCTTGGATGGGATTCTTTGCCTTCGTGCCCATGTTGGGCACGGCCATCAGCGTCTCCCTGGGCTACGTGCGCTCCAACCCGTGGATCGTCCTGGTCACGATGACAATCGGCAAGCTCATCCGCTATGCCGTAGTCATTTGGGGCTCTCTAAAACTCATCAGCATCTTCTAAAAATCTCTAAACTCTAAACATTAAACTCTAAACTCTAAACTAAATATGACACCTATCGACATTCATAACGAACTGCTGGCCGGACGCATCATCAAGCATCTGGAACGCCGCAACTTTAACGCCCACTACTGCGCCACTGCAGACGAGGCCATCAAACTAGTCAAATCACTCATGCCCGAGGGCAGCAGCGTCTCATGGGGAGGCTCACAGACCATCCGTGAGATGGGGTTGACCAAAGAACTCATCGAGAGCGGCAACTACAAGGTCATCGACCGCGACAAGGCCGAAACTAACGACGAGAAGCGCCAATGCTACCTTGACGCGATGGATGTGGACTACTTCCTCACCAGCGCCAATGCTATTACCCAGGACGGCGTCATCGTCAACATCGACGGCCGTGGCAACCGCGTCGCCGCTATCACGTGGGGCCCTCACAACGTCATCCACATCATCGGCATGAACAAGGTAGCGCCCACTATCGAGGCAGCGCTCGCCCGTGCCCGCAACGTTGCAGCGCCCATCAATACGGCACGCCTGGGCTGCGACACGCCCTGCCGCCTCGACGGCGTGTGCCACAACTGCAACAGCCCGCAGTGCATCTGCAACTATGTCCACTTCACACGCAACAGTTTCCCGGTCCATCGCCACACCGTCATCCTCGTTGGTGAGAACTGGGGATACTGATTGAGTGAACAGTTAACAGTGAACAGTTAATAGTTAACAGTTATTTCTGCTGAAATGGAACAGAACTTGACATTTATTGGGATTATTCCGGCAAGATTTGCCTCGACAAGGTTCCCGGGCAAGCCGCTGGCTATGCTGGGCGGCATGACGATGATTGAGCGGGTTTACCGCCAGGTGAGCAAGGTGCTGGACCGTGTAGTGGTCGCTACCGACGATGACCGCATCATGGCTGCCGTAGAGGCCTTTGGCGGCAAGGCAGTGATGACAAGCACCGAGCACCGCAGCGGCACCGACCGTTGCCAGGAAGCTTACCTGAAGAATGGTGGCCATGAGGATGTTATCATCAATATCCAGGGCGACGAGCCCTTCATCCAGCCCGACCAACTGCAAGCCATCATGGCCTGCTTTGATGACCCGACGACCGACATCGCCACACTGGTGCGTCCATTTGACGCCAGCCGCCCTTATAGCGAACTGGAGAATCCCAATTCGCCCAAAGTGGTGCTGGACAAGGAAATGCGCGCCCGTTACTTCTCGCGCTCGGTGATTCCGTTTGTGAGGGGTAAGGAGCGCGAACAATGGCCCGCTGCCACACAGTATTATACCCACGTGGGCATGTATGCCTACCGCGCCCCTGTGCTGGCCGAAATCACACGCTTGCCACAGTCGCCGCTGGAACTGGCCGAGTCGCTGGAACAGTTGCGTTGGCTCGAGAACGGCTATACCATCAAGGCCGGCGTCACCACCACCGCGACCATCGGCATCGACACACCTGAAGATCTCGCCCGCGCTAATGAATTATTGGCATCACGCTAAGACGCCAAGACGCTAAGATTTTTTTAATACTATCTACTATGAAACTGTCAATTCTCACTATGATGGCTTGCTTGGCGATAGCCATGAGCGCCGGCGCCCAACCCGCAGGGGAGCCCTGGATGGACCTGCAAGTGAACGAAATCAACCGCTTGCCGGTACACACGTCGTTCATGGCGCAAGATGTGAATTCAACCTCGACAAGCCGCTACCTGTCGCTCGACGGCAATTGGAAGTTCCATTGGGTCGCCAACCTGGATGAACGTCCCATGGATTTCTACCGCCTCGACCTTGACGACAGCGGCTGGGCAACGATGCCCGTGCCAGGAATGTGGGAATTAAACGGCTATGGCGACCCGGTGTACGTCAACATCGGTTTCCCGTGGCGCGGAAATTGGGAAAACGATCCGCCCCATGTGCCCGTGCAGGACAACCACGTGGGCACCTACCGCCGCCACATTGCTCTGCCCGCCGACTGGAAGGGCAAACAGGTCATCGCCCACTTCGGGAGTGTGACCAGCAACATCAACCTGTGGGTCAATGGCCAGTTTGTGGGCTATGCCGAGGACAGCAAGACGGCTGCCGAGTTTGACATCACACCCTTTGTCCACGAGGGCGACAACCTGCTGGCGTTCCAGGTGATGCGCTGGTGTGACGGCACCTACAGCGAGGATCAGGATTTCTGGCGCCTGTCGGGGGTGGCACGGTCGAGTTACCTCTATTGTCGCGATAAGGATAACCACATCGACGACCTGCGCGTGACCACTGGGCTCACCGATGACCTGCGCGACGGCACGCTCATGGTCGCTCCCGTCGTCACAGGCAAGGGAACGATGACATACCAGTTGCTTGATGCTCAAGGCAACGAGGTCACCATGACACCCCAAGGCGAAAACCATTGGACCGTATCTGATGCCCAACAATGGACAGCCGAAACACCTTATCTCTACACCTTGATTGCCACACTAGTCCCTGCCAGCAAAAAAGCCACAGGCGAGACCATCGTTCAAAAAATCGGCTTCCGCCGAGTGGAGATCGTGAACGGGCAACTGCTCGTCAACGGCAAGGCTATCTATATCAAGGGCGCCAACCGTCACGAGATGGACCCTGACGGCGGCTACGTCGTGTCGCGTGAGCGCATGATTGCCGACATCAAGGAGATGAAGCGCATGAACATCAACGCCGTGCGCACCTGCCACTATCCCGATGACCCGCAGTGGTATGACCTGTGCGACGAGTACGGCCTGTATGTCATCGCCGAGGCCAATCAGGAGGGCCACGGTTTCCACTACGACCCTAACACGGCACCCACCTACAAGCCAATGTTTGCCAAGCCCATATTGGAGCGCAACCAGCACAACGTGAGTGTGCAGTTCAACCATCCCAGCATCATCGTATGGTCGCTGGGCAACGAGACCTGCGACGGCCCCAACTTCACGGCCGCGCGTGACTGGATACGTGCCACCGATCCCTCGCGACCCATCCATTGGGAGCGTGCCCAGGGCGGCGAGAACACCGACCTGATGTGCCCGATGTATGCCTCGCCCGAATGGTGCGAGCGCTATGCCAGCAAGCCCGAGAGCACCAAGCCGCTCATCCTGTGCGAGTACAACCACGCGATGGGCAACTCTGGTGGCGGCCTGATGGAATACTGGGACATCGTGCGCCGCTTGCCCAAGTTCCAGGGCGGCTTTGTGTGGGACTTCGTTGATCAGGGTCTGCGCGTGAAGACCGCTGACGGCAAAGAGTACTTCTCCTACGGCGGCGACTATAACACCCACGACCCCAGCGACAACAACTTCAACTGCAACGGCCTTGTAAGCCCCGACCGCGTGTGGAACCCGCACGCCTATGAGACGGCCTATTACTACCAGAACGTTTGGGCCGAGGACGTGAACGTGCAGCAAGGCGACATCGCGGTGAGGAACGAGTTCTTCTTCCGCGACTTGAGCAACGTGAAGATGCGTTGGCAGCTGCTCGTCGATGGCGAGTCGGTGCTCAACGGCGAAGAAAACAACCTCAATATCGCTCCCCAAGGTCGTCTGACGCTGCATCTGCCCATCAACAACACCCTGGCCGTGCTTGATCCGTCGAGCGAGGTCATGCTCAACGTCGATTTCCTGCTCAAGCAGGCAGAGCCGCTGATGGAAGAAGGACAGCACATTGCCTATGCCCAACTACCCATCCGTGAGGTGGTGCCCCAAACGGCCAGTTTGCCTCACGACAAGGCTAAATTCACAATCAAGCAAGCCAAGGAGGGGCCGCTTACGGTCTCTTGTGAAGGCGTGGAAATCGCCTTCGATGCCACGACGGGCTTCTTGAAGCAATACTCCGTCAATGGCACGAACCTGCTGGGCAGGGGCGGCACCTTGCGGCCCAACTTCTGGCGCGCTGTCACCGACAACGACATGGGCGCATGGCTGCAACAGAAACTCAAGATATGGCGCAATCCCATGATGAACCTCACATCGCTGGGCGTGGACAAGAAAGCATCTGGCAAATCACAGGTAACCGTTGTCGTCCGTTACGACATGCCCGAGGCACATGCAAGGCTCACGCTCACCTACGAAATACACCATGGTGGAGCCATGTGCGTGACACAGGGCATCGAATTTGATGAGAGTTATATCGCAATGCCCGAGATGCTGCGTTATGGCATGGTCATGGAATTGCCCTATGACATGGAATTGAGCCATTTCTATGGTCGCGGACCTATCGAGAACTACGCCGACCGCCGTTACAGCCAGCGCTTGGGCATCTACCGCCAAACAGCCGACGAGCAATTCTATCCCTACATCCGTCCGCAAGAGACGGGCACCAAGGGCGACATCCGCTGGTGGTGCCAGACCGACCCCAGTGGAAAAGGCTTCAAGGTGACCAGCGACAAGTCCTTCTATGCCAGCGCACTGCACTATGACATCGTTATGCTTGATGAGGGCGACGAGAAACATCAACGCCACCCCTCGCAACTTGAAAAATCACTCTTTACAGTCCTCACCCTCGATGGTGAACATTGCGGCGTAGGCGGCATTGATAGCTGGGGCGCCCGTCCGCTGGAGCAATACCGCATCCCCGCCATCGACCGCACCTGCTTCTTCACCATCACACCGATTGAATAGTTAACAGTGAATAGTTAACAGTTAATAGTTAATAGTTAACAGTTAACAGTTAACAGTTAACAGTTAACAGTTAACAGTTAACAGTTAACAGTTAACAGTTAACAGTTGGCATCCGCATTCTGATTCTCCCATTCAGAATGCGGATGCCACTTTAAACTTTAAACTTTAAACTCTAACCTGCGAGCGCAGCGAGGATAACTACTCGCTGTAGTTGTGGTCGATGACGATGGAAACCTTGTCATCGGGAACAAGGGGCTGCAGTTTCTCGGTGAGTTCCTTGATAAAGGCAGCATCATCGTGGATGCTGATGTCGGGGACAATGTCAATTGAAACGCGTCGCTCGTCTTCAAAGTAGTAAAAGCCGTGCACCTGTTCGACGTGCTCATGGGCTGCAGCGGCCTGCATGAGGGTGTGCTGCAACTGGGCGCGCTTGTTATCGCCCGTCGCGACCGCATACACGCCGACGGTCATGATGATACCGTGACGGGCAAACATTTCCTCGCTGATGCGGCGCGTGAGGCCATGAATCTGGTGGGCGTTCATCGTGTCCATGACGTTGATGTGCAGCGAACCGATTTGCACATCGGGGCCGTAGTTGTGTACAATGATGTCAAACACGCCGTGAACACCGTCAAAATCGTTGACCTCCCGCTTGATTTGCGAGAGCAGTTCAGGCGAAATCTTGGCACCGAGCAACTCGTTGACAGGCGAGGCTAACATCTCGATACCAGCCTTGATGATAACCAATGAGATCAATGCTCCCAGGATGCCGTCGAGCGAAAAATTCCACAACAGCATCACGCCCGCCGAAATGAGCGTTGCCAGCGTGATGACAGCATCGAACAGGGCATCGGAGCCCGAAGCGATGAGTGCGTCGCTCTTGAGTTTCTCACCTTGTGACTTGACATACCTACCAAGCACCAGTTTCACGACGATGGCCACGATGATGACGATGAGCGTGACAGTGGTATAGGTGGGTGCGGTCGGCTCAATGATTTTTTTGATGGATTCGATGAGCGACGTCACACCAGCCGAGAGCACAATGACAGCGATGATGATGGCGCTGAAATACTCGATTCGCCCGAACCCGAAGGGGTGTTTCCTGTCGGCTGGACGCTGCGAGAGTTTGGTGCCCACAATGGTGATGACACTCGAGAGCGCATCGCTCAGGTTGTTCACCGCATCCATGACGATGGCTACCGAGCTGGCCAACAGGCCGACAACAGCCTTGAACGCGGCAAGCAACACATTGGCGATAATGCCAATCCAACTGGTTCTGATTATCTGTGAAGAACGATCCATATTCTCTTTTATACAGTCTTTATTGTTATTGAATTAAGTACAAATTATAACACTCAAATTTAAGCAAAAGTCTCAAGATTGTTGATTTCAATCAACAAAAATGAGAAAAATTGTTGACTAGAATCAACAATTATTGCCATCTTTGGGTTGCCACAGAAAGAGACCAGCTGCTGTTGCCAGTTGTTTGACTAACGACAGCAGGTCGGGCGACGGGTTGTAGAGGGTCATGCAAAGATCGCCGCCGCTGGCAGTGATAAGAGAATCGCCCTCGTCTATCAAGGCACACAGGTGACCATGTTGCAAAGCCTCGTTGAGCCAGGCGACCAAGGTTTCGGGCTCGGGGTTCTTGACCCAGTCGTCACCACCGTGATTTACCGTCAGGTCATGGTAACAGTTCAGTTTCAAAAGGACATCGGCAAACTGGCGGCATAAACGCTCATGCCGTGGCTCTGTGAGATAATATTGCTCTATGGCAAAGAATTGCCCTCGGGCACCTTGTGGCACCTGCATGGGCAGGAAGTCAATGACCCAATAGGGCCGCTCAAGCAGGTTCTCGACCAGTTCGTTATAATTCATTGAAAAGACAGATAGATGGCATCACACGGGAACCACAAGCATCGGGGTATCGGTCTGGAACAGGACACGATGGGCGATGCTGGGATTGAACAAGCGCGAGAAGATGCTCGACTTCTTGTTGGGGACAGCAATCAGCTGAATGCCCTCGTCGATGATGAATTGTGACACGTTGTCAACAAAGGCCTTGGTGGCGATGCGCTTGGTCTTGAATGTGCACTCGGGGTAATGCTCACGGCAATACTGCGCCAGCTGTTGCAGCGACTGATCCACCAGACGGCGGTCTTTCTTATCGATAACAGGGATAATCGTCACTTCCACACCACGCATATTGAACAAGCGGGCAAACCTGTCGAGCGACATCATGTCCTGCTGGATGAGGTTGGAGAAGAACACGACTCGCGTGATGTCGGCCAGGCCGATGTCGGGCATACCGATAGGCACGGTGAAGATGGGGAACTTGCAGGCATCCATCACCTCGCCCGCCACATTGCCAATCAGGTTCTGACGGCGGCGGTTGGTGCCACTGGTGCCCATCACGATGAGCGAAACGTCATATTTCTTGGCAAAGTGCAAAATCTGTTCCTCTGGAATGCCCTCAGTCACCTTGGTCTCGATTTTCACCTTGGGCAGTTCTCCCGCCTTGATTTTTTCCTGGATGAGTTGAGTGAATTCATCCATGCGGCGGTGGGCATCCTTCTTGATATCCTTAAAATCATCCTCGGGACTCTCATAACGATCGCTGCCGAAGGGCAATGACAACGTGCGGCGCTCGTTGATGTAACTGTGCAACAACACCACGCGGCCACGGCTGCGGCGCGCATACTCCATGCCCAGTTTCACCGACTTGAGTGTGTACTTACTGAAATCCACTGGCAGCAACACGGTGCGGCGGTCAGAGGATGTGGTCTCGGGCGACTCGATAATCTGCAAGGCCAGCGGCAGGTCACGTTCGCGGATGCGCACCCTCACGCCAAATCCCAGCACTTTCTCGTCGAGGTTGACGTTGTGCAACTTCACCTCGATACCTTCTTCCTCGAGGGTGTCCTTGAGTTCCACAGCGCGGTCAAACGAGTGAATGGCGACAGTGATGAGCCGATTAGGGTCGTTATTGTTTTTGTTGTCCATCAGTTATACGGGTGTTTAGTGTTAAATCATTGGGCTTGCTCAAGTATCTCGAGCGCCATGTCCAAAATCTGCGGATCGTCGAGAACGACATATCCACCGTCGGGTCCAGGCTCCAGATGGAAGCCCATGTTGGTTCCGAACTCATAGTTTGACCCGCCAAAATAGTTTCTCACCGACTGAACCGGCAGGTTGAGTTTGTCGGCGATAACGTGTATGGAGCCTTCGGGCAGACGATTTTTAATCCGCCTCAGTTCGTTGAACGTGATAGTTTTTGACATAATGATATATGGATTTGTTGGTTTTGAGATTAATTACTCCCCAAAGTTACAGCAAATCCGCCAAATCACAAAATAAATTCCATAAATTTAACCTACGGACTGATGAAAATCAAAAAATGGTCCACAATTTGGCATTATTTACATTTAATTGTACTTTTGTAGGATATTCTGTCAACTTTATGCCGATTATTGAAATAACTACACTGCACCAACCGGGGGTCGAGGTCTATGGCACGCTCACCGAAGCGCAGCTGCGCAACCGTCTGGAACCCGACAAGGGCATCTTCATCGCCGAGAGCCCCAAAGTCATCCACGTAGCCCTCGATGCTGGTTATGAGCCGCTGTCGCTGCTGTGCGAACGCCGTCACATCACGGGCGATGCAGCAGGCATCATCGAGCGGTGCGGCGACATCCCCGTCTATACTGGAGAGCGCGAACTGCTGGCCGACCTAACGGGTTACACCCTTACCCGCGGTGTGTTGTGTGCCATGCGGCGCCCTATGCCCCACCCCGTTACCGACGTGTGCCGTGATGCTCAACGCATTGTGGTTATCGACGGCGTGACCGACACAACCAACATCGGTGCCATCTTCCGCTCGGCAGCCGCCCTAGGCATCGATGCGGTGTTGTTGACACCCACATCCTGCGACCCGCTGAACCGCCGCGCCGTGCGTGTGTCGATGGGGTCGGTATTCCTGGTGCCCTGGACATGGATCGAGGGCGATGTGACCCCGTCGCTCAACGCGTTGGGGTTCAAGACTGCCGCCATGGCACTGAGCGACGACAGCATCACGCTCGATGACCCTGTTTTGAAACAAGAGCCGCGGTTGGCCCTGATCATGGGCACCGAGGGCGACGGCCTCGCCCACGAGGTCATCGGCGACGCCAATTATGTCGTGCGCATCCCCATGCAACATGGCGTGGACTCGCTCAACGTCGCTGCCGCATCGGCAGTCGCCTTTTGGGAACTGCGCCCGCAACATTGACCTTTAACCCCTTAACGATACATCACAATGAAAAAGCATTCCTCTAAAAAGAAAAAAGCCGCCGCTCCTAAGAATGAGCCGACCCCTCAAACCGGAGAATCGGCCCTTGAATCGAAAAAGCCTGTCTCAAGCTTCAAAAGCAAGCTGCATTCATGGTTCAGGGAATCACAATTCCTGGCCACCACCCTTTCTATTATCCTGACATTTGGATCGACGGCCCTGGTCAACCATTGTGAGCGCCTAAAGGACCGCAAGCTGTCGGCCATGATGGTCATGGGCAATATCGAGACTTTTTCACGCAAGGTAGAAGAAATGGCTAACAGCATGGCACGACGTGACTCCATCGCGACCTGGATGCTGAGTCTGCCTCAGGATTCTCTCGACCTGATTCCTCCCAGCGAAATGGTTGATCTAATCAATGAGGTCATTGCCGGTATCGATTTCTTAACCCACGACAAGACCGCCGAGAGCATTTTCAGCAGCAACATCGAGACCTGGAAAAACATGCAGAAGTTCCAGTTCATCGACAACGTGGGCTCTTGCTTCTCGGAGATGAATGCCGATGAGAACTATTGGAGAGAATGGGTAAAGGGGTTTGAGGAAGCTGTAAACGATGTACTGGAGCATCCTGAAGAGCACCCTGGCGTGCGCACCTGCACCAAGTTGCTACGAAATGACGTTTTCAGGCAGAAAATCGAGAGTTTCCACGTCAGGCAGTATTGGCTTGAATATCTGGCCGCCAAGTACCGATACCTCAATCAGAAGAGCGCTAAAATGATGGACATCAAGTATGAGGAAGTCGAGGCTTTTGCCGACGAACGCCTCAACGAAGTTAACATTAATGAAGTCGAGCCCGTCCAGTCGCAATTCCGCAAGAAGACACTCAAGGCCGACAGCCTTAACACCTTGCGCCCCATCAAACTGCACATCGACAGCATCATCCATGGCAAAATCCCACAACAATAAAACATATAGGATTAAAAAAGCGGGAACGGCAACCTTGACTTGACAGTTTTCAGGTTGCCGTTCCCGTTTTATCGATCAGCGCTGTTTCATACCACCCAGCTGGTGAAAACATTGATGAGCCAGCCGCTGATGGCCATGTAAATCGTGATGCCCACGATATCGTTGGTCACAGTAACGAACGGGCCTGTCGCGATAGCGGGATCTATCTTGAGTCGTTCAAGGACCAGGGGCACAACAGTACCAAACAGCGAGGCGAACATCACCACAAGGAACAGTGAAGTGGTCACTGCAGCGGCAGCAATATTAGATTTGGTGGGATTGTCATCCACAGGGAAGAAACGGGTGTAAAGGAAGATGAGCAGACCCATCACCAGCGCATTGATGAGCGCCGTGCTGAACTCCTTGAGCAGATGCTTGCCCACATGCTTGATATCCAAGCTGCCGTTGGCAAGACCCTGCACGACGATAGCACTCGACTGGGTGCCTACGTTACCGCCGGTACCGCCAATCAAGGGGATGAACAAAGCCAGGCCGGGCAGGATGCGCAACAGGTCGGCATCACCCTCGCCGCCTCCCAGAATCAAGGCATTGATAATACCGCCCACAAGGCCGATAAGCAACCACGGCAGACGGGCGCGCACCTGACGGAAGACGTTGTCGTCGGTCTCGATGTCACCCCAGATACCTGATGCCAACTGGTAGTCGTCCTCTCCCTGCTCACGCACCCGGTCGATGATGTCATCGACGGTGATGCGGCCCACGAGGCGACCGATGCTATCCACAACAGGCATCGCCACAAGGTCATATTTCTCGAAGTCGAGGGCAACATCCTCGATGTGGGTGTCGGTGCGCACACTGATGGGGTCAGGCACCATGACGTGCTTGATCTTGGATGCCGAGGGATTGGTAATCGTTGTCTTCAACGGGAAGATGCCCTTGAGACGGTTATCATCGTCAACGACATAGATGTTATAAATCTCGTCCATGTCCTCGGCCTGCTGGCGCATCGCCTTGATGCAGTCGGGCATCGACATGTTCTCGTTAACGACGACCATCTCGGTGGACATGTAACCACCGGCGGTATCCTCGTCATATTGCAGCAGGTCAACGATGTCACCGGCCTGCTCCACGTCGTCGATGTGGCTGATCACATCCTCACGGTCTTCCTCGTCAAGTTCCTGGATCACGTCGACCGCATCATCGGCATCCATCTGCTCTACCTGCTTGGCGATTTCCTCATTGGGCATCAATTCCATCAGGTCGTGACGCTGTCCCTCATCGAGTTCCACCAGAACGTCGGCGGCAGTCTCATCGTCGAGCATCAACATGATGAACAAGGCGTCCTCGTCACTGAGTTCGCCCACTAGTTCAGCGATATCGGCTGGGTGCAGGTCCTTAACCTGGGCGCGCACCAGCTCCTCGTTCTTGTTATTGATGAGTTCTTTGAGGTTCAACAGATAATCCTCGGTAAATTCTTTCATTGCTTTTCAAGTGTCTAGAAGGTTCTTGTGATGAAGGGAATTAATGAGGCTGCTCCATGGCTAGCCGGGTCAGGGCAATGAAATCTTCGACGCCCAACGTTTCGGGACGTTGTCGGAACACATCGCGTTCCATCACCGCCGGATCTCCCGAAAATATCGGTTTCAACGAGCTGCGTAACATTTTGCGCCGCTGGCCGAAGGATAGTTTGATCAGGCGCTTGAACATACGCTCATCGACACCCAGGTCGACCACGTCGTTGCGTGTCAAGCGGATGACACCGCTCTTGACCTTGGGTGGCGGATTGAAGACATGCTCGTCAACGGTGAACAGATACTCGATATCGTACCAAGCCTGCAGGAGGACCGACAGGATGCCGTAGGTCTTGCTGCCCGGCGGCTCGGCGATGCGCTGGGCCACCTCGCGCTGCAACATGCCGCTGCAGCACTTCACCTGGTCGCGGTATTCCAGTACCTTGAAGAAAATCTGTGTCGAGATATTATAGGGATAGTTGCCTATCACGCAGAAGGGACGGTCGCCATACAGCTTGTGGAGGTCCATCTTGAGGAAGTCCTCGCCGATGATGCGGCCATGCAATTGCGGGAAAGCGGCCTCCAGATAGTCCACACTCTCGGTGTCAAGTTCGACGACAGTGAGATCAAGGCCCATTTCAAGCAGGAACTGGGTCAATACGCCCATTCCCGGTCCCACCTCAAGCACCGGCAAGTGCTTGAAGTCGTCCAGCGTGTGGGCAATGCGCTCGGCAATAGACAGATCGGTCAAGAAATGCTGTCCCAATGACTTTTTTGCTCTAACTTTCCGCATAATTGGTCTTTTATTGTTACCTTTGCACGTTCCTATGCGCACAATTGCAATTTGCAAAATTAACTCTTTTTTGCCAAATTGTTACACCTAGGATAAGTTTTTAACTCAACACTAAACGAAAAAACGTGAAAAAGGTCATCTCCTATCTCGTGAAATACGGCATCCCCCTCGTCATTGGCGTGGGGCTGATGTATTTTCTTTACAAGAATGTGGACATCAACTCGATGATGGACACCCTCAAAACCGATGTGGACTACTGGTGGTTCCTGCCCGTTGCCGTGGTGAGCATCATGAGCCACGTGTTCAGGGCACTGCGATGGCGCCTGCAGCTCAAGGCCATCGACGTGAAGCCGTCGTTCAGCGCCGTGCTGAACAGCATCTTCGGCACCTATGCCGTCAACCTGGTGTTCCCGCGTCTGGGCGAGGTGTGGCGGTGCGGCTACATCGCCAACCGTCAGAAGGCCTCGGTCACCCAAGTCATGGGCTCGATGGTTGCCGACCGCTTGACCGACACCGTGACCGTGCTGCTGTTGACGCTGGTCACCTTCCTGCTGGCCCAGGGAGCTTTCGGCAAATTCTTCGACACCTATCCGCAGATGAAGGAGAACTTCATGAACGTCGCCAGCGACGCCCGCATCTGGTTCGGCACTGCCGTAGCCATCATCGCCATCGGCTGGCTGCTGGTGATGAAGACCGAGAACAAAATCATCAAGAAGATTCAACTCATGGCCCGCAACCTGTGGGAAGGCTTCGCAGCCATCACCCGCATGGACGGCAAGTGGTGGTTCCTGCTGTTGACCATCCTCATCTGGGGATGCTATTTCCTGCAGCTCTACCTCGCCTGCAAGGCGTTCACCTTTACCAGCGGCCTGAGTGTGCTGGCCGTGCTGGTAATGTTTGTCTTGAGCAGCATTGGCATGGGAGTTCCCACCAACGGCGGCCTGGGATCATGGCATGTGGCTATCATCTTCGCCTTGTCGCTCTACGGCGTGGGCGTGTTCTCACCCAGCAACTTCGACCCGCGTGCCTCGGCATTTGCTATGCTCGTGTGGGGATTCCAGACGGTATTGCTCATCGTCCTGGGCATCTACGCCTTCACCAGCATGGCGATTGACCGTCGCCGCATCGAGACCGGCAAGACCGTGGTCGACACCACTAACGACGAAATCAAACTCTAATAGTTTTTCAGTTTTCTGTTGGACGCGGATGCCGCTGACAACTGAAAACTGGCAACTGAAAACTGAAACATAATGGACGACAATTTCAACGACTATTTCACCGACGAAAACGTTCCCGAAGAACAGCCTCAAGTCCATCACGAGACCGAGCAGGAACGCGAGGAACGCGAAATCAAGGAAGCCACCATCGAGCGGCGCGGCAACACCGTCAAGGTCATGCTGGCCTTGATTATAGTGGCTATGGTGCTGTTCCTGGGCTGGTGGATGTGGCAACACTATTTCCATCCCTACCGCACAAGCCAGGAGAAGGGTTGGATCATGAAAGTGAGCAACGAGGGCACTTTGTTCAAGACCTTTGAGGGTGAAATGATCAGCGAAGGGTATATCGAGGACACCATTGCCGCCATGCACACCGACGTGGCTTTTTCCATTCCCAACGACACGCTGGCCCGCGATGCCATGCGCTGGTCCCAGAATGGGCAACGCGTTGTGCTCACCTACGACGAGTACAAGGGCAAAGTGCTGTGGCGCGGCAATTCCAAAATCGTGGTCACCAAGATTGAAGCCGACACCGTGCTTGTCAAGGCTAACCCCTATAAGAACGCCACACCATGAACCTCAAATCCCTGATTGTAGCCATTGCCGCCGCAATGGCACTCGCGTTGCCTGCCAATGCCGACGTGCATCCCCGTTACACCACGATGGTGAGCGACGCCACAACGGCCTATGTCACCAAGCGGCCGCCCGTCGAGGAACGCTTGTTCACCAGCGTCATCATTGAGAAGCGCATCCAGGAGGTGCTCAAGTTAATCAAGGGCAACCCTCGGCTGGCATGGATGTTTGAGAACTGTTTCCCCAACACTCTTGACAGCACCGTACACTACCGCCTAACCGACGGTGACGATGACACGTTTGTCTATACTGGCGACATCCACGCGATGTGGCTGCGTGACAGCGGCGCCCAGGTGTGGCCCTATGTCAAGTATGCCAAGAAGGACGAGAAGCTGCGCCACATGTTGCGCGGCGTCATCCTGCGACAGTTCAGGTGCATCATCCTCGACCCTTATGCCAACGCGTTCAACGACGGCCCCACGGGCAGCCAGTGGCAGGATGACCTCACCGACATGAAGCCCGAACTCCATGAGCGCAAATACGAGATTGACTCGCTGTGCTACCCTATCCGCCTGGCCTATGAGTACTGGCTGGTGACTGGTGACGACAGCATCTTCGGTGACCTGTGGATTGAGGCCATGCAGGCTGTGCTCCGCACTTTTAAGGAGCAGCAGCGCAAGGACGGCAACAAGGGACCCTACAAGTTCATGCGCCGCGACATCGACGCCAAGTCATCACTCACGTGGTACGGCTGGGGGCCTCCCGTCAATCCCGTGGGACTCATCGTGTCATGTTTCCGTCCCAGCGACGACGCCACGGTATTGCCCTTCCTGGTACCGAGCAACTTCATGGCGGTCAGTTCATTGCGCAAGGCGGGTGACATTCTTGAGAAAGTCAACCGCAACAATGACCTTTCGAGCCAGTGCCGTGACCTGGCCCAAGAGGTGGAAGACGCCCTGCACAAGTATGCCATCGTGGATCATCCCAAGTACGGCAAGATCTATGCCTATGAGGTAGATGGTTGGGGCGGCCGCGTGCTGGCCGACGATGCCAACGTGCCTAGCCTGCTGGCGATGGGTTATCTGGGCGATGTGCCCATGGATGACCCCATCTACCGCAACACGCGCCGCTTTGTATGGAGCGAGGACAACCCCTGCTTCTTCAAGGGCAAGGCTGGCGAAGGCATCGGTGGTGCCCACACTGCCTATAACCTCATCTGGCCCATGAGCATCATGATGAAAGCCTTCACCGCCGACAATGACGAGGAAATCTCCTGGTGTCTGCGCCAATTGCTCACCACCGACGCGGGTACTGGCTTCATGCACGAGTCCTTCCACAAGGATGACGCCACCCACTACACCCGTGCCTGGTTCGCTTGGCAGAACACCCTCTTCGGCGAGCTGGTCATCCACTTGATCGACAACGGCAAGACCGACCTCCTCGTCCACTGCCTCGACTAACAATCAAGAAGACACCCTGTATTGCGGGCGACAGCCCGTATGTGTCGCCGTCCCTGTATTGCGGGCGACAGCCCGTATGTGTCGCCGTCCCCGTATTGCGGGCGACAGCCCGTAATTTTTCTAAAAATCCTTTTACAATCCCTATCAAATATTAAAAACATGGGATTATGATTACGCGCACCGCAAAATCACTACCTTTGCGCTCACTAATCAATTCATGTCTAACCTAACTATGAAAGAATATCAACACCTGACAACAGAACAAATCGAATGCCTGAAAGCGCACGACTGCTGGGCAGAAGATTGGAACAATATCCTGGTAGCTGATGATTTTGACTGCAAACGCATCCACCGCGTGCAATTCTACGGCTGGGCGCGATTGGGCAACGGACAAGGCATGGTGGAAATCACCGACGGCTTTGTGAAGAACTGCGGCATCTATAACGCCACGTTGCGCAATGTGACCATCGGCGACAACTGCCTGATTGAGAATATCGGCAATTACCTGAACAATGTGACCATCGGCGACGGGTGCTACATCTCCAACGTGAGCACCGTCGATACCCAGGGCAAGCCCAACTATGGCCAGGGCCACACCATCTCGGTACTCAACGAGGTGGGCGACGGTAATCTGCTACTGCTCAGTGAGCTTAATAGCCAACTGGCCGCGCTGATGGTAAAACATGGCGACAACAAGCCGCTGATGGATGCCATCAAACGGATGGTGGCCGAGAAGGTGGCAGCATCACGCCCTGAATGCAGCACCATCGGCAACCATGTGCGCATCGTCAACACCGGCGTCATCATCAACACCATCATCGATGACGGATGCCAGCTGTGCGGTGTGTCACGTTTGTGCAACTGCACCATCAGCAGCACCATCGAGAACCCCATCATCATCCGCACTGGTGTCATCTGTGAGAATACCATCATCAGCGGCGGCTCCCGCATTCACGGCAGCGTCAAACTGACCGACTGCTTTGTCGGCGAGTTCTGCCAGCTGGAGAACGGTTTCACGGCTGCCAGCAGCGTCTTCTTTGCCAACAGTTATATGTCCAATGGCGAGGCCTGCGCCGCCTTCTGCGGCCCCTTCACGGTGAGCCACCACAAGAGTTCGCTGCTCATCGGCGCCATGTTCTCGTTCTACAACGCCGGCTCAGCTACCAACTTCAGCAACCACGCCTACAAGATGGGCCCCATGCACTACGGCACCCTAGAGCGCGGTTGCAAGACAGCCAGCGGCGCCTATCTGCTGTTACCGGCCAATATCGGTTCGTTCAGCGTGCTGTTCGGTAAACTGATGTACCACCCCGACACGAGCGACCTACCCTTCTCCTACTTGATTGCCTACGGCGACACCATGTATCTCAAGCCCGGCCGCAACTTCGCTACCGTGGGTCTGTACCGTGACATCCGCAAGTGGCCCAAGCGCGACAAGCGCACACAAGGAGTCCGCAAGAGCGTGGTAAACTTCGACTGGCTCAGTCCTTTCACCATCAGCGAGGTGTTGCGCGGCAAGAGAATCCTGGAGAACCTGCGTGCCGCAAGCGGTGACAACGTGAGCACCTATAACTACCACGACTATGTGATCAAGGCGCCATTCCTGCACAAGGGAATCAAGTTCTATGACATGGCATTGCGCATCTACATGGGCGCCGTGCTCAAGCGCCACAAACCCATACCTCCCGTTTCGACCGACGGCGAGGGCAACTGGATAGACCTGGCCGGCTTGCTCATGCCGCAGAGGGCTGAGGAGCAAATCATCGATGACATCATTGCAGGCCGCCTCAACACCATCGAGGCAGTGAATGCAAGATTCAAAGCCTTAGACGCTGACTACAACGAGCTGCGCTGGTCTTGGAGTTACCGCATCATCCTGGATTACTATGGCATTGACGAACTCACCGACGAAGCCGTGGCGCGTGTCCATCAGGATTATGTCACAGCACGCCGCGAGTGGATAGCACTCATCCGTGAGGACGCCGAGAACGAATACACCCTGGGCGACGTGGACCGCGAGGTGCTCGACAATTTCGTCAACCTCCTCGACCGCGAGGTAGACTTCGAAAACCAAAAATTATACATGTAAATGTGTGAGCACATTTACATGTACAAGTTTAGAGTTTAGGGTTTAGAGTTTAGTGATGATGGAGATTTATCAATTCGAGAAGCTTAAAGCATGGCAAAAAGCTAAAGAATTGGCGATAGCCATCTATCAGCTTGTGACCAAGTTTCCCCAATACGAACAGTTTGCCATTAGCAGCCAACTACGGAGAGCAGCGATTTCGGTGCCCTCAAATATTGCCGAAGGAACAGGACGAATATCAGCGAAAGAGAAAATTCATTTTTTAGAGATTTCCTATGGTTCATTGCTAGAATCTTATTGCCAATTGGAAATCGCCATGGAGCTGAACTATATATCAGCAGATGATTTAACTGCAATTAAGCCACTTTTCTTCGAGACCTCTCGTTTAATCAGCGGTTTGCGCAACAGCTATAACTCTGTACCCTAAACTTTAAACCCTAAACTCTAAACTTCAAGGGGCCACACCTGCTGGTGTGACCCCTTGAAAGTAGCGGGACTGAGAATTGAACTCAGGACCTCCGGGTTATGAATCCGACGCTCTAACCGACTGAGCTATCCCGCCATTACCCTAAAAGCGACTGCAAAGGTACAACCATTTCCCCAACTGACCAAATTTTTTCGCGAAAAAATTCATCGCACGGTTTTTAATCAGGGTATTTATCAGAAAAAGATTAACTTTGTGGGTAAACTTAACCTCGCGATGAAGACAAGACACTTAATCTTTCTGTTCATGCTCATCATGTCGCTCCATGGTGTTGCCCAGACTGTGGTGTTTGACACTGATGTGGAGAATGGGCGGTATTTCCGTATCCCGACGATAGTGCAGCTCGATGACGGGCGGCTGATGGCGATTGCCGATGACCGGCACGGCAGCGACAATGACATTGGCGGCAACAGGGGCATCGACATCGTGGGCAAGACCAGCCGTGACGGCGGGAAGACTTGGGGTAAAGCCTTCATGATAGCTGATGGTGACCGACACTGCGAGGACTTCCACAACAGCCACGGTGATGCAGCCGCAGTCGTGGACCGTGAGAGCGGCCGCATCCTCATCATGTGTGCCTCGGGAGCGACTGGATTCCTGCAGTCTTCTCTCAGTAAGCCCCTGTGCGTCGGCCGCTATACCAGCGACGACGGCGGCTTGACATGGAACGGTGATGACGTGACCAGTGACCTCTTTGGTATCTTTTCAGGTTTTCCTAAAGTCAACGCCATGTTTTTCTCTAGCGGCAGGATCTGCCAGAGCCGTTTCATCAAGCAAGGTAGCCATTATCGCATCTACTCGGCTGTTGATGGCCCATGGGGTGTTGGGTGTCTGGTGCTCTACAGCGATGATTTCGGCCTGTCTTGGCACGCCCTGGGTGGAGCTGGTGCCAGGCCAACGGTTGCTCCCTGGGGCGATGAGGCCAAAGTTGAGGAACTGCCAAATGGGAACGTACTACTAAGCTGCCGCTCCAAATCAACTGCCACCAGCGGCAGATTGTTTAACATCTACGACTATGCAACCGGCGCATGGGGAGAAATGGCGATGAGTAACGATAGCGAACTGGGAACCTATAGTGAAGACTGCTCCTGTAACGGCGAACTGCTCATCGTGCCTGTCCTGCGCACCAGCGACGGGCGTCACATCCATCTGGTGTTGCAATCCGTGCCACGAGGCAAGGGGCGGCAACGGGTGAGTATCTACTACAAGCCGCTACTCGACGTCAGCGACTATGACGAGCCATCAGATTTCTCATGGGGTTGGAAACATTATCAAGTGACCGAAGGCTACTCGGCCTACTCCACGATGATTGCCACAGGCAGCGGTGACATCGCCTTCTTCCACGAGGATTGCAACGACAACCACAGCACATCGGCCTATGACCTGATGTTCCAACTTCTCTCCATCGAAACGATTACCGAGGGAAGATACGTATCAGCGAAACAATAAAAAATGATGATTACATCAGCGAATTGCCAAATCATACTGCTCTAAAACCTGATTGGCAATGGCCTGCCAGTTGTATTGCAGCAAATCGTAATGTTGCAGACCAGCAGGGGCGTTGAGCAGATTGGCTATCGCGTCACACAATGAAGAAACGTCCCTCACGGGGAAATAGGCTTGAGCAGGCAGATCGACCTGGCGGGTGCCGGGGATGTCGCTGCACAAGATGGGAAGCCCATAGGCCATCGCCTCGAGCAACACCATCGGGAAACCCTCGTTGACCGACGGGAGGACAAATGCCCGGGCATGGCTGTAGAGTTGGCGCAGGTCCTCGCCCGTTGTAAATCCCGTGAACACCACTTTATGATTCACATCAAGACGCTCCAACTGCTCCCGGTAGGCACTATCATGGTCGCTGGCTCCGGCGATGACCACCTGAGACACCTGAGACACACGGTTGGCAGCCTGCACAAGGTACTCAAAGCCCTTCTCGGGAGTGAGACGCCCCACGGCCAACAAGTAGTTGTCTGGCTGAATACCCTGACCGTCGAGGAACGATGTGCTCTCGCTGCGAGTGACAGCGTCAATGCCATTGGGGATGAAGACACTCTTGTCAAGGGCGCCGCACTTCTCCATCTGATACTTGTTCACAAAGATGACACGGTTGCTGAACCGCAATGAGAGGCGCTCACACTGGCGCAACAACCAGCGAGCGAACGCATTCCACTTGGCGTGCTCATAGTTGGGGCTATGGTAGGTGAGCACAACAGGAAGACCCACCAAGCGGATTAACGGCGCGAACATACCCGGCCCGATGTTGTGGATATGCACCACATCGGGGCGGTGGAAGATGATGTGCAACACGCTTAGCAGCGTGTGCCACACAGCCTCAAAACCCTTGACACGCGTCGAGGGCAAGTCAACGTATTCAATATTGGGATAAGTTTGCGCCGACTGAGCGGTGAGATAGGCACGTCGGCGATAAACGCGCACATGGACGTCTTCCATGTGGGTATAAAGATGATAGCTGTGAGACTCAACACCGCCCTGGATGCCAGGGAAACCGCGTGTTCCTATCACCGCTATCGACTTCATAAGTTTTTGGTATTCAGTTTCTAGTCCTTAGTTGTTAGATAATGAACTTCTAACTCCTAACTTCTAACTCCTAACTTCTAACAAAAGAAATCAGTCCCAGCAGATATCCTGGCCCTTGCGGATGCGCCACTTGTTCTTGAGGATCCACATGATGGGCACCCAGGGACGACGCACCATGTCGTGACGCTCGGTGACGATAAAGGTGCAGTTGCGCTTGCAGCTCCTCACTTTTTCCATCGCCTCACGGGCCTTGTCGCTGTTCATGATGTCCTCAAAGGACTCTTCCTTGATGTTACCCAGTTTCCATTCCTCACCACTGCCGTTGCAAGGTGAAACGTTGCCCCACGGGTCGATAAAGAAGAAGTCACTCAAGGCACCGCAGGGTGGACGGTACTCGTCGGTATCGCCACGCAAGCGACGGTGAATCGAGCGGTTGAAATAGGCCCTGCCATAATCCTTCAGGCGGTCCTTGAAATGACGGCGCTTGCTGGTAAGCAAAGCCTTTACAAACAACTCATGCTGGCGCAACGCCTCCTCACTCTCAATCTGGTTATCCTCCTTGTGGAAATACCACGAATTATGGACTGCACTATTGCCCAACTCCACATCCAGAGCCACGCACAAGTCATAGAGATGGATCAAATCCATGTAGTTGTCGGGCGAGATGACCACCGAGAAACCGATATTCTTGCACTTGGTCTTCTTGAGCTCCAACATGGTGCGCAGGGCATGGTCAAAGCCGTCCTTGATGCCGCGTTTGGTGTCGTTGATTTTGGGCAGGCCCTCAACGCTCACACGAATCAGGATGTTGGGATATTTATTGGCCAATTCAACGATTTTCTTGGTGTTATAGCCATTGGTGCTCAACTCCAGCAAGCGTGATTTCGGATAAAGGATTTCAAAAATCTTGTCGATGTCGGAGCGCAACGTTGGCTCACCACCCGTGATGTTGATGCGCAACCCCGCAGGCAGTTTCTCATAGTAAGAGGCGTCTATTTCTTCGGTCGGGCTTGTCTGGAACTTCCAGATATTGCACATGTTACACTGTGCATTGCACCTGAAAGTGGTGATCAGACTACCCTGAATCACATTCTTCATTGCTACCGTAATAAGCTTATTATATTATTTTAACTCCAGCAAACGCAAAATATTGTGTAAAAGTAATAAAAAACATTAGAACTGGGAATACAGGAAAGGCTGTACCGTGGCACTGGCAAATTGCAGCACCAACTGGATCAGGACAATGAACACCAACAGCTTGACCCACCACTGCGTTCCAGTGAACCATTCACGCATCTTGTCCCAAACGCGGGCCGGCACAAAATGCAATCCAAAAATGATGGCCAGCATGATGCACCACGTGACGCGGCGTTCAATGAACACAGGCAGATAGGCCCACTCAAAGTCGGTGAAAATTCCGTTGATGACCTGTCCCGCAGCCTGGAACGTGTTGGCACGGAAGAAAATCCACAGGAATGTCACCAATGTGAATGTCATCAGCCATGACATCGATCGAGTGAATGGCGTGCTCGCGATCTTGTCCAGCCAGGGCTTGCACAGCTTGTGAACACACAAGGCTATGCCATGCCCTGCTCCCCACACGACAAAAGTCCATGCCGCACCATGCCACAATCCGCCCAATAACATTGTCACCATCAGGTTGAAATACTGTCGCACCTTGCCCTTGCGGTTACCGCCCAGGGGAATGTAGACATAGTCACGCAACCAAGTGGACAGGGTGATGTGCCAGCGGTGCCAGAACTCGGTGACGTTCAATGAGCGGTATGGGAACCTGAAGTTGATGCCCAGGTCAAAGCCCATGATGCTGCCCAAGCCGATCGCCATGTCGCTGTAGCCCGAGAAATCGCAATAAATCTGCATCGTGAATCCCAACACTGCCATGAGCAACTCAAAGCCCGTGTAACCCGCGGGATTGCCGAAGGCGATATTGTTGTACTGAGCGATATAGTCGGCAAACACAGCCTTCTTCAAAATACCCAGCATGACGAGCCACAAGCCGCCATAAATCATGTCGCGCGTGGCCGGCTTATTCTCCCGCGCCTGCGGAATGAATTCCCGAGCCCGCACGATGGGTCCAGCCACCAGGCAGGGGAAGAACGACAGGAAGAACAGGTACTCGATAAAGTCGTCGACCGGCTCAATTTTCTTCTTGTACACATCGACCACATAGCTGATGGTGCGGAAGGTGTAGAACGAGATGCCCACAGGCAAAATCAAATCCAGAGGCTGGAAATTGCCGCCAATGAGCGCCTCGAGGTTGAACATCACAAAGTTACTGTACTTGAAGAACAGCAGGATGCTCAACGAGAACACCAACGACACCGTCAGGGCGATGCGCCGCTCGGTGCGGTTCTTGCTCGAGTCGATGAATTGCGATACCCACCAGTCAAAAATCGATGTTGCCACCAGCAGCAGGAAGAACAGCCCACTGGACTTGTAGAAGAAGTAGAGGCTGAAGGCGATGACAAAGACCATCATCTTCTTGCGCTGCGACTTCACCATCGCATACAGCGGCAGGAACACCATGAACAGCACCCAGAACAGGCCGCTGGTAAACAACATGGGCTCGTCACGGTTGAATGCGAACAGTGACAGCAGATGAGTTATGTCGATATCTAGCAGCATGTCGATTACTTAGGTGGTTGATAGACAACAATGCGGGATGCACGGGCGGTGACGGCCTCAGGCTTGTTCAAGCGGATGGGATGGGCGCATGAAGTGTCCATCCACTTGATGACGCGGTCCATCCAATGCTGGGCCGACTCGCGTGTGGGATGCGCTCCGTCACGGCTACGCTCAAACTCGTCGTTGGCACTCAGGTAGAAACAACCGCGTCCCAGTTCCTGGGCCAGCAGTTCGTTGATACCCGTGTCCTTATCCCAGTTGGGCGGCCCGATCCACACATAGGGGATGCTGTCGATCTCGGCAAGCATCCTCTTCAAGTAGGGGCGGCGCGCCCGTTTGATATCGGGGACATACAGCTCATTGGCACCGAGGCAGACGAAGATATAGTCGGGGTGGAACTTGTTGATGAGTTCGGTGAGACGTGCCGACTCACCCCAGCACAGCGTGGAGCTGCTGTACCAAATCACCTCGACCAGCGTGTGCCCGCTCTTGTCGCAATAGGCGGCAAGACGCGGTGCCAGGCCCTCGAGCATCGAGTCGCCAATGAACAGGATGTTCTTGGCGGTGGTGTCGACGGGAGCCCGCCACTGTTCGTCATTCTCCACAGTGTCAACCTTTGCCTTGACGGGGACCTCAAACAGGTCCCGCATGTTTTGGGCAAACGACGCTGTCTTTATCTCAAATGAGCCCACACTGATGCCGTCCTGCCAGAACGACAAGGCGGCAAAAAACACAAATGCAGCAAACAGGAGGGCACACAGTCCCCAATAGGGTTTATTCATTCAGTTACAATTATTCTTTCAGCAGTTTAATTCCCAGGCCAGGACGGTCGTGCAAGGTAATCTTGCCGTTCTCGACAGTCATGCCCGTGAAGCGGTCATTGGCAATAAGCAGGTTACCATCCAGGTCGGCATAGTCCACAACAGGCGACAGGTTGGCGGCAGCAGTCACGGCACAGGAGGTCTCGGTCATACAGCCGATCATCACCTTCATGTCGAGGGCGCGGGCCAGGGTCACCATCTTGTGGGCCTCATACAAGCCGGTGCTCTTCATCAGCTTGATGTTGATGCCGTCATACACACCCTTGAACCTGACGATGTCGGGCAGGCGTTGGAAAGCCTCGTCGGCAATGATGGGCAGCGGCGAGCGCTCACGCAGCCATGCCGTCTCGTCGATCCAAGTCTTGTCGAACGGCTGCTCAACAAACAAGCAGTTGCGCTCATTGAGCCAGTGGCACATCTCCAGCGCATGCTCCTTGTCGTTCCAGCCCTGGTTGCAGTCCACACAGATGGGCACGTCGGGCATCATCTCGCGGATGATGTCGATGGTCTCCTGGTCGCGGTCCAGACCCATCTTAACCTTAATCAGCTTGTAGGGACGTGCCTCCTCAACCTTCTGGCGCACCACCTCGGGGGTGTCGATGCCGATGGTGAAGCTGGTCACGGGAGTCTTCTCGGGATTATAACCCCAAATCTTGTACCAGGGTTGACCCATAATCTTGCCCAGCAGGTCATGCAGGGCGATATCGATACTGGCCTTGGCGGCACGGTTGTTCTCGTCAACGTGGTCCACATAGTCCAGGATGTCCTCGATGCAGAAGGGGTCCTTGAACTGCTCCAGGTCGAGCTTGTTCAGGAAGGTGGTCACGCTATCAACGCTCTCACCCAGATAGGGCGGCATCGAAGCCTCGCCATAGCCCGTAACACCCTCATACTCAAGCTTCACCTGCACGTCGGGGGTTGTGGTGCGGCTATAGCGCGCCAGGTTAAAAGCATGACGCAGCTTGAGCTCATAGGGGAAGAACGACAGTTTCAGTTTGCCCGTTTTGGGGACCTGGTTCACACGAGGCACGCGGCGGCGTCCATGCTTCTTGGCCACACGCTCTACAGCATTGATTGATACGGGCGAAGCGGCGGCAATTGCCGTCAGTCCCATTCCTGCAATAAATTTCCTTCTATCCATATATTCTTGAGTTTTTAGTTTCCAGCCCCTAGTTTCTAGTCCCTAGTTTCCAGTTGCCAGATTTTATAATTTCTATCTCTAACTCCTAACTCCTCACTTCTAACTCCTAACTCACTAAAAGTACCACGGGTGGCTCTTGAGGGCGGTGATGCCCTTGGTGCCCACCATGCCCTTGATGCGGCTGGCGCTTAGGGGCGAGTACAAGTAAGGATAATCGCTGGCCTTGGGGTCAAGGCTGTTGATCTTGACCTGACCCGAGCAGTGGATGTACTTGCCGTCACGCAGATAGATGCCCACATGGGTCACACGGCCTGTCTTCTCGTTGCCGAAGAACAGCAGGTCACCGGTCTCATACTGACGCCAGTCGGTGCCCTTCTTCATGATTTTCCCGGTCAGCGCCTGCTGCGAGGCGTCGCGCTGCAGGATGATGCCGTTGCTCAGGTAGCTCACCTTGCTCAGGCCCGAGCAGTCGGTCACCTTGGTCGAGGTACCGCCCCACAGGTAGCTGGAGCCCATCATGCGGCGGGCCGTCTTCTCAATCTGGGCGGCGCTGAAGCCCTGCTGGCTCCACTGCGACAGTTCGGCGACATCGGCGGCATCCACCCAGCCGAAACGTCCGTCGGGGGTAGCCACCTTGAGCCAACCACCCTGCTCCGTCTTGTATTCCACAATGTTACCCATCACCAGGTCGCTCACGGTCTCATCGCCATGAGGCTGAGACACCAGGCGCGAGTCATAGGCAGTGACGATATAGCGCTTGGCCTTGCGCCACGCCTTCATCTGGGCCTCGGTCTTGAAGGCCAGCGAACTCTCGGGCACATAGGCGATGTAGTCATCGGCCATCTGCACGCGGTACCAGTCGTCACACTTCTGCAGCACCTTGACAGGAGCGCCCATGATGCCCTGGGTGGCGATCTCGGCGCTGTGCTTGGGCTCGGTGCGCAATGTGGCGATGCTCAGCTTGACCAGCGCCCACTTGCGGGCGGCGGGAATGCTGTTCTCCAGCACAGTGATCTTGTCGGTATAATTACCGTTGCCATTCTTGATCATCTCGGCCAGAATGGCTTGTTTCTGGGCCTGAGTGCCCACGGTGCCCGACAGCACCCACTTGCCTCCCTGCTGGGTGGCGTTAACGTCCCAAATGGCCGTGCGCTTATCGGGAGCGATGCGGCTCTTGAGGTTGGCTAGCGTCTCGACAGGCGTCACGGCTAGCGCCGCGAGGCTTGTCAAGGCCAACGTCAAAGCGATAATAAACGATCTTATCTTCATATTTCTTCAGATTTTCACCTAAAGCCTAAAGCCTAAAACCTAAAGCCTAAAGCCTAACAATCGAATTAACCTTCAGATGGCTGTCCCACTTGTCATAGAACAGGTTGCCCTTGCGCCACTCCACCTCGCCGGGTTGGAAATCAACCGTCTCGCTGCGGATGTAGGTCTTGGCGGGGCTGAGCACGTCGCCCACCCCTTCGTTGGTGGCCATGCGGTACACGTCGATACCCGTGGCATAGTAATCGTTCAAGGGTGTGCCCACGGCACTGCGGCCGAATGACGGGTCGGTGGGAATCCAGCCGATGCCCTCAAAGTAGGTCTCGCACCAGTCGTGCCAGTTGATTTCATCGGGATGCAGCATCCAGCCGCTTTCCCAGCGGGCGGGGATGCCCAGCGAACGGGCCAGCGTGATGTAGAGCAGGCCCACCTGTCCGCAATCGCCATGGTTGTTCTCGAGGACATACTGCGGGATGTTGGCCAGCGTGCTGTATTCACGGGCACCTGCCCACGGCAGGTTGTAACCTATCCACTCATAGATTTTAGCGGCCTGCAGCACGGGGTTGGTCTCGTTGCCCACGATCTTGCGGGCCAGGGCACGCATCTCGTCGGTGATGATGACGTGGCGCGGCTCGTCGCCCGTGTAACGCTTGTACTCCTCGCTGTTCTTGTTGTAGGGTTCCAGCATGGCGATGAGGTCCTGCTGGCTGTAGTGGCGCTCGCCCACGTCATAGGAGAAGGTGTACTCAAAATGGGTGGGCTTGCCTTTCTCGGCCACAGCCTCCATATACACCGTGTGGTGCTTGCTACCCTCGCTGAAGGTCACCGGGCGGTTGCTGCTCTCGAGACGGATGTTCTTTTGCCGCAGGTTCTCGTAGGGGAAGGGCATCCACACGCGCAGCGTCTCGCCGGCGGGAACGGCATCGGCAATGACGTCGAGCGTGAACGTGATGTTCACACGGCGCCAGTCACGCACGTTGTTCTTGTCGGCGGGCGTGCGCATCGCCTCCAGGTAATACTTGCGGCGGGTGAGGAAACTCTCATGGTTGTCAGCGGCATTCTGGACGGCAAATTCCTTGCCCAGCAGCCACAGGTTGCCCACACTCTTGCGGAACCACATCTCCTTGCCGTCGATGTTCATCACCTCGAGGGCACGGGTATCCTTCCAGTGCTGGATCTGGGCATCGGTGGCCTCGGGCATCTTCTCGCGGATCATCTTCACGCCCTCCTCGGGAGTGATGCGGAAGTCGGTGCGGATGCGCTGCATGATGGTGCGCAACGAGTCGATGCGGACGGCATCGGCCTGACGCACTTTCTTGGGCAGGGATTTCATCACCTTCTCGGCACGGGCAAACTCGCCCTGCGCGATCAGTTCATCGACCTGGCCCTGCCAATCGGGGGTGGCGGCCATTCCTGCTAACGCTAAAGCGCTAACAGCCAGTGCCAACAATTGTTTCTTCGCTTTCATTTTTACCTGTAGGTTGGTTTAACAAGCAAAGTTACTGCGAATATTTGAATCATCATGCCTGTTGGTCCAAATATTTATTAACAACCGAAGGAAAGAATCCCGAACCTCATTGCACACCTCGGTGGGCGATAAAGCCAGCAGAGCTCCCACCGCATTGCCCGCAGGCATAAAGGCCCACTCGCCGATGACATTCAGGCGCAGCCGCCTTTATCATAATTATTCCATCTTTATTAATGATTATTAACTAAAACTATTCTAGTCAAAACGTTAATTTATAATAATTTTGCGCTTCCAATGGCGACTACTGCATTATTCATCATGTTGTTTCAGGTTTTCATTATGGTTATGCGTGATTTTTTTGCAGTTCGAAGCCCTAGCCCAAACAATAAACATAATTAATATTTAAACTTATGCGTTATGGAAAATTTATCATTACACCATCGGCTACGACGGCTGGCAATCGTGTTCATTGCCGCTTTCATGTTGTGCGGTCTCGGGGCCTGCTCCAGTGATGACGAGCCCGAAATCACCGGTATCGACTACTATCTTTCAGTCCAGACGCCTTATGCGATTTACCGTAGCGGAGGCCTTCCCCCTCCCCCCAAAGAGGACATGATAGGCAAACTCACGCTCAAGATGAAGAAGCGCATCCACGAGGTCTATCCCGATCGCGATATGAGTGGAAACGACGCGGCTGTACTTGTCGCCTGTGATGAAGTGTACAGGGAATACCGCGAGACGGGATTTAAGAGCAACACGATGTGCGTGGCCACGCTTTACCGCGCCAGGATGTCGGGCATGATCATCAAGCAGAGCACACCGATTAAGCAATACAGCTTCTAGGTTGCTCCCGTCTGGTGAAAACATCGAAGTTGTTAACGGTTCGAAGAACCGATTTCAATCAAGAAGACCATGCCAGAACCTCGGAGAGGTTCGCAGCTTGGTCCTTGGGCCGAACAAGAAAAGTGCCTCTTCGAGGCACTTTGTGACTCGCAGGCATTTGACGACTCCAGAAGTTCGTCTTCGACGCACTTTCCACTTGATGTCATCAGCACCACGCCGCACTCATCTTCGATGAGCTGGCATGGTGTTTAATCAATGAAGTCGAGTCTACGACCCGACCTGCCTCTTCGAGGCAAAATCCAAGCCCATAAATTCTGAAAGAGCCTATATTTGGCTCATTTTCAGTTGATTAAACAAGGTCAAAATACTTTTATCGGACAGAAATACATTTTTCGGCACAATTTTTGCAATATTAAGGTTAAAAAAAGCAAATGCCGACAACGGCCAGGATTAAAAACAAATAAAATTCAATTTATTATGACAACTGTCATTGCTATCGCCACCTTGATTGCCACGGCAATCCTCAACCTGATTACAGGTTAATGATCATTCCCCCCCGCAAGATATAGCAAGGTGTGACACGACAAAAGGTGCCACACCTTCTTTTTTCCTCTCTCCAGCATCCCCCAAAAACGCGGATGCCCCAACTCCTAACTCCTAACTCCTAACTCCTAACTCCTAACTTCTAACTAGCAAAGCTACGTTCTCCACATGGTGGGTGTGCGGGAACATGTCCACGGGCTGGATTTCCACGACGCGGTATTTCTCGTCGAGCATCGCGATGTCGCGCGCTTGGGTCGCGGGGTTGCAGCTCACATACACCAGCCGTTGCGGCTCGGCATTGAGGATGACCTTGACCACATCCTCGTGCATGCCTGCACGCGGCGGGTCGATGATCATCACCTCGGGACGGCCGTGCTCGGCGATGAAGTCGTCGGTGAGCACATCCTTCATGTCGCCGGCATAGAACAAGGTGTTCCCGATGCCGTTGACGCGGGAGTTGAGTTTGGCATCCTCGATGGCCTCGGGCACATACTCGATGCCGATGACCTGGCGGGCCTGGCGGGCGACGAAGTTGGCGATGGTGCCCGTGCCGGTATAGAGGTCATAGACCAGCTCATCACCAGTGAGGGCGGCCATGCGGCGCGCCACCTTGTAGAGTTCGTAGGCCTGGCGGGAATTGGTCTGGTAGAAGGACTTGGGACCCACGCGGAACTTCAGGCCTTCCATCTCCTCCTCGATGTAGTCACGGCCGCTGTAGGTGATGAACTCCTGGTCGGCCAGCGAGTCGTTGACCTTGAGGTTGATGACGTAGAGCAGCGACGTGATCTGCGGGAAGCGGTCACACACGGCGCTCATCACGTCCTCGATGGCCGCGCGGTCGTCCTGGCCGAACACGATGACTTCCATCACCTCGCCCGTGCTGGCCGTGCGCGTCATGGTCATGCGGATGAAGCCCTGCTGCCCGCGGATATCGTAGAACGAGTAGCCCTTCTCCACACAGTGGTTGCGGATGAACAGGCGCAGCTCGTTGCTGAGGTCGTCCTGCAGCCAGCAACGCTTGATGTCGAGCACCTTGTCAAAGGCGCCGGGGATATGGAAGCCCGCCGCATTGCGGTCAGGGAACTCTTCCCCACTCTCGAGCTGCTCGCGCGTGAGCCAGCACTTGTTGCTGAACGTGAATTCCAGTTTGTTGCGGTAATGGGTGGTCGCCGCCGACCCCAGGATGGGGTTGATGGCGGGGATGGGCACCTTGGCAATGCGCTCCATGGCATCCACCACCTGCTGCTGCTTGCACTGCAGCTGGTACTCATAGGGCAGGTGCTGCCACTTGCAGCCGCCACACACGCCGAAGTGCTCGCACATGGGCTCCACACGCAGCTCGCTGGGCTTCACCAAGCGATGGATGTGACCCTCGGCATAGCTGTGCTTCTTGCGGTCAATCTTCAGGTCAATCACGTCGCCGGGAGCGCCATAGGGCACAAACACCACCAGGTCGTTCCAGCGGCCCAGGCTCTTGCCCTCGGCCGCCACGCCCGTTATCTCAAAATTCTCAATTACCGGAATATCTTTCTTCTTTCTCATTGTGCCTGCAAAATTACGACAAAAATCCACACGACAAAAATCCACCTCGCAATTAAAAAAACAACTCAATCAATTTGGCTGACGCACTCCCAATTAAAACAACTGATTTCTCTGAATGTTCTGAGGGCTGACGCATCCTCCATAAATTAAAAACAATAAATACAATAATTACTAAGGCTAACGCATCCTTTTTTCTGTCGGATTATACAGATTAAACGAATTATCGCGTAGCGCAGCTCTTTAACCTTTAAACTCTAAACTCTAAACTGCGGGCGCAAGACCGCATAAGATGGCATCCGCGCAATAATTTCCCGTGCGCAGCACGGTAAGAAAGTTTCAGGCTTTAGGGCGCGGATGCCCCCTAAAGCCTAAAACCTAAAGCCTAAAGCCTAAAACCTAATGCCTTAAGCCTAATTATTCAGCACTAGCTGAATAAGAGCGGTCACGTCGGCCACATTGACCTGGCCGTCGCCACTCAGGTCGGCAACCGAGAGGTCAGCGGGCGTGCTGTTGAGGACAATCTGGATCAACGCTGTCACGTCGGCCACATTCACCAGGCCGTCGCCGTTGATGTCGCCACGCTGGCTGGCATTCTTCGCGGTGAAGTAGCCCGGGTTGCTCGTGCCGCCGTCGATGTGGGCGTAGGTCTTGTCAATGTGGCTGTCATCGTAGGTCGTCCCCTGGCCGCCCACCAGGCTGGTGCAGTTCCTGAACATTTTAGTTGAGGCCGTCACAGCCGCTGTGCTCCAGCCATTGCCTACATAGATGGTCCGAAGATTGCTGCAGCCCAAGAACATGTAACTCATAGCGGTCACCTTGGACGTGTTGAAACTGCTCAAATCAAGGCTCGTTAAGCCAGTGCAGCCAGAGAACATTTGCTTCATATCGGTCACCTTGGACGTGTTGAAGTGGCTCAAGTCAAGGCTCGTCAATTCAATGCAACTATTGAACATGTGAGCCATATTGGTCACCTCGCTGGTGTTCAGGTACTCCATGCCCGTGATGGATTCAAGGTTCTGCATATCATAGAACCAATCGTAGGTGGTCGTCGGGCGGGCACCAGCGAACGAGGAGTTAAAGACCACCTTGGTCACATTGGATCTGGTGCCGTCGGTGTCCCAACCTGTGTCGTGGGCGCCCGTGTTCAGGTCGTAGGTCGTGCCTGTGCGGCTGCTGCGCTGGTTGTCGTAGTAGAACGTCAGCGTCGTGTTCGACGGCGTGTAGCAGGCATAGGCCACAGGAGCATTCTTGTCGGTGAAGTAGCCCGGGTTGCTGGGGCCGCCGTCGATGTGGGCGTAGGTCTTATCCACATGGTTGGCATCGTAGGTCGTGCCCTGGCCGCCCACCAGGCTGGTGCAGTTATTGAACATATTCGTCGAGGACGTCACAGCCGCTGTGCTCCAATCACTGCCCACATAGATGGTCCGCAGATTAGTGCTACCTTCGAACATATTAGTCATATAGGCCACCTTGGACGTGTTGAAATGGCTCACATCAAGGCTTGTTAGTTTAGTGCAGTTGTAGAACATCGCGCCCATATCGGTCACGTTGGACGTGTTGAAACTGCTCAAGTCAAGATTCGTTAAGCCAGTGCAGTAACAGAACATTTGATTCATATCGGTCACATTGGACGTGTTGAAGTGGCTCACATCAAGGCTTGTTAGTTTAGTGCAGTTGTAGAACATCAAAAACATATTGGTCACCTCGCTGGTGTTCAGGTAACTCATGCCCGTCATGGATTCAAGTTTCCACATATCATAGAACCAACCGCTGGTGGTTGTCGGTCGGGCGCCCGCAAACGACGAGTCAAAGACCACCTTGGTCACACTGGCATTGGTGCCGTCCGATTCCCAGCCGGTAATGTTGTCGCCCGTGTTCAGGTCGTAGGTCGTGCCTGTGCGGGAGCTGCGCTGGCTGTCGTAGTAGAACGTCAGCGTCGTGTTCGACGACGTGTAGCAGGCATAGGCCTCTTTCCACTCGGTGAAGTAGCCCGGGTTGCTCGTGCCTCCGTCGATATGGGCATAAGCTTTGTCAAGATGGCTGCTACTGTAAGTGGTGCCCATGCCTCCCACCAGACTGGTGCAACCGCTGAACATATTAACTGATTCTGTCACAGCCGCCGTACTCCAACCACTGCCCACGTAGACAGTGCGCAGATTGGAGCAGCCAGAGAACATGAAATTCATAGAGGTTACCTTGGACGTGTTGAAACTGCTCAAGTCAAGGCTCGTCAAGCCTCTGCAATTATTGAACATGCTGTAAATTTCGGTCGCCTTGGAGGTGTTGAAGTGGCTTAAATCAAGACTCGATAATTTAATACAGTCATCGAACATAAAAACCATATTGGTCACCTCGCTGGTGTTCAGGTACTCCATGCCCGTGATGGATTGAAGGTTCCGCATGTAAAAGAACCATTTGCAGGTGGTCGTCGGGCGGGCACCAGCGAACGAGGGGTCAAAGACCACCTTGGTCACACTGGCATAGGTGTCGTCCGATTCCCAACCGGGATTGGAGCTGCCCGTGTTCAGGTCGTAGGTCGTGCCCGAGCGGCTGCTGCGCTGGTTGTCGTAGTAGAACGTCAGCGTCGTGTTCGAGGACGTGTAGCAGGCATAGGCCTCAGGCGCGTTCTTGTCTGTGAAGTAGCCCGGGTTGCTCGGGCCGCCGTCGATGTGGGCGTACGCACCATCAATGTGGTTCTCATCATAGGTCGTGCCCATGCCGCCCACCAGGCTGGTGCAGTATTTGAACATATCACCGGAGTACGTCACGGCAGCCGTGCTCCAGCCATTGCCCACATAAATGGTCCGCAAATTAGTGCTGTTATAGAACATCCTCAGCATAGTGGTCACCTTGGACGTATTGAAATTGCTTAAGTCAAGGCTTGTTAAGCCAGTGCAGTTAGAGAACAGTTGATTCATATTTATCACCTTGGACGTGTTGAAATGGCTCACATCAAGGCTTGTCAATTTGGAACAGCGCATAAACATAAAACCCATATCGGTCACCTCGCTGGTGTTCAGATACTCGATGCCCGTGATGGATTGAAGGTTTGTCATACCATAGAACCAATCGCAGGTGGTCGTCGGGCGGGCATCGGCGAACGACGGGTCAAAGACCACCTTGGTCACATTGGTTCTAGTGCCGTCAGTGTCCCAAGCGACATCGTTGCCGCCCGTGTTCAGGTCGTAGGTCGTGCCCGTGCGTGAAGCGCGCTGGTTGTCGTAGTAGAACGTCAACGTCGTGTTCGAGGACGTGTAGCAGGCATAGGCCTCGGTGCCTCTGGTGAAGTAGCCCGGGTTGCTGGGGCCGCCGTCAATGTGGGCGTAGGTGGCATCGATATGATTGGCATCATAGGTCGTGCCCTGGCCGCCCACCAGGCTGGTGCAATCTTGGAACATGTAGTAGGAACTTGTCACGGCTGCTGTGGTCCAACCCGAACCCACATAGACGGTCCTTAGACTGGT
>CAJOFM010000017.1 GCA_905233915.1 uncultured Muribaculaceae bacterium | reverse complement strand
CTTTTATTTTCCTTTATCCTCTGGCATTCGTGAAATTAGATAGGATTGTATGCGGATGCTAATTAGTTTAATTGACGTGATTAGTAGTTCTTGATGAAACGAACGGCCACGCCAAGGCGAGGCCCTACAACATGCCTCACTCTTCATAATGATCATCAATCACCATGCCACAATGCAAAGCGCAATTTTTACCGGACATTCATAATTATCACCTAATATCATAATATGATAGAGCAAATCACAAAAAATCAGGCGGCCCGCGATGGGTCGCCTGACTTTGTTTCAAACCCGTTAGGGTTTTGGTTTCAGTGTCCGCTTAAGATTACTTGATAACCTTAACAGTGCTGGTGGTACCGTCGGTGTAGGTGGTGATAGCAATGCAGATGCCGTTAGCCTCCTGCATCTCCTGGCCAGCCATGTTGAAGTAGCGTACGCCAGCAACTTCCTTACCGTCGATCAGCTCATCGATGCCGGTCATCGGGCCCTGAGCAACGAGCAACCAGATCTGGCCATCCTTGAACTGGAGACCCCAATGGTAGGTGTAACCAGCGGGAACATACCAGTTGTTCTCACCCTCGAATACGGGGTTCTGGATGGTGTGCTCAGAATCACCCATCTCGGGCAGCTGCATGTCGGTCTCAGCACCGTAGCGAGTGCCGTTCACCATGAAGTAGAAGGGAACATTGAGATCCCAGGGCTGGTGGTGCAGGGTCATCATGATTGACCAGTTGGGATCACCATTGGGATCAGCATTCATGCTGTACCAGTGCTCCTCACCAGCGAGGTCGGTCAGAACGATCCAGTAACCGGTCATGTGAGGATCCTCGGGCTCAACACCACCCTTAGCGGGAACGACGATCTGCTCAGCAACGGTCAAGTTGTTGGTCCAGTCATCATAGCCCTCGGGAGCCTCTTCCAGAGAAGCGGTAGCATAGTAGCTTACATACTGGTCAGCATCGGTACGCTCGATAACAACCACAGCGGGATCGGTGTACTCGGTAGTGGTGGACTCACCGGTCTCGGAATCATAAACGGTAACGTGCAGAGTGATTACCACACCGTCGATGGTGCCCTCACCAGCAACAGCGGCGATGGTGTAAGCATCGGCACCCTCGTCAACAGTTACAACGGGCATGGGAATCTCATAAACCTTAACCTCCTTGGCAGGAACGGTTACCTCGAGGGTAACGGTCTCGCTGATCTCCTTGCCTTCCTCCTGAGCGGTAGCGGTAACAATGTAAGTTACCTCCTCGTCACCAGGCTCGAAGGTGTAGGGAACCTCAACCTCTTCGCCGTTAACGTAAACGTGGATCTCGCCCTCGCCCTCAACGGTCAGGGTCAGAGTCTCCTCGTTGAAGTTGATCACGGGAGCATCGGTAACCTCAGGCTCAACAACCTCCTTGGCAGGAACGGTTACCTCGAGAGTAGTGGTCTCGCTGATCTCCTTGCCTTCCTCCTGAGCGGTAGCGGTGAAGACGAAGGTAGCGTCTTGGTCACCACGAGCAATGGTCATGGGATTGGGCACCTCAAGACCGTCGCAGTACAGGATAACCTCACCATTACCAACGGCCTCGATGATATAAGCATCCTCACCCTCGGTAACATTGATCACGGGAGCTTCGGTAACCTCAGGCTGAACGGGCTCGGTCCAGGTGAAGATCTTCATGCGGCTCTCCTCCTTGTAACCCTCAGCGTTGGCATAAACGTAAACCTCATACTCGCCATAAGCGGGCAGGGTGATCATGCCGTCAACGATCTCAACAGCCTCGCCGTTGATGGTAGCGGTCAGAACAACCTCCTCGGGACCATCATAGCTAACGGGGATGTTACCGGTAGCCTCATCGAGCTCACCGAATACGATCTCACCAGTCAGGTCGAGATCCTCGGCGGGAGTCCAGTTGGCGTTCTTGATCTTAAGAACCATCTCCTGAGTGGACATGAAGGTCTCCTGAGCGGGATTTACCCAAGTGTTCTCGAAGCCTTCGCTACCAACGAGCTCCAGAGTAGCATACTCGTCGGCCCAGTCAGCATCAGCCTTAAGGTCGATGATGAACAGGGTGGCCTCCTCACCAAGACCTCCGTAGTATTCCATCTCGTCGCCCATGAAGATGGCGGTACCAGCCATGCTCACAAACAGAGTGCGATAGGCTGAACCCTCATCCTTGAGTGTCTCGGAAACGCTGATGTTCATGTCGGTAACAACATTACCGGGCTGGAAGCAGCGATAATCCGGCTGACGGGGAGTACCCATGTTCTTGGGTTGGATGGTAACACCAGTACCAATCTGCTCGTGAGCAGCATTGTACATGATCCACTGGAGCTGACCACCTTGAACCTCAGCGCCAGCATCCTTAGAGAAGTTAATCTTGACAGTGTAAATATCACCGCCAGGAGTCAACGTGATCTCTGACTCGCTGAAAGCGAACTCAGGCACCTGAGCGCTGGCAAACAAACCTGCGCTAAGCAGTGCTGCAAGTGTGAATAACAATTTCTTCATAAAACTTAAAAATTTAATGTTAATAACTAGAGTTAAAGATCATTCTTTGTTGTATCGTTCACATAATCAGGTAAAAGTTAAGGGAAGAGAACAGTCTTAGATCTTAAAAAGTTTTCAGATAATATTCTTTTATACATTTCATGGATAACGTTACAATTGGTGACCGCAGCAGTGGTCTAGCTTATATATATAATGTACCACACCTGACACAAGGTGCCAAGAATGTCCTGCGATAACCTGTAAGTCGTTCATACCAAATAACTTAAGTTTTACAGATGGTGATATCACAATTATTCTTAGTTGCAAAGTTAATGTATTTCAGTCAAATTACAAGATGGGCACAATGAATTTTCTCTTAAAAAAAGTTAAAAACAAGCCCAAAGAGCATAACGCTCGATATTTATACAACCAGGGCACTACCATCAGCCTTGCATGACACTTCGCCCGCAGCTACGCCCAGAGCAGATGCCCGCTTAACCGTTAAGCCGCAACGCCCTCCAATGGCCGGCCATCATTCCCACACGAACGGCAAAAAAAATTGTGACGAAACTGTCTCTTAATTCTCGATAACTGAAGGCCATTCCGATAAGAAAAAGGGGACGGTTTTGATGTAAAAACTATCAACAATTATGTGTTTAGTCTCATTTCAAGGGCCAATACAACGACGAAACCCGCTGAAATTCAGCGGGTTTTGGTTTTTCTGTGCGCCTGATAGGACTCGAACCTACACAACCGGAGTTACCAGATCCTAAGTCTGGCGCGTCTACCAATTTCGCCACAGGCGCGGGCTTTTTTGCGGGTGCAAAGGTACTGAAAAGTTTTCAGTTTTCAGTTTTCAGTTTTCAGTTTTTATTGTTCATCTATTCTATACACCTCAAATCCAGGCACTTAAATTAGCCTGGATTTTGTAGGTCGGCGAGGATTTGCTTGAGCTGTTCGTCGGCCTGGGTGAGTTTCTTGCGGCAGATGTCGAGGAGTTCCTTGCTGCGCTTGGTGTAGGCAGTGAGGTTGTCGATACTGCACTGGGGGTCTTGCATCTTGGCCACCAGTTGCTCGAGCTCGGTAACGGCTTGAGTATAAGTCATCTCGTTGTTCTCTTCCATTGTTATTTCTGGTTAAAGGTTATCGTTTATTGGTTAATGGGCTGGTCGATGGTTGCTGTGGCTGCCGAGTCGGCAAACTGCATGGTGACGCGGTCGCCTTGCTGCAGTTGCGAGGCAGCGGTGACACATTTATCCCCTACCCTAACGAGGGCATAGCCACGGCGCAAGGTGTTGAGAGGAGACAGCAATGTCACCTTATCGTCCAAGGCCTGCAAGCGCTGTTGCTCGCGCTGCAGGGCACTTGCGACGGCATCACCCAAACGCTCCACAGCCCGCTCGAGGCGGTTGCGCTGGCTCAGGATGAGGTTGCCGGCCACCAAGGGGATGTTCTTGGCATAACTATCGAGCTTGACGCGGTTGGTGTCGATGATGCGGTGAGCAGTCGCGGGAATCATGCTGGTGAAGTAAGCCAAATGCTCACTGGCTCGTCCCACAGTATCGCGCACGGTACTGACCACCGCCTCTTGCATATCGTTGATTCGGGTCAACTCGTTGGAACCCTGCTGGATGAGCCATTCGGCAGCGGCTGTCGGTGTCTTGACGCGCATGGCAGCGACATAATCCAGCACTGTCACGTCGCGCTCGTGGCCGATGCCCACGATGACGGGCAACGGGAAATTGGCTATCGTGAACGCCAGGTCGTAGTTATCGAAGGAGTTAAGCTCGGAGGTCGCTCCACCACCGCGGATGATGACCACGCAGTCGAACAGGTCGATGTGCTGATTGATGCGGTCGAGGGCGGCCAGGACGGTGGGCACCGTCTGATTGCCCTGCATCGATGCCGGGAACAGGCAAGTGTAGAACTGCAGGCCATAAGGATTGTTCTGGAGCTGGTTCATGAAGTCCCCGTAGCCTGCCGCTCCCGCTGCCGAGATGATGGCGATGCGCTGTGGCACCAGTGTCCAAGGCAGCTGTTTGTTCATGTCGATGACGCCCTCGCGGGTGAGCCTGTCGATGATCTCCTGCCGCTGGCGCTCCATGTCACCCACGGTGTACTTCGGGTCGATGTCGTTGATGACGACCTTGAAGCCATACTGGGGGTGATAGTTTGCAGTGGCCTGGACAAGCACCTTCATGCCCGTCTTGATGGGGCTGCCAGTAACCTGAGAGAATTTATTGTTGAGTGCGGCAAAAACGCTTGACCAGGCAACAGCACTCACCTTGGCGACCATGTTGCCACGGTCATCCTTCTCGACCAGTTCCATATAGCAATGCCCGCGCACGACTCGCACGTCGCTGGTCTCGGCCACGACCCACTGGCGCTGCAACGCGCGGCTGCCGTTGATCACGGTCGCGATGCGATCATTGAACTCACTCAGCTTGATACCCTGTTGCTGAGGTGAGAAAAGTGATGGTTGCTGCATGGTTACTTCTTTACGGGCTTGATTTTTAGGCCGTTGAAACGGTAAGTGATAGATGGCTTGAGATAGTCAGCAAAGCGCTTATACTCATCTTTCGCGAGAAAACGGTCGAGACCGTGAGTCGCTTCGATACTATCGTGGTTATCGCCCTTGAAGGCCAACTGGACCAGCGGGAAAATCATCGCGTCCTGCAGGTCGGCACGCAACTCTCTAGGCATCTTCTTCACGATAAAGTCGTCGATGACAGGCATTGCGAACAGCTTATCGCTGGTGTAGTGCTGCCAGTGTGAATTCCACTGGGTGAGGCGGCTGTCGGGCACAGGCGTCATCACCGTCTCGATGACGGTGATGACCGTGTCCTTGCCCACTTGTCTCATGCACATTTCGACCACACGGCTGCCGCTGGTCTTCACCTTCAGGTAGGTGCTGTCCAGTTGCTCCAAGCTGCTTTCTCCCGCCAGGTTGTTGGGGATGGCAACCTGCTGCCCGCTCAGGTAGTAGTCCACCATGTCGAGGCGGTTGGTGCGGGTGAGCAGGGGGAAGATGTTTCCTGGCTCGGTCGCGAACAGGTCGGCAATCGTGCGTGAGGCACCTGTCAATGGCAACAACGCCATCGACAGGACAATGATTTTCAATAACTTACTGGCCACCGTACTGTTTCTTGACCTCGGGGAGCCACTTCAAGATGTCGCTGATGCGGGTAGCATGGCTCGGGTGCGAGCTCATGAACTCGGGCGGCTCCTGGGTTGTTGTGGCTGCCATCTTTTGCCAGAAGGTCACTGCCACATCGGGGTTATAGCCAGCGATGGTCATGAGCACCAGACCCATCTTGTCGGCCTCGCTCTCGTGCTTGCGGGAGAAGGGCTGCATCACACCATACTGTGCGCCCAGGCCATAGACCTGCTGTGCAATCTGCTGGGTGGCAGCGCTCTTGCCGCTGGTGAAGATGCCGACAGCCGCGGCGCCATATTGTGCGAGCACTTGCTGGCTCATGCGCTCGTTGCTGTGCTTGGCAATAGCGTGAGCCACCTCATGGCCAATGACCACAGCCAACTCGTCATCACTGCCTACGAGATTCATGATGCCCTCATAGACAACGATTTTGCCGCCAGGCATACACCAAGCGTTCACGTCGTCACTCTTGACCAGGTTGAACTCCCAAGCGAAGTTCTGCAACTCGCTCTCGAGCCCGGCGTATTTGAGGTAGGCCTCGGTGGCAGCAGCGATGCGCTGACCCACACGGGTAACCTGGGCACTTTGTGCTTTCTTGGTCGAAATCTGTGCCGTCTGCATGAAGCTGGCATACTGCTCGAGGCTAGCTGCCAACACCTCTTGGTCACTGACGAGGTTCAACTGCTTGCGGCCTGTGATGGGGACTGAGCCACAGCTGGTGAGCAACATAGCAGCTACAGCCAGCATTGCGATAATCTTTTTCATAATCGACTAAATTTTGGTTGATATAAAGTGGAAATTAATGGGTTTGCACAACTTCGGTGGGCGGCATGGACTGGTTGCGGCGGTCGATAGCATCGATGACACGCGTGGCGAGGTGCTTGAAAGCGGTACCGCTCACGTCGTTCATGCGCACCACAGGCTGACCGTCGTCGCTGCCCTTGCAGATGCTGGCCACGAGAGGAATCTGGCCCAGCAGTTCGACGCCCAAAGCCTCGGCAAGGTTCTTGCCTCCGTCGTGGCCAAAGATATAGTACTTCTCATCGGGATGGGCCGCGGGTGTGAACCACGACATGTTCTCGACAATGCCCAAGACAGGAACACCGACATGCTCACCCATGAACATGCTGATGCCCTTACGGGCGTCGGCCAGCGCCACTTGCTGGGGCGTGGTGACAACAATGGCTCCCGTGATGGCAAGGGTCTGCACCAGCGTCAGATGGATGTCGCTTGTGCCAGGGGGCAGGTCAATGACAAAGTAGTCGAGTTCGCCCCAGTCGGCCTCGTTGATGAGCTGACGCAGGGCGTTGCTGGCCATGGCGCCACGCCACAGTATGGCCTTCTCCTTATCGACGAGGAAGCCGAGCGAGAGCATCTTGACGCCATACTTCTCGAGGGGGATAATGAGGTTCTTACCATCTACCTCATGCATATAGAGTTGCTCGTCTTCGGCGCCAAACATCTTGGGCATCGAGGGGCCGAAGATGTCGGCATCGAGCAGACCCACACGGAAACCCTGCAGGGCCAATGCCACGGCGAGGTTACAGGCGACGGTTGACTTGCCGACGCCGCCCTTACCCGAGCTCACGGCGATGATGTTCTTGACACCGGGCAGAGGCTTCTCGATCTTGCGCACGGGATTGTCCTGAGCGGTTTTCACGCCGATGTTACCCTTGATGTCCACGTCGCCGCCCACATGGGCCAGAATAGCAGCCTCGGCAGCCTTGACGACGCTCTTGATGAAGGGGTCGGTGGGTTTCTCGAAGGTGAGTGAGAAACTCACACGGTTACCGTCGATGCGGATGTCATCGTTCACCATGCCCATGTCCACGATGTCTTTTCCCGTTCCAGGATAGCGGACCGTGCGCAGGGCGTCTAGTATCAGATTCGGATAGATGGTCATATTCAGTTTTTAGTTTAGGTTTTAAGTTCTTCGTATTAAGTATTGTTACTAATGCTTTGTCGGCTTTACTTGCTGTCCTCGACTGATTCCTGATTCTCCATGAGTTGGGGCATCTGGATGTAGCCGCGGTTGTAGCTGCGATAGGTATCGGGCTCGATCTCGATGTCGGGCTCGACGAGCTCTACCCCATGAGGCAGGGCAAAGCGGATGTACTTGATGGTGAGGCCGCGCTGCAGCCATTGCATCTCGTAGTGGGTCTTGATGTCCAGGATGTCATCGGCAAGGCCGCTGGCATAGAGGTCATCGGTGTCGGCCTCAACGGGGAGGTGATTCTCCTCGACGAGGGCATGGGTGTAGGTGTAAAGGAAGGGGCTGTCGGTCTTGAGATGGACAAGCCCGCCGTCCTTAAGGATGTTGCGGTAATTGTCGAGGAAGCGCGTCGAGGTGAGGCGCTTGTTGACTTTCTTCATCTGCGGGTCAGGGAAGGTGATCCAAATCTCGGAAACCTCGTCGGGGGCGAACATGCGGTCGATAAGTTCGATATTGGTGCGCAGGAATGCCACGTTGGTCATGCCAAGCTCAGTCGCCATCTTGGCTCCTGTCCACATGCGGGCACCCTTGATGTCCACGCCGATGTAGTTCTTCCCCGTGAAGCGCTGAGCCAAACCCACGGCATATTCCCCCTTGCCGCAGCCCAGCTCAAGCACGATGGGGTTGTCGTTCTTGAAGTACAACTCATTCCACTTGCCACGCATGGGGCAACCTTGCTGCTGCACCACCGCAAAGGGGAACTGGAAAACGCACTGCATGCGCTCCATGTCGGCAAATTTCTTGAGCTTGTTCTTTCCCATATCGTTCAGAATTCAGTTATTGGTCCAAATAAGCGATTAAGACAATAAGATGGCGATGACGGCATTGATGTCGGCCACGTTGATCTCACCATCCATGTTGACGTCGGCACGGATCAATGTTTCCTCATCAGAGCCGATGCCATCGTTCAGGATAATGTCAATCAGCGTGTTGATATCGGCAATGGTCACCTCACCGTCGCCGTTGACGTCACCGGGCACGCCATAGCTCTTGACAAGGAACTCCTGCCACTGGTCGGCAGCCTGGTACTGGAACCGTGCTGAATAGGGAACCGTGAGAGGGATTGCACCCTGGTTCACGCCCGCCCAGACGCCAACGCCCAGGTCGGGCACCTTGGAAGCCTGACAAGCCAATGCCTCCAGACCAGTCATACCAGCCATTGCGCTGTCGCCCATGAAGGTGAGCGATGACGGTAATTCCACCACCGACAGCGACGACACGTTGTAGAGCGCATAATCGCCCACTGTGGCAACACGGGGCAACTTCAGCGTTCCTGCCAGGGAAGTACCCGTCAACAGGTAATCGCCCACCTGAGCCAACTTGTCACCCAGGTTGATGGCAGCAAGTTGTGTGTCATAAAGGAAAGCACCATCGCCCAAATGAGTCAGTCCGTTGGGCATATTGGCTTGCTCGACGGGAGTCATCACCATTGCCCAGTCACCGATGGTGGTCAGGCTGCGGTTGGCCGTCAAGTCCAATTCACGCAGGCCTGTACCGGCAAAGGCCCGCTCGCCTATCGTTGTCAAGGCCGGCCCCAGGTTGACAGAGCGCAATGCGGGGCAATCCATCAATGCAAAGTCACCCAACGTCGTCAAACGGGACGATGGCTCAACAGTGATGCTCTCGAGAGCCGTGCACCTCATGAAGGCACCCGTTCCCACTGTTGTCACACTAGCGGGCAACACCACAGTGGTGAGAGCGGAACATGCGGCAAAGGCATAGTCGTTGATGCTCTCGAGGGACGATGGCAATGTGATTTCGGTCAATTGGCCACACCCCAGCAAAGCCCCCTTGCCGATGACCTTCAGGCTATCAGGCAGAACGACATGGGTAAGCGGCAGGTCAGCCAAGCCACCCAAGGGCAGCTCATCGGCTCCAAAATCATTGTTCATATACCTTAACTCAGGTAACCGGCATGAGACCACCCTGGCACCGCTCAAGTCAATTGTCGTGAGTTGGTGCAGGTTATCGGTAATGAAATAGAAGTCAGCAGCATTCATTGTGCCCGTTACAGTCAATGAACTGATGGTCTTGTCATTGACCTTATCCTTGAGGCCTCCAGCCGTGATTGCCACGTCGAGAGCGACAGCATGTATTGCCATCACAGCCAGTAATGTTATCATTGTAATCCTTTTCATGTCTCGATAGAATAAAAAGTGTTTAACGTGCAAATATAAGGCAAAAACATCAATCACCCGCCGTTTTTAACAAAAAATGCGCTCCTATGGACTTCAGTATTCCCACTTGAATAAAAAAAAGCGCCGCTACCCTCACGGATATCGGCGCTATAATAGCTTCTCTGTTTCTCGTTTACTTGATCACCTTGACGGTGCTTGTAGTACCATCGGTATAGGTGGTCACGACGATGTTCACGCCGTCGAACGGGCTCTCGCTCTCCTGACCGGCCACGTTGATGTAACGCACGGCGGCAACTTGCCTGTCGGCCGTCACTTGCTCGATGCCTGACGGGTCATTAACCCTAGCCTTGGCATTGGCAGCGAGATATGTTTCCTGGTCGGGAGTGGCAAGCAAGATGTTGGCGAGCAGGAGCTCGGCATCCTGTGCGATGAAGTCTTCACCAGCGGTGAGCGTGAGTCGCATGACGTTACCCTCGTTGCCGGCAAACGGTGCCAGGTCAAACGAAACACCCATGAGGATGTACACATTCTCCTCGGTCTCATGACGCAGCATGCTGTATTGATGCTGGCTGCCACGATCCACGCCCTCAACACCGGTCAGCGTCAGGCCTTCAGGAAGAACGACCATGAGCTGCATGGCGGTGTAGTAGTGTTCATTGTTGTTCAGTGCCACCTCGACAGTGCGCGTCTGGCCAGCACGCATGGATACAGCGGGCAATTCCAGAGCATCGGTAGTGGTCATGCTGTTCCTGATGGCAGCATCACGCAAATTGCTCAACGACATTCTGGAGCCGCCGCTCAAGATATAGGAAATCAACTGAGTCACATCGGCCACATTGAGAATGCCATCGCCACTCATGTCGGCAGCCTGCTCGTTGATTACGACATCATTACCCAGAACAAAGCCAATCAGCGCCGTCACGTCGGCCACGTTAACAACACCATCATTATTCACATCACCCACGATATAATCATCCTCGGGGGCCTTGAAGAAGAAGTACATCCACTGGTCGGCCACCTTGTAGAGCTCGGTGCTCTCAGCATCGGGGGGCAACAGCAGAACGCTGGGCTGATCCACACCGGCCCACACCTCTTCGCCCAACTCGGGCACCTCGGTGGCACTGGTCTTGAGGACCTTCATGCCCGTCATGCCCGCCATGGCGCGCTTGCCCAGATAGGCAATCGTCGAGGGGAGGCGCATGGTGTCGATTTCCTGACTCACGTTATAGAAAGCGAAGTCGCCCACACGGGTAACGCCCTCCCTGAGGATTTCCCCAGCGTGGAGCTGGCTGTTACCGGCAAAGGTGAAGTCCTTCACCTCGGTAAGTGTGCGCTTGTGGGACGGAGCCCTCAATGAACCGCCATCCAGGCCATCGCCACGACCTGCGGGGTCGGCGGCATGTCCCATACCCGGGAACAGAACGGTTTCCAGCAACGGGTTATGAGCCATTGAGCCCACTCCCAGGTCGGTCATACCGTCGGGCAGGATGAATGAGGACAGCTGCGTCTGAGCAAATGCCCAGTCACCGATGGTGCCCACTCCCAGTGCAGTAATGTCGATGTTTTCAAGACCCGAGTTGATGAAGGCCTCCTCGTCGATGCGGGAGATGCGGCAAGCGGGGTCAATGTTCAGTGTCTGCAATGCGGTGCAGCCATTGAACACGCCACGGCCGATGTACTGTACCTGGCTACCCAGGTTCATCGTGTTCAAGTTGAAGTCGCCCAAGAAGGAGAAGTCACCCACATACACGGTATTGACCGTTGCCTGCACCAGGGCCTCGCAACGTGAGAAAACACCCTTACCCATGCCCGTCACGTTGGCGGGAAGTTCAATGCTGGTCAGAGCACTGCCGGCAAAGGCATAGTCATCGATATAAGTAACCGTGGCAGGCAATGTCACGCTCCTCAGCTGGTAGCAACCGGCAAAAGCCGCATAGCCGATGGACTTGAGGCCAGCAGGCAGGGCTACAGAGGTGAGTTTCTTGCCAAAGAAGGCCGTGCGGGGAATCTCATCGGCCGGATAGCTTGTCACAGTGCCATAAATCACCGCACTGCCATCGACAGCAACAATACTCGCTTGGCTCAAATCCACCGCGGTGAGTTCTGTCAATTCCTCGGTAATGAACAGGAAGTCACGGGCATTCATTTCACCGGTGACCGTAAGTTGGGTTATCTGGTTGTTGCTCACCAGGTTGGCAAGGTTACCTGCCGTGTTCTGCACGGTCAAGGCATGAACACCCAGAACGGTCGCTGCCGTCAGCAGCACGAAAAACAATCTGCGCATATTGTTATCTATTAGTTTGCTTTGTTTTTTTAACCTGCAAATGTACACATATTTTCACTCATAGAACTTGTTTTAACCATTTTTTTGAGATTTTGAGGTTTTTACGGTATCCAACGCGAGTCAAGGGGAGGTACCGCAATTGGTAGCCTCCCCTTGTGAAAATCGGGTATATTCTTTCTTGACAGGCGCGATTATAACGTAGCGCCTTCATCGCCAGCGCCTTGTTTTCACACCCATCGGCATTACTCGGAGTCGAACTTGATAGAACCGCGGTTGACGCTCTCCAGGCGGCGGTTGCGCCAGCAGCGGCGGCACAGCGACACATACTTGTCATCGCCACCGATCTCGACCTGGTTACCGTCGGTGACGATATTGCCAGCACCATCGATGCGCGCATTGATGATGGTCTTGCGCCCGCAAGAACAGGTTGACTTGATCTCCTCGATCGTGTCGGCCAGCTCCAGCAATCGGCGCGAGCCTTCGAACAGATGGGACTGGAAGTCGGTGCGCAGTCCGTAACACACCACGTTGACGCCAAAGTCATCGACAATGCGGGCCAGCTGGTCAACCTGATGCTCGGTGAGGAACTGGGCCTCGTCGATAAGCACCCAATCCTTGACGACGAGGGTCTTCTCGAACATTTCCTTCAACATCGTGTAGAGGTCGCTCTCGGGATAAATCCATGAGCACTTGCGCTCGATGCCGATGCGGGAGCGGATCACGTTGTCGTTCTCACGGTCGTCGATGATGGGCTTCATGCACAGGTACTGCATCCCGCGCTCCTCAAAGTTGTAGGCCTGGGTGAGCAGCATGGCGGTTTTGGCCGACCCCATCGTGCCATACTTGAAGTATAATTTACCTATTCCGTTCATGATGATTGCAGCCAAGACATGTCTTGGGTCAAGGCCGACAACAAAGATACGTTATTCCCATGATATGAACATCCATTCAGCACTAAAAAAGTTATTAACACGCACCAATTAGGACTATGGTACTCGGCCGCACTACTATACACCCAAAAATATACGCCAAAAAACGCAATGGCAGCGTGCCACAGGGGGCTTGCTGCCATTGCGGTGTCTCGTAACGGTGGTTCCCGATACTAAGGCGAGAGTGCCTCTGGGTCCATTCCGTTAACACACTGACGATGTGCCGTCAGCGCTTATTTGTTCTTGGCTTCGGAGGGGGCGATACCTACCAGCTCAGGGTCGATGAGGATGCGTCCGCAGTACTCGCAGACGATGATCTTCTTGTGCATCTTGATCTCACTCTGGCGCTGGGCGGGGATGCGGTTGAAGCAGCCACCGCAGGCGTTGCGCTGCACGACAACGACGCCCAGGCCGTTGCGGGTGTTCTTGCGGATGCGCTTGAAGGCGGTCAACAGTCGCTCCTCGATCTTGTTCTCCTGCTTCTTGGCTTTCTCACGCAGGGTCTCCTCCTTCTGCTTGTTCTCGGAGACGATCTCGTTGAGCTCGCTCTTCTTCTCCTCGAGGGCGTGCTCGCGGTCGGTACACATCTCCTTAGCCTTCTCGACCTCGGCGCGAAGGGTATCGGCCTTGCGAGAGGCCTCGTTCATCTTCTTCTCGGCGAGCTCGATGTTAAGGTTCTGGTACTCAATCTCCTTGGTCAAGTAGTCATACTCACGGTTGTTGCGCACGTTGTCCTGATCGGCGGTGTACTTGTCGATAAGTTCCTCGGCCTTGGCCTTGATGTCACGGTTGCGTGCGATCTCGTCGTTCTGCAGGGCGATCTCGTCCTCATACTTAGCGACGCGGGTGTGCAAACCTGCGATTTCGTCCTCAAGGTCCTGGACTTCCTGCGGCAGCTCGCCGCGCAATGTCTTGATCGCGTCAATCTCTGAGAGTTTCTGCTGCAAGTCATAAAGCGCTTTGAGTTTCTCTTCAACGGTGAGTTCTTTCTTGGGTGTTGCCATAAACTTGTTTTAGGTTTTAGGCTTTAGGTTCTAGGCTTTAGGTCGTCAATCCTAACGCCTAATGCCTCGTTGCTAATGCCTAATTATTTATAGATAATTAACTTGGTTTGTCTCGTTTTTCGCAAAAGCGACTGCAAAGGTAGGATTTTTTTTCTGAATAATCTCCAAAAAAATCTCTTTTGTGAAATGCTCGCTCTCATAGTGGCCGATATCAGCGACCACAATGCGCTGGTTATTGTCGAGGAAATCGTGGTAACGCATGTCGGCGGTGACATAGAGTTGGGCGCCCTGTTCGACTGCCTTGTCGAGCAAGAAACCGCCGGCCCCGCCACACAGTGCGATACGGCTCACGAGTGTGTCGCCATCGCCGCTGTAGCGCACGGCACCCACCTCAAAGGCGGCCTTGACGCGTTGCAGTACCTCGCGTGCCGGCATCGGCTCGATGTCGCCGATGACGCCGCAACCGGCAGTGGTGCATCCTTGCTGGCCATAAGGGTCAACACCGTTGGCGTCAAGGAACTGCACATTGGTCATCCCTATCTTGTCGGCCATGCGGAACGACACACCCTGCCAAGCGCTGTCCATGTTGGTGTGGGCGCTATAGATGGTAATGTCGTGCTTGATGGCCATGGCCACGGCACGCTCTACGGGCGTGCGCCCCATGATTTTCTTCAAGCCGCGGAAGATGAGGGGATGATGGGCAATGACCAGGTTGTATCCGCGCTCAATAGCCTCGCCGACAACGGTTTCGGTTGCGTCGGTACACAAGAGAATGCCCGAGACTTCGGCTTCGGGGTCACCCACTTGGATGCCCGCATTGTCCCATTCTTCCTGAAGCCTCAAGGGAGCATACTGCTCAATAGCCTCAGCAATTTCCTTGATTTTCATTTTAGTTTCTATGTGTTAAGCATTAGGCTTCAGGTGAAAAGGGGGCGGATGCCTGCTAAAGCCTAATACCTAAAGCCTAATGCCTATTATGAACAATTAAATTTTCCCTTCGGCCTTGAGACGATCCTTGTCGATGTCGATGTAGAGCTCGTCGAGCTGGCTCTGGTCAACGGGACTGGGAGCGTCGAGCATCACGTCGCGGCCACTGTTGTTCTTGGGGAAGGCGATGCAGTCGCGGATGCTGTCCAGGCCTGCCATGATCGACACGAAGCGGTCGAAACCAAAGGCCAGACCTGCATGGGGAGGGGCACCATACTTGAAGGCATTGATCAGGAAGCCGAACTGTGCCATAGCGCGCTCGGGAGTGAAGCCCAGGATGTCGAACATCTTGGCCTGCAGCTTGCCGTCATGGATACGCAGGCTACCGCCGCCCACCTCGATGCCGTTGCACACGAAGTCATAGGCCTTGGCGCGCACGCGCTCGGGATGCTCGTCAAGCAAGGGGATGTCATCGGGATTGGGCATAGTGAACGGGTGGTGGGTAGCCATGAGGCGCTGCTCCTCATCACTCCACTCAAACAGCGGGAAGTCGATGATCCACAGGCACTCAAACTTGTTCTTGTCCCTAAGGCCCAGGCGCTCACCCATCTCGAGACGCAGTGAGCAGAGCTGGATGCGGGTCTTGTTGGCATTGTCGCCACTCATAATGAGGACGAGGTCACCATCGTTGGCGCCCATCTTCTCCTTGAGCTGCTGCCATACGGCGGGCTCATAGAATTTGTCGATGCTACTCTTGACAGTGCCGTCGGCATTAAACTTGACGTAAACCAGACCCTTAGCACCCACCTGGGGACGCTTAACGAAGTCCACTAGACCGTCGAGCTGCTTGCGGGTGTAGTCGGCACAGCCGGGAGCGCAGATGGCACCGATGTAATTAGCCTCGTTGAACACGGGGAAGGTGCCAGTGCCCTTGAGCACATCGTCCACCTCGACAAAGGTCATGCCGAAGCGGCGATCGGGCTTGTCGCTACCATACAGGCGCATCGCGTCATGCCAGGTCATCTGCTCAAGCTTCTCGGGCAGATCGACATTACGCACTTTCTTGAACAAGTGGCGGGCAAGACCCTCGAACACCTCGATGACGTCCTCCTGGTCCACAAAACTCATCTCGCAGTCGATCTGGGTGAACTCGGGCTGACGGTCGGCACGCAAGTCCTCATCGCGGAAGCACTTGGCAATCTGGAAATAACGGTCAAAGCCGGCAACCATGAGCAGCTGCTTCAACGTCTGGGGGCTCTGGGGCAGCGCGTAGAACTGACCCGGATTCATGCGCGAGGGCACGATAAAGTCGCGGGCACCCTCGGGCGTGGAGCCGATGAGAATAGGCGTCTCGACCTCAAGGAAACCCTTGTCATCAAGATAGTTACGGATGAGAATCGCCATATCGTGGCGCAACTCGAGGTTGCGGCGTACGGCATTGCGGCGCAGGTCCAGATAGCGGTACTTCATGCGCAGGTCGTCACCACCGTCGGTATTGTCCTCGATGGTGAACGGCGGAGTGATGCTCTCGCTCAAGATGTTCAACTTGCTGGCAATGATTTCGATGTCACCAGTGGGCATGTTGGCGTTCTTGCTCGAACGCTCGGCAACGGTACCCACCACCTGGATAACGTACTCACGTCCCAAGTGGTTAGCCTGCTCACACAGGTCGGCGTCCACCTCATTGTTAAACACGATTTGAGTAATACCGTAGCGGTCGCGCAGGTCCACAAAGGTCATGCCACCCATCTTGCGGGTGCGCTGTACCCATCCTGCCAAAGTCACGACTTCGCCCACATTGGCCAGACGAAGTTCGCCATTAGTTTTTGTCCTATACATTATTTATATGGTTTTTTAAGGATATTTCGTTTGGAACTTACAAAGTTAGTACATTCTACCCACATTAGCACCCTTCGCCGTGAAAAAAAACACAAAAATGTCCTTAGGGCCACTCATATCTAATATATAGCAGATGACACTGGGACTTTTTTTAATACGAACCTTTAGTTAGGCGAAGCCAATTACGCTAATTTATCAAATTAAATGATATTAGTTAAATCAGTTTAATTCGCGATATGGGCTTCGCCGAGCTTAAGGTTCGCATTAGCCCCGCAGGGTTATGATGGGGGATTGCAAACAAAAAATTGGTTTTTTGTTTGGCACTCCGCTCAACTTGCACTCTCGTTGCCTTACGGCGAAGGTAGGCTGCGTTTCGGGATTGCAAACAAAAAAATTGGTTTTTTGTTTGGCACTCCGCTCAACTTGCACTACCTTTGCACCGCTTTTAACGCAACGTTCGGGGTGTAGCGCAGTCCGGTTAGCGCGCCTGCTTTGGGAGCAGGAGGTCCCTGGTTCGAATCCAGGTACCCCGACAAAAGGACGGATGAGGGTTCAAATTGGGAACCCTCATCCGTCTTTATTGCTCAATCAGTTCCTGTAAGAATTACTGACCGTTAAGTACTAAGGTGATTAATGCTGTAACATCGGCCACATTGACGATTCCATCTCCCGACAAATCGGCAACGTCCAAATCAACAGCATCACCATTGAGAACGATGCTGATCAAGGCGGTTACGTCGGCAACATTGAGGATGCCGTCACCCGTCAAGTCGCCAATAACAACCGTGGGCTCATCAAACTCGCCCAGCTTGCGCATGTTGGTATTGGTAACAAAGATGTCATTATAGGCATTTCTACGGAGCGGACGGCTGATGAATGCGACGATGTTCAAATTATCGGCATTCCAAGCCTCGGGAATATCAACAGTGAACTCATTTTTGTAAGTGTCACCGGTTTTCTTGAGATTTACACCCGTGGCAGAGCCTAACGCCTTGCGTAATACACCATTATGAACATAATCATTAACCATCACGCCCTGATCAATCTGCCTTGCTACCAAACTATCCTCAGTAATATAGACGGTGAGTTTACTGTCAGTGCCCATTACTCCCTCGAAACCAGGCACCAAATCGCCATTAACAGTGATGACTGCTTTGCGAGTAGCGGCATCATAGGTGCTGTTGATGTACACTGTAGCCCAAGCCGGGTCATCAAAATGACTACCATTCAGGAAAGAGTTAAAGTAGTTTGCTCCGTATGAGGGATTGTTGTAACTGAGAACAGTTGCAACATTATTTGCATTGTCTTGATCAACACCCTGAGTGCGGTCAAATGAACCTGTGGGGAATGAGGTTCCGCCTTGCCACTGAGCAATGGTATCAGCCTGAGCAAATTGGAACGGATCATAAGAAGACAAAATCTGATGAACGCCGACCCATGCTATATCGCCACGCATATCACATAGCAGCTGAAGGTTTTGAGATCCCAGCGGGCACCAAGTACACTCGGTAGATGTGAACTGCTCTACAAGACGCATCTGACGCGAGAAGCCGAACTCGAACGTTGCAAAATTGCAGGACACAGAGGCAGGAATCTCAAGAGGTTCGCCATTGACGCTAACAGCAGAAATCTTCAAGGTGTGCAATCCAGCACTCAAGCCGGCAGTATTGACAGTACCATTCACTGTGATATAACTACTATTCAACGCCTCGGGATTGGTCATCGTAGCGGCAACATTGCCGTCAATAGCAATCTCATAGGTACAAGCTCCCGATGGTACTTCAACATCACCCAGTCTGCACGTTTGGAACAAGAAGGGAAGGTCATCACCTGTTTTTAACTTATTCTTGCACGACAGACCACGCATCCTGATGGCATAGTCAAGGAAACTGTCACCCTCGACGATGCACTGCAAACTCAAGTTACCATTCAAGTTGTTAGTTGTCCAATTGCCATCCCTATAAAATAATGCCGGATAAATCGTACCAATATTAACAACCGAAAGCGGTTTTGTTACCGAAGTTTTCTGCTCATAGTCAAAGCCTATCCTCAGTGAGTAATCGGCAGGCAGGTTGAGGTCATAAGGTGTTGCCAACTCAATAAGATTCCATCCAACCTCTGACACGTCGCATGACCATTCAGCAAACTCGCCACAGTTGCCGTTACCGTCAACAGGAACGATAAACACGCGTGTGACAGGAGCAGTCTTGGCGAGGCCAACACGCAAGGCAACAATTTTACTGCCCTGGTACAAGGCCAGCTCATCGGCATTCAATTCAATCGCGACAGATAATACACCTTTAGCACCGGTCTTACCCCAACCAGTCGTGGAAAGGTCGTCGGTCGTGTAGTGACCCAAGAGTCTTTGGTTCTCGGCCAAATCCATTGCCCCCATCAGCATGGGAAGCATCATGGCCACAAGCAAAAGTAACAATGATTTCTTCATAATAAATTGATAATTAGAGATTTTTATTAAACATTTATTGGTTTATCGTAGTTGATGCGGATAACAACTTCTTACAAAGAAGTCCACAAAAATAATAAATGTTCTGTATTTATCATCATTATCTTAGAAAAAATAATTCAAAACCTATATTTTCTAGTAAGAAGAGGCAAAAAAAGAGGAATCCGTAGCGGACTCCTCTCTGAGCGGTGTGTACGTGACTCGAACACGCGACCCCCTGCGTGACAGGCAGGTATTCTAACCAACTGAACTAACACACCTGGTTGCATTTTTGGGAAATGCGGTGCAAAGATAGTGCAAATGTTTTCAATCGTGCAAATATTTGAGGGATTTTTTCATCAAAAAGCACGAATTTTGTGCTTAAGGCTATCACGATGCGTCATTTCTTCTCCTTATCATCGTCATCAATTACATCGACACGGATAAGTTCGATGCGGGCGGCCGTCTTTCGCTCGACAGTGAAGCGGTAGGGCGGCAGGTCAAATACCTCACCCACATTGGGTATGGCCTCGTTCTCGGCCAGCAAGTAGCCGGCAAGGGTCTGATAATCATCGCTCTCGGGGATGTCAAGATGGAACCGCTCGTTGATTTCCTCGATTTCCATACGCCCCGAGAACTCATAGCTTGTCTCGCTCAGCTGGCGAGCCGTGAGGCTGTTGCGGTCGTGCTCGTCCTCAATTTCGCCAAAAATTTCCTCTACCAGGTCCTCAAGGGTTACCATGCCGCTGGTGCCACCGAACTCATCGAGAACGATGGCCATGGAGCGTTTCTCACCCATGAGCTGCTGCATCATCTTGCGCGCCAGGAGCGTCTCGGGAGCAAACAGCACAGGCTTAATCCGTTTTTTCCAGTTCACATCGGTAACGAACAGCTCACTCACCTGGATAAACCCGATCACGTCGTCGATATTCTCTTTATAAACGACAATCTTGGAAAGGCCGGAGCGTGTGAAGAGCTTGACCAGTTCGTCGCGTGTGGTGTCCTCGACATCAACAGCAACAATCTCGTTGCGAGGCACCATGCAGTCGCGCAGTCGCGTGTCGCTGAAGTCAAGTGCATTCTCAAAGATTTTGACCTCTCGTTCCACGGTCTTGTTCTCGTCCTCGCGCTTGTCGATGTTCTCCTGCAGATAGGCGTCAAGTTCATCGACCGTGAGCAGGCGCATGCGGGTGGTATCAATCTTAATGCCGAAGATTTTCATCAGCAACGCCGACAGCCACTCGGTAAAGCGCGACACGGGATACAAGAGGCAATAAATCATGAACAGTGGCACCGACGCCGTGCGCAAGGAGGCGTTAGGGTTGATGCGGAACATTGTCTTGGGCACAAACTCACCGAAGATGAGGATGATGACGGTGGCGATGATGGTCTGCACAAGCAGCAACAATGCCTCGTTGTGGACCCATTGCTGCAGGGGTATGGTCAACAGGCGTGCCATTGCCATCGAATAGACGATGTTGGCGATGTTGTTACCAATGAGCAGTGTGGAGATGAACATCTCGCGGTTGCGGTAGTAGATATTGAGGATGCGGTTGATGATGCCGCCACGCGCCATCTCTATCTCGGCTCGCACCTTGTTAGACGAGACAAACGCGATTTCCATGCCCGAGAAGAAAGCCGAGCACAGCAACGCGACGAGCGCGATAATCAATGGTGATGTATAACTACTTGGTTCCAAACTATTCAGTAATGATTAATCATTTATTGCATATTAACGGGGGCTGCATTACCCGAATTGGGGTGCGGCATGCGGCGCTCGTCAATGGGGAAGATGGCCTCGACCTGGCGCAGCTTGTAGGTCGTGATGCGCTCGTTGGACTCATAACCGTGACCCTCGATGATGCGACCTTGCTTCTCGATGTGGATAAAGGCATCGCTGTACATCTTGTGGGCATGCTGGTCCCACATGAGCTGATCGGTGAGGATGAGGTCGTTGTTGGCATTGCTGATGCGCACGTTGCCCGTGAGTGTCCACAGTGAAGTGGGCTTGTCAAAATAGGCGGAGTCACACTTGATGGAGGTCACGGTGTTGAATTTGTCGTCCAACTCCTCACAGGTCACCCCCTTGGGGAAAGTCCAGTGGGGCTCCTTAGCCTCCTCAAACATGTTCCACACGGGAGCCGCTATGCGGTAGCGGGTGTTCCCGTCCTCGCTGATTACCGTCTGCACATCGGTCGTCGTCATTGTCGGCACCTTCTCGGGATTGGTGGCATGGCTCACCACGCTGGTGGAATCCTCCTTGCAGGAACCCGCAGCGAGCAAGATGAGCACGGTGACGGCTATGTGTGAAAGTCGGTTCACAGGTTTTAGCGGATGCGGCTCTTCCAGAACCACAACTCGTTGAAGTTCACGCCCAGCGTGATGTTGAAATAATTCTCGGTAATGAGACGCACTGGCGCGGTCTGTCGATGACGCCACTCCAGACCCAGGTTAATGGTCGTCTTGCTGCCGGGAGCAGGCAGACCAAATCCGATGGAGGCTCCATAATCCCTCACATTGTTGCCTGCATAATTGAGGTAATCGTGGTTATAGAACACACCTGCACGGAACATCATGGCACCCACATAGCTGCCACGCTTGTTGGGCGTGTATTGCACACCTGCTGCCACCTTCCAGCGGTCGTCAAATCGCATGTCCTGTGATTCAAAGCCGCTGATGGGATGATACTTAGCCTTGCTCCACTGCTGGTAGGTATAGTCGGCCTCGATAGTGAGACGGCGGTTGAGATTGTAACTCAAGCCCACGCCGATGGATGCGGGCTGCTCGTAGTTGCCACCCATCTTCATGTAGTCAATGGTGTCGGCCTTGGCATCCTGGCTGTCATAGCTCGTGCCCCATGACTCGCCATGGAAGGACTTCTTGGGTTGATAAACAGCGCCCACGGTCAACATGTCGTTGCCTTTTCTCAATGGCAGACTGTACTGAAGACCTACCTGGGCATTCCAGTCGCGGAGCTTCATGCTGCGGGTAAAGTAACTTGACGATGAGGTCTGAATCAGCGTCGAGTTGGTCGTCGTGCCGAACAGATAGGCGAAATTCACACCCACGCTCAGGTTCTTGACCGGCTCGTAGCCCACACCGGCATACAACTGGTTGAAGCCGCCGTTGCCACTACGGGAATCGCTGCCACCGGTGATATCGCCGCCATAGGAATATCCCACCGAGGAATAGGGCACGAGTCCAAACGAGGCACCCAATCCCTTGGCCAGTTTGAAGTGGCCCGTCAGATAGTCCAGACCGCCACCAAAGTTGTAGCCCTTGTTACCGTTCTCCTCGCTCCACAGGTTGGTGAGGTCGATACCGACATCCCAAAGGAAGGTGAGGGAGTCCACATGGGCATAGGAGGCAGGGTTCATCACATTCACTATGCATCCCCCACGCATGGCATAACCCACACCGCCCATCGAGCGCTGGATGCTCGACACGTTGTCGTTGAGCATTCCGTAGCCCATCTTGGAGTAAGGCGTTGAGACGATTTGAGCCTGTGCCGCACCGCAACCCATGGCCACGGCAAGCAGCAACAATGATATCTTCTTAATGAGTTTCATGTACTTCATTATATAAATGGATGCGGTTGAGACCTTCAGCCGCAAGATGTTCGTTATAAATCACGTTTTCGTCGGCCAAGCGCGTGTACAGCATTTTGCCGTCGCCACCAGTGATGAACACCATCAGATTGGGATGTGACAACTTGAGGTCGGCGATATAGTTCTTGACCTCTCCTATCAGTCCTAACGTCACACCGCTGCGGATGGCGGTCATCGTGTCATATCCCACTACGGGCGTGTCGCCGTTGGCATCCACCAGTGGCAACAATCCCGTGTGCTCATGCAATGACTTGAAACGCAGGCGCAATCCGGGAGCGATGTTGCCGCCCACAAAACAGCCGTCGGCCGTCACCAGGTCATAGGTGATTGCAGTGCCGGCATCGATAACGAGCACATCGTTGGCGCTGTCCAAACGCTGTGCGATAGTCCATGCGCCCACGGCGGTGGCGATGCGGTCGCGCCCCAAGGTTTGCGGGGTGCGGTAGCCTAAACGGATGGGGAGTGGAGTCTCATGCGAGAGGTGCAACACATGCGGGCAGCGCTCCTCGGCCACGCGCTCGATGCGCTGGGCCGCTGCCGATGAGGCGGTGCTGCACACGATGGCGTTAACGGGCTTGTAGGAGCTGATGAAGCGTTCCAGCAGCCTCACATCCCGCCGCATAAAACGATTGGTTGCCACGATCTGGGCGCCGATAAAAAACGCCACCTTGACCGAGCTGTTGCCGTTGTCTATAGTCAGAGTACCTTTCATTAAAAGCGCAAAATTATAAAAACCCTTGGAAATGACAAAAATCTATCCGTCAGATTATTGCTATTTCTCGGTTTTCTTGCTCTCGTAATCAATCATCCACGAGGCATAAATCTGCATCACGAGACCGGCAAGCAGGAAGGCCACCCAGTCGTTGGTGCCGCGCGACAGGAACATCAGCAGGGCACTGGCGCAGTACAGGACAGCACTGGAAATGAGGATGCGGTGCAGACGCTTGATGCGCAACGAGGAGCCCCTGTAGGTCCCCATGACGCGTCCCACCAGCACGAGGGCGGCTCCAGCGGCAAACACCCATCGCATCCATTCACTGTTGGCATCAAACAGGTTAAACAATGGCATTACCGCCATGACGACCATGACCAGCAGCCCCAGGGCCACCAGCACGTTGGCATTGCGCGTTCGATTGTCTTGTGTTGCCATATCGGTTAAGGAATGTCGGTGATATAAACGTCCTCGTTGACGCGCTTCATGCCGTATTTCTCGCGCACGAGGCGTTCGAGCGACTCGTTGTCGGTGTTGAGTTCGTTGACCTTGGCATCATAGACGGCAGCCGAGTCCAGGTTGTTCTTGATCTGGCTCTTAAGGTCATTGATCTCGGAACGGTACTTGCTGATGCGGATGTAGTTATTCTCGCCAAAGAACAGCAGCACCACTACAAAGGCGATGAAAATCAACAGCGGGATGTTGAGCCATCGCGGTATCCACTTGGGGCGTTGAAAATTGAAGGGTGACATATTCTGGTTTTTATTTTTTTGTTGTCTAGTACTCTTTTTGTTGTCCGTGGCGATGCCACGGAATACTTGACGGCTCAGTCTTTCAGGAGGTTGGGGCGCAAGCGGCGTGTGCGCTCGAGCGACTGCTGCATCTTCCACTCGGCAATCTTGGCCTGGTGGCCGCTCAACAGGATTTCGGGCACATGCCAGCCGTTAAACACCTCGGGGCGGGTATAGACGGGTGCCTCGATGAGGCCGTCCTGGAAGGAGTCGCTCAGCGCGCTCTGCTCGTCACCAATCGCTCCGGGCAACAGGCGCACGACGGCATCGGCAATGACCGCGGCAGGCAATTCGCCACCGGTGAGCACATAGTCACCGATGGTGATTTCCCGCGTGATGAGGTGCTCGCGGATGCGGTAATCCACCCCCTTGTAGTGACCGCACAGAATCATGATGTTCTCCTTGAGCGACAAGGCATTAGCCATGGGCTGGTCGAGTTGTTCACCATCGGGCGAAGTGAAGATGATTTCGTCATAGTCACGCTGGCTCTTGAGCTCCTCCATGCAGCGCCACACCGGCTCGATCTGCATGACCATGCCCGCCTCCCCGCCGAAGGGGTAGTCATCCACCTTGCGGTGCTTGCGCAGGCTCCAGTCGCGCAGGTTGTGCACGTGGATCTCCACCAAGCCCTTATCCTGGGCTCGTTGCAGGATGGAGGTGTGCAACGGCGACTCGAGCGCGTCGGGCATCACTGTCAGTATATCTATTCTCATCGGTTTCTGATTTTTAGTCTGTTGATGGCCACGCCAAGGCGAGACCCTACATTGCTATTTCTCCTTGTCCCAGGGATAGGTGCGACGGGGATTGCGCGGGAACCAGCCCTTGCGCACACGCTCCTGCTGCTCACGCATCTCCTTGATGCCCCAGAAACACGAGAATGCACCCACACCCATCAATGCCGACAACAGCACGCTATCGACCAACAACGAGCTGACACACAGCACGATGCCAACCAGCAGGAAAACCCACTTGAAGCGCAGTCCATAGTAGTATTCCCCCTTAATGACAATCGGGTGACAAATGCCGATAATCAAGAACGAGCACAGGCCCAACGCCAGGCCTTGCAGGTGATATGTCGATAGAAAATCCATCATTGGTGTAAAAAATGTTGCCGCTCATCAGGGTCTTCTCTACCCCTCATCAAAAATGTCCCGCAAAGATACACTTTTTACTTGAAACTAATGTGCGAAAATACCTTAAATTGTGTTTATGAAATATGAACCTTTTTGATATCGCTGATCGCATTGTAAAATCATACTGCTATCGGAATAGATTTGGGGTTTTAGGATTTTTAACGTGGGGGATTGGGTGTCAAAGGGGGAAAAAGGCACAATTCTTGCATGGTTTAGGCCATATTTCGGGACAGAAAGTTGAAAAACTTCGTTTTTCTTTTTGCGCTGTGCCCAACTTGCATTACCTTTGCCTAATTTACGGGATATTGTCCCGTGCAATAGAAGATTATAAACGATTGAATAAAAGAATATGAGACAAATATCTGCATTGCTGATGGCCTGTGCGTTGATGGTTGGATTGCTGTCGTGTGGCGGACATGGCAAGCTTGACAAGGCGGTGCGCGCTGCCCTTGTGAGTGGTGACACTACCAAGGTCATGTATGACTCGCTATGTACTATTGTGACCGAGAACCCTGGCAAATATGGCAACCTGCTGACGTCAGAGGGCAAGGTGGACCACAAGAAGATGGCCGAGTTCATCAAGGATATCGGCTCTCACCTGCGTCCGCCCATGTTGTGGGACACACGTGCTTATGGTGGCGTGGAAGACCTGTCGCTGACGGTATATTTTGAGCGCAGCGGCTCGATGGTACCCTATGACTCGCGCGGCGACGGCGGCCAGCTGAAGAAGGCGGTCAATGACCTGATCAACCACTTCCCTGCAGGCAGCAAGGTGGAGATTAACATCGTGAACGACGGTATCTATCCCTACCAGCACACGGTAGACGAGTTCCTCAAGGACCGTGACATCTACCAGAGCACGGCAGGCATCGGAGATGCCAGCTACACCGACTTCCAGCTGATTTTCAACAAGATACTGGAGGCACAACGTCCTGGCAATGTGAGCGTGCTGGTGAGCGACCTCATCTACTCGCCCCAGGACACTCACGGCGTGAGCCTGGACAAAATCTTTAACGAGGAGAACAGCCTCGCCACCCGCGTGTTTGCCAAGTACAAGGGCAAGAGCGTAGTGGTGCAACAGTTCCTGGGTGACTACAGCGGCAAGTACTACCCCTACAACGGGGTGCCCTTTGACTACCACGGCAAGCGTCCGTTCTATCTCGTCATCATCGCCGACAACGACGTGATGGACCAGCTGGCGCAGGACAAGCGCTACAGCGGTGTGCTCGATGCGCCCGCCGTGCGCTACAGCTACCGCTTCAACCAGGGTGAGAGCGAAATTCCCTGCCGCGTGCTGCCCGAGTGGAAGGACAACGCGGGACGTTTCCGCGTCAAGCATGGCGACGGCATCGTGCTGGCCAAGTGTGACGGCGACCGCCAAACGGGCAAGCTGTGCTTCTCAATTGCCGCCAACCTGGGCGGACTGCTCAAGGACGACGCCCTGCTGACCAATCCCGCCAACTATGACGTGAAGAGCATCGACGGCTATACCCTGACGGTTCAGCCCATCGAACAAAGCATGTTCACCGCCAACAACAAGGAGTACCTTGAAGGAATGACACACGTGCTGACGCTTGTGGGCGACCTCAAGAGCCCGCGCGACGAGATACACATCACCCTGCGCAACGAGTTACCCGACTGGGTGCGCCAATCATCAAGCAGCAACGACACCAACACTGGCGGTTCGTTTGCCTCGACAACACTGGGACTGGAGCAACTGCTGGGCGGCATGTTTGACGCGATGCGTGGCGGTAACAACTTCTTTGACTTGACCATCCAGTTGCAAAAATAAAACGAACAAAGAGAATATGAAACATTTGGTATATTTGATCATAGGAATTGCGATAACCGTATTGTTCTTCATCCTGAGTTGTACCGACGGGTTTAACATCTGGGAACAGATGTTCTTCAACCAAGGCTACAACGACAAGATGTTCAACCTGAACATGTATCCCGTGATTGCCGCCATCACCATCCTCGTGGCATGGGGCGGAGCCGCCATCTATTACTATGCCATCAACTCGGTGAAATTTGACCGTTGGTACCACTGGCTGGCAGTGATGGGCGTTGTGGCTGTGCTGGCACCTGTGGTGTGCTACATCTACAACGACACCGTGTTTGCCAACAACGGGCTTATGTACATCGGTGAGTCAATCCAGTTTGAGATGCAGACGGTGCTGTTTGCCGCCCTGCTCTATATCGTGGCATCCTACTCGATGCGCTGGTGGAGCAGCAACTGCCGCCACACGCCGCTGCCACAATAATCAGTTTTCAGTCTTCAGTTTTCAGTTTTTAGCAGCAAACTCTGGCAACTGAAAACTTGAAACTTGAAAACTTAAAACTTAAAATAAAAAGTATGAGATTATTCCTTTTTGCTATAGGAGGTACCGGGTCTAGGGTGTTGAAGTCGCTGCTGATGCTGTCGGCAGCCGGCGTGAGACCCCTTGACGAGAACGGCAAGCCTGTCAAGGACTTGGAGATTGTGCCCGTCATCATCGACCCGCACAAGGCCAATGAGGACTTGAAGCGCACCGAGGCGTTGCTCAACGACTACCGCGACATCAGGCGCAAACTGTACGGCAACGAGCCTAATGCCGACGGATTTTTCGCCAACCGCATCGTCACCCTGCGCGAAATCATGAGCAACACGAGCGTGACGTTGAACGATACATTCATCTTCAACCTGGGCGCCGTCGAAAATGCCAAGTTCCGCGAGTTCATCGGCTACGACACGATGAACGAGGCCAACCAGGCGTTGACATCATTGCTGTTTGCCAACTACCAGTTGGAGAACAAGATGAACATCGGTTTCGTGGGCAGTCCCAACATCGGCAGTGTGGCACTGAACGAGATCAAGGACAGCAACGAGTTCAAGGCCTTCAGTAACATCTTCCGCCAGGGCGACCGCATCTTCTTCATCAGTTCCATCTTTGGTGGCACTGGTGCCGCCGGTTTCCCCATCATGGTCAAGAACATCCGCCAGGCGGCCAACCTCGAGGGCATCGAGAACCGCGATGCCTTGAGCCGCGCCCCCATCGGCGGACTGACCGTGCTGCCCTACTTCACCCTGGAAGGCAACAAGCACGACCAGCGCATCGCCACCAGCGACTTCATCGTCAAGACCCAGAGCGCGCTGTACTACTACAAGAACACGCTCACGGGTGACAACGACAGCAATGTGAACAGCATCTATTATCTGGGCGACCAAGTCAGGTCAAAGCCCTACCTGTATGACCCGGGCGAGCACGGGCAGCGCAATAACGCCCACCTTATCGAGTTGATCGGTGCCTTGGCACCGCTGGACTTTGCCGGTGCTCCTGACAATAAGCTTACCGACCCCGACGGCTACCCTCTTCCCACGATGGCCTATGAATATGCCCTCGCCAAGGATGACTTGAGCCTCAATTTCCTGTCGCTGGGCCACCGCACACGCCAGCTTATCTATGAACCGATGAGCAAGTTCCACCTGCTGTTCCTGTTCCTGACGACTGGCTTCAAGGACATCATCGGCCAAGGCTTTACCGAGGACGCTCCTAAGATCAAGAGCGACTTCCTGGTTTCTCAGTTCTACCGCACGCTGGTGGACCAGTTCCTGTTAGGTTATGCCCAATGGCTTACCGAGATGAACGACAACATGCGTAGCGTGGCGTTTTTCAAGCCTGGCGAAATCGACATGGCGCACGCCATCGAGGGCGTGGGCGTGAAGAAGCGCTTGCTGGGTCATTTCAAGGTCGATAACGACGTACTCAAGGCCGAGATGAACAAATTGAGTAAGAACAATCCCGCCTACAGCGACCGCACGGTGGAGTTCAAGCTGCTTGACCTGTTCAACAAGGCAGCCCACAATGTGTTTACCGAACGTTACGAGAATATCAACTAGCGCCTTAGCGTGAGGCAGCTCTAGAAAAGAAGAATATGAGCGAGATACTATCATACAGCAACAATACGTCCAAAAACGGTGAGGAGGACTGGATATCCCATGCCCCTTACAGCGATGACGACATCGCGCGCATCAAGGACCCTGACGGCGGCTTGAGCGAGAATCCGCGTACCGCCATCCCCAGCCCGCTGGCTCAACTTGACCTGGTCAAGAACGCCTTCAAGCAGTTGGCCAACGAGCGCCTGCGTGGTGCCCGCATGAACGAGCGCCTGGTGTCCAACGCCCTCGACGTGGCGCAGCTGTTCTTTGATTACGAGAACCACAAGGATTACCTGCGCATCATCCGCTGGAACCGCGAGGAGTGCATCGAACAACTGAAGGCCAATCCGCAGCACCGCCTGTATGGCGAGACGCTCGACCTGTTCCTGCACAGCGACAAGGTCTATAACTTTGACCTGCTCAAGGACTGGTACATCATCATGTGGGACCGTCAAGTGCTGGGAGGCACGTCACCGGCATCGGTGGTTATGGCCGCGCCCGCACTGGGCACCATCGACGCCATCAAGGTTGAACAGGGTGTCAGCCTGTTCAGCGAGACACGTCATCTGTGGCAACGCGACGAGGACTTCGTCTATTACATGTATCTGCTAATGAACGCCTACCCCACCCTGCGTCTGCACTGCGGAGAGGTGTATTCCTACATGCAGAAGAATCTGGAGCCCCTGCGCCGCAACCGTCCCGAGTTGTACAGCCGCATTACCACCGTCATCCCCAACCTTGACGCCCTGGACGAGGGACGAGCCAGCACCGTACTGGAGCAGCTGGAGCACAGCTACGACCCCTTCGGTGGCGGCATCGACGTGAGCGTGCTGGGCGCACGTTTCTACCACAAGCGCGTGTTTGACATCCGCACCGCCGCCAGCGAGAGCGACTTTGTCATCACTCCCACCCTCCCGCAGGACAAGAACGAGTTGCCGCTGGTACTCGTCAACGGTTTCAACGGCAGCGTGGAGCACTTCCGTTACATCGACAAGGAGTGGGACAGCGCCACTCAGGTGTTTGCCAACAACGTGCCGCTTAACGACCGCAAGTTGCCCGACACCTCGATACAATACCCGTTTGTCACCACCAACGACTTCCTGACCGACACCATCGTGCGTCTCGACAGCGGGTGCGTGATCGACACCGACCATTTCTTTGACGGCAACCTCAAGCCGCGCACGCCGTATCCCACCTGCGGATACCTGCTGCCCCTGAAGCCGTTGCTGTTCACCTATTTTGATACCGATTACATCAAGGGCACCATTGCCGGTCGCCACGTGATGGACATCGAGGAGTATGCCGACGGCAGCGTGATGGTCACCCTGCGCATCCGCGTCAAGAAGGGCGACAACCGCTACATTGAGCTGTCGCGCAAGTATTTCCCCATCAACGACCACACCTGGTCATTTGATGAGCGGCGCGGCACCGGCCGTGTGGTGGGAGCAACGCTCTCCACCTCGATTTTCCCGTTCGTCAAAACCGATGCCAACGACGACTACACCGTCGAGTTGTTCACCATGATTGAGAACGGCGGAGCCACGCTGCGCTTCTACAAGAACGGCATCAAGACCGACGGATTGAACGTGCGCGACGCCATCCGCTCCCACTCGGGCTACAGCACCATGTACTATGATGTGGATGGCTCGTTTGACTACATCGAAGCCAGCATCAAGAATCATTTGGGCCGTGCCAGTGGCGTGATTATTCCGCAGTGGAAACCCTATGCGCCCAGTGCCAAGGAATTGATATTCGCTGTTGACTTCGGCACCACCAATACCCACGTCGAGTGGGCGGAAAGGGGCCAGCCTTCACAGCCGTTCACCTTTGAATATGGCTCTCAGCAAGTGCTGGTAGCCTCGCTGCACAAGCCCAAGTCACTGGAGTATGCCGAACAGGTGCAACGTGTCGAGTTTGTGCCGCGCGAGATTGACAACGTCTATGGTTTCCCGCTGCGATCCACCCTGGCGCGCAACGAGAACAGCGGCATGGGCAGTAACCTGTTCAGCGACGTGAACATCCCGTTCCTGTATGAGCGACGTTATTTCCATGGCTATGAGGTGACAACCAACCTCAAGTGGAAGGGCGACACCGAGCTGGCCAAATCGTTCCTACGTGAGCTCACCCTGCTCATCAAGGCCAAGGCCCTGCTGGAGAACGCCGACCTGCGGCGCACCGAAATCGTTTACTTCTATCCCGTTAGCATGGGCGGAGCCGACCGCGACACGCTGGAGCGCACCTGGAGCGAACTGTTCAACACCTACATCGGTGCCGACAGCGACCGCCTGCGTTCTTATCCCGAGAGCCTTGCTCCCGCCTATTATTACAGCGGAGCCGAAGTGGCCGGCAGCAGCTATGTGTCGATCGACATTGGCGGCGGCACCTGTGATACTGTCATCTATCAACCCACAGCCGACCGCATGAGCAGCGAGCCGGTGGCCATCTCATCGTTCCGCTTTGCGGGCAATGCCATCTTTGGTGACGGATTTACCGACAAGGATGCCGACAACAACCCGTTGCTGCAGCACTACACCCGCTACTTCAAGCAGCTCATCGAGAACGACAAGGGCAACAACATTGCCTATTTGGGAAGCATCCTTGCCGATATCATGGCCCAGAAACGCAGCGAGGACATCAATGCCTTCCTGTTCTCAATCGAGAATGTCGAGGAACTGCGCACGCTGCGCGAGATTGACCGTAACCTGTACAGCTATAATGCCCTGCTGCGCAACGACAGCCAGCGCCGCCTCATCTTCATGTACTTCTACTCGGCGATCATTTACTATATCGCCCAAGCGATGAAGCAACGTGGCTATGAGATGCCCAAGCAGATTTACTTCTCGGGCACGGGCAGCAAGATACTGAACATCTTGGGTTCCCAGAGCCGCATCAATATGCTCACCCAAACGATTGTCGAACGTGTGTTCGGCAAGCAATACACCGAGACGTTTGAAATCAAGCAGGAAATCCAGTGTCCCAAGCAGATTACCTGCCGCGGCGGCATCAAACTCGAGAACCGACGCCTGGAGGGACAGGCCGACGTGAGCCGTTACAACGCCACCAACGTGAAGCGCATGCGCTACTGCTGCTCGATGCTGGGCGAGGATGACCTGACGATGGCCCAAGTGGAATCCATCGAGGTGCGTGAGCGCCTGGTAGAGAAGGTCAAGGAATTCAACCGATTCTTTGTTGACCTGTGTGACGCAACCGTCAAGGATGAGTTCGGCATCGAGAACAATGTGCTGCGCCTGTTTGAGAGCGTATTGAGCGAAAACCTCGCCAACTACCTCACGGCAGGTATCAACACCTTCCTGAAAGGGCGTTACAACGCCAACGATGTGGTGGAGGACGTTCCGTTCTTCTATCCCATCATCGGCGTCATCCGTCACAACCTGCTCAAGAATATGCGCAACGATATTATCAGCAAGTTTAACCAGTAATCATATATCTCTTTAAAGTTATGAAACGCATCACATTAATGTTGGCAGCCATCGTCTGCCTCGCCATCTCGGCAATGGCACAAAATGCCGAAGACCAGCCCCTGTCCCCCGCGCTGTGGAAGCAGGGTATCGCCCGCTGTGCCCACTATACGGCCTATGCCAAGGGTTTTGCCAAGAAATCGGAAGAGATGCAGAAGCGCTTCCCTCAGGGCTACACCCTCGACGACCTCAACAACGAAGTCTATGGCAACCAGGGAGCCAGGTGGGAAAAGATCTATAACGAGTTCAAGAAGAGCGAGAACAAGGGCGGTAGCATCAACGACCTCAAGGAACTCGTGATTCCCCAGGTGTGGAAACTTGTCGAGCCCGATTTCCAAGCGTTTATCACCGCACATCCTGAGATTGCCAACGCTGTTCCCGACGATCAGAATGCTGACGAGAATGCCGAGAACGTTCAGGAAGGCGACAATGGTGACGTTGATAGCGCCAACGCAATCCACGATGCCCGACACAGGCAACTCCAGAAGAAGAATAACGCCGCTTGCAATGCCAACTGGCCCCTGTGGCTCGGTATTCTGGGTTCGCTGCTCGGCTTATGTGCCCTGCTCACGGCACTAAGCAATCGCGGCAAGATCAATGAGATGCGCCGTTCGTTTGCCCGTGAGATTGAGCGCACCAACGCCAATCTGCAGGAATTCTCGACCGATGCCGCCGACCAGATGAAGGCTCTGTCAATCCGCTTGACCGGCAAACAACCGGACGAGGAACCCATCCTGGCCCAAGTCGCCGACCCGGTTGAGGAGCAACCCGTTGCTGCACCCATCGAGGAAACTGATGAGGAACCCGCCGAAGAGCCCCAGCAGGAGGAAGTGGTTGCCGAGGAGCCTGAAGAGGAAATCGCAGAGGAAGAGCGCGAGGTGATGAACCTGTTCATGAGCAAGCCCGACGAGGATGACAACTTCACCCGCGTGAGCGACACCATGGAACCTGGTAACTCCATCTACGTGCTGACCACCTTTGACGGCCAGCATGGCACCTTTGAGGTCATTGACAAACCCGAGGTCCACAGCTTCGCTCTCATTTTACCCGCCGAGAACTTGCTCCGCGCCTGCTCCGGCAACGCCATCCAGATTCCTAACGGCACCCGTATCGTGACCGACCGTGCCGGTGAAGCCGAGTTCATCGACGGCAAGTGGCACATCATTGTCAAGGCCATTATCCACTACGAGGGTTAACGCCTAAACGATTTCAGACTACGAATTATACGGATTTTTCAAGTTCTTGTTATTGAACGCCAATTTGTTTAATTGGCTACGCCGAGCTAAAGGTTCGTGTAATTCGTAGTTTTTTTAGAACTATGCGGTGGACTTGTCCAAAATGCGGAAAAAAGTTGGAAATCAGTAATGAGCAACTGGTTGCCAACGATGGCGTCATTGTTTGCCCGCAATGCCTGCTACAAGCCCATCAGCCCATCCCCAAGGCTCGCGTCATCGCCCGCGAAGACCAACCGACCAAGCCCGCCAAACGCCAGCCGACCAACATCGACTTTGATTCCTCGACGCCACCAGAGTATCACCCGACCACTCCCCCTCCTCACAAGCCACGCATGAAACAAGCCAAGACATCCTACCGCTACACCGGGTTGTCGGGTAACGACAGCGACACTGGGCGTCCCGCCACTAAAAAGAAATCCACTGGGAAAAAGAAGTCCAAGAAAAAGAAAAATTCCGCCGGCATGAGCGCTTGGGGATGCGTGGGACGGACCATCGTCTTCACGCTCGTACTGTTTGCCGCCTACGTCTTCTTCGGCCTGCTTCTTGAAGCCCTCCAGTAACCACTGCCGGAATCACGCAGCCTTAACACTGAAATCAAATCATCTCGATAACTATGGCAAAGCATAACGAATTGGGAAAACAGGGAGAGCAGGCGGCCTGGGAATTCCTGATTGCAAAAGGGTACACGGTGAGGGAAACCAACTGGAGAGTCGGGAAGCTGGAAATCGATATTGTGGCCCAGGAACCGCAGGCCAACCGGCTGCACATCATCGAGGTGAAGACACGCAGCAACACCGAGCATTATGACCCCATGCAGGCCATAACACGCGCAAAAATCCGTAACCTAGTGAACGCCGCCGCCGGTTACATCAGCCAATATCAGTTAAAGATGAGCGTGCAGTATGACGTGATGATTATCGAGGGGAAAGCCCCCGACTTCACCATCCATTTCTACCCCAACGCATTCCAGCCACCACTGCGCACCATCAGGTGACAGCAATGCGGAACCATTGCTACTGAGGTTATTTCTTTGAGGGCACAAACAGGTGCAAGCCCCAGTTCACAAGGGTAAGCACCAAGCTGAATCCCATGGCCCACAGCAGATTCTCCACCTCGAAGTGGGGGCGCACAATCCATGAGCACAACATCACCATCAAGCCATTGATGACAAAGGTAAACAATCCCAGAGTGAGAAAATTAATGGGCAGAGCCAGCAACTTGACCAGCGGCCTGATAAACGCATTGATGAGTCCGAGGACAATAGCGATAATGACAGCCCACCACCAGGGTTCAACAGTCACGCCATCGAGCGTGTAGGCGGTGATGAGTACCGCAATGGCCGAAACAATTAGTCTTGTAATCATAGTGATTTATCATTTATTGAGGTTTGGAAATCGGTCAAAATGCCGTTTTACGGCACGATAAAGGTACAATATTTTTTGGGGATAGATGCCAATAACCACATTTTTTGGCAAATAATTGCTAATTTTGCAGAAAAATATTGAGCAATATGAACGACAAGACAAGAAAAATCTTCAATCTGGCCAAGGACTATATCATGATCACCCTTGGCCTGTTCTGCTACGCCTTCGGTTTTACCGCATTTATTCTTCCCGAGCAGATTGTGATTGGCAGTGTGACGGGTTTGTCATCGCTCATCCACTTCTGGCTGGGCTGGAATGTCGCCGTCACCTACTATGTCATCAACATCATCCTGCTGGGTATCGCTTTCCGCAGCGTGGGCAAGCAGTTTGTGTTGCGCACTATTATAGGTGCCTCTATCGCCACCTTCTTCATCGGACTGCTGCAGCCCATGTTCCCTGTTCCCATCGTTGAACAGCAGACGTTCATGAACGTCATCCTGGGCGCCGTGTTGTGTGGCTTGGGCCTGGGCACGGTCTTCACCCACAACGGTAGTACCGGCGGCACCGACATCATCGCCGCAATGGTCGCCAAGTACAGCACCATCTCGTTCGGCCGCACAATGATGTACTGCGACGTTCTCATCATCTGCTCATCATGGCTGTTGTTCCACTCCATCGACAAGATTGTGTATGGTCTCATCTTCATGGTCATCTATTCGGTTGCTGCCGACCGCGTTATCAACAACACACGCCAGAGCGTGCAGTTCCAGATTATCAGCAAGAAGTGGCAGGAGATCGCCGACAATGTCATCTCTGAGGCCCATCGCGGCTGCACCATCCTTGAAGGCACAGGCTGGTACACCAAGGATCCTGTCAAGATACTCCTGGTCATGTGCCGCAAGCACGAGAGTGTGAACATCTTCCGCATCATCAAGGAGACCGACCGCGAAGCCATCATCACCCAGAGCAACGTCAACGGTGTCTATGGATTTGGGTTTGACGAGTTGAAGGTGCGTGTCCACAACAAGAAAGTTGCCAATGAAGCGGACACTAACACCACTAATAATATGAAAGGGTAAATCAGGACATAATCCATAGTGATAATCTGAAAGCATTCCAATAAAAAAGACTTTCATTTAATTAGAGGTTTTTATAACAAACCAAAAAAAATTGGGCACGATAAGTAAAATTCGTACCCAAAATTGTATATTTTCAAAAAAAATTATATTTTTGCACGCTTTCCGTCCCGCTCCGGACTGTAAACCTAGACATTTATTAATATTTTAATATCATTAACTACCTAAGGACAACATGAGAAAATTCTTATTCTTAGCCTCTCTCTTGCTAAGTTTGATAGCTATTGCTGGACCAGTGCACCCATCCGAGGCACTGAAATCGGCAAATAAATTCATGCTTAAGCACCGCTCAGGCGTGTCGCTGAATGCGACTCCTGCCAGGGTCAACCGTTTGAACGGTAATAATCAACAAGTTTCAAACCAGCCTTATTACGTTTTCAACACCGTTGGCAATAAGGGCTATGTGATTGTATCGGGCGACGACCGCACCACACCCATTCTGGGTTACGTCGACCAAGGACAATTTGATTACGACAAGCTGCCTGCCAACATGAAGGTGTGGCTTGACAACTATGATAAGGAAATTGCCCAGCTTGACATGTTGGGCATCACCGGAGAGTCATTCGGCACTCCCCGTCCCACCCGCAACAGCATTTCCCCGCTGATTACGAGCCATTGGGATCAGGCTGCGCCTTATTGGAACCATTGCCCTGAGTTCATGGACATCGACGAGAATGGCGACACCATCGGCGAGCTGGCCTACACGGGCTGTGTGGCCACATCCATGGCTCAAATCATGAACTATTACAAGTTCCCGTTGATGTGTTCCAAAATCATTCCTCCCTACATTGTCACCTTCTATTGGCAGGAGGAATACGGTGCATTTGAGACCGAAGCCCTGGACCCCATCATGTTTGACTGGAACAATATGCGCGACAACTACACGGGAGCCGAGACCGAGGCCGAGAAAGATGCTGTGGCTTGGCTCATGCTCTATGCCGGCTGTGCCGCCCAGATGCAGTATGGCGTCAACGCGTCGAGCACTAGTGATCCCTATATCCCCACTGCTCTGAACGAGTATTTCAATTATGATGCTAAACTGGTTTACCGCAGCGACTATGAGCAGAGCGACTGGGAAGAGATGATTTACCAGGAACTAGTTGCTGGCCGTCCCATGATTTATAATGGCCGTGCCGGAACTGGTGGCGGTCACTCATTCATCTGCGACGGCTATGCCTACGGCGACCTGTTCCACATCAACTGGGGCTGGGGCGGCATCGGTGACGGTTACTTCGTCCTGTCGGTGCTCAATCCCTATGCCAGTGGTGTGGGAGCCGCCCACAGCATGGAGGGTTACAACATTGACCAGACCGCCATTATCGGCATCGAACCGGGTTACAGCGGCCATCAGGAAGTGGTTGACCACCGCTTGACCGTATGGAATATGTACTACACGGGCACGCGCGAGTTTGAGCGCAGCGATGACGGCAACTTCAAGCTCACCAAGCGTCGCTACATCAAGGTGACCGCCGAGGACCATATCGACGATGGCACCAAGTACCTGCGCGGCATCGCCTTGTATGACAACGAAGACAATTTTGTTGAGTTGATTGCCCAGACCTATTATGGTACGAGCTTCATCTCCATTACCGACACTTGGCCCGAGAACCAGAGTTCGGTGACCTATCCCTTTGGCAAAAACATCACTAGCGGCACCTACAAGATTAAGCCTGTCAGCTCGATTGCCGGTAGCAATGTGTGGGAACCCATGATTGAGAGTGACCGCTATTACATTGAAGCCACCTTCAACGGCAACTGGGTAACCTTTGCCGACCATCCCGTTGTAAATCTCCAGTCTACCAACTTTGAATTCACAGGTGGCGAGAAGGTAGGTACCGCCGAGCAGTGCCACGTCACGATCAAGAATAACAGTCAAGACCGATTCAGCGGCAAGCTGTACCTCTTCCTAACTGGTGAGCAAATTGACGAGTATGGCGAGTACCTCACTGTGGTTGAAACCGAGATTCCTGCAGGCGGCACCAAGGTGGTCACCTTCAACTTCACACCGCAAAATGCCGGCACTAAGACCGCGCATCTTTCCACCTACGATAACACCTGGTCGGCATCAATCCCCGGCACCGGCAGTGTCAGCATTGCCGAGAATGCGATGGTTCCCATGAACCTGACCGTTGACATCAATGCCCTGGGCGCCGATGAGAACATGGTGGTTTATGACAGCTTCATCCGCTTCAAGGTAGACGTGACCAACCACGCCAACGGTGATTACACCCGCTATCTGCTGGCTCCGATCTTCATCGTTGATGAGAACAACCACGGTACCATGATCAGCTACCAGAACGTGTCGGTCAACATTCCTGCCGGAACGACCAAGACGTTCTACTTCGACTTCGACAACCTGGCCTTCGGCTCGCGATATGCGCTTAACATCTTCGGACGCAATGAGAACGACTCAACCAAGAACCTCGTGCCGCCGGGTGGCAGCAAGTACTACACCATCGACCGCGGTATGGTGGTTTGGGATGGTCAAGGCAACCGCGTCGGCTACAAGCCTTATAACGGTATCCGAGTTCCCGAAAATGCCGTAGCCGTAAGTCTGGAAAACCTTAACCTGACCTCATTGATTCCCAACGAGAATCCCAATACGCTGTTCTACATCGGTAATTCGGCAAGATACATCCCCGCCGGTCTTGAGAACAAGAATGTCATCCAAAATTTCGTGGCTGTTCGTGACATAACCCTTTATCATGGCTATGATTTCTATGCCCCCTACCGCTTCTCGGCCGAGAATATCAGCTATGAGCGCAAGTTTAACCAGGGTCGCCACGCTGGCCAGGAGGGTGGATGGAGCACTATGGTGCTGCCGTTTGCCGCTACCGGTGTGACTGCCGATGGTACCGCTATTGACTGGATGCACAGCAAGAGTGACGCCAAGGGCCTGTGGGTGTGCAACTTCAATGAGGAAGAGGACACCAACGATGATGCCATGCTCATGGCGGAATATATGGGTAACACCCTGGAGGCTAACGTGCCCTACTTTGTGGCTCCCTATGATGGCGCCAACGGCACCGACATGCGCGACAAGACATTCGTATTCACGGCCAATAACGTGATGGTTAAGCCCAACCCAAGTGCCATCACCAGCGGCACCTACCACATGGCTGTGGGTGAGTTTGTCCACAAGACAGTCGAGAACGCCTACTTCCTGAATGCTGCAGGCAGCCACTTTGTGAAAGCCGCCAGTGGCACGGTTAACGCCTTTGAGGCCTATGCCAACGATGTAAAAACCAGCAACGCTAACCAGCTGCAGATTGTTCTGGACGAGGAAGCAGAGGCCGCTCCCGCAAGCAAGCGAGGCGATGTCAACCGCGATGGTATTATCAATGTCGCAGATGTGACTTGGCTCATTGCCTATATTCTTGGCAACATCGATGAGGAGGCTATTGACATTGTTGCCGCCAACTGCGATGACTTGAGTGAAATTAATGTCAGCGATGTAACCGCACTCATTTACTACGTGCTCAACAATGCATGGCAATAATTCCCAACCGCATTAGATTAAATGAGGGTGTGTCATAATTGTGTCACATCCTCATTTTGTAACATGTTGTAAAACATATAACAAAGCCTCTACTTTCCCAAGCGGAGGCTTTGTCATGTCAA
>CAJOFM010000016.1 GCA_905233915.1 uncultured Muribaculaceae bacterium | reverse complement strand
TTTCTTGTTGGTCACAGCCTCGGCCGAACCGGTGTAGGAGGTCTTCTTGGCAGTACCATAGGCAACTACCATCACCTCGTCCAGAGCGGTGCCACTGTCGCTGAGCGTAATGGCCATGTTAGGCTGAACGGGAAGTTCTTGGGTCTTGTAACCCACGTACGAAACCTTGAGGGTCTTCACGTTGTAAGGAAGATTCAGCGAGAACTCACCGTTTACATCGGTGGCTGCGCCGTTTCCTCCGCCAACGGGCTGTACCGTAGCACCAATCAGCGGTTCGCCGTTGGGATCGGTAACTTGGCCCCTCACTACTTGCTGGGCACTCATGCCCAGAGAGATAGCACAGATGGCTATCAGCAGCATAAATAGCTTCTTCATAAAATAGTGATGTTTATTAATTAATACATTAGTTAAAAAGATGTGTAGTTTACTCACCAGTTACTGTAAGGTCTCGATGGTGCTTTTTCATAGCCGCTATCGAATTTTACAAGTACGCAAAAATAGTCAATGTTTGTGAAATGGGCAAAATAAATGGAAGATTTTAACTAAATGCCCTTCATTTCTATCTTTTTGGGGTATTTGGAAAAATTTTGCAAAGAAATAGCAATCATCATGCACAAAGCATTGCAACCGATTGAATAATAGCTGATTTATGGGGTGTCTTCAGTTTTTTTAACTAAAGTCGCCAATGCTTAAATCAAATGTTAAAAACAACACCTTTTAACATTCTGTTTTTAACTAAATTCTTGCCGTTTTTATGTGTCTTGGCCACTGCCCTGCCTATTTTTAGGCGGTTTTGCTGCTTGTTAATAACTTTTTCTCGTTTCTCCCCCACCTCCAAAAAACGTCACATTTTGTGTCCTAAACTGTGAATTGGAAGAAGTGCCACATGACGATGGCTGCGCAGCACGAGATGTTCAATGAGTGCTTGGTGCCGTGCTGCGGAATCTCGATGCACACGTCGCTGGCATCCACAACGTCCTGCCCCACCCCCTTGACCTCGTTGCCCAGCACAATTGCTACCTTGCTGCCAGCCTGGGCACGATACTGCTCCAGGCTCACGCTGTCATGCACCTGCTCGATCGAGCAGATGGTGTAGCCGTCGGCCTTGAGCTGCTCTACGGCGGCGAGGGTATTGGGGTAATACTGCCATGCGACTGAGTCCTCGGCACCCAGGGCCGTCTTGTGGATCTCTGGCTTGGGCGGCTGCGGCGTGATGCCGCACAGGCAGATGCGCTCGATCAGGAAAGCGTCGGCAGTGCGGAACACCGATCCCACGTTCATCTCGCTGCGCACGTTGTCGAGCACCACCGTTACGGGCAGCTTCTCCACCTCTTTATATTCCTCCACACCCAAGCGGTGCAGCTCCAGCATCGACTTCTTCAGTGACATAAGCAATCAGTTTTTAACCTCTGCACAAAATTACAAACAAATCCCGAATAGGTGGCATGTCATCACATAATCCTTAAAAAAACATCGTAAAAACTTGACGGTTGTGAATAATTGTTTTGAAATTAGCCTCGAAGAGGCGAGAGGGTCGATGACCCGATTTCAATATATAACACCATGCAAGCCCGACGTAGGCGGGCGCAGCTTGGTGATGATTGCGATAAAGTTCGTCTTCGACGCACTTGTTAGTTAGCATTGTAGCACCAAGCTGCGTGGGTCTACGACCCACTTGCATGGTGTTCATGATTGAAGCTGGCTCTTCGAGCCATCAATCTCTTCGAGTTTTGTTGTCCATTAAGATTAGACAAATACATATTGAAATGTCCTAAAATGCGTTAAGATTTTGTCCAGTTGGGTAATTTGTCGTAATTTCGCACTATCAAAACAAACCAGTCCGCCTACCACACAATGAAAATCGGGAACATAGATTTGGGCGAGCGCCCCGTGATGCTGGCACCCATGGAGGATGTCACCGACCAGTCGTTCAGGCTCATCTGCCGTGAGCAGGGTGCCGACATGGTCTATACCGAGTTCGTCAGTGCCGACGCGCTGATTCGGAGCATTGAGCGTTCGTTCCAGAAGATGGCCATAGCTCCTGGTGAGCGTCCCGCGGCCATCCAGATTTATGGCCGTGAGTTGGAGCCGATGGTTGAGGCGGCACGCATTGCTGCCACTGCCAAGCCCGACTTCATTGACATCAATTGGGGCTGCCCGGTGAAAAAGATTGCGGGCAAGGGCTCGGGTGCGGGCATGTTGCGTAATGTGCCGCTGCTGCTCGAAATCACCCGTGCCGTAGTCAAGGCCGTTGACCTGCCCGTGACGGTAAAGACCCGCCTGGGTTGGGACCACGACCACAAGATTATTGTTGAGTTGGCCGAGCAGCTGCAGGACTGTGGCATCGCCGCACTCACCATCCACGGACGCACACGCTCCCAGATTTACACCGGCGAGGCCGACTGGACCCTTATCGGCGAGGTGAAGAACAACCCGCGCATGACCATCCCCATCATCGGCAACGGCGACGTGACAACGCCCCAGCGATTGAAGGAGTGCTATGACCGTTATGGCGTTGACGGTGTGATGGTGGGCCGTGCCAGCATCGGCGCGCCGTGGATTTTCCGCGAGATGAAGCAATACCTGCTTACGGGCGAGATACCCGTGATTTCTAATGCCGAGAAGATGGCACTCGTGCGGCGCCAGATCGACGAGAGCATCGACCGCATCGATGAGTACCGCGGTATCCTGCACATACGCCGCCACCTGGCCGCCACGCCGCTATTTAAGGGTATCCGCAACTTCCGTCCCACCCGCATAGCCATGCTGCAGGCCAACACGCGTGCCGAGCTTGACGCCATCCTGGACCACATCGAAAACGATATACTCCCTAACGTTGAAAACCAAATCGAGGAAGAACATGAAACGAGGATTGATTAGCATCACATGTGTCATCGCTTTGTCGCTCATGGCTGGAGCCCAAGTGTCGCGCCACGAGATTAAGGTGGGTAATTTCACCCGTCTTGCCTTGCTCGACGACGTCAATGTGGATTACCGCTGCAACGCCGACTCGGCTGGCCTTGCCGTCATTTACGGCACCAAGCAGGTTGTTGACCACTTGATGTTCAGCCTCTCGGAGAAAGGACAACTCACCATCCAGGTCGATGATGTCTTTGAGCGTCAGGGTGGCCTGCCCAATATCATCATCTATTCCTCGACGCTCGATGAGGCCGAGAACAGCGGAGACAGCACGATGCGCGTCTCCGGATTGCCGCCGTTGAAGGCGTTTAAGGTGCGCTTGACCGACAATGGCAAAGTTCTCGTGCGTGGTGTGCGTGCCTCCAAACTCGAGCTGCAGATCTTGAGCGGAAAGGGCAAGATTATTGCCGATGGATCCTGTGATAATCTGGAAATCAGGCTAATAGGCACGGGTGAAATCCAAGCCGACAAGGTGGATGCCGTTGCAGTGACGTGCCGCATCATGGGCACAGGCTCGATAGGCTGTAACGTTCTGGGCGGTCCTCTAAAGGTGAGCGGTAGCGGCACGGGCAAGGTCTATTACAAGGGTAAGCCCGAGAAGGTCACTGTGCGTAAACTTGGTACCATCAAGGCCATTCCCATGGAATAATGATGAGCAAGCATCTCTAACCGTAAACTTTAACCTTTAAACTATAAAAAAACATGTTCAGTAAACAGACTTACATCAATCGCCGCAACGAGTTGAAAAAGCTCGTGGGCGATGGCGTGATTTTACTCTTTGGCAACAATGAGTCGCCGTGTAATTATCCCAACAACGCTTATTATCCCTTCCGTCAGGACTCGACGTTCCTCTACTACTTTGGCCAGCAGCGCGACGGCCTGGTAGGCGTCATCGACATCGATAATAATAAGGAAATCCTCGTGGGCGATGACATCGACATTGAGGACATCGTGTGGTATGGCTCGGTGGACAGCGTTGCCGACATGGCCGCTCAGGTGGGCGTTGCAAACTCGGCTCCCATGAAGCAGCTGCAGGTCATCTGTGACGAGGCCAAGGCCAAGGGCCGCCGCATCCACTTCCTGCCGCCCTATCGCCACGACACCAAGATCCAGATCATGGACCTGCTGGGCATTCATCCCGACAAGCAGGCCGAGGCTGTTTCACACGACCTGCGCATGGCGGTCATCAACATGCGTTCGGTTAAGACGGCCGAGGAAATCGCTGAACTGGAGCGCGCAGCCGAGGTGGGCTACCTGATGCACACCACTGCCATGCGCCTCATCAAGCCCGGCGTGACCGAGAAATATATCGGTGGACAGGTTGACGGCATCGCCGAGAGCTATGGTGCCAAGGTAAGTTTCGCTACCATCTTCTCGCAGCATGGCGAGATCATGCATGGTAACCCGTCGATGGCACCTCTCGAGGCAGGCCGCCTGGCCCTGTGTGACTGCGGTGCCGAGACCATGGAGTTCTACTGCAGCGACAACACCCGCACGATGCCCGTCAGTGGCAAGTACGACCAGCGCCAGCTCGAGATCTATAGCATCGTCGAGGAGTGCCATGACCTGGCACTGGGAATTTCCAAGCCCGGCATGAAGTATATGGACGTCCACATGGCCGTGTGCCGCAAGATGACTGAACGCCTCAAGGAATTGGGCCTGATGAAGGGCGATGTGGACGAGGCCGTTGCAGCCGGTGCCCACGCCATGTTCCTGCCCCACGGACTGGGTCACATGATGGGTATGGACGTGCATGACATGGAAGGTCTGGGACAGATTTATGTCGGCTTTGACGAGGAGACAAGGCCCAACTTGGATCAGTTCGGCACCAACTGCCTGCGCATGGGACGCCGTCTGCAGGAAGGCTTCGTTGTCACCGACGAGCCGGGCATCTATTTCATCCCCGCCCTCATCGACGACTGGCGCGCCAGCGGACACTGCGCTGAGTTCCTCAACTTCGATATGTTGGAGACCTATAAGGACTTCGGTGGCATCCGCATCGAGGACGATATCCTCATCACTGCCGATGGTTGCCGCTTCCTGGGCGAGAAGCGCATCCCCTATCACCCCAATGATGTAGAGGACTTCATGGCTGGCAACTAAGCTCGCTATAGTTGAGTATAAAAAGCAACCAAACTGGTTATTCTTCAGTTTGGTTGCTTTCTTTATTATTAAAGGATTGGATGAGCGTTTTGGCCTTGGCGGGGCCGATGATGGCGGCTAGGTCCTGCTCGCTGGCTTCCTTGATGCGCTTGAGCGACTTGAAGTGCTTGAGCAGCAGGGTGCGCGTCTTGGGGCCAATGCCTAGGATATCGTCAAGGGCGCTGTGTACCTGTCCCTTGCTGCGTTGCTTGCGGTGGAAGGTGATGGCAAAACGGTGGGCCTCGTCACGCAGGCGCTGGATGACATGCAGCGTCTCGCTGTTCTTGTCGATGTACAAGGGGATGCTGTCGCCAGGGAAATAGACCTCGTTGAGCCGCTTGGCGATGCCCACGACGGTGATTTGTCCGTGCAGCCCGATGCTGTCGAGGGCCTCGATGGCCGAGGTGACCTGCCCCTTGCCGCCATCCACGATGAGCAACTGGGGCAGTTCCTGCCCTTCCTCGACGAGGCGGCTATAGCGGCGTGTGATAACCTCTCGCATCGAGGCGAAGTCGTCGCTGCCCTCCACGGTCTTGATGATGAAATGGCGGTACTCCTTCTTGCTGGGCTTGGCGTTGCGGAACACGACACACGAAGCGACGGGGCTAGAACCGCCGATGTTGCTGTTGTCAAAGCACTCGACGTGGCGTGGCAGCACGGTCATGCGCAGGTCGCGCTGCATGGTGGTCAGCGTGCGGGTGGTGCGTTGCTCGGGGTTGAGTTTCTCCATCATCTTCAGGCGGTCGGTGCGTCGCTGTATCGCATTCTTGACGGCGATGTCAAGCAGTTTCTTCTTGTCACCCCGCTGGGGAATGGAGAAGGTCAAATCGGCAAACTCAACGTCGGGAATGACGTTGACGGTGGCCTCGGTGACGCGGTCACGCTGGTAGGTCTCGGCAAAGCGTTTTCTTATCTCGGCAATGGCCATCGACATGATCTCGGCATCGGTCTCGTCATGAGTCGAGAGACGGTACTCGAGAGTGAAGGACTGCACCACTGCCCCACCCCGCACGTGCATATAGTTGACCCATGCGGCATCCTCGTCACGCAACAGGCCGAACACGTCGATGTTGTGGATTGATGGACTGACGATGACCGAGCGGCGCCTGACGTGTTCCAGCAGCTTGTAGCGGCGCTTGAGCAGCTCGGCCTCCTCAAAGCGCAGTTCGCTGGCCAGTTGCTGCATCTGCTCCATGAGCAGGTCCATCAGTTGGTGGGTGTCGCCGTTGAGAATCTGGCGTATCTCGCTGATGTAGCTACCGTACTGCTCGGCCGAAACCAGACCCTGGCAGCACCCCTCGCAGCGGTGGATGTGGTACTGCAGGCACAGGCGGTGCTTGCCCGCCTCGATTGTTTCACGTGAAACATTTAGGCGGCAGGTGCGCAACGGATAGATCTGTCGGATGGTGTCGATGAGCACCTTAGCGACTTCGGCGCGCGGGTAAGGCCCGTAGTATTTGTCGCCGCGCGAACGGGCATCGCGGGTGATATAGACGCGCGGATAAAGGTCGCCCGAGACGCATATCCAGGGATAACTCTTGTCGTCCTTGAGCAGCACGTTGTAGCGCGGCTGGAACTCCTTGATGAGGGCATTCTCGAGGTCGAGGGCTTCCTCCTCGGTGTTGACGACGGTGTATTCCAGGTCGGCGATGTTGCGCACGAGCATGGTGGTGCGCACCGATGTGTGCTCTCGGTTGAAATAGGAATTGACGCGACGCTTCAAGTTTTTGGCCTTACCCACGTAGATAATCGTGCCCTCCCGGTTGCGGTAGCGGTACACGCCAGGCTCATCGGGGAGCAACGAGAGTTTCAACTTGAGTTCGTCGGTCATCGATTCCCAACTTATTAACTAGATGCTATAGATACTATAGAAACTATAGTTACTATAGGGTTAGTTAGAAGGTGAACAGCGAGGTGATGTCCACGTCCTTGGGGAAGACCTCACGGCCGTGCAGGTCGGCCAGGTCGCAGATGAAGTTGATGTACACCTTCTTGGGATTCATCGATTTCACCAGTTCATAGGCGGCGAGCATCGTGCCTCCGGTCGCCAGCAGGTCGTCGTGGATGACCACAACGTCGTCGGGCGTGATGGCGTCCTGGTGGATCTCGATGGTGTCGGTGCCGTACTCCTTGGTGTAGGACTTCTGGATGACCTCAGCGGGCAACTTGCCGGGCTTGCGCAGGGGCACAAAGCCTGCGCCCAACTGGGTGGCGAGGATGGCGCCGCCGATGAAGCCGCGTGCCTCGATGCCAACGACCTTGGTCACGCCTTTGTCACGGTACAGATCGGTGAGTGCTTCGGTCATGATGGCGAGAGCCTTGGGGTCCTTAAATGCGGTGGTGAGGTCCTTGAACTGGATGCCAGGAACAGGAAAATCGGGAATGTTCCTCACTACGCTTTTAACAGTTTCTAAATCTTGCTTATTCATTGTAAATCAATATGTTAGGTTGTTATTGTTTCACGTGGAACAAATTATCTGCCCAATAACACGAGCAGGATGTTGATATCACTGGGAGAGACGCCGGGGATGCGGGAGGCCTGTCCCACGGTTTCGGGATCAATGGCCTGGAGCTTCTGCCGTGCCTCGGTCGAAATCTGGTGTATCTGTGAGTAGTCAAATTTGCCCTTGAGGGTGACATTGTCGAGTCGGGCAACGCGGTCGGCGATGAGTGCCTCGCGCTCAATATAGCCTCGGTACTTGATGGCGATTTCGGCGGCCTCGACAATCTCGTCACGGCGGTCGGCTTCGAGGGTCTCGATTTGTGCCTGCAATTCGGGGAGTGCTTCGGCAAGGATGGCCATGTTGAGTTGGGGGCGCGTGAGCAGATCATGCAGCCGCTGTCCTTGGGTGACGGGTGGCATGCCCAGGGCTTCAAGAATGGGACTGATAACGGCGGCCTTGATGGTGGTCTCGCGGCAGTAGTTGGTGAGACGCTCCATCTGTTCCCGTTTGGAAACCATCAGGTCGTAGCGCTCCTGTGTGGCAAGGCCCAGTCGGTAGCTTTTCTCGGTGAGGCGCATGTCTGCATCATCCTGGCGCAGCAGGATGCGGTGCTCGGCACGTGAGGTGAACATGCGGTAAGGTTCATCCACACCACAGGTCACCAGGTCGTCGATGAGCACACCAATATAGGCCTCATTACGCGCGAGGGTGAAGGGTTCGCCGCCAACGACACGCTGGTGGGCGTTGATGCCGGCAATGAGCCCCTGCCCTGCCGCTTCCTCATATCCTGTCGTCCCGTTGACTTGACCGGCAAGGTAAAATCCCTTGACAAGTTTGGACTCGAGGGTATGGTAGAGCTGTGTGGGGTCAAAAAAGTCATATTCGATGGCGTAACCGGGTCGGAATGCATGCACATTTTTGAGAGCGGGAATGTGGCGCAAGGCCTCGATCTGCACCTCCCAGGGCAGTGACGATGAGAACCCGTTGAGGTACATCTCGTGGGTGGTTGCGCCCTCGGGCTCGATGAACAGCTGATGGGATGTTTTGTCGGCAAAAGTGACGATTTTGGTCTCTATGCTGGGACAATAACGGGGACCGATACTGGTGATTTGGCCGTTATATAGTGGCGATTTGGGCAAACCTTCACGCAGCACTTCATGGACATCCTCATTGGTGTGCACAATCCAGCAGGGACGTTGGGGCAATGTTGAAGTGATGCCGGGCATGAAGGAGAAATGGTGAAAATCGTGCTCGCCTTCCTGCTTGATGCATTGTGAGAAATCGATGGTGCGCTCGTCGAGGCGTGGTGGCGTACCAGTTTTCATGCGTCCCACGGTGACACCTAACGCGGCCAGTTGCTCTGAAATTCCTGTAGCTGCGGGTTCCGAAACTCGTCCGCCAGGGGTCTGAACGGTGCCCACATGCATCAGTCCGTTGAGGAAAGTTCCTGCCGTGAGCACGACAGCCGGAGCGGAAAATTCCATTCCTAAGGCGGTTTTCACACCCTTTACTACCCCACCCTCGATGACTAATTGGTTCACGGAATCCTGCCACATGTACAGATTGGGCGTGTTTTCGAGCACCCGGCGCCACTCAAGAATGAATTGCTGGCGGTCGCTCTGAGAGCGCGGACTCCACATGGCAGGGCCCTTGCTGCGGTTGAGCATGCGGAATTGAATGCTGCAGCGGTCGGTAATGATGCCCATTTGGCCACCCATGGCGTCGATTTCACGCACGATTTGGCCCTTGGCAATTCCGCCTACGGCAGGATTACAGCTCATCTGGGCGATTTTGTTCATGTCGATGGTGATCAATAGTGTGCGAGAGCCCAATCGGGCTGCTGCACACGCGGCCTCGCAACCGGCATGGCCGGCTCCCACCACTATGACATCATAGTCGTTTCTCATTTCTTGAAGACGTTGTCGGGCAAAATGGCCAAGGCGTCGTTCTCGTGCTGTTCCATGATTTCACGCTCGCCAGGGCCCTTGTCGTTGATGCCGCACAGGTGCAGCACGCCATGGATGATGACGCGCATGAGCTCGTTCTGGTAGTCGGCTCCCAGCATCTCGGCGTTGCTGGCTACAGTGTCGAGCGAGATGACCATATCGCCCGCGATGTGTCGCGAGTTGGTGTAGTCAAAGGTAATGATGTCGGTGTAATAATCATGCCCGAGGAACTCACGGTTGGTCTTCAGGATGTACTCGTCGTCACAGAAGACGTAGGTCAGGCACCCCACCTTCTGCCCAAGCCGTTGAGCTACCTCTACAATCCACTCCTGCACCGCGCTCTCGTTGAGCTCGGGCATGGTGGCATTGCCCTGGGTCATGTAGTTGATTTCAGTCATTTAGTGATCACTTGAAAAACGGGACACAAAGATAACACAAAAATTTGACAAACAAGCATAAAATCGCAAGAATTGATCTCAATGGGCGTTTCTTTGCCTGTTCTGTGCGTCAATCACCTCGTGAAGGCCACAATGGTCCCCTGCTCGATTTTTCTGCTCAAATCGTCAAAATGGCTAAAATCGCTGAAAAACAGCGAGAAACGCCATTTTAACCGTTTGAGAATTAAAAATTCACTCAAAGCCGATGAGATATGCGTCATTTTTTGAAGAAATTTGGCATAAAATTTGCAGGTATATGAGAAAAACCCTACCTTTGGAGATGCCTAACGACTACCACAACAGTCGAGGCCGTGTGGAATATCCAGGACGCATTTTTAAGACCGTCTGGTTAGGAAATTAAAATAATGCATCATCGAGTGTAGTTTTTTAGTGGTGTGGTGCATCTATAAAATGAAGAAGCGAACAACAGAACCTATAACTAACAATTTAAAAAGATACAGCTATGATTGAGTTTTTTTCATCTAACCTCTGGCTCATTTGGGTAATCATCTCTATTGTGTGCCTGATTCTGGAATTATCATCTGGTGACTTCTTCATCTTGTGCTTCGCCATCGGTGCCGCTGCCAGTGCAATTGTTGCCGGTTGTGGTGCTAACTTGACGTGGCAGGTCATCATCTTTGCTGTGGTTTCGGCTTTGAGTCTGCTGCTGGTTCGACCGGCTCTCATCAAGAAACTGCATAAACCGCAACGCGAACGCCTGAGCAATGCCGAGGCCATGATTGGCCAGCAGGGTAGGGTGAGCGAATCCATTGAAGCTGGCGGCTACGGTCGTGTTGCTATCGATGGCGACGACTGGAAGGCCTGCAGTGCCGACGGCGGTGCTATCGCCAAGGATGTGCCCGTGCGCGTTGTGAAGATGAACAGCATCATCCTCACCGTCGAACCTCTCGGCGCCCAGACTGTCGAATCTGACGAAGCCGATGATTAAAACTGGCAATGAATACTAACAACTAAAAACTCATATCACTATGAATGCATTATATATTTTTCTGATTGTCGTTATCCTGCTGGCTCTGATCCTGGTCAAGAACAGTCTGGTGATCATTCCACAGAGTGAGACAAAGATCATTGAGCGACTGGGTAAGTACTACGCTACTCTCAAGCCTGGCATCAACCTGATTATCCCGTTCATTGACCGCGCCAAGAGCATTGTCGCCTATGAGCACGGACGCTATCGCACCACAACAGTAATCGACCTGCGTGAGCAAGTGTATGACTTTGACAAGCAGAACGTGATTACCAAGGATAACGTCATGACGCAGATCAACGCCTTGCTGTATTTCCAGATTATGGACCCGTTCAAGGCTGTGTATGAGATTAATAACCTGCCCAACGCTATCGAGAAACTGACGCAGACCACCTTGCGTAACATCATTGGTGAACTCGAGCTGGACCAGACGTTGACTTCGCGCGACACCATCAACAGCAAGCTGCGCGCCGTGCTGGATGACGCCACCAACAAATGGGGTATCAAGGTCAACCGCGTCGAGCTGCAGGACATCCAGCCGCCGCAAACAGTGCTTCAGGCCATGGAGAAGCAGATGCAGGCCGAGCGTAACAAGCGTGCTACCATCTTGACCAGTGAAGGTCAAAAACAGGCCGCCATCCTCCAATCCGAGGGTCAGAAGACCGCCCGCATCAACCAGGCCGAGGCCGACAAGCAGACCGAGATCCTGCGTGCCGAGGGTGAGGCTCAGGCCCGCATCCGCAAGGCCGAGGCCGAGGCTATCGCCATCGACAAGATTACTCAGGCTGTTGGTCAGAGTACCAATCCTGCCAACTACCTGCTGGCCCAGAAGTACATCCAGATGCTGGATACCGTGGCTAGCGGTGACAAGACCAAGACCGTTTATCTGCCCTATGAGGCCACCAACCTGCTCGGCTCCATCGGCGGCATCAAGGAGCTGTTCGGTAAGGACGAGCCCAAGAAAGAGTAATCGGGTAGGGGAGATAATAAGAAATTATTAGTATCTTTGTGGCGATGATGATACTGTGCCTAGGTGGACACAGTGTCATCAATAGCCTCATTTATAGATGATTAACGTTTTTCATATAGTTTCCAATAAACATTGGACCGGCGCCGAGCAGTACACCTATGACCTGGTGGAGCGTTTGCGCAACGACCCTGACTTCTATGTGGAGGTCGTTTGCCGCAAGCACCCCAACGTGCTCAAGCAGTACCGCCGCTTGGAGATTCCCATTTCCATCCTGCCGCTCAAGGGAGTGACCGATATCGACAGCCCGGTGCGCTTTGCACGACTGTTGCGCAAGGGTCGCAACATCATCCATGTGCACAGTTTCAGGGATGCCTTCATGGCCGTGATGGCGCGTCGCATCAGCGAGAACCGCGACACGCGCGTGGTAGTAAGCGTCCACGGCGTGTACAAGCCCAAGAAGAACTACATGTACACCAAGTTGTACAAGTCCATCGATTGCTTTGTTTTCTCGTCTGAAATGGCGCGTGAGGCTTTTCTTGGCAAGGCCAAGAAAACCTATGCCGACCGCGGCGTCGTTTTGCGTGACAGCGTGTGCGACAGCCAGATAGGTACCGTTGTGCCCGACTTGAGGCGCGACCTCGGCCTCGACAGTCACCAAGCGCTGATCATGTACCATGGCAAGCTTGCCGCCGAAAAAGGCTTAGACACGCTTCTAAGCGCTTTAACTCACGTGGATAAGGCCAAGTACCACCTAGCCATTATCGGCGAAGGACAGCCCAAATACAAGGCAAAAATCAAGGGTTTTATCGTTGCCAACGGACTTGTCCACAATGTGTCGCTCCTCGGCTTCAGGGACAACATCCTGGAATACCTGCGCCAGGCCGACTTCGGCATATTGCCTTCTATTCAGCCTGAAGCGCTGGGTATCAGTAACTTGGAGTATATGATGGCGGGCAAGGCCCACATCTGCAGCAACAATGGCGCCCAGCCCGAGTATGTGCATGACGGTGTGAATGGTGTTCTGGTGCCTCCTGGCGACGAGCAAGCGCTCGCTGATGCCATCAACCTGCTGCTTAATGATAATGCGACCCGTTCCCGCTTGGGTAGCCAGGCGAAGCGTGATTTTGAGCAAAATCTGGATTATCCGGTTTTCTACCAGAAGATGACCGACCTGTATTGTTCACTCTTGGATACCGCTCCTGTCGTCGATATTGATGTTTCCACTGCTGATTAGTTCACTCTAACCACATTACGATAAAAAAAACGCCGCCGGGGCTACTGAAGCCTCGGCGGTCGTTGTTATTGGGTGGAGTGGGGGATTACTCCTGGTCGCTGTCCCACCATACGGGGATGGTCCAAGCGTCATCCTGGAGGTTCCACATTGCTTCCTTGCCCTCGCTGTCGGTCATGCGGGCGCCGGGAACCTGGCTACCAATGGCCTGCAGGTTCTTGCTGTTGTAGTTGTACTCGTGTGAGCACTGACGCCAGCGGCGATACTGCTTACCCTCGGGGATAGCCAGCATAGCGGCAGCCACCTTGTAGTGGTAAGCGGGAATCGACCAACCGAAGAAGATGTTCGGGTCGAAGTCATAGCGGCGCATATCGTTCCAGATCTCATAGGAGAACATCAGGGCGATGCGCTTCTGGGTAAGGATGTGACCCATGGTCAACTCACCCTGAGTGCCGATACCGTTGTTCACGAAGTTGTCGATAGCCTCGGCGGTCATCGGGGTGAATGACGGACAGTCGGCGAGGGTTGCATCCTCGGCAACCCAAGCTTTCAGCTTGTCATTCATCAGCTCGCAGCTTGCCTTCACACCAGCCTTGTAGGCGGCATAAGCGCCACCCTTGTCACCCTTCTTGAACAGGGTCTCGGCCTTGATGAAGCAGCACTCGGCATAGGTGCCGATGTAGGTGGGCGAGCTCACGCGGGTGTAGAACGTACCCGACTCGGCCGACTCAAACTTACCACTACCGGCGCGGCAGTACAGGATGCTGGGGTTAGCGAAGTAACCCTTGCAATCGCTGGTGCCCTCAATATAGACGGTGTCGTTCCAGCGAGCTTCATTGTTGCTGTCAATCCAGAAACCATCACGGCTATTCCTTACGACATTGCCTTCTTTATCCTTGGTGAGACCCCAACTTGCACGCAGGGGGCCACCCTGGCTGTTGATTTCGCTGGCCATGTCAACGCCCAGCGAACGACGCCACTTGCCGTCGGCGCTCCACTTGATTTCGGCGGGTGTGTTAGCACTCTTGACCGAACGAGCCCAAGGCAACATGTGGTCGGCACGAGGATCCTCGATGCCCTTACCAGCAAAGTTGGTCAGGTTGTCATAGAGCATCTTGGTGGGCATGTAACCAGAGTTCATACCGCTTACCGAGAACAGAGGCGAGTAGTCAACAGGCTCATCCCAACCGAGCACGTCGTGGGTTGCACCGTTGTCGTCGGTGTGGTTAACGATGGTGTTGTCGGCATTGCTCTGCATGGCCTTGTCAAGGCAGCGCAGAATCTCGTCGGCATCATACTTACCATCCTTGTAGCTACCAGCACCCTTCTTGTTCAACTTGTTGATCCAGCGGGCCTTCAACATGTAGGCGAGCTTGATCCACTTGTTCAGGTCACCCTTGTTCCAGAAGTCACCTTCAGCCAGCGTGGGCAGGTTGGGATCCTGGCTCTGACCCTTCTCGAGGTACTCGATAGCCTTATCGATGCACTCAAAGCAACCCAGATAGATGGTCTTACCATTGTCATACTCGGGAGTAGCGGGCTCGGCGGCTGCCTGAGTATAAGGCATCTCACCATAGAGGTCGGTCATGGCCATGAAGCCATAGGCCTTGATCAGATAGCCAGCGCCGGCAAACTGCCAGTTCTCGGCAGCCTCAGCCTTGGCAATCATGTCGGGCACGTTGGCATAAGCGCCGACAAACCACCACTGGTAGGTTGTGGTTACCTGACCGATAACAGGATACCAATAGGAAACGTGCCAGTAGTTACCGCCACCGTTGTTACGGGTCCAGTCACCCATGGCCATGGTGGTGCGCCATGCGCCGAACTGCAGGCCGCTGTTGGTATAGAACTCAATGTGCGCCAGACGCTGGTCATAGCTCGTGGACTCGGCCGAAGGGCTATCGGGGTCAACGTTCACGTCAAGCCAGTCGTTACAAGAGGTCAGCGACAACATCGCAGCACCCAGGCCACACAGTATAATTGATTTGAATAGTTTCATAATTATATCTGTTTTTTAATAGTCAGTTTATCATTACTTCACGATGATTTCGCAGATCGAAACACGGTTCCAGCTCAATTCGTCAAACATGTTGCTGATACCCTGGCCAGCGGCGTTGATGCGGTTGGCAGCGATACCATACTTCTTGACGAGCATATCCTTCACGCTTGCGGCACGGCCGTTAGCGAGCTTGATGTTGTTGTCCTGGTTACCCTCGGGCGAAGCATAACCCTTGATGGTGCAGGTTGCCTCGGGATGGCTCTTCAGGTAAGCGGCCACGCGCTCAACATTGGCGCGCTGGTCGGCAGTGATGGCAGTCTTGTTCACGGGGAAGTGAACGAGGACGTTCATGTACTGCTTGCTGTTGTCAACCACCTTGGGAGCGGCATTCTTGGCAGCGTTCAGGTCGTTCTTGCAGTTGGCGAGAGCCTTGTTGGCGGCTGCGAGGTCATTCTCGAGCTGTGCGATGCGGGCGTTGCTAGCGTTCTGAGCGTTAGCCAGCTGGTTGCGCAGGTCGTTGATCTGGCCGTTGAGCATGTCGAGCTCGGCGGTGTTGACGCGGGCGGGAGCCTCGTTGTCGGTACCGAAGACGAGGTTGACACCCAGTGCATAGGAACGGGTAGCGGGAACGCCGCAGTAGTCGAAGCCTACCGAAGACGAACCACCGATACCGGCACCCGAAGCAGCTACCTCGGGATCACCGTCGTAGTTGGTGAACAGCAACAGGTTGTTGGCCGATGCAGTGATAGCAGCGCGCTTGATGTACTTGGTACGGGCCAGCAGGCTGCGGGGAACATCATAGGTCAGCGAGATGGTGCGCAGGCGCAAGCTCTTCACGTAGGTGATCCAGTTGCGTACCTCGTAGTTGTAAGCACCGGTGTAGTAGTTCTTGATGATGTTGTAACCACTGGTCTCGTTGCCGTTGAAGGTGTAGTTCTGGTCAGCATTCCAAGTGTTGGAAACGGGGTTGCCGTCGCCATCCACACCCTCGATGGTGAGGGTCTGATTGCGCCAGTCGCCGCTGAGCTCGCTCACGCCGCTCATCGACATGGCATACTTGGTACCGTTGAAGACGTCACCGCCATAACGGAACTCCCACAACATGTTGAAGGTCCAGTTCTTGAAGAAGGTGAAGGTGTTATTCCAACCACCCTGGAACTTGGCCTCACGGTCGCCGACCTCATAGGCCTTGTTGTCGGTGGTGGGGAAGCCGTTCTTGTCAAGGATGAGCTTGCCCTCGCTGTTGCGGTTCCACTTGGTACCGTCGATACCCATGAAGTTGCCATGGTTGTAGCTGGCAGCCTTGGCGCCACCATACTGTACGTCGGTCAGGTACATAACGTCGATACCGTTAACCAGGTCACCCACGGTGCCACGGTTGCCATAGACGTTGATACCGGTTTCCCAGATGAAGTTCTCATGCTGGATGGGAGTGCCACTCAAGCTGATCTCAAGACCCTTGTTGTAAACGTCACCAGAGTTAACCGAGCAGAAGATGTAACCGGTTGACTGGGGACCACGGGGTTGCAGAATCAGGTCAAACGAGTTGTTGGTGTAGTAAGCCACATCAAATTTCAAGCGGTTCTGGATGAAGCGCAACTCAAGACCAACCTCGGTCGAGCGGGTGCGCTCGGGCTTCAGGTAGGGGTTACCACGGGTCCAGGAGTTACCCAGACCAACGGCGCCCTCCAGATAGGTGCCCACAGGCCACAGATAGGTGTTGGTGACGTAGGGGTTGGTTCCCTTACCTACCTCAGCCCAGCTGGCACGGATCTTACCGAACGAGAACCATTCGGGCAGGCTCTCACGGAAGAGCTCGGTGAAGGCGATAGCGCCACTCACGCTGGGATAGAAATAGCTCCAGTTGTCCTTGGGAAGGGTCGAATCCCAGTCGTTACGGCCGGTAACAGTCAGGAAGATGGCGTTGCGCCAGTCGATGCGGAACTCACCGAAGGCCGATACCATGCGCTTCTTGCTGCTGCCGTGCGAGAACTTCTTGTCGGCATCGCTGGCATTCTCGTAGCTGAAGAAGTTGGGCACACCGAAGTTCCAAGCCGACTCATAGTCGCGGCGGGTCTTGGTATAGTCGGTCGAACCACCCAGCATCAAGTTAACGTTGAAGTCACCGAACTGCTTGTTCCAGTTCGACATCAGGTTGTTGCTCAGGTAGCGATACTTGTACATGTTGTCGCTCAACATACCGCGCTGCCAAATCTGCTTAATGGCACCACCGGGAGCGATCTCGTTGTGGCTCTGGGTGGTATAGCTGTCGACACCCATGCGGTAGCTCAGCCACCACCAGTCGAACAGATCCCACTTCACGCTGAAGTTGCCGGTGAAACGCTCGGTGTCATCGGTCATCTTGTTCTTGTTGACAATCCAGTAGGGGTTGTCACGCTCGTCCCAGGGCTGAATCTGGTCACCGAACATGCGATAGCGGGTGCCATCGTCGTTGAGGTAGTGGCGCATGTCATCGCTGGGAGCCCAGTTGTAGGCTGCATAGAGGGCACCAGTACCACTGGAACCGTACAGAGCGGCACCAGTCAGGGTCTTGGTGGTGCGGGCGTCACTGTAGGCAGCGTTGGCGCCGAAGGTGAAGCGGCCCACCTTCTGCTCACCGTTGAAGCGGAAGGTCGTCTTGGTGTAGCCCGTGGTGGGAACGATACCGTCCTGATCGTAGAATGAACCGCTCAGGAAGAAGTTGTTGTTCTTGGTACCACCGCTCACGCTCAGGTTGGTGTCCCAGATGATACCCGTCTCGAAGAAGTTCTTCAGGTTGTCATAGAAGGGAACATTCTGCTTGGGCTTGGGACCCCATGAGTTGTAGCTGTCGTCCTTGATGTCGAGGCCAGCCCATGCACCGTCCTTGTACATGTCGGTCATGTAACCGCGAACGTACTCCTTCTGGGTCTTGGGCAGATCCTTAACCATCGAGGCGATCATCTTACCCGAGAAGCTGATCTCGGTGTGGCCTTCTTTACCTTTCTTGGTGGTGATCATCACAACACCGTTGGCAGCACGCGAGCCGTAGAGCGCCGATGCGGCCGGGCCCTTCAGGATTGACATGCTCTCGATGTCCTCGGGGTTGATATCCATCACACGGTTGGAAGAAGTGGTTGCGCTGTTCATCATACCGTCGAATGCGGAGTTACCCACGATACCTGCCGAGTTGTCGTAGATGACACCATCCACAACGAACAGAGGCTGAGAGTCGCGGTTCTCGGCAACAGAGGTACCACCACGCAGGATGATCTGGGCGCCCGAACCGGCGGCACCAGACGACTGGGTGATGTTCACACCAGCAATCTTACCCGACAGGGAGTTGATCGCGTTGGCGCTCTTATTGCGCATCAGCTCCTCGGCCTTCAGGTCATCGACGGCATAACCCAGCGACTTCTTGTCCTTGCGGATACCGAGTGCGGTTACAACCACCTCGTCGAGTACCTGGTCATTGGCTTGCATGTCGATGTCCATGTTGCCACTGCCCACGGTAACCTCCATGGGCTTGCTGCCCACGTAGGAAATGACGAGCACGTCGCCACGGTTGGCGACGATTGAATACTTGCCGTCGACATCGGTAGCGGTACCGCGGTTGGTACCCTTGACCTTGATGGTCGCACCGATGAGGGGCTCACCTTGGGCGTCACGTATGACGCCAGAGACTTTGTTGGCCTGGGCCTCGGCTGTGAAACCCGTGCTGGGAAGCGATGTCATCCCAGCGGGAGCTCCGCAGGCGATTGCCAGGGCGGCCAACAGTGCTAATTGTTTTTTCATACGCACTTGCTTTAAAAAATTTATAAAAAATTGAATTTTACTGACTTTATTTTTTTGTCTCTTAATTAGTTTCTTGCCGCGATAATCTTGCCGACATTTTACCGCCCTGCGGGCAGGAAATTTCTCAAATTTTTTATTAAAATTTTTATCTGTTTGTAAAATTTCCTGTGCGTCAGCACGGTAAAAACCGTCAGACTAGATTTGTGAATGCACAAACCCTTGGCCTATAAAAGTAGGCAAATTTGCAAACAAAAATTAAATTGACCAAATAAATCACTAAAAAAATGCCGTTATCCTACCAAAAACAATAGTATTTTACCCTTAAGTTTTTGGATTGTGTACCTTTTTTCGTTGTTTTTAACATTTACATTTGCAAAATTCCCCTTGTTTTTTTGGCTATTTCAAAAAAATTATAGAATTTTGCAACTCGTTAAAAAAATATAAGATGCGCGCGAGCGTGCATTTAGTGGCAAAAGTCTGAAAAATCTTATTGAATTATCAACTAATATTAACAAATTAAAACGTGCTTATGAAAAGACATTTAGCTCTTTTGGGCGCTTTGTTGATGCTGTGCGGTACCGGTTACGGTTACCAGGCACAGGCAGCACCCGCGCCCCAGGTGTCGGCTAATGCCGCCACCAGCATTGTGACAGGCCGCGTTGTCGATGAACAGGGTGAACCCGTCATCGGCGCCAGCATTGTCGAGATGGGAACGACCCGTGGCACATCGACCGATGTGAATGGTAACTTCTCGTTGCGGGCAGGCACCAATGCCAAGCTCCAGATTTCGTTTATCGGCTACAAGACGGTGACCACCCGCGCCACAGCGGGCATGAACGTCGTCATGGCCGAGGATAAGGCCTTGCTTGACGAGGTCGTTGTAGTGGGCTACGGCACCCAGAAGAAGGTGAACCTCACCGGTGCCGTGTCGACCGTGGATGTCGATAAGACCTTCAATTCACGTCCCGAGCAGGATGTGTCGCGCGCCTTGCAGGGTGCTGTTCCTGGCTTGAGCATCATCAACGCCAGTGGTGACATCGATGGCAATCCCACGATGCGCATCCGCGGCGTGGGCACGCTGAGCAACAAACAGAACACCTCGCCCATGATCGTCATCGACGGTGTGGTGAGCGACATGGACGGACTGCAGCTGCTCAACGGCAACGACATCGCCTCGGTATCGGTGCTGAAGGATGCCGCCTCATCGTCGATCTACGGTACCCGTGCCGCCTTTGGTGTGCTGTTGATTACCACCAAGAGCGGACAGAAGGGCGAGCATGCGTCGGTGACCTATTCTAACAACTTCGGTTGGGATGATCCCACCTACCTGCCCGACTATCCTGATGTCCCCACCCAGTTGAGGTCGGCCATCATGGCCAAGAAGCGTGAAGGCTCTGACGCCGTCGAGCTCTTCGGTATGTACTTCGACCAGCTGCTGCCCTATGCCGAGGCATGGCAACAGCAACATGGTGGCAAGAAGATCGGCTATGGTGAGATGCGCCCCTGGGTGAGCGACAGCGACGTGGGTGACTACCGCTTCATCGGCAGCCAGCCCATGTACTATGCCGACTATGACATCCAGAACATCTGGTACAACCATGCCGCTCCCTCTCAGGGCCACAACGTGTCGGTGCGCGGTGCCAGCAACCGCACCACCTATTATCTGTCCTTTGGTTACAACTACAAGGAGGATAACATGAAGTGGAATCCCGCGATGCGCAAGCGCTACAATGCTGCTGCCAACATCTCGACCGACTTGACCGACTGGCTGACCGTTGGTACCCGCATCAACTTCTCGCGCCGCCACTTCTCGCGTGCCGATACCTGGAACAACATGTACCAGTACATCTGGCGCTGGGGCTCGTTCTTCATCCCCAGCGGCACGATTGCCGATCCCACCACGGGTGAGCAGCTCGACTTCCGCGTGATTGCCATGCAGAAACAGGCCGCCCGCAAGAACGTGACCATGGATCGCCTGAGCATGACCGCCTTCACCACCGTCCACATCACTAAGGACCTGACCCTGAATGCTGACTTTACCTATGAGATCGGTAACATGAACAGCGGTTCAAGCGACCACACCGTGTATGGCTACAACTGGAGCGGTGTTACCCCGCAGTGGATTGTGAACGACGGCAACACCAATGCCTGGCGCGACAACAGCAAGAGCAACAAGTGGGCTGCCAACGCCACCTTGAACTGGAACAAGAGCTTCAATGATGCCCACAACTTCAATATCATGGTGGGTGTCAATGGCGACAACTACACCAGCGACTACTTCTATGCCTACAAGCCCCAGCTCTATAGCGAGGCTTATCCCGAGATGGCGCTGGCCTATGGCGACCAGACCAAGTGGAACATCAACAGCAGCACCTACGACAAGGCAACTGCCGGCTACTTTGGCCGCATCAACTATGACTACAAGGGCATCTACCTGCTCGAGTTGAATGGCCGTTACGATGGCTCGTCGAGCTTCCCCGTAAATGACCATTGGGCATTCTTCCCCTCGGGTTCGGTGGGCTACCGCTTCACTCAGGAGAAGTATTGGGACCGCCTGCGCCACATCGTGGATAACGGTAAGCTGCGTTTCTCTTACGGTACCATCGGAAACGAGGCCGTCGGCGAGAACCAGTTCCAGTCGCTCATCAGCCCCATTTCTCAGAGCTACATTTACTGGCTTAACGAGAATGGTGCCAAGGTGACCGAGTTGGGTCTGCCCAGCTGGGTGAACTCTTCGTTGACCTGGGAGCGCATTACCACCATGGATGCCGGTATCGATCTGGGCATGTTTGGTGACGTGCTCACGCTGGGCTTTGACTGGTACCAGCGCACGACCAGCGACATGCTCGGTCCTGGCACCGCACTGCCCCCCACAGTGGGCGCTGCCGCTCCTGTAACCAACAATGGTGAGCTGCGCACCCGCGGTTGGGAAGCCACTCTTGACCTGCGCAAGCAGTTCAACAAGGACTTTGGTGCCTACTTCAGCGCCAGCATTGGCGACGCTAAGACCAAGGTGACCAAGTGGAATAACACCTCTCACCTGATTGGCTATCCCTGCAACAGCTCCTATGCCTATGAGGGCATGACCTGGGGTGATATCTGGGGCTTTGAGACCGACCGCTACTTCACCGAGCGCGACTTCAACGGCAAGAACGCCGACGGTTCTTGGATCTATGCTCCCGGCATTGCCGACCAGACCGGCATCCAGACCCAGACCTTCGTCTTTGGCCCTGGTGACATCAAGTACAAGGACCTGGACGGCAATGGCGTGATTGACGGTGGCAAGGGCACTCAGGAAGACCATGGTGACCTCAAGGTTATCGGTAACATGATGCCTCGTTATGAGTACAGCTTCCACGTTGGTGGCAACTTCAAGGGCTTTGACCTGGACGTGTTCTTCCAGGGTGTTGGCAAGCGTGAGATGTGGACCCAGTCAGCCTTCGTCTTCCCGATGATGCGTTCGGCCGACTTGGCTATCTTTGCCAACCAGACCAAGTACAATATCTATGATCCCGAGAATGGTGTTGTCAACATCAGTGAGGATAACGACTTCCCGTGCCTGTACCCAGGCAATGAGTTTGCCGGCAACGTGGTGGGCCTCTCCGGCGAGGGCGGCTGCCACAACTATTATCCCCAGACCAAGTATCTCGTTGACATGAGCTACCTGCGTCTCAAGAACATCACGCTGGGCTACACCCTGCCTGTGAACTTGACCCGCAAGGCCTTTATCGACAAGCTGCGTGTTTATGGCAGTGTGAACAACCTGTGCCTGCTCCACAAGGGCAGTGGTGACCTCCCCATCGACCCCGAGATGAACGCCGGTCAAGGCGCTCTGGGTTACGGTACCTGGGGCCGCACCTATCCCATCAACCGCACCTGGTCGGTGGGTCTGCAAGTGACATTTGGCGTTAACCGCAGCGCTGCCGTTGGCTCTACCGCCGACAACAGCACCCTGAACGCTCAGATCAACGACCTGCGCGCTCAGCTCGCCAATGCCGAGAATAGCTACAATGCTCGTCTGGCCGACCTGCAGAACCAGCTCAACGCCGCCAACAACCGCAACGCTCAACTGCAGCGCGACCTCACCGACTGCCAGAAGAGCAAGAGCAACATGATCGACAAGTCGTTGCAGTACATGACCATCCTGGTTCACTTCCCCGTGAACAAGACTGGCGTTACTGCCGACCAGCAACCCAACGTGGAGCGTATCGCCGCTTACATGAAGAGCCACCCCGAGGCTACTTGCACCATCAACGGTTATGCCTCCAAGGACGGTCCTGCTGACCACAATATCAAGCTCGCCAACGGCCGTGCCGACAGTGTGAAGGATATGCTCGTGAAGAAGTATGGTATCGATGCTAAGCGCATCAACGCTCAGGGCCAGGGCATCAGCAACATGTTTGATGAACTGAGCTGGAACCGCGTATCCATCTGTGAGATCATCGTGAAGTAAGGATTAATAAAGTTTTCAGTTTTAAGTTTTCAGTTTTAAGTGGATTCACCTTATTGACAATTCAATTCCAGGCGATTCCAACCGCACTTAAGACTCACGACTTAAGACTTACAGCTAAAACATAAAATAATATGAAACTTTTAAAATCAATTATATTGTGTGGACTGGGTGCTGCTGTCATGACGCTGTCGTCATGCGACGACATGCTCACCAAGAGCGAACGCACCAAGTTTGAGCTCGGTCCTGAGTTCTGGAGCAATGCCAATCAGGTCGCCAGTTATAGCAATGTCCTGTATGATAACTATACCGGTTATGGTACAGGTGGCGGCGCTGGCTGGTTCTATTTCAAGAGTTTGAGCGACGACCAGGTGAATCCCAGTTTCGATAACTGGATGTTCACCACGGTTCCCGGCACCTCTACTTACTGGAGCACGCCCTATACCGAGATTCGCCGCTGCAACTATATGTTGAGCGGTCTGCAGACCTCGACGCTCTCTGACAGCGAAAAGAACTATTATATGGCCGTGGGCCGCTTGAATCGCGCTTGGCAGTACTATCAGCTCGTGCGCATGTACGGTGATGTCAACATGATCACTGAGGTCATCCTTGATCCCGATGCCCAGAGCGATGTTGTCTATGGTCCACGCACCGACCGTGACCAAGTGATGGACTTCGTGCTCGAGGATCTGAACTATGCAGTTCAGAACCTGGGTAACGCTGGCAAGAATTCCTGGAGCAAGGACATGGCACTGGCCATGAAGAGTGACATCTGCCTGTTTGAGGGCACCTATTGCAAGTATCGCAATGCCGAGGACAACGGCAAAGCCGCCGATGCCACCCGTGCCCAGAAGTATCTGAACGAGTGCGTTGATGCCTCGCAGCAGCTGATGAACTCGGGCAAGTATAGCCTTACCGCCAATTATGGCGAAATCTATAACTCGCTCGACCTGAGCAAGAGCAGTGAAGTCATCTTCTTCCGCAACTACGTGAAGGACCAGATCATGCACTCCACTGCCGACTATACTGCATCGTCGTCACAGCAGCGCGGCATTAGCAAGGACGCTGTCGATGCCTTCCTCTTCCTTGATGGCAAGCCCCTGGCTACCACAACCTATAACACCGATGACCATCCCGTACTCGACGCATCTAACAATGCCTACAGCATCCAGAACATGCTTTCGCGCCGCGACAAGCGCTTGAGCGTGCTGCTCGATCCGTATCTGTGCTTCAAGGGCCATGGTTGGGTTCGCTCCAACTCGATGCTCATGACGTCATCCACTGGCTATAACATCGCCAAGTATGACAACACTGAAATGGAAGTGGACTATCGCATCAACACCGGCAAGAACTACACCGATGCCCCCATCTACTGGCTGGCGGTCATCTACCTGAACTATGCCGAGGCCAAGGCCGAGTTGGGTAACATCAATCAAACTGATCTCGATGCCAGTGTCAACAAGCTGCAAGCCCGTGCCGGCCTGCCCGCTATGACCTTGACACCCGCTGCCGATCCCGCCAACAACATGAACGTCAGCGACCTGTTATGGGAAATCCGCCGTACGCGCCGCTGCGAGCTCATGGCCGACAACTGGTACCGCTATTGGGACCTGGTTCGCTGGCACCAGCTCGACCTGCTCGACACCCAGGCTCATCCTAACATCAACCGCGGTGCCTATCTGGCTGGCGTGGCCGACTTGGACGAGACCTTCAATCTGGATGCCGCAGGTTATGTGATCCCCGTGACCACACAGCGCACCTTCGACAAGAAGTATTACCTGTGCCCCATTCCCAGCAACCAGATCACGCTGAGCAAGGGAGCTACAAGCCAGAATCCTGGCTGGTAAATCTTTATTCACTGGCATCAAGCACATTGCGCTTGATACCAGTGAAGTTTAGAGGTTAAAGGTTAGAGACATTTACCCAGCCTCAAACTCACCGCAAATAAAACGGCTGCCGCCGCGTCATTCACGACACGGCGGCAGCTTTTTACTTTCTCACTCCTAACTCCTCACTCCTAACTCCTAACTTCTAACTCACTGGTACTCCCTGATTCTCACGTCGATGCCGCTGCCATCGAGCAGCTTCACCACCTGCTGGATGTCGGTCTGGCCATAGTGGTAGGGGAAGAGCACGGCGGGCTTGATCATGGTGGCGGCATGGGCGCACTGCTCGGGCGTCATCGTGTAGGGCAGGTTGCAGGGCAGGAAGGCCACGTCAATGTCCTTGATGGTCTCCATCTCGGGGATGTCCTCGGTGTCGCCGGCGATGTAGATGCGCATGCCCTCGACCGTCAGCACGAAGCCGTTGTCTCGGCCCTTGGGGTGGAACTGCAGTTTGTCGGGTGAGTTGTTGTAGGCCGGAACGGCATCCACTGTCCAGCCCTCGGCCAGGGAGCGGGTGTCGCCATTGGCCATCACCTCGCCCTTGCCGCCCAGGATCTCGTGGCAGCGGGCATTGGTGATGAGCACAGTGCCCTCCTTGCTCAACTGGTTGATAGCCACCGAGTCCAGGTGGTCAAAGTGCTCGTGCGTCACCAGGATGTAGTCGGCCTTGGGTAGGGTAGAGTAGTCGGTAACGGGCTTCACGGCGGTTGTCACGGGATCCACATAGATCCACTTGTCACCCACCTGCATCCTCACGCTGCCGTGCTTGATGCAATACATTTTCACTGTCGTGCCGTTCTGGGTCTTGAACACGTCGCACCCCGGCTCCGCACCGTTTCCGCTTTGAGCAGTGCAACTGCACATGCTCCCGATAATCATCATTGCCATAAATAAAAATTTTATTTTCATATTTCTCATTATTATTGATTTCTGCGGCCCAAAGGTAAATATTTTCTTCAAATATGTGCCTAAAAATACCTAAATCTTGACTTTTTTACGCTTTTTCGCATTGTTTATTGACACTGACTAACGGTTTTTCGGGAATTTTTTATTACCTTTGCGGTTCATAAACCTGTAAGTACTGGTGAATATGAAAAAGTACGATGAACTCAAGGTGTTCTGCAAGAACACTGGCGAGTATCTGAGCATGGACGGCGGCGAGGCCCTCATCGACCTGTATGACACCATTAAGGGGCGTATCGGTCTCAAGGGCGATGCCGTGTGTGTGATGGTCAATAACAAGGTCGAGGACCTGCATTATCCCGTCTTTGCACCAAAACATGTTGAATTTCTTGACATCACCAGCAATTCGGGTTACCGGGTGATGACACGCTCGTTGTGCATGGTGCTCTACAAGGCCCTCAACGACCTGTATCCCGGCATGCGCCTTATTATCCAGCACAGCATCAGCAACGGCCATTATTGCCAGATCAAGCATGAGGATGGTTTTCTCACCCCCGAGGTCATCACGCAGCTCAAGCAGCGCATGGCCGAAATCATTGCCGCCGACATTCCCTTCCTGCGCCGTGAGCGCTTGACGACCGATGTCATCGAGATGTTCCGCAAGCAGGGGCTCAATGACAAGGTGCGCCTGCTTGAAGGCATCAATCAGCTCTACACCGTCTATTACAAGCTCGATGACATCATCGACAGCTTCTTCGGGCCGCTGGTACCCTCCACAGGCATGCTCAAGGTGTTTGACTTGGTGCCCTATGAGAAGGGTATGCTCCTGCTCGGTCCTGACCGCAATGAGCTTGACAAGGTGATAAAGTGGGAACCGCAACCCAAGTTGTTCCAGGCGTTTACCGACTACATCAACTTCAACAAGATTATCCGATTGGGTGACGTGGGCGAGCTCAACCATGCCATTAGGGCAGGCTATGCGCCCTTGCTCATCAACGTCGTCGAGGCGCTCCACAACAAGTACTTCATCCAGATTGCCGACGAGATTACCCGCCGCTACCACGAGGGTGGTGCCCGCGTGGTGCTCATCGCCGGACCCTCGTCCAGCGGCAAGACCACCTCGTCCAAGCGCTTGGCCATCCAGCTGATTACCAACTGCATCGTGCCCAAGGTGATTGAGTTGGACAACTACTTCATCAACCGCGAGCGCACGCCCCGCGACGAGAAGGGAGATTATGACTACGAGTCGCTCTATGCCCTTGACCTGGAGCAGTTCAACAAAGATGTTACTGACTTGCTCGCCGGCAAGGAGGTGGACATGCCCACCTATAACTTTGTGAAAGGTGAGCGCGAGTACTTGGGCAAGAAGCTCAAGCTCGAGGACGGCGATATCCTGCTCATGGAGGGTATCCACGGCCTGAACCCCGAGCTCACGCGCAATATCCCCGAGGAGCAGAAGTTCCGCGTCTTTGTCTCGGCGCTCACCACGCTGAGCATTGATGACCACAACTGGATTGGCACCTACGATAACCGCTTGTTGCGCCGCATCATACGCGACCACAAGTACCGCGGCAGCAGTGCCCTTGACACCATCAAGCGATGGGCGAGCGTGCGCCGCGGCGAGGACAAGTGGATCATGCCGTTCCACGAGAATGCCGACGCCATGTTCAACTCCTCGCTGCTGTTTGAGCTGTCGGTGATGAAGAACTACGCGTTGCCCATCCTGCAGCAGGTGCCCAGCAACACGCCCGAGTATGCCGAGGCATCACGACTGATAAAATTCCTGAGCTACTTCGAACCGCTAGACGAGAAAGATATTCCCAGCACGAGCTTGCTGCGTGAATTCCTGGGCGGCAGCAGCTTCCACTACTAACGAACCCTTGTGGGCCCTATTGCGTGCGCAATAGGGCCCACAAAATTTAATATATCAAGCGATTAACCACTCATCGACAATACAACTAAATCCAAATAGACCAATGATAGAACTTACAGCAAGTGCGCCACAACCCAGCCAGTTGAAACATATTTCACTGGAGGAATTTTGTGGGGAGATACGTCGCATGGAATCCCAGGGACACAACGGCATCTCGCTCTTCAACGATGTGATTTCCCAAGGGCTGGCACCCGACTTGATTGCCGAGGACGAGGTGCAGCACAGTCGTCGCCTGGAACGCATCACCACCGAGATCACGCGACGTTTCCACCAAGAAGGGTTGCGCATGGTTCTTGTCGCTGGACCTTCCTGCTCGGGCAAGACCACCACTTCACGATTTCTCAACCACATGTTGCGTGACAACGGCATCCAGCCGTGCGTCGTGTCGCTTGACAACTACTTCCTCAATCTTGACCAGAGGCCGCTCGACCCCAATGGAGAGATCGACTATGAGTCCTTCTATGGATTGGACCTGAGGCAGTTGAGCCGCGATGTGGAAAGTCTGTTGGCAGGCGACCAGGTGTCGATGCCCACCTATGACTACGTCAAGGGTGAGCGCACCTACCGTGGCAACACGCTCAAGCTCGAGAGTAACAGCTTGCTTTTCCTCGAGGGATTGCATGCCCTGAATCCGCTCCTGATACCCGAAATTGATGATGAGCTGAAGTTCCGCCTGTTTGTCACGGCCCAGGCAACCATCTACTATGGCGAGAAGATGGGACTTGAAGAACACGACAACCGCCTGTTGCGCCGCATCTACCGTGACTACAACAGCCGTGGTGCCAGTGCGTTGCAGACCCTGCAATGGTGGCCTGGCGTATTGCGCGGCGAGAACCTGTGGATTCTGCCGTTTGCCAGCCATGCCGATGCCTGGTTCAACACGTCGATGGTGTTTGAGTTCTCAGCCATCAAGTCGCGCGTGTCACAGCTCCTGCGCGAGGTGCCTGAGACCGAAACTGTGGAATACAAGATTGCCCAACGCCTATCATGTGTTCTGGACCGCGTGGCGCCGTTGACCCAGGAAGACTTTGCCGCGATCGCTCCCAAGCGCCGCTTCCTCTTGAGCAACGAGGGCAAATAACCCTTTTGTTTTAATAAACACGAATGGCCACGAATGGGACATGAATAATCGTATTCATGACCATTCGTGGCCATTTATGTCTTTTAATATCGGTTAATTACTTGTCGAGGACGACGAAGTCGATGGCTTGAATTCCGGCGAGATTGAAGGTGTCTCCTCCTTGACCATAAACAATCATCTCACCATCATGCTTCACGTTGGGCAGATAGATTTTGCTGTCGATCTCGATAGGCTCTGTCCCCTTGAAAATGCGGGTATTTCCCTCGCCAGGTAAAGAAGGGTATTTGCTCGTGAGTGTGTACACATCGTTGCCATGGCGTTGAAATTTGCACACGATGTTAGGATACTGGGTGTTGAGCGAATGCTCCTGGCCATTGATCATCAGGACAATATTGCTACGGCGGTAGCCTGCGATATAGGGGACGCCGCCAACAAGTGCAATCTGTTGTCCAGGATATGTGAAGTGTATGCTGGTTTCAAGGCCAAAGTCATTGGGCAAAGGCTGGATCTCTCCATTATGCCAGCAGTAGAGCGGCTCGTTGCTGTAGCCTTGCAAGACGGCCAATGTGTCGTTACCATCCTTGACGATCTGCAGTATCGACGCATAATCTTTATCGATTGGCAATGTGTAAATTTTCCCGTTCATCCAATAGGTGGGTTGCAAGTACTTCCCGTAATACCATGCACGGGCGGTGAGGTCGCCATGATTGACGGTGAGGCCATAGATGAGGATTTCCTCGCTGTCGTACTCATAGAGCTGTGTCTCATTCTTGCAGATTCTCGCAGTATAGTGCTCGGTGTATTGATAATCGGGAGCCTTGTCCCACTGCAGGGTATAGATGTCGCCGTTTTCCACACACAGGCTCCTGATTTCGTTGGGGGTGGACATGACAACATTGCCGTTTTTCAGAATACGGTAAACCTGGTCGTTGGTGGACTGCAGGACGCCATACCAGTTCTTACCGTCGGCCGTCATCTGGGAGACGTAATAGCCCTCGGGACACTCAAAAACCATTTTCCCGTCGGTGTCACAGATGTAGTAGTCCTTGCCAGTGAAGATTTCCAGATAGATGCGTGTTGATTTGTCCCCATCCGGCTCGTCCTTGCTGTTGTCGTCACAGGCAACCAGTGCCAGCATCGCCAGCAACAGGGCCATCAGTTTCTTTATCGTGTTCATGTTTTAATAGATTATTTGTATCGCAATTATTTCGTTTGCAAAGTTAGTAATTATAATTGTTATGCAAACCGAAATCAATCAATATTTAGACCTCATTTTTGGAATTAAAAAAGCCTGAAAATCAAGCATCAAGAAATATAAAATCTCATTTTGGCCTCATGGGTTTTAGAAAAGGGTGTGAAAGTGTTAATTTTGCATGTAGGTTTCATCGCCTTTTGTTGAATTGATTGGAAACTAAAATACAGAATCACTATCAAATGATACACTTCAGGAACATCATTTTTCCGCTTGTAGCCGTCTTTGCTCTCGTGGTGGCGGGGTGCCACCACGACGGTGCCACCATGCGGGAACTGGCACACATCGACTCGATGGTTTTTCATCAGGGAGAAAGGGAGGCCCTGCCCTTACTGCAACAAATGGACACCAAGGGCTTCAACAACGAGGAAAAGTCTTATCACTCGCTGTTGCTCACCATGGCGCAGTACAAATGTTATCAACCCTTTACAAGTGATTCGGTCATTAACGAGGTAGTTGAGCATTACAGGAAATCTTCAGATGATGTGAAATACCTGAAGGCACTCGTGGCCCAGGGCTGTGTCCTCGAGGATTTAGGCAATCTCGACAAGGCTGTTGAAACCTATCATAAGGCCGAGGAAATCAAACCTATTGCTGACACTGCCATTACCGCCTATGCCAAGTTGAGGTTGGGAGTCCTCTATCAATCACAAGTCATTGGCTCAAACACCATTGCGCTTAAGAAGTTGCAAGAAGCGCTGCCTTTATACAGAGATCTTGGAGATAGGCACTATGAACTCATTTGCCTTTCAAGTATAGCCGGTATTTATCGAAATATCGAAGAAAAGCACGATTCAGCAGTTATCTATCTCAATGGCGCCATTGATTTAGCTAAATCCTTGAATGAACATAATGTGGTGTTTGCCAATCTTTTTCTTCTGTCTGAGTATTATCTAGTCAGGGAACATGATTATGAAAAGGCGAAGTATTATGCCCTCCAAGCAATATCAACAGACGGAATGACAATAGATCACCCGAGAGCCCACTATCGCCTTGCTTCGTCTTACTTGTTCCTGGGACAACCCGACTCTGCTGTTTATTATCTAAATAAAGCTCCCATTGCCAAGAGTGCGATGGACAGCATTGTTTATTATGAACTCATGTCCGAACTGGAGCATCGGTATTGGAAAAATGAAGAGAAATCAAAAGACTACATCCAATTAGCACATGCCATAGCCGATTCTTTGACCATGAATGGCCTTAATCATCGGCTACGTGGCGTTGAGAAGAAATATGATGTGCAGCTGGCGGAGTTGAACCAGGTGAAGAATGAATCACGACTGAAAAGCACTATGCTTGTGGCCGCATTGCTGGCGCTGGTGTCATTGGCTTTGGTGTTCCTGCTATGGCGTTACCGCAACCAGTTGAAGATGAGGCAGAACGAGGTGGAGATGCTTAAAGCCGATCTTGATGGTTCGCTGGCAAGCCTGGAGCAGATGCAGGCTCGGCTTGATGCCAAGGGGCTGCAGGATGCGAGCAAGGACGGTCAAAATGACGAACTGTGTGCCATCATCAGCCAGCAGATTGGCGCCGTGCATCAACTGATGGAATGGTCCTACCAATACGATAGTGACAAGTTTGCGGCGAAGTTCAAGGAGATGATGTCGGTGCCTGGCGTGAGAGATGACAGCAACTACTGGTCACATCTGCAAAAGCTGGTCAACGAATTGCACGACAATGTGCTCGTCAAGGCCCAAGAGGCAGCAGGCGGCACGCTGAACGAAAGCGAATTGAACCTGCTGGCGCTGTACTGCTGCGGTTTCTCGCGTACGGTGATTATGGTGACGATGGGTTACAAGAGCATCGGCACGGTCTATAACAAGAAACTCCAGATCGCCAAGAAACTGCACGTCTCAGACCTTAACGACTTTGTGAAACAGTAATGCTCGCATTGTCCGCGGTTAAGTGGGTGTAAAGGCTGCTGGTATGTAGGGCCTCGCCTTGGCGTGGCCGCTATGAGGCAGTAATATTTCTAACGCGAATTACGAGAATTAACACTGATTATTTCGCGATAATCGGCGCAATCAGCGTTTTTTTTGAAGAGACGAACGGCCACGCCAAGGCGAGGCCCTACAGTGCTTAAGTTGATTAAAAAAAACTTAGCGCCTTAGCGTGAGGTTTGGGAGGCTAGGGTGGAGAGGAGTTGGTCGGGGGTGTGGGCGACGATTGAGCGGTTGAGGTCCTTACCGCGTCCAAAGGGGGAGTGGTATAAGACATCGAGTTGAGCAACCATTGAATCGAACATGCCATCGAGGTCAGCGACGATGATGGGACGATGATCGTCATTGCCGATACACATGATGCAGAGGGTGGAAATCCACTCGTCGAGGGTGCCTATACCGCCAGGTAATATAACAAACACGTCGCCATGTTCAATCATGTACTGCTTGCGTTCTTGCAGGTCTCTTGTGGCAACCAGCTCGTCACACAACGGTTCGGAAAGGTGAGAAAACACTGCCGGAAGCACGCCCACAATGCGACCTCCCGCCTCGTGGACAGCCTGGGCGGTGGCATGCATGAGCCCTTGATCGGCACCGCCATAAATCAACGTGTGCCCATTTTCCCCTATCCACTGACCCAGCACGGTGGCCAATTGCAGATACTTGTTGTCTAAATTCTCTTGTGCACTACAGTAAACGACGATATTCATTTTCAGTTTTCAGTTTTTAGTCTTCTGTTTTCAGTTCAGTCTTCAGGATGAATGCTAACACCTAAAGGCTAATGCCTTCAATAATATGTTTGACTTCCTTGAAGAGGTAGTCGTGGCGGGTCCCGTCCTCGTGCAGGAGGGTGAGGGTGCCGTCGGGGGCAATGCCTGCCACGCTGGCCATCAGGCGATGACCTGCCGCATCTTCCCAGGGGTACAACTGGCCGTCGTTGCGGTAGAGGGCTGCCATGTAGCGTTGATGCAGGTCGGCACGAGCGTTGTCATCGTCCAGCGAGTCCACCAACTGCTCGATGCGTGAGCACACGCGCTTGAGCAGCGCCTCCAGGTCGTGCTCACGGCCTGTGATGTTGATGAGCGACACGGGATTGGGGGCGTCGCTAAGAAAGCGCTCCTGGTTGACGTTAAGGCCGATACCCACGATGCAGGTGGCGATATCGCTGCCGTCGAGTGAGTTCTCGAGCAACATGCCGCAGATTTTCTTGTCCTGCCAATAGACATCGTTGGGCCACTTGACGGCGAAGCCGTCGCCAGCCTCAGCGGTCAACGCCTCAACGACCGCCAACGCTGCCGCCTCGCTCAGGTAGAACTGGTCGCGGGCCTTGACGGGTGGCCGCTTGAGCAACATCGAGAAAGTGAGGTTCTTGCCGTCCTCGCTCTCCCAGGAATTGCCCTTCTGTCCACGTCCTGCGGTCTGGCTGGGGGTATAAATCACCGTTCCGCCTGGCAGCGTTGCTGCCAAGCGGGACAGGTAGGTGTTGGTGCTCGCCGTCTGGCTGACCTTGATGTAGTGTGGCATGGTCAGACGGTGGGGAAGGTCATCTTAAGGGTGCGGCTCTCGTCCTCGTTGACGGTGATGTCCACGCGCACGGTGTCGTCGGGCAACAGGCCGTCGATGCGCTCGGGCCACTCGATGAAGCACAGGGCTCCGCTGTCGAAGTAGTCCTCGGCACCCAGGTCAACTGCCTCTTCCTCCTTCTCCAGGCGGTAGCAGTCGAAGTGGTAGATCAGTTCGGCAGTCGTGTCGCTGCGGTACTCGTTGATGATGGCAAACGAGGGTGAGTTGGTCATGTCGCTCTCGACGCCCAACTGCTTGCACAACGCATTGATAAATGTGGTTTTGCCGGCTCCCATCTCGCCGTAGAAGGCATAGACCGTCAGGTCGCCCATCTCGGTCATGAACTTGTAGGCTGCCTCCTCGAGTGCCTCCAGATTGGGAATCGGTATCTCTAAAACTCTGTTCTTCTGTTCCATATTCAGTTACTCTTTCTATGTTAGTCTTTAACCTTTAACCTCTAACCTTTAACCTCTAACCTTTAACCCTTAACCTTTAACCCTTAACCTACTTCGGCGACAGCGTCACGACGGGCACGAGCATTTCCTCCATCGAGATGCCGCCGTGCTGGAACGTGTCGTTATAGTAGGAAACGTAGTAGTTGTAGTTGTTGGGATAGGCAAAGAAGTCGCGGTTCATCGCAAAGATGTAGGTGCTCGAGATGTTGGGAGCGGGCAGACCCACGCGCTTGGGCTGCTTGATCTCATAGACTTGCTTGCCGTTGTAGGTGAGGCTCTTACCCACCTTGTAACGCAGGTTGGTGTTGATGTTCTTGTCGCCGATGACATTGATGGGGCGGTCCACCTTGATGGTGCCGTGGTCGGTCGTCAGGACAATCTTGTAGCCGTTCTGTGCCATGAGCTTGAAGATTTCAAGCACGTTGGAACTCTTGAACCAAGACTCGGTGAGCGTGCGGTAGGCTTCGTCGGTGTTGGCCAGCTCACGGATCATCTTGGACTCGGTGCGGGCGTGCGAAAGCATATCTACAAAGTTGAATACCAGTACGTTAAGCTCATAGTTCTTGAACATGCCGAAGTTCTGCATCAGCTTCTCGCCAGCGGCGCTGTCGTTCATCTTGGTGTAAGAGAAATGCACCTTGCGGCGATAGCGGTCGAGCAGCGTCTGGATGAGCGGTGCCTCGTTCAGGTTCTTGCCCTCCTCGCTTTCCTCATCGACCCACAAGTCGGGGAACATGCGCTCGATATCCACGGGCATGAGTCCCGAGAAGATGGCATTGCGGGCATATTGTGTCGCGGTGGGCAGGATGGTGGTGTACAGGTCTTCGCTCTCAACGTTGAAGTATTCGGTGAGCAGCGGGCTCACCTTGCGCCACTGGTCAAGCCTGAAGTTGTCGATGACCACAAAGCACACTTTATCGCCCTTGTCGAGCAGCGGGAACACCTTGGTCTTGAACAACTCGTTGCTGCGCAAGGGGTGCTCGGGCTTGGTCAACCAGTCCTCATAGTTGCGTTTCACAAACTTGGCAAAGGCGTTGTTGGCGTCCACCTTCTGCATCTTCAACATCTCGTCCATCTGTGTGTCGGTGTTGGAGAGCGTGAGTTCCCAACGCACCAGGGTGCTGTACAGTTCGTACCAGTCCTCGATGGTCTGTGCCGAATTGATCATCTGGCCGATGCGCATGAACTCCTGCTGGTAGTCGCCCGTCACCTTCTCGGCGATGAGGGCATCGCTGTGCAGGTTCTTCTTGATGGACGATAGGATCTGCATGGGGTTGACCGGCTTGATCAGGTAGTCGGCAATCTCGCCGCCGATGGCCTGGTTCATGATATTCTCCTCCTCGCTCTTGGTAATCATGATGACGGGGACGTTGGGCTGCATGATTTTGATGCGCTGCAGCGCTTCCAGGCCACTGATGCCCGGCATGTTCTCGTCCAGGATGATGAGGTTGAAGATCTGGCTGCCCAGCATGTCGATGGCGTCGCGGCCGTTGGTGACCGTTTCCACCTCATAGCCCTTGTTCTCGAGGAACAGGATGTGCGGCTTCAGCAGGTCGATTTCATCATCGGCCCAGAGAATTCTTTCTTTGCTCATAAGGTTTGATTCAACTTTATAGTGTTGTTAGTCGTTCTTGTCTTTCTTGCCCTTGCCGGACGTGTTGTTGGAGCCGTCAGACTTACTGTTAGATTTGCCTTTGTCCTTATCCTTGGCAGCGGCTTTGCGCTCGGCGGCTTTTTCCTTGCGTTCCTGCTCACGCTCTTTTTGGCGTTGCTTGCGCTCTTGCTCGCGGGCCTTGGCCTGTTCCTTGCGCTCTTTTTGTTTCTCTTTGCGTTCGCGTTCACGCTCTTTGGCTTTCTCCTTGCGTTCGCGCTCGCGTTCCTTAGCCTGTTGTTTGCGCTCTTTAGCCTTATCCTTGCGGGCCTGTTCCTTGGCCTTCTTGGCATCTTTCTTGGCTTGTTCAGCAGCCTTGTAGGCGGCCTTGGCTGAATCTTCACGCCACTTGTACATGAAGTCGCGTTCCTTCTCCTTGTCGCGCTCAGCCTGCTCGATGGAATCCTGTTCGGCAATCTCGGCGATGCGGTCCAGCTTGCGCTGGTGCTTCTGCTCCTTCTTGATGCTGTCCTCAATCTGCTTCTGGCGCTTGGCCTCTTCCTTCTCACGGGCTTTGGCTTCGCGTTCGAGTTGCTTGAGGTGTTCTTCCTCGGCCTTTTCTTGAGCCTTACGCTCTTTTTCGGTCAACGTTGTCGTTGTTGAGGTGGCCTGGGTGGACTGTTTGCGGTAGTCGCTGGCCTTGATTTGCTGGCGCTCGGCTTGCTGGCGGGCTTTCTCTTCGGCCTCGATGCGTGCCTGTTCGGCGGCCTCGGCTTCGAGACGGGCCTTCTCTTCGGCTTCCTCGAGGGCCTTGGCCTCAGCATCAAGGCGTGCCTGCTCGGCGGCCTCACGCTCCATCTGCTCGGCCTCGATGCGGTCGCGCTCGCGTTGGGCAGCGGCTTCGGCCTCGGCTTCCTCCATTGCCTTCTTCTCGGCCTCGTCAAGTTCGCGTTTCTCGAGGTCGCTGTGTTCCTTGTCGTTCTTCTCCTCCAGGTAGTTGAAGTAGTCTTCAAAGGTGCGGCCCTCGTTCAACAGCAGGTTGAAATTATCCACGCTGATGATGACGTAATGTACCTGGCGAGGGATGTTGATGGTCTGGTCCTGCTCAAACAATGAGCGGTAATGGGTAGCTTCCTTGAAGTTATCCATGCCCTTGACCACCATAAGACCCAGTGTGCCGAAGTTCATCTGCTCGATGTCATAGTCCTTGACCTGGAACGAGTTGAAGTTGTGGCGGGCTACCTCATAGAGCAGCATGTTGGCATTCACGCTGTCCAGGGGGTAGAGCAGGATGAACACCTGCGGCTTGTCGTTGTCCTCGGCAAACGGGGTGAACGTGCGCTCCAATGCCGCCGCCGACGTGTCGTTGCTCAGTCGTGTTGTCCACAACATGCCGCGCACGTTGCTGCCACCGCCCTCAAGTCGACGCCCCTGGTTGAGCTGCTTGAAAATCTCGCTGGCGACGGGAGTGATATCGGTTTGGGGATAGCGCTGCAGCATGTCCTTGAGCGTTTCCTTGAACTTGTCGTGATTCTTCTCGGTGAGGTAGCTCAACGCGTCGATGAACATGAACTTGGGCATGATCTTGGAGAGCGGATACTTGCGCATCATCTCGGAATAGGCGTCATGCACGCCCTGGTGGTTGTTGGCCAGGTAGTTGGCATAGGCTGCCTCATACATGTTCTCCTGGTCGCGGTTCATGTTTTTCAGGTTCTCCAAGTAGTTGGGATCCTGCATCGCCATGCCGTATTTTGACTCGGGGAAGTTGACGAGGATACTGTCACGGTAGGGGGCGGCATCGGCATCCTGCCCGTTGCGCATGTACATCATATACATGTTGTAGAACACGTCCAGACGGTAAGTGTTGTCGGGATAGTTCTCCAGCAGCTGGTTGAACTCATAGGCCGCGGCATTATAGTCCTCCATCTTATCCTTGAGGATGATGCCCATGTTGTACAGGCCCTCCTGGATAATCTCGTGGGCGGCCATGAAGTCTTCCTCGGTCTTGGGAATCTGTTTGAGGTAGAATTCCTCGTAGTGAGGATCCTCGGCGCGTTTCAGTGCCTCGATGTCCACCTGGATGGTATCGCCGTTCTCATCAACCATCACGCTGTCGGCCATGGCGGCCCATACGCTGTCGGCTTCCTCGTCGTTGAACGAGAAGGTGGTCTTGTTGTGGCGACGCCAGTTGTCCTCGAGTTTGCGGCTACCCCATTGCTTCTGGAACTGGGTCTTACCTGCCTGCTTTACCGAATTGTTATAGAAGTACCATGAGTTGTCGGTATTCATGGTGTAGGACGCGGGGCTGTTACCCCGATCCTGGATGGCGCTGCCCTTGGCGTTCTGCTGGGCGAGGTACTCCTCGCGGGCGGCGTTCTCGGCTTCTTCCTTCTCTTTCTTCTTGAGATCCTCGATAATCTTGGCGATGACGGCTTTCTGCTCTTCGGGCGTCATGGCGGCCAGTTCCAGCAGCGAGTCCTGTAGGGTCACATTTTGGGAATACACAGCCAGCTCATCGAGCACGTCGCTGCGCTTCTTGAGCATCTTGTAGTTGGGATAGTCCTCGTTGACCAGCGGGATAGCCTCGGCGTAACAGGGCTGCGCAAAGTCATACTGGCGTCGAGCGAAGTAGATGCCGCCCAGGGTGAGTTGGCTGATGGCTTTGTCCACACCGTTGCGGGTGCTCTTCTCGGCGGCCAGCCTATAGTTCTCGATGGCATTGAGTGTGTCACCGTGTGTGAGGTACAGGTTACCGATGGCGTAATAGACCTGGTCCAAGTAATCCTTGTTGCGGTCGTAGCGCGTCATGCGTTTCAGCGCCTTGACCTCGCTGGCAATGTTGGCGCCCTCATAGACGGCGCTCTGCTTGATGCGCGCGTTAAACTTGGTGCGATAGGTCGAACTATTGCTGCTACCGGCCTGCTTGTAAGCCAGATAGGCATTGCGCTTGTCGCCGATGTCCTCATAGAGCTGTCCGAGCAGGAAACTCATGCGCACCTTGTCATTGCCCTTGAAGCCCTTGACGGCCTTGGCCAGATAGGGGATGGCCTCTTCGGGCTGTTGCACCTTGATGTAATAGTCGGCAAAGGCGGCATTGGCCAGGGCGCGGATTTTCTTGTTGGTGATTTCGTCGATATGGATGTGCGAGAGCACGTTATCGGCCTCGGTGGGCCAACCCATGGCGCAGTAACACAGGGCCTCGCGCACCTGGCATTCCTGCACCAGGTCGTGTTTCCACGAGAAGTGGCGGGCGATGTAGCGGAAGGTGGCGGCGGCATCCAGGAAGTCGCCCTTCATGTACTGCGACTTGGCCAGCAGGTACCACGCGTTGTGCAGGAAGGGGTTATACTCCTCGCGCTGGAGCCATTCCTGGTACTTGGGGTCACGGCCCTTGCCGCTCTTGCGCTTGGGCTTCTTCTTGATGGAGTGGAGCGTGATGGCTTTCTCCATCTTCTCGATGGTGCGGTCAAAGCTGCCGCTAGGCTGTGGGGCCTTGGGGTTGGAACGCGCCTCGGCGGGATGCATGTACAGGTGCTGGGAGTAGTCGTCCTCGTAGGCATCCATCATGGCCTTCAACTGCTCGTCGTAGTTGGTCTTGCCGTGGAAATAGACGTTGTATTTGGTCGTGAACGAATGCCAGAAACGCGAACGCGCGGTGTTGGTCTTGTTGCTGCATGCAGCCAGCAAAACCACCATCGCAATGACCATTAACGGTATGAAGCGTCGTGTCCTGTTCAATGTTTTTATCCCTTTTAGGTACTTAATAAACGAGCTAGATGTCAAATTATTGCCCCGCTGGGCCGCGATGTTCGGCGGCAAGCTGCAAAAACTCATCTCTGATGGCCGTTGGCATCGTCAGGCCGCGGTGCTTGATGCTCTGTCCCCATCCCAGCAGGTCGCTGGGCAGCAGGGTGTAGAGGATGTCGCGCCACTGCTCCTCCTCGTCGGGCGTGTAATCGCCCTCACTGCGTCCCGCAAAACGGTCCAGTTCCTCGTCGTCATAGTAGGTGGGCTGCTGTTTGCACGCACCCGCCAGGATCTGCTCGCTGGGACAGATGGAGCGGATGCCGCACGACTCGTCGACACAGCCCTGCAGCGCCGGTTGTTCATCGGTATCGTCGTTGGCGTTTGCGCCGTCCTCCTGGGCCTTGTTGGCATAGAACAGGCGGTCGATGAGCCACACGATGGCCCCGCCGATGACCAGTATCGCCAATAATATGATTGCAGGTTTCATTTAGATAGCAAGAGTCATATTTGTTGCAAAGGTAGTGTTTTTTCTTGATTCAATCCAGTTGTGGGGCGGTTTGTCGAATGGTTTTGCTGGATTGGCGGGAAAAATGTAATTTTGCGGCCACAACTAAAAATTGAATGGCAATGAAGAAGATATTAGCGATACTTGTCGTGATCATGACGGTGCTCGACGCCGGTGCGGTGCTCAAGGAGAACAACATGCAGCAGACGCTGAGCGTGCTGTGCGAGGAACTGAGCGAGACCCACCAGGAGCAGAAGGAGCGTGCCCAGCGCTTTGAGCGGCGCAACGGGCAGTTCCAGCGCAGCATCGGTAAGGATTTGGAACTGTGCAACAACATCGAGCTGATGCTCTATAGCCAAAAGGAGCAGAACGTGTTTGACCTGGCCTATGCCTGCGGCCAAGCCACGCAGCTCTACAACCGCGTGTCGCGCACACGCTCGTTCAAGCAGTTTGAGCAACAGATGGACGAGCAGATCGCACAATACCAGAACCTGGTTACCGCCCTCAACAACATCCCTGACAGTCAGCTCAAGACGCCCCAGATGCGCCTCACCCGCGACAGCTGCGTCAACCTGGCCAAGGTCATTGCCCAGGACATCGTGCGTGCCCGTGAGACGATGAAGGACAACCACGAGAAGCGCCAGTGGGTCGCCAACAAGGCCAAGAAGCTCAATGACTATGCCATGGAGATGTATGAGCAGATCCGCCAGAATGTGTTTGTCAACGGTGGCCAGAGCTATTTCCAGATATTGAAGCGCTTCGGCTACAACTGGAAGAGCAGCAAGGAGGATATCGCCGAGAAATACTCCCGTTCACGCAAGGCCCGCAGCGAGTGGCGCGGTCCACTCATCGGCTTCCTGTTCATCTTCCTGGCCGTGTATGTCGTGGGTGCGCTGTTGCTCAGCTGGCTCATTCTGCGTTATTTGGTCCCCAGGCGCTTCATCTCGTTGAAGTTCCGCAAGAAGCGCTCCTGCATCGTCATCTGTGTGGCGGCTGCTGTGTTCGCCCTCGCCACGTTCATCATCAGCAACGTGACCAGCCAGAACTTCATGACCATGGCCACCAGGCTGTTGAGCGAGTACGCCTGGCTCATTGCCGCCATCACCCTGTCCATCATCATCCGTCAACGGGCCGACGTGGTCAAGAGTGGCATCAAGCTTTATGTGCCAGTGCTGCTGATGGGCTTTGTGGTGTTCTTCTTCCGCATCGTGTTCATGCCCAGTTCCGTCGTCAACCTGGTGTTCCCGGCCCTGCTGCTGGTGTTCACCATCTGGCAGCTGATTGCCAACCGCCGTCATCATGCCGTTGTGCCCCGCAGCGACGTGTTCTATTCGTGGGTATCGTTCATCGTCATGGCCGTGTCGTGTGTCATGGCGTGGATGGGCTACACGTTGATGAGCGTCCAGGTGCTCATCTGGTGGATCATGCAGTTGACGCTCATCCAGACCATCACGGTCATCTACGACCTGATGCACACCTACGAGAACAAGTACATTCCCAGCGATGCCGACGTGCGCCGCACGTGGTTCTACGATGCTGTTTATAAGATGATTATCCCCATCGCTGCCACGTTGAGTGTGGCCTTGTCCATCTACTGGGCAGCCCGCGTGTTTGACCTCACGCAGTGGTGTGAGCGCATCTTCCGCTACAAGTTTGTGGACCAGCCGGGTCTCATCGTGCTGTCGCTGGACAGGATTCTGGCATGCGTGGCGTTTGCCTTTGTCTTCCATTACATCATCTACCTGTTCATCCAGGGCTACCAGTTGTGGAAGCAGAACCGCGCCGAGTCCAGGGCCATCTCGAGGTTTGAGCGCGAGAATGACGTCGATGGCGAGATCGACATCCAGACCGTCGTCGAGGAGGACCCCAATGCCAGGGCCAAGGTGAAAGCCGAGTCCAAGGCTGTGACCCTCTCGATGAACATCATCAAGTACATCGGTTGGGGCATCTACATCTACATCGTGCTGGTCACCCTGCACGTCAACCGCACGGGCATCACCTTCATCCTCACGGGTCTCTCGACCGGTATTGGTTTCGCCATGAAGGACACCCTCGAGAACCTCTTCTACGGCCTCTCGCTCATGAATGGTCGCGTCAAGATTGGCGACGTCATCGAGTGTGACGGCGTGCGCGGCAAGGTGAGCAACATCAACTACCAGAGCACGCTGGTCGAGACCATCGACGGCTCGGTCATCGCCTTCCTCAACAGCCAGCTGTTCACCAAGAATTTCAAGAACATGACCCGCAACCACGGCTACGAGATGGCCAAGATTACCGTCGGCGTCGCCTACGGCAGCAAGATTGACCAGGTGCGTGAGATGATTATTGAGCGCATCAGCAAGCTCGACTGCTATGACCCCGGCAAGGGCGTGCAGGTGCTGTTCCAGAACTTCGGCGAGAGCAGCGTTGACCTGCTCGTTGTCGTGTGGGTGCGTGTCGCCTCACAGGTTGCCGACATCGCCCGCATCAAGGAGAACATCTACGGCGTCCTCAACGAGAATGGCATCGAGATACCTTTCCCGCAGGCCGACCTCCACATCCGCACCACAGCCCCCTCATCGCAACAATAGTGATGAGAGGCACCCGATAGGACGTTCCAAGGAAAGATTTTACTTGTAGAAAGTGATCCAGTTGGTGCAGTAGCGGGACTTGTTGGCTGTGGGGTGGATCTCAATCACCTTGCCCTTGCCGTCGCGCCACCAGGAGTGGTTCCAGCCGGCGCCCATGTCCATGTAGAGGGCATGGCGCGGGGCAAATTTCTCCAACATGGCGACAAAGTCGTCATATTCCACCTCGTTGCGGCTATCGACGATGCACAGGCGGCCGTCCTTCTCACACAAGGCGCGGTACTGGTTCACGCCATCGCGCCACAGGGGACGGATGCTCTCGCCCTCATAGATGATGATGGCCTGGCCGAAGCCCATGCCGCCAGCCTCGGCGACGCTGTCGAGCAGTTCACCGTATTCGCCATGGACAAACTCCCATGTCGTGTCGGCAAACCAGGCAAAGGCCCCGGTGTTGTCGTAGCACTTGGCTCCCTTATACAGCTTGCCGCCGCTCACGTGGTCGCCATCGATGTTGCTGTGGGAAAACTCGTCGAGCAACTCATGGGTAAATGCCGCCTCGGCACAGAAGATGACATCACGCTCGGTCTTGGACGGCATCTTGCCACACACGAGGTCGATGCGCGAGAATTGGGGATAATAGACGCGTAGCCCTTTTACCGTGGTGTCGTCAATCATCACGGGGGAGCCCTCCATGGTGGGATTGGAGGAAGTTGAAGTTCGGTTCATAGCATGCTTGGGTGTGCGGGTGCAGCAGCACAGCAACAGCAGTGCCGCCAGCACGGGGATGAGGTATGCGAGATGAAAAGATTTCATATTCAAATAATATATATTGTCAGTTGTCCTGAATTTGTTCAACGCTGATTACGCTGATTTTTATAATATAATTCGCGGAAATCCGCGTAATTAGTGTTAAAACATTTCCGATGCCAGGTGTAATGTTGTCAGTTGTCCTGAATTTGTTTAACGCTGATTACGCTGATTAACACTGATTTTTTTAATATAATTCGCGAAATTAGCGTTAAAAACATTCCAGTTTCAATTACCATAGCATAGCTGTTGATGCGTCTTGAATACCTCAACGGGATTTTTTCTCGTCGGCGAAGCGGTCAGGATATTCCAACGGTACGCGCGGGCGGCGCATCGCCCTGACGATGAGCCAGATGCCTAAAATGATGAACGGGATGCTCAACAACTGGCCCTGGTCCAAGCCGATGCTGGCACGCATCGAGACCTCCCAAGCCTCCTGCACGTTCTTGATATACTCGATGAAGAAGCGCGGCACAAAGATGCCCAGCATGAACACGCCGAAGATGAGACCCTCGCGCTCCTGGGCGCGGTAGCGCCAGTACATCACCATGCACACGGCAAAGGTCAACAGGTAGAAGGCAGCCTCATAGATCTGCGTGGGGTGGCTCGGCGCCGTGAAAATGGGTTCGGCGCCTTGCATCCACTGGCCCACATTGTCGATGAAGCGGAAGCCCCACGGCATGGAGGTCTCGCCGCCGTATATCTCGTGGTTCATCAGGTTGCCGATGCGGATGAGCGCAGCGACAAAACCCACGGGCACCACCAGGCGGTCAAACGTCCAGAGCATGGGTTTGCGCGTCACATAGCGGCTATAGAGCCAGATGGCAATCATGATGCCCAAGGTGCCGCCATGGCTAGCCAGGCCGCCTTCCCAAATCTTGGGAATGTCGCCCAAGTGGTGGCTATAGTAGGACCAGTCATAGAAAAAGACGTGCCCCAGACGGGCTCCCACGATGGTCGCCACCACGACATAGATGAACAGGCTGCCCACCCAACTCTCCTTGGCGCCCTCGTGGCGGAAGATGCGGTAAACAATCTCATAGCCCACCAGGAAACCGATGGCGAACATCAGTCCGTACCACCGCACAGTGATGGGGCCAAAGCTGAACAACTCAGGACTCGCGGTCCAATCAATTGAATTGAGTATCATGCTATCGATTTATTGTCAGTTATTGTGTGGCAAAGATACAGAGAATTCCGAGAATTTTCCGTAAATTTGCGCCAAAATAGAAACCTGTTATGGCAGAAAGCAATTTTATCGACTATGTGAAGATCCTGTGCCGCAGTGGCAAGGGGGGTGCCGGCTCGGCTCATTTGCACCGTGCCAAGTATGTCCCCAAGGGAGGTCCTGACGGCGGAGACGGCGGCCGTGGCGGCCACATCTACCTGAAGGGTAACCGCAACCTGTGGACGCTCATCCACTTGAAATACCAGCGTCATGTGTTCGCCACCGACGGCCAGAAGGGCGGCGAGAACCAGATGACCGGCAAGGATGGCGAGGACCGTACCATCGAGGTGCCCTGCGGAACGGCGGTATATGACGCCGAGACGGGACAGTTCCTGTGTGACGTGACCCAGGACGGCCAGATTGTGCGCCTGCTGCGCGGCGGTCGTGGCGGCTTGGGTAACCAGCACTTCAAGACGGCGACACGCCAGACGCCACGTTTTGCCCAGCCTGGCGAGAAAGGCGTGGAGAAGGCCGTCATCCTGGAGCTGAAACTGCTGGCCGACGTTGGTCTTGTAGGCTTCCCAAATGCGGGCAAATCGACCCTGCTGAGCGTCATCAGCGCAGCCAAACCCAAAATCGCCAATTACCCCTTCACGACGCTTGAGCCCAACCTGGGCATCGTGTCCTATCGTGGCGCGCAGTCGTTCGTCATGGCCGACATCCCCGGCATCATTGAGGGTGCCAGCGAGGGTCGAGGCCTGGGTCTGCGCTTCCTGCGTCACATCGAGCGCAATGCCGTGCTGCTGTTCATGGTGCCGGCCGACAGCGACGACATCCGCAAGGAATATGCTATCCTGTGCCACGAGTTGGAGACCTTCAACCCCGACCTGGTGGAGAAGCCCCGCGTGCTCGCCATCACCAAGTGTGACATGCTCGACGAGGAACTCATCGAGCAGATGCGGCCCGAGGTGCCCGACGACATCCCCAGCGTGTTTATCTCGAGTGTGGCGCAGATGGGCCTGACAGAACTCAAGGACCTGCTGTGGCGCACCATCAACGATGAGCGCAACCGCATCCCCGAGACGCCCACCCATCACGACCTGGACGAGCGCCATCGCGAGCAAGCCGAGGATAACTTCATCTTTGGCGCCGATGACTTTGAGGAAGAGGCTCCCGATGCCGGCGGCAAGATGGTGGACTCGGGCAGCAAGCAGTGGAGCGAGGAGTACTGGGAGAGCGACTACGAGGACGAGAACAAGGACTTCCAGGTCGTGAGCGACCCCGACGACGAGTAATCACCTGTTATCCGGTACTTGGATGCCATTAAGTCAGTAGATGGTTAATGGCATGCTTCTTGCTGTGGCATATAATATGGGCCATGAATGCCCGTTATAATGAAAACAACATAAAAACATGACAATACTATTATGAAAGGTAAAGTTTATACCCGCACCGGCGATGCCGGCACCACCTCACTGGTGAGTGGCAACCGCGTGAGCAAAGATGACGTGCGCGTTGAGGCCTACGGCACTGTCGATGAACTGAATTCCAACATTGGCGTGCTGCTGCACAGCACCAAACTCGACGATAAGGAGATTATAGCCCTGTTGCGCAAGGCGCAGAACAAGCTGTTCAACATCGGGGCCTATCTGGCTAATGACGCCGCCGACGCCGCCCTCTATGGTCTGACCCAGGACGATGTCACCGCACTCGAGAACATGATGGACAAGATGAGCGGGGAGCTGCCGCCCATGCGTGGCTTCATCCTGCCTGGTGGCTCACGCTTGTCGGCAACAGCCGACCGTTGCCGCACCATCACCCGCCGCGCCGAGCGTCGTGTGGTGACGTTATCACGCACTGCCAAGGTCGAGCCTCTCGTGCTGGAATACCTGAACCGCCTGAGCGATTTCTTCTTTGTTTTTGCGAGATTTAACAATATCAGTAACCAAGTCGAGGAAATTTATTGGGACAAAGATGCTTGATATTGAAAAATAGTATTACTTTTGCGCAATTTTTAAAACACAGGATTTTTCATAAAAGAATTAGTACAACTAGAAACTATGTATTGGACACTTGAACTGGCAACCAAACTCGAGGACGCTCCCTGGCCCGCTACCAAGGCCGAGCTCATCGACTATGCCGTGCGCAGTGGCGCACCTCTCGAAGTGATAGAGAATTTGCAGGAAATTGAGGATGAGGGTGACACCTATGAGTCCATTGAGGACATCTGGCCCGATTATCCCACCAACGACGACGACTTCTTCTTTGATCCCGAGGAGTACTAACCGCCACAGGTAAAATAGAAATAAGATTTAAAGAGGGTGTGTCATAATTGTGTCACATCCTCATTTTGTAACATGTTGTAAAACATATAACAAAGCCTCTACTTTCCCAAGCGGAGGCTTTGTCATGTCAA
>CAJOFM010000015.1 GCA_905233915.1 uncultured Muribaculaceae bacterium | reverse complement strand
CCATCAATGATAAGCAGGTCATTCTCGTGCTCGCTATCTGCCTTAACTGAAACAATGCTTCCAAAGAAGTGACTGCGAATGTTTTCTTTTTGTATTTTTTGTAGGTCAGAGAATAGCCGTTGGCAATGTTTCTGCTGCCATGCATATTTGCGTTGGTATAAAGGAATCAAAAACAATGCTCTATCGTCCCTGAAATAAATGTCCAGTCTAGTTGCGTCTCTCATAAATCAAATATGTTTCAATTAATTGATATAAACATTATAATATTGATAGTCGCAAATTTACAAATTTTTCTGATATGTTTTCTTTTTTCACTGAACTAATCAACATTAAATAAGCCGCATTATCCGTTTGAGATTCCTAATAACTGGGTATGGACTACTCTAAGAGAAATCAGTAACTATGGGACATGCATAAATGTAGCAGTAGAAGATATTCCTGCTGAATCATGGGTGTTGGAATTAGAAGATTTGGAAAAAGATACAGCAAGGCTAATTCAAAGACTGAAAAAGGGAGAACGTGATATAAAAGGTGTTAGACATAGATTTGAAAAGGGAAACATTCTCTACTCTAAACTACGTACTTACCTTAATAAAGTTCTCGTTGCAGATAATCAAGGTTTTTGCACTACTGAAATTATTCCATTTTCTTTATTTAGCGGAATTAGCGAATTTTATATCAACCTCGTTTTGAGGTCAAAATATTTTGTTGATTACACAATTCAATGTGGTTTTGGTGTGAAAATGCCTCGTTTAAGCACTTCGGATGCTCATTCTGGCCAAATCCCTTTACCACCACTTAATGAGCAGAAGAGAATTGTAGATAAAGTTGAGCTGCTCTTATCTATTGCAGACTCAATAGAGCAAGAGAAATTTGATTTATTGAAATCTGCATCTAAGTTAAAGAATCATATTCTAGAATTAGCAATTTCAGGGAAACTTGTGCCGCAAGATCCCAACGATGAACCAGCCATTGAACTACTTAAACGAGTTAACCCTAATGCGGTTGTATCTACCGATACATCGCATTATCAGCACCTGCCGCAAGGATGGTGCGTTTGCAAGTTAGAAGATATTGTTGAATATGAGCAACCGCAACGATATATAGTTGAATCCACTGAATACAGCGATGCTTATAAAACGCCAGTGTTAACAGCCGGCAAATCGTTTGTTATAGGCCATACAAACGAAACTGCAGGTGTGTTCGACAAAGTGCCAGTAATCATATTTGATGATTTCACAACTGACTCAAAGTATGTCGATTTTCACTTTAAGGTCAAATCGTCCGCCATGAAGATACTTCATGTTAAGAGTGGGGTAAATATCAAATATGTCTATTACTTCATGTCTATAACTCGCTTAGTGGGTAAAACCCACAAGCGATATTGGATATCAGAGTATTCCAAACTGGATATTCCGTTACCTCCCTATAATGAACAATGCCGCATTGTTGATGCTATTGAACGCATCAATAATAGAATTGATGATATTGCTGAGGCCTTATAAAGCCTCAGTAAGTTCGGTTATTTTTGACATCAATTCATTTGTGTGTCCCACAATTCTTGTTTGTTCAGCAATGGGTGGCACTGGTACAAGGATTTCTCTGAACATTTTCTTATTAAGGTGTGGAATCGCAGAACCCACTTTATTGTCTCGCAGACGTTTTTGGTAAATCCTAATAATCATCTTCACATACTCGGCATTCATTTCTTCGCTGATTTCGAGCAATTTGAATGTGCTGCCTTGATAACCGTCTATGGGTGCAGTGAAAATCTCTCCAGAGTTCTCCCCATCCACGAGTATCATTGTCGTCTTCTCTGGGACAAAACGCCCTTTATTAAGGGTGTCTCCTTCGCTTTTTCCTCTCAGATACTTTGCGTCAAGGTTGATCAGATACTTGTCCTCAATTTTCTCGCCGTCATATAATTGGCAAATGAAATTCATTGTGGTGTAGCACCATCCACTGGGTAATTGCCCATAATGCGATGTAGGAAAAGCTTATTTTGTTACCGCTTATTTAAAACAAAGATATTATGGTAACAAAATTCAAAAAATTCCTTGACAAGCAGAACTTGTCTAACAACACCGTCACGTCCTACATGTGGACTGTAAACTATTTCCTATCGCATTATGATGGGGTGACGAGCAAGAACCTTTTGGCTTACAAAGGGTATCTGGTGGAAACGTTCAAGCCGCAAACTGTAAACCTGCGTTTACAAGGAATGAACAAGTATCTTGAGTTCTTGAAACTCGACAAACTGAAAATGAAGTTTGTCAAGGTTCAGCAAAAGAACTTCCTGGAGAACGTGATCAGCAATGCTGATTACAAGTTTCTTAAAACCAAGCTCAAAGCTGATGGCTACGAAGATTGGTATTTTGTTGTTTGGTTTCTCACTGCTACTGGAGCGCGTGTCAGTGAGTTGGTACAAATCAAAGCCGAACATGTTCAGATCGGTTACCTGGACATCTACTCTAAAGGTGGCAAGTTGCGGCGCTTATACATTCCAAAAAACTTGCGGACAGAGGCCTTGATATGGCTAGAAAAACGCAACCAGACTTCGGGCTATTTGTTCCTTAATCGTTTCGGTCAGCGCATTACAACTCGTGGTATAGCTCAACAACTGAAACACTTTGCAGAGATATATGGCTTAAATAGAGACGTTGTTTACCCACACTCGTTCCGTCACCGTTTTGCAAAGAATTTCCTTGACCGTTTCAACGACATTGCCCTCCTTGCCGACCTGATGGGCCACGAGAGCATTGAGACAACCCGCATTTACTTGCGCCGTACAGCCAGTGAGCAGCGGGCCATCGTCGATAAGATCGTAAACTGGTAAGCTTCAATCGTTGGAGTCATGCTCACTCCAACGATTGTTGTATCTGGTCAATCACAGCAAATAGTTCATCAACTTTAGCTGAAATCCTCTTTTGCTCGTTGAGCGGTGGCAATGGAACTTCAAGCGATGTAAAAATATCACGACTAACACGTTGTTGACCGACTACTCCTTTAAAATACACAGTACCCTTACTAATATACCATGGCGACTTGAATAAGTATAAGAAGAATGGTGCAAATATTTCTTTCCCCCTCATTATGACTAGTTCGGTTGTTCCTGCCCCAATATTATTAGGTAATGAATGAAAGATTGTGGATTTAAGGTTCTCAAAACAAGGAGAGATTTTAGCTACTCCAATATCTCCATTTTGGAAATGAGAGTAACCTTTTTTTACTTTACCCCATTTCCTGACCTCGAAGGTGTGCTCTCCTGAATAGCCATCTTGTACATATGACATGGGAACAAATCCACAATCATCCTCATCATCATTATTATGATTTTTGGGATTTATTTCAAAGATGTCACTTAGTTTAACCCAAATCCATGTATTAGGAATACTGTAATGCGATGTATCGGTAGATACAACCGCATTAGGGTTAACTCGTTTCAGCAAGACTTCTGCTGGCTCGTCAGATGGATCTTGCGCCACGAGTTTACCACTTATCGCGTACTCAAGAATCTTAGCTTTGACTTGCGAAAGCGAATAGTTCATCAATGATGTTGACTGCTCAATTTCATCAACAAAGGACATTAGCCTTTCTACTTCAACGCCAATTCTTTCCTGTTCCGCCAATGGTGCCATAGGTATTAAATATGATGCAATTTTTTTCAAGTTTAGATTTGGTTGTAAACCACCTTCTGCCAAGGTTCGTATTTTCCAATAGTTTGCTTTCAGGAAAATCTTTATAAAGTCTTTGTATTCGTTAATCAAAGGTACTATGGCCGCACATGCTTGATTGGTAGCAGAAGATATTTTCAGTTCTGAAATTTGCCCCCTTGTTTTACCTTCGCCATACATAGCCATTATTATCGTTCCAATCGGATAAATAGTGCAATTAGTTTCTTTAAGAGCCTTCTGCGTTATGTAAGTAGTTGGCTCAGTTATAAACTCACAATTGGTTTTACTACTATTTACCCAACATATTGTACCGTTATTATAGTATGAAGAATCCTTTGTACTAGGAGTGGCTCCAGTTCCAATCTCACTTATCTCATCTAGCCTTATCCATTCCCAGTTTGAGGGTATCTCAAACGGATAATGCGGCTTATCAGAAGACGCTGCCGATTTTTTTGAGCGTTTGATTTTGCCCTCTGCGATAAGGCGTTCCTTTTCAGCCTTGACGCGCTCCAGTAGTACACTTGCCGGCTCATCGTTGGGATCTTGTGGCACAAGTTTCCCACGAATTGCCAAGTCTAATATCTTTTGGCGCAGTTGTTTGGTATCCATGTGTTTATTCTTTGATATTTGACAAGAGGCTAACCAACTCATCAACGGCTGTCTTGATGTTTTCGCTTTTTTCTTGAATGATTTCCATCAACTCAGGCAGCGTGTAATCAGCATCGTCACTTGTTTGCTTGATCCAGGTGATGTCAAGACTTGTCTTGTCACGACGCAGAATGTCCTCAACATCGAACTTGCGCCATCGACCATTGGGATTCGTCTCGGCGTTGTAGGTTTCATTGCGGGCATCGATGTTGTCGGCATTATAGCATGCCACAAAGTCATCGAGGCTTCTTGGTGACAAGTGTGTGCTTGATGTTAGTACGATAATCATAGTACCAAATGCTATTGGTTTTCGATCCTTTGACAAAGAACAGCACATTGGCTTTCACGCCATTAGCATAGAAAATTCCTGTAGGCAAACGCAAAATGGTGTGCAGGTTGAAATCTTCCAGCAACTTTTTGCGAATGATTTCACCCGAACCGCCTTCAAAGAGCACGTTGTCCGGCAAGACAACCGCTGCACGGCCACCATCCTTGAGCAGCGACATGATATGCTGCAGGAAGTTCAGCTGGTTGTTGCTAGTCTCGGTATAGAAGTCATCGCGGTTAATATCCACAGAACCTGCAGGGCGGGTTCCAAATGGCGGATTTGCAAGTACAACGTCAACCAGTTTGTCGGGGGATTTTTCCAACGAATCCTGGCACAGAATTGGACTGCGGTCAGTGCCGATGCCATGAAGGTACAAATTCATTGAGGCGAGTGTAACAACCAAAGCCGTGTTGTCAATGCCATTCAAGGCCTCTTCACGCAGGAACTTGCGCTTGGTCTTATCTTGTGACTGGCTCTTCATGTAATCGTAAGCAGCGAGCAGGAAGCCGCCAGTACCGCATGCAGGGTCGCAAACCGTCTCGGTGATTTGAGGACGAGTGACATCTACCATGGCCTGGATAAGTGAGCGCGGGGTGAAATATTGTCCTGCACCACTCTTCTTGTCAGAGCCGTTTTTCTCAAGAATATTCTCATAGATGGCACCTTTCACGTCACCATCCATGATGAGCCAGTTCTCCTCGTTAATCATCGAAATTACTTTCTTCAGATAAACCGGCTTATCAATCTTGTTTTGCGCCTTTGTGTAGATAGTGCCTATCAGGTTTTCCTGTTCACTAAGTTTTGAGAGTGTACGCTCGTACTGTTCGGTCAAGTCATAGCCATCAAGGTCTATGAGGTCAGCCCAACGATACCCTTCTGGGATGGCTGAGGTCTCACCGAAGGTATTGGTGCTCTCGTCATCCATCTTGAGGAAAAGAAGGTAAGTGAGTTGGGTGATATAGTCGGTGTAACCGATGCCCACACCAGCGAGGACATCAGCGAGTTGCCACACTTTTTTAATCAACGATTGCTCTGTTGCAGTTTGTAGTGTTGCCATTATTATGCTGTTTTACGGTATAACAAGAATTGAGATAATGAAGAGATGGCATCGTCAGCTTGTGACCTGCCTCCAAACGAAGTGATAATCTGAGCTGCATAGGGGCGGTCATTGTCGATGATGTCCTGAACTTCACAAGAGCCATTGGTGACAATATAGTCCACAATTTGGGTCAGCAGTTCTTTTTGTGCATCAGTGATAGTGCGCTGCAGCTGGCCGCACCACAGGTTAAAATACTGCTTTGCTGTAGCTTGCAAACCGACAAGATTGGAAGTCATGTGATAGCCATAGCGCACAAGCTGGATGATATTGGTGATTGCTTCACGTTCCTCTTTTGTGCCAAATTTAGTGACCTCCTCTGGTTTTAGCAATGCGTAGTTGTTCCACAGCTGATTGATGCGGAACTTGCTGTTTGCAAGCAAGAGCTGGCTCTGCAAGTCTTTGAGCATTGTGTATGTCAACGGCTCTCCAGCGTTGTTGTAGATGATGCGCAGGGCCTCAATCTCATCTTTGTGCTCAGCTATATATTTTTCAAAAGCAGCGGTTGTCGAAGCGGCTTCCTCGGTGGTGAATCCTTTTGTGATCAATTCGTCCTCGCCGGGTTGAAGAATGGTCACAAATCCAGCCGCAAGCACAAGGATATACTTGCGTACCTCAGGGTAGTTGGCGATTGCTGATACAAGAGCCTTACGTTCTAGGTTCGGCTCATTGATATTGGTGTATGGAGGCAAGGTGCCCTTTTCAAAGGCATCATATATGCCCTTGGCGATGTCTGCCATGGAAGTATGAGCCATGGCAAAGAAGTTCTCCCGTTGCTCGTTGCTGCATTTGTTGTGGATGCGAGCCAATCGGCCAGCGAGCATCCTCAGATAATCATCACTCACGTTTCCATGAGCAATGCGCTCAAGAAGGGTTTCGAGCGAAATGGTCGGGTCTGATGGTTCTCCTGGTGTGGTGACCACGTGTTCATGTTCCGTCACACCTACGGCATCCACCAGATAGAACAAGTCTTTGCTGAAAGCATTGGGTGTGACATTGCGCAGCTGTTCGTCGCCGATGGTTCTCACGCCACGGCCTTTCATCTGCGTGTAGAGTTGTTCAGAGCGAACATCACGCATGAACATCACCACTTCAAGTGGCTTGATGTCGGTACCAGTGGCCACCAATGTAACAGTGACAGCGATACGGAAATTTTTGTCGTTGCGGAACTCTCGGATTAACTGGTTGCTGTCTCCTGCCTTCTGGACAAACGTATTGTCATCTTCTGGTCTTTTGAAAACCTCTTTAGCGATTTGGACGATGTTAGTTGCATGAGCATCATTTAGCGCAAAAATGAGCGTTTTGGGCAAATAGTCCATATTGGGTTCACGCTGCGGGTCATTGAACATTTCGGTATAAACCGCATCGCGATAGGTTTCTAAAATCAACTTGATTTGAGCAGGATTCACGATACTGCGGTTCAATTCCTCCCGAGTATAGTTACGAGTTTCACGGTTGCTGAAGCTTTCCACCTTGCCTGTATAGCGGGTTATCTGCTTGACATTTTGGCCCTCACGAATTGCGCCTCCATCCTCCGTTTCACGAGTCTTAATGCGATAAATACGGCAATCCACATTGACACCATCGATAATTGATTTCTCCAGTGTGTAGTTGATGACCACATTGTTGTTGAAGAAGGCAATGGTTTCAGGAACGGGCGTAGCTGTCAAGCCAATCATTTTTGCCGTGTCAAAATAATCAAGCACGGCTCTCCAGTTGCCATAGATAGACCTGTGGCACTCATCAATGATGATCAGGTCAAAATAATCATGAGGCAAAGCCAAGTTGCCCGGCAATTCAATCGGAGCACCAGGCTCGAATTCGTCATCATCATCAACATCGGTAATGGTTTCTCCACTCAGCAATGAGAATAACCGCTGGATAGTGGAAATCATTACTGTCGTGTCTTTAGGGACATTGGATGATCTCAGGCGGTTTACAGTGAAAATTGTATTGAACGGGTCGCCCGTTTCGGTGAGGCGATACATTCCAAATTCATTCTCAGCCTGCTTTCCAAGGTTGTTGCGGTCAACAAGGAAAAGCACACGTTTCATGGGTGTGTACGACAAGAAACGATAAGCTGCAGTACAGGCGGTGTATGTTTTTCCCGCGCCCGTAGCGAGTACCATGAGCGCTTTATTGTGCCCTCCCCTGAAACTTCCCTCAAGGTTGGTTATGGCTTCATACTGACAATTACGCAAGCCTTTCTTTTTAAGAGCAGGAAGTCCAGCATATATGTCTGGAATTTGTAACATCTCCACGACCTCTTTGGGCGTGTGAATCCTGCTGATCGGTTTGAATTCGGCATCGGGGGTCCTATTGTCCTTAAAAAGAATCTGCTTGCCATTTGATACATAAGCCAACAGCAAAGGTTTCTGCCAATACTGATACCAATCAGGCAATGCTTTAGTGTATTTGACAGCCTGCTCTTCCACGACGGGAGAATCGACGTCAATCTCAACCCTCTTCGCTTCCAATACGCCAACCGCCTTTCCGCTGATGAAAAGCAAATAGTCTGCTTCAAGATTACCGTTCATCAAGCCTTCTTCTAAAGCTACAGCTGAAATGTTAGGAGCGTATTCGTCTCTGGAAAGCACTTTCCAACCAGCCTCACAGAACATTTCATCTATTCGTTCTCTTGCTTTTTCTTCTGGCGTTTTAACCTTCTTGTTCTGCATAATATATATTATGAGAAGTTGCTATATCAAAAAACAAACTCCAGTGCAGTTCCTGCGAGCCGACCAAAGCTCATATATCTATATACCGCATAGGAGTTTGTGAAAACTTCATTATTTCAGTCTTTTGCAGGCATCAAGAATATATAATATTCTTGTTCCGGATGCAAAGATAAGCATTTTTCTTGAAAAATGGCACTTTCTCATAATTAACGATATGAGAGAAATCCAAATCTCACATAAATGCAAATCTGTAATCCGCAGCAAAGATAGATCAAGCCAGTGCCATATTTAGGTGCTACAATCGTTAAAAAGTTAAAATATCGGGGCATTTCATTGTTGTACTAATATTTCTTGTCAATATCGTCTATAGTGTGCATTCTCAGTTTATCCATTATTTAATCATGTTTCTTGATATTATCGCTAATTACTTTAAGGTGTTTTTGCACCTTTTCAATATCGTCGTTCATTTCAGATAATGACTCTGCAATCCAATCGAATTGCTCATATACGCAAAATGAGCCATAAACAATGTGTTCTTTGATTGACATTGATTCATTGATCTTGTATTTGTTATTATATTTGCCTTTGATGTAAATCAGTTCATCTCCATACTGATCAAGCCATTCCCTAATCTCTACATAAGAATGGCGATCGCTACCCAACATCAGATCAGCACCCTTAGCCACAGCAGGGCTGATTAAAAAGTATTTACTCTTTCCTGCAGGAATGGCAAATTTCTTTGACGCCAAATCAAAAAAAATGCCCACAATACTCTTGTAAAGACTGTCTTTGATGGGTTTACCTGTCACTTCTAGATTAACATCATAAGCAGGTTCTTTCCCAATATTTTCAACCTTAAGAAAATATAAATCCTTCCAATGGTAAAAACTAAACATTAGCCTTGCTCTGATTTCATCTTTTCTTTGCTTGTTTTGTTTTACCATCAAGAAGATACTAAATGCAAGTGTTGCTATTGCAATGGTGGCAAGGACAATATTTGAAATTGCACTTAGAGCTACCCAATTAATGTTATATGTGTCTATGCAACAATTAATTAGCATATAAGTTAACTTTAAATTCGTTAATATCTACAATTTTCTAATATAATTTCTATTTCTGCACACTAATAGCCTTCAGCGTTGCAAATTCACTCATTATCTGCGATTTAATACATTAACAAATTGTTCAGCGATTTCCTTTGATGACATAATTGAAGTGTCCAATGCAAGTCTGTCGGCAAGAATTGGGCTATGCTGGGCAACCTCATCTTTAGTTATATTGTGCCATATCGGTAATATACAATTTCCAATAGCAGATTCTTTAGTGAAAATGCCATTCAACTCTTGACCGGTCCAGTATTTTTGAAAATAACTGGGCGATATTACTACTACTGCATATTTTGATTGTAGCAATCCAGTCTCAATACTAACTCTTAAGCTCTGTCCCCAGCCCATGTTGAGTTTGTCATACCATACCTTAACATTAAGATTGGTGAGCTCTTGTACAAACTCATCGACAAATGTGGCTTTATCCTCCGAAGCGTGAGAAATGAAAACATCGTATGATTCGCTTTCTTCAACTCGTAGTAAAGGATAGAGGGCAGAATGTAAACGTTTCTGTTCATCCTGAACTGTCTTTACTCTTTTATTCAAATTACTCATTGCCTGTTCTGTCGCTTTCTGATCAGCCGCAATTTTGGCATCTTTTTTCTTGTCTTCTTTTGCTTGCTCTTTATTTAATTTATTACGTTCGTTGTCAAGCTTCTTCTGTGCATCTGCCTGCTTCTTTTCAAGGACAGCTATCTCCTTGGTCAGCTTGGCTTCTTCTGTGCCATAACGTTTAACTTCATTTAGCTTTGATTTGAATGTAGATTGCGATTTGCTTTTTGTCGCATCGGTTTGGGCCTTTAAGCCTTTAGTTTTTGCGTCAGCAAGCTTTTTACGTTTCTCACCAATTTGTTTGATGATACCAGTCACTTCACGCTGGTATCGTTCAATATTGCTTTGTATAGTTGATATGCTCATGCAAATTTCATGTGTTTTAGTTTATTACAATGGATTGTTCTTTAATGAATGCATCATGTGTCATGAGTCATTCTGCTTAATTCCTATTGCCTCAAAAAGTTCAGCCATTTGGGAATAGGTGTGGTCTCGTCCGGTTTCTTCTTTCTCCTTCATCGAGTGGGCTGCATTGCGCAAGGCATCCATGAAGCTGCCGCCATGATTCAGAAAATACTGGTGCAGACTATGTGCTTTGAAGAACTTCTCGGTCTTCTCATATTTGCAGCGCTTGTTAAGTTCTTGCAGCATTGCAGGCTGATCTTGGAAGTGACGCGACGTATAGATAAAATAGAACAGGAAGAACAGTTCGGTGCAACGCTCGTTCTCAATAAAGCGAATGGTATAGGTCTGATCTGTCTTCTTAATGGTCCAGGTGCCCTCAAGACGCTTTTTCAAGTTAAGATAGTTTTGCTTTTCAGCGCCATCTTTCTTGTTGTCCATGTCTATAACACAGAAAATCAAATTGTAGCCCCTGTCAATGGCCTTGTCGATTTCCTGTTCAACATCCTCAAGACTTGTGGAGTGCTTGGGGTACATTGGGCGCAAGTTAAGCTGAGTGAACTCATCTTTCAAGGAATTGAAATAGTAGTATTCCGTAATTCCTTCGCCAATCACAGCTATTGAGTCTTTAATCTTCGTCATCGTCCATATAAATGATGGGTGAACCTAATTGCGGAACAGCACCAAGCCGCCCGGTCTTGTAGGCATTGTATAATGAAAGATTCTTGTGCAGTCCGAACTCGTCAACTCTGGTGTATTTTGAGTAGGCACCTACGCGGTCTTTCTCAGCAAGAAATACAAAGTCTCGATGGGTGTTGAGCAGTTCTTCATCTAGTAGTGCTGTTTCCTGTGTAGTGAAAATCAACTGGGATTTCTTGGAATTCAATACAAATGCATTCAGGAAGTACAATAACAAGTCATCATGCAATTCTGAATCAATCTCGTCAATCAAGAAAACATGATCGCCCGTCAGGGCACTATAAAGGTAGGAAAGGTTCGACAAGAACTTCTTTGTCCCTTTGGACTGCTCGTCAAGACTTAAAATAAATATTTTGTCGCCTGCTGCGCATTTAAAGTATGCTTTGGTCTGTTGAATCTTGAACGTGGGAATACTGGTAATGGGCTCTGTGCTATTACCGATGGCCAGCATGTTGCCGATGGGATGCTTCTCGCTGACGACCTCGGTATAGAAATCAACGATGTTAAAGTCGGCTTTTTGTAGCAGTTTAAGAAAAAAGCGTTTGGTCTTGTCATTCTTTTCGGCCGATCTTAGCATTGTGGCGAGAGCATTTTGCATGGAATTAACTTCATGCATGTAACTTGTCATCCATCGGTGAAGATCTGCTATGTATTGTGCATCGTTATTAAATGCCATTTTGCCAAAGACGGACAACACTGAATGGTTATTCAGTGTATTCCGTAGAAATGTATCTTTTGATTTAGCTGAAAGCTTTAGATCTCCAAACTTAATCTTTGCCCACGAGTCCTCCGAAACAAAATGTCGCTCATAAAATAATGCTTTAGCTCCATGAGGGTACCAGTCCATCAATTCATCCAATATATATTTCTCGTTGAATGTGATGGTGTAGTCATAGCGGATGTCATTGGCATAGAATGAAACGAAGAGTGTTGAGGACTTGTCGTTGTTCAAAGCGAATGCACGACGGGTGAGAACAGGCTGAGACCGATCATTCTGTGGGTAGTACAGCAGTTCAAAAACGTTTTGAATGGCTAACAGGAGATTTGACTTACCCGAAGCATTGGCGCCATAAATGACCGCCAACTTGTTAACACGTTTATTCCCTCCGACATCAACCGATGCCCATTCGTCGTCTTTGGACTTCGTTTCAAAGTTAACGGTTTGCCGTTCCTTAATCGACAGAAAGTTTTCTGCCCAAAATTCTCGTATCATGTTATATTGTATTGAAGTTTTGGTGCAAAGGTATATCATTTCAAGTAAAATAACAAAATATTTTGTTGATTTTTGTAAGATTTTTACGAAAATAGCAGAAATTTCCCGATTTTTACTGTTTCTTGATGCGGTTCTAATTTGCGATGGGTTACTTCATTGTTCTCATTTTGTTCTTAAGAATCTGTTTACAGTTCAAGGACTTGGGTATTAAAACAAGAAATTACGGTTGCTCACTGAAAAGGTAGAACAACCGTAAATGCTGGGGAACGACGAGCTACGGAATTCAATCAATAGCCCCTCGATGTTTTATGATTGGATATATCTTTGCAATAGCCCATAGACCAGGGAAAGTGTAGATATCTTTCATAATGAGTTTCTTTGGTATCTTCCAACAAATCAACATATTAGGCCTTAAACTGGGATATTGTTTCCCTAAGTCATTTTGAAAACGTTCAAATGTATCTGGAATGCTCTCTAAAAACTCATTCAATAAACTCCTATTAGGGGTTTTATCGGAGTAGGATGTGACAATATGGAGCCCAATTCTAATCACGCCCATTGTTGCTTCTTCGTAAGATTTTAGAGCTTTCTCTATACTTTGTAACTGCTCGTTCATTTTAATCCATGGCTGTATGACCTTTCGATATCTCGTTTTTGCTGTGGTAAAACAATCAAAGCTGTGTTTCAACTCAATAACAAAGCTATATCCTTTATAAATGCACCAGTAGTCTATTCTGCCGGTTGACTTTTCAACTTGAAATCTTCTGTTATCACACACTCTTACAGTTGGGATTTCCACCATTACCATTGAATTGCAAAGCTTTGATAGTTTAGGCAAAAGGATGCTGTCAAGAGGGCGTTCTGAATACGTATAGGGCAAATCACTAAACACTTTGTTGTCATACTTTGTGCTTAGTTTGGCCATACCAAAGAAAAGGTTCTCAATCAGTTCTTTAGCTACAGAAAAACCGTTGCCAGTCATGTTGGCAGACTCTTCTTCAAAAGAAAGTCCATATTTGCTAATAATCATTGTAATACTCCTTAAAAAACATACGTTCTTGCAAAGATACCATACTTCATCTACAAAACACTTTTTTACTTCTTTCTTCGTTGTTCATCAATGAAAATCTGAATTTCACCTAAATCTCCAATCTCTTTCGGAAGAACGAACATATTGTACGGACTTGCTAACTTCTTGAAATGCTCCTTAATAGCAACAATATCTAGTTCTTCAATAGACTTATTGCTATTGAATCCAACTGGATCAATATGACAAACCTTCCAGTCAGGCAAATAGAAACCACCTAACGGCCTTGTGTACTTGCCTTTGTTCTTGACGTCTTCAGTTTGCATGAAGACCATTGGTATTTCGTTATTGAAAAGCATTACCTTTAGTTGTTTGAGCGTGTAAGTCTCGTTATTCATAACACGACCACATACCCAAATAGAAAAAGTATTATCGCTAACAATAATTTCTCGCTTACTTGGGTGGATGAAGGATTGACCTTTGAGCTTATTTGCATCTTTTCTGATGATTAAGGGCATTTCTTCGTCTTCAATCCACTCATTGATCACTTGTTCCCAGGATTCTAGAACATCATTACCTATGTACGGGTTATGTTCTGATCCCTTCCAAAGTAAGGCTATCTCTTTGATTTTTTCACGGATTTCATCTCCAATTAAATCTTTTTTGGGTAAACTCTTCACTGGCGTTTCTTTCAAAAAGCCAGTCGTTCCTGTCAGGAACTGTAAAGCTTTTCTGGGTGGATGGCTCATGTGGTAAATACCACTATCCCTATAGCTTTTAGATGCTATAACATTCGGAAACACTCGATAGAAATCCGCTTTCGTCATTTGAAAAGTCCCATCTGGAGTATGAACAGCAAAGATATCGTCATCATTTAATGGTTCAATAACGTCTGCCTTGAAACATAACCTACTAAAAGAATACTCAACCATAATCCGAATCTTATTTAAACATAGTGGCAAATTTACATCCTTTTGTTGAATCAAGTTGTTATGAAAGTCTTTTTTGTTTACTTTTCAGCTTTGGGAAAAATACAGCACCACCAATGTCGCAAGATGGCATCAGTGGTGCTGTATGGATCAAGATATATCTTATATAAGCTGATCTTCTTCTATTGTATCCAGATAGAACTTTGGATACCTTAGATACTTTTCTCCAACAGCTATTTTGTAACATAAGTGGGTAGCGGTACCTGCGATAAGCCAAGAGGCTACCGCTAGTTCGGGAGGTGGCAAGATGCATTTTTCATTCTCATAGGATGCCACAACCTGCTCAATCCACGGCTTTGGCTCACCCCAAAATTTATAATAGTTGAAAATATGCTTTATCATTTTCACTTCAAACCCACGGTGATCGTCATCACAGATGTCTTTTAACTGTATTCCTGTCGGCGTAACAACGAAAACAAGTCCAGCCCATCCGATGTTGTACGGATGCAATACAGGGATGTTGTATTTCTGGCACCATTCATCAAAAACAAATGGAATATCTGAGTCATATTTCAATGCATTTATTGCAATGTCGTGTCCTTTAACCAGGCCTTCAACATTATCTTTATCAATGGCTCCATCAATGATACTAATATTTGCGTCAGGATTAATCTCCATCAGGCGCCTTTTTAGGGCATTGACTTTTGGTGACCCGATATCATTATGGGTATAGTTCTGGTGATTCAAGTCTGATTCCTCTACGACTTCGTCATCTATTATCGTGAGTGTTTCAAAGCCAAAACGCAGCAAACATTCGGCGATGACACCACCAATGCCAGCGCCAGCAATAATGATTTTGAAAAACTTAATTCTTGATTGCTGTTCTTCTCGAACATAAACTCTGTTTCTTGAATATCTTTCCATCTTCTTAAATATTAATTTTTCCATAAAAGTATATCTGACCAAATTCTGATGCAATACCCAAATGGGTACTTCTAACTGATTGACAGATACTTTGACCCATTTGGGTATATTTTCTGAGAGAATGAAACACAGTAATTTAAAACATAGAGGCAAACTCGGTGTGGTTTAGTTAATAAAGTAGGACTAGTGACGGAAAACGCTACAGAGACCGAAAGACGTGGCATCATTTGACACTCTTCGGAGATAGAAATAAAAGGTGTTTTGTGAATTGTTGGTTCTAATTGCCCTCCTCGTTAGAACCAATTTTGAAATGTGAGGGCAGAAATGGCTGGTTATTGATGCGATTTTCTTCTTGGAGCTTTCATCACTCTAATTTTGCATTCGATTTCGTGGAGCTGCCTCGGGTTTCAAGATTGTCGGACTCGATACTTCTTGAAATCTGATATGCAAAAGGATCCGTGCATAAAGTACCATGTAAATGTAGATCAAAAAGTTTAACATTTATATATTATGAACACAGAAAACAAAATATTAGGCAACCAATTGGTTGTGATGTCGAGGTCAGACCTTGACACTATGGTGAATGAGATGGCACAAAACATTGTCGCTGCTCAGACCAGGAATATGCAAAATGATAGTGAGGCAGGTATAGATGCTCCTGAAGGAATGCGATTCATCACCCGTAAGGAAACGGCGAGTCTGCTGCATGTGAACTACACCACGCTATGGCGATGGAACAAGCAAGGATATCTCCGTTCCAGGAAAGTTGGTGGAAGGCATGTCATGTACAAATACAGTGATGTAATGGCTTTGCTCAATGGCTAAGTATGATAAGGAAGGAGGTCTTTATGGCAAAAGACTCAAAGACAATTCTGCTCTTCACGGAACAGCGAGATGCAATCGCTTATCTTACTGATGAAGAAGCGGGGCAGATGTTCAAGGCCATTTATGACTATGCCGAAGATGGAGTTGTGCCCAAATTTGCCGGTCCAATGATGTCGGTATTTGCGATGATCAGATCGCAGATAGACCGCAGTAGAGATGCCTATAAAGAAAAATGTCTGAAGAACAGCGCAAACGCCAGAAAACGCTATGCATCCAAACAGCAGGAAAGCAACGAACGCATGCCATCGGATTCAAACGCATGCGACGGTTTCCCTCCGCATCCCGTCGCATGCATTCCTAATCCTAATCCAAATCCCAAAAAAAATCCAAATCCGAACATTGATGATGGAACTAACACTTCCATCATCAATGATGTGGAAATGTTAGAGGGCGAAGAATACCCGTTTGACAAAATTTGGGAAGTGTATGACAAACCAATAGGTGATCAAGAACATCTAAGACAACGTTGGAACGCACTGTCACACGATGATAAGAAAGCCATTTTCTCCTATGTTCCCTTATATGTGAGGGCACGACCTGAAAGAAAATATCGCAAGGACTTTGCAAACTTCCTCACCTGCCGCACATGGGAAACGACACCTATCAATTCAGCCGACCTGCAAAATGAAAACAATCAACGCAGTGATCAATCAATTGAAGCAAGAAGGAATGCTGCCCAGCGGACCACCTTACAGCTTGCAAACAAACTCATCGGCGCAAGAAACGAACCTGTCGCCAACTTTGATGAAGATTAAGAACAAGTACCCCACGGTAAAAGAATTCTTGGTCGCCATCAATCCAGACAGACAACTGCATATATGCAATGATCCCGAGGATTGCTATTTCGGCAACTCACCTACTTTAATTTCGCTGAACAAACTCTACGGACAAGGAGCGGCAGAAGTGTGGCTTGCAGCCGAGGTGCAAGAGGCATGTCTGTTCATGGGAATAAAGGAAATGCCGGACATCAATCAGACAGAAAAGCTGGTCAAGATAATCGCACTGCAATATGGCTATCTGAAGGTTGACGAACTGCAGCTGTTCTTCTTCAACTTCTGCTCTGCGAAATATCGCCATTTCTACAGTACCTTCGACCCGTCCATCATCATTCTTAGCCTTCGTGATTTCCTGAGTGACAGGAGCCGGGCATATGAGAAACGTGAGCAAAGGGAAAGAGATCGTGAGCGTGAGGAGTGGAAGAAGAACGCCATAACCTATGAAGAGTACCAACGGCGGAAAAAAGAGATGGGACAATGAAATACAAGATGTAAAATAGGGGTTGCCGAAAGCTTGCTTCTCGGCCCCCGTTTTTTTAAAGAGAATCGACAAAAAGGAATAGTGTTTTATAAAAACTCTTAGCCTAATAAGAGTTAACTTTCGTTAACACATGGTTGTCCTTGCCAAAATATGATTTTGAGGAGCAAGCTCGGACAAGAAAATGGTGTAAAATCAAGTTGTAAAGATAAATACCTCGACCTGTAGCGTTGAACTCTAAAAATGCCTTATTGCGGATTCTCTTATATGCGTTTCCTTTATAATTTGGTGGGGCAAATGTGGGGCAAAATGACAATAAAAAATCGCAAATGCTTGAAAATCAAGCATTTGCGATCTATATAAGTGATCCCTACAGGATTCAAACCTGTAACCTTTTGATCCGTAGTCAAACGCTCTATTCAGTTGAGCTAAGGGACCATTTTTCGTTTTTTGCGCTGCAAAGTTACTGCCTTTTTTTGAACTGGCAAGCATTTTTGCCAACTTTTTTCAAAAAAAATTTGAGCGCGTAAAATCATTTGGCGCTATCTATCACAACGCCAACTGATTAGGCAATGAAGAAATATTTTAGTTCAAGAGCCAGGTTGCAAGTGCCCAAATGACAAAAATCACCAGGGCGATGAGCGTAGCGGTCCACAGGGGTTTGTACTTGACCACATACAGGGACAGCTTGGGCACATCAGATTTCTCGGGTTTCTCGTCGGCGATAGCAAGCTTGTGCTCATCGATGGGCTCGATGGGCTGCGCCTCTTCCTTATATAAATAAGCCTTCATTGTCTTATAGGTTTTGTTGGTTTTGCGGTGCAAATTTACACCTTTTCCTTAAAACGGCCAAAAAGAGCCTGTTTTTTCTCAAAGAAAAAGGAGCAGAAGGCTGATTGGCTGGCCTTGTGCTCCTCTTTATAAAAATCCACACCAAAGGATGTGATGAAACTCCGATTAAATACAGGATTTGAGGGTGCCATAATCTTTGTAATCCTCTGGCTGTTAAGCACCTTGCGGTCGAGGCCCGCCATTGAATACAGCACTTGTCTCGGCATTTCATAAAAAATTTGAAGAGTATCCCGATCTACTTTGATGTGGACAGTATTTCAAAGAGCTGTTGTCTTCGTTTGACACCGCAAAGTTACAACAGTTGGAACAAAGATGCAATAATTTGAGTCGTTTTTAACATAACTTTTTTCCGTAAGCTGTTTTTCGTGTTTGTTGCCTGTAAAGGCCGACTGACTCTTACCACACACGACGTGTTAATAAAAAGATGTGAAAAATGATGTGGGGTTGAGGGAATTTGTATACCTTTGCACACGAATTAGAACATCCATTATCATAAACGAGAAAGAATAAATTTCCAAGTCATGAAAGGTATTCATGTTACAAGTGAGATAAAACCGTTGAAGAAGGTTTTGTTGCACCGTCCCGGACGTGAACTGCTCAACCTGACGCCCAACACACTGGAAGAACTTCTGTTTGACGATATTCCCTATCTTAAGGTAGCCGAGGAGGAGCATGACGCCTTCTCGCAGGTGTTGCGTGACAACGGCGTTGAAGTGGTTTACCTGGAAGACCTGATGGCCCAGGTGCTTGACATCAGTGCCGAAATCAGGGAGCAGTTCCTGCGCCAGTTCATTGAGGAGGCCGGCATCTGTGCGACAAAGTACCACGATATCATCTATAATTACCTGAACGGCATCAAGTCGAGCAAGGAGCTGGTGCTCAAGACGATGGAGGGCATCTATCTGCAGGACCTGCCCCGTGACCCGCACGAGGTGGAGAACTCGCTGGTTGACCAGGTGCGCGGTGACAGCCGCTTTGTGGTTAAGCCCATGCCCAACCTGTACTTCACGCGCGACCCGTTCGCCTGCATCGGCACGGGCGTTAGCATCAACAGGATGTTCTCGGTAACTCGTTGCCGCGAGACCATCTATGGGGACTACATCTTCAAGTATCACCCCGACTTCAAGGAGGTGACGCACCACTACGACCGCGACCTGCCCTACCGCATCGAGGGCGGTGACATCCTGAACCTTAACGAGCACACGCTCGCCATCGGCATCTCGCAGCGCACCGAGCCCGACGGCATCGAACTCATCGCCAAGAACATCTTCAAGGATGAGAATGCCGCCATCGACACCGTGCTTGCCATCCACATCCCCGAGACACGCGCATTCATGCACCTGGACACCGTGTTCACCCAGATTGACCACGACAAGTTCACCGTGCATCCCGGCATCCTGGGCCCGCTGGAGGTGTTCAAGCTCACCCGCGGCACTGGTGATAACGAAATCAAGCTCGAGCGCAAGGAGGAGACCCTGGAGGAAATCCTCGCCGAGTCGTTGGGGCTGGAGCATGTTAAGCTCATCAAGTGTGGCGGCGGTGACCTCATCACTGCCGAGCGCGAGCAATGGAACGACGGTTCCAACACGCTGTGCATCGCACCGGGCAAGGTGATCGTGTATGAGCGCAACAACGTGACCAACGCCATCCTGCGCGATGAGGGCATCACCGTGCTAGAGATTCCCAGCAGCGAGCTCTCTCGCGGCCGTGGAGGGCCCCGCTGCATGAGCATGCCCCTGTGGCGTGAAGACTAAACGACAACTATTTCATCTATAACACAATAACTATTAATTTTTTAACAAAACTTACAATTATGCCAAGAAGTTTATCTGGAAGAAGTTTCCTGAAGTTACTCGATTTCTCAACCGAAGAGATTCAGTATTTACTTGAGCTTTCTAAGGATTTCAAGCGCATGAAACGCGCCGGAACTCCCCACAAGTACCTTGCCGGCAAGAACATCGTGCTCTTGTTTGAAAAGACCTCTACCCGCACCCGCTGCTCGTTTGAGGTAGCTGGCAATGACCTGGGTATGGGTGTTACCTACCTCGATCCCGGTTCATCGCAGATGGGCAAGAAGGAGTCGCTCGAGGACACCGCAAAGGTGCTGGGTCGCATGTTCGACGGTATCGAGTACCGCGGCTTTGACCAGCAGATTGTGGAAGACCTCGCCAAGCATGCAGGTGTTCCCGTATGGAACGGTCTGACCACCGACTTCCACCCCACCCAGATGCTCGCCGACGTCCTCACCATCGAGGAGCACTTCGGCCACTACAAGGGCCTGACCATGGTCTTCATGGGCGATGCCCGCAACAACGTTGCCAATTCACTGATGGTCGTTTCGGCCAAGTTGGGTATCAACTTCGTAGCTTGCGGTCCCAAGGACAACATGCCCGACAAGAAGCTCGTTGACACCTGCAAGAAGATTGCCAAGGAGAACGGTTGCACCATCACCCTCACCGAGGACGTGAAGAAGGGCACCAAGAACGCCGACGTCATCTATACCGACATCTGGGTATCGATGGGCGAGCCCGACGAGATTTGGGAAAAGCGCATCAAGCTCCTGAGCCCCTATCAGGTGAACGACGCCGTGATGAAGAACGCCAACCCCGGCGCTATCTTCCTGCACTGCCTGCCCTCGTTCCACGACCTGGAGACCACCATCGGCAAGGATATCCACAAGAAGTTCGGTCTGCCCGAGATGGAGGTAACCGACAAGGTATTCCGCAGCCCGCAATCCAAGGTATTTGACGAGGCCGAGAACCGTATGCACACCATCAAGGCCGTCATGTACGCTACCCTGAAGTAATTTAGTCAAGTTCACATGTTTGCTTGCGAACTTGAGGAATAAAGGTTAATGGTTAAAGATTAATGAGTGAACACTCTTTGACTTTAATCATTAATCTTTTCCCGAAGACGCAAGCAGCATCAATCATTATAAGACATAATAACGCAATATGAGTAAACGTCTTGTTATCGCCCTGGGCGGCAATGCCCTGGGTAAGACTCCTCAAGAGCAGCTGGACCTGGTCAAGGGTACCGCTTCGACCATCGTTGACCTCGTTGAAGAGGGCTATGACGTGGTTATCGGCCATGGCAACGGCCCCCAAGTGGGCATGGTGAACCTGGCATTTGAATACTCGGCCAACAACGGTGGCGGCACTCCCGCCATGCCGTTCCCCGAGTGCGGCGCCATGACTCAGGGTTATATCGGTTATCACCTGCAGCAGGCCGTTGAGCGCGAGCTGGCTCGCCGTGGCTTGAACAAGCCCTGCGCCGCTGTGGTGACCCAGGTGGTTGTCGACAAGAACGACGACGCTTTCCAGAAGCCCACCAAGCCCGTTGGCATGTTCTACAGCAAGGAGGACGCCGACCGCATCGTCGCCGAGACAGGCTACACCTTTGTTGAGGATGCTGGCCGTGGCTACCGCCGTGTTGTTCCTTCTCCCATTCCCGTCAAGATTGTCGAGCTGCCCGTTGTTGAACAGCTGGTGGGTCTTCACAGCGTGGTCATCACCGTGGGTGGTGGTGGCATCCCCGTTGTGGAGAACGGCCCTGGCGACTACGAGGGTGTGGCAGCGGTCATCGATAAGGACCGCGCCAGCTCCAAGTTGGCCCTTGACCTAAACGCCGACATGCTGGTAATCCTCACCGCCGTCGAGAAGGTGTCCATCAACTTCAACAAGCCCGACCAGAAGGATCTGGACCGCATGACCATCAGCGAGGCCCGCGAGTACATCAAGCAGGGTCACTTCGCTCCTGGCAGCATGCTGCCCAAGGTGGAGAGCTGCATCGCCTTTGTGGAGAACACCACAGGCGGCACCGCCCTCATCACCTCGCTGGACAAGGCACGCGAGGCCCTGCAGGGCAAGACCGGCACGCTCCTCGTCAAGGACTAAGAAACTCATTAAGTCATCATATCAATAATGGTTGGGCGATAATACCCAACCATTATTATTTTGCCCAGCACACACAACCAGAGCAAAAAAAAGACCGGGGCAACGTGTGCCTCGGTCCTGATGACATTGTATGGATGGACGGCAGGATTATGCCTCGTCCTTCTTGATGATGCGACGCTCCTTGATGCGAGCCTTCTTACCGGTGAGACCACGCAGGTAATACAGCTTAGCGCGACGAACCTTACCATGCTTGTTGATGGAAATGCTGTCGATAAACGGAGACTCGAGCGGGAAAATACGCTCTACACCAATGTTGTCACTGATCTTACGGACGGTGAAACGCTTCTTGTCACCCTCGCCGACGATCTTAATCACCACACCACGGTACTGCTGGATACGCTCCTTGTTACCCTCCTTGATGCGGTATGCTACCGTGATTGTGTCACCCGGGAAAAACTGCGGGTGCTGCTTGTTTGTAGCAAATGCTTGTTCTGCAACTTTAATCAAGTCCATTGTTATATCATTTAATGTGTTAATAATCACTTCGCAATATACACAAGCCACTCTATTTCTTGTCAGAGATTACGAAAAGCGGGGCAAAGGTAGTACAATTTCCCGAACTGGCAATAAAAAACTTGGAATTTTTCTTTTTTCCCTAGAAATCAGGTGTTCAAAACCAGGCTGATAAGTGCCGTCACGTCAGCCACATTGATGAAGCCGTCACCATTGACGTCAGTAACCCCTGTGTTCAACACCTCATGGTCACCCAAGACGCAACCTATCAGCAAGGTCACATCGGCAATATTAATCACGCTGTCTCCATTGATATCACCAGGCTGGCATGCAAATGTGTGGGTGTCCAGATAGGCGATGCGGCGTCGCAACCAGTCACACAGGTAGTCAAACTCCTCAGGGAACTCGAGCATGCGGTGGGAAATGTCGCCGGTGTCGGACCAGCGCACCGCTTCCCTGTCCAATGCGCCACAGGCATCAAGGCGGTTGTAGATGGCCGTGTAACGGGCGACCAGGCTATCGGCACACAGGATTGTCGGGCGCAGTTGCCAGTAGCGTGCCTTCACGGCCTCCATGAAGCCCGGCATCGCCTTCACGCGTGTGAACAGCTTGTTCCTCTTCAGGGCGCACATATTGTTGGGCACATCCTCCAATTCATTTTCAGGCTGAATCACGTCGGCATGGTAATAGCCGTCCATGTCGGCATAGTGCTGGCCCACGGTGGCGTCAAGGTCCCACACGGCAAGCGTCAGTTTCTTGTCAATAGCACTGTCATAGCAAGCAAACACCATATTGTTGCAGGCGTTGTCGATGCCAAAGACCACCGTGATAAACAAGTAGTAATCAACCATCACGGGCAAATCGAAGTATTCGGCCGCCTCGCTGTTAAAGGTGGATTGGTTGCTGCGGGCGACAAATCTCACGGCATTTTGCAGCACCGAGTAATCGGTAGGACACACCTCATCGATGTCGGGGTATTTCAACTCAAATCCTGCCCACTCGCCCGAGGTGTTGTCCACCGTATCACTTGGCAGAGAGAACAATGCCTGAGGGGTGTCATCAACAGCTTTCCACAGCATGCCGTGCATATCGACCTCGAGATGCGTGCTGCCGTCATCGGCCACGACCTCGCGCTCGGCATATTTCTTAAGCTTCAGCTGCTTGCGGTCTAGAAATTCCGTGAAATTATAGAAGCCGTGATAGCTCCCGTTCATGAACACCTCGACATGGGAGCCACGGATGTAGGAACGGGCACCAGGCTGTTTGTCGGCATAATAAGACTTGGTGCCGAAGTCGGCCCACAAGCCGTTGGCGGCGTAGTTGCGGAAACGTATCATGTCTCTCGTGCCCGCATCCAGGCGCCAATGATTGTCGTTGCGAAAGCCGAAGAACGAGACATCCATCTTCTCCCCGTTGTCGTCGATGAATTTCACATGATAATTGTGCTTGTGCACCCACACCGAGTTGGTTGACGCGCCTGCCTGCTTGATGCGTGTCTTGTACCTCAACACTTCCTGGCCGCCAGGAAAAATGAACTGTACCGGAGCCTCCACATAGTCATTGCTGAAGGTTCCCGTGATGCTCATGATGGGCAAATAGGTGAAATGAATGGAACTGCTGTTAAAGACACCATTCTTCTTGAAAGTGAAGGTGTAGGACGTGTCACCATTGATGAGGGGGAATTCGGCCACGGTTGTCACCGCTTTGCCATTGATTTTCACCTCGGTCACATTGTTGTCGATGACAACTGGCGCAAGGTAAGGACCGCCAAAGACATCTTCGGGAACGGTCAGCATATAGGTTTTGGTGATTTGGTCATATACCGGAGGAGTGCCCCCGATGGTCAACTGAGCCTTAACGGGCAGGACCGTCAGTATAGACAGCAACAGCAATAGCGGTTTCAGCCTCATGTCAGGTATTCCTTGATGTAAAGTTCGCAATTGGCGACCAACTGGTCATACCACGCTTGACCGTATCGCTCGATGAGCGGTTCTTTGAGGAACTGATACAGGCGGATGTTCTCACGCCGGCCAAGCACCTCGGCGCACTTGCAAATCTTCCAGCGGTCGAAGTTCACCGCCTCATAACCCGGGTACCGTTTCACGCGCACGGGATAGAGGTAGCAAGAGAGGGGTTTGCGCCAGTCGATGCGTCCCTCACGATAGGCTTTCTCGATGGCACACAGGCACATGCCGCCTCGCTCATAGGTCGTGAACACGCAGTTGGCGCCGCCCACCAGTTGCGTCACCAGTTCTCCCTCGATGTCCACATAGGCTACGCCATGCTCCTTAATTTGCTCTTGAGCCTGTGGCAAGAGGTCATTCCACACCTCGGGCAGGATTTCCTTGAGTTTCTGGTACTCCTGCTCGGTCAACGGCGCGCCAGAGTCGCCCTCGATGCAGCATGCACCCAAGCAGGTATCCAAGTCGCAGCAAAAGAAGCGCTCGACCAAATCCAGGCTAACCAATGTTCCGTCGATATCAAACATTTTCAGGCATCAGGCGTTAGTGGTGATTATTCAGCGCCGACAAGTGCCGAGAGCGCATGCTCCAGGTCGGTACTCGACAGGTTCAAGTAAAGTTCCCCCTTGTGGGCATAGGAGATGCGTCCCGTTTCCTCGCTGACGACGATGGCGATGGCATCCGAGGCCTGGGAAATGCCCTTGGCCGAGCGGTGGCGCAGGCCCAAATAGCGGGGAATGTCGGTGTCGTGCGACACGGGAAGGATGCAACCCGCACTCATAATCTTGCTGCCGGCGATGATGAGGGCGCCGTCATGCAAGGGGCTGTTCTTGAAGAAGATATTCTCGATGAGGCGGGAATTGATGTCGGCATTGATCATGTCGCCGGTGCGCTCATAGTCGGTGAGCGGGATATCCTGCTGCACGACAATGAGGGCGCCCGTCTTGGTCTTTGCCATGTTCATGCAGGCATACACAACCGGCATAATCCACTTTTTCTCATCCTCAATCTTGGTCTTGCTCTTGAAGAGTTTCTCAAATATCTTGAGCCCTCGCCTGGAGCCCAACTCGGTCAAGAAGCGCTTGATCTCGTCCTGGAACAGGATCACGAGGATGAACAGGCCGATGTCGATGAACTTGTCCATAATGGTGCCGATGAGGCGCATGTCCAGCATCCTGTACATCACAGCCCAAGCAACGACAAAGGCCAGCACGCCGAAAAAGATGTCGAGAGAGCCTGACACCTTCATCGTGCGGTAGAGATAGTACAAGAGTGTCGCCACCAGCAGGATGTCAATCAAGTCCTTGATACTGAAAAGTGAGAAAAGTGAAGTTGCCATTATTACTATATAGTGTCGTGTTATTGAATCGTTTTATCTGTGCCCTGACGCAGCAGCGTGGTGAGCCGCACGGCCTCGACGGCCGCCTTCACGTCATGGACGCGCAGGATGTGGGCTCCCTGCTGCAGGGCAATCGTGTTGATGACTGTAGTGCCGTTGAGGGCCTCGTCGGCAGTGCAGCCAAGCGGCGTGTAAATCATGCGTTTGCGCGACACGCCCACGAGAAGCGGCGCGTTCAGGGCATGGAAGGCCTCGAGCCGAGCCAGCAGCTCGTAGTTCTGCTCCTGGGTCTTGGCGAAACCGAAGCCCGGATCGGCGATGACGTCGGCCACGCCCAGTTGGCGCAGCTCGTCGATGCGGCGGGCCATCCACTCGAGCACATCGGCAGCGACGTTATCATAGTGGGTCAACGAGGCCATCGTCTCGGGCGTGCCGCGCATGTGCATCAGCACATAGGGCACCTGCAGCTCGGCTACCGTCGCGAACATCGCCTTGTCGATTGTGCCGCCTGAGATATCGTTGACGATATCGGCGCCCCACTCCTCCACGCAGCGGCGGGCGACATCGGCCCGGTAGGTGTCCACCGAGATGATGGCATCGGGAGCCTCGCGGCGCATCACGCCCAATGCCCACTGCAGGCGTTCCATCTCTTGCCGGGCATCAACCTGTTCACTGCCAGGCCGTGTCGAGCAGGCGCCCACGTCGAGCACGTCGGCCCCCTCGTCGAGCATCTGCCTCACCCGCTCAACGAGCGACCGCTCGTCATTGACGCGGCTGCCGCTATAGAACGAGTCGGGCGTGACGTTGATGATTCCCATCACCCAGGGGCGGTCGATGGTCACCAGTCTGCCGTGCAGGTTCAGGCTATAGGTATGGAATGGTTGCAGCATGGCGCAAAAAGCATTTAACTTGCAAATATACTAACAATTTCCGAAAAATGGATTACCTTTGTCAACAAATACACAACCGACATGGCTACATCATCACAAGGTAACGGCATCGGGCAGGCTCCTATCGGAGTGTTTGACTCGGGTTTCGGAGGACTTACCATCCTGCGCGACATCAGGCGCGTGCTGCCGCAATATGACTATCTGTTCGTGGGTGACAACGCCCGCGCCCCCTATGGCACACGCTCCCGCGAGTTGGTCTATGAGTTCACCCTGCAGGCTGTCAAGCACTTGTTTGCCCAGGGGTGCCACTTGGTCATCCTGGCCTGCAACACCGCCTCGGCCGAGGCCTTGCGCACCATCCAGCAGCGCGACCTCCCCGTCCTCGCTCCTGACCGCCGTGTGCTGGGCGTGGTGCGGCCCACAGTAGAGAAAGTGGGCGAGTTGACCCGCACGGGCCACATCGGCGTGTTCGGCACACCGGGCACGATTGCCAGCCGCAGCTACAACATCGAGATTGAGGGGATGTACCCCAACTGCAAGGTGCATGGCCACGCCTGCCCCATGTGGGTGCCGCTGGTCGAGAACCGCGAGAGCAACGGCGACGGCGCCGACTATTTTGTCAAGAAAGACATCAACCTGCTCATGCAAGACTGTCCCGATATCGACACCGTGATTCTGGGCTGCACCCACTATCCCCTGCTCATCGACAAGATCCACAAGCACATGCCCCAGGGCGTGAACGTCATCCAGCAGGGGCCCATCGTCGCCGACAGCCTTGCCGACTACCTGCAGCGTCATCCCGAGATTGAGCAGCACTGCAGCCGCGGCGGCACCTGCCAGTACTTCACCACCGAGGATCCCGACCACTTCTCCCCGCTGGCCAGCGTGTTTGTCAACGAGCCTGTCAACGCCCGCCGCATCATCCTGTAAACCCCGATAACGCACACAGGCACGAAATCACTCGTCCGTTTCGTCCGTTTCGTCCGCGCGTGCACGTGGTTGCCCCACGCTAAGTTTTCAGTTTTCAGTTGGCATCCGCACCGTAGGGCCTCGCCTTGGCGTGGCCGCTTGCCTCACGTAAAGCTTTCAGTTGGCATCCGCACCGTAGGGCCTCGCCTTGGCGTGGCCGCTTGCCTCACGTAAAGCCGCCAGGCGTTATGTTGGGGTGCTATGGGGGAAGCCCGTTAGGGCTGGCCAGATGATAGGCAGGAGTGGAGCGAAGCGCAACTCCTGTAAACGGCACATTCCCCATCAACGTAGCCCCGACAGGGGCGACAGAGTGGCTGCCGCCCCGATGGGGCTGATTATTGTGTGGGGTACCTATAGAACACAGGGGTTCCGTGCTTCGCACTGCACCCCTGCCTATGCTCTCGTCGCTCCTGGCGGAGCTCTTTGAGCGGAACGGTGCGGGTTGTTAAAACATAGGGTTGTTTTGTTGTTCAGCGTTGTAGCGGTTGTTTGAAGATAAAAGCCGCCAGGCTGTTAAGGTGTGACTTAACGTGCTTAGCGGCTTGGCGTGAGGCAAACGCGGCCACGCCAAGGCGAGGCCCTACATTGCTGCAGCCACCTAACACCTAAAACCTAAAACCTAACGCCTAAAACCTAACGCCTAAAGCCTAGAATTTTTCAATTCTATTTCCCGCATGACGTAGAGCGCCTCGGCGCGGTTGAACAGCAGGTTCTGGTTCTCGCTCTTGTCGGCATAGTAGTAGCCGTTGGGCATGACAATCATCTTGGCGACCGTCCTGGCGGCCCGCTCGTCGTGGTCGATGTACAGGCCGTTGCGGGCGCTCAGGATTAACTCATAGAACATGAGCGAGAACACCTTTTTATCGACTTCCAGCGTGTTGTTCTTGCGGTCGTTGATGTACAGGTTCTTGTACTTGAGGAACACCTCGTTGAGGACGAAGGTGCCCTGTTGCCTGTTGTCCTGACGGGCTTGCAGGTCGTTGTTCTCAATCACCATCAGGGCGTTGCCGTAGCGTGTCGCCCATTTCACCGAGAGCACGGCAAGGATGTTCAACGGCAGGTTGCCCGTCCACGAGGCCGCCAGCCTGGGCTGCATGTTGTCGCGGCGGTTGTTCACCTCCCAGATGCTGATGACGCTGGGCTGGCGCTCGTCGCTCTCGCTGCCGATGGTGATGACCGCCAGATAGCGGCTGCGGTAGCCGTTGACCGGCAGATCGGGCCACGGGTATTTCAAGCCCAGGTATCCCGCATATTGCTTTTCCCCGGCTGCCTTGCATGGCTCGGCCTCGTGCCACACCACAAAGCCGTCGTCGCACACCGCCCGCGGCGCGGCGATGTTGTCCTGGATGGCCTCTTGTTCCATCGTCGAGAACACGTAGTCCATCGAGTTCTCAAAGGCCTCCTGGGCGGTGCTCGGGAACTCGGCCTTCAACAGGTTGTGCTCGCTGAACTCCTTGCGTTTCTCGTGGTACCAGTAGATTTGCTCCAGCGTCAAGCCCTGCTCCCACAGCGATTTCTCATACTCGTCGCACCCGTCCAGGTCAAAGTCCCCGTCGAGCGCCTTGCGGTAAATCTCGATTTCGCTCCACGCGACAAACACGGGCTTGAAGGCGCTCTTGCCCTCGACGGCCCTTTTCCACTCGTTATAGAAAAACGAGTTGGTGCCGTTGGCCGTGCTCTCCATCACGATGACCGTGCCCAGTGCCAGCGGGATGCTGCCCGTGACGGTGCGTATCAGGTCGTTGGGGTCGATGTTGCGGTTGCTGTTCCAGAAGGCCACCTCGCTCAGGTGGGCAAACGACAGGTTCAGCCCGCGGGCCGCGTCGGGCGAGTAACTCGACGTCAGGCAGATGGAGCAGTCCCTGGCGGCAATCTCCTGGATGTCCTTGCAGTCGGGGACGTTTTTCAACGCCAGTTCCGCGTCATCGTCGAGCAGCTCCTGGGGGTAGTTGGCCAGCAGGGTGCGCAGCATCTGCTTGATGGCAAACGAGCTGTTGCGCTTGTGCCCCACGATGATGGAGTTACGCCCCTTGTCCACCACCAGCTGCAGCCAGGCGATATAGACCTGCACCAACGTCGAGCCGCCCCACTGGCGCGCCTTCAACAGGATGATGCGCACGGGTTCGCCCGCCAGCCGTTGCCCCTCCATGGCCGCCAGCAGCCGGCGCTGCGGGCGGTTCAGCACAAACGGGGTGAGCCTCCCCGACAGCTTGTCAACAATCTTGACACATCGCCAGCACCAGTATTCAAAGTCGTGTCTAATGCGCTGACGGTCTTTCTCGATGGTTGTGAGATGGTCATACTCGGGGCAGGCCTCGAGCAGGGAGCAAGGCAGATGAATGCCGCCAGCATCAACACGGTCACCCGTGCAGCCAATGCCAGCCTGCGGGTCATAGTGCTCCATGATTGTGGATTTGCGTTTCTCATTTTCGTTAAGGATTTGTGTGTTCATGGTTTTTCAGTTGTCAGTTTTTAGTTTTCAGTTGTCAGCGGCCCTGGGAGGTTTTTTAATGCGAATTACGCTAATTAAACTGATTTGAAAAATTCGCGTAATTTGCATTAGCCCCGCAGGGCAGCCGTTGTTGTCGTTGCAGTTGTGGCTCTCTAAACTCTAACCTTTAAACTCTAAACTGCGAGCCTGGCGAGCCTGTGCAAAGGTAATACATCATGCCCCCCGTTGTCAAGAGGTTTTTTGGTAAAAATACCAATATTTAGTCTGAATAACTACATTTTTCGGTTAATTAATTGGCGTAATGCAAATTTTTTAACCCTTTTTTCTTGACTTTCGGGTTCCCCAGGCAGTAACTTTGCAGCGAGTTTAGAGTTTAGAGTTTAGGCTTTAGGCTTTAGGCATTAGGCATTAGGATGCGGATGCCAACTCCTCACTCCTCACTCCTAACTCCTAACTCCTAACTGACTCCTAACTAACTCCCGGCTCCTAACTATAATTAAATTTTTTATTACCATGAGTGAACACAGAGATTTTCAACAAGAAGAAATCCCGACCCGCCAGGAGCAGGTCAGGATGTTGAGCGAGCGGGTTGATGACCTGCAGCGCCGATTGCGGGATTACGGCTGCTATGCCGAGGAACTTGACAAAATCATTGCCGCAATTCCGATTCCGCAAGATTCAACAAGGACACTGGTTGACATGCTTGTCAATCAAGCCAAGAAAAAGTACCGTATTCAAACCTTACAGCCATGACAGAACAAGAAATTTTAGACCGAATCCGGGCTGCCAACGAGCAACCCTTTGATAAACCCCAGAACGAGGTTTACATCGAGAAAAAGAGTGAGTATGCCATCAAGGACGGCGTCGATTACCCCGACCCCGAATATCTCATCGACATTGGCGGTGTGCCGACGATGCCCAAGGGCAACCTGGTTGCCTTGAGTGCCAAGTGGAAGAACGGCAAGACCTTCTTCTGCGACATCATCAGTGCCATTTTCCTCGGGTCGCGTGCCTTCGGGCAGTGTACTGCCCTGCAGTCCACAGGCAAGGTGCAGTTCTTTGACACCGAACAGGCCGTGAGCGACACCGCCCGCATCCGCAAGACCATCAAGGCGATGACGCCCCAGGAGCGCCACGGCGACCTTGATGTCTATTGCCTGCGCAATGCCGAAATCGATACCGACGAGGATGACAACAAGCGTATTTCGCGCTTTGATTTCATCAAGCACAGCATTGAGCAAGACCATCCCGACCTAGTCATCATCGACGGCATCGCCGACCTGATCTACAACTACAACGACGTGAATGAATCCAATGATATGGTCAGCCGCCTTGCCGCCATTGCCAACGAGCACAACTGCTGCATCGTCGTGGTCATGCACCAGAACAAGGGCCAGAAGGACAAGAACATGAAGGGGCACTTGGGCACCATGCTGTTCCAGAAGTGCAGCGACGTGTTCAACGTGGAGAAATGTGGCAGTGTGTTTGTTGTCAGCCATGGTGTGAGCCGCCACCGCCAGTGTGACGACATCGCCTTCAAGCTCGATGCCAATGCCGTTCCCATGGATGCCTTTGCCGACCGCCAACTGCAAGTCGAGATGGAACGACAGCAAGCCGAGAGCAACCTGCGTGAAATGTTTTCCGGTCTCATCCCCGAGGACGGTAGCCCAGTCAAGCGCAAGGACATCGTCGAGAGGTTGCACAAGGAATACGGTATCCGAAAGACCAATTGTTATGATTTGGTGAAAAAAGCAATCATCACAGGCATTATCGTAGAGATTGACAGGACGAGAATCAAGTTGAATCTATAGCCTGTTTCTTTTCCGTTTCATCCCATTTATATATATAACGAAATGAAACGGAAAACGAAATGAAAGAATAATTGGTAGGTTGTGTCACCGCAAGTTCTGACACAAACCATAAAATAATAACTATTCTATTATCGTATTCCACTTTTCCATTTCTTCCGTTTCGTCCCAGTGTACACGTGAAATCACTATGTTTTTATTAACAATATTCACAATCAAAATTTTTTTACTACCATGAACAAACCATTTAATTTCAACCAGATTGCCAGCACCATTGCTGACTTAATCAAGCAGGGTCTTGACATCCGCGTCAATGTGTGTGACCCCTCAAACTCAACATCGGTGCAACTCTGTTTCAATCTCGCCGACAATGAGCCTCAAGAGCAGGACAATGTCGATGTCGACCAATCGCTCTTCGGGCGTGTCACCGACATCAAGCCCGTGGCATTGCCCACCGTCAAGGGGGCAGAGGCCACCGCCGGGAAGAAGAAAAACTCCACGTGGTGGTCACGCTATCATTTTGAAGCCAACGTGATGAAAATGACATGGCAATCCCTGCTTGACCAGGAACCAGGAAGGGTGCGATTCTCTCAACGCACATTCATCAAGAGGCTTGCAGAACTCATGCAATGGCAGGAAAGCACGGCAACCAAGCATGTGCAGCGAGCTGCCAAGTTGTGCATCCTTCGCCGTTCGGTGATCGGCAGGCAGTATTACATCGAGAGTGTCTTTACCCAGATTCACGACAAGGCCGAGAAACAGGCTCGTGAACAGGGTCCGGCCCCCACCAGCAGCAAGCCTGATGGAGGGTGCGGTGTGATATCATTTGACAAAAACACCAGCGTCGATGAGACCCTCCTCCCGTAATAGCCGCCACCCCATTGACCTGGACCGCATCGCCAGCGATGTGGCAGCCAGGGGTATCGACATCGCGCCCACCCGCCTGGCGTGGGAACTGCTTGCCCGATGCTGCGCCACCGCAGCAGGTGAGCAGGGGCGCGATGCCTTCCACAAGATGGCTGCCGTGTGGCCCGACTACTCCCGCCACGACAGCCAGTTGTGCTACAACCGCGCCCTCAGGCAGACGGGCCAGCCCGTCTCTCTCGGCTACCTCGCACGTGTGCTCAAGCCCCACGGCATCGACATCAACCGCCCCTGCTGCAGCAAGCGGAGCCATCAAGTAAAAATACACAAAAACCAAACAACCATGAAAAATATACCATTCAACACCATGCTCAATACCCTGCCATGCGGCAGGGCAATCCTGGGCCGCAACCAATTAACCGACCTGCTACTGCGCATCTTCCCGCAACACAGCGTCATCAGTGCCGTGCAGCGCTACAAGATAGGACTCAACTCGTTCAACACGGGAGCCTTGGGCGACGCGCTGATATTCTGGCAAATCGATGAGAAAAACCACATCGTCAACGCCAAGAAAATCCATTACCGCTTTGATGGCCACCGCGACAAGAAACTGCCGCCCATCGTCATGTATCCCGGCAACCCACAATGCCTGTTCGGGCTGCACCTCTTGACGGATGCCGACCCCGACCAGACCGTCGCCATCGTCGAGAGCGAGAAATCGGCTCTGATCATGTCACTGGTAAAGCCCGGTTACCTGTGGATGGCCTGCGGCAGCCTCAACAACTTCAACGAGAACTTCCTCAAGCCACTGCAAGGCCGCAAGATTGTCGCATTCCCCGACGTGGACATCAACCGAGAGAAGGGCACAACGCTGTCGATATCCTGCGCACTGTGGCAGAAGACCGCCAACCGCTTGAGCAACAAAGGCTGGCACGTCATTGTCGACAACACCCTCGAGGAAACGGTCAACACCACCCAGCGCATGGACAAAATCGACATCGCCGACGTCGCCCTCAAGGACGCCATCAAGCAACATGTGAAACGATTAAAGCAACAATAACTATGGAATACTGCGAAGAACTAGGCTACTGGACCAACTCCAACTGCTGCGGGTTGTGTGAAATGAGATATTTTTGTGACGCACGCGCGGACGAAACGGAAGAAACGGAAGAGACGGACGAAACGGACGAACTGGACGAGCCACACCGATTCTTCCACGACCACCCCGTCATCGACGAGCGCCCCGACGGCTACTACATGTACTGGAGCGGCATGTCACCCATCCTGAGCCACAACCCCATCCACCTGAGCGAACAAGACATGAACCCGCCCGAGGACTGATGCCCGCAGATCCCCCGGGAACCTCACGCCAAGCCGCCAAGCCGCTAAGTTCCACCTTAACAGCCTGGCGGCTTTTTCCCTTGTCCCCCACCACGGGGAACAATCTAAACAATAAAGTATTTAGGCAAACTTTCTTGTTTTTTCCTGACCATTCTAATAAAACCAGATAAATCACTGATTTCTCCTTGGTATTCTTTTGGAAAACTATTAATGTAATCTTTTGGTACAACCAAAGTCAAATGAGAGTCATGCATTTCTTTAAGTTGATTCTTCGATATGCCTTGTTGCAAAGTGAACAAATACTTTTCGTCTATACGGTCGGCCTCAGTAAGAACTTGTCTCCAGCGATCCTTACATGTAGTCTTCGCTCCTAAAACAACAAGGTCATCAGCTGGAAACAATAGATTATGATAGCACTCGGCATTTGGAAATAGAAAGTCAGGCTTCTTGTTGTCTTCAGTTACTGCTTGCTCCTCAAACACCAATTCATTATTAGTGAAGATACAGGCTAAATGATGTTCTAAAGATTTTCCAGCACGAGACTTGCGGCGATTAAGCACTTCATTGGCTGTCTTAACAAAAGCGTCTATACTTTGAAATGGTTTAGATATCACACCAGCATAGACCTTTTCCTCCATACACTTGAATAGGTCATATTCGGTGTCTAACCAATGTAGAAGGATTTCATCAGGCTTGGATTTAAGAACATTAGCATCAACTTTGTACGCTCCATTATAACAATCCCGTGCACCAAGAGCCATTTGCCGTGTATCAGGGAATGAATCATAACCTTTGACGAACTCTTGTAAAAGTTGGGCAATCTTCACATCGGGCTTCACGATCCCTGCAACATCTATGAGTTGATTTGTTTCGCCCGGTGCAAGATTGAATGTAGCAAAGAACTCATCAATATCCTCATCGCTGCTTAGAACGTAGCCCGCATAATCTTCTTCTGTGAGTTTTGCAAGAATAAGTAGGTCGCCTACATTATCGTCCTGCAAAAATGGAAAGCCTTGACCAAAGCGAGTAAGGCGATATTCGTTTCGTGTCCCTTTTCCATAATAAATCATGCGACTATCGGTGGTAAAATCATTTTGCCACTGAATTGTCACATACTTATCTTTATTCTCGCCTTTCTTGCCAGGCTCGTCGAAGATTAACTTAGAGGCACACTTCGGTATATAGAATCCATATTGATGAGCCCCGGTTGTTCCTGTGTCATTTCCTGTAATGTAGCGACACCAAGCAGCCTTAGATTGCTGAACGCTTTGTATAGCAGAGTTCAATAAATCACTCATAATCGTTAAGGGTGTTAATGATTTGTTCTGAAACGGCTGTAATTAGTGGCACGATAACGGAATTACCGCATTGGCGATAAGCTTGAACGTCCGAAACTTGGTCAAGACGATATTCATCAGGATAGCCCATTAGACGTGCGCACTCTCGGGGAGAGAGCTTTCTAGGATTCTTTCCTTCCCCCTGTGGAATGAGTATTTCCGAACCATCTTTATAATATCTAGCGCTGAGTGTGCGGGCAATGCCATTCAAATCTACAAGCCCATAACCAAAGCCATTTCCCTTTGCACGATGCTTCTCTGCATAGGATTGGAGGTAAGCCCACAATTTGTCGCTTAATGTGTATTTTGGATCGGGATTTTTGTCAAGAATTTCTTGAATTGTCCTAGTTCCCTTGTTCTGGACAGGGAAATGAAAAATCTCCTCTCCATAGTAACGCTCTCTATCAAAACCAACAATCATTATACGTTCTCGATGTTGCGGAACGTATGTCTGGCCATCCATCACTTGATAGTGGATAGAATAGTTCAGTTCTTCTAACGTCTCGCAAATGATGCGGAAAGTGTTACCCTTGTCATGAGAGGTTAAATTCTTTACATTTTCCAAGTAAAACGCTTTTGGGCGATGACGGCTGATGATGTCGGCCACATCAAAGAAAAGAGTGCCTTGGGTCTTATCTTTGAAGCCTGTTTCCCTACCAAGACTTTTCTTTTTTGATACTCCAGCAATGGAGAAAGGCTGACAAGGGAAACCTGCACAAAGGATGTCAAATTGTTGTGGAATATATTGTTTTGTCGATTCTTTTGTGATGTCACCAAAAGGTACTTCACCAAAATTTGCAAAATAGGTTCTCTTGGCGTATTCGTTCCATTCTGAAGAAAAAACGCACTTGCCGCCTTGAGCTTGCATTGCTAAACGAAAACCACCCATTCCAGCAAACAGATCAATAAATGTGAAAGTGGGATTTTCTATAGCCTTGAAAGGAGGGTTGTGAATGTCTTTGAAAATGTAAGTCTCAAGGGCTGAATAAGTCGCAACGATACTTTCATCGAATTCATATTTTTTGGGATTGTCATTGATCCAGTTTAACCAGAGCTGAATGAATTGTTGTGCTTTCTCACGATATGATTCATCATATTCAGTGCCCTCGTTTTGTAAATGGTGTGAGACTATCGCAACTTGAGTTTCAAAGGGAATAATGTTACCCTCTGAATCAAGCGAGTTGGCATCATATAGTTGAACTTTCTCGGCTTTCTTCAGGCCAAAATCAAAGAGGTTGAATGCTCTGCTATCTTTCATTCTTGGTTTTGCGTTATCGTTGGTTTAACCCACAAAAATAGTCATTTTCTGTGACTATTAGAGGGGTGTTGAAAACTTTTTGTCTCAATGCGGTGCAAAATAATGAAAGGTGAGTGCCAAAATCAGGCATTGCTTTGGCAAAAAACACGAAAAACGGCCGAATCGCACACGCACGCGCGAACAAAACGGACGAAACGAACGAAATTATTAGGTTTTAGGCTTTAGGTTTTAGGCTTTAGGGATGCGGATGCCAACTAGGAACTAGAAAAGCCTAGCGGCTTTTCCCTTCAGACAACCGTTACAACGCTGAACAACAAAAACAACCCTATGTTTTAACAACCCGCATCGTTCCGCACAAAGAGCTCCGCCAGGAGCGACGAGAGCATAGGCAGGGGTGAAGTGCGAAGCACGGAACCCCTGCGTTCTATAGGTAACCCACCCAATAATCAGCCCCATCGGGGCGGCAGCCACTCTGTCGCCCCTGTCGGGGCTACGTTGGTGGGGAATGTGCCGGTTACAGGAGTTGCGCTTCGCTCCACTCCTGCCTATCATCTGGCCAGCCATAACGGGCTTCCCCCATAGCGCCCCAACAAAAAAGCCGCGGCTGGGCCACGGCTGGGATAGACCTTGAAAGGTCTGTTTTTCTTTAACGCTTGTTGGTTCTTAGCTGGAAGGAGCGCATGGTGTAGAGCTGGTCACCATTGGAGAAGCCGATAGAGAAATCGACGTTGCCGCTCTTGAGTTTATTGGTGGCGACGACCTCGCTCTGGTAGCGCACTACCTTGCCCGGGCCGAGTTCCTTGACGATTGCCGTGGGCGAGAGGTAAATCTGCTTGGTGCCCGAGACGGTGATGACGGGAGCGATGTCATAGACGTAGTCGCGGCCAGTGTTGCGGATCAGGAAGACCAGCTTGGCATGCTCGCCGGCATCCAGGGCGCGGTTGTTGTTCTCGTCAACAAAGCGCAGTTCCTCAATCTCAAGGCTGGCATAGGGGCTATAGGCATTGTTCTGACGATAATCGTCACGGTCATAGTCGTAATAGTAGTCCGACGAGCTGTAGTTGCCGTCTTCAGTCTTGGGGGCGGTTGCCGCGGCACCGATGATGCCGCCGATGGCCATACCCACCACAGTGCCCATGTCGCTGCCACGCGGGCCGTCGGCAAGGCCACCGATGGCCGAACCGAACATGCCACCGATGGATGCACCCGTAGTCGCACCATAGAACTGTCTCATCGATTGGCAACTCGACATCAACAGGGCAGTTGCCGTGAGGGCTACAAATACATTTTTCTTCATCTTGAATAGTGTTTTAGCGTTCAAATTTTGATGTTGCTAACGTTCTCATTTGCAAGAACTATGCCAACTCAATAGAAGCCCCCTAGGATTTCAGGTATTCGGGCGTGAAAACCATCACTGCTTCGGGCGCATTTTCGTAGAACATGAACTCGATGACCAGGGTGCGGCCAGTTGCCACGACCTGCCGCTTGTAATCTGTCCAATCGCGGCCAAACATGGATGACATCTGCCCCAGCCACATCCGTCGGGCATTGTCATTGTCCTCGGTCAGGATTTTGAGAAATCCCTTTAAAACCGTAGGCACCATCAGTGCCACGGTTGAGGTGTCAGCGCTGTTGGTAACCGAACTGATAGCCCAACCGTCCTGCTCCTCAATCGGACACTTGGCATTGAGCTCAGCCACCATGGCGTCAAAGTCAACCGGCTGGGCCTCTTGGGCAAAACCCAGGGCGGGCAAGGCCAGGAGCACAAGCAACAGTAACCGTCTGATTCCGCTCATCGTCTAGGGATTTTATCGGTCAAACTCGTCCTCGGCATTCTCCTGGGCGGCATCCAGCTTGTCGACAACGCCGGCTATCATGCCGTCAACAATGCTGCTGCGATAGCCCAGCGTCAAGGCATAGAGCTTGCACAGGGCCATTTCATGCTCATCAAGTTCGCCATCGATCATCATCATGGCCACCATGTCACGCAGGTAAGCGAGCTTGGTCTCCTCGTCCTCGGGCAGGGTGATGTGCACACTATCGGGGTCGTCGATGACCTGATTGAATTCGTCAGGAGTGATGTTCTCGCGCGAAGCTACTGCAAGCAGCACGGCCATTTCCGAGTCGGTCAGTTTTTCATCGGCTGCAGCAAGCATCACGAGGTTCTTGAGTTGTCCCAGGCGCTGCTGGTCCTTCATGTTGTCATTATTTGTTTCCATTTCAATAGCATTTATTTTTAGCAAAGGTAGTGTTTTTTCGTGAACTTGGTGTAATTTTGCCCAATAAAACGCTATCAATATGAAAACGATACAGGAAATTAAAGATATGCTGTCACGCAGCGAGGGACAACAGGCCCTCGACGCGGCAGACGAAATCATCGGCAGCAAGGACATCAGCCGTGAGACACTCGCCAACGCCTACTACCTGCGTGGCAATGCCTACCGCCAACAGGGCAACGTGCGCATGGCGCTCAACAGTTACCTTGAATCCATGGAACTTGATCCCGACGGCCCCGCCGCCGAGGCCTATCGCCACATCCAGGAACTCCTTGATTTCTACAACAAGGACTACTACAATCCTTGATCAGTTAGCATTTATTGGTTGAGGATAATAGCAATGAGCGTGGTCACATCGGCCACGTTGATGTCGTTGTCCCCATTGACATTGCCGCAGGTGGCGCACACATCGGCGGTGGTGCCCAGGATGTAAGCTATCAGCGAGGTTACATCATTGACGTTCAGCACGTTGTCGTGGTTCACGTCTCCTGCCATGTGATGAGGCTCCTGCTGCTCGAGCAAGGTAACGACCTGCATATTGGATTTCTTGGTCACCCCGTCGCCAAATCGGGTAACGAGCTGATACCGATAGGTCGCTCCTGTATCCAGCCCCGTCACTGTGTAATCAGCGTCAGTGATACCAGGAATAACAAGGAATCCCGCATCCACCGGATTGCGGTCATCGCCCGTAATCACCACCACATCGTCAAGATAGAACCTCGCGGCCCTGCCCGTGCAGCCAAAAGTGACTTTTGCTCCATCGGCGACATTTTCAAACACCAGGGCATATTCTTCGGCCATGCGCGTCAACGGGATGCTAAGCTGTGTGCCACTACAGGTCACGAGAGCCACACTGTTGTCACTACCAAAATAGCGGGCACTGAACCTGAGGGTTATCTTGCCATCGGCACCCGGATGGAGCGCTGGCGTGGTGAGGGAGCCCACGTACTTCTGACCGCCAACGATAAAGCACCCGCCAGCACCCAGATAGACAAAACTGCCCGTCCAGCCGGGGTTGTCGCAATAATCCCCGATCTTGCTGGCCGACAGGGCTGTGGTGGCGTCGGTATTGACATCAATCGCAGCAAAGGTCTCGTTGAGCAATACCTCATGGGACGATGGGTCATAGGGCTGAACATACAACGTGTAATCCTCGACATAATCGCCGGGAGTCAAATCGGTCCAAGAGGCAGTAAACGAGTTAGCACCCACATTGGTCGCTTCATTCAAGACGGCAGCATGCTTGTCATACATGTATCCTGCCGGATAAATCTGATAGAGCATCTGCTGTTCGCTTGAATAGGTTAAATTCATTGTCGTGAAGGCATCGAGGGCAAAGTAGCCGTTTCCCGAACCGCTATAGCCCCAGTTCACGTGGTACATGCCTCCGCCACAACCATCCACAACAAAGGCGTGGCCAGCATTCTTGTTGGCATCGACACCGCCATACAGGATGGGGCATCCGGCAGTGAGTTGGGCCTCAATCATCGCGGCCCACTCCTCGGCCGAGTAGTCGTCACGGTCGAGCAATTCGGCATCGGCATTGTAACCGAACAGTTTCATGCCAGCCAACTCATCTTCACTGTAGGCGCCACTGCCGTTGGCACCATAGCCCATGCGGGAGGCCTGACCGCAGTAGCGCATGAGCATCGCAACGGCATCCTTTTGCTGGGCTGTTGCATTGGTAGGATACACGTCGAGCATGTTGTCCCAGTCAAACGGGCCGCCAGGCAACGCGCCCACTGTGACACCGTTGACCTTCGAGGTATAGCTATCCATCGCTGGAGCCACGTCAGGATATTTCCAGTAATACATCACCTGAGCCATCGCGGTGGCAACACAGCCCGTCAGGCAATGCTGGGTGCCACTGGTGGGACATTGGTTATTGAAGGGTGAACTCTGGCTCCATGTGCATGAAACGAGTGGCGAGACCACAGCCTGAGGCTGCCCTGCGGTATTGTTGAGCGGCACATCGGGATGCGAACGCAAGAAATCCATCTGCTTTCTGTAATGGTCAAGCATCCACCGCATGTTACAGGGCACATGATTCATGTCAATAGCATGAGAACCGCAGGCCAGCACATCGACCGCACGGTCATCGCCCGCGACAATCACAAACGCACTGCCGTCCTCGGCGTTGAAGATATAGTAATCGTTAAAACGGCTGTCCACCGTGGATTTCTCGGCATGTGCCAGTCTCAACTGCTGTGCCGGGGCCGACAGAGTGGTTCTTGAACGGTTTTTCATAAACTGCAACGCCTTGTTCTGCGCTTCATGGACATTGACGTTGATTGCTGCGACATCCATTGCCATGGCTAAACATGCCACCACAACGGCCAGCCTTATGACTCTGTTCATCACTCTCATGCTGTTTAATGGGATTCTTATTTCTTGCAGTTCTTCTGGTGGGTTTTGAGCAGTTTTGCCGCCTGTCCGTATGGACTGGTGGTGACACTCAAGAAATAGGCTGCCATGCTTGTGGTGTAGGTGTTCTTGTAGTAGCCTTTGGTGAAAAGTTCCTCTTCATTGAAACTATCGGCGAGGCTCAACATTTCGTCATGAGTCTGCTGCAGGAGTCGTTTGGCTTCATCCAAGGGAGTATCTTGGTGCTTCTCGACCAGCATCTTGTCCATCTCGTGGTAATTGCGGCGGTATTCATCGGGCAAATAATCACGAGGGTGGCCGTCACGGATGTTTTGTACAAACTCACACATGAGCACCTGCCACTCGTGAAGGTGAATGAGCAGATCGCGCAGGCAGCGGTCATACTGCCAGCGCACACCACACTTCTTGGGGTCGGCAGTAAAGTCAAACGACGCCATCTTTTCATTATCACTCATCTTAGCGATCTGATCGCACAACTTGGCATATCCATCGGCCATCGTTGCCAACAACTCCTCTTTATTTTTCGGATTAGCCATAAAAAACAAGTTAATTCATTAATTACAGAGTTATCAAACTATCTAAATAAGAAGGCACAATTTTGAATATCAGCACAATTACCGAGAAAAGATACACGAGCATTAACACGAAAAGCGGTGCAATGAACCAACCAACCGAAATGCGGTTCAGCCCCTTGTAGCGCTTTGGAGGCTTATAGGTTTCCATCCTCTTCTCGAATCGGCTGGACAGATACTCGCTCCATACAATAAAAGGGATAAAAGCGAGTAGATATACCAGTGGATTACTGCAAATCATGGTCAACAATGCTATAAAGATCCATGCCAATGGCCAGACCATCATGAAATACATAACACCCGCAAAGTTAGAAGAGGCCCATGTACGTGTATTGAGCCGTTTCCCCTTCTCATGATGCTTACACAACCGATAATAGATGTACTTGAACATATAGAGATTACGTATGCAACAATCATGCCATTAGCCTAATGACTATTCCTCGGCAGTGAGGTCGTCGTAGGTCTGATAGAGGAAGTCGTTGTAAGGGAAACGGGCGGTGTGGACAGCCTTGGCCTTGTTGTACAATAACTTCTTGAGGGCATCGATGTTCTGCTGCTTTTTGGCACTGATGAAGACGCAGTTGTCGCCCATGCGCGCCATCCAGGTTTCTTGAAGTTCCTCGAGGGGGATATTCTCGCGCAGGCGTGGTGTAAGGTCGTCCTCGTCTTTGGGAACGTGGGTGAACTGGTCAATCTTGTTGAACACCATGATCATCTCCTTGTCGCCCGCGTCACACACCTCTTGCAGGGTGCGGTTGACCACCTCGATCTGCTCCTCGAACTGGGGATGAGAGATGTCCACGACATGGACCAGGACGTCGCTGTCGCGCACCTCGTCGAGGGTGCTCTTGAAGGACTCCACCAGATGGGTAGGCAGCTTGCGGATGAAACCGACGGTATCGGTCAACAGGAAAGGCAAGTTGCCGATTACCACCTTGCGCACGGTAGTGTCGAGGGTCGCGAAGAGCTTGTTCTCGGCAAACACCTCGCTCTTGCTGAGCACGTTCATCAAGGTGGATTTACCCACGTTGGTATATCCCACGAGGGCGATACGGGTGAGCTTGCCGCGGTTTTTGCGCTGGGTCATCTTCTGCTTATCGAGTTGAGCCAATTTTTCCTTGAGCAAGGAGATTTTGGTCTTGACAATACGACGGTCGGTCTCGATCTGGGTTTCACCAGGACCACGCATACCGATACCGCCTCGCTGACGCTCAAGGTGGGTCCACATACCCGTCAGGCGCGGCAGCAGGTACTGGTACTGCGCCAGCTCGACCTGCATCTTGGCGCTGGCGGTCTGGGCACGCTTGGCAAAGATGTCGAGGATGAGGCTCGTGCGGTCAAGCGTCTTAACCTTGACCTCCTTCTCGATGAAGGCAATCTGCTTGGGGGTCAGGTCATCGTCAAAGATGACAAGACTGATGTCATTGTCTTCCACAAAGGCCACAATCTCCTCGAGTTTGCCTTTACCCACATAGGATGTGCTGTTAGGCCCGTCACACCGCTGCAGGAAAGTGCGCACGGTGACAGCGCCAGCTGTCTCGGCGAGGAATTCGAGCTCGTCGAGGTATTCCTTGGCCTTAGCCTCGCCCTGCTGAGGGGTAATCAGTCCCACGAGAATGGCACGTTCCTCTTGAACGTCTATTTCGTTGATGCGTTTACTATCGTCAATAAGTCCCATTTATTTCAGTTTTTAGTTTTCAGTTTTCAGTTGGCGGATGCCAATTTCTAATTCCTTATTCCTCACTATACTGTGGGGAGAGAGATGCCGTCGAGCTGACGGTAGAGATTGAGGGCATACACGTCGGTCATCGCGCTGATGTGGTCGAGTACCGCCTGCACTTGCTCAAAGAGCGTGGGGGCATGTACGTCATACTGCTGCGGGAACTTGTTCATCAACAGTTGCGAGTAGTTGCGCTCGGGGTGCATGACGGCCTCGATAAGTTTCTCGAGCAACAGGTTGATGATGCGGTTACCGGCCAAGTCCACGTCAACGACATATCCGGCACGGTAGAGCCGTTCCTGGGCCAGTGCGCTGCAAGTCTGATAAGCGCTGGCAGGCAACGGGTCAATACAGTCAATAAGGCTGTCCTCGAAACGACCCTCCATGATTTCGTCCTCGTGGTCAACGAAGGCAGCGGCGCATTGCTCCACGAGCAAGCCCACGATGCAGGAACGCAGGTAGGCGATTTTCTCGTTGGGGTCGGCAACACGGTCCATGTGCTCGCTCAAGTGTTTCTTGTGGACTTCATCAAAAAAGCCCAACAGCAGGTCGATGGTTTCCTCGGTGCCGATGATCCTGAGTTTGTGGCCGTCCTCAATGTCCATGATCTGATAGCAGATGTCGTCGGCAGCCTCGACGATATAGACGAGCGGATGACGGCAATAACAATCCTCATTGATCTTGATGAGACCCAACTCATCGGCGATGCGCATGAACAAGTCCTTCTCGGTGGTGAAGAAACCAAACTTGCCCTTCTCGCCGGCATACATCGACGAATAAGGGTATTTCACGATTGAAGCAAGGGTCGAGTAGGTCATGGCAAAGCCGCCGGGACGGCGCCCCTTGAACTGATGGACGAGCGTGCGGAACGAGTTGGCATTGCCCTCGAAGTGGATGAGGTCATTCCATTGCTCCTCCGAGAACTTGTCCTTGAATTCCAAACCCTTGCCCTCGCTGAAGTAGGCTCCGATGGTCTTCTCACCCGAATGGCCGAAAGGTGGGTTGCCCAAGTCGTGCGCCAGGCAGGCAGCAGCCACAATCTCGCTGATGTCGCGCAACTTATCGGCCCATAGCTCGCCAGCATAGCGTGGCTTGAGGCGTATGGCAATCTCACGAGCCATCGACTTGCCCACACTGGACACCTCCAGGCTGTGGGTTAAGCGGTTATGGACAAAGATGCTGTCGGGCAGCGGAAAAACCTGCGTCTTGTTCTGCAGACGGCGGAACGGCGACGAGAACACTAGTCGGTCATAATCGCGCTCAAAATCGCTGCGCACTCCCCCACCCTTGTTGTCGTGGTAATGTTCCAGTCCCAGTCTTTTGTCCGAAATCAATCGGTCCCAATTCATTCGTTGCATAGTCATTATCGTCAATTTCTGCACAAAATTAACAACAATCCCACAATTATCAAATTATAATTATCATTAAATGATAAAAGTGGCAAATGCCATTTATTGATTATTATCCTGCCGGGTGGCTGCCCCAATGGCACAGTCATCAAATAACCCTTTTCGGCAACGACATTCAAGGCACATTTATAGTCATTCTTCAACATTCATTCTTAAAAAAGGTTTTTAATGATTGTTGTAAGTGTTTTTGATGTATTTTTGCAGTTTGTAACCAATCATGATGATCATGGAGAAGATTGAGGTGAAGATAGTGAACCGCGGGCCGCATGAGGTGCCGCAGTACGGGACGCCCATGAGCGCGGGAATGGACCTGCGGGCATGGCTCGAGGAACCCCTGACGTTGCAACCGCTGCAGCGCGCATTGGTTCACACGGGTATCTATATTGCCCTGCCCGAGGGATTTGAATGCCAAATCAGACCCCGCAGCGGATTAGCACTCAAGCGCGGGCTGACGGTACTCAACACACCTGGCACCATCGATGCCGACTATCGAGGCGAGGTGGGCGTTATCATGGTGAACTTGAGCAACGAGCCGCAGACCATAGAGAATGGCGAGCGCATTTGCCAGATGGTCGTTGCCCGCCATAGCACCGTCGAGTGGACTATCGTTGATGATCTCGATGAGACTGAGCGTGGCGCTGGCGGGTTCGGACACACGGGGACGAAGTAGGTTTTAGGTTTTAGGCATTAGGTTTTAGGTTTTAGGTAATTATTTGATTTTTTTGTGAGACGACATTTAGCGATATTATTGGTAATGCTGATGGCATTGAGCGCGGTGGCTGGCAAGAATGAGCCGGCCAAGAAGGGCGTGAGCATTGCCGACAAGCGCAAGGCAGAGTATATCTTTGTGCAGGCACAGAACGAGAAGCTAAGGGACAACTTTGACGCGTTCTACGACCTGCTCAGTTATGCCCACGAGATTGACCCGACCAACACGGCCATCTCGTTTTATATGGGCATGTGCAAAATCAGGATGAACAACACAACCAAGCAGTTGTGCGAAGACGGATTGGAACTGATGAAGGAGCACTTCGAGAAACAGCCCGAAGACCTTTACGAGACCACATTCTACAGCGATGCCAACATGCAACTGGGACATCCCGAAGAAGCGCTGCGCGCCATCAAACTGCTCAACGAGCACAACCCCAACCGCCTGGAGCTGCAACTGCGCCTTGCCGAGGCCTATTCACGCTCGGGCGACTATGCGCAGAGCAATGCCACCTACGACAGCATCGCTACCATCTTCGGTAACGCCATCCAGATCACGTCGAGCAAAATCGACAACTTCATGGCGATGAACGACAGCACGGGAGCCCTGCGCGAGATGCGCGGACTGCTGGCTACCGCACCGCAGAATGACACTTATAACATCGCGATGAGCAGCCTGTTCCAGCACTACGGCATGACCGACAGCGCCCTCTACTATCTGGACCGAGCCCAGGAATATGCCCCCGACAACGGCTACATCTACCTCACCCGTGCCGAGTACTATAACATGGCGGGCGACAGTGTCGGATATGAGCAGCAAATCTACAATGCCCTCACCGCCGAGCAACTGGATGTGGACTCTAAACTAAGCGTGCTGCTGGGTCACATCCGCAAGCATCTGGCCGAGGAAGACACCACCCAGCGCATCAATGACCTGTTCACAGTGCTTATCCAACAGCACCCCCATGAGGCCAAAATCCACCAGCTGTACAGCGAGTACCTTTATGCCAAGAAAGACAATAAGGGAGCTATCGAGCAACTGGGTTATAGCCTTGATGTGAACCCCACCGACGCCGATGGTTGGCGCAACATGGTCATTCTGAACATGATAGACAACAATTACGCCGAGGCCATCAAAGCTTCGGAAAAGGCCTTGGAGTATAATCCTGACAACATCGACCTCCGCAGGTATGTGGCCGGATGCTATCACCAGATGGAGAAATATGATAAGGCGATTGAGACTTACCAAGAGCTTCTACAAGTCGTGGACTCCGCCGATGTGGTGACTATCTCAGAAATTCTCACCGGCATTGGTGACGCCTACAGCGAGCTGGGCGACTCCGCTAATACCGTTGCCAACTATGTGCGGGCTCTTGAGCTGGATCCCGAAAACTCGGGCGTCCTCAACAATTACGCTTATTTCCTCGCCCAACGCGGTGAGGACCTGGACAAGGCCGAATCCATGGCGGCCCTCGCACTCAAGTACGATCCTGACAATGCTAACTTCATCGACACCTACGCCTGGGTGTATTTTGCCAAAAAGGATTACACCAAGGCACTGCTCTACATCAAGAGCGCAGTCGAAAAAGACGAGGACAACCACTTGCTGGAGCACTATGGTGACATCTTGTGGTTCAACGATGAAAAAGAGGCCGCTGTCGAGCAATGGTCCAAAGCCCTGGAGACGGAGCCCGACAACGAACTGCTGCAACGCAAAGTAAAAGACAAGACCTATTATGAAGAATAATCTCACTAAACTCGCCATCATCGCCTTGACAATGATGGCCATGACAGCCTGCGGCACTGTCAAGAAAGCCGCCAGCCAACCCAATCCGACAACTCCCACGACGCCGACGACAACAGTGACCAGCGACCCATGCGACGCTGTCATCGCCACACTGGGTAACTGGCAAACCATGCAGACGGGCGGCAATATCACGCTCAATGCTGGCAGCAGTTTCTCATCGTCAGTTCAGGTGCGCATGGTGAGGGACGAGGCCATCTACATCTCGCTACGCCCCGTGCTGGGCATTGAGGTGGGCAAGCTGCTCATCACCGGCGATAGCCTGTATGCCGTGGACAAGGTCCACAAGCGTTACATTGCCGAGAAAGTGTCGTTGCTGACCTCGGGCATCCCCGTCACCGTGAGCGACGTGCAGGACATGTTCCTGGGCCGCCCCTTCCTCATCGGCAAGGGCACCCTTAACGAGGCGCTGAAGTCTCAGGTGACAGCCGCCGCCGAGGGCGTTGGCTTGACGCTGGCCGCCAACGAGCAGTACAAGGGCTACGGCTACTCATTCACATTCGACAAGAAGAACCATATCGTGTCGCTGAACATCGTGCCCCAGGGCAGCACCGAGGCCGCCTATCAGGCCCGATACAGCGATGTGAAGAACACTCAGGCCGGCAACATCGCCCACAGCATCAACGTCAAAGCCTCCACCGACAAGAGGCAATTATCCCTTTCAATCACCTATAAAAACATCGATTGGAACGGTAACATCAAGATTGACCGCAGCGTGAACACCAATTACACGCGGATGAATGCCCGCGACCTGTTCTCGCTCTTTGCCAACTGATGCACCCTGGGCTTGCCGCAATAAATTGCCCGTTCTTGCGTTATGTTATTATATAACATAATTAGTCAATGAAATTCCAATCCCGCATATTATCACTGATGGCGTGCCTGTTGTGCGCCATCACCGTGTTTTCTCAGGTCAAAATCACCGGTACTGTCGTTGATGCCGCCGGACAGCCCATCGAGTTTGCGACGGTGCGTCTGCTGGGCACCGCTGTGGGCACCAATACCGACACCAAGGGCCAATATGAGATGACGGTCCCCAAAGCCGACACCATCATGGTCGAGTTCTCGTGTCTAGGCTACTCCACAGTGACACGCCAGCTCATCAAGCCCGAGGGCACCGTGACCATCAACCCCAAACTGTATGAGAAAACACTGGAACTGGGCGAGGTGGAAATCACTGAGTATAAGAAGCAGACCACTGGCATGCAGGGCATCGACGTGGACATGCTGAAACGCACACCCGACGCCTCGGGCGGCAGTGTCGAGGCCGTGCTCACCACCATGGCCGGCGTGAGCTCCAAGAACGAGATGAGCTCACAGTACATGGTGCGAGGAGGCTCCTACGATGAGAACAGCGTCTATATCAACGGCATCGAGGTCTATCGCCCGCAGCTCATCAGCTCGGGACAGCAGGAGGGTATGAGTATCATCAACCCCGACATGGTACGCAAGGTGGACTTCTCAACGGGCGGTTTCAGCGCCGCCTATGGCGACCGCATGTCGTCGGTGCTGGACATCACCTATCGTGAGCCTGAAGCTTTTGAGGGCTCGTTGGCAGCCAGCATGCAAGGCGGAAGCCTGATGCTGGGTCACAGTACCAGTCACTATAGCCAGATGCACGGTGTGCGTTATAAGCGCAACTCGTCGCTCATGGGCTCGCTCGAGAGCAAGGGCGAGTACGACCCGCAGTATTTCGACTACCAGACGAGCCTCGTGTTCAAGCCCACCGACAAGCTGCGCATCGCACTGCTGGGCAACGTGAGCATCAACGATTACCGCTTCACGCCCGTGAACCGCGAGACCAGCTTCGGTACCAGCGAGAACGTGAAGTCGTTCACCGTCTTCTTTGACGGTTACGAGAAGGATAAGTTCCAGACCTACTTCGGTGCCGGTGCCATCACCTACGCCTTCAATGACAAGGGAACCAACCTGACGCTGCAAGCCTCGGGCTACCGCACCGACGAGCTCGTTTCCTATGACATCCACGGCGAGTATTGGCTCGACCAGGCCGGACAGGAACTGGGCGTGGGCAAGTACCACGAGCATGAGCGCACGCGATTGAAGATGAATGTGATGGACCTGACCCTGCGCGGCAACATCGGCATCAACAACAACAGCATCTCCTATGGCGTCTCGATGCGCAAGGAGGACATCTACGACCGTTCCCGCCAGTGGCAGTGGCGCGACAGTGCGGGCTATTCCCTGCCCCACATTCCCGACCAGGTCAACGTCATCTTCACCGAGACGTCGAGCAACGACCTGAACACCACGCGCATCGCCGGCTGGCTCATGGACACCTGGCGATTCACCACGGGTGCCGGCTACTGGTCACTCAACGCGGGCGTGCGTCTGTCGCATTGGAACTTCAACGGTGAGACCCTCGTGTCGCCCCGCATGAGTCTGGGCTTCGTGCCCGAGCGCAACGGCAACCTGTCGCTGCGTCTGGCTGGCGGCGTCTATTACCAGGCCCCGTTCTATAAGGAATACCGCCAACAGCTGATGGACACACTGGGCAACCGCAACATCCTACTCAACAAGGACATCAAGTCGCAGCGCAGCATCCAGGTCATCCTGGGTAGCGACTACACCTTCCGCGCGCTCGACCGCCCCTTCAAGTTCACGGCCGAGGCCTACTACAAGAGCCTCTCCAACCTCATCCCCTACGAGATTGACAACCTCAAGCTCGTCTATAGCGGCGTCAATTCCTCCAAGGGTTATATTGCCGGTCTTGACATGAAGCTCTTCGGCCAGTTTGTCGAGGGCACCGACTCCTGGATCAGCTTCTCGCTGATGAAGACCCAGGAAGACCTGAACGGCGTGAAGGTGCCGCGCCCCACCGACCAGCGCTACAGTTTCGCCCTATTCTTCACCGACTACTTCCCCAGCATCCCGCGCCTGAAGTTCAGCCTCAAGGGCATCCTGAGTGACGGTCTGCCCACCACGGCGCCCCACTTGACGCGCGCTGACTCCTACGTGCGCCAGCCTGCCTACAAGCGCGTGGACATCGGCTTGAGTTACGAACTCATCGGCAAGGACAACCGCCCCTACAGCGGCCTGTTCAGCCATTTCAAGGAAATCTGGCTCGGCTTTGACGTGTTCAACCTCATGGACATCTCCAACGTGAGCAGCTACTACTGGGTCACCGACGTCAACGACATCCAGTACGCCGTCCCCAACTACCTCACCCGCCGCCAGCTCAACGTCCGCCTCTCCGCCAGCTTCTAAACCAAAGTTCCATAACTGTTGAGAATAGAGGTGTGAAGATAAAAAACAGAAAGGTATAGTATAAAAACTGAAAAGTTTTATTACCTTTGTGATTCAAGTATAGATTATTTGACTTATTATCAACCTATAAAAAAAGAACCAAAATCATGGCAAAACCTTATGTTATCGGTATCGACATGGGCGGCACAAACACGGTGTTCGGCATCGTGGACGCTCGCGGCAACGTGATTGCAAGCAGTTCTATCAAGACTGCGAAACATAGTGAATTCAAGGACTACATCGATGAGCTGCACGGTGAGTTGACGCGCCTCATCAAGGAGAATGACGCTGAGGGCAAGATCAACGGCATCGGCATCGGTGCTCCCAACGGCAACTACTACACGGGCTTGATTGACCAGGCTCCGAACCTGCCCTGGCCCACCCCCATTCCCCTGGCCGACATGGTGACCGAGAAGTTTGGCATCCCCTGCCTGATCACCAACGACGCTAACGCTGCTGCCATCGGCGAGATGACCTATGGTGTGGCACGCGGCATGAAGGATTTCATCATGATCACGTTGGGCACCGGTGTGGGTAGCGGTATCGTGGTAAACGGCCAGATGGTGTACGGTCACGACGGCTTTGCCGGTGAGCTGGGCCATGTGATCGTGAAGCGCACCAACGGCCGCGTGTGTGGTTGTGGCCGCACGGGCTGCTTGGAGGCCTACTGCTCGGCAACGGGCGTGGCACGCACGGCACGCGAGTTCCTGGAGCTGCGCGACGAGCCCTCGAAGCTGCGCGACTATGACATCGAGGCCATCACGAGCAAGGATGTGTATGACTGCGCTATCGCTGGTGACAAGTTGGCTAAGGAGATCTTTGTTTACACGGGTACGATCCTGGGCGAGGCATTGGCTGACTTCACCAACTTCTCGAGTCCTGAGGCATTTGTGCTGTTCGGCGGCCTGACCAAGAGCGGTGACCTGATCATGAACCCCGTTAAGGAGGCCTTTGACCGCAACGTGCTGGGCATCTACAAGGGTAAAGTGAAGATTCTCATCAGTGAGCTCAAGGAGAGTGATGCTGCCGTGCTGGGCGCCAGCGCTCTGGGTTGGGAAATCAAGGATAACGGTTAATCACGCTACCGCGACATGAAGAAAATCTTATCCATCCTGCTGGTGGCAGTCGTGTGCTGCTGCGTGTTATCGTGCAACGAGAAGCCCAAGAGTTACAAGTTTGTGACGTTGGGCAAGGACGGCAAGGAGAAGGTGGAGGAGTTCTCGGCAAAGAATAACACCGAGGCGCTGAAGCTGTACTTTGACCGCATGGAGAAAGTCATCATGGCCAACCTAGGCAAGGAGCCGGACTATGAGGCGATGTATGTCATCTCGCCCGATGGCGACACGCTCAATACCGACGAGGAACTGCTGCAGAAGGTCTCGCAGGACCTGCCTGTCCTGAAACCGACCGAAGTACCGGTGCAGGAGACACCTGACACCGCTACCAAGCGATGACCATGAACGCGTGATTGTCCCCCTAGCGGGACAGCCCATCATAACGCAAGAAACCCCGACGCCAGTTGGCATCGGGGTTTCTTGATATCTAGTATAATCGAAGTGTTGATTATTCTTCGGTCTTGGGAGCCTCCTCGGCGGGAGCAGCGGCCTCGGCTGCGGGAGCGGGAGCTTCGGCAGCGGGAGCGGCAGCTTTCTTGCGGCTGCGGCGGGTGCTCTTCTTGGCAGCGGCCTTCTCCTGGTTCTTGGCCTCGAGCATGGCCTCATTGAAGTCAACGAGCTCAATGAAGCAGGTCTTGGCGTTGTCACCCAGACGGTTGCCGAGCTTGAGGATGCGGGTGTAGCCACCGGGACGGTCGGCCACCTTAGCAGCAACGGTCGAGAAGAGTTCCTTGACGGCCTCCTTGTTCTGGAGGTGCTTGAAGACGAGGCGGCGGTTAGCGGTGGTGTCGTCCTTGGTCTTATTGATCAGGGGCTCGGCATACACGCGCAGGGCCTTAGCCTTAGCGAGGGTCGTGACGATGCGCTTGTGCATGATGAGGGAGATGGTCATGTTGGCCAACATGGCATCACGGTGGGCGCTCTTACGGCTCAGATGGTTGAATTTCTTATTGTGTCTCATCGTTATTACTCTTTATCTAATTTGTATTTAGTGATATCCATGCCAAAGTGCAGATTGAGTGTGGCCAACAGCTCCTCAAGCTCGCTGAGCGACTTCTTACCGAAGTTGCGGAACTTGAGCAGGTCGGTCTTGTTGAAGACCACGAGCTCGCCGAGGGTCTCAACTTCGGCCGACTTGAGGCAGTTGAGCGCGCGGACTGAGAGGTCCATGTCAACAAGTTTGGTCTTGAGCAGCTGCCTCATCTTCAATACCTCCTCATCAAACTCCTCGTTGCCGTTGGCCTCGGTGTTGTCGAGGACAATCTCACGGTCGGTGAAGAGCTGGAAGTGCTGAATGAGGATCTCGGCAGCACCCTTGAGGGCGTCCTTGGGATGAATGGAACCATCGGTGGTGATCTCGATGATAAGCTTCTCGTAGTCAGTCTTTTGCTCGACACGGAAGTTCTCGACGGCGGTCTTCACGTTCAAGATGGGCGTGTAGATCGAGTCGATGGCGATCACATCGATGGGGTCATTGGCGTTGCGGTTCTCCTCGGCGGGAACATAGCCCCTGCCCTTGTTGATCGAGAGTTCGATCTGGAAACTGCAGCTGGGGTCGATGTGGCAGATCTCGAGCTCGGGGTTGAGCACCTCGAATGCGCTGAGAACCTTGCCGATGTCACCGGCCTTGAAGACGCTCTGACCTGAAACCTTGACAACTGCCTTCTCGGTGTCGGTGTCTTCAACAATGCGTTTGAGGCGCACCTTCTTGAGGTTGAGAATCATGTTAGTGACATCTTCCTTAACCCCGGGGATGGTAGCGAACTCGTGCTGCACGCCGTCGATGCGGATGCTGCAAATCGCAAAGCCCTCAAGTCCCGAGAGGAGGATGCGGCGCAGGGCGTTACCAACGGTGACACCGTAGCCAGGCTCCAAGGGTCGGAACTCGAACTTGCCGAACGAGTTGTCGGCTTCCAACATTAAGACTTTGTCGGGTTTCTGAAATGCTAAAATAGCCATGGATAAAAATTTTACTGTTTAGAATACAACTCGACGATCAACTGCTCCTTGATATTCTCAGGGATGTCTTCACGAACGGGCATGTGCAAGAGCTTGCCGCCCTTGACGTTCTCGTCCCATTCGATCCAGGGGTACTTGCTGTGGTTGAAGCCAGCGAGAGCGTCTTGGATGACCTCAAGCGACTTGGACTTCTCACGAACAGCGACGATCTGACCCTCGCTCACCGAGTAGGAAGGGATGTTAACCACCTTGCCATCAACGGTGATGTGGCGATGCAGAACGAGCTGACGAGCAGCAGCACGAGTGGGAGCAATACCCAGACGATAAACAACGTTGTCGAGCCTTGCCTCGAGAAGCTGCAGGAGGACCTCACCCGTAACACCCTTCATGCGCGAAGCCTTGTTGAAGAGGTTGCGGAACTGGCGCTCAAGGACACCATAGGTGTACTTAGCCTTCTGTTTTTCGCGAAGCTGCGTGCCGTACTCCGACATCTTGCGGCGACGGTTGGCACCATGCTGGCCCGGGGGATAATTCTTCTTGGCAAAGTACTTGTCTTCGCCGAAGATGGGTTCACCCAGTTTGCGGGCAATCTTAGATTTTGGACCGGTGTATCTAGCCATAGTCTTTTTCTTAAAAAATAATTAACATTGTGAATTGGAATCGCTTCAGTGCAGCCGCGATTGCAGAGAGGTCGTTAAAAATGCAATCCATTCACTGATAGAGATTCGCGAAAAAAAGTTTGTTAACAAAAACCTGTTGAAACAGAGTAGCGATGGAAGCGTCTAACTCGCTTAGACCCTTCTTCTCTTGGGAGGACGGCAACCGTTGTGGGGCAGCGGTGTGACGTCGATGATCTCGGTAACAGCGATGCCGGCGCCATGCACGGTGCGGATTGCAGACTCACGTCCATTACCCGGACCCTTGACGTAGGCCTTCACCTTGCGCAAGCCGAGGTCATAAGCGACCTTAGCGCAATCTTCGGCAGCCATCTGAGCGGCGTAGGGGGTGTTCTTCTTAGAACCACGGAAACCCATCTTGCCAGCCGATGACCAGGAGATTACCTGTCCCTCACCATTGGCGAGGCACACAATGATGTTGTTGAATGAAGAATGCACGTGCAGTTGACCAATACCGTCAACACGAACGACTCTCTTCTTAGCTGCGACTGTCTTTTTAGCCATAATTCAATAATGTTATTTAGTAGCTTTCTTCTTGTTAGCAACAGTTTTCTTGCGGCCCTTGCGGGTACGGGCATTGTTCTTGGTGCTCTGGCCACGCACGGGGAGGCCATTGCGGTGACGGATGCCACGATAGCAACCGATGTCCATCAATCGCTTGATGTTCATCTGGACCTCGCTGCGCAGGTCACCCTCCACTTTGTATTCGTTACCGATGACCTCACGCACGGCGGCTGCCTCGGCATCGGTCCAATCCTTCACACGGGTGTTCTCGTCGACACCGGCCGCGGCTGAGCTGCGCCCGATACCAAAGATGTAGGTCAAGGCGATGACGCCGCGCTTGTTTTGGGGAATATCAACCCCGACAATTCTTACTGCCATATATTAATTCAAAAATTTTTGCAAAGTTAATACTTTTTTTTATCCCTGACGCTGTTTGAACTTGGGATTTTTTTTGTTAATCACATACAAGCGGCCCTTGCGACGTACAATCTTGCAGTCCTCGTTGCGCTTTTTGATAGATGCTCTAACTTTCATAATGATATGCTGGTTTTTTATTTGTATCTAAAAGAGATTCTTCCTTTGGACAAATCGTAGGGGGACATCTCGACTCTCACCTTATCACCGGGGAGGATCTTGATGTAATGCATGCGCATCTTGCCACTGATGTGTGCCGTGATCTGGTGCCCGTTCTCGAGCTCGACACGGAACATTGCGTTGGACAACGCCTCGACGATTGTACCGTCTAATTCTATTGCTGTCTGTTTAGCCATATAAAATCTTTTAAATTAACGAAATGCTGTCTTTAAATTGTGTAACTCAATCTCAAATGAACCTGTCACCCAGGACCTCCTTGATGCCATCAAAGGAGGAGAGGATGTCGGGCTTGCCATGATGGATGGCGATGGAGTGCTCAAAGTGGGCACTAGGCTTGCGGTCACGCGTGCGGGTTGTCCACCCGTCGCGCTCGGTGATGATGTTCTTGCTCCCCATGTTGATCATGGGCTCGATGGCGATTGTCATGCCATTGCGCAAGAGCGGACCGGTACCGCGGCGGCCATAGTTAGGCACCTCGGGGTCCTCGTGCAGCTTGCGTCCCACGCCGTGGCCCGTCATCTCACGCACGACGCCATAGTTGTGGCGCTCGCAGTAGAGCTGGATAGCATTGGCGATGTCGCCGATACGGTTGCCGGGCACTGCGTGCTCGATGCCGATGTAGAGCGACTCCTTGGTGACACGCAACAGCTGCTTGACCTCTTCGGCCACCTCACCCACACAGAAGGTGTAGGTGCTGTCTCCGTTGAACCCCTCGGGGGTGACGGCGCCGCAGTCACATGACACGATGTCGCCATCCTCGAGAACGTAGTTCGACGGGATGCCATGCACCACTACCTCATTGACCGAGGTGCAGAGCGTGGCGGGGAAGCCGTACAGTCCCTTGAAGCCGGGAGTGCAGCCTTGAGAACGGATATACTCTTCAGCGATTTGATCGAGACGTCGTGTCGTCACGCCAGGAGCGACCCACTTGGCCAACTCGGCGAGCGTGCCTGCAACGACCTGGTTGGCCTTGCGCAGCATCTCGATTTCCTCATCTGTCTTGAGATATATCATAGTGTTGATTGAATCAGTTTAAAGCCAGTTACGTCATTTAACGGGAACGACCCTTGATTTTACCAGACTTCATCAGGCCATCATAGTGGTGCATCATCAGGTGGGTCTCGATCTGCTGCAGGGTGTCAAGAACGACACCAACGGTGATCAGCAGGGAGGTGCCACCGAAGAACTGGGCGAACTGCTGGTTGACGCCAAAGTAGCGGGCAAACGCGGGCAGGATGGCGACAATACCCAGGAAGATCGAACCCGGCAGGGTGATGCGCGACATGATCGAGTCAAGATACTCGGCGGTCTTCTTGCCCGGCTTGATGCCAGGGATAAAGCCGCTGTTCTTCTTCATCTCCTCGGCCATCTGGGTGGGACGCACGGTGATGGCGGTGTAGAAGTAGGTGAAGGCGACGATCATGAGGAAATAAACCACATTGTACCAGAAACCGTTCATGTCACCAAAGGTGCGCGAGAGCGAACCCAGGAAACCAGCCTCATTCTGACGGGCACCGAAGCCGGCCAGGGTGATGGGGATGAACATGAGGGCCTGTGCAAAGATGATGGGCATCACGTTAGCAGCATTAACCTTCAGAGGGATATACTGGCGGGCGCCACCATACTGCTTGTTGCCGACGATGCGCTTGGCATACTGCACGGGGACCTTGCGGGTACCCTGGGTGAGCATGACAGCACCAGCGGTGACAGCGAACAGGATGACGATCTCGACCAGGAACATTACCAGACCACCTTGAGCAGTGTTCAAGCGGCCCGTGAACTCTTGAACGATGGCGCCAGGGAAGCGGGCGAGGATACCCACCAAGATGATGATGGAGATACCATTGCCGATACCCTTGTCGGTGATCTTCTCACCGAGCCACATAATCAACATCGCACCAGCGGTGAGCACGATGGACAGATAAATCATTGTCCAGCCCGCAATGTGGGCGTGGCCACCAGCAGCGTTAACCTGATACTGGAGGTTCAACAGGTAGGCGGGAGCCTGAACCAAGAGGATAGCCACAGTCAGGTAACGGGTGTACTGATTGAGCTTCATGCGGCCACTCTCGCCCTCGCGCTGCATCTTTTGGAAGCTAGGCACTACCATACCCATCAATTGGATAACGATAGAGGCGGTGATGTAGGGCATGATACCCAATGCGAAGATTGAAGCCTGACCGAAGGCACCACCCGAGAACATGTCGAGCAGCTGCATCAGTCCGCTGTTGGTGAAGTTGCGCATGGCTTCGAGGTCGCTGGGATTGATACCCGGCAGCACCACGTGACATCCAAAGCGATAGATCACGATGAACAGGAACGTGGTGATGAGGCGCTTGCGCAAATCCTCAATCTTCCAGATGTTTTTTAATGTTTCAATGAGTTTCATCGTCGGGTTAGAGTTTTACGATTGAGCCACCGGCTGCGGTGATGATCTCCTCAGCCTTTTTGGAGAAGGCGTGGGCTTCAACCTCAAGCTTGTGGTTGAGCTGACCCTGGCCCAAAATTTTAACAAGTTGGTTCTTACGTACCATACCAGCCTGGATGAGGTCGGCAACGGTAATTTTTTCGAGACTATTCTGCTCGGCGAGTGCCTCAAGCACAGCAACGTTGATGGCCTTGTACTCCACGCGGTTGATGTTCTTGAAACCACCCTTGGGGACACGGCGCTGGAGGGGCATCTGGCCGCCTTCAAAGCCGACCTTCTCCTTGTAACCCGAGCGCGACTTTGCACCCTTGTGACCACGAGTCGATGTACCGCCCTTGCCCGAACCGGGACCGCGGCCAATGCGACGTTTCTTCTTATTTGAACCTACAGCAGGTTTTAAATCATGTAATTCCATAATGTTGTTTTCTTGTTTTAATGATGATAAGAATTAATCAACATTGGTGACTTCCACCAGATGACGAACTGCGTTAACCATACCCAGTACCTGAGGGGTAGCCTCGAGGGTTACGGTGTGGTTGAGTTTCCTCAGACCCAGAGCGTCGAGGGTTCTCTTTTGGCGAGCCGGACGATTGATGCGGCTTTTCACTTGTTTAATCTGTATCTTAGCCATAACTTGTAAACAAATCATTAACCGTTAAACACCTTGTCCACGCTGATGCCGCGATAATGAGCCACGGTAGCCGGGCTGCGCATCTCGTCGAGGGCCTTGAGAGTAGCCTTCACCAGGTTGTGGGGGTTGCTCGAGCCCTTGGACTTACAAATAACATCGGTCACGCCGACCGTCTCAAAGACGGCACGCATAGCACCACCAGCCTTCACACCGGTACCGGCGCTGGCGGGCTTCATGATGATGCGGCTGCCACCGAACTTGGCGACTACCTCATGAGGAATGGTACCCTTGTGAACGGGGACCTTGATCAGGTTCTTCTTAGCCACCTCGGTGCCCTTGGCGATAGCTGTGGTGACCTCATTGGCCTTACCCAGTCCATAGCCGATAACACCGTTACCGTCACCAACAACAACGATGGCGGCGAAGGTGAAAGTGCGACCACCCTTGGTAACCTTGGTGGTGCGGTTGATGGCAACCAGACGCTCCTTGAGTTCGGCGTCGGCAGCAATCTTTACTCTATTATTTTTCTTCAACATGATGATTCTTAAAATTTAAGTCCGCCTTTGCGTGCGCCGTCGGCCAACGATTTAACTCTACCATGGAACAGGAAGCCATTGCGGTCAAACACCACGGTGTTGATGCCAGCCTCGAGGGCTTTCTTGGCAACGGCCTCGCCCACCTTAGCGGCGATCTCGCTCTTGTTGCCCTCGGTGATTCCCTTAGAGGAAGCCGAGCACAGGGTATTACCAGCGACGTCGTCGATGACCTGGGCATAAATTTGCTTGTTGCTGCGGAAGACACACAGCCTGGGACGCTCCGCGGTGCCACTGATGCGGCCACGGATGCGAGCCTTGATCTTGTTTCTTCTATCGTTTTTGGATATCATATCGTTTCCTTTCTACTTAATTATTTGGCAGCTGCCGTTTTACCAGACTTACGACGAATAACTTCGCCAACAAACTTAACACCTTTACCCTTGTAAGGCTCGGGCTTGCGGAAGGAGCGGATCTTGGCGCAGATTTGGCCAAGGAGCTGCTTGTCGCACGATTCGAGAGTGATGAGCGGGTTCTTGTTGCGCTCAGTCTTAGCGTCAACCTTCACCTCGGGCGGCATCTTCAAGTAGATGGCGTGTGAGTAACCGAGAGCCAGCTCCAGTACTTGTCCGTTGCTGGTGGCACGGTAACCAACGCCGACGATTTCCAGTTCTTTCTTGAAACCCTCGCTCACGCCAACAACCATGTTGTTGATCAGCGCGCGGTACAGACCGTGCTGAGCGCGTGACTCACGCTCGTCGTTGGGGCGGGTCACCTTGATTTCGTTATCCTCGACCTCGATGGTGATGTTGGGGTTCAGGGTCTGCTTGAGCTCGCCCTTGGGGCCCTTGACGGTGAGGACATTGTCTTTCTGCTCTACAGTTACGCCAGCGGGGATGGCGATGTGCAATTTACCAATTCTTGACATAGCTCTATTCCTCCATTAATAAACGTAACACAAAACTTCGCCACCGATCTTCTGGTTCTTGGCCTCCTTGTTGGTCATAACGCCCTTGGAAGTCGAGATGATGGCAATACCTAAACCATTGAGCACGCGGGGCATGTCCTTGTAGCCAGTGTACTGGCGCAGGCCGGGCCTTGAAACGCGTGTGAGGCACTTGATGGCGCTAACGTGGTCAACGTTGTCATACTTGAGCGCGATCTTGATGGTGCCACGGGGAGAGTTCTCTTCCTCGACGAACTTGTAGTTCAGGATGTAACCCTGGTCGAAGAGGATCTTGGTGATCTCCTTTTTGAGCTTGGAAGAAGGGATTTCAACGACACGGTGCTGTGCCTTGATCGCATTCCTCAATCTAGTCAGATAATCTGCAATAGGATCTGTCATTATTGTAAGTTGTTTAAATTGATTCGACGTTGTCGAACAATATTTAATACTGATTTTTTTAATTAAAAAGATAAAGTGGTAGAATATCACCAGCTGGCCTTGCGCACACCGGGGATGAGACCGTTGGAAGCCATCTCGCGGAAGTTGATGCGGGAGATTCCGAACTGACGCATGTAACCCTTGGGGCGACCCGACATCTTGCAGATGTTGTGCAGGCGAACGGGGGATGCGTTGCGGGGAAGCTTCTGCAGGGCCTCGTAATCACCGGCAGCCTTGAGAGCGGCACGCTTGGCGGCATACTTGGCCACGAGACGCTCACGCTTGGCCTGGCGGGCTTTCATTGATTCTTTTGCCATAATTTAATCCTCAATTATTTGTTGTTAAAGGGAATTCCGAATTCCTTGAGAAGTGCGTAGCCCTCCTCGTCGGTCTTGGCAGTGGTGACGAAGGTGATGTTCATACCGGTCATCTTGGTCACGTTGTCGATGTTGATCTCCGGGAAAATGATCTGCTCGGTAACGCCAACGGTGTAGTTGCCGCGGCCGTCCAGCTTACCATTCACACCCTTGAAGTCGCGGATACGCGGCAGGGCGATGCGGATGAAACGCTCCATGAACTCGTACATGCGGTCACGGCGCAGGGTCACGCGGACGCCAATGGGCATCCTCTTGCGGACCTTGAAGTTGGAGATATCCTTCTTGGACAAGGTCTGCACAGCCTTCTGGCCAGTGATTGCGGTGAGCTCGTTGATAGCGGTCTCGATGATCTTCTTATCCTGGGTAGCGTCGCCCAGGCCCTCGTTGAGGACGATCTTGACCAGACGCGGAATCTGCATCGGCGTGCTGTAGTTGAATTGCTTCATCAAAGCGGGAGCAATCTTCTCGTCATATTGTTTCTTCAGCGTGGTACTCATTACTTGATCTCCTCTCCTGATTTTTTAGAATAACGAACCTTCTTGCCATTCTCGTCCATCCTGAAACCCACGCGGGTGGGCTTAGCGTCGCGGCCGCTCTTGGGGTCAACGACTGCCAGGTTGCTCAGGTGGATGGGGGCTTCCTTCTTGATAATGCCACCCTGGGGGGCACTTGCATTGGGCTTCGTGCTCTTGGACACGATGTTCACACCCTCGACAATAGCCTTGCCCTCTTCGCGCAGGATATTGAGCACTCGGCCGGTCTTACCCTTATCGTCGCCGGCGAGTACATAGACGGTGTCACCCTTCTTGATTTTTAACGTAGCCATATATAGTTTATTGCTATTTTAAGAATGATGATTAAAGAACCTCGGGAGCGAGCGAAACGATCTTCATGTTGGTGGCGCGCAGCTCGCGGGCTACGGGGCCGAAGATGCGCGTTCCGCGCAACTCACCGGTATTAGTGAGCAATACACAGGCATTGTCGTCGAAGCGGATGTAGGAACCGTCCTGACGACGGATCTCCTTGCTGGTGCGCACTACGACAGCCTTGGAAACGGTACCCTTCTTCACCTCGGAAGCGGGGATTGCCTTCTTGACGGTGACAACAATCACGTCACCCACCGAAGCATAGCGTCGGCCCGAGCCGCCCAGCACCTTAATGCAGAGGACTTCCTTGGCGCCGCTGTTATCGGCTACTGTCAATCTACTTTCAGTCTGTATCATAATAATTACTTGGCTTTTTCGATGATTTCAACTAATCTCCACCTCTTGGTCTTGCTCAACGGGCGGGTCTCCATCAGGCGAACGGTGTCGCCAACGTTGCACTCGTTGTTCTCGTCATGAGCGTGGTACTTCTTGGTCTTGTTGACAAACTTGCCATAGATTGGGTGTTTCTCCTTCCACTTGATGGTCACAGTGATGGTCTTGTCACCCTTGTTGCTGGAAACAACCCCAATTCTCTCTTTTCTTAAATTACGTTTTTCTTCCATTGTAGTGGTCGTTGTTGGGATTATTTGTTCTTGAGTTCGCGCTCACGGATCTCGGTCTTGATGCGTGCGATCAGTTTCCTGTCAAGCGTAATCTTGGCCGGATTATCGAGCGGGGAGATCTGGTGCTGGATCTTTTCCTGGACATACTCCTTCTGGACTTGTTCGAGACGATCCTGCAATTCCTTATCGGTCAGTTCCTTGATATTTTCCTTTTTCATAATCTGGTCAAAGTATTAAACGAGTTGAGTGGGATCATAGTCGCGGCGAACGACAAACTTAGTAGCCACGGGGAGCTTCTGAGCGGCGAGGCGCAGGGCTTCCTTGGCGATTTCAAAGCTCACACCGTCGACCTCGATGAGGATGCGACCGGGATGAACGGGAGCGACGTAACCTGCAACATCACCTTTACCTTTACCCATGCGGACATCGGCAGGCTTGCGGGTGTAGGGCTTGTCGGGGAAAATGCGGAGCCAGATCTGACCCTGACGCTGCATGTAACGCGTCACGGCAACACGAGCGGCCTCGATTTGGCGAGCGGTGATCCACTTGCTCTCCAAGGTCTTGATTCCGAAGGAACCAAAGGCGAGCTGATTACCACGCTTGCTGTACTGGCGAGGATGCCCGTCACTGGGACGGCGGTATCTTAATCTCTTAGGTTGTAACATTTTAAATTTCGTTTTTTATAGTCACACTTCAAGTTACTGGTTGTGACTGGGTTTAACGATTACTGTTTCTCTTGCCACCGCGGAAACCACGACGCTCGCCGCGCTCTCCACCACGACCGCCGCCACCGCGACGCTCGCCGGCATTGTTGGCAAAGTTAGGAGCGAGGTCACGCTTGCCATACACCTCACCACGGCAGATCCAAACCTTGACACCGATGACACCGACCTTGGTGTGGGCGGGCACGAGTGCGTAGTCGATATCGGCACGCAGGGTGTGCAGGGGGGTGCGGCCTTCCTTAAACATCTCGCTGCGGCGCATCTCGGCACCGTTCAAGCGACCCTTGACCTGGATCTTGATGCCCTCGGCACCCATGCGCATGGTGCTGGCGATAGCCATCTTCACGGCACGGCGATAGGCGATCTTGCCCTCGATCTGATGAGCGACGTTAGCAGCGACGAGCTGTGCATCGAGCTCGGGGCGCTTAACCTCGTGGATGTTGATCTGAACGTCCTTGTTAGTGAGCTTGATGAGCTCCTGCTTGAGAACCTCAACCTCTGAACCCTGCTTGCCGATGATGATACCGGGGCGGGCGGTGCAGATGGTGATGGTCACGAGCTTGAGCGTGCGCTCGATGACGATGCGTGCGACACTAGCCTTGGCGAGACGCTCGTTGAGATACTTGCGGATCTTGTCATCCTCTACCAGGGTATCTCCATAATTACTGCCACCAAACCAGTTGGAATCCCAACCGCGGATGATGCCTAAACGATTGCTGATTGGATTAACTTTCTGTCCCATTTCGTTTTATGCGTCTTTTTCTTTGTTAATAGTGTCCACGAAGATAGTCACGTGGTTGGAACGTTTGCGGATGCGATAGCCGCGCCCTTGGGGGGCGGGACGGAGGCGCTTGAGCATGGGGGCTGCATCGACCGTGATGGTCTTGATGTAGAGCTCACCGCTCTCGGCCTTCTTGCCATTCTTCTGTTCCCAGTTGCTGATAGCTGACTTGAGCAGCTTCTCCACGTCAACGGCAGCCTGCTTGTTAGAGAAGTGCAGGAGACCGAGTGCCTTGAAGACCTCGACGCCACGCACCATGTCGGCCACGAGACGCATCTTGCGGGGCGAGCTGGGAATGTTGCGCAACTTTGCGAAGGACTCGTTCTTGCGAGCTTCCTTCTTCAAGTTAGCTGATTCTCTTTTTCTTTTACCCATTGTATTTAATTCTTTTTTGTTCTATAAACGGTTAAATAATCCCGGGCCCATTATTTCTTGTTGTTGCCGCTGTGGCCACGGAAGGTGCGCGTCGGAGCGAACTCACCGAGCTTGTGACCGACCATGTTCTCGGTAACATAGACGGGAATGAACTTGTTGCCATTGTGAACGGCAAAGGTGTGTCCCACGAATTCGGGAGAGATCATCGAAGCACGCGACCAGGTCTTGATCACACTCTTCTTGCCGCTCTCGTTCATGGCGTCAACCTTCTTTTCCAGTTTCACGCTGATGTAAGGGCCTTTTTTTAATGAACGACTCATAATTAATCGAATTTAATCAAATTACTTCTTTCTTCTTTCAATGATGTACTTCGAAGACTGCTTCTTCGGTGCACGGGTCTTCAAGCCCTTAGCGTACAAACCGTTGCGGTTACGGGGATGTCCACCACTCTGGCGGCCCTCACCACCACCCATGGGGTGATCAACGGGGTTCATAACGACACCACGGTTGTGGGGGCGGCGACCCAGCCAGCGTGAGCGGCCGGCCTTACCGGACTGCTCGAGCGCGTGGTCACTGTTGCCAACCACACCAACGGTAGCCTTGCAAGCGGCAAGGACCTTGCGTGTCTCACCCGAAGGTAATTTGATGATTGCGTAGTTACCCTCGCGGCTGGTGAGCTGGGCGAAGGTGCCGGCTGCGCGTGCCATAGCGGCACCCTGACCGGGACGCAACTCGATGTTGTGAATTAAAGTACCAACAGGAATCTTGCTCAGTGGAAGCGCGTTTCCCACTTCGGGGGCCACGTTCTCACCGCTCTCGATCGTTGCACCCACCTCAAGTCCGTTGGGGGCAATGATGTAAGCTTTGTAGCCGTCTACGTAGTAGAGCAGAGCAATGCGAGCCGAACGGTTGGGATCGTACTCGATGGCTTTCACTACTGCCGGCACACCGTCTTTATTCCTCTTGAAGTCGATCAGGCGGAGTTTGCGCCTGTGACCGCCTCCACGATAGCGGGCGGTGAGGTGACCCTCGTTGTTGCGACCGCCAGTGGAACGCTTACCGACCGTAAGAGACTTCTCTGGTGTACGCTTTGTAATGTCGTCAAATACACCAATAACTTTGTGTCTTTGCCCCGGTGTTGTGGGCTTCAATTTTCTTACTGCCATTTTTTATTATAAATTACTATAGAAATCAATAGTTTGTCCTTCAGCAAGGGTTACGATAGCCTTCTTGAAAGCGACGGTCTTGCCCTTGATGACACCGCTCTTGGTATAGCGCTGCTTGTTCTTGCCACCATAGTTAATGGTGCTCACGCCAACGACCTTGACGTCATAGAGCTTCTCAACGGCGTCCTTGATCTGATACTTGTTGGCGTCGGGAGATACCTTGAATGTGTAACGGTTTCCCTTCTCGGTGATAGCGTTGGCCTTCTCGGTCACAACGGGAATAATCTGAATGTTCTCCATTGTCTCTCCTCCTTACTTTAAATTGTTGAGCGCGTCAACCGAGCTCTCGGTAATGAGAATCATGCGGTTGTCAAGCACACGGTAAGTGTTGATGTCGGTTGCGGTCACCACGCTGGCGGTGGGGACGTTGCGCAGCGACAGATACAGGTTGCGCTCCTGGCCTGCCAGGACGAGCAGCAACTTCTGGCCCTCAAGCTTGAGGTTGCGGGTGATGTTGACAAATTCCTTGGTCTTGGGGGCGTCGAACTTGATGTCCTCGATAACCATGATCTGGTTGTTCTGAGCCTTGTAGGTCAGGGCCGAACGGCGAGCCAGAGCCTTCACCTTCTTGTTCAGCTTGAAGCTGTAGTTGCGGGGACGGGGACCGAAGACGCGGCCACCACCATGGAACAGCGGAGACTTGATGTCACCGTGACGGGCACCGCCGCCACCCTTCTGGCGACCGAGCTTCTTGGTCGAACCAGCGATTTCACTTCTCTCTTTAGCCTTGTGGGTTCCCTGACGCTTGTTAGCCAGGAATTGCTTAACATCGAGATAAACGGCATGCTCGTTAGGCTCGGCGATGGCGAAAATCTCGTCGTTAAGGGTCACCTTGCGACCGGTGTCCTCACCCTTGATGTTATAAACTGCGAGTTCCATTCTTACATTTCAATAATTACGATTGAACCTTTGCTGCCCGGTACTGAGCCTTTTACCATGAGAAGATTGTTCTCGGGCAATACTTTAATCACTTGCAGGTTTTGAGCGGTGCAGCGCTTGTTGCCCATCTGGCCGGCCATGCGCATGCCCTTGAAAACCTTTGCGGGATAGGAGCAGGCACCGATTGAACCGGGAGCGCGCTGACGGTCGTCCTGACCGTGAGTGGTCTGGCCCACGCCACCGAAACCGTGACGCTTCACAACGCCCTGGAAGCCCTTACCCTTAGTTGTGCCGATAACATCAACAAATTCAACGTCGTTGAGCATCTCTACGGTGAACTCGTCACCAGCCTTGTGCTCTCCATCAAATCCTTTGAACTCGGCCAAGAATCTTTGCGGTTTCACTCCGGCTTTCTTGAAGTGACCGGCCATGGGCTTGGTGGTGTGCTTGTCCTTCTTCTCGACAAAGCCCAGCTGCAAAGCCTCGTAACCGTCGGTTTCAACAGTCTTCACTTGAGTGACAACGCAAGGACCTACTTCGATAACAGTGCACGGCACATTCTTGCCGTCGGCACTGAAAACGGATGTCATTCCGATTTTCTTTCCTAATAATCCTGGCATTTCTCTTGAAATTTTTTAATTGTTAATGCTGTTAGTTTTACTCGTTTTTGTTCAATCCTTAAGTACTACACCTTGATCTCTACCTCAACTCCGCTGGGCAACTCAAGCTTCATCAGGGCGTCCACGGTCTTGGCGGTGGAGCTGTAAATGTCGATGAGGCGCTTGAAAGCCGACAGCTGGAACTGTTCGCGAGACTTCTTGTTGACAAAGGTCGAACGGTTCACGGTGAAGATGCGCTTGTGTGTGGGCAGGGGGATCGGACCGCTAACCACGGCGCCAGTGCTCTTCACTGTGCGCACGATCTTCTCGGCTGACTTGTCTACCAAGTTGTGATCGTAGCTTTTCAATTTAATTCTAATCTTCTGGCTCATTTTATTTAATCAATGTGAAATTGTATTATTGCAATAATTCGACGTGACCCAGGCACTCACCGAGCACCTTCAGGGCAATAGGAGTGGCGACGGGCGCGAAGTGCGAGAACGACATCGTGCTGGTGGCGCGGCCACTGGTGATGTTGCGCAGGGCGGTGACATAGCCGAACATCTCGGCCAGCGGGGTGCTCGCCTTAACGATGCGGGCGCCGCTGCGGGCGGTCTCCATACCCTCGACGATGGCACGGCGCCTGTTGAGGTCGGCGATGACGTCACCCATGTTCTCCTCGGGAGTCACAACCTCGAGCTTCATCATCGGCTCGAGCAGCACGGGGCGGGCCTTGCGGCAGGCGCTGCGGTAGGCCTGCATGGCACAGAGCTCGAAGCTCAGGCTGTCGCTGTCCACAGGGTGGTAGCTGCCGTCCAGGACGGTCACCTTGAGGTTCTGCAGGGGGAAGCCTGCGAGAACACCGCTGCGCATAGCGCTCTTGAAACCCTTCTCGATGCTGGCGATGTACTCCTTGGGGATATTGCCACCCTTCACCTCGTTGACAAACTGCAGCGTGCCCTCAAAGTCGTCATCAACGGGCTCGACACGGCACTCGATGTCGGCAAACTTGCCGTGACCACCGGTCTGCTTCTTGAAGACTTCACGCACGGTTGCGGCCTGCGAGATGGCCTCCTTGTAGGAAACCTGGGGGCGACCCTGGTTGCACTCTACCTTGAACTCGCGGCGCAGACGGTCGAGGATGATGTCCAGATGCAACTCACCCATTCCGCGGATGATGGTCTGTCCTGTCTCCTCGTTGCTCTCGACCTGGAAGGTGGGGTCTTCCTCGGCAAGCTTTGCCAGACCCACTGCCATGCGGTCGAGGTCGTTCTGCGTCTTGGGCTCAACGGCGATACCGATCACGGGCTCGGGGAAGTCCATTGCCTCGAGGGCAACGGCGGTCTCGCGGCTGCTGCACAGGGTGTCACCCGTGTGCACGTCCTTGAAACCCACTCCCGCGCCGATGTCACCACAACCGATCACCTCCATGGGGTTCTGGCGGTTGCTGTGCATCTGGAACAAGCGGGACACGCGCTCCTTTTGACCGGTGCGCACGTTATAGACCTGGCTGCCGGCGTTGAACTGACCCGAATACACGCGGAAGAAGACCAGACGGCCCACATAGGGGTCGGTAGCGATCTTGAACACCAGCGCGCACAAGGGCTCCTCAAACAAGGGCTTGCGGGTGATCACCTTCTCGGGGTCATCGGCGGCAACGCCTTTCACCTCACCTGCATCAGCAGGGCTGGGCAGGTAGGCACAAACGGCGTCGAGCAGCGTCTGCACACCCTTGTTCTTGAACGAGCTGCCGCACAGCACGGGAACGATGTTGCGGTCGAGCGTGGCTTTGCGCATCGCGCTCTTGATCTCGTCCACGGTGATCGATTCAGGGTCATCAAAGTACTTGGCCATGAACTCGTCGTCAAATTCGGCGAGCTGCTCAAGCATCTTGTCGCGGTACTCCTGAACCTCGTCAAGCATATCGGCGGGGACGTCGGCGGTCTCATACTCGGCACCGAGCGTCTCGTCGTGCCAGTACAGGGCCTGCATCGTCACCAGGTCAACGACGCCTTTGAAATTCTCCTCGGCACCGATGGGCAACTGAATGGGGCAAGGATTGGCCCCGAGGACCTCGCGGATCTGGCGCACCACGTCAAGGTAGTTGCAGCCCACACGGTCCATCTTGTTAACATAAGCAATGCGGGGCACCTCATACTTGTCGGCCTGCCTCCACACGGTCTCGCTCTGGGGCTCTACACCGCCCACGGCGCAGAAGGTGGCGATAGCGCCATCCAGCACGCGCAGCGAGCGCTCCACCTCGACGGTGAAGTCCACATGCCCCGGAGTGTCGATCAGGTTGATCTTGTACTTGTCACCGTCATAGTTCCAGAACGCGGTGGTGGCGGCGCTGGTGATGGTGATGCCCCTCTCCTGCTCCTGCTCCATCCAGTCCATGGTGGCGGTACCCTCATGAACCTCTCCCATCTTGTGGGTAAGGCCCGTGTAGTACAAGATCCGCTCCGATGTGGTGGTCTTGCCGGCATCGATGTGTGCCATGATGCCGATGTTACGTGTATATTTCAGTTGTGCGTCAGTGCCCATTGCTGTTCACGTCGTCGCTAAATCAGAATCTAAAGTGAGCAAATGCGCGGTTAGCCTCGGCCATGCGGTGCATGTCCTCTTTGCGCTTGAACGCGCCACCCTGCTCGTTATAAGCGTCCATGATTTCAGCAGCCAGCTTGTCGGCCATAGTCTTGCCGCCACGCTTGCGAGCGAAAATGATCATGTTCTTCATTGAAACCGACTCTTTGCGGTCGGGGCGGATTTCGGTGGGCACCTGGAAGGTAGCGCCACCCACGCGACGGGACTTCACCTCCACTTGGGGAGTGATCTTCTCGAGCGCGGCTTTCCAAATTTCGAGAGGGGTCTTCTCTTCACTAGCCATCTTCTTGCCCACGAGATCCAGGGCACTGTAGAAGATTCGGTAAGAAGTGGTCTTCTTACCATCATACATGAGGTGGTTGACGAACTTGGTTACGCGAACGTCACCGAACTTAGGATCGGGGAGGATGATCCTTTTTTTGGGCTTAGCCTTTCTCATTTTTTAAACACAGTTGTAGTTTTAAGTCTGCTTGGTTGTCTTTTGCTTTGTTCTTCAACGCCCGCCGCTGCGGCGCGTTTACTCAACCAAATGTCCAATCCAATAAAACTGAAAACTAAGTTTGAAATTAATTTTACTTTTTGAATTGATTTTAGTAAGTCAGGGCCTTTAGAGCGTCAATTACTTTTTCTTCTTGGGACGCTTGGCACCGTACTTGCTGCGGCGCTGGGTGCGGCCTTCTACACCGGCGGTGTCGAGAGTGCCACGGATGATGTGGTAGCGAACACCGGGAAGGTCCTTAACGCGGCCACCGCGTACCATGACGATCGAGTGCTCCTGCAGGTTGTGGCCCTCACCAGGGATGTAGGAGTTCACCTCCTTACCGTTGGTCAGACGGACACGGGCAACCTTGCGCATTGCCGAGTTCGGCTTCTTAGGCGTGGTCGTGTAAACACGAACACACACACCGCGACGCTGGGGACATGCGTCCAGAGCGGGCGATTTGCTGGTGGATTCCAGCGCAGTGCGGCCTTTTCTTACTAATTGCTGAATTGTAGGCATCTTAGTTTGTTTAGTTTTTAATTAATTTGACAAATATTTTTCAGTTTGCTTCCCTGCCCCTCAGACCACCTAATTCCTCACGCAATCAAGCGGTTAGATATCATTTTTCGGCCTAGCGGCGCAAAAAAGCGATGCAAAATTACAAACAATTTCCGTAATGGCCAAACGTTTGGCCTACTCTTTTTTATATATAATGTACCAGGTATCATTTTCACAACTACCTGTTTATCACCATAATACGTCTATAATGGTGAATTTCAAACGGTTTTAAGACTGTGAAAATTATTTAAGCTTAACGATATTTAACTTATTTTAGCCGAATTTCGGCACATTTTTAGGCAAATCGCATCCCAAAACCGTCCCAGGCCTTACCGCAATCGGTGAAGGCAACCAGGGATGAGACAAAACATCAGAGGCGACTGTCCAAGCTACACATTATATATAATATATATAGTTTAGAGGTTAGAGGTTAGAGGTTAGAGGATAGAGGATAGAGGATAGAGGATAGAGGATAGAGGTTAGAGGTTAGAGGTTAGAGGTTAAAGGTTAGAGGTTAAGAGTTAAGAGTTAAGAGTTAAGAGTTAGGAATTATCAGGTATTCATTGGGTTAGAATGGGAAACGGCTAGAAGATATTAGCGATTTACTTAAAAAAATCAGGGTAATGCTTTGAATTTCAAAATTTAAGCACTAACTTTGCTCACGTTAATAACCATTATTCAATTAACCGTTTAAATCAGCATTTATATGAAAAAGTTATCTCTTCTTCTGTTAATTGCCATCACCGCCTTGTGCGCATCGGCAGGTGTTGGCATCAAGACTTCCCATGACGTGAGGAAAAACAAGATGGAACAAGTTCAGCAGGCTAAACCAACGGACTTGAAAAGCAGCATGCGTGTCATCTATGACCAGCCCGAGGGCGAGCTCCACAGCTACCTGCGGTCCGGCAAAGCCATCTACCCTGAAGGCAACAGGATCTACACGGGCGATCAGATAGATGGCCGTATGGACGTTGTGTTTGCCGAGGACGGCAAGGTTTACCTGAAAAACATCCTTTACAACATCGGCAAGGCATGGGGCAACAACTGGGTTGAAGGACAACTCAGTGATGACGGCACACAAATCATCGTCCCCATGGGCCAATCGGTCTATCACAGCTACACCTACGATGCCGACATTGTGCTGGCATGGGGCTCCACGGTTATCGCCTATAACGAGGATGGCACGCCCTACATCGATTTCATCATTGATGAGCGCACCACCGAGGTGGTTTACACCATCGATGGCGAAACCATCACCCTGGAAGATGGCATTGCCCCTGTCGAAGACCCGGACAACGAGTTCTGGGACTTCGAGGCCACTGGACTGGGCACCTACTGGACCGATGACATGAGCTTTGCGGGCGCACTGGAGTGGAACACCGTGTTCACCGAGACCGAACCGCTGGATCCCACTGGCCCCTCAGTCATCACCGAGCAACCTGAGGGCGACCTGTACACCTTGAACCGCAATTCAGGCTACATTCTGTTCAGCAGCGGCATTTACTACGGCAAGACCGATGGCGACATCAACCTTGTCTTGAACGAGGAAGAAGGCAAAGCCTACATCATGAATCCGTTGTGGTGGCACGACTACGGCTATTGGGTTGAGGGAACTTACGATCCCGAGACGGGCATGATCAGCATTCCCACGGGACAGTATATCTACTACAACGAGGACATGGAATACGGTATCCAACTCATGTGGGGCAGCACCTATGTGTCTGAAGAAGAGGATGGCTACTACCTGGACACCGAGGTCGACTTCAACACCGAGGAAATCAATTTCCTGTTCATGGACAACGCCCTGTACCTGCTTGACAGCGAGGGTGACGTCATGGCTGACTTCCCCGACTGGGGCAACGCCACCGGCATGGTGGGCATGTACAGCTATGACTATTCAGTGAATTGCATTGAGTTTGCCAACTGGAACATCTACGGCGACGTGATGCCCTTCGGTCAACTCATCAACACGGTGCCCGCCATTCCCGAGGCACCCATCATCGATGGCTGGTATGACGGCGGTGATGAGGAGGGCAACAGCTTCTTTATCTTCTACATGCCCACCACCGACATCGAGGGTAACCTCATCAATCCCGAGTGCTTGAGCTTCAGCGTTTACGTTGACAATGGCAATGGTCCCGAGTTGTTCACCTTCGAGGCCGACACCTACGTTAACGACCTGTGGGAGGACATGACCGAGATTCCCTATGAGTTATATGCCTACGGCGTGGACATCTCGGCCTATGGCTGCACCTTCTACCGCACCAACGAGGGTGACAATCCCTTGTTCACCGAGAACATTGGCGTGCAAGCCTTCTACGAGGTGGATGGTGTGAAGAACGCATCTGAGATCGCATGGCTCTATGAGCGTCCCAGCAGCGTTAACGAGATGAATGCCGGCAAGTCTGTTGCCAGCGTCCGCTACTTCAACGTGACTGGCCAGGAGATGGCCCAGCCCCAGGGCTTGACCATCAAGGTTACCACCTACACCGACGGCACCACCAGCGCCGTTAAGGTTGTCAAGTAACCTGTGCTGCGTCCATCGCATCAAACAGCGAGGCGGCCCAAATGGGTCGCCTCGTTATGTTGTCACACGCGGGCTACCGCCCGCAATGCAATGATGGGGTTATTGTTGATCGATAAGAGCCAGCGCGCCAGGGTTGAGCAGTTCCATGTATTGCTCATAAGGGATGAAATGACCTCCCATCGACTTGAGGTGGGGCGTTTCGAGCTGGCAGTCGATCATCTTGCCGCCAATGCGCTGCATGAGCTTTGCCAGGTCAATCAGGGCCAGCTTTGACGCGTTAGGTTCTCTCGAGAACATGCTCTCGCCAATGAAGCAGTCACCCATGGCCATGCCATAGAGTCCGCCCACCAGTTCGTGCTCCTTGTTCCAGGTCTCCACACTGACGGCATAGCCGCGGCGGTTCATGTGCCGATAGGCTTTCATCATGTCCTCGCCCAACCATGCGCCCGCGGCATTATAGCGGCCGTCCACCTGGCTGCACCCTTCAATCACCGCATCAAAATCGCGGTTGAATGTGACATAATACTCCTTCTTGTTCATCAAGGTGCGCATCGAGTGGGAAATATGAATCTCATCGGGGAAAATCACAAAGCGCTGCATGGGACAATACCATGCGGGTTGTTCCCAGTCACGGAACGAGAACCACGGGAAGATGCCGTAACTGTAAGCAAGCAAGAGGCGCTCCTCGCTCAGGTCGCCACCCACAGCCAGCAGGCCATCCTCCTCGCCCGTCCTGGGGTCGGGGAAAACGATTTCGTCATTCAACTGGTATATCATGTTCCTGTCCCCTACTCTATCTGACCCAAATCATCGATTACACACTCGCCGCCCTGCTTGAGCGAACCAAACAGGATCTCACGCACAAGCCGGGTCTTGAGGCGGGCATGGATCACACGGTCCATCTCGCGGGCACCGTATTCCTGACTATAGCCCTCTTGGAGCAACTGCTCGCGGGCCTTGTCGCCCAAGCGGAGCGTGACGCCCTTGGTGTTGAGCATCTCCTGCAATTCGCGCAACTTCTTGTCCAGGATCATGCCCGCCATCGTGAGGTCCATGTCGTTGAACACCACAATCGATGACAGGCGGTTGATGAACTCGGGCTTAAAGGTCTTCTTCACCTGCTTGAGCATTGCCTGGCCTGCGGTCACCGTTGAAGCGAATCCCACCGACGCCTGATGCGCAAACTGTGCACCGGCATTGCTGGTCATGATGAGCACCACGTTACGGAACACGGCCTTGCGGCCCTTGTTGTCGCTCAGCGTGCCATAGTCCATTACCTGCAGCAACAGGTTGAAGATATCGTCATGTGCTTTCTCGATTTCGTCGAGCAGGAGCACACAATCGGGATGCTTGCGCACCGCATCGGTCAGCAGTCCGCCATCATCGTAACCCACATAGCCAGCGGGCGAGCCGATGAGTTTGGCAACCGTGTGTTTCTCCACATATTCGCTCATGTCGAAGCGCACCAGTTCCACGCCCAATTCCTTGGCGAGGACTCGTGCGACCTCGGTCTTACCCACTCCCGTAGGGCCCACAAACAGCAGCGATGCCAGGGGCTTGTTCTCGTCGGTGAGGCCCGCCTTGGACATCTGCACTGCCTCGACCACCTGCTTGACCGCCTTGTCCTGACCGTAAATCTTGTCAAGGATGCGCGGCTCCAGGCTCTCCAGCCTGTCGTTGTCATCCTGGTCCATCGTCAAGGAGTCCACCTTAGCGATACGGGCGAGCACGTTGGCGATGAGTGCCTTGTCCACGCGCCGTGACTCACCATCCTTGCGGTTCATCTGCACCCACGCGCCGGCCTCGTCCATCAGGTCGATGGCCTTGTCGGGCAAATATCGGTCGGTGATGTGGCGGGCGCTGCCTGTCACTGCCAGTTCCAGGGCGTCATCGTCATATTCCACCTGATGGAATTGCTCGTACCCCTCCTTGAGCATCTGCACAATCTTGAGCGTTTCCTCAATGCTTGGCTCGTCAATGGCCACTTGCTGGAAACGGCGCATCAGGCCCTTGTTGCGCATGATGTAGCGGTTGTATTCCTCGTAGGTCGTGGCCCCGATGAAGCGCACCCGTCCACCCTCGAGGTACGGTTTTAACAGGTTGCTGGCGTCCATCGAGCCTTCACCCGTCTGTCCTGCCCCAACGATGTTGTGGATTTCGTCGATATAAAGGATGGCGCCTTTCTCGGCTGCAATACCTTTCATCACAGTCTTGAGGCGTTTCTCAAAGTCGCCACGGTACTGTGTCCCGGCAATGAGCGCACCCAAGTCGAGCATATAGATGCGTGAGTCCTTGAGCGACTCGGGCACATTGCCGTCCTCGATGCGCTGGGCCAAGCCGTAAACGATGCTGGTCTTGCCCACGCCAGGCTCACCGATGTGCAACGGGTTGTTCTTGTCCTTACGGCACAGCACCTGGATGGTGCGGTCCAACTCGGTTTCACGTCCGATGAGCGGGTTGTGGTCATCCAAGTGGTCGTTGATGCAGAGCACATAGTCACGCCAACTTCCAGCCTGCGGTGCACGCTGTTCCTCATGGGGCTCAAGCACATCAAGTTCGCCCCCATCATCAATCTCTGCATCATCGGTCGGCTTCTCGGTACGATAGGCCCTTTCCAAGACACGCAAGAACCTGTCTTTATCCTCATTAACCAGGGTTTTCAGACAGTTGGCGGCAAAGGACTCCTTGAGGTCCATCATAGCTGCAATCAGCTGCGGAACATCAATAACAGACGACCCGGCCTTCTCGCTCTCTTGGTCCAGGTGGTGAATGAGTTCTCCGTACTGGTGCGAGGCATACATCTGCCGTTCGGTTTCGTCCTCAGCAAAACGCTCCAGCCGCGTGTCGATGTAGTCACGCAGTTGCAGTTTCACATCATCGATGGGCAGATCAACGACACTCGCCCGCAACGAGGCATCCACGACGTCCTCGCCCAAGGCAGCAAGCAGCAGATGCTCGGGAGTCACCAGCTTGTTGCGGCAGGTATCGGCAATAATCATTGCCGATGTGATGATATTCTCAAGTTCGGTAGTAAATTCCACTTTTTTCTCTGTTGGTTTTATCTCTACATGCTACATGCAATTACTATGCCTGTTCACATGTGACACGCAAGGGGAAACCCTCATTGCGCGCCATCGACATAGTCTGTGACGCCTTGGTCATCGCCACATCATAGCTGTAAACGCCCACGGTTGCCTGTCCCTCGCGGTGCACCTTCATCATCAGCACAACGGCCTCGTCGGCGGGTTTGTTGAACACCCGGCGCAACACGTCAGTAACAAACTCCATCGTCGTAAAGTCGTCGTTATGAAAAATCACCTTGTACTGGCGCGGTTCCTCGATGAGGACACGTTCACGGGTTTTGGCACCCGTGCCAGTTCCCTGGTTTGGATGTTGATCGGCCATTGATTAAAATACTTTGAGTTAATGATGCGCAGGACGGGGCAATTCCCTGTGTTACTTGAGCAACTCACCAATGCTGGTGGTGAAGTTGAACATGAATGTCGAAGCACCCGTGTGGGGACGCGCGTAAGCGACACCAAAGCCGAATGCCCTAACTTTTAATCCTCCGCCCACCGAGAGACCTGACATAAAGTCACGCTTGTAAGTCGCCATGTCGGTGCGGGTGCGGTAGTTGTAGCCCAGACCGATATACAAATTATTGGTGGGCAGGACATCTACACCAAACACGAGGTGCCGCAACAGGTTACTGCCAAACGATTCCTTCTCAATCAAGTCACTATTGGGATTGTTAACGTCCTGAATCTTGTAATAGGGGGAACTCCAACGCGCAAGTTCATAGGCGGTAACATGCAGGCGTATGGGAGCCCTGCTCAGCATCTTGCTGAAACCCACCTGGATATCCCAAGGCAATTTGTCCTTGTACTCGTTGAACTTCTTTACCTGACCACCCAGGTTCTTGGCAACCAACGATGCCGAGAACTCATGGTCGGGGTCGTAGTAGTTGATACCCAAGTCGGCGGCAACAGCTCCGGCAGAATAGTCCTCGTACTTGGAGTACAGGTACTTCACGGTGATACCGCCGCGGAACTTCTCGCTGATGTCGTGGCTATAGGTGAGGCTGAAGGCAATGTCGCTAGCGCTGAAAGTACCGGTCTTGGTGCCATCGATGGCAGCGCCCTGGATGTTGCCGTAGCCAAAATACTGGACACCTGCGGCAATCGCTCCATGCTCACTCACGCCCTGGCCATAGCGCAGGCCCGCAAAATTGGTCTCACCGATATAACGCATGTAGTTGAGTCCCACCTGATGGTCATATTCGGGACCCAGCAAGGCGGGGTTCTGCTCGACGAGATTGATGTCATCGTCGATGATGGTGAGGTTGTGTCCGCCCAAGCCATAAACGTGGCTCGAGGCAGGAACGCTCAGGAAGTTATAGGCGGTAGTGGTGTGCCCGTCATCGGCCATGGCAACAAAAGCCATGACACCCATGGCGAACAATATCAAGTGACGCAAATAGGTTGTCATATCTTTTTTATATTATTCCAAGTAATAATATAACGAAGAAATCCTCCCTTTAGTATATTTCAATCCTCAGTTGTGTCCTCTGTCACGTCTTCGGGCGTCTCCTCGGCCTCGCTGATTACCTGCTTGGCCAGTTCCAGGTCGCGTTCAAAGACTACGACCCTGACGGGTGCCATCCAGATGGCGTTGGCGGTGCTGTCAACAATCACGCCAGCGGGAATGCCACTGGCCTCCAGGGCGCCCTTGACGATGTTGGCATCGACAGCATTGGGATACTTGTTGAGAACAACTAATTTCTCTTCGTCCATAGTGAATGTGTTGAATGATGGTTAATTATTGCTGCAATCGCTCACTTCACGCCACGGGCATTCAGGGCTGCCTGGTAGCGGTGGGCGTTGTCGAGGTGAGACGCATAGTCACGAGTGAAGTCGTGATAGCCGCTGAAGTCGGCACGGGCGCACATGTAGAGATAGTCATGCTGCGGCGCGTCGAGCACAGCGTCGATGGTCGATTTCTCGGGCAGGCGAATAGGACCGGGAGGCAAGCCGTTAACACGATAGGTGTTGTAAGGCGAGTTGACCTGGGTCATGGGAACGGTGATACGCTTGATAGAGAAGTCACCAATAGCAAATTTCACTGTTGGGTCGGCCTGCAGGCGCATGCCCTGCTGGTAACGGTTCAAGTACAGACGGGCCACCTTGCCGCGCTCGTCGGCCTTGCTGGTCTCCTCCTCGACAATGGATGCGATGGTAGCCACCTCATCAGGGGTAAGTCCCAGGCGTTCGGCCTTGGCTTTGCGTTCACTGGACCAGAAATCGTTATAATAGTCATTCAAGCGGTCGAGCATCTTCTCGGGCGTAGTGTTCCAGTAGAACTCGTAGGTATCGGGCATCAACAGGCATGCAATGGTCTGCGGCGTCTTGCCGTATTTGGCGCAAAAAGCGCTATCAGCCAATGCCTTGCGCATCGCTTCCGGCCCGTCCATGAAAGTCTCGCCCCAGCGTTTGGTCCATTCGTCAAGGGTGCGCACGTTGTTGAAGGTGAAACGGATGCCACTCTGGGCACCGTTCTTGATGTAACGGGCGGCAGTGAACGGGGACATACCCTGGGTGATGCGGAAAGCGCCCTCACGGTTCTCGACCTTGGCGCCCATGAGCGAGAGCATCGTAGCCACGCGTTTGCCAAAGCTATCACCCACATTGGCTTTCACACTATCGGCAATCGATTCGATGGTGCTACCCTTGCGCATCTTGATCAGCCCCTCGGCTGGCGCTCCTGTAAACAGATAGGGAGCGGCACACGCCACCAGAATAATGAGTATTGCGGCAAGGATGCCGATGATCCATTTTTTCTTGTTCATTGTTATTGTCGTTTTATTGGTTGGCCGTGGCGGTGCCACGGCATACATTAACACTGAGGGTTATTTCACTTCTCGGGGACTGTGGTCAACAGCAGTTGGGCTGAGCCTGTCATCTGCAGCCTGTTCACAGTGGCGGGAACAAGGGCTGTCTCGCCCTGGTGCATCGGCACAATGTCCATGTCCTCGGCGGTGAGGGTTACATCGCCGTGGATGCACACCATTGCCACGAAGGAGTGAGGCCTTGGCATTTCCAGCCCATAACAGTCATCGACAACGACACGGCTCACTGTAAATTCTTTACACTTCAGCAACGGTGTAACACCTTGACCATCGCAGGGGGTGTAATCCACCTTGCCGTCACGGGCATTGAAATCCAGTGCCTCATGGGCCTGTTGCACATGCAACTGGCGCAGGTTGCCATCTGAGTCACGACGACCGTAATCCCACACGCGATAGGTGATGTCGCAGGATTGCTGTATCTCGACCAACAGGTTACCCGCCCCGATAGCATGGATTTGTCCAGCAGGAATAAAGAAAGTGTCTCCCGGTTGAGCCTCGGTCGCATTGATGACTTCAAGAAGCGAACCTTCGGCTAAGCGACGGTCCAGTTCCTCATCCGACATCTGCCGATTAAAGCCCGTGTGGATAAGGGCACCCTTATCAGCCTCCAGAATATACCACATCTCGTTCTTGCCAGTACAGCCATGGAGACGCAACGCCATCTGATCATCAGGGTGAACCTGAATAGAGAGGTCTCGCTTGGCATGAATGAACTTGATGAGCAAGGGGAAGCGGTCACCATAACGGCGATAAACATCCTCTCCCACCAGGTCAGCACCATAACGTTGCACCAGTTGGGTAAGGGTCAAGCCACGGTCGGCCCCTTCGGCCACCACCGACTCAAAGCCAGGCATGGCCGAAAGCTCCCAACTTTCGCCAATGGGCTCATTACATGGCGGCAACTGCTTAAAAGCCACCAACTTGTCGCCGCCCCACAGGACGGGTTTAAGTATGCTATTGAACTTATATATCTGCATTTCGGATGAAATTAGCCTACAAAGATATGAATTTTATCATTCAGTTACCAATTTCAGGCGGTCGATTTTCAACAGGATTATTGGGCGACCTTATTATTGTCGTCCTTAATCCACTTGATGTACTGGCTGTAATCGTGGGGGACGAGGACGCCGTTCTCACGGTCGTCACGCCAGGTGTCGGTCCAGTCCATGTCATAGCCGTGGCCTGTCGCATCATGGAAAATATGGCCCTCGCCCTCGTTCATCTTCCAGTAGGCGACCAGCCCGTCGCTTTGAGCATTCACGCCGGCAAAGCCCATCGAAATCTCGCTGGCCGTGAGGGCACGATTCCACACGCGCACCTCGCACAAGCGGCCATGGAAGAACTGGCTGTTGCGGTAACCACCCCACGACATGCCCAACTCAAAGCGCTGGAACGGTGTGGCTTTACCGCCGCCTGTGGTCTGCGCATCCTCGACGCCATCGACATACATCTTGAAAGTCGTCCCGTCGTAGGTGCATGAAACGAGATACCACTGGTTGGTCTTGAAATGGGTGTTGGAGAAACAACGTCCGCCTGGCAATACCCACTGCAGGATGTCACCGCCAGCCGAACCGTTCTCACCAAAGCGGAACATATTAGCTTCTTCCTCGTTCTTGCCCTCGATGGCCAGTACACGCTTAATGTTGCCCACGTTGCCAAAACGATAGGAATAGACCTTGAACTCGATGGTGTAGTTGGTGAGATTGACCATCTTATCGTCGGGGAAGATGTAGTTGGACGAGGCATTTTGGTTATTCTCGAGCGACCAGAACGAGATGATGCGGGAAATCTGCAGGAAAATCGTGCGGCTGCTCTCGATGACTTCCCCACCCTCGCCCGTGACCTGTTGGATGGTCACAGGGATGACATAGGTGGCGCCCTCAATGAAGCCGTCCGTATTGACGACCTTGACCTGGGCGGCTGTGGACAGGGCCTCGCCCTGCTTGATTTCGACCTCGCTGTTCTCGAGGGTCACACAAGATGCGGGCACAGGATAATAGGCTGTGCCATGCTTGGCATTATAAGCGCGCACCAGGGCCGTATCAATAGCCAGGCGCATGGTGACCGCCTTCTCACACCGGCGGGTTGCCTTGATGGTCACGGCATAGGATGCGGGCAGTTCATCGACAGTGAAACGCTGTACTGGCACCTGCTCGGTGCCCGAGATGAGCAACCCGACCTTTTCATAATCAAACTTGTCGCCCTCACTGTCACAAGCAGCCATCATCAGACCAACTGTCAGGAGAAAAGTAATATATAATAACGTCTTTTTCATCGCTTATTTTGTTTTAGCCGGATTCATAATCTGGATGGCACGGCGGATGGCGCCATAGGGCACGCCATCGCTCGTGTTATAGTAGTTGCGTTCCACATAGTAGGCACCGCAGCCGCCCTTATGGCCCATTGCTGGTTCCCAAGCGGCATAGTTGAAGATTTCGCCGCCTGTTGGCTTCTGGCCGAAGGACTCGCAATAGACCGTCTTCTCGTCGGGATGTCCCATGGCGCCCACGCCAGCTCCCTGCTGGCTGTAGGCCTGCTTGACATAATAGTCCACATAGGGGTCGCACGCCACAGGAGGCGATACCGAGAAATAGTCCACGATAATGAGTTTCTCGGTGTAACGGCCCCCAAGGCCAAACACCTTGTCACATTCCTCGATGGCCCACGTCAGGTGCTGACCGTTCCAACCCTCGTAATCGAAGTCGGCCCCGTCAAGCCCTGTCTCGACAACCGTGTCACACACCCAGCGGGCATAGGCGCGGATTGCCTCCTCGCTGCGATCACTGGAGAGATCATAGGTACGACCATCGATAGTGAAACGGTGATTGTAGTTGGAGGCATCGGCATGGAAGACAAAGCGGGTGCCCTTCTTGTCGCGGGTCTCTATCATGTCCTGATAGGCGACGGGGTGGGTCTCAGGCGTAGGGATGCCCATCCACAGGTTCACGATGTCGATGCTGTCGGGCAGACCGATGATGCGCTCACCCCAAGAAGCGGGGTCCTTGTAGCCGCTGGCGCCCTCGATGGGAGACCAGTCGGCATAATAGACGTAGCAGATCTCGTGGGGGCTGGCCTTGTAGTCACGCAACGCCTGATAATACTCCTTGCTATATTCCTTGAGCGGCTGCAGGTCCAGCGCCTCGGGCTCGGTGTCACAAGCCGTCACCAGAACCGCGAGCAATGCTATTGCAATAATATATCTTGACATTTTCATCTAATTAGTTTTTAGACAGGCCGTGACAAGTCACGGCACAGTGAACCAAACATTATTCTTTCTTGTCCCACCACAGGCGAGTGCCTCCATTGTCCTGACCGCCGCCCAGGGCTTCGGCATCCAGCAACTGAATCGCGGCCTGTACGGCAGCCTCGTTGGTATTGTATTCCTGAACAGGGAAGGGACAACGGCGCACCTGAATCTGTGTGTCGATGAGTCCCTGGCTGTCATTGTTCACAACAGGCAACAGGCGGGGATAACCCGTGCGGCGGAACTCAGCCCAGCCCTCGCAACCGTCGGGATACATGGCAATCCACTTCTGGGTAATGATGCGTTCCAAGTTGGTCTCGAAGTCGGCATCATCATTCCAGGCAATGGTAATCTCACTGGGGGCATTGGCATTATTGCCGCCACTCGTGCGGTCCACATAGCGTGTGGGCTTGGAGGAGCTGTTGTTGACATAGTTGTCGGCGCCACTGACACTGTTCTCGTCGAAGGAGGCACGGATGCCAGCCTCATAGAAAGCGCGTGCCGTGCCGCCCATGTTCCAACCGCGCAGCGCCGCCTCGGCACGCAGGAAGAAACCCTCGGCCGCAGTCATCCACACGATAGGTGTGGTGGCGCGGTCAATATTCAGGTTGGAGATATAAACGCCAGCATACCGGGTGGGGTTCATGTTATGAACTCCCAGACGCACACCGTGATACTTGTTGTCGTTGCTGGCAGGAACAAAGTAAGCAGCAAGACGCGGGTCACTGTAGCCATTCATGTAGCAGTCTATGCTCGCTCCCATGCGCACCTCGCCCGCATTGAAGTTATAGGCCATGTCATAATTGGGGTGGAAGTAGGTCAAGCGGCCATGCTGCAACTCGGCACGGTCGGCCGCGGTCTCAATAAAGCCCAATGGACAGGCTGCCGCCTTCTCGGCCTCGCGTTGCGCCAAAGCTGGATCGGCATAAACCACACGCATCGCCAAACGCAGTCGCAGGGTGTTGGCAAACTTCACCCAGCGGGCCACGTTGCCCTCATAGACGTTGTCGTAATCAGGGAGGAGCAGCCCTCCTGATTCAGCCAATGGCGTCAGGACATCAATGGCACTATCCAACTCGGCAAAAAACCGGTTGTAAACCTCCTGTTGTCGGTCATAAGCGGTTCCAAGCGTTCCACTGCCAAAACGGGTGTAAGGGATGGGGCCGTACATGTCGGTCACGCGGTGCAAGGCCTCGACCTTGACGATGGTGGCTAAAGCGGCCACTGCAGGCTGACCCATCTCGGCAGCGACTTGAATCACGCGCTGCCATGCGGGCATCACCTCGCTAAAGGCCCTCGTAAACATCTGGTCATACCAGCCACTCACAAAGCTGTAGGACCCATTGTGAACGCCATTGCGCCAGGTGCCCGTGAGGGCCACATAGCCTGAAAACGGGTCGGCACTCAAGCCCTGAGACACCTGATAGTCCGACGACAGACAGTTACCCGAGCCGTCATCAAAGAGGACAACGCGCGACACCATCTGTGAAAAGAAAGCCCCCACGTTCTGGTAATCGTTGGCCAATTCCTCATCGGTCAGCTGGTGCTGATTGGTGTTGATATCGTCAAATGACTTGGTGCATGCCGCCAGCATCAGCATTGAGGCCAGCACTGCACACATATATTTCATGATTCTTGTATTCATAGCCATCGTCAGAATTTGAGTTTCACATTAAATCCCATGGAACGCAGGCTGGGCTGCATGAAGTAGTCGATGCCCTGGTAGTAGGTACCCGTGTTGGATGTCGCCTCGGGGTCATAGGGCGCCTTGTTGTAAAGCATGCACAGGTTGTGCGCCACAAAAGCCACATTCAAGCCCTTGATCCATTTCACCCAGCGATTGACAGGCACGTCATAAGAAAGGCTCAGTTCGGCCAACCTGAGGTTGGTCGCGCTATAGACATAGCGGGCATCCACGGTGCCGTTGGGATTGCCCACGGTCTGATAGAAGCCTTGCGCATTGACCAACTTGCCGTTGACGAGTACGCCGCCGTTGTTGCGGGCTTCCTGTGAAGCCTCAGAAGCCCCGTAATAGTCCAGGATTGCCTGGGTTTCGCTCACGACAATGCCACCATTACGGTAGGACAACAGTGCCGAAAGGGTCACGCCCTTTAACGTGAACGTGTTACCCCACGAGAGATTGTAGCGTGGCGCTGACTGCCCAGCATAGATGTAGTAGGCATTATTGTTGGGATTGGCCTCGACATTCTGACGCTCGGGGTTGACGTAGATGGCACCGTGCTCGTCGGTCTTGAGCGTGGAAACATACACATCGCTCAGGGTGCCTCCCTCGGTTAGGCGTATCTGGTAGCCCGAGGTGCCACCCATGTAGAGTTCATCAAGGTTGTAAACCTCGACATCGATGGGATTGCGCCAATTCTTGAGCAATTCCTTGACCTTGTTTCGGTTGAGCGTCCAAGTGACAAAAGTCTCCCATGTGAGCGGGCCTATGGGCTGCATATAGCGGGCTGTCAACTCAACACCCTTGTTGTCCACACGGCCGCCATTGACCACCGCACTGGTATAACCCGACGATGCGGGCAGTGTGGGATAGAAGAACTGGTTGCGCGTGCTAGACTGGTAAAGTGTCGCGTTCAGGCGCAAGCGGTTACGGAACATATACATATCAATACCGGCTTCCCACGAGTCAGTGCGCTCGGGTTTGAGGTCGGTAAGCATGCGTGTCGAGGTCTCGGCAAGACCTGTTGAAGGGTTGATGGCGTAGGTCTCACGCGTCAAGAAAGGCTCGTTGGGCTCGTTACCCACCTGGGAGTAACCCACACGGGTCTTGAGGTAATTGAGCCAATCATAACTCTTGATGCCCGAAAAGATATCGGTCCAGATTGCCGAAATACCCGCCGACCAGTAGAAATAACTCTTTTCAAGTTTCGATGACCAGTCGTTGCGGGCAGTCAAGTCAACATAGACCTTGCTTTCAAAACCCAGCTGGGCGGTGGCATAGACACTCTGTAATTGGGTACGGTAACCACTCTGGACTGGCTTGAACGTCGAGTTGGTGGTCTCGACATTCGCATAGGTGAACTTGTTGGCCGTTCCCTTCAAATGGCCACTGAAGCCCTCAATGGCGTTGTCGCGTTGGTCAAAGCTGGCACCCAAAACACCACTGATGTTCCAATGGTCGTGACCGAAATACTTATTGACCTTGGCAAAGGCCTCGGCATAGAGTTGGCGGTTGCTCACGTTGCGCAGGCCATAGTGACCGTATTTGGAGGCATAGAGCGTGTTGGTAGAGGCAAAGAATTTCTCCTCATATTTGTCGCTGCTCTTGTCATACTTAACGCGGCCCGTGATGTCCAGCCATGGCGTGATGCTCCAATTGAGCGATACTGTCGCCTGGTGGCGCTCCTTGTGATTGACGAAGCGCTCTCGCTCGGTCTCCCAATAGGGATTTTCCATCGAGATGTCATAATTGTAGGGCCAGTACTGCACAGGGAAATTGCGGCCCGTGTCGTAGCGTTCAAAGTAGCCCAACTTGGAGAAATCGTCTCCCGCAGGGAACAGATAGACTGGCACCAGCGGATTGTGGTACTGGCCCTGGCTGATCATGTTCTGCTCCTTAACGGCCGTGAGCATGTAGCCTAGGTCGAGGGTCATGCGGTCGTCAAGGAAACTGGTGGTATTACGCACACTCAGGTTATAGCGGTCGTAGTTGTTGCTGTGGATGATGCCCTGGGCGTTAGTAGAGCCAAGAGACAAGTAGGTCTGATTCTTGTCGGTGCCCGTGCTCAAACTGACCGAATTGGCGATGTTGGTACCCGTTTGGAAGAAGTCGGCAGGACGGTAGCTACTGGGCTCTACCAATTTCTCTCCCCAACTGAAGTAACTGCCCGTCTCACTAGGTCCATACTGGTTCTGGAAACGAGGCAGCACAAAAGGATGAGAGAACTGGAAACTGCCGTTATAAGTCACGTCTACCCTACCCGCGCGTCCACGCTTGGTATTAATGATGATGACACCATTAGCGGCATTGGCGCCATAGAGGGCAGCTGCTGTAGGCCCTGTAAGGGCACTGATGCTCTCGATATCATCAGGGTTAATGTTGGCCGTGGCATCTCCCGTCTGCCCCGCACCGGCAAAGATGCCTTCGGGCTGCTCACTACTGAGGTTCTGCATGGGGATACCGTCCACCACATAGAGCACATTGTTGTTGCCGTTGATGGACTTGGCGCCACGCATGACGACGCGGCTGCTGCCACCCGCACCAGTCGCACTGGCATTGATAGTCACACCGGCCACTTTGCCAGCCAGGGAGTTGACAAAGTTAGCATCCTGTACCCTCGTTAAGGCATCACCAGTGACCTGCTGCACATTGTAGGACAGCGACCTAACCTCCTTCTTGATACCCAAAGCCGTCACCACAACCTCTTCAAGATCACGAGAGGCCGACGGTTCCAGTGTAATCATCAGGTCTGAACCATCCACCAGAACAGTGCGGGTGTTGTAGCCTACAAAGTTGACGGTCAAGGTGGCGCCGTGGGCCGCATTAATGCTGAACCGCCCATCAAAATCGGTGGCAGTTGCCACAATGGTGCCCTTAACACTCACAGTCGCCCCGATCATGGGGTCTCCATTCTCGTCAAGCACTTGTCCCGTCACAGCCTGGACAACAGCGCCGTTCTGCGTCTGCGGCACTGGAGTGGCATTTGACGCGATATCACCTCCTGCAAGGAAAGCCAGTATTACTAGCAACCTGATTAGATATCGAGGTTTGACTTTTAGTTGTTTTATCATAACCTTATATGATTGATTTGCTGTAGGCAAAGGTAGTCACAATCCCTTAAAATGGCAAGCCTCACAACAGAAAAGAAAGTCGCCAACCACATTGAGTGGTTGGCGACTCCTTGAAAAGTCTTTGTTTAACTCAAGTGAGTTATCTTACTTAATCACCTTAGCGGTGCTGCGGGTACCATCGGTGTAGGTGGTAACAACGATGTTCACACCGTTAACGGGCTGCTCGCTCATCTGACCTGCCAGGTTGAAGTAGTTCACACTTGCAACAGTCTTACCAGCGTTAACCTCCTCAACAGCGGTGAGGTTACGGATAATCAGGTCGATATCAGTGTAGATGTTGTCGAAGGTGAAAGAACCACGAGCCTTGTCAGCAACAAATACGGTATAGGTCTTGGTGTGATCCAAGCTGTAGTAGTTACCATCGGCGTCACGCTCGATTACATTGCCATCCTCATCGCGAAGCTCGAAGAAGGTCTCATAACCCTCACCAGTTACGCGGATATCGTTGGTGTAGTAAGGAGTGCGGAAAGCGGGAATGCGATACTCGGGCAACTCATACATCAGCTCCATGCCGAAGAAGTCCAGAATGTCATACTGTGACTCACTGTTGAAGCAGTAGTTACCGGTACGCATAAGGCTGGCATACTGAGCCTCGGCCTGGTCGTAAGCCATGTAGTGGTACTTCATGTGAACATCAAAGTAGTTGGTCAGCCACAGAGTCAGGTAGATATTCTCACCCTGATACCAGAAAGGCATGTGGGGATCATCGGGATTGCCGAAGGGAATGTCAACGATGGTGCAGGGATTCTCGGCAGTAGCATTGAGGTCAAAGGTGCAGATCACACCAGGATGGTCAGTGCCATAGACATCATAGCCACGATAAGTTACGGTATCAACGCACAACTGGCCCTGGGGAGCATGGGTCCTATAACCATCGAACAAGTCAAGATAGTCAAGTGTCATCTTGTCCCTGGGGACGTTGCGGCACCAAGCGGTAGCCTCATGGAAAACGCCCTTGCTGGTAATATCGCTGCCGATATCATATCCGTCGAGAGCCAGGCCAATCACCTTAGCGTTGGCGGGCAGAGTAGCTGTACCCTTGGTAACATCACCCTTGGTGAAATCCTGAGCGGTAACCAAGTACTCGGGCTGGAATTTCATGAAACGCATCTCACCACCGGTCTCAGGCTGATAAGAAGTCCAAATCTCCTGAGAGATCTCAGGGTTTACGGGCATAGCGAACAACAGGGTGTCGTTAGCGGGCTGGGCCACATTGGTTGCGATAACCTCTACAGCAGCATTGGCTGAGCCAAAGCATGCAAGAGCCATTACAAAAGCAGATAGTAATGATTTTTTCATTGTAGCTTGAAATTTATTAAGTTATTATTTGTTGGTTTACAATACTATACTATATAGATGTCGCAAAATTACATCAATTCTGCTGAACCAACAAAATTTTACCATTAATATTTTGTAAAAACTTTCGCAATTACTATTTATTCTGCACTTTCGACACGACCTGCCCCACCAAAAATACGGGGAATGTGCCCAATATAATCCACAGCCAATCAGTCAATTCAAGAGGCGCGCAGTTAAACAAAGGCGAAAAGAACTGGACGATGGCAATCTGACCCACAAAAATGACTGCAGCCACAACCCAAAAGACCTTGCTGTCCTCCATGTTGTTAAAGGCCCATTTGCCTGTCGCAAAGGCTCTTGCGTTCAACATATTCCAGAACTGGAGGAACACGAAAACGCTGAAGAAAATGCCCATCTCGTGCGGATTGATATTAGGATTGATGCCACGCGCAAACACAGGACCGCCATTAGCTTCGCGCACGAAATAATAATACAGGCCTATCATGAGAACAGCAAAAATTGAACCTGAAATCATGATAAATTTCATCATCGTTGAAGTGATGATGCTCGCACGGGAATCACGGGGCTTTTGACGCATGAGTACGCTGTTAGGCGGCAACGCCGCAAGCGCCAGTGCAGCAAAAGTGTCCATAATGAGGTTGACCCACAACATCTGGGTTACCGTCAGCGCCGGCTGCTTGCTGAAGAATGAGCATATCGCCACCACAAGACAGGCACAGACGTTAACGGCCAACTGGAAGAGGATGAAACGCTGGATATTGCTATACAGGGATCGACCCCACAACACAGCCTTGTTGATGCTTGCGAAAGAATTGTCGATAATGGTGATGTCACTTGCCTCCTTGGCCACGGCAGTGCCGTCACCCATCGACAAGCCGACCTGGGCGGCATTGAGCGCGGGGGCGTCATTGGTACCATCACCCGTAACGGCGACCACTTCATGCTGTTGCTGCAGGAGTCGCACAAGACGCGCCTTGTCATCGGGACGGGCACGGGCCATAATCTTGATAGACGCCGCACGCTTAGCAGCTTCTTCATCACTCAAGGCAGCGAAATCCGGTCCTGTGATGATTGCATCGTCACTGTCCGCCTCGGTCCACAACCCAACCTGGCGGCCAATCTCACGGGCCGTAGCCCCGGTGTCTCCCGTAACAATCTTAACCTTCACTCCCGCATTGCGGCAATCTTGAATAGCAGCTGGCACATCAGCGCGTACAGGGTCACTAATAGCGACAATCCCCTGAAAACGCATCGATTCGGCAGTCCCGTTTTTCAAATCACGCAGCACAATCTCCGGCTTTTCGCTAGCATCTAGGAAACGGCAAGCAAACGCCAATGTGCGCATCGCTTTGGACTGATAATCAGCCAATTCTTTATTCACCTCAAGGAATAGAGAATCATCCTGGCGCATACCGCACAGCCGCATAACAATTTCAGGCGCACCTTTAAGCAATAACACGCGTTTTCCATCAGGGCGCCCAATGACTGTTGCCATGAACTTGGTCATTGTCGAGAACGGGGATTGGGCGATCACTTTGCAGTTCTCGCGCGTTTCCATATAGTCTACGCCTTGATCACGCAACCACAGCAACAGGGCTCCTTCGGTGGGATTTCCCAAAGCTACAACATGGTCAGAATCACTATCGTCAAGGTATGCAGTGCTGTTGCATGCAATACTCTGGGCTATCAGTTCGCTTGTCTCGTCCTTAGCAAGATGTTGCCCCTCGGACAACCCGTTGAAATGGGCTTGATAAACCTGCATCTTGTTCTGTGTGAGTGTGCCGGTCTTGTCGGTACAGATCACTGTAGTGGCGCCCATTGTCTCGCATGCATGCATTCTTCGCACCAAATTGTTGTGTTTGAGCATCTTGCGCATACTCAACGCCAACGAGAGCGTGACACTCATTGGTAATCCTTCGGGAACCGAAACCACAATCAGAGTAACCGCCAACATAACAGTCTCGATAAAGTACTGGGCATCGGCCACAAAGCCCTCACTGCCACCCACCACATACTCAACCACACGGCCAAGCACCAGCAAGCCCGCCATGATGTAACTGCCACGGGCAATTGTACGTCCTAATCTGTCAAGCTGCTGGGTGAGCGGCGTCTTGATGTTGTTTTCAATCTGCGCATCCCTATATACCTTGCCAAATTCGGTCTTGTCTCCCACATTCTGTACCCGCATCTTAGCGTTTCCCTCAATGACTGTGCTGCCTCGCAGCAGCATGTTTGCAGGATAGGTCGCCTCCTTTTCACGCTGAGCGGCTGCCTCGTCATGGGTTTTCCATGCCGAGGGCTCGCCCGTGAAAGAGCTCTCATCGACCGTTAAATTGAAGCTATCAATGACATTGCCATCGGCAGGGACTTTCTCTCCAGTATCCAGAATAACGATATCACCCACTACAATGTCGCAGCGGGGCACTTGCGTGATATGTCCATCGCGCATGACCTTAACGCCAACATGGTCATCGGTCTGATTGAGCAGGCGGAACTTTTTATTGGCATTGACCTCAACCAAAAAGCCCACCAGTGTCGCCAAAACAATAGCAACAAAAATGCCTATCGGTTCAAACAATACCGTTGCTTCCTTGTGTAGCCCAAAATATTCATACAGCGACAGTGCCACTGATAGGATAAGAGCAACCAGAAGTATCTTGATGAGAGGATCGTTGAATTTTTTGAGGAACTGCCTCCACAACGGCTCGCGTGCGGGAGGAGTGAGCACGTTGGAACCATGCCTCATGCGGCTTTCCAGCACCTGCTCGGTAGTCAATCCAGTGATATGATTATGATTCATTGGTTTCAGTCAATTTTCACAATTGATAACGCCTCAGTTAGGGCAAATACCATGCCAAAACAAAAGCCGCCTTGAAAATTCTCAACAAATAATCAAGTCGGCTTTTATATGGAGTGGCTTATGCCGTAATCTGTTTGGGCAGCGGCATGCGTGTGAAGCGTTTCTTGTTGAAGATTGAATCCCAACGCAACTTGATAACACCCCACAAAGCCTCAAAGAAGATACTGCTGTTCATCTTGCTGGTACCCAGCACACGGTTGATAAAGACGATAGGAACCTCCTTGATTCTATATCCCATGCAGTGGGCAGTGAACTTCATCTCAATTTGGAAAGCATAGCCCTTGAACTCGATACCATCCAGGTTGATGGACTGCAGCACCTCGCGGCGGTAGCACACAAAACCCGCCGTAGCGTCACGCACCTTCATGCCCGTAATCAGGCGGACATAGGCCGACGCATAGTAACTCATCAACATCCTGCCCATAGGCCAGTTGACGACATTCACGCCTGAGATATAGCGTGAACCCACCGAGACGTCTGCGCCACCGTCGGCACACGTTGCCTGCAGTTCAGGCAACTTGTTGACCGGATGTGAGAAGTCAGCATCCATCTCGATGATGTATTCATAGCCGTGGTCCAGAGCCCACTTGAAGCCAGCGATGTAGGCAGTGCCCAGACCTTGCTTGCCCGGCCGCTTGAGAATATTGATGCGTTCAGGTTGAACGGCAATCATCTCATCCACGATGGCAGCGGTGCCATCAGGCGAGTTATCGTCAACTATGAGCACATCAAACTGGTGCTCAGTTATATTGAGCACTGCAGTGATGATATTCCTGATATTCTCCTTCTCGTTATAAGTAGGAATAATAACTAAGCTGTCGGACTTCATTGGTGCTTATAAATTTTTAGTCATTAGTCGGCAAAATATCGAAATGCAAAGATACAACTTTTTTCATTATAACTTGGCCACAAAACGCGATATTATGCCTAATATCTTTTTTTTAGCTATTTTTAATTCTGTTTTACAACTCTACCACTGCAAAAATCATGCCGAACGCATGATGCGCGCAAGGTAATCATAATGAGACCCGCGGGCTATCACATCCACTTTGAATCCATGAGCCAGAGCTTGTTCCTTCAGTGTCTCGGGATCAATAAACAACCATGGAAACTCTTCTCCCTTGATATTCTTATATTGCATCTGGTAGTTCAATTCACCATAATAGCCCTCAATGCCTGTAAGGTCGATGATACCGTCCTCATCCTCAAATATATAACAGATATCACTGGAGTCGCAAAGCAACTGTCCTCCTGGTGTCAACAAATGGTCCACCTGCATGAAGAATGCCGGCATACGCGAGAGGGAACCCACAATACCGATACCATTCATCAACATGAGTATGGTGTCATACTGGCCGTCAAGTGTAAAAAAATCCTGCTGCAAAACCTCCTTAACGCCACGGTCACGCATCGTCGCCACAGCGAGTGGAGAAATATCGATGGCAGTCACTTGTTTACCCATGTGCTGCAGCGCCAGGGAATGGCAACCCGCTCCAGCGCCCACGTCGAGGATGCGGCCCGTCGCCTCACGCAACGCCGTCTGTTCTATGGCAGGCATCTCATCAAAGCTGCGGAATAGCGTCTTGACAGGTATCTCGTCCTCGTCGAACATGGGCGAGAACACACGCAACTTAGCCGCCTTGCCCGTAGCATGGAAATCGGCGATGGCACTTCCCATCGGGTCTTTTTCCTGTTTCATGTTTACTATAATACTAAAGTTTAGTCATGTGATACCCCATGACTTTAAGCTGCACTGCCATGCCCAGCTGATACATGCACTGCAGACAAGCAACATAGCCCTTGAAAGCCTCGACAGTGCCAGGCTCGATATCCCGCTTGAACAGTGCCCGCTTGGCTCGCTCGGCACAGTCACCCACAAGGTTCTGCATCGCTTCGGCGTCATCACCGTGCAAGTCAAGCACCTCGTCGAGGATATATTCGTCAAGGTTATCAAAGCCCCGCTTGTCACGCAGGTAGAGGTACAGGTCCTCAATCTGGTCATATTTTACCCAATCCTCATCCCAGAATTTGGCAACAGCCATGGCGATGAACATCATCCACCCCAACGATGCCACAGGGTAATTGGCAAACTCACGCGCCCCGTCGGGCAGATAGGCTTCGGCAATAGTGGGCCATTTACCCTCCACATCGGGACACTCAGGCAGTCGCTCATCCACAGCATCTCGCTGTACAAGATAACGATGCAAGTCGGTAAGCAATATCGTCGCAAAATCCTCCATAAGTATCAATTAATTTTCAAAAACCGTTGACATAGATACACCAAACCGATTATCATTGCTGCCGACAATTTTTGCAAGGCAGCAGTGAGGTTGGATGTGCAAAGATAAGGATTTCTGGTGAAAAAGGCTGTTTTTTTCACCAGAAATCCAAGTTATCGCAGCCCACGATGCGTTGGCATCTGGATGGGTGGTTTTATGAGAGAAGATGGAGGTTACATCTCGACGATTTTGCCGAAATAACTATCCCATCCTGCCTCCTTATAGGCTCCAATGGTGCCAGCAGGCACATGCAGCGTGCGCGGCGAGTAATTCTCATCTTCAAGAGCAAAGGAATTGAAGCCGAAATCCACCTGCGACGGGTCAGCAATGTGGCTATACACGTCGGTGAGGTTAGTGCAGTTCTGGAAAGCCCAGATTCCTATTTTGGCGACACTGGCGGGGATGTCGATCCGAGTAAATGCTGTGCAGCCCTCAAAAGCAGCCGCATCTATTACAATAAGCTTTTCAGGCAATTCCACTGCCAACAGCCCTGTGCAATTCTCAAACGAATGGTCATTGATTTCAGTCACCGAGCCAGGTATGGTCACACCAGTTAGTTCTGCGCAATTGCTGAAGGCATAAGCATTGATTCTGGTAACGGGATAGGTCGTATCCTCATTGGTGACAGTAGCAGGTATCGTCACGTTGCCACTGTAATGCCCTCCGTCTTCGCCCTGATCACAGACCATAGCATAGTCGCCCCACAAGTCGGTCATGTAGCAAACACCATCCACTTTAAAGTCATAGGCTATAGCACTCAGGGGCAAGCAAAATGCCAACAGCAATAAGGAAGTCTTCATCAGATGTTTCATAGTCATTTCAGTTTATTTTTGTTAGAATGTTATTATTGCGACCACAAAACTAATGATTTTTATCAAATTGAACAAATATTCTAAAAAAATAACTGAATTTGCATCATTATTTAACGACACAACACTTAGCAGGCAGCAATGCCCGATTATCTATAAGCCAGTCTTTTTAACAAAATAACAAGTAACTAGTAATTAGCCACTTAAAAGACAATAATAAAATAATTTCTTGAAAAAGGTTGGTAGTTTAGGAAAAAGCAGTACCTTTGCAGCCGGGTAAGTCCTACACGGCCAGCTCCCTCCCAATCCCCCAGGTCTTGACCGAAGCAAGGGTAACGAGGTTGTAGCGGCGCGCTGTAGCTCACTTGCCCTTTTTTTTGTACCCTTACTTTTCCTCCATAAAGGTTTTTATCTTCTCGTAATAGCCGTTGCTGCCCACAAATTCATAGCCAATGTAATCGGCACTGTTATTTCCCTCAACCAACTGCACATGATCCTGAGAAATAGCGACGTCCCAACCCACAAGGGCGACTCGGGGCATCCGCCTTGCTGCATCCAGACACATCTTGACGACCTCATCCCACAGGGGCACCTTGAAACCCAACATCACGATGTCGGAGCCTGGATGGATGAAAACCAGGTCACCGTCCTTGGATATACCCGCCGACGAAACTATGCCAGTTTCAAGATCGACCTCATAATAGTAGCCGCCAGTGGCGGTGTTGTCTACCAATGTATCCCCCACCCCGGCCCGTAGGAACGCCTTCATGATGCGGGCCTCACCATCGGGACGGCAGGCTGTGAGCACCCTAATCGTGTTGACCGATTTGTTGCCGAATACCATATCGGGATGCTGAACAATCAGCTCCTCGACAATGACATTTTCATCCACGAGCGAATCAAACAAGCCGCGCAATGCCGTGTCGTCTTGATTATCATAATTCAATTTGCGGATACCATCACCCTGCTTGCCATCCATCGGCTTCACAATCACCGACTTGTATTGTGTCAGAAAAGCCTTGAAATCCTCAAACGAGGATTCCTTGATCCACAGCCAGCCGCGGCGCACGTAGTCTGCAAAAAAACGGTTAAATTCGGGCTTATTCTTGAAATAATGGAAATCCGCCGGATTATTGTACTTCTCCTCAAGAGCCACGCGGCGATAGTGAGTGAGACACTTGCCGCGCATCGGGTTGCTATATTGCCAGAATCGGCCAGCGATATACTGGTCGATGTGAGCCCCATGCCGCACGAAAGCCGTCAGGTAATCCCACAGGTGGTAAAAGCGGTTATAACCTGTCTGCTTAGACAACTTGGTCACCTCACGATTAATCCTCTTGAAATATCTGACAACGGTCTTGAGTCTCATAGCTTGTGTCTTGGTTATTCTGGTTATTATCGCAGCATGTCGGCCACCTCATCGAGGTTACCGTCGTTAGGCGACGGCGTCACGCCCAAGAGGTAACACAGCAGCGGATAAACACACACGTTGCGGAAACGGTCCACCTTGGTATAGCCTACCTTGAAATCAGGCCCGATGGCACGGAAGCCCACCTGCATGTCGGCGGCCGTGTGGTCAAAGCCGTGGCTACCCCGTTGTTTTTGTGAGGGTTTATCGGCAAAGAGCCAACCTACATCAGGCAGCACTACCACATCACCCATGTTTTTATTGGTGCCGTATCCAAGATAGGCAGGAATGTCAGCCTTTTTCCATGCACGGATGTGGTCAACGCCCTGCAAGGCGTTGCAGATAGAATCGATGTACTGCGGCGCACTGGCATAGATAAGCGTGGGATAATCGTTGCAGAAACGCTCATACCAACGCTGGGGCAAGACGTCATCAATATCGACAAAGCGCTTGGGATCCACGCTAGTCATGCCGTGGTCACCAGTGATAATAAGGTTCACCTTGTCGGCGATGGGCAACATTTGAATGCGGGTCCACATCATGCTCAGCAGGCGGTCAACTTCCTCCAGGGCGCGACGCGTGAGGCGGTTCATGGGGCCATAATTGTGGCCACTGCGGTCAGGTTCCTCAAAATAGGCCATCACCAAGTGGGGACGATCCTGCTCAGGCATACTCAGCAAGCGAATCACCTCATCCACACGACCCTCAAAGTCCAACTGCTCGGTCTGATAATCACGCCAATAGGTAGGATGCTCGCCATTGACTGCGACATCACTGCCCACCCAGAAGACGGTAGCCGTTTTCACCCCTTGATGCTTGGCCGTGAGCCACACGGGGTCGCCGCCATAATACTTGCCGTCGGCACGGGTTACATTATTCTTCAACGAGAACTCCACACCCTTCTCGCGATCCCAAAATATGTTAGCGATAATTCCATGATGGTCGGGCGTGAGACCCGTCGCAAGAGTATAATGGTTAGGGAACGTCTTGCTAGGGAACGACGGCTGCATCACAGCCTTGACGCCCTCACGTGCCAGCTGATTCATGAACGGCACGTCATAGGTATCAAGATAATCCCAACGCAGTCCATCGAGCGAAATGATTACCGTGTAATTGTCACGTCCTGCAGCTTGGGAACACAATCCCACCAGCGACAAGAGAAGCAGAATAAAAAACTGACGTCTAACCATAATCCAAATGCTTTATAATGATGTCACAAAGGTAAAGAAAAACTCATTGAGCGCCAAATATCATGACAAGAAAAAGAGGACACCCGCATTTGGCGGATGCCCTCTCATTATAATTCAGTTACAGTATCACTCAGCTTTCTCGTGCGAGATGTAGTAACCTACACCCTCAACAAGGCCCTTGTAAGTGGTCTTGTAAGCGATGATGGTGATCTGGTCACCCCAGGTGAGACCAAGCTCACCAAAGTGGCCCTTCTGGCCACCCCAACCGGTATAGACACCGTAGATGTAAACCTCACCGGTCTCATCCTTCAGGTTGAAGTTACCATACTGCTCAATATCGTTCTTTGAGCCTTCCTCGGTAGCGGTTACAATCTCACCCGAGATGAGGTAGTAAGCCTCCTTGTCATCAGGCAGGTTGCGGAACTCAGCGATGCTGATGGCCTTTGCCGTGTAATTGATTTCCTCGATCATACCCGATACCATTTGGGGAGAATCCTTGTAAGCGCCGCGCTTGCCGACAACGGTGACAACGTCACCCACCTTAACCTCGGTGCCGGTGAAGCCCTCGGGCCTGTAAATCAAAGTCTCACCAGTGTAGTCACGCAGGTAGAAGCCCTGATTCTCGCGATACAGACCTACCACGATACCATTCAGGCGATACTGGGTGTCACCCACGGGAGCCTCAAGGAACTCGGCTACGGTAGCGGCAACGATAGCGCCCTTTTGGTTGATGGTTGCGCTGGCGGTGTACTCCTGACCCTTGTCGTCGGTGGTCTTGAAGACTACATTTGCGCTGCGGTCGCCACCAGGGTTAGCATTGGCATGGAAGGTTACTGTGGGCTCAGCGCCACCAGAAACCGACACAATACCCAGCCAATCCTTGGCCTCGTCGGGAATCTCAACCGAGATGCCGTTGTTGGTCTTGCAGCTCAGGTTAACGGTCACGTTACCACCCTCAACGGGGATAGTGGCATCCTCGGGATCATAACCCTCGACCTTAACCAGCGACTTCTGAATCTTGACAACAGTCACGTCAACCAACTCTACAGTACCGTTATACACGGTCTTGGGACCCTCGACGGTAACAATGTCACCCACCTCAAGGCCCAGGCTCAGGAAGTTCTTGGTCTGACCCTTGGCGTCCAGCGTACCATAGATGTAAACCTCACCGGTCTCGTCACGCAGGTACCAGTTGCCGTAGGTGGTATTGATGATCCTGTCCACGGTACCGGTGACGCGATAGGTCTTGCTTTCGGGACCAGCATTAACCTCGGCACAGGTAGCCTCACTGACTACTGCGAGACCTTGGATCACGTTGATGGTCTGCTGCTTGCCGTCGCACTCAACGTGCAGGACAGCGGTGCGGCCGTCAGGAGCGGCGGGAGCGGTGAAGGTTATACCATACTCACCTGCGCCACCCGACATGGGGCTTACGGTAAGCCACTCGGGAATCTCATCCTGGTCAAAAGTCCAGGCGCCGTTGGCGTTCAGAATGATATTGTTGGAACCGCCATTGACATCGATGCCCACATAGGATGACGACACCTTGAGCTCATCGAGCAAGGTCATTGTCTCTTCATCAGAGCAGCTCGACAACAGGGCAATCAGTGCAAAAAACGAAATAAAATATCTGAGTTTCATAGTGTTGTCTGTATCTTAAATTAGTTAAAGATGTACTTAATACCGATAGATGCGTTCCAGCACTGACCGATGGCCTTGTTGGGAACAAAGGTCTTGGTGTTACCGTCAATCGACTTGGGAGTCGAGAAGGTGGGATAACCATAGGCATCAATGCCCTCATACTTCAGGATGCGGGGATCACTACCAATCTCGGGGTTGAGATACTTGCTAACGCCCCAGCTCGAGTTGAACAGGTTCATCACGTTCTTCACGTCGAGGAGCAACTGCAGGGTGTGCTTAGCACCACAAACGTTGAACGAGAAGTCATGCTTGTAGCTCAGGTCGATGCGATGTACCCAAGGATTGTACAGGCTGTAAGCCTCGGCATATTCGCCCTGATGATTCTTCAAGTAGTTATTGGCGTGTACATAGTCCATGAAACGGGTCTTGTCACCCTCGCTCACGAAGCGGAAGTCGCCCTTGGCAACCTGCTCGTCAGTGGGGATGTACAGTGCATCGTAGTTGTAACCGTCGCCGTTCATGTCGTTGGCCATCATGTAAGAGTAGTTGTAACCACCGCGCCAAGCCTCATAGATCAGGCCATAGTGGTTACCGCTGCGGTCGTGACCGGTTGCCGAGAGGACGAAACGGTCAGGAGTTACATACTGCGAGTTGTGCAGCTTGATGTTGTTGGGACCCTCGATGGTGGGCTCGGCAGCGCTACCGGGCATACCGGTCACTTCCTTCTGTACGGTGTGGGTGTAAGCAGCCATCAGGCTCAACCAGTCGGTGGGATCAGCATTCAAGGTAATGTTGGCAATCCAACCATAACCACGGCTGGTGTTCTCCAGCATGAAGGCCTTGGTACCCGTGCGGAAACCGGCAGGATACATGGGACGGTTGTCAGCACCGTTGAAGCGGGCAAAACCGGCTACACTGGGGATAGCCCAGTCGCTGATGCTGGCGGCATTGATGTTCTTGTTGAAGATACCCTCGACAGTCACGCTGAAGGGGAACGAAACGGGCAGCGAGTAGTCAACGGCCAACGAGGTCTTCCACACCATCGGCATCTTGAACTTGGGATCCACGCCATTGACGGCCGAGGGGACAGTACCCATGTCTGATGTCACGTTCTCGGGATAACCCATGGAGATGAGCTTGTTGCGCAGTGCATTAACCGATGCCTGGCCATTCTCGGTAACCAGACCGCCGGCAAACTGGCTCATGTCAATGTAACGGTTGCCCTTGGAGTCGGTAGTATAGGCTCCGGTGTAATTCTCAAAGCCCTTGTTGGCAACATAGTTACCATCACTGTCAAGACCTCCAATCTTGGTGTTGCCGTTGAGCTGAGCCTGATACTGAACCAGACCGCCGTTGGTGGGCATGTTGGTGAAGAATACCAGGGGCAGACGGCCTGAGAACAGACCCGAACCGCCGCGCAGCTTGAGCACCTTGTTGCCAAATACGTCCCAGCTGAAACCTACACGAGGCTGGATGATCAGGTTGCTGTTCGGCCACTTGCCGGTGTCGATGTGGCGAACATTGCCATCATTGTCATAATAGTTCAGCGCCAGAATAGCGTTGTTGGTGATCAGGTCACCATTATTGAAGAACAGACCGTCGAAACGCAGACCATAGGTCAGCTTGAAGTTGCGGGTGATGTTCCACTCGTCCTGGGCATAGATGCCGGCCTTGTTGAACTGCACGCGGGCAGCAGGCTTGGTCTCGCTACCGTAACCGTAGGTCAAGCAAACAACCTCGGGGGCAGCTCCGTTGATAAAGTCGTCAACGCTGTTATAGCGGTAGTAACCGGTACCGTTGCGCATGTACTGGTTGTCGGCCATCTGATGCTCAAAGCTCAGACCTCCCATGATCTTGTGGTTACCATAGTACCAGGTCACATCGTCACGCAGGTTCCAGATGGTGTTGTGAACGGCGTTGTTCCAGGTGAACAGCTCATAGCCCAGGGCCATGTAGTTGTCGCGGTTACCCTCGGCGTCGAGCATCGTGATGTCGATGAAGGGGAACTCACTGGAGTTGGTCGTGCGCACGTCATCCAGCTTGGAGAGGGTAGCCAGGAACTGGTTCGACAGGTTGTCGGTCAGGCGGCTGTTCAGGTCAAACGAGAATGAGTGTACCAGGTTGTCCATGCCATACATCGAGTTGGCAAACGAGAAGGACTTCTGCGATACACGGCCGTTGGCCATGCGCGTGCCGCCGTCCATCGACGAGGCGTTGGGATTGCTCCAGTAGCGGTTCTTGGTGTAGTTGTAGCGCAGGGCCAGGTGATGGTTCTGCGTAATGTTCCAGTCCAGGCGGGCCAGCAGCTTGTAGTTGTTCTCGTCGGCGGGGAAGTTGGTGTAGGAACCGGTCTCATAACCGTATTTGTTCCTTACAAAGTCACTCACGCGGGCCAGATCGGCGAGCGAGGTGCGTGAGATGTACTGGTCGGGAACAGCGACACCGTTCTCCGATGCACGCCACATGTTCACAACGGTCGGCTGCTTGGTCATCTCACCGTTCACAAAGAAGAACAGCTTGTCCTTGATGATCGGGCCGCCAATGGCGGCACCATAGGTAGTCACTTTGAACTTCTCGCGAGCCTGACCAATCTGGGTGCGCTCTACTGCATCACCACGCATGTTCTCGTTGCGGTGGAAGATGTAGGCGCTACCGCGGAAGGTGTTGGTACCGCTCTTGGTGATAGCGTTCACACCACCACCGATGAAGTTAGTCTGACGAACGTCGTAGGGCGAAATCACCACCTGCAACTCCTGAATGGCCTCGATGCTGATGGGGTTACCACCACCGGGGAGGTTGTCACTCAAACCGAAGTTGTTGTTGAAGTTGGCACCGTCAACGGTGAAGTTGGCAGTACGGCCATCGGTACCGGCAAAGCTCATGCCGTTACCACCGTAGGGCGACAGACGGGTAATGTCCGTCAGGCTGCGGGTAACGGTGGGCAGATTGCCAATCTGAGCCGTGGTGATGTTGGTGGCAGCTCCGGTCTTCTCGGTCTGGAACTTGCTGCCCATGGCGGTAACGATCACCTCGCCCAGCGAGTTGGCGTCAACACTCATGTCAACATCCAAATTGAAGGTCTCGGCCAGTTGCAGATTCACACCTTCAATCTGACGGGGAGCATAGCCGACGTAGCTTACCGAAACGGTGTAGGGACCGCCGGGGCGCATACCCTGGATGGTGTAACGGCCATCCATGTTGGTCACGGCGTTGTACTTCGTGCCCGAAGGCGTATGCAACGCAGTAATCGTGGCGCCAATCATCGCCTCATGATTTTCATCGGTCACAACACCCGACAGTGCCGAAGTTGTCACCTGAGCACTTGCCGACAATGCCACAAAGAACATTGCCACCAATGCCATTAACTTAACTGTTCTCAACATACGAAAAACTTGTTTTTAAATGATGAAAAATAATTAATTATTAGAATAGTGATTGAATTGATAATCATTCATAAAAAGATTTCGCGCCATATTAGCGGGGTCTTCCCCTACTAATACGGCGCGTTTGTCGCTAGATACCCTCTCTTGCAACGGGTTATAAAACTGGCTTGCTGCCTCACCGCTACAAGTTATCCTGAAAGGTATGCTAAAGCTATGTATTAACACTTCAACTTCTTGTCATAAATTCGGTGCAAAAGTAGTCTTTTTTCCCGACACGGCAAACAATCTTGAAAAGAATTTATTAACACTAATAAAAAATTCGCCTAATCCAATTAACGGATAAGTGGAAACCATAATTCAAAGCACTAAAGTCGAATGAAGCACTTAGTTAAAACTATTACTTTCAGTAGGGCGTAAAAAATAGGATGCCCGACCTCACTTGACGCGGTCGGGGTGCTGGGCTATGAAAGTTTTCCAGGATTTGGTGCCCTTGCCCGTGAAGGGCTTGTTGCGCTCGTAGAAATGGCACAAGGCGGCAGCCAGCGCGTCGGTAGCATCGAGCAAAGCCGGCATCTGTGCCTCATCGAGGCGCAAGGTCTTTTGCAGCATCAGGGCCACCTGCTCCTTGCTGGCGGCACCGTTGCCCGTGATGGCCATCTTGATCTTGCGCGGCTCATATTCAGTGATGGGAATCTCGCGGTTCAAGGCAGCAACCATCGCCACGCCCTGGGCACGACCCAGTTTGAGCATCGACTGCACATTCTTTCCATAGAATGGTGCCTCGATGGCCATCTCATCGGGCAGATACTCATCAATGACGCCGCTCACGCGCTCATAAATGTGCCGCAGGCGCATGTAGTGGTCCTCCATGCGGTTGAGCTGCAGCACGCCCATGACGATGAGTTCGGGCTTCTTGCCGTTGACGCCCAACAGAGCATAACCCATGACGTTAGTGCCCGGGTCAATGCCGATGATGATATTCTGGTACTGCCTTTCCATCACATTGCCCGCAAAATTAACACAAGAATTCAGCATTTCCAAATTCGGCTGGAAATACTTCAACACGAACGCCTACAAAAAATACACTATATTAGGTTCCACCAACCCCTTTTGCCTCACGCTAAGTCGCCAAGACGCTAAGTTTTTTATTGGGCATCCGCATTCTATAAAACAGAAAACAACTCAAACAACTTGTACAACATTTTTAATGGGCTACCTCCAACGTCTAACTCCTATCTCCTAATTTCTAACCCCTAACCTCTAATTTCTAACTCAAATTTTCACTCAAGTGAAAATTTGATTATCTTTGCAGGCAACAAAATACCGAATAACAACAAATAAACATAAAACTATCACAACAATGAAAAACCTGATCAAACTCTTGCTCCTGCTGCTGGCCCTTTTGCGCCCAGCCACCGCCCTCGCCCACGACTTCGTGGTCGACGGTATCTACTACAACATCAAGGGCGGCAACGAAGCCTCCGTTACCTATAGTCCAAGTACTTACGAATATTCTGAAAACGTGATGATTCCCGAAACCGTCTTTTACGACGGCACAACATACTCCGTCACCACCATTGGCTACGGCGCATTCTGGGGATGCGGCTTGACCAGCCTTGACATTCCCAATTCAGTTACGACTATCGAAGACCACGCTGTAGAATACTGCCCTGCGCTGACAAGCGTCAATATCGGTAACTCCGTCACCACCATTGGAATATCTGCGTTTATGGCCTGTGGCAGCCTGACAAGCGTCACCATCCCCAACTCCGTCACCACCATCGGCTCTTGTGCGTTCGAGGGCTGCAGGGGGTTGACCAGCATTACCATCCCCAATTCAGTCACTACCATCGACTCTTGTGCGTTCGAGGGCTGCATCGGCTTGGCCAGTGTCACCATCGGCAACTCTGTCACCACCATTGGTGACCGCGCGTTCTGTAGTTGCTGGGAGCTGACAAGCGTTAGTATTCCTAACTCCGTCACTACAATTGGCGAAACCGTGTTTGGTGATTGTCAAAGCTTGATGAGCATTAATGTGGAAAGTGGTAACCCGACCTATGATTCACGAGAGGATTGCAATGCTATCATCGAGACGGCATCCAACTCGTTGATTGCAGGTTGCATGAACACTTTTATTCCCAGCTCGGTGACGTCTATCGGCGATTATGCGTTCGCGGGCTGCAGCGGCCTGACCAGCATCGACATCCCCAACTCGGTCACCACCATCGGCGATTACGCCTTTTTGGACTGCAGTGGCCTAGCTGATGTGTATTCCCGTATTACCAACTTGTCAAAAGTGACAATGGGGTCATCTGTCTTCTCATTCTACTATTACCAAGGAAATTATGCTAACCGTACACTTTATGTGCCCTATAGCACTTTGGATGCCTATCAAGCGGATACGAAATGGAGCCAGTATTTTGGTACTATAGTTGAAATGGAGGATGTCATTATTGACTTTGCTGATGCCAATGTTAAGTCGCTTTGTGTGTGGCATTGGGACACTAACGGTGATGGAGAGTTAACCATGAGTGAAGCCGCCGCTGTCACGAGTCTCAGCACCGTCTTTAAATCCAACACAAATATCACCTCATTTGATGAACTGCAGTATTTTACTGGGCTGACTGCCATCGATGGCAATGCGTTTAATTACTGCACGAACCTGACCAATATCACCATCCCCAACTCGGTCACCACCATCGGTACGGCTGCGTTTGGTTACTGTGGCGACCTGACCAGTATCACCATACCCAACTCAGTAACCACCATCGGCCAAAGTGCGTTCTCCCGCTGCACTGGACTGACCAGCATCACCATCCCCAATTCTGTTACCACCATCGGTAGCGGTGTGCTTGATTACTGCAGCGGATTGACCAGCATCATTGTAGCAAGTGGGAATCCCGTATATGATTCCCGTGACAATTGCAATGCCATCATCGAGACAGCAAGCAACACGTTGCTGGTCGGTTGCAAAACCACGGTAATTCCCAATTCTGTCACCACCATCGGCGAATATGCGTTCAATCACTGCACGGGATTAATCAGCGTTACCATCCCCAACTCGGTCACCACTATCGGCACATGGGCGTTCGGTGGCTGCACCGGCCTGACCAGCGTTGATATCCCCAACTCGGTCACTTCCATCGACAATAGCGCGTTCAATGGTTGCAGCGGGTTGAACAGCGTTACCATCCCCGCTTCCGTCACGGCCCTCCGCTACTGCTCCTTCGCTAATTGCAGCGGGCTGACTGATGTGTATTCCTACATCACTGATATTTCAGATATGTATATTGGGTCAATGGTCTTCAATTTGTCATCGCAGGATTACACAGGTCGCACCTTGCATGTTCCCTATGGCACATTGGCAGCATATCAGGCGGAACCGAAATGGAGCCAGTATTTCGAGAAGATCGTAGAGATAGGTAATGAGATTGCCGAATCGATTGAACTAGATAAAACCGCTGCGGTAGTGATTGAGGGCGAAACAATGCAACTGACGGCTATGGTGTTCCCGGATTACACCTATAACAAGACGGTGGTTTGGGCATCGAGTAATCCCATGGTGGCCACTGTTGATGAAAATGGTTTGGTGACAGGTGTGAGTGTGGGCAGTTCGACGATTACGGCCATGACGACCGACGGCAGTAACCTGTCGGCGTCTTGCCAAGTGACGGTGAAGAGCCTGAGCACTGATAACTGCTTCTCGATGCCTGATTGCGAGGTGCTGCATGGGGAGAGCATCACCATACCAATTCAGTTGAACAACACCGAGAACATCATGGCGTTCCAGACAGATCTTTATCTGCCTGAGGGTTTCTCGCTGGTAACCGACGAGGACGACGAGCCTATTATCATGCCGTCGAGCCGCCTTACTGATGACCACATCATTATGGCGGAGTACTTGAATGATGGTGGCGTGCGTGTCCTCTGCTACAATGCGTCAGAACAAATCATCAGCGGCAATGAAGGCAACCTGTTCTATATTACGGTCAATGCGCCCGATGACGCCGCTGGCGATTATGCCATCTATCTGCGCAACTCGCGCTTGACGAATATGAATTATAACGAGATCCGTATTCCAGATGCGGGTGCTGTGCTCACGGTTAACACCTTTATCCCGGGTGACGTGAATGACAGCCATAACGTCAACGTGACCGACATCGTGGTGGCAGCGCAGTATGTGCTGCAGCGCAACCCTAGTCCATTCATCTTTGACGCAGCAGACATGAACGGTGACGGCGAGGTGACCGTGACCGACATCATGCTCATCGCCCGCCTAATTCTATATCCCACGATGATGAACGCACCACGACAGGCGCCCGCCATCGCGACGAACTACGACCGCATGAGTGGTGAGTCCATCTCCCTCCAGCCTGGCGAAACCCGCAAGGTGAGCATCGCACTCGAAAATGAGATGGACTATGCCGCCTTCCAGCTCGACCTGAACCTGCCCGACGGCTTGACAGTCAATAACTTTGAGTTGACCAGCCGCACTGGCAACCACGCCTTTGATATGGAATCGATTGGTAATGGCAAGACACGTATCCTGTGCTACTCTCCCACCATCGAAGCCATCGCGGGCAACAGCGGCGCTTTGCTGTCATTCGACGTAATTGCTTTCGCTCCCATTGCTGGCGACATCACCGTTGACGGCATCGAAATGGTGACCACGACTTGCCAGCCCGTGCTGCTCGACGCTTTCAACATTGGCGTAAGCACCCAAACTGCAGTGAATGAGTTGACCACAGGCAAGGCCATCGCCCGAGTGGATTACTACAACGTGGCTGGTCAGCGTGTTGACCGACCCGAGAGCGGCGTGACCCTCGTCGTCACCACCTACACTGACGGCACTCGTACCACGACCAAACTCATTCACTAACATGGCCTCACGCTAAGTCGCTAAGACGCTAAGTTTTAGTGTTTAATTCTTAGCGACTGGGCGGCTTAGCGCGGGTAAGACGGCCACGCCAAGGCGAGGCCTTACAAAAGTTTAATTAGCTGATTGAAAATGAAGAAGAGTATAATATTTGCAGTGATGGCTTTGGTGGCTTTGTGTGCTGCTGCAACCGATAGGTTTTATATTGAGGATTTCTCGATTGCAGCTGGTGAGACTAAGCAGGTGAGCATCTTGCTTGACAACGAGGTGGCCTATAGCGCATTCCAGTGTGACCTGTATATGCCCGATGGTCTCACGGCTACCAACTTCGCATTGACCAACCGCAAAAATTCCAATCACACACTATCGGTCAGCACTCTGCCCGATGGTGGACAACGCCTGCTCTCCTATTCTCTCAGGCTCAAAAGTTACAGCGGCAACAGCGGCGCACTTGTCACTATGGATGTGACGGCCAATGAGAACTTCAACGGAACAGCGGTCATTACCCTGCGCAATATAGTCTTCACAACCGAGGATGGAGTTGAAGCCACCTTTGCCGACGAAGAATGCACCGTGACCAATCCCGTCCAGCCAGGTGATGTGAATGGAGACGGATTTGTTAATGTGGGTGATGTGACGGCGCTTATTAGCAAGATTCTGGGTAATGACATAGAGCCTTTCTACCCCGCCAATGCAGAACTGACAGGTGACGAGAATCTCAATGTCGCCGATGTGACAGCACTGATCAAGATAATCCTCAATAACTGATTATCAGACTAATTGATGGGTTACTTGTAGCGGTCGCGGATGTTATAGATAGCCTTGTAGATATCGCGGTCGATGTCGGTCAGGGAGATGCTGCGACGTGCCATAACACGCTCGGCAATGGTGTAAAAGGTCTCAAGCGGGACATCCTTGAAGCCGGCAGCCGCACTACCCTCCTGGAACGAGGCAACGAAGTTGCGGGGGAAGCCAGCGCCATGGATATTGACTCCTACACCCAGCACGGTGGCAGTGTTGATCATGCCATTAACGCCGATCTTGCTGTGGTCGCCCATAAAGAGGCCGCAGAACTGCAGACCCGTACGCTCAAAACGCTTGCTGGCATAATTCCACAACTTAATCTCGCCATAATCGTTCTTGAGATTGCTGGCAGTGGTTCCTCCACCGATGTTACACCACTCGCCGATGACAGCGTCGCCCAGGAATCCCTCGTGAGCCTTGTTGCTGTAGCCGATGAAGACAGAGTTCTCGACTTCACCGCCAATCTTGCAATGCGGGCCCAGTGTGGTCGCACCGTAGACCTTGGCACCAATGCGCACCTTGGCATCGTGACAGGCGGCAAAACCGCCACGGATGCATGCGCCCTCCATAATCTCCACATCTTTCCCGATGTAGATGGGACCCTCGTTGGTGTTGAGCATGGCACCCTCGACATAAGCGCCCTCCTCAATAAAAATGCGGGCCTTGTCGCCGATGACAGTATTGGTTTTAGACAACGCTTGCGACTTCCGGCCAGCTGTGAGGCGGTCAAAGTCTTGAGCCAACACCTGCGCATTAAACTCAAAGATGTCATACAGATGCCTAATTACCAACGGCTTGACAGCAGGGTAAAGCACACGGGTGTAGTGCCGCGCATCGTAGTCATGGGCGCTACCGTTGAACGCGATCAACTCCTCGCCCACCATCAGAGCCTCACCCAACTGGAGGTCAAGCACTTGCTGAGCCAATTCAGGCGTGGGGACAACATGGCCAGCCACCATAAGGTTACTGCTGCGGCGGGCCCTCAAGGGGTATTTCTTTTTGAGATAGGGAACCGTGAGATAGCTATAGGTGGCTTCTCCAAGCATGGCCTGCCACTTCTCGGCTATGGTGGTGATACCCAGGCGCAACAGGGCGGTGGGGCGAGTATAGGTAAACGGCATCAAGTGCTTACGCACCTCGTTGTCATCAAACAGGATGATATTGCGGGCTGTCTTTTTCATTTTTTATTATCGATAATCGCACGGCAAAAATACTCTATTTTTATTGATTGTGTTGTATTTGTGTGCAAAAAAGGGTAATTTTGCAGATTGTTTAACTACTAAACATAGTGAAATGAAATTCATTGAACAGGACATCAAAGGCGTTTGGGTAATTGAGCCTCAACGGTTTGGCGACAAGCGTGGATACTTCAGCGAAGTGTTCAAACTGAGCGAATTTGAGCGCCACGTGGGCCATGTGGACTTCGTGCAAGACAATGAGTCCCTCTCCAGCAAGGGAGTGTTACGCGGCCTTCATTTCCAACGCGGGACGTCCAGCCAGGCCAAACTCGTCCGCGTTTCACAAGGCGCCGTCCTCGATGTGGCCGTTGACCTGCGCCACGGCAGTCCAACTTGGGGCAAGCATGTAGCTATCGAGCTCAGCGCCGAGACCGGCCGCCAGATGTTCATCCCCCGTGGTTTCGCCCACGGATTTGCCGTGTTAAGCGACGTGACTCAATTCCAATACAAAGTGGACAACCTATATGATCCGCACAGCGAGGCCACCTTGCGCTTTGATGACCCCGCGTTGGGCATCGACTGGCTGATAGACAGTACCGCTATGATACTGAGCGAAAAAGACCTCAAGGGCCTTTCGCTCGACGAGATGACCCCTGAATTCCTAGGATTCTAGCCTATTACTGAATAACTAACAATGGGGAGGAAGACCGACTTTGGTCTTCCTCCCCATTTTAATGAATAGCGTTGACACTTAATTCTTGAATATCAACTCGCCATCGGCCGCATCGATGATGATGGGGCGGTCACGATTGACCTTCATGGCTATAATGTCCTTGCTCAACTGATTGAGTACAAGGCTCTGGATAGCACGTTTGACAGGCCTAGCGCCAAACTCGGGATCGTAACCAGCCTTGCCCAGCAGATGAATAGCAGCATCGGTTGCCTCGAGGGTGATGCCGTTTTTAGCCAGCATCTTCTTCACGCCCTGCAGCTGCATCACGACAATCTGACGGATTTGCTCCTCATCGAGCGGCGTGAACATTATAATCTCGTCAATTCGATTAAGGAACTCGGGGCGGATCGTCTTCTTCAACATTTCCATGACATCCCCACGCGTCTGGCCAATAACCTCGTCACGGTTGGCTTCGGTCAAGTGCTCAAAGCGCTCACGGATAAGGCTTGAACCTAGGTTGCTGGTCATGATGATGATGGTGTTCTTGAAATTGACGGTGCGGCCCTTGTTGTCGGTCAAGCGGCCGTCGTCAAGTACCTGCAACAGCACGTTGAACACATCAGGATTAGCCTTCTCAATTTCATCGAACAGCACGACCGAATAAGGCTTGCGCCTTACGGCCTCGGTCAACTGGCCACCCTCGTCATAGCCCACATAGCCGGGAGGCGAACCGATGAGCCTGGTGACCGAGAATTTCTCCTGGTACTCGCTCATATCGATGCGCGTCATCATGTTCTCGTCGTTGAACATGTAGTCGGCCAACGCCTTGGCCAACTCGGTCTTACCAACACCTGTGGTACCCAAGAAGATGAACGAACCGATGGGTCGGCGCGGGTCATTCAAGCCGGCACGGCTGCGACGCACAGCATCGCTGATGGCCTTGATGGCATCGTCCTGACCAATCACGCGCTTGTGCAGTTCCTCTTCAAGATGGAGCAGTTTCTCCTTCTCGCTCTGGAGCATCTTTGTGACAGGGATGCCCGTCCAACGCGAAACAACATCGGCAATGTCGTCACTGTCAACTTCCTCCTTGATGAGCGCCTTGTCGCCCTGCATATCTCGGAGTTTCTGTTGGAACTGGTTGTTCTCATCCTGCTTCTGCTTGATGAGAGAGTAGCGAATCTCGGCCACGCGGCCATAGTCACCATTGCGCTCGGCACGTTCAGCCTCAAAGTTGAGTTGCTCAATGTCAATTTTGTTCTGCTGAATCTTATTGATCAACTCCTTCTCACTCTTCCACTTGGCATTATAGTCGCTCTCGCGGTCCTTGAGCTCGGCAATCTGCTTGTCCAAGTCTGCGATACGGGCTTCATCGCCGTCGCGCTTGATGGCGGCACGCTCAATCTCAAGTTGGGAAATCTTGCGTGAGATCTCGTCAAGGCCCTGCGGCACACTGTCCATCTCAATGCGCAACTTGGCGGCAGCCTCATCAATCAGGTCAATAGCCTTGTCGGGCAAGAATCGGTCACTGATGTAACGTTGACTCAATTGTACGGCAGCAATGATAGCATCATCCTTGATGCGCACCTTGTGATGGTTCTCATAACGCTCTTTCAAGCCACGCATAATGGCAATGGCGCTTTCCTCATCGGGCTCATCGACCATAACAATTTGGAAACGACGCTCGAGAGCTTTGTCTTTCTCAAAATACTTTTGATACTCATCGAGTGTGGTCGCGCCGATGCTACGCAAGTCGCCACGAGCCAGGGCAGGTTTAAGGATGTTAGCCGCATCCATTGCGCCACTTGACTTGCCCGCGCCTACCAGCGTGTGAATCTCATCAATGAACAAGATGATCTCGCCATTGGCCTGCGTGATCTCGTTGATCACCGACTTGAGGCGTTCCTCAAATTCACCCTGATACTTGGCTCCAGCAATCAGCGCACCCATGTCAAGCGAATAGACCTGCTTCATTTTCAGGTTCTCAGGCACGTCACCGCGCACAATGCGTTGGGCCAAGCCCTCGACAATGGCGGTCTTACCCGTACCAGGCTCACCAATGAGAATCGGGTTGTTCTTGGTGCGGCGGCTCAGAATCTGCAGCACGCGACGGATCTCATCATCACGACCGATAACCGGGTCGAGTTTGCCTTGGCGCGCACGTTCATTTAAGTTGACGGCATATTTGCTCAAGGCGTTGTACTGCTCCTCGGCACTCTGCGAGGTAGCATTCTTGCCTTTGCGCAGTTCGTCGATGGCAGCCTTGAGATCATCGTGGGTCATTCCTGCATCTTTAAGAATCGAGGAAACCGAAGATTTCACCTCAAACAGCGCCATGAGAATAGTCTCAACGGTCACATACTGGTCGCCATTCTTGCTGGCGATATCGGTGGCTTTTTCAAGCACCTTGCTCCCATCGCTGCTCAGATAAGGCTCACCGCCACTCACGTGGGGCAATTTCTGCAAAGCCGCTTCGAGAGACCGCTCCACATTGGCGGGATTAATGTCCAACTTCTGGAAAATGAAGCGAACCACAGCATCGCCCTCGGTCATGACAGCCTTGAGAAGATGCTCAGGCTCAACGGCTTGGTTACCGTTGTCTCGGGTGAGTTGTACCGCTTTCTGTACAACTTCCTGTGCTTTGATCGTAAAATTGTTAAAGTTCATATATTGTTTCTCCTTTCATTTCTATGTAAAGCAAATTCAATAATTTCACTTCAACACTTATACCAAAACAGTTTAACTGACAAAATGTCAGTTTTAACAAAACGACCCATCCATAAGGACGGGCCGTCGTTAATAATATACTGTAATTCAGTTACTTCCTAGCCAGTACAGTGATAAAGGTAACAAGTGAGATGGCTGTTCCAAGCATACTAACAGCGGTTGTATACACAGGGGGCATGCTCCAAACTGAACGTTTCTTGTACTTGTTGGGCTCGACATAGAGGATGTCATTCTGCTGCAACTCAAACTCAGGCATGGACAAAAAATTTGCATCCGTCAAGTCAATGCGTCTTACAAAGCGCTGGCCATTGGGGTCAGTACGGACGAGCATTATGTTCTCGCGCTGGCCTTGCAATGTCAGGTCACCAGACAATGCGATGGCCTCAATCAAGTTCAGTCGGCCATTCTCGGCTTGAACAACTCCAGGATGATTGAAATCGCCAATGCAATATACACGGAAGTTCTGGATACGGCATTCAACATCGGGCTTCTCGGTGAGGTAACGCGGATAAATCAACGATGCCACATATTCCTCAACCGCATGCTTTGTCATGCCACCGATGTGCAACTTGCCCAACACCGGGAAATCAATATTGCCATGATCGTCCACAAGATAGAACACGGTGGAAAGGTCGCCCAGAGCAGTATAAGCTCCTCCGCCACCACCTAACGTGGGAATATACTGGATTTTATTGAACGGCTTAACTGCATCAGAATTAGATGAAGCCACATTAATCTGCAACATGTCACCAGATTTAATGGTAAAGTCACCCGCCAGAGTCGTAGCGGTACCAAGTGCGCCAGCAGGAAGCTGATCAATATTCTGCATATAGGGAATTTCCTTACCCTGCGTGCCGCACGAGACAAGAATCAATGAAATTGCAGCGAGCAAAAATAGATTTCTGATATTCATAATGATTATTGTTTATGATTTGTTATTATGAATGCAAAGGTAGTAAAATTTGAAACACATGGTGTTTTTTTCTAGAAAAATATATTAAAACGCACATTTTTTCATTTCCTTTGCAGCCATGAATACTAATCAAGCACCGGTCGAACGCCATCCCTGGGAACCCTTTGTTCCCGAGAACGCGCGCTACTTGTTTTTAGGCACATTCCCGCCCAAACCCGAACGCTGGTCCATGCCCTTCTTCTACCCGAACAAGATCAACGATTTCTGGAGGGTGATGGGCATCATTTTCATGGATGACCGTGACGCGTTGTGGGACAGTGAATTGAAGCGATTTAATCTAAATGCCATCCAAGATTTTCTGCGACAAGAGGGTATCGCCTTATGGGATACCGCCATGGCAGTGAGACGGCTCCGGGACAATGCCAGCGACAAATTCCTTGAGATTGTGGAGCCCATCGACTTGGCCGCACTGCTCGACAGCCATCCGACCATAAAAAACGTCATCACTACAGGCGAGAAAGCCACCAGTGTGATCGCCACTCAAGCAGGCATCGACATCCCCAAAATCGGAAATCCCGTGAAATGCATGGTCGGGGCGCATGCATTCACCTTATGGCGCATGCCATCAACTTCACGCGCCTATCCTTTACCGCTTGAAAAGAAAGCCCAAGCCTATAGAGCCGTGTTTGAACGCCAAGCATAAAGAGAAACTTATTAACAGCCGCTAAAAACCGCATCACATTATTTGGCACAATGGCGATTTGTGGCTATTTTTGCAACGGTTTTGTTAACCTGTTTTCTCATGACAATGAACAAAGACGAATTAATAGAACTCAAGGTACTGGGCATCACCCGCAGTGAGGTACAGCCAGGAGCTTACGCCCTGTTACTTGAGAATGCCGACAGCACACCTGACGAGGCACGTCGCATCCCCATCGTAGTGGGAGCCGCCGAGGCCCAATCCATCGCTGTCAACCTTGAGCAAGTAGTGCCATCCCGCCCCTTGACCCATGACTTATTTGTGAGCATGTTTCACGTCTATGGCATCGAGTTGCAGCGTGTCACTATCTACAGTTTCAAGGATGGTGTGTTTGCTGCCATGCTTCGTGTGAGCAATGGCTCGGTTGAGGTGGATATCGATTCCCGAACGAGCGATGCCATCGCCATCGCCCTGCGCACCGGCGCTCCCATCTACACGACAAAAGAGGTGATGGATCACACCAGCTATGAGTGGCGACGTGACGGGAACTACAAGCCACAACCCCCTGTGCGGCTCGAAGACCTCCCTGTCGAGAAACTCGAGCGCCGCATGCAGCATTATGTCGATAAAGAGCAATATGAAAAAGCTGCACTTATCCAAAAAATCATTGCCAGCAAGACCAATTCTGCCCAAGATTGAACCTGTGTTGGCGATTTTTATTAATTTTGTAGGTTAAAACATCATTTTAAAATAGACTCGTTATGAAAAATCTGAAGTTGAGACTCATTGTGATGAATTTCCTGGAGTTTGCCGTATGGGGTGCTTACTTGACCTGTATGGGCAACTATCTGGGACGTGCAGGCATGGGTGACGTGATTGCCTGGTTCTATGCCATTCAAGGCATCGTGTCAATCTTCATGCCCACGCTGATGGGCATTGTTGCCGACAAGTACATTCAGCCCCAGCGTCTGTTGGGTATCTGCCACCTGATTGCCGGCATGGCGATGATTGCATTGGCCTACATGGGCATGACCAATCCCGAGCCTAGCAGAGCGGCATTCATCACCATCTACACGCTGAGTGTGGCATTCTATATGCCCACCCTGGCATTGTCCAACACGGTGGCTTTCACCATTCTTAAGGACAATGGCATGGACACCGAGAAAGACTTCCCCCCCATCCGTGTGTTTGGCACTATCGGCTTTATCGCAACGATGTGGTTTGTCAACTGCGCAGTGCTCGAGAATGGCAGCTTTAGCTTCACGTTAGGTGAGAACGCCAATAAGTTCCAGTACACCTACATGCAGTTCATCGTGTCGGGCTTGTTGAGTATCGTTCTGTTCCTGTACTGCATGACCTTACCGGCCTGCAAACTGGTTAAGAAGGAGTCGCAATCACTTGTCGAGCAGCTGGGTTTGAGCGCTTTCAAGTTGTTCAAGACCAAGAAAATGGCAATGTTCTTCATCTTTTCAGCCATGCTGGGTATGTCCTTGCAGGTGACCAACGGCTTTGCCACTCCCTATCTGACCCACTTCAAGAGTGACCCGACGATGGCCGACACCTTCGGTGCCAACAATGCCACGATGCTTGTTTCACTTTCACAGATTGCCGAGGCCCTCTGCATCCTGTTGATTCCCTTCTTCCTCAAGCGCTACGGCATTAAGGTGGTTATGCTCATCGCCATGTTCGCTTGGGTATTGAGGTTCGGTTTCTTTGGTGCCGGCAACCCTGCATTCCCCGGTATCATTCTGATTGTGCTTTCATGCCTGGTTTACGGTGTGGCCTTTGACTTTTTCAACGTCTCAGGCGGCATCTTTGTGGATAAGGAATGTGAGCCCAATATCAAGGCTTCGGCTCAAGGCCTGTTCATGCTGATGACCAACGGTCTGGGCGCCACCATCGGCACACTCGCCGCTGGTGCGATTGTAAACAGCCTGTGCCACTGGAACGAGGACGGCTTCCTTGTGGGCAACACTCCAACCAGCTGGAGCACCGCATGGTACATCTTCGCTGGATTCGCCCTGGTGGTAGCCGTGTCGTTCATGTTCCTGTTCAAGTACAAACATGTAAGAGAAAAATAAGTCAAAGACATGCACCGTTTCTATTGTCCCGACATAGCCGACACATTGACGCTGGGTGAGGAGGATTCCAAACACTGCGTCAAGGTGTTGCGTATGGCCGAGGGCGAAACCATTGAGGTGGTTGACGGAAACGGAAACCTATACACTTGCCGTATCTCGATGGCGCACCCCAAGCGGTGTGCCGTCGAGGTGTTGGGCAAGGAAGTTCAAACCCCACACTGGGGGCACCAGATTGTGCTGGGCATCGCGCCCACCAAGAATCTGGACCGCATCGAGTGGCTTGTCGAGAAATGCGTGGAGATGGGCGTGGACCGCATCGTCCCCCTGCGTTGTCACAACAGCGAGCGCACCGTATTGAAGACCGAGAGACTTAGGAAAATCATGATCTCGGCAATGAAACAATCACTCAAGGCGACTCTGCCCCAGCTTGACGAAATGACGCCAGTGGACCAGTTGTTCGCCGAATCTTTTGACGGCACACGCTGCATCGCCTATTGCGATGAGCAACTGCCGCGCAACCAGCGCCACACCATTGCCAGAGCTTATCAGCCTGGTCATGACGTGATGGTGCTCATCGGACCCGAGGGCGATTTTAGTCCCGAGGAGGTCAAAACGGCCTTTGCCGCTGGTTTCTCACCTGTTACGTTGGGCGAGAGCCGCCTACGCACCGAGACCGCCGGCCTCATGGCCATCGCCGCTGTCCATGCCCTCGACATGGCAGCCGCCGAGAACTAACACAGACAATAACACAATAAAGACTATCATACTTATGTTGAACGAATTACTGGCATCACCGAGCCACAACTTTTTCTTACTGGCTGGACCTTGCGTGATTGAAGGCGAGGAAATGGCGATGGAAATTGCCGAAAAGGCATTGAAAATCACCCAATCCTTAGGCATCCCCTATGTATTTAAGGGCAGCTACCGTAAGGCCAACCGCTCCCGCATCGACTCATTCACTGGCATTGGTGACGAGAAAGCCCTGCGTATCCTGCGCAAAGTGGGCGAGACGTTTAATATTCCCGTTGTGACCGATATCCACGAGCCCGTGGAGGCTGATATCGCAGCCGAATATGTGGACGTCCTGCAGATTCCCGCATTCCTTTGCCGTCAAACCGAATTGCTTGTTGCTGCCGCACACACTGGCAAACTCGTCAATATCAAGAAAGGACAGTTCCTCGCACCTGAGTCTATGCGCTTTGCCGTGCAAAAGGTGAGGGACGCAGGCAATGACCAAATAACCATTACCGAGCGTGGCACCACATTCGGCTACCAGGACCTTGTGGTGGATTTCCGCGGTGTGCCCGTGATGCAGGCCTTCGCTCCAGTCATTGTGGATATCACCCACTCGCTGCAGCAGCCCAACCAGGGTGGAGGCGTCACCGGTGGCCGTCCCGAACTCATTGAGACCATGGCCCGCGCCGCCATTGCCACGGGAGCCGATGGCCTGTTCCTGGAAACGCACCCGAATCCTGCAGTGGCCAAGAGTGACGGAGCCAACATGCTTCGCCTCGAACTGCTTGAGGGCCTGTTGACCCGTCTGACCCGCATCAAACAAGCCATCAACGAAATTGACTATCAAGAATAACGAAATAACAGATTATTGAAATATGAATATCAGGCTAAACCGCATTATTTTTGCATGGACATTTGTGCTGTGTGCCTTCACAATGTTGGCCCAAGACAATGACGTTCTCTTGCGTGACCGAATCACCGACGCTGTGATGAAGGTCTATGACGAACAGATTGCCAAGGACCCCAACGACTACAACACGCTCTTTGCAAGAGCCCATCAGCAATACTATAACGGCGACTACACCGCCGCTCTCGCCGATGTCAACCAAGCGATGCTACTTACCCCCAAGACCGACAAGGAACTGCGGTTTGACGAGTACATCCTGCGTGCGCGCATCAGTGAAGCCCGCAATGACTATAATGGTGCGTTGGCCGACCTGCTCCTGGCCCAGGAGATAGAGCCTAAATCACTGGCCTGCACTGATCTCATCGCCAAAGCCAACTTGAAAATCAACAACCTCAATGCTGCCGAAAAAGCTTTCAAGACCATCCTGCGATCCGAGCCGATGAACTATGACGCGATGTATGGTTTAGCACAGGTTGAGGTTGCTCGCGGCAACAACAAGGCTGCTATTGAACACATGGATAAGGCCGTTTCCCTGTTCCGGGTTGAGCCTCAAGTCTATGTCAACCGAGCCAACATCTATGCCCGTCAGGGCAACATCGATGCCGCTGTCCAGGATCTGGTTCTTGGCATGGCTGTGGGTGATGGTGGCAGAGCAGCCCAAGCCCTGTTTGACCTGAGCGACACCAATTATGACGCTGTGATGCGTGCGCTTGCCGATGTGGCCAGCAAGAGCAGTGACAGCGGGATTTACCGTTACCTGCGCGCCAACATCGCCATGGATCATAAGCGCTATGCACAGGCCCTGAGCGATCTGAATCTCATCAAGCGCAACAACCTTTATCAGAGTCCTGCTGTGGACAACAATCTGGCAAAGTGCTATCTTGAACTCGCCCGCTGGGATGAGGCCATCACTCATGCCGACCTTTCATTGGCGCAATCGATCAACCAACCTGATTGCTATGTAACCAAGGCTCTTGCCAGTTATTACACCAGTGATTGCCAAGACCTCGATGGTGCCATGGACATCCTTAACCAGTGCTCATCATTTGCTCCGCAATACCTTCCAATGCTGTTGACCAAAGCTTCATTGCTCGCCAATCACGGCATGGAAAATGACGCTCTGGGCTACCTCAATGCCGCTGTTGCCAACGAACCCGCTGACGCCGAGGCACGTCTCACACGCGCCATACTGCTCAAGAAGCTTGACAAGCCCCAACTGGCCAACAAGGACTTATCTATCGTCACACGCTTGACCGACGACGTTGAGGACCTCAAGGGAATAGCTTTAAGCATGTTAGGACGTGACGACGATGCCCTCAATTGGCTCGGCTCCATCCTTCGCTCCAATTTGCCTGGTGGTGAGAATTACTATTATGCCGCCGTTTTCATGGCACTCAGGGGAGACCATTTCAAAGCCATGGAGTATTCCCAACGGGCCATTGACCAAGGCTACGGCAGCCTGTTCAACCTGAAATACGATATCCTGTCGCCGATTTCGCTCAAATCCATACGCAACGAGTCCGACTTTGACATGCTGATTGAAAAGGCTCAACGCAATTTCATTGAGAGCGCTAACTAGTCTGCTGCCATCGTGACTTGCCGTGCCTATAGGACATTCATTGGACTTGCCATGACATTGTTGCTCATGGCAATCCTGCCATCATGTTCGTCCACCAAGCACGTGCCTGAAGGTAGACTCCTGCTCGACAAGGTAAAAATCAACATCAACGACCCGCGTGATGGTGTCGAGTCATCACAATTGGCCAATTACCTGCGCCAGAATGCCAACCACCGCGTTTTGGGCGGCTTGAAACTGCAACTCGCTTTCTACAACCTCTCGGGTAAAGACAGCACCAACTGGTTCAACCGCTGGATTCAGCGCGTGGGCACGCCGCCGGTTATCTACGACAGCACGCTCACTGTTGCCAGCGCTGAGCAATTACACACCGCTCTGAGTAACCGGGGCTTCATGAACAATGTGGTCAATTATCAGGTCAATGCCGACAGCGCTAAGCGCAAGGCTCGGGTGGACTATGACATCACCCTAGTCGAGCCCTATTTCATCCGTTCCATTGATTATGATATCCCCGACGAGGAGCTGCGGGAAATCATCCTCGAGGACTCGGCACGGTTCAACATCCGAACGGGGGATTTGCTGGACTTCAACCGGCTTGACGAGTGGCGGCAGAGCATCACCGAGAACCTGCGTAACCGCGGTTACTATGCTTTCAACAAGGAGTATATCACCTTTATGGCCGATACTGCCGCAGGGTCCAAGGCCGTTGACCTCACCCTCAACACCCGTGATCCCTACCGCAACGACCACATGCCCTATTACACCGAGCATGAGCCGTTCTATGTGCGCAATGTCATCTACGTCACCAACTACGACCCCGTGGCGATGCACGATGGCTTTTGGGGCATCGACACAGTGACCGTTTCCGGCGGTGTCAAGGTCATTGAGGATGAGACACGTTACCTGCGTCCCGCGGTACTCGCCGAGTGCAACCACATCGAGCCGGGCGAACTCTACAATGCCGAGACTGTGACCCGCACCTACCGCGCCCTGGGGCGCCTGGGCATCATTAAGCAGATCAACATTGACATCCGTCCGCTGGGAGAAGTGGATGGTGTGCTGATGGTAGATGCCTTTGTGCTGCTGCAACCCGACAAATCACAGACCGTCTCGGTATCACTCGAGGGAACCAACAGCGAGGGTGATTTGGGCTTCGGTGTGGGAGTGGACTATGAACACCGCAACATCTTCAAGGGCGCCGAAGTATTCAGCGCCAAGGCCAAGGTTTCCTATGAAAGTATCTCAGGTAACATCAGCGGTCTTATCAACGACAACTATAGCGAGTATTTCACCGAGATGGGACTCACGTTTCCCAAGTTCATGTTCCCCCTGCTCAAGCAGTCGTTCAAGCGCAAGATTCAGGCATCGACTGCCTTCACGGTGAACTTCGACTATCAGGCTCGACCGGAATACACCCGTGTCATTGCTGGTGGTGCGTGGCGCTATCAATGGACCGAGCGCAGCCGCCGCTTGGCCCACACGCTAACCCTGTTTGACCTGAGCGTCATCAGCGTGCCCAAGTTCAATAAGCAGTTCTTTGACCGCATCACCAATCCCCTGCTGCTCTACAGTTACCAGGACCACTTGATCATGCGCATGGGCTACAACCTCTACCGCACCAACAAGGCCGAGATGAACGTCTTGCAGATGGGCCGTTTCCAGCGCGACGTATTTACCATTCGTGCCAACGCCGAGACGGCAGGCAACCTGCTTTACGGCCTGTCCCGCCTATCGGGGCAGAAGGCCGACAAAGATGGCAATTACAAGGCTTTGGGCATCCGCTATTCACAATATATCAAGGCCGATGCCGACTACGCCTTCACCCATTATTTTGACCGTCGCCAGAGCATCGCGTTCCACGTTGGTGCAGGTATTGCCATCCCCTATGGCAACAGTGATGTCCTCCCCTTTGAGAAACGCTTCTACAGCGGTGGCGCCAATAGTGTGCGCGGCTGGGGTGTGCGCACGCTGGGTCCCGGTAGCTACAACAGTAATAACAACCTGTCGAACTTCATCTTCCAGTGTGGTGACATCCGCTTCGACGTCAATCTGGAATACCGCGCCAAGCTCTTTTGGGTCGTTGAGTTGGGCCTCTTCCTGGATGCGGGTAACATCTGGACCATCAAGGATTATGAGAGCCAGCCTGGCGGTGTGTTCAAGTTCAACAAATTCTACGAGCAGATAGCCGCGGCCTATGGCGCCGGCATTCGTTTGGACTTCAAGTACTTCCTGGTGCGTGTTGATATGGGTATGAAGGCCCACAACCCAGCAATGGGTCAAGAGAAATGGCCATTGACCCACCCCAACTTCAAACGCGACAGCGAGTTCCATTTCTCGGTCGGCTATCCATTCTAATCCCTAGAGAGGCACACGTTATGGGCAAATACGATAAAGTCTATGGAATGACGTTGCAGAAAGTTTACCCCTTTCTCATCGCCAAAGCCGAGAAAAAAGGCAGAACTCGTGACGAGGTGTTGACAGTGACTTCCTGGTTGACGGGCTACTCCATTGCCGAAATTGAAAAACTCGTTGATAGCGACATCACCTATGGCGATTTCTTCCTTCAAGCGCCACAAATGAACCCGGCCCGGCACCTCATTACCGGCTCTATCTGCGGCGTGAAACTCGCCGAAATCGACGAGCCTCTGATGCAGGACATCCGTTACCTCGACAAACTGGTCGATGAGCTAGCCAAAGGCAAGCCTATCGATAAAATCCTCAAGAAACTAACTTAAGTAATTTGCGTCACTAAGCGACGGCAAAGATGATGATCAGTTCGGCAATCAGCACGCGCATGAACATCGTCAACGGATAAACAGTGGCATAGGCGACTGCCGGCGCGTCGTTGCCTGCAGTGGTGTTGGCGTAGCCCAATGCTGGAGGGTCGGTTGTGGCTCCAGCCACAAGACCCATGATGGTACAGTAATTGAGATGAAGTTTTCCTCGTGCCACCACCACTGCGATGAGCAGCGGGATGATGGTGATGAGGAAACCATAAAGCACCCACAGGGCACCATTGGCGCTCAGGATAGTCGAAACAAACTTGCCACCGGCGGCAAGACCCACCGAAGCGAGGAACAGGCATAAGCCCAACTCACGCAACATCAAGCTCGCGGCTGTGCTGGTATAGGTAACCAGTCTAGCCTTATAACCATAACGACCGATGAGGATGGCAACGATAAGGGGACCACCCGCAAGACCGAGCTTCATGGGCACCGACATGCCTGGCAACATGAAGGGAATAGAGCCGACAATGATACCCAGGAAGATACCAATAAACATCGTGAACAGGTTGGGATGCTCCAGTCGCTTGTAGGAATCACCCATGCGCTTGCCCAATCGGTCAACGTCCTCCTCACGACCCACAACGGTGAGGCGGTCACCCACCTGCAGCGACAGGTTGGGGCTTGCCAGCAGTTCTACACCAGCACGATAGATGCGGGTAATGTTCACCTTGTAACCCTCATGAAGACGGATGGAACCGATCTTGCGGCCGTTGAGTTCGTTATTGGTGATGACAATGCGCTTGCTCACGATACCCTTGGGGGATGTCTCAAGCTGCCAGTCAAAGTCCACATGAGGACCAATCACCGCGTCAAAGATATCCTGATCGTGGGCACTCATGACAATGCGTAACACATCATCCTGGTGGATGATGGTCTCACCTTGCGGAATCTCGATGGTACCATCCACACGCTTCATGCGTGAAATAGTGAAATTATGGTCGATGATAGCATGCAGGCGCGTCACGGGGATATCATAGATGAGTTTATTCGTCACCTGATAGGTGATGACGTAGGGCTTGAGTTGGCTATCCTCCTTTTCACGCTCGATGGCCTCGATTTCTTTATCAACATTGATGCGGAAGAAGGCCCTCAGCAGCACCATCGACAAGATGATGCCAATGACGCCAAGAGGATAGGCGGCAGCATAGCCTAATGACATCGACTCGTTGAGGTCGCCAGCCCTCTCGCCTACAGTCTCAATGAGAGCCTGCTGGGCGGCACCCAGTCCAGGCGTATTGGTCACGGCACCGCTCATCACGCCCACCATGTCGGTAATGGATATGTTACCCGCAATGAAATAGATAGCGAGCGCCACAACCACGTTAAGACCCACGATGAGCATTGCGACACCGTTGAGTTGGATTCCTTCTTGCTTGAACGAAGAGAAGAAACTGGGTCCTACCTGCAAACCGATGGAGAAAATGAAGAGGATAAGACCGAACTCCTGTATGAACTTGAGAGTGGGGCCATCGACAGCCACACCCAGATGCCCTGCCAGAATTCCACAGAACAACACAAATGTGGCACCCAGTGAGATGCCAAAGATTTTCACCTTGCCCAGCAACACGCCAATGGCGATGACGATGGCATAGATGAGCAATGTGTGCGCCACACTGTTGCCAATAAATAATTCAGTTAACCAATTCATATTCTGAAGGATTTAGGTGTTAGGTCTATTGTTTGAAAAGTGAAAGCAGCAACCAATCAGGAGATTTTGATGCCGTTTTCAACGATATCGAGGATATCGACAGGGTTGTTGACGATGACATCGGCATGGTACTCGACAAGTTCCTTCATGCTGCGGAAGCCCCAGGTCACGCCCACCGAGTCGATGCAGGCACGGCGGGCCGTCTCCATGTCCACGCCACTGTCGCCGATATAAAGCGCATCAGCCTTAGGCATTCTTGCCTTGGCAAGTATCGAGAACACCACACTGGGGTCGGGCTTGACGTTTACCCCCTCGCGGTGCCCTTCAACTGCAACGAAGTTGATGTCGGGGAAGAAATGCGGAATAATCTTGTCCACAGCTTTCTGATACTTGTTGCTGGCGACAGCCATCTCAACGCCCAAATCCCTCAGGTCCTGCAGCAATTCAGGCATGCCGCTATAGGGCTTGGTATAATCGGTGCAATGCTCGTCGTAAAACTCAAGGAAGTCGCCCAACACACGGTCCACTGTATCATCGTTGCGGGCATCCTCGGGTAACACGCGTGTCATCAGACGACGCACACCGTTACCCACAAAGTAGGGGTAACTCGCCATGCTATGGGTGGCATAACCATTGCGTTCCAGCGCATAGTTGGCCGCCTGCCCCAAGTCCTCGATGGTGTTGAGCAGTGTGCCGTCCAAGTCAAAAATCACCAGCTTCTTCATGTCGTTGTTCTTTATTTACGGCTACAAAGGTAATACAAAGTTTCTACTCTTCGGTTTCCCGACCTTAGTTTTTGGTTGACATCTACACCCTTTATCAAACAACCATGACAACCAGACAACAACTTGAACTACTCATTATCTTGCAATCGCCATGTGAAATATAAAACTGCATGCGCTTATATTATTTGGGGCCATTATTACGTTATATTGGTGTATCATAGTTTTTAACAAGGTAAATCATCATGAAAAGAATTCTTCTGTTAATGGCTGTCGCGTTGCCTCTTGTTCTCATTTCATGCGGTGACGATAAAGATGAACCCGAGTCTCCCGATAATCACGAGTACGTTGACTTGGGGTTGCCCAGCGGCACGCTGTGGGCGACATGTAACGTCGGTGCCGACAGCCCTGAGCAGTATGGCGACTACTTCGCCTGGGGCGAGACCAAGCCCAAGGATGACTATTCCAGGAACACCTACAAGTGGTATAATGGCAGCATGGACATGCTGATGAAGTACGACTCCGATAGCCGTTACGGCAAGGGTGAATTGGACCCTGAAGACGATGCCGCCAGCATGAACTGGGGCTCACAATGGCGCATGCCCACGCTGGAACAGTTACAAGAGCTGCTGGAAAAATGCGATTGGCAACGGACCCAGAAGAATGGCGTGAATGGTCGCCTGGCCACCGGTCCTAATGGCAAGTCCATCTTCTTTCCCGCTGCGGGCGGCCGCTCGAGTCAGCTATTCAACGATGGCAAATGCGGCTACTATTGGTCACGCACGCTCTGCTCCCCCGACAAACTCGTCATTGAGGCAACTGGCCAGGGCGAAGCCTATATCCTGTTCCAAGGCTCACAAGGAAACGAAGTCTGGTATAACAGCCGATACGAAGGCTGCACTGTCCGCCCCGTGCGTGCATCGAAATAATAGTGACGCCTTATTATAGAATCTAAGCGGCTGGATTACCCATGCGGTCATTCAACCGCTTTTTTGATACTCACCATCAAGGGCAGCATAATTCAGGTTGAGTCAATGCCATGAGAAATCATTCTCATGGTTGAGCATTTGACTGACGCCGCCATTTTTATCCACTAACGACAAGGAAACCAGCAGAATATTTCTTACCTTTGTGCTGTCAATCTTATAAAGGCTGTTTTTATGAGGAGATTTATCTTTATTTCAGTTATGCTGGCCGCGTCGCTAGTGACTTTGGCTCAGAACTCGACGGAGGCCATCGATGTCTCCCTTGATGACACATTCACCGCTTTTCTCGCCGATGAAGGCCAAGGCACCAACATTCTTAACAAAGCCCGTGGCACGACAGTCATGACGCTGTCGCCGGATAATGATTATGTCTTCGTCCTATCCGCACCCCAAGATGGATGGTGGAAGATTCTTGAAATCTGGAAAGTAGGCGATGATGATTCCGACGTGATCCTTGAAGGCTCCGATACGGGCGAATACTGGATTCATTATTTAGCCCTCGGCGTGGATACAAGGAATTATGGCGGACAGGAACTATACTTACGCGATGCCCCCGATGAAGACGCCAGCGTCGTCTTCACTTTCGACAAGGAAATGCTTCTCATGCCATTGGACATCCACGGTGACTGGGTGAAAGTCCAGGTGGACGGCTATGATATCGTCGGCTGGATTGAGGCCGAATGGCTTTGCAGCAATCCGCAGACCAACTGCTGTTAACAGGATATGAGTTTTTGGCGATACAATCGCTACCTTTTCCAGATAGTAATCATATCATCTTTCTATTATGAAGAAGCGCCTTTTGTTAATGGCTATTCTATTGCTTCTCACCTTCGATTCATGGGGCAAAGATAATGATGAACCAATGGCTCGTGAGGAGCATGAATATGTTGACCTGGGCTTGCCTAGCGGCACGCTGTGGGCGACATGCAACGTCGGTGCTAATAGTCCCGAGGAATATGGCGACTATTTCGCTTGGGGCGAGACCGAACCCAAGGAGATATATCACTATCAATCGGGCAACTACAAGTGGTGTAACGGCACAGGCAACACCAATGGTATAACAAAGTATGTAGGCAACACCGGATCTAGAGACGGCAAGACCGAATTGGATCCCGAGGATGACGCGGCCTACGTGAACTGGGGTCAGTCGTGGCGCATACCGACTAAGGCTCAGTTAGAAGAGTTGCTCGAGCAGTGTACATGGACTTGGACATCACAAAACGGCGTGGAAGGTTATTCGGTTTCTGGCCCTAGCGGTGCTGAAATCTTCTTGCCTGCTGCCGGCTACCGCTGGAGAGAGACATTATGGATTGGTTCGTACGGCCTCTATTGGTCTCGCACAATCGATTCTCACTGCCCCTATTATGTTTACAATCTGTACTTCATTTCAGACAGATTGTTCTTACAGGGCAACTGGCGTTTTGAAGGGTTACCAGTTCGTCCAGTGCGTGTCTCGCAAAATTAGAGTAGCAGCGTCTCATCAAGGCACAGGCGGTTGATTGTTGGATATCAATAGTTATTGAATTCATTATTATCATTAGACCTATTATGAAAAAAGTATTGCTTTTTGCTCTGTTGATTCCGCTGTTTGTCTGCGCACAGAATCGGCCACGAGTTTCCGTTTTGGGTGACTCTTACTCGACTTTTCAGGGGTATATACCTGAGGGAAACGAGACATGGTACTATACCCCGACCGACACTTCACTAACCGATGTGGAAAATGTCACTCAGACCTGGTGGTGGCAGGTCATCAATCAGGCAGGCTGCCTCATCGAGAAGAATGACTCCTACAGCGGTGCAACGGTCAGCAACCACGGATACAACAATGAAGATTACAGCTACAGGTCGTTTGTCACCCGATTGCCACGCCTTGGCAGCCCTGATGTGATTTTCATCTTTGGAGCCACCAACGACGACTGGGCAGGGGCAGAATTGGGCGATTATCAATATGATAATTTCACTCAGGCCGACTTCTACACCTATCGTCCCGCATTGGCCAACCTGCTGCAACAGGCAAAGGAGAGGTATCCCAATGTCAGAATATTCTTTCTCATCAATGACATACTGGATAAAGATTTTAAGGAATCGACCAAAGTTATTTGTAACCATTACGACATTCCATATATCGAGCTAAAAGACATAGACAAGAAACAGAATCATCCCACGGTAAAAGGAATGAGGTCAATTGCACAGCAAGTTTTGATGTTTATCAACAAATAAAAAGAGCACTGAGACCTCATTTGTGACTTGGATATACGTCTTTTTAAGGCCTAATCGGTTGAACATCTTTTCCAAAATCATAAAAGTCTGGCGAGTACCAGCGCCTCATGAATAATAAATCACCGAAATCTAAAAGAAAATGAGTGCTTAGCGGAATGAATTCGCTACCTTTGTCTGCGTTTACTGAAAGATAAATCGGAATTTATAAGTTACAATAAAAAATGATGGATTCTATTAGAAAATCAAGGTTAGCAACTCTTGGCATAATTATACTCTGTTGTGTCCTGGTGTTCTGGGTTCAGTGGAATGCCT
>CAJOFM010000014.1 GCA_905233915.1 uncultured Muribaculaceae bacterium | reverse complement strand
GAGGGTCCCACCTCTTCCCATTCCGAACAGAGAAGTTAAGCCTCACCACGCCGATGGTACTGCGAAAGTGGGAGAGTAGGTAACCGCCCCTTAAGAGAGAGTCACTGGTCAAACAGCGGCTCCCTCGTTTTTTGTATATGAGTACTTAAGAGAGGTGATGTCAGCAATGATGTCGCCTCTCGTTTTTTGTTGTTTCTGGTCGAAACATGCTGCTCCCGCTAGGTCCCTCGTTTTTTGGGCTTAAAAATGAAAAATTTCTTTAAAGGTTTGTTTGCCCAAAAAAATAGTTATAATTTTGTAGATTGATTAAGAATGATGAGACGCTTACTTGCCATATTGTTGATGGTGCTTATGCTTGGGCTTGGTAATGCAGCCCTGGCAGAGATTCAATGGCGCGAAACCAACCGTGAAGTTCAGGGAAAGAGCTTGAACGATCCTCGCACCAGTGACGGCATCGAGATTTATGGCAGCAAGGGCACGATTACCATTGTTACGCCTAAGCGCATTACTGTGCGCGTTTATACGATTTTGGGTCAGATAGTCTCTCAAGCAACATTACAACCAGGCACTTCAGAGTTGAGGTTGGGCTCGCGAGGAATCTATCTGGTGAGGATTGGAAACATAACGCAGAAGGTTGCATTGTAATCACATCATCTTGAGATAAGAACAGTAAACTAAAACCATTTAATTACCTTTAACTAAACATTAGTAGAACAATGACTAATTTAGAAAACATTGATTGGGCACATCTGCCTTTTGGTTACATGAAGACCGATTACAACGTGCGCTGCACGTTCAAGGACGGCAAGTGGGGTGAGATTGAAGTCACCCAGGACGAAACCATTAACCTGCACATGGCTGCAAGCTGCCTCCACTATGGTCAGGAAATTTTTGAAGGCTTGAAGGCTTTCCGCGGTAGTGATGGCAAAATCCGCTTGTTCCGTCCCGATGAGAACGCCAAGCGTCTCCAGAACAGTGCGCGTGGTATCCTCATGGAGCCTCTGCCCGAGGACATTTTCATGGAAATGTGCAAGAAGGTCGTTAAGCTCAATGAGCGTTTCATCCCGCCTTATGGCAGCGGCAGCTCGCTCTATCTTCGTCCCGTTGAAATCGGCATCTCGCCCCGCGTTGGTGTGAGCCCGGCCGAGGAGTATACCGTGATTATCTTTGTAACGCCTGTTGGTCCTTATTTCAAGGAAGGCTTCCACTGCACTAAGGTCGCTATTTACCGTGAGTATGACCGTGCTGCTCCCTGCGGAACCGGCCGCTGGAAAGTGGGTGGTAACTATGCCGCTGGTATGGGCGCTACCGCACGCGCAAAGGCTGCTGGCTACAGCGCTGCCCTCTTCCTGGATCCCAAGGAGAAGAAATATCTTGATGAGTGTGGTCCCGCCAACTTCTTTATCGTGAAGGGCAACTCCTACATCACCCCGAAGTCGGGTTCCATCCTTCCCTCAATCACCAATATGAGTCTCCAGCAGATTGCCCGTGACCTGGGTATGGAAGTTGAGGCTCGTCCTGTACCCCTTGAGGAACTTGCCGAGGCCGATGAGGCAGCCGAGTGTGGCACCGCAGCCGTTACCGCTCCCATCAGCGAGGTGGTTGACATGGACAACGATGTGCACTATGTTATCAGCAAGGACGGCAATGTCGGCCCCAAGGTGACTGCACTGTATAACCGTCTGCGTGCCATCCAGATGGGTGACTATCCCGATGAGCACGGCTGGGTAGTCTTTGTGGACTAATCCCAACTTGGAATAAAATGCTGGATTGCTTATCCATCATCCAACGATACTACACACCCGGTAATGATGATTACCGGGTGTTAGTTCTTCATAGCCGTCAAGTAGCTGATCTGGCTGTGACCTTGAGTCAACGGCTCATAGATAAAGGGGTGCCAATTGACATTGAGTTTGTTGAAGAAGCTGCAATGCTGCACGATATCGGAATGTGCAAGACCGATGCTCCCGGGATCTATTGTTTTGGTACTGAGCCCTACATCCTGCATGGCATTTTGGGTCGCAGGATGTTAGATGGACTCGGGTTGTATCGTCATGGGCGCGTGTGCGAGCGTCACACGGGTGCGGGTATCACAGCAGCCGAAATCGTTGCGCAAAATCTGCCCATCACTCCGCCGCGTGATTTGTTGCCCGAGAGCTTGGAGGAAAAAGTCATCTGCTATGCCGACAAGTTCTTCTCAAAGAGCCGGCCCGATGAACCGGCCAAAACCATTGAACGTGCAAGGATGTCTCTAGCCAAGTTTGGCGGGGACACACTGCAACGCTTTGACGAGATGCTGGCTATGTTTGGAGATCCGGCACAATTGTAACGGAAAAGGTCATATAAAACAATCTCTGTTGCTCGCTATCATCGGTTGCCATCAACGGCAACACCGTTACTCACGATGGTAACGGCTAGATTTGGCGGGCGGCTTCAAGATCGGCGCTCGCTTGTTCCCAGTCGGCCATGACGTCATCGAGTTCGCGGCTGATTTGGGAATGCTTGTAGTAGATGTCGGGATTCTCGCTGGTTGCTATGGACAGCTTATCCTCAATCTCGGCGAGTTGTTGCTCCAGCTCTGCGATCTTAGTCTCAAGGGTCTTCACCTTTTTCTCCGCTTGACGGATGATGCGTTCGCGCTCCTTTTGTCGCTGATAATCCATCTTTCCCTGGCTTGCGGCAGGTTGGAGAGAGTCTTCCTGTGATGTAGAGCTAACGGGTGAATTCTTGATTTCCAGCTGTTGCAGGGAGTCGAGTTGTTTCTTCCTCAGGAAATCATAAATGCCGCCCAGATGTTCCCGCACACGATGCTCACCGAACTCATACACCTTGTCCACAATACCGTTGAGGAAATCGCGGTCGTGAGACACGACGATGACAGTGCCGTTAAACGCCTGGATGGCCTCTTTGAGCACATCCTTGCTGGGCATGTCCAGGTGGTTGGTGGGCTCATCGAGAATGAGCAGGTTAACCGGTTGCAATAGCAGCCTGATCATGGCCAGGCGGCTCTTTTCTCCACCACTCAGCACCTTGACTTTCTTATCGGCCGCCTTGCCGCCAAACATGAAAGCACCCAGGATGTCGTTGATGCGGGTGCGGATGTCGCCCACTGCAACGTAATCAATGGTATCGTGCACTGTGAGTGTCTCGTCAAGCAGTTGCGCCTGGTTTTGTGCAAAGTAGCCGATTTTGACGTTGTGCCCGATCTGCAGTTTGCCGTCAAAGGGGATTTCACCCATGATGCATTTAACCAGTGTGGACTTGCCAGCTCCGTTCTTGCCCACGAATGCAACCTTTTCACCGCGTTTGATGGTAAACGTCACGTCATGGAACACGTTCAGGTTTCCATAGTCCTTGCGCAGGTCCTCGGCAATGACGGGGTAATCGCCGCTGCGTGGTGCAGGCGGGAATTTCAGTCTCATGCGCGAGAGATCGACCTCGTCAACCTCAATGCGCTCCAGCTTGTCGAGCATCTTGATGCGGCTCTGTACCTGAACGGCTTTGGTGGCCTTGTAGCGGAATTTCTCAATGAAATCCTCGGTGTCGTGAATGAGTTTCTGCTGGTTCTCATAAGCGCGCATCTGTTGCTCGATGCGTTCCTTGCGCAGTTCCACAAACTGGCTATAGCTCACCTTGTAGTCATAGATCTTGCCCAATGAAATCTCGATGGTGCGGTTGGTCACGTTATCGATAAAAGCACGGTCATGCGAGACGAGCAACAGGGCACCATTGCGGTTTTTTAAGAAAGCCTCGAGCCATTGGATTGACTCGATGTCCAGGTGGTTGGTGGGCTCATCGAGCAAGAGCACATCGGGTCGCCTGAGCAAGAGTTTGGCCAGTTCAATGCGCATGCGCCAGCCGCCGCTGAACTCGCTAGTGGGCCTTTCAAAGTCGGAGCGTTCAAATCCAAGACCGATAAGTGTCTTCTCGATCTCCGCATCAATGTTTTCGCTTTGCATGAGGGCACGCAGCTCGGTCTTCTCGGCCACACGCTCAATGAGTTCCTGATACTCCTCGCTGTCATAGTCGGTGCGCTCGGCCAGTTGCTGGTTCATGCGGTCGATCGCGTTATCAAGCTGCTGCAGGTGTTCAAAGGCTCGGGCGGCCTCCTGCCTGACGGTGAGTTCGTCCTTTATTACCATCTGCTGGGGCAGGTAGCCGATTGTGATGTCGGCCTGACGGGCAACAGTGCCGCTAGTGGGCTGTTGCTCGCCGCAGATAATTCTGAGCATGGTGGTCTTGCCGGCACCGTTCTTACCGACAAGCGCGACCTTGTCACGCTTGTTGATCACGTAACTGATGTTCTCGAACAGCACCTGGCTGCCGAACTCGACCTTGAGACCCTGGACTGAAATCATGACAATCGTGTAATTTTGGGTGCAAAATTACAAAAAATCCAGCAATTCAGGCCGTCAATGAGGTATAGAAAGAACAGCTTATCTTAAAACAGGCTGAGGGGTTTTTGCTCGATGCTAGAGCGGGCGTGCTTGATGTAATCAGGATTGATGTCGATGCCGATGCTACGCCGGTTGAGCTCGTAGGCTATTCTGCAGGCGGTGCCCGTGCCGCAATAGGGGTCGAGCACGATGCCATTGCGTGGGCAGGTGGCCACGATGGGCAATCGGTAGAGCACATCGGGGGCAACACAATAGTGCGCTATGCCCGAGCGCTGGACGCTGATGGTCCACACGTCGCCGGGGACAACGCCTTGCACGTTATCGGGTTGCAGGTATTGCTTCTTGACCCTGGGCGATTTCCTGCGTCCAGTATCATCATTGCGCAGGATGAGTGCGCACGTGCGCCGCAATTCCTCATCATTGTAGTAGAATTCATCATCCTTGACCAGGTGGAACATGAACTCGTGCACCTTGCGCAGGTGGTCATGGCTGCCCTGTGGAGAAGTGGTGGTTTTGTTCCATACCACCTCATTGACCAAGTGCCATCCTTGCTTGCTCAGCATGGCGAGTACGACGCGCCAGGGTATTCCCTGAACAAAGCCGTCGGTGGTGTCGTCTCCCATATTGAGCCACAACGAGCCTTGGGGCTTGAGGACACGGTGGGCCTGGGCCATTGTCAGCAACAGCTCATTGATGAAGTCCTCGGCTGTGGTTGCCGTGATGCTCTCGGTGCCTTGGCTGCGGCGTCTCCAGTAGGGCGGGGTAGTCACGATGCAGTCTATGCTCTCATCCTCGATGCGCTGCATGACGGTGGCTGCATCACCCTGTTCAAGATGTGGCATCAAAGACTTGCCGAGGCGCTTGACCAGGTCTCGTGTGATAGGGCTCACGGATTCCTGGTCCACTTTTTCAATCTTGCTCTCCTGTGGTGTTTTGTTATTAAGCATGTCCAGCAGCATGGTGGCCGCACGGGTTGCCATCTTATCATGGGCGATGCGGTCATAGGCTTCATCGGCGAGCCACATGGCGATCAATTCATCGGGGTCGGTCTTGAAGATGCGTGCTAACCGCTGTACCTGTTCGCGCTTGGGACGACGTTCGCCATGTTCATAGCGGCTGTAAGCCGGCACGTCAACGCCAATAGCCTTGGCAAGGTCTTTCTGCCGCTTGCCGCTACTGATGCGCAACTGCTTGATTTTATCGGAGAAAAGCATAACGGTGACAATGAATGGTTTGAATATGACAAATTTAGGTGATTTTTTTCTGTTCAGCAAAAAAAATCACCTAAAAAAGAATTAACCTAAAAAAACTATTGTCGTTTGTTATTTTTTCTTGCGACGATGTTGGTAGCGCCAGTGGTGCTGGATAGAGTGGTAGAGGTAGTGGCGCATGGGATGCAGCAGCCAGAAATGGTAGAACAAGAATGCCAAGAGTGCGCCGAATGATGCGGCATACACGTTGTTCATGTCATAGTTGTAACCAGTTTGCCACATGCGGCCAATTTCCATGAGCAGTGACAACACGCCAGTGGTGGCAGCCAGTGCTATCTCATGGTTGATCTTGCTGTGATGCGGCAGTTTTGACTTGGCGTAATCGAGAATGAAAATGAGGGCAATAATGAAATAAAGGATAAAATGCCCGACCAATGGTGCTCCAGGGAATACGTTTAATGCGTTTACACCCAATGGGTTATTGGCAAAAGTGAAGTATAAGGCCAACAAAAGAGCGATGACCGATGGTATCCCTTTAGGAATTGATAATATAAAGCTTTTCATATAGTATTGTGTTCTGTTTCGTTTACAACTTACAAAAGTAATATTTTTAATTGTTTTAACAGTGTTATTTTCTCAGAAAATAAACTTGTTTTCATGTTTTTTTTGTTCTAGATATTGGAATTGGTGGGTTTTATGGTATATTTGTGCCAGATTATAAATCCAGTCATGAAGGAATTGTTTTCAATGACACGGCATGAACGCATCGGGACAATCGTGATTCTCGCGGCGATTGCGTTGCTGCTGGCAGGAACAGCGGTGGTGCGGTCCTGTCAGGCCCATCAGGAGATACCTGCCAACATAATAGGAGTCAATGACTTTGAGGCTGAGGCTGATTCGGCAATGGCCGCTTTCAATAGTCACGATGGCCAATCGGCACACAATCGTGATAAGGCAAAGAAACACCATAAATCCAGATCGGCCAAGAAAAGGGATAAACCGCATAAAAAGCCAGACCCTGCTCCACACAAGATTGATCCCGTGCCCCAGTTTTAGAATTCCCATGGTTTTCCCTTGGTTATTCAACAATTATATTTAATTTTGTGCTACTTCTCACATATTAAGATACTATGACAAAACGTGTAGGATTTGCGACCCGCATTGGTGCCATTGCTGCGGCTGTTGGCTCGGCAGTGGGTTTAGGTAATATATGGCGTTTCCCTTATGAAGCCGGTAATAACGGTGGTGGCGCCTTCATCCTTGTGTATATCTGTTGCATTATCGTGATGGGTATTCCTGTGATATTGAGTGAGTTCATCATTGGCCGCTCGACGCACAGCAACATGAAGGCCGCCTTGTTGAAGCTGTCACCTGGTAAGAAATATTACCTGTTCACCTACATCTGTATCATAGGAAGTTTTGTCGTGATGGGCTTCTATAGTGTGGTGTGCGGCTGGATTATTGAATATCTTTACCAGGCGGCGTTGGGTCACTTGAGCAACCACACGCCCGAGGAATATAGCAACATGTTCACATCGCTGGTATCGAACCCCTGGCGCTGTGTGGGTTGGACAGTGTTGTTCCTGATTCTCAACTTCCTGGTGATGAGCCGTGGCATCGAGAAGGGTATCGAGCGCGTGGCAAGCATCATGATGCCCCTGCTGTTCCTTATCCTTATCATCTTCTGTGTCAATTCATTGCTGTTGCCTGGCGCTTCCAAGGGTTTGAAATTCCTGTTCTACCCGGATTTCTCAGAGCTTACGATGCGTGGCGTGCTGGATGCCTTTGGACAGGCGTTCCTCTCGCTCTCCATCGGTATCTCTTGCCTGGTGACCTATAGCTCTTATTTCAAGGATGATACTTCGCTAACCAAGGATGCCACCACCGTTGCTGTTCTCGACACGCTGGTTGCCATCCTGTCGGGCGTGATGATATTCCCTGCTGTGTTCTCCTTCGGTTTGGAGCCTACAGCAGGTCCGCGCCTTATATTTGAGGTCTTGCCGACCATTTTCCAGCAGATGCCAGGCGGCTATATCTGGGCATTGCTTTTCTTCCTGCTGGTATTCTTTGCCTCGTTGACATCTACCATTTCGTTGAGCGAGATCCCCATCACTTTCCTTATTGAGGAACACAAGATGTCGCGCCCCCACGCCATCGCTTGGGCGGCATTGTTCACCTTTGTTTTGGCCTTGTTTGCTGCGTTGTCGTTCAATGTCCTGGATGACATCAAGTTATTCGGGAAGAATATCTTCGACATGATGGATTATGCCGCCAGCAACATCTTCATGCTGCTAGGTGGATTGTTCACAGCTGTGTATGTGGGATGGGTTCTAGACCGCAAGGTGGTTCACGAGCAGATGACCAACGGAGGCCGTCTCAAGGGCAGGATGGAGCCGTTCCTCATCTTCTGCCTGCGCTTTGCCGCCCCTATATCCATCATCTTTATCTTCCTCTACCTCACTGGTATCATCTGATTATCAGCCACTGCAGTTCGACAACCGCTGTTTTCCCCTGCTATCTGTGGCTAAGATGCTCGCGGATGACCGCGGTAAAGGGATGCCAGTATTTCTGGCATTTCACTTGACCCACACCGTATAGGATGCCGAACTCGGCCTGGGTTGTCGGCTTTTCAGTCGCCATGGCCTGTAGTGACTTGTCGCTGAATACCATATAGGGTGCGATGTGGCTAGCGGTGGCGAGGGCTTTGCGCAGGTCCTTCAGTTTATCGAACAGCGCTTTGTCCATCTGCTTGACAGGTGTCGGGCTGTCGCGAAGTACGGGCGTTTCTGTCGGCTGTTTCCTTGCTTTGATGTCGCGTCGCTCATAGCGGTTCAATTCTATGGCTTTTCTGCCGTACAGCACTTCGCTCCCGTAATCAGTGATTTTCAGGTGGTTGTTTTCGTCATAGGCCACGTCAAACAATCCCATTTGCAGCATCTGTAACAAGTAGGCGTTCCACTCGGCTACAGTGAAGTCGCGTCCCACGCCGAAGGTCTTGAGTTGGTCGTAGCCTTTCTCGACAATCTCGGCCTTGCGCCAACCGCGCAGGATATCGGTCACGGTGTACATGCCCGCCTGCTCGTTGGTGCGCTTGATGGCGCTCAAGGCCATCTGGGCCAGCTTGGTGCCGTCAAAGCGTTCGGGAGGGTTGTTGCACACGTCACAGTTGTGGCAGTCGTGGTCGAATCGCTCGTTGAAGTAACTCAGTAGCATGCGGCGACGGCAGACACCGCTCTCGGCATACTGCTGCATGCGCCGCAACTTGTCCATGTTAATCTGTACCTGTCCTGACTGTTGCGCGAATTGCTGCAGGGTGACCACGTCGCCATAGGAATAGAACATCAGCGCTTCGGCAGGCATGCCGTCACGTCCGGCACGCCCTATTTCCTGATAATAGCTCTCGATGTTGCGAGGCATGTTGCTGTGAATGACGTAGCGCACATTACTCTTGTCAATGCCCATGCCGAAGGCGATGGTTGCACACACGACCTTGACGTCATCGTTGATGAAGTCGCGCTGCACCTGCTGCTTGAGTTCAACGCTCATTCCGGCATGAAAGGGTTGGGCACTGATGCCCAGACGAGTGAGCTCGGTGGCCATCTTCTCGGTGTCCTTGCGGCGCAGGCAATAGATGATGCCGCTCTCGTCACGGTGCAGGTTGATGAACTGTACGATTTGACGGAACTTTTGGCGACCGCTTGAGCCTTGAACCACGTTGAGCGAGATGTTTGGGCGGTCAAACGAACTGATGAACAGCCTTGCCCCGGGTATGTTAAGCTGCGTGGCAATGTCATCACGGGTGATGCGGTCGGCAGTGGCGGTGAGTGCCATTACCGGAACTTTGGGAAAACGTTGCTTGAGTGTGCCCAATTGGGTGTACTCGGGGCGGAAGTCATGGCCCCATTGCGAAATGCAGTGTGCCTCATCTACGGCAAATAGGCAGATGCGGTCGGTAATGGCGCTTGACCAGCGGTCAATTTCACTAAGCAATTTCTCGGGGGAGATATAGAGGAGTTTCACCTTGCCCTGCATGAGCAGGTCAACGGTTTGGCGGTTCTCACTGTCGGTTTTCTCGCTATTGAGGGCGAGTGCGGGGACACCATTCTGCTGGAGGGCGTCGATCTGGTCATTCATCAATGCCAGCAGCGGGGAAATGACGATGGCAAAGCCGTCATCACTCATCAAGCCGGGAATTTGATAGCACAGGGATTTACCGCCACCTGTAGGCATGAGCACGATGCTGTCACCGCCATCGAGCGTGTGGCTGATGATGTCCCACTGGTTGCCGCGGAAACTGTCGTAACCGTAGCAACTTCTCAACAAAGCCAGTGCATATTCCTCCCGCGTCATCTGATACCCCCATTAACCTCTAACCCTTAACCTTTAACCTTTAATACGCATTATCCTCGCCCTTAATGGCATTCCAGACGGTGCGGAAGATGATTTTCAGGTCCAGGAAGAACGTCCAGTTCTCGGCGTACCACACGTCGTACTCGACGCGTTTTTCCATCTGCCACAGTTCTTCGGTCTGGCCACGGAAACCGCGCACCTGAGCCCAGCCGGTGATGCCGGGTTTGATGGTGTGGCGTAGCATGTACTTGTCAATAAGCTCACTGTACATCTCGGTCTGGGCCACCATGTGGGGACGCGGTCCCACAATGCTCATTTCTCCCCGCCACACATTATAGAATTGCGGCAGTTCATCAATGCTCGAGCGTCGCAGGAAGTTGCCGAATCGTGTCACACGAGGGTCACCCTTGGTCGCTTGCTTGGTGTCGCTGTCCTTGTTCTCGCGCATGGTGCGGAACTTGTAGCAGTTGAAAGCCTGCCCGCGGTAGCCGGTGCGCTTCTGTACAAAGAAGATGGGACCGGGTGATGACAACTTGATGCCTATGGCCACTGGGATAATGACAAGTGGGGACAGGATGAGTGCTATGGTGGAGAATACCAGGTCAAACGCCCTCTTGAAGAGTCGGTTAATGGGATTTTTCAAGGGGTAGGGGTGTACGGCAAGGATGGGGACGTCACCTACCGATTGCAGCTCGAATTGTCGGGTCACCGTTCGTCCGAATTGGGGCACATAGTAGAAGTCCACGGCATTGTTATCGGCAATGCGGATCATGCGCGAAACATTCTGGTTGTCCTCGATGTCGGGCACGGCGCAGAACATCTCGTCAACCTGATGGGTCTTGACGAACTGCTCCACGTCATCTAGGGTGCCTTGATAGGCGGCAGAGGCCGACCTGGCTTTGGGGTTGTTGTCAAAGAAGCCGACGATGTGGTAACCATATCCTTGATCACCCAGCATCTCGTTAATCAGTCTAACGCCCACGGTTCCGCCGCCAATGACAATAACCCTCTTGAAGTTAAAGCCCTTGTTGCGGTAGAGTTTGACAAACTGACGTGAAGTAACCCACCATAAAGCCAGTACGATAAAGAAAATGGTATAGAAAAGCAGCATGTGGCGCCACGGCAGGTCAAACGGTCCTAGGAAAGATGACAGCGTGACAAAAATACCGGCATGAGTGAGCGTGAGTTTAAGCGCCTGACCAACAACCTTGTCGGCGTAGAATACACGGCGCTCGTGTACATCGTTAAAGAAATAGATGCACACCACCATCGCCACGTTGAGCGCAAGCCACATGGGGCGCTCATATAAGGCGTCGTTGGCAGGCGATGTCCCTCGGCTCCATAGCATGCTGGCGAGGAACACGACATTGACTATCAGCAAGTCAATGATGCTGAATATCCATTTGACGAAATGCCCGTATCTGCCTTTGCTCTTCATTAGGTTATCAGTAGCGGCTTAGATGGTTGACAACGCTACAGGGGAGTGGCTGGCACTCCCCATATCGCGTTGGGTTTCAGTCAATAATGATGGTTTGGGTTCCCACTGGCGGGAGGATTAAGCGTTGTCCAGTTCCTTGATTTTCTGCTCGAGCTCGGCAATCTCCTCCTTGAGGCGGGCGATGCGGCGCTCCATTTCCTGGACGAGCGAGTTACCGCTCTTGGTGTTGGCAGTGAGGAAGCCCATATTGTTTTCAAAGGTCTTCAACTCGCTCATGCGCTGCTCGTAGGTGCGCACGAGGCGGTCGCGCTCACTCAGGCCACGGTCGTTGCCCGACTGGCGGGGACCACGGGGAGAACCACCCTCACCACGAGGACGGGAACCGCGCATGTTGAGCGTGTCAAATGCCTTGTCGATGAGTTCGCGGTACTGGGCATAAATCTTGTCTTTCTCCTTAAAGGGAACGTGGCCAATCTCTTGCCAGCGGTCCATGAGTTCGCGCACCTTCTGTGCGGCGTCCTCGGCTGCACCCTCGATGGTTTCCTTAAGGGTGGTGATGATTTCCTTCTTGGCCTTGAGGTTATCGTGCTCAACGGCATGGACGTTGACGTTCTGTTTCTTCTTCTCCTCAAAGAAGTGGTCACAGGCGGCAATGAAGCGTTTCCACACGGCGTCGCTGTGTTTCTTGACAACGGGACCGATGGTCTTCCACTCCTTCTGCAGCTCGACGAACTTGTCGGTAGCCTCTTTCCACTCGGTGGAGTCTTTCAAGGCTTCGGCGCGCTCGCACAGGTCGATCTTCTTGGCAAGGTTGTTGCTCAGCTCTTCCTTCATCGACTTGTAGAACTCGGCTTTCTTGGCAAAGAAGTCATCACACGACTTGCGGAAACGGGCAAACAGGGCGGCATTGGCCTTGCGTGATGCGTAACCCAGTTTCTTCCAGTCTTCCTGCAGGGCGATAATCTGCTTGGTCACCTCATCCCACTGTGCGTAGGTCTTGAGGTTGTCGGTTGTGATTTGCTCGATTTTCTCGCACAATTCAGTCTTGGCGTCGGCATTCTCTTTCTCCTTGCTCTTGCGGTCCTCAAAGAAGGTCTGGTATTTCTTGTTGATGGCGCTCGAGGCGGCCTTGAAGCGGGCCCACAGTTCCTCGCGCAGTTCCTTGGCTACGGGACCGATTTCGCGCCAGTTGTTGTGGAGTTCCTGCAGTTTCCTGAATGCGGAGACGATGTCAGTCTCCTCGTCCAGGGCCTCGGCCTCCTCACACAGCTGCTGCTTCAGCTCCAGGTTTTTCTTGAAGTCATAGTCGCGCAGCTCCTTGTTCATCTTCAGCACATCATAGAAACGCTCGGTGGCGCGCTGGAATTCCTTCCACACCTCGGTGTCGGCGGTAGCGGGCACCTCGCCGGCGTCCTTGAAGTCCTGTTGCAACTGCTTAACGCGGTTGAACTGGCGGTTGATATTGTCGGGATCATTAGCGATCTCGTTGATGAGAGCGATAATCTGGCGTTTCTTCTCCAGATTGGCCTCACGGTTGGCTTCCTGGGCCGCGTTATACTCTGTGCGACGCTCCTTGAGCACATTGAGCAACTCTTTTAGATTGTTCTCGTCGTTGTCTTCCTTGGGGGTGAAATCGGCCTCCTCATTGCCGTTGGCCAGGAAATCTTCTCTTTCCTTGGCAATCTCTTCGCGTCGCAGCGCAAAGAATGCGGCTTTGATAGCTTGCACTTCGTCCTTGACATCCTCGATGGGGCGGGTAGCGGCCTCGCGCATCATGTCCACCAGTTCGCTCTTGCTCTTGCCGGCAAGGTCGGGCTTGGTTTCCTGTGGGGCGGCGGGCTCTTCGGCCACGGGCTCAGGCTGCTCTGCGGGCTCGGGAGCGGGTTGCTCTTCGGCCGCGGGGGCTTCCTGGACAGGCTTCTCGACGGGTGTGGGTTCAACAACATTAACTTCTTCACTCACAACTTCCTGGGTCTCATTCTGGGACTCAGTGCTCAAGATTTGATCCTTCTCGAGATTGTTCATCGATTCAGATTGTTCACGCGGTTCAGTCATATTCATTTAGTTTTATTCAAGCGTTGTAGTGGCGCTTGATGTTTAATTACAAACCCCAAATTTAGTCATTATTTCGCAATTACAAACTCATTTCATCGTTTTTTTTCATTTTCCATCCCATTTTTCAAGAAATGTTCAAAAAAAAGCAGGGCTTATAGGTCCTGCTGAAACCTATAAGCCCTGTATGATAGCAGTCGTTGACTTTTACTTGAGGATGCGAGCCTTGACGATCTTGATGTCAACCGTGGGGCGGTCCATGCGGCCTGTGGTGGTGTTCTGGATCTTATCAACCACGTCCATGCCCTGGATGACCTCTCCAAAGACGGTGTACTGGCCGTCGAGATGGGGGGTGCCACCCACGCTCGTGTAGGCGTCAATCTGCTCGTCGGTGAATTTGAAAGGAGTCTGGGCTGCTTCGGCCTCGGTCTGCTGGATGAGCTGGTTCTGCAGCTCTTGCAGGGCGGCGTTGTCCTGGTTCTTCTGCAACTCCTCGATTTTTGCCCTGTTCTCAGTCACCAGACGGCGGAAGATGTCCTGCTTCTTCACGTCAGCCAAGCGCTGGGACATCATTTTCAGGTCGTCGCTGCTGTAAATCTTGCCGGTTACGATATAGAACTGGCTGCCACTGCTGCGGCGCTCAGGATTAACCTGGTCGCCAGTGCGGGCGGCTGCCAGAGCTCCGCGTTTATGGAAATATTTGGGATAGACAAATTCAGCGGGAATCGTGTAACCGGGGTCACCATCGCCCAGTGGGGTATCAACGCCAGCGGTCTTGGAGTTGCCGTCACCGGTCTGGATCATGAAGTCCTTGATAACGCGGTGGAAGAGCACGCCGTCATAATAGCCCTCCTTGACGAGCTTGATGAAGTTGTCGCGGTGCTGAGGGGTCTCGTTATAGAGCTCGACAACGATGTTGCCAAGCGAAGTCTCGAGTTCAACTTTTGTCATCTTGTTGGTGTTTTTTGCTGATGCGCCTGCCTTGTTATCGGCATTGTTGGCCGAGCATGCAATCAAGGTGATGGCAACCATCACGATAGATAAAAATAAGTTTCTTTTCATATTTTGATGTTCGTTAATTCCTTGACCTTTGGGGATCATTAAATGCCCACGGGGTAGAGGCGCTTGTAGATGCGGCGGAAGTTATCGTCCTGTTCGCTCAGCTCAGCGGCATGCTCCTTGTAGTCCGAGCCCCACAGCGACGAGGCCAGATAGGCCAGGTAAACGTGGTCGCGGTCTTTGGCGATGGCGGCTTTAACCAGCAGGTCGATGCTCGGCGCATACTTGTCGCGGTCGATGGCGTTGAGGTAGCGCGCGGTGCTCACCACAAACTGTCCCGTGCGGTCCTTGAGGATCATGTTATCAACAAGGGCGGGCAGGTCGGCGTCGATGCTGCCCATATTGTTGGCGATGTATTCGTAGGTCAACAACCCATTGGTGTCGTTTTCCAGCAATTTTTTTGTACTGTTGTCCATTCTATATAGTAATGTTTAGATTACAAACTGCAAAGATAGTGTTTTTTTCATTGTTAGTGCCTTTTGTGGCACAAAAATGTCTTTATTGCCCAAAATGACAAGGCCATTTGGCTCATTTGAGTGATTGCTGTGTCAATGTGAAAGGCGACTTCGTTTACTTTGTAGTTTGTGTTCCAAGGCCACCACCATAGCACAAAATGAGATATTCCCGCAAAACTGTTAGATATGATGTGTGGTTTAATTGTAAAATGTAATGAATTAAAGGCGTTTGACCTTGGTTAATAAAAAATATGTGTTTTTTGGGTGGATTTAGCGGTTTTTCGGCTAAAAATCACTAACTTTGCACCGCAAATAAGGAAATTTATAAATATTACCTAAATATTCAACTAAGAAAGAGTTAAGTAAATGAAAGCGATTTACACTTTTGGTAACGGTCAAGCTGAAGGCCGTGCCGACATGAAGGATCTGTTGGGTGGCAAGGGCGCGAACCTTGCCGAGATGAACTTGATTGGCGTGCCCGTTCCCCCGGGTTTCACCATCACGACCGAAATCTGCACGCTCTATAATAAGGAGGGTCGCGATGCCGTTGTGGCTATGATCAAGGACGATGTGATGAAGTCAATCCAGCACATCGAGAGCCTGACGGGCAACAAGTTCAATGACCCCAGCAATCCCCAGCTGGTGTCGGTACGTTCGGGTGCTCCCGTGTCGATGCCTGGTATGATGGACACCGTCCTCAACCTGGGTATTAACGACGCTGTGGCCGAGACGCTGGCTCAGAAGTCGGGCAACCCCCGCTTCGCTTGGGACAGCTACCGCCGCTTTGTGCAGATGTACGGCGACGTGGTGCTCGGTATGAAGCCTACCAACAAGACCGACATCGACCCCTTTGAGGCCATCATCGAGGAACTCAAGGAGAAGAAGGGCGTGAAGTTTGATACCGAACTTGATGTCGATGACCTCAAGGAACTGGTTAAGCGCTTCAAGGCCGCTGTTAAGGAAAATACCGGCAAGGACTTCCCCACCGATGCTTACGATCAGCTCTGGGGTGCCATCTACGCTGTGTTTGATAGCTGGAACAATGACCGCGCTATCCTGTACCGCCGCATGAACCAGATTCCCGAGGAATATGGTACGGCTGTTAACGTGCAGGCCATGGTCTATGGTAACATGGGCAATAACAGTGCTACTGGTGTTTGCTTCTCGCGTGACGCCGGTACTGGTGAGAACCTCTTCAATGGTGAGTACCTCATCAACGCACAGGGCGAGGACGTTGTGGCTGGTGTTCGCACCCCGCAACAGATTATGACCGAGGGTAGCCGCCGTTGGGCCAAGCTGCAGGGCATTACCGAGGAAGAGCGCGCTGCCAAGTATCCCTCTCTCGAGGAGTCGATGCCCGAGTGCGCCAAGCAGCTCGTTGACATCCAGCAGAAGCTCGAGGACCACTATCGCGATATGCAGGATATGGAGTTCACCATCCAGGATGGTAAGCTGTGGCTGCTCCAGACCCGTAACGGTAAGCGCACCGGCGCTGCCATGGTGAAGATCGCCATGGATCTGCTGCGCGAGGGCGCTATCGACGAGAAGACCGTCATCAAGCGCATGGAGCCCAACAAGCTCGACGAGCTGTTGCACCCCGTGTTTGATAAGGTTGCAGTGAAGAACGCCAAGGTTATGGCCAAGGGTCTGCCCGCCAGCCCCGGTGCCGCAACTGGTCAAATCGTATTCTTTGCCGATGACGCCGAGGAGTGGGCATCGCGCAAGAAGAAAGTTATCATGGTTCGTCTGGAGACCTCTCCCGAGGACCTGCGTGGTATGAGCGTGGCTCAGGGTATCCTCACCGCCCGTGGTGGTATGACCTCACATGCAGCCGTTGTGGCTCGCGGTATGGGTAAGTGCTGCGTTTCGGGTGCTGGTGAAATCAAGGTGGATTACAAGGCCCGCACCGTCGAGATGGGTGGCAAGACCTACAAGGAGGGTGATTGGATTTCGATTAACGGTAGCACCGGTGAGGTTTATGATGGCCTCGTAGCTACTGTTGACGCCGACCTGAGCGGTGACTTCGCTGCCGTAATGAACCTGGCTGAGAAGTTCAGCAAGATGGACGTTTACACCAATGCCGACTCGCCCCGCGACGCTAGCGTTGCCCGCAAGCTGGGCGCCCACGGTATCGGTCTGTGCCGCACCGAGCACATGTTCTTTGAGGGTGACCGCATCAAGGCTATGCGCGAGATGATCATCGCTCCCGATGAGGCTTCACGTCGCGTCGCTCTGGCCAAGCTGCTCCCGCTGCAGCGTGGCGACTTCGAGGGTATCTTCGAGGCCATGGACGGTTATGAGGTAACCATCCGCCTGCTCGATCCCCCCTTGCATGAGTTCGTTCCCCATCAGCTCGAGACCATGCGTGAGCTCGCTGAAGAGACTGGCCGCACCCTTGACGAGGTGAAGCTCGTGTGCGACGGTCTTGAGGAGTTCAACCCCATGCTCGGTCACCGTGGCTGCCGTCTCGGCAACACCTATCCCGAGATCACCGAGATGCAGGCCCGCGCCATTATCGAGGCCGCCCTCAACATGCAGGCCAAGGGCATCGTTGTGAAGCCCAAGATCATGGTGCCCCTCATCGGTGTTAAGAACGAGATTCAGATGCAGGCCGACATCATCAACCGCGTAGCTCAGGAGGTATTCACCGAGCGTGGCGAGACCGTTGCCTACAAGGTGGGTACTATGATTGAGATCCCGCGTGCAGCCCTTGTTGCTGACCAGATTGCTTCGGTTGTTGACTTCTTCTCCTTCGGTACCAACGACTTGACTCAGATGACCTTCGGTTACTCGCGTGATGACGCTGGCAAGTTCCTCGCCATCTACAAGAACTTGGGCATCCTCAAGGTTGACCCGTTCCAGGTACTCGATCAGGAAGGCGTTGGCCAGCTCGTTGAGATGGCATGCCGCAAGGGTCGTGCCACCAAGCCCGAGTTGAACCTCGGTATCTGTGGTGAGCATGGTGGTGAGCCCAGCAGCGTTAAGTTCTGCGCTTCGCTCAACATGAACTACGTTTCCTGCTCGCCTTACCGCGTGCCCATCGCTCGCCTTGCAGCCGCACAGGCAGCCGTTGAGGCCGAGTAAAGCAACAAGGATATTTCCCTATAGCAAAGCGGTTGAGCACCCAGGGTGCTCAACCGCTTGTGTTTAATGACCGCTCTTGTTAGTCCAGCTAGTCCAGTGCTGTCAGCTGCAGCCCCGTGGCGTCCAGTAATGCGAGCGGCAGCTCGTAAAAAATCACTTCACCACCTCGACCAGCTTGGCAGCCAGGGCGTCGCCGGTCAGGCCACGCGACAGGATAGTGCCGTCGGGGCCGAAGACAATGATGTGGGGAATACCCTTGATGCCGTAGAGGTCGGTGGGCTCGGTCAGCTTCTGCGTGCCAACGATGACGGGCCAGGTGATCTGGAGCTCCTCAATGGCTTTGCGGGTGTCGTCGGGATTATCCCACACAGCGATACCTACCACGTCAAACTTGTCGCCGTACTTGGCCTTCAATGCCTGCAGCTTGGGAATCTCGGCACGGCAGGGCGGGCACCAGCTGGCCCAGAAGTCGGCAACAACGACCTTGCCCTTGCCCACGTGGTCCGAAAGCTTCTGTACAGCTCCGTCCTCGGCCTTCACCTCAAAGTCGGTGAACTTCTGGCCCTCGGCAGTGATGGTGAGTTGTTTGGCAGCGTTCTTGGCTTTCTCGACACGTTTCAGCTGGGCATACTCGGCGGGAGCATCCTTGAGCAGGCCGTCGATGTCAGCTTCGGTGAAATCTTTATACATCAGGTAGTTGCAGAAAGCCCAAGGTCCGATAGCATTGTCCTTGTTTTCCTCGTAGAGTTTCTTGAGACCATCGGCATAGCGGGCCTCGTTCTCTTCCTCGGTGAGGGTAGAGTCATCGGCAATCTTTTGCATCTCCTTGCTCCACTCGGCCATTTTATCGTTGAGCGGACTGATGGCGGTGCCGGCTGCGATATCGAGTTTCACCTCGCCTGGCTCAACAATGAATCCGTAGGGGTTGCCGCCAGCATACAGGCGTGCAAAGAAGCCCTTGTCGGTGTTGCCCTCAAAGGTGCACATGTTATTCTCGACTGTAGCGGTAGCGATGGTGTCTCCAGTGTCATAGTTGGTCAGGAAGGCGGTCTCGCCATTATTGCTCTCGTCAGGGAAAGTGACGGTCACCTTGTAGCCCTTGCTGCACGATGCGAGCAGCAACAGAGCAGTAAAAATGAATGCTAATTTCTTCATGCTTTATTATGTTTTAATCAATAATACTCATTGTCCAATAATACTCATTGTCAGGGTCACCTGTGCCGTGACTCTGTCACGGCTTTATTCCCTAATCGCCTTGTAGATGAGCGACTGGATGTGGCTGCGGGCGCTGATGCGGCCGAAGTTGGGATTGTTGCGCGTGGGGCACACACGGTTGCTCAGGAAGATGTAGAACATGTCGTTCTTGGGATCTACCCAGAAGCAGGTGCCCGTGAAACCGGTGTGGCCATAAGTCTCGGGTGTCGCCTCAGCGCAGGTGTTGCTGGCATCAGGGTTACCCACAACAGGTTTGTCAAAGCCCAGGCCGCGGTGGCTGTTCGGGCTCTTCTGCGTCGTGAAGGTCTCGACTGTCGAGGCCTTTAACAAGCGCACTCCGCCATAGGTGCCGCCGTTCAGCCACATTTGGAACAATTTGGCCAGGTCGTTGGCATTGCTGAACAGGCCCGCATTGCCCTGCACTCCGCCCGAGAAGGCGGCCAACTCGTCATGGACGTAGCCGTGGATGTGCTGGCGGCGCAAGTAGGTGTCCTTTTCGGTGTAGGCAATCTCGTCGCGCGAGAACTTGCTCAGCGGGCGGTACATCGTGTGATAGGAGCCCAACGGAGCAAAGATATAGTTGTTGACATAGTAGTTCAGCGGCGAGTGCGTCATTCGCTGAACGGCATCGGCCAGCAGCGAGAAGTTGCAGCAGCTGTACAGGTATTTTTTCTTGCCCAGCTTGGCGTGATACATGCGGTTCATGATCGAGTCATAGGTCACGCGGCCACCCCACAGGCCGTCGGCAATGGCAATATTGAACTTGTCGGTCTTGACGGTGGACAGGATGTCGGTCCTCATCTTGGCGTCCTTGTGACCCCATGCGCCATTCATGATTTTGATGGTGTGGGTGGCGTCTTCGGCTCCGGCGATGAGTTCGCCCGTGTAGGATTTCTCATCCATCATCATGTACCACATGTTCAGTGATGCGGGCATGCCCGTCTCGTGGTAGAGAAGGTCGCGGAAGGTGATGTCCTCCTTGTCGCCGTCACGCAGGCCCGGGATATATTGGCTGGCCTTGTCATTGAGGCGGAACTTGCCGTCGTCAAAGGCCTTCATCACACCGCTGATGGTGCCTGTGGCCTTGGATACCGATGCCAGACCAAACAGTGTGTTGTCGTCAACCTTGACGGAACTATTGTAGTCAATCGTGCCAAATGCCCCCTTGTAGATGACCTTGCCGTGGCGTGCCACAATCACCTGGCAGCCAGGGAAAGCATGCTGCTGGACTCCCAGACGGCACACCGAGTCGATTTGGGCGGTCAGGCGGTTGTCCAGTCCCACCTCGGCGGGGATGCTGTAGCCTAGGCGATTGGCCGCATAGTGGATACCGTGGCCGGCATCATAGCGGGTCTTCTTGCCCTTAAAAGTGAGGGAGATGGGCAGGTTGCCGTTAGCGGCGTTGCCACCAAAGATGGTTTGGGCGGCATAATCCTCGGCAACGGTGGAGTTGTCATAGGTGAGCACCACAGCCTTGACGTGCTTGTGGGTGATGGCATTACCGTAGTTCGTGATATCATAGGGCTTGCATGTGAGCACAGCGATGACGTTCTTGCACTTCTTGGCGATAGCCTCGAGGGCTTCGCGGTTGGCCTCGTTGTCTTCGCCCACCTCGACGATGATGGTGTTGAAGTGGCCGTCATGCAGCTGCTCGGCGAGTTCGCTGGCCGAGCCTGCCTTGTCAAGGTCAAAACGCTTCACCTGCGCATAGTCGGCACAACGGCGTGTGAACTTGCTGGCCGTTCCCTTCTCATTGCCGATGGTGGCGACGGCGATGCGGCGGCTCTGCAGGTTGTGGATGGGCAGTATCTCGTCGTTATTCTTGATGACAGTGATGCTGCCGGCGGTAAGTTGGCGCTTCAGCACTTCGGCTTTCTGTGAGTTAACCTCGTTCAGCAGATTGGTGGTGCTCACATGCTGCTTGCCGGTCAGGTTCAAGGCATACTTGTAGCGCAGGATTTTCTTGCAGCGCTCATCGATGATGTTCTGGCTGATGGTGCCGTTGTTCACGGCAGCCTTGACTGCAGCAATCTCATCACCGATGTTTTCAGGCATGAGCAGCACGTCATTTCCAGCCATCAAAGCATTGACACAAGCTGAACCGTTGAGCAGTTGGGTCGCACCCTTCATGTTTAGGGCATCGGTGAAGATGAGGCCGTCGAAGCCCATCTCGTTGCGCAACAGCGTACCCACGCACTCGGGTGACAGACTCGTGGGGGCTTTCCCCTTGTCAATCGAGGGCACCAGCAGGTGGGCGGTCAGGATACCGCTCAACCCGGCTTCGATGAACTTGCGGAAGGGCACCAGCTCACAGGTGTTGATCTCCTGCAGCGACTTGTTGATGACCGGCAGGGTCTTGTGAGAGTCCTCGCTCGAGTTACCATGGCCTGGGAAATGCTTGCCCACTGCCATCACGCCGCCGTCTTCCAGGCCGCGGGCAAAGGCGATAGCATGCCTTGCCACCAGTTCGGGGCTCTCGCCATAGGAGCGGGTGCCGATAACAGGATTCAGCGGATTGTCGTTTACGTCGAGCACGGGGGCAAAGTTCACTTGGATACCCATGCGGCGGCACTGGCGTGCCACCTCACGGCCGTACTCATATAGCAGCATGTCGTCGTCCAAGGCTCCCAAAATCAGGTTGCGCTGGAAGTTGGGCACTTCCTTGAGCCTCATGCCCAGGCCCCACTCGCCGTCGATGGTGATCATCAGCGGCACGGTGGCCAGCGATTGGGCCAGGTTGGTCACTGCGGCCTGGTCGGCCATGGAGCTGTTCTCATAGATGAGTCCGCCAACCATATTTTGTGTGACGAGGTGTTTCACCAGCTCACGCGTGGCATCGTTGCTTGACGGCGTCACGCCGGCAACAATCAATTGTCCGATGCGGGCCTCGGGTGACAGCGAGTTGAACACACTGTCCACCCACCGGTTCATCGCCACCTGGTCCACATTATTAAACAAGTTGGGCAACTTGGCATCGCTGCGCGCAGCGGCACTCATGGTGAGCAGTGCCGCTACAGTTGCCAGTAAGATACATTTGAATTTGGTCATTGCTTCTGTCGTAAATTATTAGCCCAATTCCTAATTCTTCTTGATTCTCACCTCGTCCTTGGCGTCAATCTTCTTGCCGGCAGCCTCCAGGGCCTTGACATAGGTCAACATGTGGTTGCCATACTTCTGGGTATCGACGAACAAGCGTTTGCACCTTGTCATGGGTGTCATGTAGTCGCCGCCATTGGCCAGATAATCGATGGTGGCGACGATGTAATTCTTGTTGGGGTCGATTTTTTTGCCCTTGAGGGTGGCCTTGATGAGTTCGCCCTTGTCGTTGTAGGTGGCTCGCAGCTCCTTGCTCACGGCATCGCCACCGCGGCCACACATCAGCTTGATGCTCTCGATAAGTTCGTTGCCCGGCATCTCCAGCACCACAAAGCGGTTGTCAAACGGGAACATCGAACCGATGACGCCCTCGGTAACGGTGCCCTTGGGCATGTCGGTGCGGATACCGCCCTTGTTCATGATGGCGCAGTCTATATTCTTGATACCCGACAAATCCTTGATGATTTCCATAGTGGCGTCGCTCACCCAGTTCTGGGCAGCGTCGCTTGAATTTTTCATGAAGCGCGCGCTGGTGGCAACGGGATTGTTCATGATGCTGTCCACGCCGTGGCGGTATTGGTCGAGCCACTCGTTCATGGCGGTATAGCGGCTGGCGGCCTCGTCCCAGGTTTCATCTACCGGGATGTGGTTATACACGATGTCGCCCGTCTCCAGGTCCAGGTCGTAGGTGGCAACCAGTTTGCCGCTCTTGCCGTTTTGGCCGATGGGAATCAACTTGCCGTCGGCGTTGGCGACGCGGTCCTCACCGCTGCCAGGCTTAATGGTGGAGTGTGAGTGCGAACTGATGACCATGTCAATATAGTGGCTCTGGGCGATGATTTGCGTGTCGTTGGGCTCTGTCGGCTCATAGCTGCTGTAACCGATGTGAGAAACCATGACCACATAATCCATTCCAAGTATCTCCTTAAGATAACGGGCGGTAGCGTCGGCAACTCCGGGAGCATAGCGGTAGCGCAGGTTCTTGCAATTCGTGTCGGCAATCAGTCCTTCGGGGTTGACATTGATGCCGAAGAAGGCAACTCGCTTGTTTCCCACGGCCTTGACCCAATAGGGCTGGAACAGGCCTGCAAGCGGTGTGGCGCTCATTTCATAGTTGGCGCTGATCTTAACGGCATCGATATCGCGGTAGTGTTCTGCCAGTTCCTCCATGCCGTTATCAAACTCGTGGTTGCCCATGATAATCACGTCATAGCCTAGCGTGTCCATCAGGGCATATTCCACCTCGCCGCGGTAGAGCGAGAAGAACAACGTGCCCTGCACAGCGTCACCGGCATGGACCAGCACCGTGTTGGGGTTGTTGGCACGCAGTTGGTCATAGATGGCGCGACGTCTTGCCACGCCGCCCTTGCCGTCACTGGCCGGGTCAATCTGGCTATGGGTGTCATTAACAGCGATAATCATCAGGTGTTCAGCGCGCAGGGCGGGAACTACCATCAGTGCACACAGGCACACGAACATGAAGTTGCGAAGTCTTGCCATAATCGTTTTTCTATCGTTTAGTTTCAGTTTCTATTAAAGGGCAAAATTAGTGAAAGTCGAGCGCAGGACAAAACAAAAAATACTTTTTTTGTTTTAAGGTCAATTTTAAAGAGTAGAGACGCAAAAAACTTGCGTCTCTACTCAAGAACCAAAATTTGTCTTTTTGGTCTTTCTTGTCTTCAATCCCTACAATGAGGAATTATTTGGCCTTCTTGGCGGGAGCCTTTTTGGCTGCTGGCTTCTTGGGCTCTGCCTTTTTGGCGGGAGCCTTCTTAGCAGCGGGTTTAGGCTTTGGCTCTGCCTTCTTGGCCGCAGGCTTTTTAGCCGCGGGCTTCTTGGGGGCAGGTTTCGGCTTGGGTTCAGGCTTATCCTCCTGTACGGGGGCGGGCTCGGGCTCGTCGATGGGGAAATCGCCGGTGGTGTCCTTGACGATGTTGTTACGCATCATCTCAACCTCGCGGTGCAGCCTTTCAATCTCCTGCTCCTGGTTGCGGATGGTCAACAGCAGCGAGTTCAGCTCCTCGTTGTCGATGCTGGCGGGGTACTGCTCCTCAACACGGGTCATGAAGTCGCTCAGCACGTTCATGTAGTTGGTGAACGCGGTATAGGGCGAGTCATAGGGGCTGTAGTGGCTGTGTACCGAGCCATCATCGTTGTGCTTGGTGGACATGTAGAAGAAGTGGTCGCTGGCCTGCAGATAGTTCCAGTCCTGCTTGATGCGGCGGTCGGTGCACAGGCGCACGCGCTCACCGATGCTGTACAGCTTGCGGACGGCCTCCTGCTGCAGGGTGTTACCCAACCACGCGCTGGTGTCGCGGGCCTCGTCGGTCCATGACATGGGGTAGGGCACGGCAAGTTCGGCAACGGGTTTGAACTTGGAGATCACCTCGCTCGGGGTCCAGAACTGGATGTCGTGCTCGGCAGCGAAACGGGGCAGCGCTTTGATGAACTCAAAGATACCGCTCTCGCGGGGCTGCAGCTCGCCCAGTGCGTCATAGTTCATGAACAGGTTCACCAACTGCTCCTCTTGAGGCAGCTCGTTGATCCAGTTGATGTACTTGTCGGCGGTGAGGGGATAGGAGGCCCACTCGGGGTTACTGAAGCGGAACGAGATGTCGTCGCTCAGTTTGCCGTTCTTCAACAAGAGTTTGAGCTTGGGCGCCGAGGCACTGCTGTACAGGAAGTTGGGCGAACGCCAGCCCAGCACGTGCTTGGCATCGGCGGTGATGGCGGCTTTGAAGCCCATTGCATAAACCATCGAGGCGATGTCGTCGTCATAGATGAGCTCGGTGTTGCGGAACACCTTGGGCTTCTGGCCGAACAGTTGGAGAATCTTTGCATCATGGGCCTTGACCTGGGCGACGAACTCGTCGGGGTCATACAGTGATGACAGGCTGTGGGCATAAGTCTCGCTCAGGAACTCAACGCAGCCCGTGGCGGCCAGCTCCTTCATCGAGTCGATGAACTCAGGCACATACTGCTCCAGCTGCTCAAGGGCTGTGCCGCTGATTGAGAATGCCACTTTGAACTTCTTGCCGTTTTCCTTGATCATGTCGAGCAGCATCTCATTGGCGGGAAGATAGGACCGCTGGGCGATGCGTGTGATGATGTCGTCGTCGGCAAAGTCATCGTAATAGTAGTGATCGTTACCGATGTCAAAGAAGCGGTAGTGCTTCAGGCGGAACGGCTGATGAATCTGGAAATAAAAACAAATCGCTTTCATATCTCTATTGTCGTTTTATTGTTTGTTTTCTGTTTAATTTTTTTCAGTTCTAGATATTCTAGATATTCTAGATATTCTAGGGATACCTATCGGTTAATCAAATTGCGGTAGATGTTGATAACCTTGGCGCCAGCCTTGTCCCACGTGATCTGGTTGACTTCGGCCAGGCCTTGCTCACGCAACTCGTTGAACATTGCGGGATACTTGATGATGCTGTAGATGGCGTCGGCCATCGCATTGGTGTCCCAATAGTCGATCTTGATGACGTTATCCAGAATCTCGGCACAGCCGCTCTGCTTGCTGATGATTGAAGGAACGCCCATCTGCATGGCCTCCAGCGGTGAGATACCGAAGGGCTCGCTCACCGACGGCATGATATACACGTCGCTGGCTGCAAGCATCTCATAGACCTGCTTGCCCTTGAGGAAGCCGGTGAAGTGGAAGCGGTCGGCAATGTCGCGCTTGGCGGCAAGGCGTATCATCTTGTCCATCATGTCGCCACTGCCTGCCATGACAAATTGGGCATCGTTGACCTTGTGCAGCACCTGGGCAGCGGCCTCGACAAAGTATTCGGGACCCTTCTGCATGGTGATGCGGCCCAGGAAGGTGATGACCTTGTTGGTCTTGCCGGGAGGAGCCTCCAGATTGAGCAGTTCCTCGTTCAACGGCTCCACGGCGTTGTGGACGGTGGTCACCTTGTCGGGACTGATGCCGTATTTCTCAATGACCGTGCGGCGCGTCAGGTTGCTCACGGTGATGATGTGGTCGGCGTTGTTCATGCCGTCCTTCTCGATGCTGAACACCGTGGGGTTGACGTTGCCGCGCGAGCGGTCAAAGTCGGTGGCATGGACGTGGATGACCAGGGGCTTGCCCGTTACCTGCTTGGCGTGGATGCCGGCAGGGTAGGTGAGCCAGTCGTGGCTATGGATGATGTCGCAGTCCACCGTACGTGCGATGACGCCTGCCACAATGCTGTAGTTGTTGATCTCCTCGAGCAGGTTTTCGGGATAGCGTCCCGAGAACTCGATGCAGCCCAGGTCGTTGGTGCTCATGTAGTTGAAGTCGCTGTAAATGTGATCGCGCAGGTTGTAGTACAACTGCGGGTCCATCACATTGCCGATGCGGCTCTGCACATAATCCCATTGCACGTCACGCCAGGCTACTGGGGCGCAGTTGGCTCCGATGATTTTGGCAAACTCTTTGGGCTCGTCGCCCCAGGGCTTGGGGATGACAAAGGTGATGTCCATGTCACCGTTTTGCCACATGCCCTTGGTCAAACCGTAACTTGCTGTTCCCAATCCTCCGAGGATGTGAGGCGGAAATTCCCAGCCGAACATTAATGCTTTCATATCTCTTGTCGGTTTATTCGTCAATGATGTGCAGGTTTTTGAAAGTGCGCAGTACGCGCAGGATGCCGCCCACGTTGGGGGCGAAGCTCACGGCGCCGCGGCCGATGAAGGGCGGGTTGCCGTCATACAGCTCGCTCAACGAGCCGATGCAGCCTTCCTTCATCTCGTCCTCAAAGCCGATCATCATGCGCTCGATGAACGAGATGCTGTTCAGGCCGAACACGCGGATGTAGGCCTTGCTGTAGAAGTCCATCAGCCAGGGACGGGCGCTGCCGGCGTAGTAGGCCGTCTGGCGCTCCTCGGGAGTTCCCAGATACCAGGGAATATAACCGTAGCTGTTGGGACTCAGGGTGCGCAGGCCCTTAGGCGTGAGCAGCTCGCGGGTTGTGATGTCCAGCACGCGCTTGCGCTGGCGGCGGTCCAGGGGACTGTAGTCGACAGCGGCGGCAATAATCATGTTGGGGCGCACGCTCAGGTCGGTGTAACTGCCGTTCACATAGTCATACAGGTAACCGTAGTCGGTCATGAAGGTCTCGATGAAGGCGGGTTTGCACTTGTCGGCAATCTCGGTGCAACGGGCTACAAAATCCTTTTCCACCTCACGGTCCTTGAACAATTCGTCGGTGGCAAAGCGCAGGGCATTATACCACAGGGCATTGAACTCTACCAGATAGCCCGTGCGCGGGATGAGCGGCGTGCCGTCGGGGTGGGTGCTGTTCATCCACGAGACGGGACGCTTGGTGCCATCGGTAGTCACCAGGCCATTGGGATCGAGTTTGAGGTTAGGATGCTTGCCGTCGGCAATGAAGTTGATGAGGTCCTTGACCAATTGGCCGTAGCGCTCGCGGGCGGCATCGGCATTCAGGTCATGGGCATAGCGCTGCACGGTCCAGATGGCCCAAAGGGGAATATCGGGCAGTTCAAGACCATCAAGGTGCTTGTCGAGGGTGCCGTCACGCATCCAGTCGTTAAGGGCGCGCTGGGCGGTATCCATGATGAGCTCGAAGTCCTGGCGATGGTGAACCGACAGGGTGCAGCCCGGCAACGCGATGAACTCGTCGCGGGCACGGATCTTGAACCAGGGATAACCAGCCAGCAGGTAATGACCCTCCTTGTTGGTGATATAGAACTGCTTGGCGCTGTTCTTCATGCAGTTGTAGAAACTCGTGCGCGGGGTGCGAGGCTTGATTTCGTCCTCATACATCTTGGTGAGGGTGCGGGTGTTCACTTCCTCGACACCTGCCGAGAAAATGAGCGGCTCGCCCTTCTTGATCTCTACCTCGAAGTAGCCGGGTACATACAGGTCCTCGCTGTAGGGGATGCCGCGCTCTTGGTCCTTGATATACTCGATGTTCTTGTACCAGTGCGGGTCAAACACAAAGCGGGGCTTGTGGTTCATCTGCATGTACAGCGTGGGATAGCCGTTGTACATGCAGGTGGCGATGCCGTTGCTCACCTCCTGGTAGTCACGGCTGGCAACCGCATTCTCCACACACAGGTCATTGGCGTTGCGGAAGGCCAGGAACGGCCTGAACTGCAGCGTCGTTGCCGAGTGGGCATCGACAAGCGTGTAGCGGATGAGGATGCGGTTCTCGTGGGTGATGAAAATTTTCTCTTTCTTCAGGATCACGCCACCCACGCGATAGGTGGTGGTGGGAACGCGCTCGCAGTCATACTCGCGGATGTACTTGTGGCCGTTAGGGCTATAGGTGTCACCCTTGTAGCGGTGCAGACCCAGGTTGAATGGAGCACCATGCTGGATGACGGTCTCATCGAGCGTGGACAACAGCACGTGGTTGTTGTCATCGAGCTCGGGCACTGGGATGACCAACAGGCCGTGCTGCTTGCGGGTGTTGCAGCCAACGATGGTCGTGCAGTGGTAGGCTCCCGACTGGTTGGTACGCAACATCTCCTTGGGCAGTGACTGCTCCAAGTTGATCATCAGGTTTTTGTCAAATTTCAGATAACTCATTTTTATTTTTTTTTATTATTTGGTTTTTTAGTTCTTTACATCGAGGGAATTGTCCCAATATACTTGCCCTTGTTCAAGTCGCTGGTCATGTTGACGTTGGCATCCCAGGTGTATTCCACCGTCTTGTTCGCCCTGTCCTTGAAGTCCATCGCTCTTGAATACTCCAGATCGCCGCACTGGACACCCTCATGAGGCCGATGAATTGAATTGTTCACATCTGGTGCTGTGAATGCAATGGCTGCGCCAACTATCATATTGGCATCCAGCAAGTGAGTGATAATTCTGTGGCGATTCATAGGCTTAGCATTCAATTTCTTGTTAAACGTCGTCGGGTAGGGTAGCAGGCACCAGGATGTGGATGCCGCGGCTCTCGTTCTCGATGACCACACGGGCGGGCATGGTGACGGGGTCGCCGTCGATGTGGATGATGTCGTCGCGGCGGCGCTCGATCACGACGCGCTTGCCGCGGTAGATGCTCACGTGATGGTCATGTCCCAGCTGGCGCAGGAACAGCCTGGCCCCGATGATGGGGCTCTCGATGACGTTGAAGGGGTGCATCACCGTCACGTCGATGAGCCCGTCCTGCATCGTCGCGCGTGGAGCGATGTAGGCGTTGTTGCCATACTGCGCCGCATTGCAGCAGGCGATGACAAAGGCCTTCTCCCGCAGCTTGGCTCCATCGATGTCGATGAGGTATTCTTGAGGCTTGTAGTTGATGTACTCGGTCAACGCGGTCTTGACATAGGTGATGAAGCCGCGCGTGCCCTCGTTGGAAAACTTCTCGCTCACCGTTGCGTCAAACCCCATGCCGCAGGCGCAGAAGAAGGGCTTGCCATTCACCGTGCAGTAGTCAAACGCGCCCACCACGCCGTCGTTGAGCACCTGCAGGGCACGGCTGGCGTTCATCGAGATGCGCAGGTGACGGGCCAGGCCGTTGCCTGACCCGGTGGGCACAATGGCCATGGCGGTGCTGGTGCCGCACAGGGCACTGCCCACCTCGTTGACCGTGCCATCGCCGCCCACGGCTACCACGATGTCAATCCCGTCCTGCACTGCCTGGAGCGCAATCTCGTGGGCATGACCTGCATACTCGCTCATGACGATGCTCACGTCATTATTCTCTTGATCTACAACGGTATCGATGAGGCGAGGTATCTTATCCTTGTTGCCGGTTCCCGACACAGGGTTGATGATAGCAAGTATGTGTCTGCGTTTTTCCATATTGAATGACAAAGATACAAAATTTTATGTAATATTTTTTGATAAATGACGTTTTTGAAATATTTTTGTGAAAAAATTATTAACAACCAACGTTTAGCCTTACAGAAAACAATGAAAAAGGTCAGTATCAACCTTCTCACCAACGTGATTTTGCTCCTTGCTGGCATCATCCTGATTGTTTTTCATGGGGTGCCCGACATCTTGTTGTGGGGTGCCCGAGTGATGGGTGCGATGTTCATGTTGCCCGCCGTGGCCTATCTCATCATGGTTGCCGTGCGCCATGCCGACGCGCGCACCAGCGCCGATTACATGGGCGTGCTCCCCGCCGTGGGTGGCTTGTGCTTTGGCTTGGTGATGATGGTAAAGCCTGCCAAGTTTGACGAAATCCTGCAACTGCTCATGGGCGTGTTGCTCGTTGTCTTGGGACTGTTCCACATCATCTACTTGTTGCTGTCGCGCAAGCATCTGAATGTCAAAGGTTGGTATTTCTTCTGCCCCTTGATTGTGGCTTTGTGTGGACTCCTGTCGCTCTTGGTGCCGGCGCTGCGTGACAATGTCTCGACAGTCGTTCTCATCACGGGCATCTGCCTGTTGTTGTTCAACTTCACCAGCCTGCAGGAATACCTGGCCGAGCGCCGCTTGCGTCGTTCCGTTACCCAGCCTGCCGAGACGGTTCCGGTAACGCTTCCACATGATTACTCCATCACCGAGGTTGAGATAACATCCGAAGAAACACCCCTGTAATGAGTATGAATCAGTTATACCGGCGATTCCGCGACTGGCAACGCAATCCGCTTAGTTACAAGGAAATAGGCGGTGAGATGCACTGCTGTTGCAACTGTGGTCAGGAGTATGCCGGCGCCTACTGTCCGCGTTGTGGACAAAAGGCGAGGGCCGGGCGCATCACGTGGACGACCATTAGAAACGGATTGATGGACTTGTTTGGCTTGGGTGGCCGCTCGTTGCCCTATTCGGTGTGGCAGCTGCTGTGGAGGCCGGGCTATTTTATCAGCGACTACATTAACGGGAAGTGGCAGGTGAGTTTCCCTCCCGTGAAAATGCTGGTGATTGTAACCGTGCTTGTGTTTTTCATTGGACGGTTTTTGTTCCCTGAGTATTGGGGTGAAATTATCGATGACGAGCAGGTAGCAGTCACATCAACGGGAGTGTCCTATTACGTGGATAATGCTATTAACTGGTTGTCAATCCATCCCGAGTGGGGCATTCTGTTCCTTTTCTCGTTTTTGATATTGCCCACTTGGTTTGTCTTCAGGCATGCTCCACGCAATCCTCTCCATACTTTACCCCAGGGCTTCTTCATCCAGGTGTTCATGACCACACAGTTCTTCATCTGGAATCTTGTCCTATCGATTGTGTTGGTTGGGACGGGTATGAACGCTCAGCAGGCATGGGCCGTTTCGGTATGCCTTCTGCCTCTTATGGTGCTTTTGGATTACAAGCAGTTGTTTGGTTATGGATGGCGGGGAACACTATGGCGCATGGCGGTGATGGCTGCCATTATTGCTTTGACAGGTCTCATGTTGGCTGTGATTAGTGTCGCTCTCAACAAGCCTGACGGTTATCTGGCCGCTCATCATTTCCGCCCGGTCTTCATTTTCATAAGCTTTGCCGCTGGATTGGGCACAATGCTTTCGTTGACCGATGCCATTAACCGCAGGAGTTGGCGGGAACAAGGCCTGTGGCGGTCGATGCTGCTGCCCTTGCTGTTTTTCGCGGTAATGGTGATAAGTCTGACAGTCCTTGAGATCCAGAGACCCGGTGCATTTCTTAAGGCTTTGATAAAATGATTTCATGAGTTACATTCTTGATAAAAATTGGCCGATGATGTAAGTGCCGGTCCCATTTGTCATCTTCATGGTTGTTTTGGACTCTTTGTTTCAAAACTAAACAAGCGGTAAAATAACAAGCAACGCGCCCTCCTCGATGGGGAAAGGCGCGTCGCTGTTTCTTGTAGTAACTGTCGCGAGCGCTCACGACAGTGATGTTGTCTTGTCTTCTTATTTCTTCTTGCGGTTGCCGCAGGCGCAGAAGAAGGGCTTGCCATTCACCGTGCAGTAGTCAAACGCGCCCACCACGCCGTCATTGAGCACCTGCAGGGCACGGCTGGCGTTCATCGAGATGCGCAGGTGGCGGTCCAGGCCGTTGCCTGACCAGGTGGGCACAATGGCCATGGCGGTGCTGGTGCCGCACAGGGCACTGCCCACCTCGTTGACAGTGCCATCGCCGCCCACGGCCACCACGATGTCGAAATGGTTCTCGACGGCCATCTTGGCCAGCTCGTGGGCATGGCCGGGGTACTCGGTCATGATGATGCTCACGTCGTTGCGGTCGTGATCCACCACCGTGTCGATCAGGCGGGGGATGCGCTCCTTCTTGCCTGTTCCCGAGATGGGATTGATGATGACGAGTATGTGTCTGCGTTGGTCTTCCATTCCCTGCAAAGATAATACTTTTTTACATCTTTTTTTTGTTAATCGCTATTTTTGAAATATTTTTGTGGGAAAATTATTAACAACCTGCATTCATCCTTATAGAAAACAATGAAGAAGTTGAGTGTAAACCTCCTTACCAATGTTGTTTTGCTGCTTGCCGGCATCATTTTGATCATCTTCCATGGCCAGCCCTCCATCATGCTGTGGGCCGCTCGTGTGATGGGCCTCATGTTTTTGCTGCCTGCCGTGACCTTCCTGGTGATGGTAGCCCTGCGGCAGCCTGCCGAGCGCACCAGTACCGACTACATGGGCGTGCTGCCAGCCGTCGGCGGATTGTGCTTTGGCCTGGTGATGATAATCAAGGCTAACTTGTTCGACGGCATCCTGCAGCTGCTCATGGGCATCCTGCTGGTGGTGTTGGGGCTGTTCCACGTCATCTACCTGATGCTGTCGAGCAAGAGCCTGAGTGTCAAGGGTTGGTACTACGTCTGCCCGATTGTGGTCGTCGTGTGTGGCGTCTTGTCACTCGTGCTGCCGGCGTTGCGCGACAACATCCCTGCCGTGGTGCTCATTGCGGGAGTCTGCCTGCTGCTTTTCAACTTCACCAGCCTGCAGGAATATTTGGCCGAGCGCCGCATCAGGCGTGCTGTTGCTCAGTCGGGCCAGCCGTCAGTTCCTCAACCCGTCGTCGAGGACGATACCATCATTGCTGAATAATGGGCACTCTATCAGAAAAATATCAGCGCTTTCGCCAGTGGCAGCAGCAGCCCATCGAGTATCATGACACTCATGACATTCACGGGTGCTGCAACTGCGGCGCTGAGAGCGACAACAATTACTGTCCCCGTTGCGGGCAGAAGGCCGTCTATGGCCCCATCACCTGGCGCAGCGTGTGGCAGGGAGTGATGGATGTGTGGGGCGTGGGGACGCGCTCGTTGCCCTACACGTTGTGGCAGCTGCTGTGGCGGCCGGGATACCTGATAAGGGACTACATCAGTGGCAAGCGTCAGGTGAGTTTCCCGCCGGTCAAGATGCTGGTCGTTGTGGCGGTGGCTTTCTTCTTTGTCGGGAATTGGTTCTTTCCCGAATTTTGGGGTGAATTGCAGGAGACTGGGGATGATGTGAGCACCGAGACGGGCGTGACCTATTACATGGAGACATTTGGTATCTGGCTTTCACAACACTATGAGTGGGCATTCTTGGTTGGCTTCTCTTTCTTGATTATTCCCACTTGGTTTGTGTTTCGATCAGCCCCTCGATATCCGCGTCACACACTTCCTCAAGGCTTTTTCATCCAGGTGTTCATGACAAACCAGTTCTTGCTGTGGCTTTTTATCGGCTCGCTGGTGTTAAGGTTATTTCAAATCACCGAAGTTGATGTTCCGGTGATGGTGATTTCTACCATGTCATTAGTGCTGCTGGTTGACTATCATCAATTGTTCGGCTATGGCTGGTGGGGAACAGCGTGGCGCATTGTTGTAGCGGTGGTGATGATATCCTTCCTCCTGTATGCCATCGCATTGCCCTTGGCTCTTGTCGACAGGGCCATCACGGGTGAGGAAGTTCATTGGGTTAATGTAGTGCTCAGGACCATCGGTATTACTGGCTTGGGGGCAGTGCTCTTGGTCGCAGTTCATGTCATCAACCGCAAGTTGTGGAAACAGCTCGTCAAGACTAAACGGCAGTTGGTCATCTTGATTGTGGTCCTGATTGCGGTAGCCATCGCACTGGATGCTTGCTTTGGCTTTAAGGCGCTCACCTCGATGATGCGTTATTTTAAAAGCTTTATAAGGTTGGTGACTATTGGATAAGTCATCATGTCAATCAGAATAAACACAGCGATGCACCTTTCTCTATCGAGAGGTGCATCGCTGTGTTGTCTTGCACTACCTGCCGTGTGCGCACACGGCGGGGACGTTGATGTCTTGTCGTCTTATTTCTTCTTGCGGTTGCCGTAGCGCTGCATGAACTTGTCCACGCGACCTGCGGTGTCGACGAGCTTCTGCTTACCGGTGAAGAAGGGGTGCGAGGTGTTGGTGATCTCGAGCTTTACCAGGGGATAGGTCTTACCGTCGATGTCGATGGTCTCCTTGGTGTTAACAGTGCTGCGAGTGATGAAAACCTCCTCGTTAGACATGTCCTTGAAAGCAACCTCGCGATAGTTGCTGGGATGGATATCCTTTTTCATTTTCTTCGATATATCTTTAAAACGTTAAACAATACAATTTTGTGGCGGTGGTAAACGCCCAATTTTTGTAATGGCGCGCAAAGGTACAAATACTTTTTGAACTGGAAAAACTTTTTGGCTCTTTTTTGATTTAACTAAGCAGATTTTGAACATTTTGTGCAGTTGAATGAAAATTTTTGCTTATCTTTGCAGGTCAATTTGAAATGTAACAGATATTATAAGTAACAAGATAAGTATGTTTGGCAAACTGTTTAAGCGCAATAAAGAACAGGTAAAGCTATTCTATAATACAGATGTGCACAGCCACATCCTGCCGGGTGTGGACCATGGCTCGCAGTCGGTAGAGCAGTCGTTGGAGATGCTGCGTGCCGAGATGGACATGGGCATCAACCGCGTCATCCTCACCTCACACGTGACAGCAATAACCTTTGAAAATACGCGTGAAACCCTCATGGATGCCTACCAGAAGTTGCTCCAGGCTGTTTCTGACGAGGGACTTGATATTGAACTGCACCTGAGTGCCGAGTATCGCATGGATGAATACTTCGATAAGGAGTATAAGGCCGATCACCTGATTCCCATGCCCGGCAATCACATCTTGCTCGAGAACTCCTTCCAGCAGGAGCTGTTGAACCTTGACGAGTTGCTGTTTGACATGCAGGTCAAGGGTTACAGGACTATCCTGGCTCATCCTGAACGCTACAATTACTATTCCCGCCGCCGCAAGCGCTACGAGCAGCTGCACAATGCCGGCGCGCGCTTCCAGGTCAATATCCTGTCATTCACAGGTTATTTCGGCGAGGAGGCTCGTGACAGTGCGTTGTGGTTCGCCGAGAACGGGATGATAGATTACCTGGGTAGTGACATGCACAATGTTAAGCATGCCCACATCATCATGGATTACCTCAATTCCAAGGAATGGAGGAAACTGAGTCAGGAAATCGCACCTAATATCAAGAACGATCTGATTTAATAAAGGTTAATAAGAGTTTAATGATTAGTTAGCTGGCACAGTATTGCGCCAGCTAATTAATTTTATGTGAGGTTTGGATGTGATTTCAATCACGCAGCTCGGCGGGCAGGTCTTGCTGGATGACTTTGCGGCAGGTGTGGCTCACCTCGGCGATGTCGTTCCCGCCTGTGTGCTCGATGGGCTCGTGGAAGGTGAGGGTGATGGTGCCGGGTGTGACGTTAAAGGTGCTGCGTGGCATTACCTTGTAACTGCCGTCGATGGTGATGGGAACGACAGGCAGCCCGAACTCCAGGGCCAGCTTGAAAGCGCCGTTCTTGAAGGGACCCATGAGGCCGGTATCGGTGCGGCGTCCTTCAGGAAAAACGACAATCGACATGCCGCCGTGCAGTTTCTTCTTGGCGGCAGCCATCGTGTCGCGCAGGCCTTGGGTCGAGTGGGTGTCCACCAAGATGTGGCCCGCCATGCGGCAGGCAGTGCCGATAATGGGGATGTTGGTGATGCCCTTGCGCATCATCCACTTGAAGTTGTGCCCCAAGAACCCGTAGATGGAAAAGATATCGTATGCTCCCTGATGGTTGGCCACAAAGACATAGCTCGTCTCATGGTCGATCAACTCACGACCGACAACCCGCACGCGCACCAGATGGATCCAGCACCACACTCTGGCCCACCACTTGGCGGGGAAGTAACCCCAATAGTCCTGGTTGAACAAGCAGCCAACGATGGTGATAAGAGCCGTGATAATGCTGTAAACCAGCATGATGGGTGACGCGATGCACCACTGGTATATGCGATACAGATATATCATTTTCTATTGATTGCGCTTTTTAACTTGGCAAAGGTAGTAAAAAAGCGGTTAGCAATCGGCAATCAGGGGTCAGTTTTTTGGCTTTTGGGCTATGGTTTCTGGTATCACGGTTTTCTCAAGTGGGGGCTCAAGAAAACATGGAGACGCAAGTTATTCTGCGTCTCCATGGTGTGGGAGCCAAATTCAGCCTCTGCAATTAAATGACTGAATCGAGGCTTAATTGGTGTGGGATTACTTCTCGTCGGCCTCGGCCTCGGGAGCAATGAGTTTGTAGCCCTTGCCGTGGATGTTGATGATCTCGATGCTGGGATCATCTTTGAGTTTCTTACGCAGCTTGGTGATGTAAACGTCCATCGAGCGTGCGTTGAAGTAGTTGTCGTCGATCCAGATGGTCTTGAGGGCGAAATTGCGCTCAAGGATCTCGTTCATGTGGGCGCACAACAACCCGAGCAGCTCACTCTCCTTGGTGGTGAGGTTGTCGCTGCGGTCATCGGTGAACAGCACCTGGCGCTGGGTGTCGAAGGTGAACTTGCCGATTCTGTAAACCGTAACTTCCTTGCCCTTCTTGCCCTTGACGCGGCGCAGGATGGCCTCGATGCGCAGCACCAGCTCCTCCATCGAGAAGGGCTTGGTGATGTAGTCGTCGGCACCAATCTTAAAGCCTTCCAGCACATCCTCCTTCAGCGCCTTGGCGGTGAGGAAAATGATGGGCACGTCGCTGTTGATGGCGCGGATTTCTTGGGCAAGTTGATAACCGTCCTTCTTGGGCATCATCACGTCGAGCAGGCAAATGTCGTATTTGCCTTTCAAGAAAGCCTTGTAACCGGCTTCGCCGTCGGCGAACAGTTCGGCCTTGTAGCCCTTGTCCTCCAGGTACTCGCGGGTGAGAGTGCCCAGATTCTCGTCGTCTTCACATAACAGAATTCTCAGCTTGTCTTCCATAATTGTCTTCTTTTTTATTTGTATAGTGGTAATGTGATAATAAATTTCGATCCTTTTCCTACCTCACTCTCGGCGCGAATTGAACCGCCGAACAGGTCAATCATTTTGTGGACATAGGCCAGGCCCAGTCCGAATCCCTTAACGTCGTGGCGGTTGCCCGTGGAGACGCGGTAGAACTTCTCGAAGATTTTCCGCAGGTCCTCACGCTTCATGCCGATGCCGTTGTCGGCCACGGTGATTTGGATGTGGTCCTCATCGGGGTTGACGGTGGTCACCTCGAGCTCGGGGGGCACGTCCTCGCGGCGGTACTTCACGGCATTGTCCAGCAGGTTGAAGATGACGTTGGTGAAGTGCATGCGGTCCACATTGATGATGGGGTCCTCGGCATCGAGGTTGGCATTGATGTGGCCGCCATATTTCTCGACCTTCAGTTTGAAGGTATTAATCACGCTATAGATGTTGGCGTTGGCATCTTCTTCTTCAAGACGCATGGTGGCGTTCTTGCGGTCAAACAGCGACAGCTGCAGCACTTTCTCTACCTGGAAGCGCAACCGCTTGGTCTCGTCGTTGATGACGCCCGACACATGCTTGAGCATCTCGGGACTCTTGCGCACGCTGTCGTCGTTGAGCATCTGAGCGGCGATAGAGATCGATGAGATGGGGGTCTTGAACTCGTGCGTCATGTTGTTGATGAAGTCATTCTTGATTTCGCTCAGCTTCTTCTGCTTGAAGGCTATCGAGATGGTGTACAGGAACACGCCCAGTAGCAGGAACGTGAAGGCCAGCGAGGGCACCAGGAACTTCACCGACGAGAAGATGTAGTCACTCTTGTTGGGGAAGGTGACATTCAACGTGTTCTGCTGGCTCTTGGGGTCGTTGGGGAACAGCGTCAGGCTGTAAACGTCCTGTTGCGACATGGGCGAGTAACCCTCGGTCTTGTACACAACGCCGCTGGAACGGTTCACGACCGCGAACTCAAAGGGCAATGTCAATCCGTTGAATTCCAGTTCCGACCGCAGGTATGTCGCCACGATGGCGCTGTCGGCTCGCTCCTTGATGGGGCGGTCACTCGAGTGGTTCAGGATGGTGAGGATCACCTCGTTCAACAGACTCTTCTGGTACAGGTACTGGCCCTTGAGCGCTTCCTGCTTGCGCTGGTAACTGTCGTTCAGGTCCTCCTTGAGGTCGGTGAGCGTGTTGTGGTTAGCGGGGCGCAGGTTGGTCGGGTCCTCGGTGTTCAGGGTGGTGTCGATGGTGGCCTCGTGGCGGTCGTTGAAGCTGAAACTGTTCTGGCTGATGCCCGAGTACATCTGCTCGGCCTCGGCAAGATCCTTGTCCAGGAAATATTTGGTCTCGTTCTGCTCAAGCATCCTCGACACGTTGTAAAGGCTGCGCATCACAATCTCGCTGAACTGGCTGTTGCGCATGGCCACCATTTTCTCGAGATACACGATCTGCATGGCGAGCAGTCCCAGCAGGGCTATCGCCATCACGACCGTCAATATCCATATCGTTGACCTCTTCATGAGATAATCTCCTAATTCAAAATTGTCTTTTTAACAATCAACGGCAAAATTAACACAAAATTGTGAAAAATGCAAATTTTCTTTCGCTTTTTACCCAAAATTTCGCCCTAAAATGTTAATTCACCCACTTTTTAAGCAATTTGGAACAAAAAATAATGGACGGCCCGTGGCGGGTCGCCCATTATTATATAAGGTGTAGAACTGGGGATTAATCCTCGTCCTGCTTGCTCTCCTCGTACTCCTTGAGCAGCTGAGCCTGCACGTCGGCGGGCACGAGCTCGTAGCTCGAGAACTTCATGCTGAACGAAGCGCGGCCACCCGAGATAGAGCTCAGGGAGGTGCTGTAGCTCGACATCTCCTTCAGGGGGATGCGGGCCTTAACGCGCTCCATGCCATTGGCGCTCGACATATCCATCATGATGCCGCGGCGGCCCTGCAGGTCGCTCTGAACACCACCCATGCAGTCGGCGGGCAACAGGATCTCGACGTCATAGACGGGCTCGAGAACCTTGGGGTTAGCATCGCGGAAGGCTGCCGAGAAGGCGTTACGTGCAGCGAGACGGAACGAGATTTCATTACTGTCTACCGGGTGCATCTTACCATCGTAGATGCACACGCGAACGTCGCGGGCATAGCTACCGGTCAACGGGCCCTGCTCCATGCGGTCCATGATACCCTTAACGATAGCGGGGATGAAGCGTGCGTCGATGGCACCACCAACGATACAGTTATAGACAACCAGCATACCGCCCCATTCCAAGGGGATTTCCTGCTTGTCCTTGATGTTCATCTTGTACTCCTGGTTACCGAACTTGTAGGTATCGGGTTCGGGCATACCCTCGCGGTAAGGCTCGATGATGATGTGCACCTCACCAAACTGACCTGAACCACCAGACTGCTTCTTGTGACGATAGTCGGCGCGGGCGGCCTTGGTAATGGTCTCGCGGTAGGGGATGCGGGGCTCCTGATACTCGATCTGGATCTTGTCGTTGTTCTCGATGTTCCACTTCAGGGTGCGCAGGTGGAATTCGCCCTGACCCGAAACGATGGTCTGGCGCAACTCCTTGCTCTGCTCGATCAACAGCGTGGGATCCTCCTCGTGCATGCGGTTGAGGACGGCACCCAGCTTCTCGGTCTCGCTCTCGTTCAGGGCGCGGATGGCGCGCTGGAACTTGGGGGCGGGATACTCGATGAAGTCAAACACGTGCTCGCAACCCTTCTCGTTGAGGGTGTTGCCGCAGCGAACGTCTTTCAGCTTAACGGCTGCACCGATGTCACCAGCGTGGATCTCATCGACAGCAGTCTTGTTCTGGCCACAAACCACGTTGATCTGGGCAAGGCGCTCCTTGCTACCGCGGTTCATGTTGGTCAGGTCGGCACCAGCCTTGAGGGTACCGCTCATTACCTTGAAGTAGGAAACCTCACCGATGTGGCTCTCTACCGAGGTCTTGAAGAAGAATACGCTGACGGGGCCGTTCTCGTCGTAGGGAACCTCGTCGCCGTTGTTGTTCTTGGGAGCGGGCATCTCGGTCACGTCGGGCACGATCTCGGTCATGATCTCGAGCATGCGGTCGGTACCGATGTTCTGCTCAGCGCTGACGAGCACCACGGGGAAGATGCTGCGGTCCACCATACCCAGGCGGATACCCTTGATAGCCTCTTCGTCGGTCAGGGTCATCTCGTCAAGGAACTTCATCATGAGCTCCTCGTCGTTCTCGGCTGCCATCTCGAGCAGGGCCATGCGATACTCTTCGGCCTTGTCGGCGTGTGCGCCGTCAATGTCGGATGCGGTAGCCTTGCCACCGTCCTTGGGCCAGGTGTACTGCTTCATGGCGAGAACGTCCACCACGCTGTTGAAGCCGGGGCCTGCGTTCACGGGGAACTGCAGGGCAACAACCTTGTTGCCGTAGGTCTCGCGCAGCTGGTTATATACGTTGTCAAAGTCGCATTTCTCATCCTCGAGGCGGTTGATGACAAACATCAGGGGCTTGCCAATGCGCTCAACGGTGCGGAAGTTGTTCTGAGTACCAACCTCAACGCCATTGCGGCCGTCAACTACCAGAGCGGCAGTATCGGTCACGTTCAGAGCGGTAACAGCGCTACCGGAAAAGTCATCACTACCCGGGCAGTCAAAGAAGTTGAGCTTCTTGCCGTTCTTCTCGGCGAAGAAGACGCATGAGGATACGGAGTAACCGTACTCTTTTTCAACGGGGGTGTTGTCGCTCACGGTGTTGCCGCCATCGACGGAACCCCTGCGGCTGATTGCGCCGCCCTCAAGGAGGATAGACTCGGTGAGAGTGGTCTTACCAGCGCCCTTGCCACCGACGAGAGAGATGTTCTTGATCTCGTTTGTTTTGTAAACCTTCATTAGTTGATTTTGTTGTTAAATGGTTGTTATATAGTAAATTGTTGTTTGTTCTCGCTAATCAGCCTGCAAAATTACTAAATTTTGCGCAAAACACAACATTATTAATAAGAAAATTATTTACAATGCCCAAAAAGGGCCTTGGGAACGCGGGAAATGTGTATATTTGCGTCCTCATGGCAGGCATTTATGTCCATATTCCGTTTTGTGCGAGTCGTTGCAGCTACTGCGACTTTTTCTCGACGTTGCGCTTGAGCGAATTGGGCGAGCCATATGTCAACGCATTGCTTGCCGAGGCTGCATTGCGGCAGACCGAGTTGCAAGGCGAGCCAATCAGGACACTCTATCTGGGTGGCGGCACGCCGTCACAGTTGCCCCTGCCGCTGCTGTCCCGACTGATTACTGGCTTGCGGGAACAGCTTGACCTTGAGGCGGCTGAAGAGTTTACTGTCGAGGCCAATCCCGACGATGTGACACCCGAGTGGTGCAGCGCGGTGAGCCAGCTTGGCGTGAACCGCGTGAGCATGGGCGTGCAGTCGTTCGAGGACAAGATTCTGCGGCTGATTGGCCGCCGTCACACGGCACAACAGGCCACCGAGGCCGTAGCCCGTTTGCGTGCTGCGGGGATTGACAACATCAGCCTCGACCTCATCTTCGGTCTTCCGGGTCAGACGCCCGAGTCCTGGGCGGCGTCGGTGCGGCAGGCGATAGACTTACAGCCTCAACACATCTCGGCCTACGGACTCACTTACGAGGAGGGCACCCGCCTGTGGCACCAGCGCGAGCGCGGCGAGGTAACCGAGGTCCCCGAGGACCAATGCCTGGAGATGTACCACATTCTGGTTGATGTGCTGCAAGCGGCTGGCTATGAGCACTATGAGATTTCCAATTTTGCCAAGCCCGGTTACCGTTCCCGCCACAATTCCTCCTACTGGAACGACACGCCCTACCTGGGACTCGGTGCCGCGGCCCACAGCTACGACGGCCGTGTCCGCCGCTATAATCCCCACGACCTGCAGCAATACATCAGCAAGATAACGGCGGGAGAGACTGCCTTTGAACAAGAGGAATTGACGCCCTGGGAGCGCTATGACGAGCGCGTGATGCTGGGCTTGCGCACCGCCGACGGCGTCGATGCCGACCGCCTGCGCCTCGACTTCGGCGACAAGGCCTGGCAACACTTCATCCGTGAGGCACAGCGCCATATCGAGGCAGGACATTTGCACGTGACAGACGGCAGCCGCTACGTCCTTACCCGCGACGGCATCCTCCTGAGCGACAGCATCATCCGCGACCTCATGTCCGACCAATAGTTCAATTAATCACATTTTAGATGAAAGGGTATGGCCTCGCCTTGGCGTGGCCGCTCTCGACATACCGTTGTTGCTCATGTGCACCGGAGGTTATTCAGATGCTCGCCCTTCAGGCGAGTGCAGACCTTCGGCCTGCTATTTATAAAAAAAACTTAGCGTCTTAGCGGCTTAGCGTGAGGCGAACGGCCTCAAATATATTCTTCTTGGATGTCTTTCAGTAGGTTGGCGAGGGGGCCTTGGGCTTGCTCGGCTTCGTTGTTCACGATGACATGGAGCTGTTCGGTGAGTTGCAGTTTGTTCAGGAGCATCAGGTTGAGCATCAAGCGGTAGCCCGTGTATTTCACAAGCGGACGCTCGTCGGCAATGAGTTGTCGGAACAGGGCATCGGCATCGGGGGTGTGGCGCAATAGCTTGTGGCACAGGGTGTCGGCCACCTCGATGGTCTCGACCGTGGAGCACCACTGCAGGGCCTTTTCCAGCGACATCATCTCAGGCGGATAGAGCATCGGGGCGGCCAGGCGGCATTCGCGGGATTTCGTGTCCTCCCACAGCTCTTGGGCAAGCGCGGCCAGCGTGTCGGCATCGCCGATGGCCTCGCGTTGCCGTTGGGCGATAGCCTGCACGTCCACCAGCAGACACCCCATCATCACGGGATGCGGGTCACCAGCTTTCCTCAACTTATCGGCCACGATGCCGTTGCGAAAGGCGAAAAACTCCTTCCGCATCTCCCTCGAATTGTCTTTTATCGGATCCATGTTTTGCGATCGTTTTAATATTGCCCCATGGGCTAGAAATACTAAACACGAATTACGCGGATTAGCGCTGATAGTTAAATATTATAATCCGTGATAATTCGCGTAATCAGCGTTTATATTTTTATAAATAGTTTTTGTTTCAGACGTGTGGTAGTTTCTCTGCCAGAAAGCGGCCCGTGTAGCTCTCCTTGCAACGGGCGACCTCCTCGGGCGTGCCCGTGATGACGATGCTGCCGCCGTTCTCGCCGCCCTCGGGTCCAAGGTCGATGATGTGGTCGGCGCACTTGATCACGTCCAGGTTGTGCTCGATGATGACCACCGTGTGGCCGTTGCCGATGAGCTGGTCAAAGGACTTCATCAGCGTGTTGATGTCGTGGAAGTGCAGACCCGTCGTCGGTTCGTCGAAGATGAACAGCGTGTTGCCCTGGCGCTCACCGCTCAGGTAATAGGCCAGCTTCACGCGCTGGTTCTCGCCGCCCGACAGGGTCGAGGACGACTGTCCCAGCTTGATGTAACCCAGTCCCACGTCCTGCAACGGCTTCAGGCGCCGCACGATTTTGTGCTCGTTATAGGTGTTCGTCTCGCTGAAGAACTCGATTGCCTGGTTCACTGTCATGTCCAGCACGTCGCTGATGGTGCGGTCGCGGTAGGTCACGTCTAGGGCGTTGCGCGAGAAGCGTTTGCCGTGGCAGGCCTCGCAGGTGAGCGTGATGTCGGCCATGAACTGCATCTCGATGGTGATGGTGCCTTCGCCCTTACACTCCTCGCAACGGCCGCCAGGCGAGTTGAACGAGAAGAAGCTGCCGTTGTAGCCCATCTGCTTGGACAGCTGCTGCTGGGCAAACAGTTGGCGTATCTCGTCAAAGGCCTTCAGGTAGGTCGCGGGGTTGCTGCGAGAGCTCTTGCCGATGGGGCCTTGGTCGATGAATTCCACGGCCTGCAGGCGGCTCAGGTCGCCCCCGATGCCGCTGTGGCTGCCAGGAGCGTCGGCCGTCTGGTCGAGTTGGCGTGCCAGGGCAGGGTAGAGGATCTTGCCCACGAGGGTCGATTTGCCCGAACCGCTCACGCCCGTCACCACGGTCATCACTCCCAGCGGGAATTTCACGTCGATGCCCTTGAGGTTGTTCTGTGTGGCGTTCTTGATCTCGATATACTGGTTCCAGCGGCGGCGCTGCTTGGGCACGGGGATGGACATGGCCCCCGTCAGGTATTTGGCGGTGTAGCTGTCTTCGGCTTTTTCCAGATCATCCACGGGTCCCTGATAGGTGATGCGTCCGCCGTTGCGGCCCGCCTCGGGTCCCACGTCGATCAGGTAGTCGGCACTGCGGATGATGTCCTCGTCATGCTCGACGACGACCACGGTGTTGCCCAGCTGCTGCAGCATGCGCAGCACGTGTATCAGGCGGTGGGTGTCGCGCGAGTGCAGGCCGATGGAAGGCTCGTCGAGGATATAGACCGACCCCACGAGCGAGCTGCCCAATGCGGTGGCCAGGTTGATGCGCTGGCTCTCACCGCCCGACAGGGTCGCCGACAGGCGGTCGAGCGTCAGGTAGCCCACACCCACCTCGCACAGGTACTCCAGCCTGCTCTTGACCTCGACCAGCAGCCGCTTGGCAATCTGCGCATCGGTCTCGTCGAGTTGAAGCTCGTTGAACCACTGCAGCAGGTCCTTGACGGGCATGCGCACCATCTCGCTGATGGTGATGCCACCCACCTTGACGTATTCTGCCTGAGGCTTGAGGCGGGTGCCGTGGCACACGGGACACACCGTCTTGCCCCGGTAGCGCGCCAGCAGCACGCGGTACTGTATCGCATAGGACTTGCTCTTGATCCACTCAAAGAAGCCGTCCACACCGCTCCACTCGCCGTCGCCCGTGCCGTGCCACAGCAGGTCGAGCTGCTCCTGCGTCAGTTCGTTGTAGGGCTTGTGGATGGGGAAATCATGGTGGGCCGCCACGTGGATGAAGGCGCGTTTCCACTCGCTCATCACCTCGCCGCGCCAGCACATCACCGCGTCGTCATAGATGGACCGCCCACGGTCGGGGACCACCAGGTTCTCGTCGATGCCGATGACGCTGCCAAAGCCCTCGCATGTGGGGCACGCCCCGATGGGGTTGTTGAAGTTGAACATCAGGTCACTCGGCTCGTCAAAGGTCATCCCGTCTAGCTCAAACCGCTTGGAAAAGCGGTGCTCGACCATCGTGCCGTCCTGCTGCCACATCACCACGATGCACTCGTCCTTGCCCTCGTAGAAGGCCGTCTGCAGCGAGTCCAGCAGGCGCATCTCGTCGTCGCGGCTGTGCGTCACCGCCAGGCGGTCGATGAGCAGTCGGTAGTCGGCGGCGTTGAGTTCGCCCTCGGTGTCCATCACCTGCGTGATATCGACGAAGCGGCCGTCGCGGGTCATCAGCCTGGAGTAGCCGCCCTTGACGAGGATGTCGAGCTGGGTGCGCAGGTCGCGTCCCTCGGGGACGATGACCTCGGTCAACAGCGCCAGGCGGGTGCCGTCGGGATAGGTGTTGATGGTGTCGATGACGTCGTTGGCGGTGTGCTTCTTGACGATTTGCCCCGAGATGGGCGAGTAGGTCTTGCCCACACGGGCGAACAGCAGCCTCAGGTAGTCATAGATCTCGGTGCTAGTGCCCACGGTGCTGCGCGAGTTGCGCGTCACGGTGCGCTGCTCGACGGCGATGGCGGGCGGCAGCCCGCGGATGAAGTCGCAGTCGGGCTTGCTCATGCGCCCCATGAACTGGCGGGCATAGGACGACAGACTCTCCACATAGCGGCGCTGTCCCTCGGCATACAACGTGTCAAAGGCCAGCGACGACTTGCCGCTGCCCGACAGGCCCGTCACGACGACAAACTTGCCGCGCGGAATCGCCACGTCAACGTTCTTCAGGTTGTTGACGCGGGCCCCCTTGATGATGATGTCTCCTCCAATAGCCATTATAGAAAATTCGAGCCCGCAAAGGTACGGCTTTTTCGCGAGAAAACCAAACTCTCCAACCTCACTTTTCTAACAACTTTTATAACAATCCCCACTCGTTTATAGAAGACAAGACAGACAAAAATTACAATCCAGCGCTCAATGGGTATTAAAAACAACTCAAACAACTTAACCAAAGGGTTGTTATTGTTGTTCATGGTTGTTCCTGTTGTTTGAAGTGTAAGCGTATGCCAAATTGTTTAAGTTGTTTTTAATAAAAGCGATGCGGATGCCAAGTGAAAAACTTACTACTATAGTTTGAAAACTTGAAAATAATCACTAAATTTGCGGCAGTTATTAACTTTTAAACTGAAATGGCTATGAGAAAGAATAATTTGCTTCTTCATTTGGTCGTCCTGGTGACGGCCATGATGTGTGCCCTCGGCGCCAGCGCAGCCGAGGCCTATGCCTGCTACACGTCGGCGAACAAGACGCTCACGTTCTACTACGACAACTACCGCAGCAGTCGCACGGGCACGACCTATGACCTGAACACGGGCTCCAACGATGCCGGTTGGGACACCGACGGTACCAAATCCAGTGTGACCAAGGTGGTCTTTAGCCCGTCGTTCGCCGATGCCCGCCCGACGACCACCTACGATTGGTTTTATGACATGCAGAATCTTCACACCATCCAGGGTATCGAGTATCTGAACACCAGCGAGGTGACCAATATGGCTTACATGTTCTTCTTTTGCAAAGAATTGACGAACATCGACTTGACCCATTTCGTTACCTCCAAGGTGACAAATATGCGTAGCATGTTCAGTCGCTGCTCAGGCCTGACAATACTTGACTTGGGCCATTTCAACACGTCCAAGGTGACAAACATGTACAACATGTTCTATGATTGCAGCAATCTGCAAATCATCTATGTGGGCGGTGGCTGGAGCACGGCTGCAGTGACCAACTCCGAAGAGATGTTCTGGCACTGCTACAACTTGATGGGCGGCCAGTACACGACCTATGATGAAAACCATGTGGACAAGGCTTATGCCCACATCGACGGCGGCCCCAGTGACCCGGGCTACTTTGTCGATATGGGCCATGAGGCTTATGCCTGCTACACGCCGTCGAACACGACGTTGACGTTCTACTACGACAACATGCGCGGATGCCGTTCGGGCACGACCTACGACCTGAACACGGGCTCCAATGATGCCGGTTGGGACACCGACGGCACCAGATCCGATGTCACCCGGGTGGTCTTTGACCCGTCGTTCGCTGAGGCCCGCCCGACGACCACCTTCGGTTGGTTTTACATGATGAATAATCTGGAGTCCATCACGGGCCTCAGCTACTTGAACACCAGTGAGGTGACCAATATGGGCCACATGTTCAATAGCTGCTATAAATTGACGAGCTTTGACTTGAGCGGTTTCAACACGTCCAAGGTGACCGCTATGAATTGCATGTTCTATGACTGCGGGAATCTGCAAACGATCTATGTGGGCACTGGTTGGAGCACGGCGGCCGTGACAAACTCAGATAATATGTTCTATAAATGCTCCAGCCTGGTGGGCGGCCAGGGTACGACCTACAGCTCCAGCCATGTGGATGCGGCCTATGCCCACGTCGACGGCGGCTCCAGCAATCCGGGCTACCTCACCGCTAAAACCGAGGCCTATGCATGGTACACGCCATCGAACACGACGCTCACGTTCTGTTACGACAACAAGCGCGGCTCCCGCATGGGCACGACCTACGACCTGAACACGGGCAACGACATTCCCCTTTGGTTCACTGACGGCATCTGTGAGAACGTGACTCAGGTGGTCTTTAACGCGTCGTTCGCTGATGCCCGCCCGACAACCACCCACCATTGGTTCTGGCCGATGAGAAATCTGGAGTCCATCACGGGATTGAAATACCTGAACACCAGCGAGGTGACCGACATGAGCTATATGTTCTCAAACTGTGAAAGCTTGACGAGCCTTGATGTGAGCACCTTCAACACCTCCAAGGTAACCTCAATGGCGGTCATGTTCTGGGGATGCACAAGCTTGACGAGCCTTGATGTGAGCAACTTCAACACCTCCAATGTGACCTCCATGCATAGTATGTTTGGGCACTCCAACAACTTGACGATCCTGGACTTGAGCGGTTTCGACACGCACAATGTGACTGTAATGTACGAAATGTTCAGTGACTGCTGGCAACTGAAGACCCTTGACTTGGGCGGTTTCAATACGTCCAAGGTGACGAGTATGAGAGCTATGTTCTATGGCTGCACTGATCTTGAAACCATCTATACACGCAATGACTGGAACACCGCGGCCGTGAGCAACTCCGTAGATATGTTCTTTAACTGCGTCAGTCTGGTGGGTGGCCAGGGCACGACCTACAATAACAGCCATACGGACAAGACCTATGCCCGCATCGACGGCGGCCCCAGCAACCCGGGCTACTTCACCGAATGGAAGGAGGCCTATGCCTGCTACACGCCGTCGAACAAGACGCTGACGTTCTACTTTGACAAACTGCGTAGCTCCCGCACGGGCACAACCTACGACCTGAACAGGGGTTCCAACAGTACCGGTTGGTACCTTGACGGCACCAATCAGAACGTGACCAAGGTGGTCTTTAACTCCTCGTTCGCTGCTGCTCTCCCGACGACTACCTACGGTTGGTTTTATGGCATGCAGAATCTTCAAACGATCACTGGCTTGAACTACCTTAACACTAGCGAGGTGACCAACATGATCGGTATGTTTGGCTCCTGCAGCAGCTTGACGAGCCTTGACCTGAGCAGTTTCAATACGTCCAAGGTGACTAATATGAATGTTATGTTTGCCGACGATATCAATCTGCGGACCATCTATGTGGGCGATGGCTGGAGCACGGAGGCTGTGACACTTTCCTCCTTAATGTTCGCCAATTGCATCAGCCTGGTGGGCGGCCAGGGAACGACCTGGAGCGATTACAACCCGACGGATAAGACCTATGCCCGCATCGACGGTGGCACGAGCAACCCGGGCTACTTCACCGATAAGAACGCCAGTCAGCGCGGCGACATCAACGGCGATGGCATAGTGAATGTGGCCGACGTGACGGCCTTGATCCAGATTGTCCTCAACAGCACGCCCGTGGACCTCTCGGTTGTCGACCTGAGTGGCGACGGCGTGGTTAACGTGGCCGACGTGACAGCACTTATTCAGCTAGTACTTAATAATTAGGCTTTAGGCATTAGGCATTAGGTTTTAGGCTTTAGGGGGCATCCGCGCCCTAAAGCCTGAAACTTTCTTACCGTGCTGCGCACGGGAAATTATTGCGCGTCAGCCTTAGTAATTATTGTATTTATTGTTTTTAATTTATAGGAACGCGGATGCCAAATTGTTTGAGTTGTTTAAGTTGTTTTTTAA
>CAJOFM010000013.1 GCA_905233915.1 uncultured Muribaculaceae bacterium | reverse complement strand
TTTTTAGTTACAGGGCGGGGATTTCCCTGGCGGGCCAGCCGAAGTCCTGATAGAACTTGACGGGCAGCTTGTTGTCCTTCACATACTTGGCAATGAAGAGTGAACGGACCTGTTCGCGGGTCTCCTCGTCACTGTTGATGCTGTGGAAAGCCTCGTACATGTCGCCAAAGATGCGCTTGGCGCTCGCCAGGTTGTTGCTGCCGTCTTCCACCTGCTCAAACGAGATGACCTCATAACCCTTATCGGTCTTCTTGAGAATCATCGCACCGGGATGCGAACCGCCGGAAACCGTCTTGAGCGTATCGCCCACCACGTTGTAGTTAAACACCCAGAAGTCGCCCAGCACGTGCTGGGTGCCATCATCTTGCGGAACGCTGGCAACAACTGTGGGACAAGGGATACACAGTTCACCCGGAGCGTATTGTGAGCCGATTTTTTCAGCCAGATAGCCATTCAAGGCAGCATAGAACTCAGCGTTCTTCTCTATCTGAGCCATGAAAGCCTTGTCCGACTCCTCCCTGGTGATAGGGGCCTCAGCCTTTGAATTGGACTGAGAAGCATTCATACACGTCATGCCACTGCACAGAAAGATAGCAGTCATCATCAAAATTATCGTCCTTTTCATATCTCCTAGTATTTAATTAATGTGATACTGCAAAGTTACAACGCATTTTACACCTGACCAACAAAATGGCAAAAATCTCGCCAAAACCGCAGCCGCCACCATCCACGAAATGAATAACTTCCGAAAACAGTGTTGTTTTTGTGAAAAAAATGCTATCTTTGCACATCTTCAAATTTAAACCTGTAATTATGAAAATCTTCAGAACATTATTGCTTTTGGGTTGCACCATCACAGCGCTTATCGCTGCCGCCCAGCAGCCCGACCTTATCATCTCTTCCATCAACAAGGCCTATCAAGAGGCAAAAGAGGCCACTAAGAAGAACAAGAGCCTGGGCAACGAGATGGTGACCACGCTCAGCTACACCGTGCATGGGCAAGGCAAAACCACCGAGACGCTCCACTTCTTCTACAACACCGTCCAGGGCACCTACTGGATGCCCGATGACTCAGATGCAGATCCGCATTTCCTCTACCACCCCCTCTACTTCGTCACCCGCAGTTATAATATCGGGAAACTGAAGTACAACGAGGAGTACCTTTTTGACTCGTCTTCCCAGCGTCTGCTGTTCGCCTCGATACAGGACTATGACGAAAACGGGAAACGTTTAGACCGCCAGTTCTATTTCCATGACGGGAGCACCTACCTCGTCCTGGGCCCGCCTGCCACCGATTTCATGCAGGATCATGTCGTCTATCAGGCCAATGACCTGAGGCTCGCCTTTGACTGGATTATCCAGAATCCCAAAGAATAAACATCACTATCTAGCTAATACAATACAATGTTATGAAAAAAATACTCTTTCTTTGCCTGTCACTTGTAGCGGCCCTCGGTGCTGTTGCTGAAATCACCGTTTGCGACGTGAGCCCCGATGCAAACGGACATTTCAACTGTCCATTCATCAAGAGCGGAACAGTCACATGGAACAAAAGCAGCCGCACGCTCACGCTCAACAATGCCGTTGTTGAACACGCCAGCGAGACGCCCTACGATTACGTCTATCCTATCCGTCTCACTGAAGATGCGACCATTGTCATCCAAGGTAACTGTCGGCTGACCACAACAGGTTTTGTTGCTATAGGTCTTGAAGGCACTAATAGTAAAAACGTGACCATTCAAGGCAAGGGCAACCTCTACCTTTCCAGCATTATGCGTGGCATTTATCTCAAATGCGCCCGCCTAACCATCAAAGACATCACCTTGCAGACCACTAAGGGCATTATGAATAATGGGGATGGAGTATTGTGTGCGCTCACTTTTGACAACGTACAAGCTGACATCAATGGTGTCATCGAGCGAATAGGTGAACACATTACGTTCCAAAATTGTGCGATCACTTATCCCCAAGGTGCCTATATCGAGCATGACGAAAATGGCTATTTCATCGCCGAGGGCAGCGGAAGTCGTGCCACTCACATCATCATATCCCGTGCCAGCGCCCCTGGCGACGTGAACGGTGACGGCGAGGTCAACATTGCCGACGTGAATGCAGTGATCGATGTGGTGCTGGGTGGCGGCAATAACAATGCTGCTGATGTCAACCATGACGGTGAGATCAACATCGCCGACATCAATACCGTTATCGACATCATCCTGGGTGGCAGCTCGCCGGTTCCCGATGGCCACGAGTATGTTGACCTAGGCCTGCCCAGCGGCACCCTGTGGGCAACGTGCAACATCGGCGCCAGCAGTCCTGAGCAGTACGGCAACTACTACGCCTGGGGCGAGACCGCTCCCAAGGAGAGCTATAGCTGGGACAACTACAAGTGGTGCAACGGCACTTGGGACTCTCTGACGAAGTACAACTACCAAAGATCCTACGGCACAGTAGACAATAAGGAAGAACTGGAATCTGCCGACGATGCTGCCCAAGCAAACTGGGGAGGGTCGTGGCAAATGCCGACCAAGGCTCAAGTGGACGAACTGAGAGAGCACTGCACTTGGGAGTGGACGACAAGGAACGGCGTGCATGGCTATTTGGGCACCGGCCCCAGCGGAAAAACCTTGTTCTTGCCCGCTGCGGGTTATAAAGACGGGGCCAGGATCGTCTCTGAAGGCACATTCGGCTACTATTGGTCACACTCGCTTTACTATGGAATGTCGCTTTATGCTTACAACCAACTTTTCTTTTCGGGCAGCATCCCTGGTTGGGACAAACAAGAACGCAGTTTCGGATTAACCGTCCGCCCTGTGCGCGGGTCAAACAATTAGTGAAAGAGTCTTTAAAATTACCAGCGGTTGGTTTCCCTCTTTGGGAAATCAACCGATTTTCTATAGACCGGGGCTTTGCCCCGGTCCACATGACTGCACATCTAATGGGCATCACATCGCTGTGATGAGGGTGGCGAGGTCGTTGAGGCGGTTGCATTGGTCGCGGGAGATTGTCCTGTGGTCACTGTGATAAGGCCATGGAGCGACAAGCAGAACCTGGCCACTGGCACAAGCATCAAACATTTTTCCACCGGGTTTCCACAGGGGCGAAAAGCCGTTCTCGAGCAATCTGATAACAGGAAAACCTGCGGCCTGAACCATATCCATGACTGTCTTTTCACCCGGGCTGATACGGGGTGAGACAAGGACTGCTCCACGCTGCGCCATCATCATGAAACGTTCCACCTGATGCTCAATCTGTGTTTCATCAAGGGATCTGGAGCATTTCACAGCCACTTTGTTAGGGCTGTCAAGCAGGAAGCGGTTTCCCATGACGGTGACTGTCTGGTCGCCGATTTTCACCTCGGTCTGGATTTTGAACTGTTCGGGGTTATGGCGCTTGGCCCATAGTCGGCGAGGATTGTCTATCAGGTATTTGATCATTGCATCTAGTTGCCCCTTGTGATGCAGGATGCGGTCATTGTAACCTTCTTCCCACAACCTGGGCATTGAGAACTCCCGAACCACCCTGTTGCAAGCGACCTTGAAGCCGTTGATCACATGGCCCAAATGCCGCGGCAAGCGTTCCTTGACATAGATGATGCCATGCAAGTGGTCGGGCATGAGCTGATGCCCGAGCAGCTTCACTTGAGGATAAAAGTCAGGTATCTCATGCCAGCATCTTGACACACGATTTCCCAAGTCGGAATGGCGTATCCAAGGGATGGCATGGTCTCGGTCAGGAGGCATCAAGTGACCCAAAACCGGCCGCCGGCCATCAGTGACCAGTGTGATCATGTAGATGCATGGCGCTTGATAGTCATGTTTATTATGTCGCCGCTTCATGGACTGCCGGCGTCCCAATTCGGGATGCGCCTCCAGCCATCGCCGTTGTTTTTCACTCAATGCATTTCCAAATTTTTCTAGCAAAGTTACAAGACGGCAGGCTTGCCAGCAAGAGAAACGGGATTTATTTAACCTTTTTTACCGGAGCAGAGCCCCAGTCTACGGAACTGCACCCCGTCCACAGTGGCTGCAAGAACAACAGCGACCAGCGATGGTGCTGCCCCCGTTCTCCGAGGCTCCGCCTCGGAATTCCCAGAGAAAAATCAAGCTAATTGGGCAATTATTTGTAATTTAGCGGGGTAAAAACGTGAATCTATTATGGCAAAGACGTTGTTATTGTTGATTATCGCTTTTGTGACGTTGGAGTTCATCATCAGCAGCGTGCTGTCGTGGCTCAACACCAAGTGGATGACGCATCCGGTGCCACCCGAATTGGAGGGCCTGTATGACGACGAGAAATACCGCAAGCAGCAGGACTACATGCGCACCAACAAGCGCGTGTCGCTCATCGCCCGCTGCTTCTCATTCACCTTGACGCTGATTATACTGGGCTGCGGTCTGCTCGGCTGGCTCGACAACCAGTGCAAGTCGTGGACCGATGTACCCGTGCTGCAAATGGTGCTGTTTCTGCTGATTTTCAACCTGTTCAACACCGTCATTGCCTTGCCGTTCACCTACTATTCCACCTTTGTCATCGAGGAGCGCTTCGGCTTTAACCGCACGACGCACAAGACCTTCTGGCTCGACACCGTCAAGTCGTTTACCGTATCGACCGTGCTCAGTGCCGTGCTGCTGGGTGTGGTCTATTGGCTATACCAAACCTTCGGGCAGCAGTTCTGGATCTTGGCAACGCTGGCCATTGCCGCATTCATCGTGTTCTTCTCGATGTTCTACAGTAACCTCATCGTGCCCTTGTTCAACAAGCAGACGCCCCTACCCGAGGGCGAGCTGCGCGACGCTATCACGGCTGCCGTCGAGAGTTTCGGTTCCCGCTTCAAGGACATCTACATCATCGACGGCAGCAAGCACTCGACCAAAGCTAACGCCTATTTCACCGGCTTCGGCCCCAAGAAACGCATCGTGCTCTATGACACCTTGCAGGACCAGATGACCAACGACGAGATAGTGGCAGTGCTCGCCCACGAATTCGGGCACTACAAGCACCGCGACACGTTCAAGAATATGTTCATCTCGATTGTGATGGTTGCCGTCAACCTGTTTATCTTCTCGCTACTGGTGAGCAACCCCGACCTGCCTGCAGCCCTCGGAGGCACGGCACCGTCATTCATCCTGGCGCTGGTGGCCTTCTCGATGCTTTTCTCACCCATCGATCTGCTGCTCAACCCCGTGGGCAATGCCATCTCACGCCGTGCCGAGTACCGCGCCGACGCCTTCGCCGCCGAGCATGGCCACGGCGAGACGCTCATCAGCGGCCTCAAGAAACTGGCGAGTCACGGCCTGAGCAACCTCACGCCGCACCCGCTGGTGGTGTGGTTCAGCTACAGCCACCCCACCCTGGCTCAACGCATCCGCGCCATCAGGAGCCTTACTTGATAAAGGCCAACAGGATAATCCAGCACAAGCCCAGCAGAGCGAACAACGACGACAGCATGTAAAGTTGTCGGCGGATGTAACGACGTTCTGGACGCTGGAAACTGCCGTGAGCAAACGTGAATGCTGCCATGAACACCATGAAGTCGTCTACATAGCCCACAAGACCCTTGTCGTCAAAGTCGCCGCGCCACACGACATAGGCAATCGCTGCCAGCAGCAGCACAACGCCAATCACACGGCACACTTTCATGCCACCACTCAACTCGACTTTATTCTCTTTCTTCTCCATATTATGGTATTCTTAGTTTAATTCGTGTAATTCGTAGTTAAAAAAATCACTTGGGTTGGTCGATGCCGCGCATTGAGAGGGCGATGCGGCCGCGCTCCATGTCGATGCTGGTGACCACAACACGCACGTGCTGATGTACATGGACTTGGCGTGCAGGGGGCAGGCCGCGCTGCGGCATCTGGGAGACGTGCACGAGGCCGTCCTTGTGAATGCCCAAGTCAACGAAGGCGCCGAACTGGGTCACGTTGGTGACGATGCCGTTGAGCTCCATGCCCTCGCGCAGGTCCTTGATGTCGTTGACGTTCTCGTCAAATTCCCACACCTGAACCGTCGAACGCGGGTCACGACCCGGCTTCTCCAACTCGCTCATGATGTCACGCAGGGTGGGCTCGCCCACGTCCTTGGACAGGTAGCGTCGCAAGTCAATCTTTTCCCTTTGCTCCTTATCCTTAATCAGGTCGGCGATGCTGCAACCGCAGTCGCGCGCCATCTGCTGCACCAGGGCATAACGCTCGGGGTGCACCGCACTGTTGTCCAGCGGATTATCACTCTCGGGCACACGCAGGAAGCCCGCAGCCTGCTCGAAGGTCTTAGGGCCAAGTTTGGGCACCTTGAGCAGTTGCTGCCGCGAGGTGAAGTGGCCGTTGGCAGCACGGTAATCGACGATGTTCTGGGCCAACGTGGGACCCAGGCCGGCGATGTAGGTAAGCAGTTCCTTGGAGGCCGTGTTGACGTTCACGCCCACGCTGTTGACGCAGCTCTGCACCGTGAAATCCAAGGCTTCTTTCAACCTCGTCTGGTCCACATCATGCTGGTACTGCCCCACACCGATGGACTTGGGGTCAATCTTCACCAGCTCGGCCAACGGGTCGAGCAGGCGACGGCCGATGGACACGGCACCGCGCACGGTCACGTCCTTGTCGGGGAACTCGTCGCGGGCAATCTTGCTGGCACTATAGATGGAAGCGCCGTTCTCGCTCACGACAAACACGTCAATGTTGTGGCGGTAGCGTATCTTCTTGAGGAAACGCTCGGTCTCACGGCTTGCCGTGCCGTTGCCCAGGGCGATGGCGTCGATCTTGTAGGCCTCGGTGAGCGTCTGTATCTTCTTGGTGGCGCCCGCGATGTCGTTGTGCGGAGCGGTGGGATAAATCACGTCGTTGTGCAACAGGTTGCCCTGCTCGTCCAGGCACACGACCTTGCAGCCCGTGCGGAATCCCGGGTCAACGGCCAATACACGCTTGTGGCCCAACGGTGGCGCAAACAGCAGTTGACGCACATTTTGGGCAAAAGTCTCAATGGCCTCGTCGTCGGCTTTCTCCTTAGCCGCTGCGGCAAACTCCGTCTCAATCGAGGGCTTCACCAGGCGCTTGAAGCTGTCCTCGGCGGCTTCCTCGACCAGTTGCGAAGCTTCGCCGTTGCCCTTGACCACGATGCGGGCGATGTTGTCGAGCGTGCGGTCATCGTTGATTTCGATGCCCACCTTGAGGAAACCTTCTTTCTCGCCACGGCGAATGGCCAGCAGCTGGTGGGAGGAGACGCGCTTGAGCGGCATCGAATACTCATAGTAGTTCTCATAGTTGCGGCCCTCAATCTCCTTGCCCTTGATAAAGTGAGAGATGAGTCGCGCGTCATACTTGAATCCACGCCTGACGGCATTGCGCACGGCCTCGTTCTCGCTCACCCACTCGGCAATGATGTCCTGAGCCCCGGCGATGGCTGCATCCACGTCGGGCACCTTGTCGCCGTCCACAAACTGGCGGGCCCGCTCCTCGATGCCACCGCTGCGTTGCGACATGATGATCTTGGCCAGCGGTTCCAAACCCAACTGACGTGCAGCCTCGGCGCGGGTCTTGCGCTTGGGCTTGTAGGGCAGGTAGATGTCCTCGAGTGTGTTGGCATCCCAGCAGTTATTGATGCGGTTGGCCAGCTCGGGCGTGAGCTTTTCCTGCGCCTCAATGGTTTTGAGAATGGTGGCACGGCGCTTCTCCAACTCGCGGTAGTAGCGCAGGCGCTGGTCGATGGACTGGATGGAAAGTTCGTCAAGGTTGCCGGTCGCCTCCTTGCGGTAACGGCTGATGAATGGTATGGTCGCACCGTCATCCAGCAGATTGACGGTTCCAGCCACCTGGTTGATGGGGATATTGAGCTCTTGGGAGATGAGTGTCGACAGTTGTGTAGCCATGTTAGTTTTTAGTCCTTAGTTCCTAGTGTTTCTTCTTTAATGTGATGACAGTGATTTCGGGGGTGGCGCCGATGCGCATGGGCGGGCCAACCATGCCGGTGCCGATGTTGACGTAGAGCCAACGGTTGCCCTCGTTGTATGCCCCACCCCACTCGCGGTATTTCAGGCGGGCGGGCGACAAGCGCCACTTGTCCAGGGTAAGCATCATCTGGAAGGCATGGGTGTGGCCTGCCAGCATGAGGTCGATATTGCTGTTGGTCAATGTGTTGGCGCGCCAGGCATAGGGGTTGTGCTGCAACAGTATCTTGAAGTTGCCGTCACGCAGGCCGCTATAGGCCTTCGCCAGATTGCCCTGTTTCTCGCCAGGGCGGTCGCCAAAGTTCTCAGTGCCGATGAGCACGAGTTGGTCATTACCACGACGGATAATGGCGTGGTCGTCGTTGAGCAGGCGCCAACCGATGCCCGTCTGCAGGTCGCACAGGGCCTTGCGGTCGGCCAGTTTGGCCCTCTCGTCGTCCCAATGCACGTAGTTGTCATAGTCGTGGTTGCCCAACACCGAGAACACGCCATCGGGCGCATGCAGTCTCGACAGGATTTCGCGGTAGGGCTCGGCCTCGTTGGTTTCGCGGCTTACCAGGTCACCCGTGAAGCAGATCAGGTCGGGATGCAAGTCGTTGATGGCCTGCACCTGTTTTTCCACGATGGCGGTGTGACCGTCGTAGGTGCCCAGATGGGCATCACTCCACTGCACAATGCGGTAACCGTCGAAGGCGTCGGGCAAGCGGTCAAACGCCAGTTCCACCTCTTTTACCTCCACCTTGCCGGGCGTGACAATCGCGCCCCACCACATCACGCCGAACACCAGTGCCGCGACGATGAAGGCACAGAGGGCGGAAAAACGTTTTTTCATCCAGCGCCCGATGCCATACACCACCATGCCCAACGCCTTGGGCGTCAGGACGGCAAAAAAGGTGTAGAGCATGTACTGGCAATGGACGAAGGTGCTGTTGAGGGTTGTCGCCCTGGACATGGGCATCACGCCGATGGCGATGACCAACACCGCCGCCAGCAGCGCCAACGCCACGTTGAACCACATCGCCCAGCGGTAGCCGTTTCGCTTCAATCGGCGACAGATGTAAACATCCATGGCGATGCACAGCACCGCCATGATGATGAGTCCGGCCCAGCTAATCTTCATTTTAGGCTTTAGGTGTTAGGCTTTAGGCATTAGGAAGAAATTAGGAGTTAGGAGTTAGGAGTTAGAAATTGGGGACAGTTGGGACAGGACCTAATGCCTATAACCTAAAACCTAAATACTAATGCCTAAAGCCTTTTTTCAAAAAAACTACTTCGTGGCCTCCAGGTAGTTGCTGAGCGGGTTGCTGTACATCTGCAACATCTTGTTGTACATGTAGAAGCGGTCGGCCTCGCTCAGTTTCAAACCCTCGGTCTTGTCGATCTGACTCGACAGGTACTGCTCAAACGCCTCGCGCTCCTCTTGCGTGTACTTGTCGGCAAAGTGCTTGTCGTCGAACAGGATGTCGTGGGCGATGTAGTTGGTCTTGAAAATCTTGTAGTTCTGATGGATGGCATGGTCGATGATGGCACACACACGGTCCACCTCCAGGAACTTGTCCAAACCCTCAGGAATGTTATCCAGCTCGGTGTTGATGCAAGGCGTGAAGGCATAGTGTACCTCGCCCTTGTGGCCGATGATGCCGGTCTTCATGCTGATGAGGTCATCCTCGGGAGCCTTGCGCCAGTTGGGGTTCTTGCTCTTGCACAGGAACTCCTTGGCCTTGAGATAGTCGTTGGGGTCATACTCATAGCTGATCGAGATGGGCGCGATGTTCAGCTCCTTGAGGCTCTCGATGAAGGACTTCTCGCGGTTGCCGTAGGCCAGCATCTTGATCAGGCTCTCCTGAGTACGGTCGTTGCTGTCCTTGCAGCGGCCCTCGCGCTGGGCAATCCACAGCGAGGCGCGCTTCTGCTCGACGGCAAAGTGCATGTAGCCCGAGAGCTGCACGGCGGCGGTGAGCGTCTGGATGCGGCCCAGGTTGCGCTTGACGATGAACGACTTGTTCATGCGCACCAGCTTGGTAATCCAGTCATAGATGAGCAGGTTATTGCCGATGGCGATTTCGCACGCGTCGCGTCCGCCCTTGATGAGCAGATAGCTCAGCTGAGCCGAGTCGAGCACGATGTCGCGGTGATTGGTGACAAAGGTGTAGGGAACCTCCTTGTTCAAGTTCTCGACGCCGCTCGTGGTAAGCGTCGTGCCCGTCTTGGCCATCAGTCCCTCGATGAAGGGCTTCATCACCTTGACCTGGAATTCATGCTTGCTGTTGATGCCAAGCAACACATGCTTGAACTCCGAATACTTGTAGTTGGGCAACGCCATGGCCACAATCTTCTGGAAACCGGGCTCCTGCACCAGAATCGTCATCGCCGTTTGGAAATCCTTGTCAGGAATCGGGCAGATGTCCTGATACTCTACTGGAATGGGTATGTTCTCGTTCTCTATCATAGTTGGTTTGAGTGATTTAGTGGAGACGCATCGCGCCCCGCAGGTTTAGGTTCGTATTTTCTCAATTTGCAAATATAGCTATTTTCAGAGAAAAACACACTAATACCCGTCCATTTTTATGTTTCACAGCACAAAATGGCACTTTTGTTAAATAATATTATAAGAAAATGTACAAATTTCCAAAATTCTATTTATTTTTGCAAATCAAGTAAAAAAACTAATCCTAAGTTTTCTCAGGATTCATTAACATCAACTTGGCAAATCAAAGGTTGGATGACTTGGTTTTGCCCTAAATCTTAAGAACTATATGTACGACAGCAAATACGACTCAAAAATGCATGATATTGCTATCCCATTGATGGGTTTCAATGGCTTCCATCATGCCAGCAATAATGAATCCAAGGATGACTTTGAGGATTTCATCGGGCGTGAAAGTATCCTCGATAAACTCAAGTCCTGGTTGGTGGACCATGATGAGGAGAAACAAAAAAAATACTCCGGTGCCTACCTGATTTCGGGTTTCAGGGGTATGGGCAAAAGCTCATTTGTCTACAAGACAATTCTTGACATCAAGAAACAGGCCAAGAAGCACAAATACACAACTTGCCACTATGTTCCCATCTCTATCAACGTGGGTAATGACATGTTGACCAGCAAGGAGATGCTGTACATCATCTGCAAATTGCTCTCAGTTTCATTTGATGAGAAAACCCGTTTCAAGCACAATAAACGCAGCCGCCTCAATCTTTTAATCTTTAGATTACCCATTATCATCGGGGCGGTATGTCTAATAATTAAAGGATATGAATCGCACCTTAATTTCATTAAAAACCATGAATTCATCAACAAACTATCTGGGGCTATTAAAATTATCCAAGACGAACTTCAAGGTTTTCTCAAAAGCATCTTTAACCTAAGCGATAACAGTCTATACTACTTATTTATCATAATTGTCGCTATACTGTTGTGTTATTTGGCCCGTTACCTATACTATTTAATATGGAAAATCACTGACTGGGATTTCTTTATCACAACTTGGCAAATCAAAAAAACTTTCCGTTATCTCAACAAACGCATCGACAGCGAGATGACAGAAACCACCGAGAGAGATATTAGCACTAATTTGAGCGGTTCAAAAAGCATTGGCTCACTTGGGTTTAAGACCCATAAGAGCAGAAAGAACTTCTATCCTATTGCCCAAACAGCCGAGATTCAAGACCTGCTCGTTAATCAATTGCGGTTAATCAAACGACTGAAATTTGCCAAGTTCCGAATCATCTTCATCATTGACGAGTTGGACAAAGTCTCACCTGAAGATGATGAGAAACAAATTATTCCCGAATATGAATACATCAATGCCGTAAAAGGGAACTCCTCATACCGCAGCCGCCAAAAGGCTTTAGCCAGTCTGTTGTCAAACATGAAATATTTTATCTCCAGTTCCGAAGCAAAGTTTATCTTCATCACTGGATATGACATGTATGAGGCAACCCTAGCTGACATCTCCAACAGGGAATTCAGCATTCACAGTATTTTCAATGGATACATCAATGTGAGCAGTTTCATGAGAAAAACCGGTAAAGGCAGAGGTGCTGATTCCATGATTGAGGAATACTTCACACATCTCCTGCTCAGAGAAAAGGATAGTAAAAGAGAGGACCTGCGCGACTATGCCCTGTTCTGCCGAACTAAATGGCAAAACTCTGGCGAGAAGACGGCTGAGGAAAATGAGTTTTTTGAAATATTGCTTGAAAGACGTATCATTTTCCTGCGCCACTTCCTTACTTACCTGTTCTATATGAGTAATGGTTCTCCCAAGAAGTTGTTGGTTTATCTCGAGAAATATGTGAGAAGTAAAAAACGCATTGAAGAACAATGCAGAATGAAATATCCTGGTAGATTTAACGATAAATCTCTTGAGATTTCATTGGGTTATCAACCATATTGGGATAAGTGCGAATGGTTCTTGTATTTCGATGAACGTAGTATCCAAAAAATTGAGTTCATCAGTTACCTTATTTACCCGATGATCAAGAACCTGATTGCCAAATCCAGCATCTACAGCGACAAGTTGCTGGTTTCCACTTCATTTATGATATCTAACTTGTACAAGTTCCACAAGTCAGGTTTTTCATGGCGCAATCTTGAATACATGCCAGAGTTGCTGGATATCAACAAAACGCCAGAATTGCGCGACTTCATTGGTGGCATCATGCAGTTCTTGAACCAAACTCATATCGACGATGTCGCCATGAATTTGTATAAATTCAAATTCCCGCAACGATTATCAGAAGAAATCACTTTCTTCTCTAAAACGTCCGAAGAGATCTCTTACCTTTTCAATTTCTCTCACGATGAGCTCTTGTCCATCAAGACACTTTATATCCAGCAGTTGGAACACTACGGCAAGGAAAAATATGAAGCGCCCGCTATTGCAAGCCTGCACCACTTAATGGGCGATATTTATATGTTGGAAGAAAACTACGAGCAAGCCATCTTTGAGTTTAACGAGGCCCTCACCGCCATCAGCAGGCAGGAAAAAGATGCCTCCATTAACCCTATGAACTCTGAGGATTCCACCAATATACTGTTCTGGATACGTGTCTCCTTGAAGCTTGGATTAGCCTTCGAAAAAAGAAAAACATTCGACACGGCATATCTCACCTATGAGAATCTCGCTAAACAGATCCTGGATCTTGCGACCAAAGCAATGCCGCTGTTGCCAAAAGATTCACAGAGTTCACCAGATATTATTGATTATCTTAAATCCAACACTTCATTTTTCACTCATATTAGAATAGCCTATTTGGCATTATTGGCAAAAATAGCGGTCACCGACAAGATGGACCTCAAAGGAATTGATGATTATGACCTATTGAAGATATCTCGAGAATTTGATTTGTTAACAAACAAACTGAGTGATGAGATTAAACCAGTCGCTATCATGGATTTCTATAATAAACTCGGAAGCATTCTCTATTATAAAAACAGCAAAAATAACGACAAGTTTATTATTTCACTCCATACAATTCTTGATCTGACATCTGCTCATGATCAATTCAAGTTCAATTCATGCACCAATGAGCCTGTCAACGCATCTATAGCATCAACCCCCATAAACACCAAGCGCCTATTGACACCTTGTACTGCATGCCAATATTTTAATAAAAGCATCAAAGTCTGCATGGAAGTTCTTGACGAGAAATACCGAGGCAAAAGCAGCAATAATAATGTCACAAAGGATTATGCGACAACGAGCAAGGCTTTGTTCTTCTTGAAGTTATTTCATGACAAGGAACTATCCATTATCGTTCAGCAACAAGGAAAACTCTTTACTCAGGTCATGTCCAATACCCTTCTAGGACTCGCCAACACTCTTTTTGGGTGTGCAAAGATTAAGAATAAAGACCTCACTGAATTTTTCAGTACCCTTTATCAAGTATGCATTGATTTGGACAATAGCTATCATTATACGATTGGCCAAATCAAAGAAGAGTGGCTTAGCCCTTACACCAAATCGATACTATACTATCTTGCCGCAGCCGATGGTTATAAGATTTTGTCCGACTATAAAGCCGCTTATAATATCTACATCCAAATCCTTGATGCTGTCTCTCTTTATTCTAAGTTTATCAATTTAGATGATCAAAAGAGGCCCCAAAAAGCAGCAAAAACGACACTGGACTTTTGTCAAATGATAACTCAAAAGGCTATTCACTGCGCCTACTTACACTACGACAGCATTAGTTGCGCCGAAGTGGATACTCAAAAATATGAATTTGGCAAGAGACTCATTGATTATATCAACCTTCATTCTTTGATTGTATTTCCCGAGGTAGAAGTTGCGATTGATACATATCACCGCATATGTCTGATGGGAAATGAGGACGAACAGGATAAGGTATTAAAGAAAGTCTTGAATTCACGTCAGCTGGGTTGCTATAAACTGATTTCAACCTTAACTCAAAACATCAAAAATCTTAGTTTGAAAGTAACCATCAATGAGATTATTCTTTCAAGGATTATTCCTGATATGGCCGAAGCATTCAACAATCTTAATTTGAACTTTGGGCAAACTTATTCTTGGATCACAGAATACTACACAGGTAATAATGAACAATTTATAGATAGTTTACTAAAAAAATGGAACTGGAAACTTTTCAAAGAGAGTCAGAGCATCAAAGAAAAGAAGTTCTGCTTGCTGGACTATCTATTGAAAGACAGCCTCTATTGCCTTAACACTATCACCGAGTTGCTCGAACCGCTATACAGCACAACATTGTATAACGATTCCTACATCGGTGAGTTTTACCGAAAAGCCTTCCATTGGAATCACATGCTGATCTGCATCAGGGAATTGTATGGATATGCCGAAACAAAGGACAAGACCAGTTTCATAAATAGCGTCATGCACAGGTATTCGTCAATTATTGAGCCAACAAATAATGACGATGTTCTTAATAATTTCATTAAAACTGATACTTTCTTGAATTCTTTGAAGTCTTGGAGAGAATATTGTCCAAGCCACATATCCAGTATTGAAAGCATCTACCAGAAAATCAGTCCCAGGAGCAGCAATTACTTAACCAGCAGCTATCTTACTGGTTCATCAATTGATAGGCTCAATAAAGCGATTGAAATGCATACTTCAGGAAAGGCATATAAAGAGATGATGACAACGCTCTACTTTCTTGAAGATGACCTACAGAATGATTCCAATTATCTACATCTTGCCACTGAACGTTTCCTGATTAATCACGGGGTTATACAAGAACGTATAAATGACCTGAAACGGCAAACTATCAATAACAGCAAGAGTACACTGATAAAAATTGATAATTACGTCAAACCATAAAATTTAAATGATTATGAGATTTCCAAGACAAAAGAGAGATATCTCTCTCATCACATTTTACATCGTGTTGAGCTTTGTATTATTCTGCATTTTTGTTCTCATTCCCATATTGATGCTGATATACAGCTACAACCTCGGGAGTGGAGATAAGAATTTGCCATTTGATAACATTTTAGTGCTAAGTATCTACTTAGGGGCTGCATTATTGGTTGCGATTGTCTTTCTTGTATTCATCTTCTTTTTCACTCGTAACAAATCGATTGAGCGATTAAAAGAAAAGATCACTAGAGATGTTCAAGACAGCTTCAATAACCAGATTGAATCTAAAATTGCTGAAGAGCCGGCAAAACTAGCAATTCAAAATGGTATTGATACATTGCTCGACAATCGCTTAACCAATTCTGCAAACAAGAAAATAGATAATTATTTCAACCAGAAAAGAAGTGAGATAGAGATCAGTATCCAGGGTTCTCAAGCGCAATTAGTAAATGACTTGGCGAATAAATCAAACGTTTTCTTTAATGAAGGAAAAGCTGAGGCAGAAATTAGCTTAACGGGAATAAAAGATCAATTAGCCAACGACTTGAATGCTAGTTTTAATGTAAAAAAAAACGAGGTAGACACTAGTTTAAATCAAATAAAAGGTCAAATTGAACAGGACTTGAATAAAAAAACAAGAGATTTATTTGATAATAAAAAAACAGACTTAGAAGACAAAATACTTGACTTAGAAAAAAGAATAAAACAAGAATTGGATGATAAAGGAAAAAAAATAAATAAGGAACTAGACGAGCTAGAACAAATAGCTAAAGACTTTAAAAATAAAATAAAAAATGGATCTTCAAGCCCATGTGAAAAATTCGTTCATCGCTTGAATAGTTTTTTCAAAAAGAGACAACCATAAGTTGGGGAACAAACGCTCATGAAACGGCAACTCATTTGGTAACGATATCTATTCCACCAGCATAAATAATATTGCAGTGGGCAGTTACTATCCGACGAGTTACGGGCTACCAAAGTCCATCTGTTGGGTTGTCGCGGCGCGCAATGCGTCGGGCGATTGAATAGTTCCAAAAGTAATGACGAGTTTCGATAATTATTGTTATCTTTGTGACCAATCAAACTCAAATACTGTTTATTATGAAGAAAGCATTGATGATTTTAGTGATGGCCTTGATGGTGAACCTCGTTACGACGGCTACCGACTTCAAGGCCTTCGAGAACGAGAAGCTCACTATCGGCTACCCTGCCGACTGGGAGGTATCTTTTTATGGCGACGATTGGGTGAATGTGGCTTCAGAGGATGATGAGATTCGCTTCGATGTCACTTACAATGACATGGGCCCGATGAAGAGCCAGCTGCAAGAGGCCGTTGACAACTGGGTGTACATGAAAGAGAGCCATGGCCACAAGGTGGACCAGAAAATGGTGAAAGACGACTATGCGCTCGTGCGGTCGATAGAGACCGATGAGGACGACGGCACGCAAACCGTTGTCGTGTGGTTCTTGATGATTACCAAGGAACCGGAAGGTTTCTCTGGCTCAATCCAGAGCCCGATAGACCGCGCCAATGAAGCTCTCGACATCCTGGTACAGATGCTCGCTACCCTCTCCCAGAAATAAAATGCGCCCCAAAAGTCAGACAAAATACCGACAAGAAATATAATGAAACACTTGTTTAGGATTTCTATTCTTTTGGTTGTTGCCCTTTTAGCTTTTTCATCATGTGGTGATGAGCCAGACAGCAAGTGGGCCAAGATGAAATGGAAAAACGTTGATAACCTAGCCAAGGTCGATAATGTTTATGTCATTCCAGAAGGGGGTGGCACATTCACCTTTGAGTGCACGAACTACAAGGCCCCCTGGATCAATACCATTATGGAGAACGGAGTAGATGAGTATTCCCTGGTCGAAATAAATAATGATTTCCGCAAGTTTACAGGAAATTGGTTCGAAGTGGAGTGCATCAACGCCGACCTTGTTGTCACGATAGATCCTCTTGAGGCTGATTGCTACGACCGCAGCCTAACCGTTGTCGTGACCGCTGGAGACATTTTTGATACCTTCGTCTTCCAGCAACAAAAAGGACAGTAGATCTCATCTTTTCAAGGTCTCATTGTCTGAAGTACTATACCAAAATGATAACATTGGTGCCCGCTAACATGAAGTTGTTAGCGGGCACCAATGTTTTGGATTACAATCTTTTTTTATATCAAAGGGATGGCGTTTAATACTCGTGGTATTCCCATCGATCCATGTACTTGTTCCACTTGTAATACATGGTCATTTTGCCGTTCTTGTCATAGACCTCCCACCGTTCCAAGTATTTGTCCCACTTTTTGTAGCCGATGCGATTATAGTTCTTGTCGATGATATCGATACGGTCCATATAGCGGTCCTCTTTTTCATATTTCACGATGTTGCCGCTCTTGTCATAATACACAGTACGGTCCATGTATTTATCATACTTCGCGTAACCGATCCTCGTTCCGCTGCGGTCATAGAATTCGTCCCTGTTCATGTATTTGTCATATTTCCGGTAAGCCACCTGACTCATCGTGGGCAACGAGACAAGCAATAGCAGCAGATATAAGATCAATCGTTTCATCATTTCCCTGTGTTTATGTTTGAGTGGATTAAGTGATCTCTATTTTCTCCTCGATATTCTCCCGTTGAAATGTCGGGTGCGCTCGACCATCAGTTTACTTCACGGCAAGGTTGCGGGCGTAGTCTTCCCACTTGGCGATGAGGGCGGCCATGTCGGCGGGGAGGTCGCTGTCGAAGTCCATCTGCTGGCCGGTCTCGGGGTGGACAAAGCCGAGGGTCTTGGCGTGCAGGGCCTGGCGAGGGCACAGTTCAAAGCAGTGGTGGATGAACTGGGCGTAGCTGGATGAGCGGTTGCCGCGCAAGATCTGGTCACCGCCGTAACGGGCATCGTTGAACAGCGGGTGCCCGATGTGTTTCATGTGTACGCGTATCTGGTGGGTGCGGCCTGTCTCGAGCTGGCAACGCACAACAGCCACGTGGGCAAGGTTCTCAACGGTGTGCCAGTGGGTGACGGCGTGTTTGCCCTGGTCGCCATCGGGGAAGACCTTCATCAGCACGCGGTCGCGCGGGTCACGCCCGATGTTGCCCGTGACGGTGCCGTCTTCCTGCTTCATCTCGCCCCACACCACGGCGATGTACTGTCGCTTGGTGCTCTTCTTGAAGAACTGGGCGCCCAGCGAGGTCTTGGCGTTGGGGGTCTTGGCGATGACGAGCAGGCCGCTGGTGTCCTTGTCGATGCGGTGCACGAGGCCCAGGCGCGGGTCGGTCACATCGTAGTCGGGGTTGTCCTTGAAGTGCCATGCCAGGGCGTTGACGAGCGTGCCGTCGAAGTTGCCGTGACCGGGATGCACCACCATGCCGGCGGGCTTGTTGACCACCATCAGACTGGCGTCCTCATAGACGATATTCAAGGGGATATCCTGGGCTACGATTTCGCACTCATAGCGCGGACGGTCCATGACGACACTGATTTCGTCGCCGGGGTGCACACGGTAGTTGCTCTTGACGGGACGGCCGTTCACGCGGATGCACTGCGCCTCGGCAGCGTTCTGCACACGGTTGCGGCTGGTGCCCTTGATGCGCTCAACCAGATACTTGTCGATGCGCAGCAACACCTGGCCCGGCTCCACCACATAGTGGTAGTGCTCCCAGTAGTCGCGCCCGTCCTCGGTGAAGTCGGGCTCACTATAGTCATACTGTATCTCGTGGCCGCCTGCCTCCAACTCGGCGTCAAGCAGCTCGTCGTCCAGCGCCATTGTCAGTTTTCAGTTTCTATTTATCAAAAACCCTAAAGCCTAAAACCTAATTCCTAAAGCCTAATTTTTCTTCTTATCTTTCTCGGACGACTTCTTGTCCTGCTCTTTTTTCTTGTCCTTATCAGACTTTTTTTCCTCGGAAGTCTGTTGCGACTTGCGCTCTTGCTCGACGCGCTTCATCTCTTCCTCATAGTTCTTCTGGGCATCCTGGTAGTTAGCCTCGTCGATGGAATCCAGCATTTCAGGATCAAGAATCTGCTCGGGGTTCAGGTCCACGATAGAGCCGTCACCCACGGTAATCTTGATCTTGCTGTTCACGCTGACGGGTGTGCCGGGAGCCACCTTGTGGCCGTCAACCGAGACTTCCAGGATCAGGCCTTCCATCTCGCTGGCCACACTGTCAATCTCCACATGCTTGTAGCCCATCGCCTTAAGCGTGGCCATACCTTGTCGTCCAGGCAAGTCAACCAGCTTGGGGAACGGGATGATGGGAGCATGCATCGCATTGACGTTCAGGTAAATGATACGTATTTTCTTGATATAGGACTTGGCCTTGGGGTCCTGATCGATGACCGTGCCAGGCTTGTAGTTCTCATAGAACGTGGTTGAGTCGCTGATTTCCCAACGCAGGCCAGCATCCTCCAGAATGTCGATGGCCTTCTCCAGCGGCAGGTTGCGCACATCAGGCACCTGCACCTGCTGGCCATGGGAGGTGAAAACATCGATAAACAGCAGGGCGATATAGCCCAGCGCCACGAGTGCCAGCGCCATCAGCGCCGAATTCACGAGAATCGGATGACGGTCACGAAAACTGTTAAACCCGCCATTATTTTCATTATTCTTGCTCACGGTAATTCAAATGATTGGTTACAACTTGCAAAGATAGTGCAAGTCATGGACAGGACAAAATGAAAAAAATGTTTTTTCATTTTTTATGTCATGACGCCGTACACCTTCGCTGGCCGAAAGGGGAAGCCCGAAGGGCTGGCAAGACCATAGCCAGGTGGTGAAACGAGGCGAAGCCGAGTGTAACCCCTGCAACAGATTGATATAATAGAAAGGAGTCCGAAGGAGTGACAGAAATTCTGTCGCCCCTTCGAGGCTTCTGATATGGTATCGCATGTTGCAAGGGTTCAGCTTCGCTTCTCCACCTGCCCATGAGCTAGCCGCTCCTATCGGAGCTTTTTAGTCAATAAAAAACAGTAGTGACGTTACGTACACTTTGCATCGTCACGACTGGAGGTATTCAAACATGGTAGAGGGCCACTCAGATGATCACGCGCTGGAAGGGCGGTGCTGTGATGTCGCAGAATTCCTTGTCAAGATACTTGAAATGGCCTGCAATGGCGATCATTGCGGCATTGTCGGTGGTGAAGACGCGCTTGGGGATGAAGGCCTTGAGGTGGCGACGGTGCGCATAGTCCTCGACAGCAGCACGCACACCGCTGTTGGCTGAAACGCCTCCGCCAATGGCGATGGTCTTAATGCCTGTGGCCTTGATGGCCTTGCCGAACTTGTCCATCAAAATCTCGATGATGGTGCGCTGCAGCGAAGCGGCAAGGTCAGCCTTATTCTCCTCCACGAAGTTGGGATTCTCCTTGAGCGCATCGCGCAGGGTGTACAGGAAGGAGGTCTTCAGTCCGCTGAAGCTGTAGTTATAGCCGTCAACATGGGGTTTGGCGAACTTGAATGCCTGGGCATCGCCTTCGGCTGCCAAACGGTCGATGACTGGTCCGCCGGGATAAGGCAAACCCATCACCTTGGCGCACTTGTCGAAGGCTTCGCCAGCGGCGTCGTCAATGGTCTGTCCCAGCACTTCCATGTCGCGGGGGCCGTTCACCTTGATAATCTGGCTATTGCCACCGCTGATGAGCAGGCACAGATACGGGAATTCAGGCACCTCGGCATCAGGAGTTTCCTTCACGAAATGGGACAGCACATGTCCGTGCAGGTGGTTCACATCGACCAGCGGAATGTCCAATGCCAGGGAAAGTCCCTTGGCAAACGAGGTGCCCACATGGAGCGAGCCGGGCAGACCCGGGCCGCGCGTGAAAGCGATGGCATCTATATCCTTACGGTCGATGCCTGCCTGACGGATGGCCTCGCTCACCACAGGCACGATGTTCTGCTGGTGGGCACGGGACGCCAACTCAGGCACCACGCCACCATAGGCCTCATGCACACGCTGGCTGGCAATAACATTACTCAGCAATACGGTATCGCGCAATACCGCTGCCGACGTGTCGTCACATGACGATTCTATACCTAATATCGTTACACTCACGATTCTTTTCCTTTAATAAATCGCCTGCAAAGATAGTGCAAGTCGAGCGGAATGCCAAATCCTATTTGAGCATTCCCTAGACGCAGCCTATCTTCGCCGACCGAAAAGGGAAGCCCGAAGGGCTGGCAAGACCACAGGCAGGCGGTGAAACGAGGCAAAGCCGAGTGTAACCCCTGCAACGGGTTGACAATGGATGGAACTCTGAAAGAGTGACAGAAATCCTGTCGCCCCTTCGGGGCTTATGGGATAATATCGCAGGTTGCAGGGGTTACGCTTCGCTCCACCACCTGCCTATGGTCTGATCGCTCCTAACGGAGCTTTTCGCCTCGGCAACAATCGGCCTTCTTAACGGACCACACGGCAACAATCGGGCTCCTTGGCGCGGGGCAACGACTAAATATCCAAGCTTTATCAACGATAGCGGGGAAGCGCCAATCGTACGCTTCCCCGCTAGAAAAGTCAATTATGCTCTGGCATTTAGCCGTTGAGGACAGCTTCGATTACGGCATTCACATCAGCGACGTTGACCTCACCATCACCGTTAGCGTCATATTCCACATTGTGGTTACCACTCAAAATCGCACTGATAACAGCATTGATATCGGCAATGTTCACCTCACCGTCGCCGTTCACGTCGTTGGGGTCAGATCCTGTGGACACGCCAACGATCGTGACAAACATGCGCCACCAGTTGGCCGTCTTGTAGGCGTTGAGCGATGAACGGGGCACATTGAGTGTAGCATTGTTGTAGGTGGACGACGTGAAGCAAGTATTGGCTTCCATCGTGGGCGGAATCTTGGCATAACAGTTCACAGTGGTCAAAGCTGAGCACCCATTGAATGCCTTATCACCAATAGATTCCAGACCGCTGCCAATGGTTACCGTCTTCAATGCCGTGCAGTTACTGAATGCATAGCCACCCATCGTGGTCACCGAACTGGGAATTATGATGCTCGTCAGAGCCGAGCATCTGGCGAAGGCATCAAGCCCAAGGGTTGCCAAGGAATTGGGAAGTGTCACAGCCTCCAAGCCTGTGCAGCCCTCAAACGCGCATCCATTGATGGCGGTAACGCTAAAGGGCATGGAAACACTTGTCAGTCCAGAACATATGTAGAACGCAAATTCGCCGATAGCAGTCACACTATAGGTCACGTTATTCACCTTGATTCTCGAGGGGATGGTGACGCTGCCGCTATAGGTGGGGACCAACAGTTCACGGTAGGTCACCTCCACCGTGCTGCTCGAGGTCTTCTTGTAATAGATACCGTTGACACAGAAGTCGAAATGCAGTGCCTCGATTGTGGTGAACATGCGCCACCAGTCGGCACTCTTGTAGGTATTCAAGGCATCCGCGGGCACTTTGAGCTTGGCGTTGGAATAGGCCGTAGTGGTGAAGCAATTGCTGCCTCCCATGGTCGGAGGCGTGGTTGACAAGCAGGTAATAGTGGCCAACGCATTGCAGTTACTGAACGCATAAGAGTCAATGTAGGTCAAGCCGGAGCCAAGGGTCACATCCGCCAATGAACTGCAACCATAGAACTCATTGGCGCCCAAGCTCGTCACCGAATTGGGGATGGTGATTGACGCCAACTTGGTGCACAATGCAAAAGCATAATAATCGATTCTGGTGACCGTGCCAGGGATGGTCACACCCGTGAGATTGTTGCAGTCGGCGAACGCACTGTGCGCGATGCTGGTTACCGAGTAGGTCGTGCCGCCATAGGTCACCGTACTGGGGATGTTGACATTGCCACTGTAGGAGTTGTAGGTGTGGTCCTTATGATTCACGGCAACAGTGTTGCTGCTTGTGATATTGTAGTAGATACCATTAACAGCAAAGTCATTAACAGCGTCGGTGGCATAGAAGTTCTTCCAATAGTTGGCCGACTTGTAAGCGCTTTGCGACAAGTAAGGTACCCACAGCCTTGTGTTGGCACAGAGGGTGCTGGAGAACGTCGAGCTGGTTGCTGTTGGCGGTGTCTTGGCGCGACAAATCAAGTTCGTCATCGCGTCGCAGTTTTCAAAGGCACTACTGCCAATAGATGTCACCCCATTACCGATGATCACCGTCTTCAATGCGACACAGTCACCAAATGCCCTTAATCCAATGGTTTTGACATTGTTGGGGATGGTCACCGTCGTCAATTTTTCGCAATAACCGAAGCATACCTCACCAATTGAGGTAACACCCGTGCCAATGGTCAAACTTGCCAGTTTCTTGCATTGCAAGAAGGCATTATCTCCCAAGTAGGTCACCGAATTGGGAATCGTCAGGCTCGTCATATTGGAGCACCAGCAGAAGGCATACTTCTCAATACTGGTCACACTGCTGGGAATGGTCACATTACCCAAGTTCTTCTGCAACCAGAAGGCATAACTCTCAATAGTCTTCACAGTGTTAGGAATGACAACACCGGTGAGATGTCCACCGTCATTGGTTCCCCTGAAAGCTTGCGAGCCGATTGCGGTGACCGAATAGGTCACGCCGTCATAGGTCACGCTGCTGGGAATGTTCACCGTGCCGCTGTAGTTGTCAAAATCGGTGTCGCGATAGGTGACCTTCACCGTCTTGGCACTGGTACTGGTAATCTTGTAGTAGATGCCGAACTTCTCGAAGTCATAATTTGTCTTCTTGATGGTGGTGAAGCTGCTCCAGGGAGCCGTGGCCTTATAGGCATCGTAGGCATCCTCGGGGACGTAAAGCGTCGCCGAGGTGTAGGTCGAGGAACTGAAGTTGTTCGTGTTGCAGCTCACAGGCGTCTTTCTCATCACATAGATGGACTTCAACGCCGTGCATCCCACAAACGCATTGTTGTAGATGCTTGTAATTGAGCTGGGCAACACGATAGAAGTCAGCTTAGTGCAGCCCGAGAAGCTCTCATTCAACAACAGGTAGACTGTTTTGGGAATGGACACGCTGGTCAGTCCGGTACAATTCTTGAAGGCCTGATAGCCGATGCCGACAACGTTGTAGGTAGTGCCTCCATAGGTGACCTTTTCGGGAATCGTCACATCACCGCTGTAGGTATTGAACGAGCCCTTGTTCTCGACGGTAACGCCACTGGAAGTAATTGTGTAATAAATGCCGCCAGTATAGAAATCATAGGCCGACAATCCTTTAGCACTCAGCAACATGAGTGCAAACAAGGCAAATCTGAATAAAAGTATTGATTTTTTCATAAGCATAAAGTTTTATATAGTTTTTTTGAGTTAAACATCAATCCAGATATGCAAAGATAGGGCATATCCTTCATATCTGCAAACAATATTGGAATTATTTCGCCAAATCATTAGTATTTTATGCAGCTTTGCACGAAATCAAAAGCGGAATCCGGCGGTTACTTCCAGGTTGCTGTAACTGTTGTAAAAGCTGTGGTTGACGCTGGTGTACCAGTGGCCCTCGTGGCTGAAGGTGAGGGCGTAAAAGAAGTTGCCGGCGGTACGCACGAGCGCCATGCGCCCATTCAAGTTGGTGGACAAGAGCGATTGATTTCCGTCGATGGAATTAGGGAAACTGTGACGGTAACCCAGGCTCGGGACGACGGTGATATTATAGAGCCAACCATGATGGAACACCCAACTGTAGCCATAACCGATCATGGCCCCGAAGTCACGGTAACGGAAGCGGTAGTCGGTCTCGGCATCGGGCAAAAATGACTTCATACCCTTATCCAGCTCATCCATGTCCATGACCACATCCTGGTGGCTCAAGTAAATGCCTGCCATGAACGAACCGGCGCTGCGCTTCTGGTACTTGGAAAAACAGTAGGCCGCGGCTTGTGAATAGTGTGTGTGGTTAAAGATGTAATAGGCATCAAGTCCGTAGCCCTCTCGTTTGAGTCCATAGAACAGTTCCGATCCCACCCATTTCCCCAGGCGGTGGAGGTGTACCGAACTCTGGTCATTCTTGCGATAGTAGCCCTCAATAAAGATGCGTGATGTGGTGAATGAGAACTGCAGGCGGCGGTTGTGGATAAATTTCCCAGCCATCAGGTCACGCACATTAATCATGTAGGTAAAGCTGAGCCCCATGCCACTGATGTGGAAACCGAACAGTGATGTGACGTCACTGTTGAGCTGCACGGGGGTTTCCCACCTGCTCAGGTGTCCCGAGTAGAAGTCCAGCCAGTTGCTGTTCTTGAGCATGACCTTGAATTTCTTGCCTTTGGTCTTGCCGGGGTTGACAACGTAGGTCGAGTCGTAGTAGTTGAGGGCACGATTGAGCCAACGGTAGGCCTTGGCGCCGAAGTCTAGCACCGGCGGATACTTGATGGTCGTGTCGTTGATGCTCCACCCGTGGCGAAAAATGACCCGCTTCCAATGGTCTTTGGCATCCTCGTTGTCCATCTCAACAGCCACCTTGTCAAGGCGGTTGGTAATGCTATCGAGCCGCATGGCGATGGCATCGAGTTGCATGGCAATTTCGTCAAACTGCATGGCGACACTATCGGAGCTACTGGCAATGCTGTCGTTAAGCAAGATGGACTCATCGCTCCATGCGAAGGAGGCCGTCAGGGCCAATAGCAACAATATGACCATGCGCTTCATCATTGTCCGGTCGATGGATGAGAATTTTGTGACGGGCGCATTGTGACCATAGGCACTGGCTGTCGAACCAGACTGTCACGGTCGTCACGGGGCGATGGCTCACGCCTGGGAATGGAATCCTGCACAGGCTTCAATTGTGGTGACGTCTTGGTTTTTGGCTTGTCGAAGTCATGCTTCCACACGATGCCCACGCCCTGAGTGGTGAGCGCGTTACGCAGGTAGTAATTTTGGTCGTTGAAGTGGTTATAGGCCTTGAGCCTGAAGGTGCCCTTGCTGTTGAGCAGATACTCCAGATCAAAGTCACCGATGAAGTTGGTGTTGCTCGTGTTGTAGGTGTTGTCGCGGTAGCCAAAGTTACCGTTGAGCAACAAGCGGTTGTTGAGCAACTGGCTCGACAGGGCAACATCCACCTCCACATCGCTGAAGTCACCACGGTCGGTGCGCACGTTGGGGGCAATGCTCAGGTTATCGCTCATCTTGCCCAGGATGTTGCTCAACTGGCCAGCAATGGTCGATGAGGCCACCGAGGTGAGGAATTCATTCTGGCTGGACGACGTGCCGCCCATGTATTCGGGTGTGTAGAAGCGGTTCAATGCCAGCAGATAGATAATCTGGCGGTTCATCATCTCATCGGTGCTGATGATGCTCTTCACCTTGTGATAAGCATCCGTGGTGAGCGACGGGAATTCCAGGTCAAACGAAATGTCTGGCTGGCTGATGATACCATTAGCACGCAGCAAGGCATGAACAGGCACATTGGTGCGGTTCAAGTCGGGATCGCTGGCAAAGGACTCGTCCAGGTCGCGGATGTTGGCATTGAGCGAATAGACGGCTTCCAGATCAAGCACCGCGGCATAGGGGTCACCCTGGAAACTGATGCTGCTGCCGTCGCGGATGGTGAAATCCTTGATGATCACGTCTTGCAGCGTGAAGTTATAGGTACCCTTATCGAGGGTGTATTTACCAAAGGTCTGCAGCTCGCCCTGGTTATTGTAGGTCAAGCGCATGTGACCGTTGCCGGTGGCCTTGATGCGGTCACCACCCACGGGGTCCATAATCACTGTGAGCGCCACATCGGGTGTAATGTCACCCTGCAGGTCGATGTTGTAGGCACTGGGTTCGGAAACCTCTTGGATGACCTGCTGCTTGAGCTGGCTCAATATCATGTCAATCGTGTCCACCTGCTCGACAACAGGCGGCTTGGAAGCCTCGTCTCGGTCACGGAAGGTGATGAAATTGTAGTTGTCGGCTTGCTCGGTGTCGTTCATCACGAGCGTGAAACGGCTATGGGGTGCCGATGTCATGTTCACCCTGATGTTGACGATACCCGGGCCACCATCGACAAAGCAGGCGCCGTTGCCATAGATGGTGCCGTACCAGTCGGGGTTAATCGTCGGATTGGTATCGTAACTCAGGAAGTTACGGGCATCGGTAATGGCAAAACTGAATTCGGGATTATGGAAGGCATCATGCTTGAGCCAACCGCCCAACTTGGCTTCATGACCCTCACGGTCGTGGATGGGTATGTCGCTGAACTCAATGTAGTCGGGGACGATGTGAACCGGGACATCGCTGGCAGTGTAGTAGCAGTTCACATAGTCCAGATAGAAGCGGATGGAGTCGGCTACAATATCACCATCAAGGTTAATGGTGTGGAAGTTGCCGAACAATATCGCCTTACCCGACATCTCGCCTTGAACGTCGCTCGTGAATGCCTCCATATAGGGCTTCAAGAACGCGATATTGGCGTGGTCGGCACCAAACTCGATGTACAACGAGTCGTCGCCGATATAGATGCCACCGTCAAGCGAGGTGTACTTGCCATTGGGCTGGGCGATGCCACCCTCGACAAGGATGCCCTTGGTAGCGTTGTCAAACTCGGCCTTAATGTCAAAATCACCCAGACAGGCATCATTATAGGTAATGTTCTTGATGAACAGGCTCGGGGTGTACAGGCGGGGCGAGCCCGACATCAGGTCGCTGGCATAGACCTTGCTGGTCGCCCTGCCGCCAAAGTCCACATGGTCGATGGCAAGTGTTCCGAACACATAGTCCAGGTTCACGTCATTCAGCTCCAGGCACAACTCGTCATCGGGATCATGCGACACCTTGCCGTTGATGTGGATGTACTGGTCACCATGGCCACCCGCCACATTATTGACCGTCACCACTCCATTGCCAATGCCCACATGGCCCTTTTCCACCTGCCAAATGGTGTCGTTGAACACCAGTTGCGACGGATGGATGTCGATGTCGGCTTTCAAGCCACCATCGTTACTGCGGTCAATCAGGCCCGACACGTTCAAGTTGCCATGGAAATCATGTTCAAACGGCATGCGCCATGACAGGTTGGCGTCGATGCGGTTATCCTGTCCGCCGGCATCCAGATTGAGGTCAATCATGCCGTTCTTGGCAGGATAACGCGACTGGGCATTAAGCACGACCCTATTGGTGAGGCTGTCCAGTTCAACGAGCAGACGGGTCTGCTCAATAACCTTATTGCCTTGAACCATCAGTGGCGCGTCAACCACGAGGTCAAATGTGGTGTCGCTCTCGTTCAGGTTAGCCTCGACAATGGTGCGGTAAGCCAACTTGACCGGCAACTTGAGCATCTCGTGGAGTTCATCGTCGGGGTTGATGACGAAGTTGAGCCTCACGTCATTGGGTTGGCCACCATGACTATAGCTGGCGTAGTCGCCAAAGTACTCGGGAAACGCGCCTGACAACATGTGCTTCACCGTGGGCACAATCGTCTTGAAATCATATTGGCCCGATATAAAGCCATTGAGGTGATCACTCTCAATGTCAATGACCTTTTCATAACCGTTGTTGTCGGCATTCAACTGCAGTTCATTGAATTGCAGCCCCTTGCCCTGTCCGTCAAGGAATGAGACATCATTTAATCTCACGTGACCCGAGATATTATCGAGCGAATTGCCCCAGAACGAGGCGGTGGCGGTGGCATCCAGCCTGTGGTTAGGATACTTTCCCGAGAGTCCCAGGCGGGCCAGGTTCAAGCCATCGGTCTTGATGTTCAGGTCATAGTTGGAGTTGGGGCCGTCAAGCAAGGCTTTACCGTCAATATTGACTCGTCCGTTGGCATCATTCATGGCCAATGTGCCCATGAAGTTGTTGCCCTGCTTGTCAACATCGGCGGTGATGTCATGATAGCGGGTTCCCTTGAAGTCAATGAATGGGATATGGCCCTGCAGGTGACCCGAAACGTCGCCACCCTTGAGCAGGGCATCGACCTGGGCATCGATGGCGACCTGGTCGAGCAGGTCATGTTTGCCAAGCAGTGTACCCAACTGCAGGCCGTCGCTCTTAACGTGGCCCGTGAAGCGGTTTGTTCCCTGCTGTTGCGCCATGGTACCGTTGAGGTCGGCATTACCTAATGAGGTCCCCAGCTTGCCGTTGAAACTCGTTTTGCTGGGCGTGTTATGCAATTCGCCGTCAACTGTGATATTGCCACAACGTGAGATGACCTCACGCGCCTGTGCCGACAAACCCGGCACAAGGCTCATGAGCTGGGACATCTTGGCGGACTTCACATCTAGATCAATGCGGTCCAGATCCAGTGAATGGTAACCGCCCTGAGTAGGCAAGGTGATACCACCGCGGGCATTAAGCGACAAGGCTCCGTCGCTGGAAAGCAAGTCCAACTCGGGCACCTCGATGCGCCTGCCGTCACGCACGACGGTCGTGGTTATCTGCAAGGGATTGTCGAACTGCTTGAGTTGAGGCGCCAGGGCGGCGAAATCCGATGGCGTGATGGTGCTGCCAGGTGTTCTCACGCGCAGCGGCATATTGGCCAACTCGTTTCCAAGGTTCTTGAGCGATGAGTACTCGACATGCAGGTCGTCCAAGCGGATGTCGCTGTGCGGCATCTGCAACTTGATGTCTTTAATATCGAGGGCATTATCGGTAATATGGACATCGGTGGACAAGCGCTTCAGCGACAGACCACTAGCCTCATCAAAGGAGAGTCTCTTGACACGGATGTCGAAGTCGTTATTCTTGAGTTGCGGCAAGGCCACGTCAGCCCGCAAGTTGCTAACGGCCAAATGATTGACATCGAGGCGGTCATGCTTGTGAGGCTGGTCCAACACGTCATAGGTCAATGCCGACTGGCGCACGACCAGGGTCTTGACCTGAACGTCAAAAGGCTTGGGCGGCTTGTCCTCCTTGGGTTTGAAGGCATCGATGATGAACTGCACATTGGTGGGGCTGTCCTTATCGGGCCGCGTCACATGACCATTCAGCCCGATAATTTCTCCATAGGTGACAACAATACGGTGGTCGGCAATCAAATCCTTGAGGCTGATACCGGCACCCAGTTTGTCGATGGTGAGCAGGGAACTGCCCTGCTGGTCATGGACTTGCACATCCTTCAGCTCGACCTGGTTAAACGGCGTTATCGATACCGAGCCGATGCTGACCTCGGTATTGAGGAATTCACTTAACGCCTTCTCCCCCTTGGCACATAACCATGACTGCACCGGCGGTGAAAGGAGCAGCACATTAGCAAGTGCGATAAGGGCAACAACGGTTATCAGCGTGGTTACTACCACACTGCGCAACACGTTGTATGTTCCTCTTGAAAAGTTCATTTACCCCTTGATTTCGTTTCTCATGTGCAAATCCAGTGCCAACTCAGTTTTCAAACCCGAAAACCTAATCAGCCAACTGGTCACATTGGGCTATCCACAAGCGGGACGAGGCATCGCTGGGCATGCGCCAGTCGCCACGCGGCGAGAGCGACACGCTACCCACCTTGGGGCCGTCGGGCAAGCAACTGCGCTTGAATTGCTGGGCAAAGAAGCGGCGAATGAAGGTGCGCAACCACTTCTTGACGGTCGCGTTGTCATACTCGCCCTTGAAGGCCTTGCGCGCCAACAAGTACAACTTGGCGGGCGTGAAGCCATAACGCAGCATATTGTACAGGAAGAAATCGTGCAGTTCATAGGGGCCAACGATATCCTCGGTCACCTGCAGGATAGTGCCATCCTTGGCGGCAGGCGTCAACTCGGGGCTGATGGGCGTGTCAAGCACGTCAATCAGGGTATCGTGGATGGCCTTCCCTTTCTTGGTGCGGTCATTGAGCGATGCGGCGAACCAGCGCACTAGGTGGCGAACCAGCGTCTTGGGGATGCTCACGTTGACGTTGTACATCGACATGTGGTCGCCGTTGTAGGTTGCCCAACCAAGAGCCAACTCCGACAGGTCGCCCGTGCCCAACACGAGACCGTTCACCTTGTTGGAGAAGTCCATCAAAATCTGGGTGCGCTCACGCGCCTGGCTGTTCTCGTAGGTCACATCATGGTTCTTGGCGTCATGGCCGATGTCCTTGAAATGCTGGGTCACAGCGGCTGCTATGCTGATCTCGTGCAAGGTTACGCCCAGCGACTTGACCATCGCGCAAGCGTTGGTATAGGTGCGGTCGGTGGTGCCGAAACCCGGCATGGTGATGGCATGAATATCCTTGCGGTCACGGCCCATGCGGTCAAAGGCACGCACAGCTACAAGCAGGGCGAGTGTCGAGTCGAGTCCGCCCGACACACCCACGACTATCGTTTTGATGCCAGTGAATTCCAAGCGGCGCATCAGGCCCTCGGTCTGAATGGCGATGATCTCCTCGCAACGGGCATTCAAGCGGTCATCCTCGGCGGGGACGAAGGGCAGGCGACGCACGGGGCGCAACAAATCCGTCTTCTCATAATCCAACGGCCCAGCCACCGTCATGTCAATGTGCTCGAATGGGGTGCCGAACTGCACCATGCTGTCGGCAAAGCTGCCGTTCACGCGGCGCTCATTCTCCAGGGCTGCAATATCGATGTCAGCAATGGACATCTGGGGCTTGGTGGAGAAACGCTGACCCTCGGCGAGCATCTTGCCATTCTCGGCAATCACGGCGTTACCGCCAAACACCAGGTCGGTCGTCGACTCGCCGTAGCCGCAAGAAGCATAGACGTAGGCGGCGATGCAGTGTGCGCTCTGGTGCTTGATGAGGTCCATCAGGTAGGTGTGCTTGCCGATCAGCTCATTGCTGGCCGACAGGTTCACAATCACATTGGCACCGTTGATGGCGGCAATGCTGCTGGGCGGTGCGGGCACCCACAAGTCCTCGCATATCTCGATGGCTACACGAGCCCGGCCAGCCTCAAATATCATGTGCGTCCCGAAAGGCACTTCCCTCTCGCCCATCACGATACTGTCCTTGCCGGCAATAGCCGTGATATTGCTCGTGGTGAACCAGCGCTTCTCGTAAAACTCTTTATAATTAGGGATATAGGTCTTAGGCACCACCCACATCTCGCCACGGTTGATGACCACGGCGCAATTGAACAGGTGGCCACTGCAACGCAACGGGGCACCCACGACAGCCATCACCGGCGTGTCCTCGTAATGGTCGCACAATGTGACTAATGCCTGTTCGGCGGCATCCAGCAGCAGCTCGTTGCCAAACAGGTCGGCACACGTGTAGCCCGTCACACACAGCTCGGGGAATGCCACAACGTGCGCACCGGCTTTCACCGCCTCGTCCAAGCTATCCATAATGTGCGCCAGATTACCTTCCACGTCGGCCACATTCACTTGAGGCACAACCGCTGCCACACGCACTAGACCATAGTCGGTCACCGCTTTATTGACTTTCTTTGCCATATCCTTGCTATCTTAACTTTTACTTTAACCTGCAAAGATAATTATTTTCACGATAGGCCCCACATTTTTCCCCCATTTTCTCACTTTTTGAAAAAAGGTGAAGCATGATTTTGCACCACCTTATAAAAATTGTAACTTTGCCAATCGTTTTATTAGCAAACAAATTAAATAATCTATACAAACAATGAGTAAAGAGACTTTTTCTCACCTTGAGGCGTTGCGCGAGGAGATGCGCCGCCTGAACGTCGATGCCGTCATCATTCCCGGCACCGACCCGCACCAGAGTGAATACATCTGTGACCACTGGAAGTTCCGCGACTGGATCAGCGGTTTTACCGGCAGTAACGGCACGGCTGTCGTAACCCTCGACCAGGCAGCCTTATGGACCGACTCCCGCTACTTCCTGCAGGCCGAAATAGAACTTCAAGACAGCGGCTTTGTGATGATGAAGGAAAACATGGGTAACGACCCCACCATCCACGAGTGGCTGCAACAGGTGCTCGAGGAGGACTCGGTCATCGCTATCGACGGCATGCTGTATAATGCCCAGGAGGCCAATCAGCTGGAGCGATTCTGCGGTGAGAACGGCTTTATGCTCGCTACCGAGTTCCAACCCGCCGACAAGATTTGGGCCGACCGCCCCGCACGCCCCAGTGAGCCCGCCTTTGTCCATGATGTGCAGTATGCTGGCCAGGAGGCTACCGAGAAAATTGAGCGCCTGCTCAAGGTGCTCGAGGATAACGATGCCACCGCCATGCTGGTGACCGGTCTGGATGACATCGCCTGGTTGCTCAACCTGCGCGGCAATGATGTGGACTTCACGCCCGTGGTTATCGCCTATGCCTACATTTCACGTGGCAACAAGGATCTCTTTATCGATGAGAACAAGGTGACCGACGAGGTGCGCCAGCACCTCAAGGACTGTGGTGTGAGGGTGCGTAACTATGACGACATCGTGCACTTCCTGGAACGCGTCAACGAGCACGAGGTGGTGCTCATCGACCCCAACCGCGTGAGCGACACGTTGGCCAACGCCCTGCCCTGCCAGAAGGTTTACTACCGTTCGCCCATCACCGACCTCAAGTGCATCAAGAACGAGGTGCAGATCGAGGGCTTCCGCCACGCAATGGAGCGTGACGGCGCCGCCCTTGTGCGTCTGTTCATGTGGATTGAGAAGATGGCTCCCACTGGCACCATCAATGAGGTGGACGTGTGGACCAAGGGGCAGGAATTCCGCGCCCAGCAGAATTTGTACCGTGAGGACAGTTTTGCGATGATCTGCGGTTACAAGGAGCACGGTGCCATTGTGCACTACGAGGCCACCGACGAGAGCGCTTCGACGCTGCATGGCGAGGGTATCCTGCTCGTCGATAGTGGCGGCCAATACCTTGACGGTACCACCGACATCACCCGCACCATCACCCTGGGCAACCCCACTCCGCAAGAGAAACACGACTTCACCCTCGTGCTCAAGGGTCACCTGGCACTGCAACGCGCCAAGTTCCCCGTTGGCACCACCGGTTGCCAACTCGACGTGCTCGCCCGCATGCCGCTGTGGCAGGAGGCCATGACCTATGGCCACGGTACCGGCCACGGTGTGGGTCACTTCCTGGGTTGCCATGAGGGTCCCCAAAGCATCCGCACCAACCTTGTTGACGTGAAACTTGTCCCCGGCATGATCACCAGCAACGAGCCCGGCCTGTACAAGACAGGCGAGTATGGCATTCGCACCGAGAACCTGCTGCTCACTGTAGAGGCCGAGAAGACCGAGGAGTTCGGCAATTTCCTCACCTTTGAGCCATTGACGCTCTACCCCTATGACCTGGAGCTCATCGACCGCTCGATGCTGACAGACGAGGAAGTAGCTCAAATCAACGACTACCACCGCATGGTGCGCGAGCGCATCACCCCGCTGCTCAACGCCGACGAGGCCGCTTGGCTCGCCAACAAAACCCGTGAGATTTAAAAGAAGAATTTTCAAAGTTTACCGTGCCGTGGCTCTGCCACGACCCACTAAACATTAACCAGTAACCTTTAACCTATAACAATGGCTATCATCAAGACAGTTAGGGGCTTCGACCCCAAGATTGGAAAGAATTGTTTCCTGGCCGACAGCGCCGTCGTCGTGGGCGATGTGACCATGGGCGACGACTGCAGCATCTGGTTCAACGCCGTGCTGCGAGGCGACGTGAACACCATCACCATCGGTAACCGCGTCAACATCCAGGACAATGCGGTTATCCACACATTATATGAGAAATCGGTCACCGAAATCGGCAACGACGTTTCCATCGGCCACAACGTGGTCGTGCATGGTGCCAAAATCGGCGACATGGCCCTCATCGGCATGGGCAGCATCATCCTTGACCACGCCGAGATTGGCGAGGGTGCCATCATCGCTGCCGGCAGCGTCGTGCTGGGCGGCACCAAGGTAGGTCCCCATGAGTTGTGGGCAGGCAGTCCCGCGAAATTCAAGAAGATGGTTGACCCTAGTCAGGCCAGCGAAATCAACGTGAAGATCGCCAAGAACTACCTGATGTACTCGACCTGGTACGATAAAGACTAGAGCATCTGGACAATCTAGATAGTCTAGTTTCCCCTCACCAAAGTTCAAGAGATGAATAAGTATTATGCATTGACCATCATGGCGCTTGTGCTGGCATTTTCGCCAGTGCAGGCTGCCATTTATATGGTCGGTAACCACCCCTTCGGCGACTGGAATCCTGGCAACGGCGTCGAGATGACAGATACTGGCAACGGCATCTACACGTTGACTGTCAATGTGGGCGGCACGGTGTGGTTTGTGTTTGCCGACGGGCTGGGCAACGATTGGAACGTCTTTAACGCCAACTACCGTTTTGGCCCTAGCGGCAACGGCAGCCAGGAGGTGACACTAGGTAACAACTACACCACTCAAAAGAGCAACAACAACCATTCCTACAAATTCACTGGAAACGGCATCGACTACACCTTCACCTTCAACCTCAACAACCTCTCGTTCAACGTCAAGGAATATGTCGAGCCATCGGGTCCCGATCCCTCGACCCTGGTGGGTGATGTGAATGGTGACGGCGAAATCAATGTGGCGGACCTCAACGCCCTCGTCAACATCCTGCTTGGCGAGGCAGCAGATTATGACACAACCCACCGGGCCGATGTGAACTATGACAGCGAAATCAACATCGCCGATGTCAACGTGCTCACCGATTACATCTTGGGCGGCGAACTGCCCAAGCCGGTCAAGCAGGGATATGACTATGTGTGGGATGATGAGGTTATCCCCGAAATACACCTCTCCGTCAGCCTCAATGAATGGAACAGGCTGTTGGCGCTCTATGATGCTAATGCCTACACCACCCAGTACGTTATGGCAAGTATCTCATTTGTCAAGGAGGGTGAGACCACGGTCATTGACGATGTCGGGCTGCGCATCAAGGGTAACACCTCGCGTCGCCGACCCGAGGGTTGGAACGGGCAAATGCACCAACGCGACAACACCGACTGGCATCACTTCCACTTAGGGATCAACCTGCGCAAATATGAAGATGACGACGCCCACACCATACAGGATGTGCGCAAGTTGCACCTCAAGTGGTTCAAGGACGACCCCGCCAACGTGCGCGAGCTCTTCTGCTACGACCTGTTCCGTCGTGCGGGCGTGTGGACCGCCGTGCGCGACCAGTATTGCCGCCTGTGGATCCATGTCGAGGGCGACAGCAAGGAGGCTTATTATGGTGTTTATGAGATGCTTGAGCCCATCGACAAACGTTACCTCAAGGACAGGGAGACACGCTTCGGGTCCAGCAAGGGATACCTGTGGAAATGTCGCAATGCCGCCGCTGGCCTCAACAATCCCAATGGCGACATCTGGTACGACGACGACACCGATGACCGCCATGCCTACACGCTCGAGACCCAGACCGCTGAGTTTGACAGCGCCCGCGTCCAGCTCATTGACTTCATGAACAAGCTGAGCCGCCTCAACGACAACGAGTTCTACACTTGGATACAATCAGCAACCGACGTGGACCTGTTGCTCAAGACCTATGCTGTCAATGTCGCCGTGGGCATGTGGGACGATTACTGGAACAATGCCAACAACTACTACATCTACTTCAACAGTAAGCACCTGCACGACTATAAGTTCTACTTTATCCCCTATGACTATGACAACACCTTGGGCACCAGCCTGCGTTGTGGTGTGCAAAGTGATGCGGGACGTCAAGACCCGCTCCACTGGGGCAATGACAACAACCCACTCATTGCCCGAATCCTGAAATACAGTGATTTTAAAGCCAAATATGTAGCCTATCTCAAGGAATTGGTAGATAACAGCAAGGGATTGATGAACAGGGCATCGGCCCAGGCCCGAATCCGTGCATGGCAAGCCCGCATCGAGCAATACACCGATAACGACACCGGCGAAGACTGCTTCATCGAGGACAAACCCGCACCATGGGGCAATCACAGCGAGTACAACCTGCTGAAGACCAACAACGACAACTTCTTCACCGTCAAGGCCGCCAGCATCAATGCCCTCCCGTAGTGGGCGCTAAAACAGTCGGAATAGGGAATAAAAGAAGAAAGCCCGAAGACATAACACGAATCAATAACCGCCCTTTTAGGGCGGTCAAAATTCGTTATAATTGAATGCGGATGCCAATTAGCGTAATTAGCGTAATTCGTAGTTAAAACACTACGCGAGGCCCAGGTCGAAGTCTTTCAGGAATTGGGTGAATTTGGGATTGTGTTCCTTGATTTGCTCAACCACTTCGCGGGGCGACAGAATTTTAGGCGTTTCTATGGGCGTTTCGCTCACTTTCACGTCGAGGGCAAGACGGTCATTTTTTACGGTATCACACAGGAACTTCAACAGCTCGGTCTTGTGCTCTTCCACATGCTTTTGCTCGGCAGGACTGCCCACAATCATCACATAATGCTCAGCGTTGTCGCCCGGCTGCGGGGTGGCATAAGACATCGTCGTGCACAGCGCCCTCTCCTGCGGATGCTGCTCTATATAGTCGAGCCATGCAGCCTGCAACTGCTCGGCGGTGAAGGGTTGAGTGCGCTGTGGGGTTGTAGCCGCCGGAGTGGCCGATGCAGTATCGGCTCCAGGGTTAACGGCATTGACCATGATGCGTGGAGCCGTACCCGCTGGGCGTGGGCGGCCTATACGAGGGGCGGCCGGCGCGACAGCAGGTGGTGCAAGTGGAGCGGACTTCTGCGGTGCGGCTGGCTGAGAAGCAATCGGTTGAGGTGCGGCTGATTGAGGTGCGGCTGGACGTTGAGCCACAGGCTGTTGAGATGCAGGACGCGATGGGGCAGCTTGTTGAGGAGTGGCGGCAACAGGTGCAGGAGCCACTTTTTGCAAGGGCTGCTGTGCCATGGGCTGAGGCTGCTGCGGCGCTACCAGCTGGCACAGTTTAATCAGCGTCAACTCCACCAGCAGCTGCTTGCTGCTGGCGTTGCGGTAATTCAGGTCACAGGTGTTGCACAGGTCCAGGGCACGGTAATAGAATGCGGGTGCCAATTTTGCACTCTGCACACCATATTGCTGCGCTACGTCGTCGTTCATCTCCAACAAAACACGGGTTTGGGGAGTTGCGGCGACCATCAGATCACGCAGGTGCTGTGCCAAGCCGTTGATAAAGAACTGCGAGTCAAATCCCTTGTCGCGTATCTCCTTGTAAATCAGCAGTGACTGGTTGACATCACCGGCGAGGAAAGCCTCGACGAGCCTGAAGTAGTAGTCATAGTCGAGCACATTGAGGTTGTCGAGCGCGCTCTGGTAGGTGATGTGCCCCTCGGTAGAGGCGGCCACCTGGTCAAAGATAGACAAGGCGTCGCGCATAGCGCCGTCGGCCTTCTGGGCGATGACGTTAAGTGCAGCGGGCTCGGCCTCAATATTTTCCTGCTCGCACACATACTGCAGCTGCTGCACGATGTCGGGCACAGTGATGCGCGCGAAATCGTAAATCTGGCAACGCGATAGGATGGTGGGGATGACCTTCTGTTTCTCGGTGGTGGCGAGGATGAAGATGGCATATTCGGGCGGCTCCTCCAGGGTCTTAAGAAAGGCGTTGAATGCCGCCTGTGACAACATGTGGACCTCATCGATGATGAAAACGCGGTAACGGCCGGTCTGAGGCGGGATGCGCACCTGCTCGGTCAAGTCGCGGATGTTGTCCACGCTGTTGTTGGACGCGGCATCCAGCTCGTTGATGTTATAGGAACGCTGCTCGTTGAACGCCTTGCACGACGGGCACTCGTTGCAGGCCTCGCCCTCGGGCGTGGGATGCTCGCAGTTGATGGTCTTGGCAAAGATGCGGGCACAGGTCGTCTTGCCCACGCCGCGCGGCCCGCAGAAGAGGTAGGCATGAGCCAACCTGCCACTAGCAATGGCCGTCTTGAGGGTATGGGTCAATGACTGCTGCCCCACCACGCTGCGAAACGTCGAGGGCCTGTACTTTCTCGCCGATACAATATATTTCTCGCTCATCGGATCACAAAAAGGTCTTGTTGTTGTCTAGTGTGCAAAGATAAGACTTTTCTCCTAAAAAACACTCCACCCCGCCATATTTTTTACATGACGGGGTGATGCATTTGTCAGTCACGTGTTGTGTGAGGACCTTATTTCGTCAGTGTGCGGACGGGGAAGGCGAAGTAGGTGTCGGGGAAAGGCTCGTTCTTGAGTGTGAAGTGCCACCACTCGTTGTCCAGGGGCTTGAAGCCGTGGCGCATCATGGCCGCGCGCAGCACCATGCGGTTGTAGAACTGCTCGCTGGTGATGCCACCCTCTTGGGGCTTATATTCCAATGTCTCGGGGTCACCGCAATAGTCGGGATGGCTCTCGGGGCCGAACCAGTCAAATGTGCCACCCATGTCCACGTCCTTGCCGGTCTTCATGTCCATGATGGTCAAGTCCACCGTCGAGCCACGAGAATGACCGCTGCGCTTGGCGACATATTCCTTCTCAAAGACCTCTTCCTTGGTCAGGTAAGGATAGAAATAGGCGCGTGTCAAGGTATCGTTCACATCCAGGGCCCAGCGCATGAAGTGGTCAACACCACGTTGGGGGCGATATGCGTCATAAATCTTGAGTATATAGCCGTGTTGCTTCAGGTCATCGCTCACAGCGCGCAGGCTGTCGGCCGCCTCACGGGTCATCAGGGCAACGGGCTCTTCATAACCGTCAACACGAGCGCCCACGAAGTTGTAGGTACTGTGGTAGCGAATCTCGAGCATGGCATCGGGCACCACGTCGGTAATGTTCACAAACTGGCTCGAATCATAAATCTTGTCCACTGCAGCCTGCTGGGTGCTCTTGCAGGAGGTTAACACGCCGCAAATCATGAGGATTGCGGCAAACATCCATCGCATATCTTTCTTCATCATCATCTTGTAATAAATTCTGTTTTAAACAGTTCTTTTTTTCTTTTAATGTTGCAAAGTTACATTATTTATTTGCCATTGACCGATAATTTATTGTAAATTTGTGGCATGACTTAAATGCAATGACTATGAACAGGCGAGAAATGATCAAGATGACCGGCACGGCAGCAATCGGTGCCACAGTGTTGGGAGTACCCATTGGGACAAGTGCCCAAGACAACAGTATCAGCAGCAATAATCCCAAGCGCCGCCTCAAGGTGATGGCTATCGGTGCGCATCCCGATGACCCCGAGACCTGCTGCGGCGGCACCATGTGCCTGCTGGCCGACGCCGGCCACGACGTGGTGTGCGTTTACCTCACGCGTGGCGAGGCGGGCATCGCGGGCAAGAGCCACGACGAGGCAGCCGCCATCCGCGTGGTCGAGAGTGAGAATGCCTGCAAGGTGACCGGAGCACGCCACATCTTCATGAGCCAGGTGGACGGCAACACCGAGGTCAACCTGGAGCGCTACAAGGAGATGCGCGAACTCATCGACCGCGAGAATCCCGACATCGTCATGACGCACTGGCCGCTTGACGGGCACCGCGATCACGCCTGCTGTGGTATCCTTGTGATGGACGCATGGCGACGACTGGACCGCCGCTTCAAGCTATTCTACTTTGAGGCCATGTCGGGCACCCAGAGCCAGATGTTCCATCCCACCCACTGGGTCAACATCGAGAGCGTGCTGGAGCGCAAGCACGAGGCCTGCAACTGCCACGTGAGCCAGCACATGGATGAAGTGTACTTGTGGCACGCAACGATGGAACACTTTAGGGGCCTCGAGTGCCGTTGCCAAGCCGCCGAGGCTTTCGCTCAACACAGCGACGCCCTTCCCACCCTACCGTAAAAAATTCCCCCTCTAGGGCGGGGGCGTTGATGCTATAGCATACAAATTATTGAGGTGTGACATACTCCTCCGGCGCTCCGCGCCACCTCCCCTAACTAAGGGGAGGAGTTGAGCGTCAGCACTTTATTTCAAAATCCAGTTTCTATAATCATATCAGTTTCCTGACTTCAGGCCGCCCACCAGGTCGTCGTTCTCGACAGTGGTGCTGGTCTGCTTGACACGCGTGTTGCTGGAGCCGAAGGCGTAGCTCACGCTCAGTTGCACATTGCGCTGGTTGAAGTGGCCCACGCCGTGGTTCACATAATCGCCCTGTGTGATATATCCCTTGGACACCTCATACTTGTGCAGGATGGAATTGGCAGTCAACTTCACCGTCAATCGGTTATCCTTGAGGAACGAACGTGACAGGCCCAGCATGATGGTCGGGTCGGGTATGGTGCTATAGCCATACACATGATGCAGGTCGTGCCCGATGCCATACCACATGCAGGTCGCCGTCGCGCGCAACTGCCACGGCAACTGCTGCGTGAGTTGGGCATACAGGTTGCCGCCCCACCCGTTATTGGTCAAGTCCTGCGAGGGGTTGCGGTAGCGCTTGTAGCACAATTCCCCGTTCATGTAGAAAGTGGTCTTGGATGTCATCATCCACTGCACAAAGCCCCCCACGCCTGCCATCAGGTAATGGCAGTCATTGCTGTTGGTCAAGTGGACAATGCCGTCCTGGACTGTGCGATAAGTGCCGATGAGGTTGTTGGTGATGGTCAAGGTGGGCTTGATATTGAAGGTCAAGCGGTTACCCGTGTGCTGGAAGTTGATGCTCAGCATGTTGTTGCGCGCGCTCGACAGGTGCGGATTGCCATATTCTATCGTCGTGGTATAACGCCTCACGGCAGGATTGAGATATTGTATGCCCGGGCGGTTGAGGCTCGTCGCCCACGACAGGCGCAGGCTGTTGAACGGCGACAGTTGCCAGTGCATGCTCGCCGAGGGCACCAGGTCATGCAGGTCGCGCCCAAAAGGCTCGCCGTCGCCATTGGGGTAGCTGGCGCGGAAGTGGCTGTACTCGTAGCGCAGCCCGCCGCGCAGGGTGACGTCGCCCACCTGGTAGCGCCATGAGGCATAGGCGGCACCCACGTGCATGTCGTGCTTGAAGCGGGTGTCGGTGTCAAGCTCTGCCGCACTGTTATAGTTCATGCGGTTGTGACTCTTGTTCAAGCGCATGATATACTTGCCGCCCACTTCCAGCAGGTGATGGCTCGATAGCGGCAGCTGGTAGTCGAGTTGCCACGTGTGCTCGACAAAGCGTTCCTTGCCCCACTTGCTATAGGCCGTGTAGTCAAACGGTGGATTGACCAGGTTGATGAGCGAGTCGTATTGTTCCTCGTGCTGGCCCGTGGTCGAGAACATGTAGGAGGCGGTCAGGACTTCGTCCTCGCGGCTCGTGCGGTGCTCCCAGTCGGCACGGCCGTTCCATGACATGAAGCCATACTGCGGCAGGTTAAACGGGTTATCATAGGACGTGAGCAACTGCCCTGCCGCATCATGATACTCGACGTGGCTGTCGCCGTAGATGTTCAGGCCGTAGCGGTAACCGCCGAAGGATGCCGTAATCAGGTTCAGCGAATCGATTTCCAGGCTGGCGTTCAGGCTAAGGTTATAAACCCAAGCGGGTTGCTCATTGCGATAGAGATGATACATCGTGGTGCCCGTGTCCTTATAGGTCGTCCATGTTTCGTCCTCGCCGGCAAACTGGCGATGTGCCTGTTTCTGGTAAAATGCTGTTGTCCCAAGGGTGAATTTACCCGCTCTTGCAGCGACATAGGCACTGGCATTGGGCGACCCGAAGCTGTTGATCGACGCCGACACCGTGCCGTTCACGCCCTCGATGCGCACACCATCAACAGTGACGATATTCAATATTGCCGTCGCTCCCTCGGCGTCATAGCGCGCACCGGGCTCGGTAATGACCTCGATGCGCTTGATCACACTGGCAGGCATGGCCCGCAGCACTTCCCTGGGGTTGGACGACAAGGACGGGTCGGGATGGCCGTTCTTGTAAATTTTGAAGCTTTCGCCGCCATTGACGCGCACGTTGTCCTCGCCGTCAACACTCACCAGCGGCACCTTGCGCAGCATGTCGAGCACGGTGCTCGTGCGCGCCTCGGGGTCAGCCTGCACATTGTAACTCAAGCGGTCGTCAAGCGTCCTGACCAGTTGGCGCATAGTCACCACCTCCACGTCCTGCAGTTGCAGAGTGTCGCCCCACTCTGTTATGACACTATCCTGTTTTTCCTCCTGCCCCGACAAATCCTGGGCCATGGCACTCATGGTTGTCAACACGACAGCCACGATCAGCATTTCGATTCTCGTCATCATCATGAATTCGTTTAATGGTTTTCGGCGGCAAAATTACCTTCATCACCCCACTCTATCGCCCTCGCACAACTTACCAAGTCTTAACCGAAAACTTATTTAGTCTTAACGGAGGTGGAGATGGTTGGGGATTTTGTGTATTTTTGCGGGTGATGAACGTGAAGCTGAAATATATCGCGGTGCTGGTGATAGTGGCACTACTTGGGGTCGCTGCCTATCAAGCCTATTGGCTGGAGCAGCTCCACTTCACCATAGGCGAGCAGGTGGACAACGACATCCAGGAGGCCATGCGAGTCGCCGACCTCAAGGAGGTGTTCCTGAGGCTCAAGAGCATTGAGAAGAACGGGCCTCATGGCTCGATGGACGTGAGTGCTGGCCTGGGTGAGGACGGCAGCCTCATCGCCAAAGCCGTCACCACAACCCAGGTTACAGTCGATGGCGACACGCTGGAGCAAAAGACAGGAGTGGTGTTGCGTTCAAGTCCTCAGCCCGAGAGCGACAGCACGGCCGACGACAATGCGTTCATGAAGATGCTAGAAGAGCAGATCTCGGTCACCGAACTGGCAGCAATGATTCAGCAGGGGCTGCATTTGGGCGTTGACCGCTTTGAGGGCACCCGATATGAGAAATACGACACGCTGCTCACGGCAGGGCTGCAGCAGTTGGGCCTGGATGGAAGACATCAGCTCATCTGTGTGAGACAAGATACCGTCTATAGCAATACCACGGCGGGCTATCAGCCCAGCAAAAACGCACGACATTATGTCTATAACTGGACAGATTATGGCCGTTACGAACTCACTATCGAGCCCACCACAGGACTGGTATGGCGTGAGATGGCGGGCATCCTGACGGCCTCGGGGCTCATTGTACTGCTATTGGGGTTGGCATTTTATTTCCTCATCAAGACGATCCTCAAGCAACGCACGCTCGATGAGATGAAGACCGATTTCACTAACAACATCACCCACGAGTTGAAGACACCCATTGCCGTGGCCTATGCCGCCAACGACGCCCTGCTCAACTTTGACGAAGGGACCGATGAAAACAAGCGTAAACATTACCTGAAATTATGCCGCCACCAGCTGGAGCAACTGAGCGGTATGGTCGAACAAATCCTGTCGATGAGCATGGAACGGCGGCGCCAATTCAAACTGAACATCGAGACGGTGAACTTTGCCGAATTGCTGCAGCCCGTCATCGAGCAACAGCAACTCAAGGCCGACAAGCCCGTTACCATCACCACCAGCATCGAGCCCGAAAGCTTGACCGTGCAAGCCGACCGTGCCCACTTGAGCAACATCCTCAACAATCTCATTGATAATGCTATCAAGTACTCGCCCGGCGAGGCCCTTGTTGAGATTAGTGCCACGGCCACAGCCATCGGCGTTACAGACCATGGCATGGGTATAGCTGAAGACAAGTTGCCGCACATCTTTGACAAGTTTTACCGTGTGCCCACAGGCGACCGTCACGATATCAAAGGATATGGCTTGGGGCTGTTCTACGTCAAGACGATGGTCGAGAAACACGGCTGGTCCATCCATGTAACCAGCGCCAAGGGCAAAGGGACGACATTCACAATTGAACTGAAATGAGCGAGACCATCAACATATTGCTGGCCGAGGACGAGCGCACCCTGGCGATGATCATCAAGGACACCCTGGATGGGCAGGGGTTCCACGTGACAGTGGCGGGTGATGGCGAAGAGGCATTGCAACTGTATGCCACCCAGCGGCCCGATGTCCTCGTTGCCGACGTGATGATGCCCAAACTTGACGGCTATGAACTCGTGCGCCGCATCCGCAAGACCGACCAGCAGACGCCTGTCATTTTCCTCACGGCACGGTCGGCGGTCAACGATGTTGTTCATGGCTTTGAGATGGGGGCCAACGACTACCTGAAGAAGCCCTTCGGGATGCAGGAGCTCATCGTGCGCATCAAGGCGCTGCTGGGGCGGGCCTGGACGGTCACGCAGCAACCACCCGAAACCCTTGCCGAGGTCACCCGCTTCACAATAGGTCAGTACCTGTTTGACGCCGTTGTCCAGCGGCTGACCCATGTACCCACGGGCACACGCACCGAACTCTCTTACCGCGAAAGTGAAATCCTGCACCGCTTGTGTCTGCATCCCAACGAAGTGGTGACTTCCCAGTCACTGCTGCTTGAGTTGTGGGGCGACGACAGTTTCTTCAACAACAAGAGCCTGCACGTGTTCATCACCAAGCTGCGCCACCGCATCGCCCAGGACCCGTCGCTGCGCATCGTCAACGTGCGCGGCATCGGCTACAAACTCATCACAGCCGATTAAACTATCATTACGTTATATTCTGTTACTCGGTGAGCAAGCGGACGTAGCCGTAAAAGCCCGCCTCACGGTTGATGACGCTATAGTGGGCCGGCTCATCAATCACCTCGCAGCCAGCAGGGTCGATGGCATGCATGAGGCTGTCCTGCAACTCAGCGAACTTCTCCTGTGCCTGTTGCTCATCCCGGCAATTATAGACGTCGCTCATCGCGCCGTCCTCCGTCTGGTATTCAAAAACTACCCGATACCTCATCTCACACAACCTAATTTGCTATCCTCTTTTAAAGCACTGCCGCAATCTTTCGGATAGACTTGAGGGTGTTCATGATAGACTTGTCTGCCCGAGCTGTTTGCATGTTATACTTTGACTGCAGGTACATGAGAGAGTCGGCAGGCACGTCAAGAGCTGCCTCAAACATCAGCGCAGTCTTGGCTGTCAATGGACGACGGGCATTAAGTATCTCATTAACGACCGAATAAGCCAAACCCATGCTCTCAGCGAGTTTGCGTTGCGTGATACCACGATATTCAATCTCGTCCTTCAGCACCTCTCCAGGGTGTGTCGGGTAAGCGCCATATCCAAGATTTCCCATATTCCTTACTTATTATAGTGATTAGACAATTCAATAATGTTGCAAATGGTAATCGTTTTTTCATTATCCTTAAAAGAACTCTTGAATTCAATCCGATATTGATGATTAACCCGAACGGACTCAAGACCCATTTTATCTCCAGTCAACTTCTCATAATGCAGAGAATGATAGCGAAACAGATCTTCAATTTTGTCTACCGAATCAAGGATATTCAAAACACGAATGTATCGGCTAACAACTTGTAGTTGAAAGCGATGTTTCTTGTCACTAGTCTTACCTTCATAGAAAAGTTCCCTAAGATAATTCTTCTCGAAAATGATTTCCATCATCGTATAATTTGCTGCAAAGATAGACAATCATTTTAATGTTCGCAAATTTTGCGAACATTATTTTAAAGGTCCTGTTTGTCGAGGCACCGCCTCGGCCGTTCATGTTACCGGTTGCCGTACATTTCCTCGTAGTAGCGCTGGTAGTCGCCGCTGGTGACGCTCTGGACCCAGGGCTGATGGTCGAGGTTCCAGCGGATAGTCTTCTCTATTCCCTCGGAGAAGGGGGTTTCGGGATACCAGCCGAGTTCGCGGGCTATCTTACTGGGGTCGATGGCATAGCGCATGTCATGACCAGGACGGTCGGTGACAAACTCGATCAGGTCGTTATTGATGGCACTTAAATCGCACTTGAGCAGTTGCTGGTACTGGGGCTCCTCGTGCATGATGCGTGCGATGATGGCAATGACCTGCTTGACGATGTTGATGTTGCTCTCCTCATTAAAGCCGCCGATATTATACACCTCGCCAACGGTACCCTGACGCAGCACCAGGTCGATGGCCTTGCAATGGTCCTCGACATAGAGCCAGTCGCGCACGTTCTCGCCCTTGCCATAGACGGGCAGTTTCTTGCCTTCAAGGATGTTCTTGATGATGAGCGGAATGAGCTTCTCGGGGAAATGATAGGGGCCGTAGTTGTTGCTGCAACGGGTGATGTTCACGGGCAGGCCATAGGTCTCGTGATAGGCCATCGTAATCAGGTCGGCGCTGGTCTTGCTGGCCGAATAGGGAGAGCGGGGCGCCAGCGGCGTTTCCTCGGTGAAGAAGTAGCGGCCATAGGTCTTCAGGTCGGTGCGGCCCTCGATGACCTCGCGCACGTCGTCATTCACCACCAGAGGCTGCGGTTCGTCATAGTCCTTGGACAGCGAGCCATAGACCTCGTCGGTCGAAATCTGTAAATACTTTTTGCCGGGAGCATAGGTGTTGTGCCCCTGATCATCCTTACCTGTAAACCAAGCCTCACGCGCGCAGTCTAGCATATTCTGCGTACCCAGGATATTGGTCTCGAGGAACAGTCGCGGGTTAGTGATGCTGCGGTCCACATGGCTCTCGGCGGCAAAGTTGACGATATAGTCCACGTCAAATTCCCGCAAGATTTCCTGCACGAGTTCCCGGTCACCCACATCACCACGCACGAAGGTGACGTTAGACCGCTCTATCTCGTCCTTAATCGAAGCGAGGTTACCGGCATAAGTCAAGGCATCGAGGATGATGACCTCAATATTGTCTCCATATTTACCGAGGATATACTTCACAAAGTTCGAGCCGATAAAACCGGCGGCTCCCGTCACGAGATAAGTCTTCATTGCTGTAAAGGTTTGGTTTAATTCACAAAGGTAACAAGAATTATCAAGAATTCATGTACCTTTGCAGAAAAAAAAGAAACATCTTCACTATATGAGAAAAGTATTCTCAACTCTCATCTTTCTTTTGGTGGCCATTGGTATGGTTGCCCAACCTGTAACCACCGAGCCCGACCGAAAGGCCGAGCGCAAGAAAGTCGCTGTCGTGCTGTGCGGTGGCGGCGCTATGGGCACCATCCACATCGGCGCCCTCAAGGTGCTGGAAGAGGCCGGTATCCCTATCGACATGGTCACCGGCACGTCGATGGGCAGCATCATCGGCGGCATGTATGCCGTGGGCTATGATGCCGAGGACATCGAGAGCATCGTCAACAACATGGACTGGGGCGACATCCTGCGCGACCGCCTGTCGATGAGAAACCAGACGCTTGACGAGCGAGAGAAACAAAATATCTACCTGTTTGACTACCGCCTGTTCCTGGACAAGAGCCAGGACACGCTGGCCGGTGGCTTCATCCGCGGCATCAACGTTGAGAAGACCCTGCGCCACTACCTGCGCCAACCCGAGAACATCGACTTCAAGTCGCTGCCCCGCCCCTTTGGCTGCATCGCTACCGACCTGGTCACCGACAGCGAGGTTGTGCTCGACCATGGTTCGCTGGCCCGTTCGATACGTGCAAGCATGGCCGTGCCTGGAGTCTTTGCTCCCGTGAGAATGGATCCCTACATTCTCGTTGACGGCGGCACCAAGAACAATTTCCCTGCCGACCTGGCGCGCAAAATGGGTGCCGACATCGTCATCGGTATCAGAACCGACCTGGGCCTGAACAAGAATTACTACTCCACGTCAGATATCCTGGAGCGTTCGGTGGGAGCCGACATCCATAACCGCAGCAATGAGAATGACAAGTATTGCGACCTCATCATCCGTGTACCCGTGAGGGGTTATTCCGCAGCCCACTTCTACCGCTCGGCCATCAAGGAACTCATCAGGCGTGGTGAAGAGGCGACCAGAGCCCAGATGGATTCTATCATGATACTGAAGGAAAAAGTCGGAGTTCCCGCCGACTACAAGCCCGAGTACAGCATCATCAGCCTGAGCGACATCGACAATACCCAGGCTGGCAAACTCGTGAATGAGGAGAATGCCAAGAACTCCATCAAGGCGAGCGTAGGCTTGCGCTATGATAACGAGGAGCTGGTAGCAGCACAGATTGGAGCCACCTACTACTTTGGCAACAAACTGGACAAGACATTGGACCTCACGCTGCGCCTGGGCAAGCGCACGATGGGCAAACTGGCTTTTAACGTGATACCCAAACCGCACAGCAAGCTCGGACTCTCTTATGAAATCTGGCATGAGAACATTGACATGTACGTGGGAAAATATCGCTCCGATAATATTAAGTTCGTTTATCAGAAAGCCAATGCAACGCTATTATCGTTTGACGCGCTCAACCTGAACTTTGACCTGGGCATTGGCTGGGAGCATTACCGACATTATGATGTGCTGTCCAGCGATTATAGCCTCGATTACTACTGGAATCATGAATCCATCTTCAAGCCTTACGAATACTATTTCAACTACCACGCCAGCGCACGGTACAACACCGAGGATCACTGGTATTTCACCCGCCGAGGCATGCGTGCCGAGGTACAATATGCCTACTACACCGACAACTTTGCCCAATGGAAAGGCCATGCAGGCTTCAGCGAGGTGGCTGCCCGGTGGCGCATCACATTGCCACTGACCAGCACGACCCATCTGCAGCCCACGGCCTATACTCGACTGATGTTTGGCAAGGACCTGCCCGCCACTGCCATGAACATGATTGGTGGTAACCGCAGCGGCATCTATTACGCCCAACAGTTGCCTTTCTCAGGTTTTGGCCATTGCCATCTCATTGACAGCAAATTGCTGGTTGCTGGCCTCAGGTTGCAGCAACGCCTGTTCAAGGAGCACTACCTCATGGTCAAGGGACACGTCGCCATGCATGACGAAAAGTTGGACGAACTCTTCGACAACAAACCCATCTGGGGCGCCCAAGTGGCCTATTACTACAACAGCATCGTCGGCCCCCTGGGCGGTTCCTTAGGCTGGAGCGACCTCACCAAGCAGGTCGCCATCTACATCAACCTCGGCTTCGAGTTCTAGCAAGACAACGTCTTACCACTCTCCGTTCAGGATGTAGTGAATGAGTACCGTCACGTCGGCCACGTTGATTACGCTCTGACCATCGCAGTTGGCGGCCTCGATAACGAATTTGTCAACCTCGTTGCCCAGGATATGGGCAATCAGCGTGGTCACGTCACCCACATTAATCAATCCGTCACCATTCACGTCACCGAGCATCCACTCATAGGTGTAGCCAATCTCGGTAACGGGGAGTTCGGTATTGGTGCCGCATCCCAGCATGGCGGTTGCATTGGGGAAATCATCCCCCTCGGCATAGTCAATGAAACTGGTCCAGTTATCGGTATAGGTCATCGCCTGGCCACGGATGCCCGAGGTGTAGAAGGGTGCATAGTCGCTCCCCATGGTGCAGTTATCGTCATCCTCGGCATCAAAGACAATCGTCACAAGCAGGCTCTTACCCGGCGTGAAAGAGAACGGTTCAACTTCGACAGCCAGGATTTGGTCCTCTCCATAACACTCCAGCAAGTCGATGTCATATCGGCCCTCAGCGACAAATTCGCCAAAGTCAAAGAATTGCTTCACGCCTGCATCATTAATGGCAAACTCAGTCGCATCAATTTCCTGAAGATAAACCTTAGCATTGCGGACAATCTCTTCAAATGACTCACTATAATACTTGAAATTCAGGTACTTGACCTCTACGCCACCCTTGTGCTCCATGTCGGTCAACAGGTCGGGCGTATAAATCATCTGGACACCAGTGTGGGCCAAATAGAAGTTGGTAGGTGCCATGTCAAAGTAAGAGCCGTTGTAAAGCTCGGTGGGGTTGTAGTAGTCACCCACCTCAAGCCAACCCAGGAACTGGGCCTGGGCCGTCATTGCCACTGCAGCGATGGCTGCGAGAATCATGTAATACTTTTTCATCGCTCTAATCTATTAAGGGTTAATACCAATTGATTCTATATACTTGATGAGCGCAAGATGCCTCATTTTAATCTGTTATGATGACGCAAATTTAGACAAAAAACGACACACTTGAAACACTGTGTCTCACAATTTGTCTATTTTCAGCGTTGAATAAAACAACTGCTGGAAACCAACTTGTGGCTCCCAGCAGTGCTTGTGTATCTTAGAAAAAAGAATCTCTTAACTTATCATCAAGTTAGTCGATGGGGTTGTTCTCGGCGAAGATGGCCATGCGCTCGTCGAGGATTTCATACTGATGATCCTGGATGAACGAGGTGCACACGCGCAGACCTTCCTGCCATGAACCGGTGGTAGCAAGGCAGATGGCGCTCACGCCGTAGTACATCAACTCACGCGCCAACTGGCCGCTGGTCATGTTGCCGTAGCCAATGGTGAAGTAGAAACCGTCGGCAATGGGCTTGTCTCCATCCATACCATAGACGATGCGGAAACCATGGCGGGTGAAAATCTCTTTCAACTTGTGAGCACGCTCGCCATAGACAATCACGTCGTCACGGAAGTGGTACTCGCCGTTGCTGGCGGCGTCCATGATGGCTGCCAAGGCATACTGGGCGCTGTGGCTCGTACCCGATGACAGGGCATAGAGCGTGCGGGTGATGAACACCTTGCCGAAGGGCAGACCGTCGTAGCGGGCCGACAGGTCGGGATAGTGACGGTGGAAGATGGTAGGGCTGATGCAGGTCATCGCAATGCGCTCACCGGCATAGGAGAAGGCCTTACTGCCACTGATGTGCATGATGTAGTTGTCGGTGTACTTGGCAACGCTAGGCTGGAAGGGCGGCTCAAAAGGCTTGCTGATATCCAGGCGGAAGTCCATAGCGAAGTAGGCCAAATCCTCAAGCACGATAACATCATACTTGGTGGCCAACTCGCCGATGTCCTTCAACTCCTCGTCGGTCAGGCAAATCCAAGCAGGGTTGTTGGGGTTGCTGTAAATCAGGCAGCAAACGTCACCCTTGACCATATACTCCTCGAGCTTGGCGCGCAACTTGGGACCACGGAACTCGTAGATGTCGAAGGTCTCGTAGGGGACATCCTGAATTTCCAACTGCAGTTTCTGCACGGGGAAACCGGGATCGATGAACAAGGCCTTGTTCTTCTTCTTGTTGCTCTGGGTAATGGTGAGCAACGAGGCGAAGGTGCCCTGCATCGAGCCAACGGTGGGGATGCAGCACTCGGCAGGAATGTCAATATCAATAAACGCCTTGATGAAACGCGAGGTGGCCTCCTTGATCATGGGCTCGCCGGGCAGCGCGGGATAGAGGCGGGCGCAACCGTTCTGCAGGGCCTTGATCTGTGCCTCGACACCAATCTTGGCAGCGGGCAGTCCGGGGATACCCATCTCCATCTTGATAAACTCCTGTCCCGACTCGCGCTCGGCACGCTCGGCGATGGCTTTCACCTCACGGATGGTGGCGTTGGCATAGTCGATGATGCCGTACTCGTCAATCGCGCGGTCGATAATCTCGCGGCTAATGGGGGTGGGTCTCATCGCTGAGCCTCCTTTCCGATGGCAAGAGCCTTGAGGTTGGCGTCAACCACGGCGTCGCCCTTGCGGCCAAAGACGCGGCGGATGGCGTTCTCCAGTTTGTCATACTCGATACCCAGGGCCTTCTGTGCGGCACCCAACAGGATGACGTTGGCCGAACGGGGTATTTCGTTATCCTTGGCCAATTGCTCAATGTCAAGGGTGATGACGTTTTTCACCTTGGCGAGTTCGGCCATGACAGTATCCAGTTCAGGATAGTTGGGGATGTTGACAAAGGGTTTGCTCGAAGTGATGATCCAGCCATCCTTGCTCAGGAAAGGCAGATAGCGCAGGGCCTCCATGGGCTCCATCGAGATAATCACATCGGCCGAACCTTTAGCGATCAGGTCGCTGTGGATGGGGTTGCTGCTGATGCGCAGGTTGGACTGTACGTCACCGCCACGCTGCGACATGCCGTGTACCTCGGCCTGCTTGATATAAAGGTTCTCGTGCATGGCTGCTTCGCCAATGACAGTTGCGATCGAGAGGATACCTTGTCCTCCCACGCCACACAAAATGATATCGGTTTTCATTGCTTTGCCTCCTGTGCTTTCTTTTGTTTGAGATGACGTTGTAATGTTTGCATGCACTCGCGGCGCGGGATAATCACGCTGGTACCGCGGTAGTTGATCTCGTCACGCATCACTTGCGTGATCTCGGGCATGTTCTTGGGCAGGGGAACAACCACCTTCAGGTGCTCGTCGGTCATACCCAAGCCACGGCAGATGGCCTCAAACTTATTGGTACCGGCCGAATCCTGACCGCCAGTCATACCGGTGGTGAGGTTGTCGCTGATGATCACGGTGATGTTGGCGTTCTCGTTGATGGCATCGAGCAGACCCGTCATACCCGAGTGGGTGAACGTCGAGTCGCCAATGATGGCAACGGCGGGCCACTGACCGGCATCGGCAGCACCCTTAGCCATCGTGATGCTGGCGCCCATGTCAACACACGAGTGGATGGCCTTGAACGGGGGCATGAAGCCCAGGGTGTAGCAACCGATGTCGCCAAACACGCGGGCATTGGGATACTCCTTCAGCACCTCGTTGAGGGCGGTGTAAACGTCGCGGTGACCGCAACCCTGGCACAATGCGGGGGGACGCGGAGCGACATTCTCACAGCTGGGATAACCCTCGCTCACGGGCAGACCCAAAGCCTGTTTCAAGGCATCGGGACTCAACTCGCCAGTGCGGGGCAGCTCACCAGTGAGGCGGCCCTTGATGACGGCATTGCCGGGCATCACGCCACGCACGAGATCCTCGACGAAGGGCTGGCCTTCCTCGGCGATGAGCACGGCGTCACAGTCGGCAGTCATGCGGCGGATGAGCTCCTTGGGCATGGGATACTGGCTGATCTTGAGCACGGGATAGGGGCAACCGTCGGGGTAGCACTCCATCAGGTAGTTATAGGCAATACCCGTGGCAATGATACCCAGCGAGTGGTCGGCACCGTCGATGTACTTGTTGTACTCGCTGTTGACGGCACGCTGCTCGAGGTCGGCCTGCTGGCCCGTGACAGTGATGTTGCGCTTGATGGCGTTGCCAGGGAGCAATACCCAGTGGCTGGCCTTAGCGTCATAGTTTAATTCGTTCTCAGCACGCGGAGTTTCCTTTACCTCGACCACGGCACGGCTGTGGGCCATGCGTGTGGTCACGCGCATGAGCACGGGGAGGCACACCTCCTCGCTCAACTCGTAGGCCTTCTCCATCATGTCGTAGGCCTCCTGCTGAGTGCTCGGCTCCAGCGTGGGAATCATCGCAAACTTGCCATAGAAGCGGCTGTCCTGCTCGTCCTGGGAGGAGTGCATCGAGGGGTCATCGGCCACGAGGACCACCAGACCGCCGTTCACACCCGTCATGCCCGAGTTAACGAACGGGTCGGCACACACGTTCAGGCCCACATGCTTCATGCAGACCAGCGCGCGCTTACCCATGAAGGACATACCCAAAGCTGCCTCCATAGCCGTCTTTTCGTTAGTACACCAGCGGCGATGAACGTTACGCTCCGCCGCCAACTTTGAATTCTGAATGTACTCCGTAATCTCGGTTGAGGGAGTACCCGGATAGGCATACACACCACTCAGACCCGCATCAAGCGCGCCCTGGGCGATAGCCTCATCACCTAAGAGTAACTTTCTCATTATTATAAGGTTTAACTAGTATGATCTGTTTCTTAAAATGTATTAGAAGTTCCTTTGGAGTGACAAAGTTACACAAATATCTGCACCCTACAAACTTTTTAAGGTTTTTTGACCAATAATGTAACCCGTCTGTCAGTTTTTGCGTCACCGGCTTGCCCATCTCAAAAAAAATGATGAATTTTGCATTTTATTTTAGCACATCACACGATGTGCCAGCTCCATTGTTAACCATCTAATTTTTAATATAATATGAAGTATCGATTACTATTCTTGTTTGTCCTGCTCATTGCAGCATTTCAAGCACAAGCCGCTGAGATCGCTGTCAGTGTCGAGAGCGTGGATTTTGGCGATGTCGAGGTGGGTTACCCTGTGACCACAACGTTCAACGTAACAGGTATTAATCTGACAGATGACATCAACCTGACAGTCCTGGGACGCAAGAGCGACTTCTACACAGTAACGCCCCAGACCATCACCCCGCAGGATGCCGCTAGCGGTGTCACCGTGACAGTGAAGTGTTCCCCGGTATCACAATACATCTCTCCGGCCAATGTCGTGTTGACCAGCCTCAATGCCGAGGACGTCATCATTCCGATAAATGTATCTCCCTACTACCCAGCTGAGATGTTCCTGAGCAATCAGGCTCAACAATTCACGGCCCAGGTGGGTCAGATCATCACACGTTCAGGCGCCATCAGGTTTGCCGATGCCGAGGTGCCGCACGACCCCAACACACCCGTTGTCAGGTCCAACGGCAGCACATTATCCCTGGGCAGTTCATGGCTGTCCACCGACTATTCCCTCTCGATTGAGGGCGCCGACAGCAATCATTTCTCAGCCAGGATTGTGAAATCAAGTTCCATCACAAACATCTGCACAGTAAACATCGTCTATTCTCCGCGCTCGACGGGTACCCACGCTGCGACCCTCAAGGTCACTTGCAGCAAGGCCGGTGTGCCTGTGGTCACGATTCCCCTGCAAGGTGAGTCAACCGGCATCCTGTGCGACCTGGACGATAACGGCTTGCTTAACGTCAGCGACGTGACCTCGATGATACATCTGGTACTGTCCAGCAGCGAAGACCCCACTCACGGGGACTTTGACGGTGACGGCAGATGCAACGTCACCGATGTGACCAAACTAATATCCTATCTGTTGGGACTGTAATAACAGAGCAAGTGGGTGGCCATCAATGGTCACCCACTTGCTTATTTTATAATTTTATAATATCACAGGATACTCTTGACGGCGGCCTCGAGCTGATGCATGGCCTGCTCAAGACGCGCGCGTGGAGTTCCCACATTTAGTCGCATGTGGCAATAACCAGGAACGCCATAGATTTCGCCATTATTGAGAGCAAGATGTGCTTTCTCGGCAAAGAAACGCACCAGTTCGGCATGATCAAGTCCTAATCGCCTGCAGTCGAGCCACATCAAGAACGACGCTTGCGGCTTGATGGCATATATGCTGGGGATGTGTTCTTTGCAGAATTGAGCGACATAGAGCACATTCTGCTCAATATATTTCTTACAAGCCTCGAGCCAAGGCTCACAACGACGATAACCCACCTCGGTGGCGAGCAGTGCCGTGATATTGGCATTGCATAACTCGTTCACCTCTACCCAACGATAGAATTCCTGACGCAATTCCGGGTTCTTGATTACCAGCCAAGTGCTTTTTATTCCTGGAATATTGAATGTCTTTCCAGGCGACCCGCACGTAATAGTCACGGCTGCCGCATCTTCGCTCACTGTCGCCAGCGGGATGTGCTTGTGCCCAAAGAGCGCCATGTCGCCGAATACCTCGTCACTGAAGATAATCACATTATGCTTGCGGGCCAGTGCGGCGACTTGTTGCAGTTCTTCTTTTTTCCACACGATGCCTATAGGATTCTGAGGGTTGCACACTATCATGAGTCGCGGTTTCTGCTCAATGAAAACACGCTCCAGGTCGTCAAGGTCCATTCGATAGAAATGATCACCAGTGGGTACAAGGTTGTTTCGCACCGCTAATCGACGGTTCCCTTCAATTACATCCTTAAAGTCGTAGTACACAGGCTCCTGTAGCACTACGCGATCACCAGGATTGGTGTAGAAGTTGAGAATCATGCCCAGGGCAGGCATTCCACCAGGCATGAATGTCATCTCTTCCCGGCTGATTTCGAAGCCGTTACGACGACGTTGCCAGTCGATAATCGATTGCCAATACTCGTCATACGGAAGTGTGTATCCGTAAATGGGATGGTCACCGAAGCGCGATACCAGCGCATCACTGATTTCGGGACACACAGGAAAGTCCATGTCAGCTATCCACAAGGGGAGCAAATCGTGACGCCCAAAAAGGTCATCCAACATGTCAACTTTTTTACTGTGGGTGCCACGCCGGTCAATGCATTCGTCAAAATTATACTTGGGCATTAGAATCGTTTTTTGATTTAAGGAAAATAGTGTTGATAATTCTGGCGGCAAAAGTAACGTATTTTTCTGAATAATGACTACTTTTGCAAACCTTAATTCATAACATGATGAATCGAACAATCCATTTCATCAAGATGCATGGTGTGGGAAATGACTACATCTTTGTGGACACGTCCCTGTATCCCATCGATAATCCCGAGGCGGTTTCCATCGCCTGGAGCCGTTACCATTTTGGCATCGGCAGTGACGGCCTGGTGCTCATCGGACGTCCTGACACCCCTGATGCCGACTTCACGATGCGCATTTTCAATGCCGACGGCTCCGAGGGGCTCATGTGCGGCAACGCCAGCCGCTGCATCGGCAAGTACGTCTTTGAGCGCGGCCTGACCGACAAGCGCCATATCCGCCTGAAAACCGCATCGGGCATCAAGATGCTTGATTTATGTGTCAACGATGAAGGCACGGTAGAGAGTGTGACAGTGGACATGCTGGCACCCGTCCTAGAGGATGAGCATCTGTTCTTGCCTAGCGGCGAAACGCTGCCTGAGGGTGTATTCGTCTCGATAGGCAACCCCCATTACGTCATCTTTGTTGACGACATCAATGCCGTACACGTGGCGCGTGAGGGGGCCATCCTTGAACGCCATTCCCGTTTCCCCGAGCGCTGCAACATCGAGTTCGCCCAAGTAAGGGAGGATGGCATCCGCGTGCGCGTGTGGGAGCGCGGCAGCGGCATCACGATGGCATGCGGCACGGGCGCCTGCGCCACCGCTGTGGCTGCCGCCATCACAGGGCGCAGCGGCCGTCAATCACACATCATCATGGACGGCGGCGCACTCGACATCGACTGGCGGGAAAACGACGGGCACGTTTACCTGAGCGGCCCCGCGACTATCGCCTTTGAAGGCACCGCCGAGTTGCCCACACCCTGACGGTTGTCAACCCACAATTCATTGCCGATGTGCAGCGAAGCGTCACTAAAACGGCCATATTCAACCATTTAATGATGAAGAGCTATTTATTAATGGCTATTCGACTTTTTTTGTGTAACTTTGCGGGCACATTAAGAAACCATTAACCAATCACAATTAAGAATAATTGAATCAAAAAACTAAATAACAAATGATTAACCAGCAATTACTGAATCCTAAGAGTATCGTCGTCATCGGCGGCAGCAACAACGAGAGTAAGCCCGGCGGCGCCATCGTGCGCAACCTCAAGCAGGGCGGTTTCAAGGGCGACCTTTACGTCCTCAACCCCAAGGAGGACATCGTGCAAGGCATCAAGGCCCATCACGACATGCAGGACCTGCCCAATGCCGACCTGGCCATCCTGGTGGTGGCAGCGAAGTATTGCCCCGAGTATGTTGACTACCTGACCGAGCATAAGGGCGTGCGCGCATTCATCATCATCAGCGCCGGCTTCGGCGAAGAGACCCACGAGGGCGCCATCCTGGAGCAGCACATCCTGGACACCTGCGAGAAGTATGGTGCCGCACTCATCGGCCCCAACTGCATCGGCCTGTTGACCACCAACCACCACAGCGTGTTCACGCTGCCCATCCCCGCCTTGAGCCCCAAGGGTGCCGACTTCATCAGCGGCTCGGGCGCTACCGCCGTGTTCATCATCGACTCGGGCGTGAGCAAGGGCCTGCAGTTCAACAGCGTGTGGTCGATCGGTAACGGCAAGCAGATCGGTATCGAGGACGTGCTGGAATACATGGACGAACACTTTGACCCCGAGCATGACTCCAAGGTCAAGCTGCTCTATATCGAGAACATCTCCCACCCCGAGCGCCTGCTCAAGCATGCCCGCTCGCTCATCAGCAAGGGATGCCGCATCGCCGCCGTCAAGTCGGGTTCGAGCGAGAGCGGTAGCCGTGCCGCATCAAGCCACACCGGCGCCATTGCATCGAGCGACACCGCCGTCGATGCCCTGTTCCGCAAGGCTGGCATCGTGCGCTGCTACTCGCGCGACCAGCTCACCACCATCGGCTGCGTGCTCACGCTGCCCGAGATGACCGGCAAGAACGTGGCCATCGTCACCCATGCCGGTGGCCCTGGCGTGATGCTGACCGACGCCCTGAGCAAGGGTGGCATGAACGTGCCCATGCTCGACGCCAAGATCGGCGAGGAACTCAAGGCACAGCTCTATCCCGGCTCATCGGTGGCCAACCCCATCGACTTCCTGGCAACGGGAACTCCCGAGCACCTGGGCATCTGCATCGACTTCTGCGAGAAGCGCTACGACAACGTGGATGCCATCGTGGTCATCTTCGGAACGCCTGGCCTGGTGCCCTGCGATGATGCCTACGCCGTGCTCCACGAGAAGATGCTCACCTGCAAGAAGCCCATTTTCCCCGTGCTGCCGTGCTTGAATATCGCCGGACGCGAGGTAAAGGAGTTTATCGACAAGGGTCATGTGAACTTTGCCGACGAGGTGGCTCTGGCCGAAGCGCTCATCCGCGTCAGCGACACGCCCAAGCCCGCCCCCGCCGACAACCTGTGCCCTGAGGTTGACGTCAAGGCCGTGCGCGCCATCATCGACAGCATCCCCGAGAGCGGTTACATCGCTCCCGACCAGGTGCGCGCCCTGTTGCAGGCAGCCGCCATCCCCGTTGTCCCCGAGAAGGTATCGGCCAACCGTGACGAGCTTGTCGCCGCAGCCCGCGAGATGGGCTATCCCATCGTTGTTAAGGTTGTTGGCCCTGTGCACAAGAGCGATGTGGGTGGCGTGACACTCAACGTCAAGGATGATGCACAACTGGAGGCCGAGTTTGACCGCATGATGCAGATTCCCGACGCCACCGCCGTGATGATCCAGAAGATGATCAGCGGTACCGAGCTGTTTATCGGCGCCAAGTATGAGGACAACTTCGGTCACAACGTGCTGTGCGGCCTGGGCGGCATCTTCGTCGAGGTGCTCAAGGACGTGCAGTTTGGCCTGGCTCCCCTGTCGCAGCCCGAGGCCGAGCACATGGTGCGTTCCCTCAAGGGTTACAAGATCATCCAAGGTACCCGTGGCAAGAAGGGCTTGAACGAGGAGCTGTATGTCAAGATCATCATGCGCCTCTCCACTATGCTGCATCACGCTCCCGAAATTAAGGAGATGGACATCAACCCGCTGCTGGCCGACAGCGACCACGTCACCGCCGTCGACGCCCGCATCCGCGTGGAGAAATAACACACCTCGGCACAGCTCCGGTCCACACAACAGGCAACCGCAGCCTGTCCTCTGGACCGAGGCCCCGCCTTGGTGACAGCCCACAAGCAAAGGGGGCACAACACAAGAAGAAGGGACGCCAAGTTTGGCGTCCCTTCTTCTTTATGTTCGGTTAAAACCGGAGGTGGATTACTTCACAACCTTAACAGCGCTGGTGGTGCCGTCGGTGAAGGTGGTCACCATGATGGTCAGACCATTGGCCTGCTGCATCTCCTGACCAGCCAGGTTGAAGTAGCGTACGTTAGCAACGGTCTTGCCAGCGAAGAGCTCCTCAACGTCAACCATCTTGGATACGGTGAAGCCGTCCCAGATGTGGTCGCTCTCGGTCT
>CAJOFM010000012.1:199747-215471 GCA_905233915.1 uncultured Muribaculaceae bacterium | reverse complement strand
CTCGTGAGCCGAAAAGCGATGCAAAATTACAGCCGCACACGAAACCGGCCAAATATTTACAACAAAAACTTTAGAAAATAACTTTCGTTAACAAAAGAAAGGCGAAAATCACCTATTTCCGTAGTGATTTTCGCCATGATGCTCAAAAAAACCTTGATTTCAATCAAGCATTGACCTGTACCTTGATGCCCGCATCGCGGAATCGCTGTGCGATGCGTTCAAGTTCCTCTTTGGAGACCTTTTCCAGGTTTTCGGCAGGGGTTTTGCGGTCGATGCTGTACAGCATTACCTCACGGGGCTTGATCTGCAGATAAGCACTCAACAGGGCGTCGAGTTCCTCATCGGTGGTATTATCAAAATGCTTACCGCCGTACTCGCCGCGTATCATGATTGTCTGCACCACACACTGGCCGCTGAACTTCTTGAGGTCGGAGATGACACCCTCGGGCAAGCAGTTGGGCGAAACGGGACGGTTGATGGCAATGAAGGTGTGGGGGATGGCGCTATCAAGCTTCAGGATGTTGTTATCCACCTTGAGCAGGGCATCAACCACCTGGGGCTTGCCTGCCATGGTCGAGTTGCTGAGCACCGACACCTTGGCCTCGGGAAAATACTGGGTGCGTAACCGCAGCACGTCCTCTACCACTTTCTTGAACTCGGGGTGCAGCGTGGGCTCGCCGTTTCCCGAGAAGGTGATGACGTCAAGCGTCTGACCAGCCTGCTTCATTTCCTCGAGCTTGTTCTTGAGCTGCTTCTTCACGGCCTCACGGGTGGGAACTCCATCCTTGCCAGGTCCCTGGGCATTGAAGCCAGCCTCGCAATAGAGACAGTCAAATGAACAGATCTTACCATCGTTGGGCATGAGGTTGATGCCAAGGGACATTCCCAGCCGGCGGCTGTGGATAGGTCCATATATCGTGGAATGGAAAAGTACGGTTTGCATTGTATTGAGTTTTTAGTTATTGGTTACACATTATTAAAATAAAAAAGCGCTACATGAGATCCAACTGCTGCAGCAGGTCGATTACGTCGATGTGCGAGAGTGTGCGGTGACGCTGCAACACATCGGCAAATGAGTCCATCGCCTTGCGCACCCTGCCATCGGCAAACAGGCGCTTCATGTTGTTGAATGCCTCGTCAAAGATGGGCTCCACCTCGTCGCGTTCCAGCTGGCAATAGTTGCGGCCGTCGTCAAAAGCGGCATTGAACAGTTCATCACGCAGTTTGTCATCCACCTTGCCGTTATCGAGCACCATGCGGCGGCACAAGGCATTGGCAACTGCCAATCCTACCGAGATGCGGTAATGCCCCACAATGTACTGCCACGCCCCACGGGGCGACAGCCTGGGATTTCCGGCAAAGAAGAATTCGGGAGTGAACTGGATGCAGCCCGGCCCGTCGCCATCGAGGGTGACGGCTGTAAACAATTCGCTGGCGTCAAACACTGACAAACCAAGCACCATGCCTGCCACGCCATAGCTCTTGTCCAGCTCATCTCGATATTTCATGACTATCGGTTTCTCACTCATAGCTTTATATCATTTACGGCCAAAGTCGGCAGGTATCTCGCCCCACTCGTCGGTTTTCCACTTGAGCAAGGCATTGGGCCACGTGTGGGTAGCCAGCCAATGCTCGGCGCGGGCAATAATCTCGAACAAGCGGGCATTGGCATCGGTGCGTGCCAACTTGGTGCGGCACTTCCCTGCCCTGATCCACGACAAAGCCGTCTTGCTGTCGCTGTAAATCGCAGTGTGGGTGTTGTCCTGGTTGTGAAACAAAGCCAAGGCATGCACAATGGCCAGGAACTCACCGATGTTGTTGGTCGCATCGGGGAAAGGCCCCTGGTGGAACAACTCGACACCCGTCGGGACATCCACTCCACGATATTCCATCATGCCGGGATTTCCCGCACAGGCACCGTCAACGGCAATGCTGTCGCGCACGATGTCGGGGATAGCCTCGTAGTTGACAAACTCCCGCGGCGCGCGTGCAATCGCACGCAGAATCTCCATCTCGCCAGGGTCATTACGGAACGCCTCGACAGCCTCTTCCTGGGTCGCAAACGCTTTATAACGTGCACCAGGGTACCCTTTGACCCGCAACTCGCATTCTGCCCACGAGTCACAGATGCCAGGTTCGGTCCCCTGCCATACCACGTACCACTTGCGTTTGTCGGTTCCCATAAAAAACACGCTCTGTTAAAGCGACAAAATTACATCTTTTTTCCCACACGGGCAAGAACCGAGCCAACAAGCAGGGCAGCAAGGCGGCGGGCGGTGCGCTCGGTGGCGGGTCCCGTCTCAATGTCGGTGGAATCAAATTGAAGTTGAGCTTGGCTGTAATAAGGTTCACGATCCTTCAGTTCCCGCTCAACAAGGGGAAAGACCTCATCGTCAGGGAGTTCAGCGATCTTGGGGCGCTTGGACTTGTGCTCAGGCAAGAGCAGACGGGCAGTGATGCGTTCGGCCGAAGTGACGAGCCACACGGTGATGCCTGCGTCATTCATCAGTGACATATTGTCATTGTGGCAAGGCGTGCCGCCACCGCAACCCACGATGACATCGGTCATCATTGCCACCTCGCGCAGGGCGGCTGACTCTATCTCGCGGAAACGAAGCTCACCCACCCCGGCAAAGAGTTCGACAATCGTTTGTCCCTGTTGTCGCTCGATGTACTCGTCAAGGTCAACATAGGGCAAGCCCATCTGGCGTGCAAGCACCTCGCCCAGCGTGGTCTTGCCGCAGCCCATGTAGCCGATAAGGAAAACAGGTTTCATAGCCATCCCGCCTCGCGGTACCATGCGATGGCCTCGCGGATGCCCTCGCGTAACGGATATTGCGGATTGAAGTCAAAGTCGTTGCGCGCGTCACTGGTATCGCACAACCAGTTGCGCTGCTTTAATATCTTGTACTTGTCGCGGTTCAGGGTGCTCGCCTTGAGGGTCACCTTGCCAAACCACTCGGCCACACCGCACACCTTCTTGACCACCCACAGCGGGCAGGTCACAGGAATGACATGCTTCTTGCCCAATTCCTCACAAACTATCTTGCGGAACTCCTGCTGTGTGTAGGCTTGGTTCTCACTGATGAAGTATGCCTTGCGCAATGGGCCTTTTTCAAGGGCATTCATCACTGCAGTGGCCAGGTCCTTAACGTAGATGAAGGTGAGCATCTGCTTGTCAAAGCCAACGCTGAAGTCAAAACCGCGCTTGATGCTCTTGATCATCAGGTAATAATCCCGCTCACGGGGACCATAAACGCCCGTGCAGCGGAAGATGGTATAAGGAAAATCCCCAAGCGACTGCAGGTAAGCCTCGGCCTTAAGTTTGGAAACACCATAAAAGGTGTTGGGCATAGGGATATCACTTGACGTGAACGGCTTATAACTCTTCTCATCGCCCGGCCCCATGACACTCAGGCTGCTCATCATCAGGAAGACGTCGGGTGTCATGTTGGTTTCCCGCAAGGCATCGACGAGGGTGCGCAGGTACCCGTAGTTCACGCGTTCAAAGTCCAGGTAGTTGGTGCTCTTGGTGACACCCAGATTGTGGACGATATAGTCCCACCTACCCCACTCGCCCATGTGGTCGCGCAAGGTTTCCTCCAGGCGGTCCTGGTCTTCATAATCCAACTCGATGAAATGGATGCGCTCATCTTGCAGGTACTTGCGGCTTGTGGTAGAACGCACCGCCGCCCATGTGTCGTAACCGCGCTTGAGCGCTTCCTCAACAAGGAAACCGCCGATGAAACCACCGGCTCCAGTAATCAGAATACTTTTCATTGGGCTTTATCCTGTTGTTCCTGTTCTGCTTTGCGGGCCATCGCCAGCTTAGTGCCTTTGGTCTTGTTGGCCACGTTGTGCTCCACGGCCTCGATGACGTGTTCAACAATGTACTCGGGCTTGATGTTCTTGAGGCAAGGGAAATCGCCATGGCGGCAAGGTTTGTCTCCAGTGATGGAACACGGGCGGCAATCCATGTCGAGTTGGATATCATCGGCCACAATCTGATTATAACCCAGATAGCCGCATGCAGGACTTGTGGGTCCCCACATGGTCATGGCCTGCAGATCCACCAGCGATGCCAGGTGCATATTGGCCGACTCCATCGTGAGCATCAGGTCACACTTGCCCAACAGGGCAAACTCGTCGGCAAAGCCGTGCTTGATTTCAGCCATCGACACCACGTTTTTGTATTTGCGCGCAATGCCTCTCAAGGCAACCTTCTCAGACTTGCCACCGCCCATGAGGAAAATCCAATAGTTCTCGCGCTTGCTCAGTTCGGCAATCACTTGCTCCATCTGGTCCAGGGGGTAAGCCTTTTGGCGGTGGGACGAGAACGGCGAGATGGCAATCCAGCGCTGGCCCTCCAATTTCTCGGGCACAATGGCACTTACCGGCCAGGGGCGGGAGGCATACAAATGTGTGAAGTCATCGGGCGTCTTGAAACCCAACTTCCTGAACACATCGCGATAACGCTCATGGATGGGCGTGACAGGCTCAGTGCTCCTGTGGCTGACAAGGGCTCTGCGTTTGGCTTTTTCCCTGTCCATGCGGGCAATTTTGGCGCCGCGGAGCCTCATGTAGGCATCAATAATCCTCGTTCCCGATACGTTGTGCAGATCGGCTACGGCATCTATGTCATAAAGTTTGTACAACTGCGCAGCGAGTTTAATCAGGCCAAAAAGGCCGCTATGGTGCTCCTTGACGTCAAAATCCACCACCTTCAGGTTGGCGGGCTTGTCATGGAACATCGTCGCCGGCCACTTCTTGGTGAGCATGATGAAGCGCGTGTCAGGGTTGGCCAGACACACGGGATACAACACGGGTATTGCCATTGCCACGTTGCCCAAAACCGACAGGCGGATGACAAGCACATTGCGGGAAGGATTATTATCGCTGGCCATAGTATCTCACAGGAATAATTGATTATAGAGGGCAAAGTTACACATTTTCATTGAATTGTGCAACTCTACAGCTGGTTATTGTCTTGTTTGCTCAACGACTTCGACCACACGGCGGACCACGTCGGCTGGCTGGATACGGCCCAAACAACGGTAATCGCCATACTGGCATTCATGTTCTCCATAGATGCCACACGGGCGGCACTCCATGTCAAGTTGGATGTCATCGGCCCCATCTTGTCCGTAGCCCTGGAAGCCACACGAGGGTGCCGTCGCACCCCAGATTGTCACAGCCTTCAAGCCCATCAGTGATGCCAGATGCATATTGGCTGAATCCATCGTGAGCATCAGGTCACACTTGGCGAGCAACGCATACTCGTCGGTGAAACCATGCTTAATCTCGGCCATCGAGATCACGTGCCGGTTGGCTTTAGCAAGAGGACGGAGGGCAATTTTTTCATCTTTGCCACCACCCATCAGGAAAATCCAGTAATTATCGTGCTGGCTCAACTGGGCAACCACTTGTGCCATCAGTTCCATGGGATAGCACTTGCCCTGATGCGCCGAGAACGGTGATACGGCAATCCAACGCTGGCCAGGCTCCTTGACTGGGACAAGAGAACTCTCGGGTACAGGTTTACCGTCATACAAACGGGTGAAATTATCGGCTACCTGCAACCCCAATTCCCTGAACACGTTCAAGTAACGGTCGTGGGTGGGAGTAACGGGCTCATCACTGCGGTGGGTAATAAGGGCCTTGCGGCGACCGCGCTCCTTATCCAGGTGCACGACGGGAAGACCGCGCATCTTCATGAACAAGCCAATCACCCGTGTGCGCAACACATTGTGCAGGTCGGCAACGGCGTCAATTTCATACTCCTTACGTAACCGCGACGCCAGTTTTGCTAAGCCAAACACGCCTTTATACTCCGCCTTGACGTCAATACCCACCACCGTGAGGTTATCGGGGGTATCACGAAACATTGTGGCGGGCCACGGCTTGGTAACCATGACAAACCGCGTATCGGGGTTGGCTCTGCACACAGGGTACAGCACCGGGATTGTCATCGCCACATCGCCCAACGCCGAGAAACGCATGACGAGCACATTGCGCAGCGGCTGGTCACTTCTTGCCATACAGGATGGGGTTGGTCTCTGGGTCGTTATACATCTTCATCTGCCTGTACACCTTCATGTACTTGCGGCCGGCAGCGATATCATCGAGCAACTGGTCGATGGCAACAGTGAGATCTACACGCTGCTCCAGCAGCACGCCGAGTTTGGCCTGGCACTTGGCAATGTGGGCGGCATCGGCGTCGGTGCGCTGGGTCTGTTCACGCATGTGCCAAATCTTGAGGGCCAGAATTGACAGGCGGTCGATAGCCCACGCGGGGCTCTCGGTGTTGAGGGTCGCAGTGGGCAGGATAGCCACCTCGGCATACTGCTGACGGAAGTAATAATCGATTTCCTCCACCAGGTCGGTGCGGTCCTGATTGCTGTGGTCGATGCGGCGCTTCAGTGCAAGAGCCTCGACGGGGTCAATCGCCTCGTCACGGATGATGTCCTCAAGATGCCATTGCACGGCATCAATCCAATTCTTGCGGGCAAGATTGTTTTCAATCGTTCCCTCGTCAAACGGATTGTTGAACACAGCGTCAACATCGTCGGTGACGTGATACAACTTCACAATCCGGTCAAATATCTCGTTACATTGGTTGGCAAAAGTCATTAGTATAGTTTAGAGTTTAGTGTTTATAGTTTAGAGTGGGGATAATTAATCCATTACGCGCTCACCCAGCAGGGTTGCACTCGAGGCACTCAGCACTCGGCACATCACCTTGTCGCCAGGTTTCTCGCCATGAGCGGGGAAAACGATGACTTTGTTCTGCTGGGTACGGCCGAACATATCGTCGCGGCTGCGCTTGCTGTAGCCCTCGACCAGCACTTCAAAGGTCTTGCCCACGTCCTTGCGGTTGCTGCACAACGACAGCTCATTTTGCAAGGCAATCATGCGGTTGAGGCGGTCGATTTTCACATCCTCGGGGACGTTGTCGGGCAGGTTCTTGGCGGCAAAAGTGCCAGGGCGCTCGCTGTACTTGAACATGAATGAAGAGTCAAACCCCACCTCGCGCATCAGCGAGAGCGTTTCCTGAAAGTCTTCCTCGGTCTCATCGTGGAAGCCAGTGAACATGTCGGTCGAGATGCCGCAGTCGGGCATGGCGGCACGAATGCGCGCGATGCGGTCCAGATACCACTCGCGGGTGTACTTGCGGTTCATGAGTTTGAGCACCTTGTTGCTACCGCTCTGCACGGGCAGGTGGATGTGGTTGCAGATGTTAGCGTGGCTGGCCATTGTCTCGATGATGGCGTCGCTCAAGTCCTCGGGATTGCTCGTTGTGAAGCGCACGCGCATCTCGGGGGCGGCATCGGCAACCATTGCCAATAAGCCTGCAAGGTCAACGGGGTCACCGCCGTCGGCAGGCTTGTACAGGTAGGAATTGACGTTCTGTCCCAGCAAGGTCACCTCCTTGAATCCGCGCTGCTGCAAGTCATGCAACTCGTTGAGGATGCTCTGCGGCTCACGGCTGCGCTCGCGACCACGGGTGTAGGGCACGATGCAATAGGTGCAGAAGTTGTTGCACCCTCTCATGATGCTGATAAAGCCGCTCACCTTGCTGCCGCCCACGCGCGACGGGATGATGTCACGGTAGGTCTCGGTGGTGGATAACTCGGTGTTGATGGCCTTCTCACCACGCTCGGCAAGAGCGATGAGCGACGGCAGTTCCAGATAGGCATCGGGTCCTGCCACCACATCCACGTCATGGTCGCTGATGAGGACATCCTTCATGCGCTCGGCCATGCAACCGATGATGCCGATGATGAGGCGGCGCTGGCGCTTATGCCGCAAGGCGTTGAGTTGGTTCAGGCGTGAGAAGATGCGCTGCTCGGCATTGTCGCGCACCGAGCAAGTGTTGATAAATATCGCATCAGCCTCGTCCAGGCTATCGCAGGTTTCATAACCAGCCATCTTCATCACAGTCGCTACCACCTCGCTGTCGGCCACGTTCATCTGGCAGCCATAAGTCTCAAGCAGCAAGCGCTTGGGTGCATCACCCTGCGCATCATATTTTAATTTCATTGACATGTTTACCTCGTTGAATATCAAGACTGCAAAGGTACACATTTTCCCGCAGTCTGTAAAGCGCAACAAAAGAAAAACGCAAGTCGCTCATTTCTTGTCGCTTGCGTTCCCTTTAGAAAATTCATTGGACCAGGGCCCTCATCACCATGCAGCAGATTCTGGCAAAATAACCACGATATTAACGCACTAAAACTTTGTGGCTGCCATTGATGTAGAAGCCAGGAGCAGTCGGCTTGATGTCGCCTAAGCATCGTCCATCGATTGTGTACCAGCTGTTATTGACTTGCCCTGTGGGAATAGAAATCTCAGAAACTCCGGTAGCGATAGGGTCGTCGAGCATGTCTTACCCTGAAAAACGTTGTTTTTTATTCAACGTTTTTCAGGGTAAGACAATAATTGGGCATTCTCAGCGCCGATAAAAGGGTCTAATTGGAGGTGCGCACGGGACGGACGGGAAGTCCGTAGAAGCGTGCGGTGGCAAACCAGTACCAATCCTCATCATAGAAAGTCAAATAGCAAGCTCGGCTGCTCGAGTAGTATTCGGTGAAGAGTGTGCGCGACCAATATTCACCGTCAAAGCCTGCTCTTACGCGTGAACTGCCGACATAGAAACCTGTTAATGGCAAGAACATGGTTTTGCCATTGGGACCGGTGATCAAGTAGCCGTTCACGCCATTCCTCTGCGTCCACTGCCAAGAACAGCTCTCATCCAGCTCATTTAACTGATTATCAGACGGCATCTGCCAATTCGGACCCCAGTTCATAGTAGCGGCATCATCGGCAGGATTTAACTCAGTCTTGCCATCGTCAAAGTCAAAATAGCCAGCAGAGCTGTCGCAGCAGTACTTCATGAAGCCTGTTTGACTGGCGCCAGTAGCAAACCACTTGTAGGTGCTCCAGCCATAGTAAACCTTGGGAGTGGTCTCGCCCCAGGCAAAGTAGTCGCCGCATTCCTCTGGTGCACTGGCGCCGATGTTGCATGTGGCCCACAGCGTACCGCTGGGCAGGCCCAAGTCAACATATTCATGCTCGGTAATGTCATCGCTGATGACTCGGGCATGAACCGGGATTACGCTTTGACCGCCATCAAGAGCCGGGCTCTCAATGGTCACATTGCCGTTGTACTCGCCTGGAGTGTCGGCCAGGAATATCACAGTCACTGTGGCAATGGAATTGCCGGGCACCACGATGGACATGCTAAACGCCTCGTCCTCATCCTGCTGGAACGAGAAAGGTTCATCGGTTGCGACTGTCAAGTTAACAGCCTCATTGGTGTTATTGATGAAGGTCAGTTCATCGGTGCGTACCTCTTCAATGAATACCTGACCCATGTCAAGACTATGCTGCACGATGAGAAGAGGCTGCTCATCGGCTGGAGAGAAGCGTACGGGGCGGACGCTATATCCGGCGCGGCGGCCGAGCATGTGGGGATAAAAATACGGAGTGCCCGATTCGAAGCTTAAATTATAAGCATATTGTTCATGGGCGTAATCGACCGTGCGCGACCAGTAGTAGCCCCTTCGGCCCTCATGTGTCACCGAACTGGAACTGCGGTAGCCTGCCGCGGGCAAGAAGATGCTATTTCCATTTGGACCGGTAACCAAGTTGCCGTTCACGCCGTTCACTGTCGTCCACTGCCATGAACAGTCGTTGCATAACTCCTCGAACTGGGCCTGGGACGGCATGCGCCAATTCGGACCACAGTTCACGAAGGCAGCGTCGTCTTCAAGTTCCAGTTCCGGATCGTCGTACCACAATGGATCGTACTTCGTTATCGCCCACTCATTGCCATCGCACCACTTATAGGTATTCCAGTTATAGGTCTCCTTGGTCTCGGTCTCGCCCCAAGCGAAATGGCCGCCATAGTCCTCGGGCTTTGCAGCACCCACGTTGCGCGTTGCCCACAGCGTGCCGCTGGGCAGACCCAAGTCAACGTAATCAGATTCAGGCTCAGGTTGTACACTACCGTTCAGGATGATGTCGATAAGGACATTCACGTCGGCGATGTTGATTTCACCGTCACCGTTCACGTCGGCCAACGAGGAGCTTCCTGAGCTCAAGATTACATCAATGACCGCGTTAACATCGGCAACATTGACCTCGCCATCATTGTTCACATCACCATAGGCGTTTTGGGCATAGGCCACCGTCGGTAGCATCAGCAAACCCAAAAAGAGAGCAAATGAGAGTAGAATCTTTTTCATAACGTTATCGATCTAGTTGGTTTTTCTATTCAATCGGCAAATATAGTGATAAAAAACTATCTTTCAAACATTTTTCACGACAACTGGTACAGAAGGTTCTGTGACCAGCCCTCCCCAAAAAGGAAGGGATTGCACACATGGTGCCGCCGGGCAGATCCAAGTCAACGTGCCCGTGGGTCGTTTCCGTTCAGGATAATGTCTATCAAGACATTCACGTCGGCGATATTGATTTCGCCATCGTCGTTCACGTCGGCAGCAGGAACATCACCAGTTCCACCCAGAATAACGTCGATAACGGCATTGATATCGGCGATGTTGACCTCGCCGTCGCCGTTCACGTCACCATGCAGGTTGTCATCCTTCAAGTCTTCCACTATCTGCCCGAAATAGGGATACCAATTCTCGTCGGCCTGGTAGTCTTCGGCCATCCCCCGCAGCACATGAAGCGTGCGATTGGAGTAGTCGCCATCCGATAAGTAAAAAAGGTCCGTATCAACCCACACCGTTAAGAGATTGGTGAGGTAGCAATACACATCCGTCATGGCACTGCAGTCATAAAATGCTCCGTTGCCAATGGTGAGGACAGTGCCGGGGATGGTGATGCTCGTCAGGCTACGGCAGCCTTCAAACGCATGCATATAGATGTATTTGACTGAGTTAGGCATGGTCACGCTCTCCAGACCACTGCAGCCAGAAAATGCACTGCTGCCGATGGAGGTGACGGAATTAGGGAGGGCCACACTCGTCAGGCCACTGCACCCTTGGAATGCCCTGCCGGCGATAGACGCGACAGAGTTGCCGATGTTTACACTTGTCAAACCCTTGCAGCCAGAGAACACATCGCTGCCGATGGTAATGACCGAATCGGGGATGTCAATGCTCGTCAAACCGCTACAGTTAGCAAATGCCGAGGCGCCGATGTTAGTGACAGCGTTGCCGATGGTCACGCTAGCAAGGCCGCTACAATCAGCGAACGCCAGGGGGGCGATGATAGTGACTGAATTGGGGATGACCACACTCGCCAAATGCTCACACGCTTGGAATGCCTCACGGCCGATGGAGGTGACTGAATTGCCGATGGTCACGCTCGTCAGGCTACGGCACAGGGAAAACGCAAACTCCCCTATTGTGGTGACAGAATCAGGGATGGTCAGGCTCGTCAGGCCTTCGCAACCGGTAAAGGCTCCGTTGCCGATGGTAATGACAGATTTGGGGATGGTCACGTCCGTCAAGCCGCTGCAGCCATGGAATGCCCTACCACCGATGGCGGTAACTGCATAGGTGGTACCATTATTAGTAACAGTATCGGGGATGGTCACGACACCGGAGTAACCGTCAGGAGATGCAGTAACTTCGACAGCGCTGCCGCCATCACAATAGTTATAGTAAATGCCGTCCACAGCAAGGTCGTAGGCGGCAGCGGTAGCCGGCAAGAGCAGTGCCATCAGCAGGAGTATGCATGAAATCAAGTTTTTCATTCTGGTTTTTGGTATCTCGTGTTGTTTATTGATGTCACAAAGGTATGAATAATAATGAAAGTGAACAAGCACCTCAACAACCAATCGCACAATAATCGTCCCAGCCGCATCAGTTTCTTTACTTTGCTGATTCGCGTTTGAGGCAAAAGCAGAATGATGGTCCCCTCGACCTAAAGACATCCTTTTTTAGGGGAAACCAAAGTTGAACTGGATAAGATTTAGATAATCTGCTCTCGTTCGGCAATATTCAAACAAGTTTGATCTTGTGTTCATTTAGTCGCAGATTTGGGAAATAAATGTTACTTTTGCGGCATTATTCTAAAAAGAAAGCAAATGATTAAATTCTGCGTGCGATTAGTGCAACGTTGGTTGCCAGAACCGTTTATATTCGCCATACTGCTCACCTTTGTGGCAGCGTTGGTTGCGATGCCATTGTGTCACCAGACCCCTCTCGAGGTGGTTGAGCACTGGGGTGGAGGTGTATGGAATTTGTTGGCGTTTGCCATGCAGATGTCCTTGGTTCTTGTATGTGGGTCGACCTTGGCCGCAGCACCTGTTGTCAAACGAGCCATCGATGCAATGGCCCGCGTGCCCCAGAGTGCCCCCGCTGCAATAGCCCTTGTGACTGTCGTGTCGGCATTATGCTGCTGCCTCAACTGGGGCTTTGGCCTTATCGTGGGTGTCGTGTTTGCTAAGGCAATTGCCCGCCAGCGTTCTGATGTCGACTATCGGCTTCTTATCGCATCGGCCTACAGCGGCTTTGTCGTGTGGCATGCCGGCATCTCTGGCTCCATCCCCCTCACGATGGCCACACCAGGGGAGTCACTGGCAATGGCTACCAATGGCGCGCTGACCGACCCTGTGCCCTTGGCGCAAACCATCTTCGACTGGCACAACCTGGTGACTGTGCTATTTGTGATCATCGGCATCACCGTCGCCAACACCTTGATGCACCCCAAGCAAGGCATCCTCACCATCGACCCCGCGCTCCTGAAGGACGATGATCGTGTCGTGACCCACGCTACCTCCACAGCCAAGACACCGGCACAGCGGCTCGAGCAAAGCAAGTTGCTCTCATGGCTCGTGGCCCTGATGCTCGTGGCCTATCTCGTGATTCATCTCGGCATGCGCGGTGCCGGTTTAGACCTTGGCGGGGTCATCATGATATTCCTCGCGCTAGGACTCATGCTGCATTCCACACCTGTCGACTATGTGCGTGCCTTTGGAAAAGCGACCACCGGTGCCGCAGGCATCATCTTGCAGTTTCCCTTCTATGCAGGCATCATGGGCATCATTACAGGCATCGGCGTCAGCGGCATCAGCCTGGGAGGCGTTATGGCCGAAGCTTGCATCCGAATCAGCAATCCCGTCACATATCCGCTGCTCACCTTCCTTTGTGCCGCAGTGCTCAACATGTTTGTGCCAAGTGGCGGCGGCCATTGGGCTGTGCAAGCACCTGTCATGTTCACCGCCGGAGCCAACCTCGGTGTGGACCCTGGCTTGACGGGCATGGCCATTGCATGGGGCGACGCTTGGACCAATCTCATACAACCATTCTGGGCGCTCCCGGCCCTGGCGATCGCCCGCCTCGACGCGAAGGATATCATGGGCTACTGCCTCATCGATCTTCTCGTCACCGGTTTCATCATCTGCGCCGGCCTGTTGCTTTGGGCAATGTAGGGAAGTGCACTGGCCTATTGCTGCCAAATGGTTGAAAACAAAAAGCCAAATGACTTGTAATGAGTCATTTGGCTTTTCTTTATTCTCCCTTTACAAAACGGGCGCCACTACCCTAAAAGTGTGGCTTACTTGAAAATCTTCTGGGCGAACATGGTCAAGTAGATGCGCCAATTGCGCCAGATGTGGCCTCCGTCGGTCTCCACATACTCATATTTGTAGCCCTTGGAATCCCAGTAGTTGCGCAGATCGACAGTACTTTGATACAGGAAGTCGGTCTTACCCATGCCCATCCAGTAAAGTTTGGGCTTGCTGCCGAACAGACGTGCCGATTGCTGTGCAAAGTCGGGGTCATTCTTGATCTGCTCTGAGAAGGGTTGGTTTCTGAAGTCTTTGCCCAAGTGCAGACCGGCTGAGAACAGACCATAGTAGTCGAACGTCGTGGGATAGGCCAGGCTGATGGCAAAGGTGTGGCCTCCACCCATCGACAGGCCGCAGACAGCACGACCCTCACGTTTCTTGATGGTGCGGTAATTGGCATCGACATAGTTCACAATGTCCATAAAACTGGCAGGGATAGTAGCAACGGCAGGTGCCGTGGGGCCAGTGCCGCTGTTCCCGAAGCCAGGGGTGTACATGCCCCAAGACCACTCACCCGGTGCTGCCTGGCAGTTGGGGTTGCCGTTGGGCATGACGACAATCATCGGTTTTGCCTTGCCCATGGCAATGAGGTTGTCAAGAATCTGTGCAGCGCGGCCGAGTTCACTCCAGGCGTTATTGTAGACCAGTTCGTTCTATGGCTCGCATTGACAGCACTATCATGTGCCGCAATCAATCTTCATATCTCGCTGAATAAGCTGGAGCCAAAAGAAGAAGAATGACCCGCCATAGTAGTGGTTTGTCTAAAAAACTTTCGACAGGGCTGGACTCACAAGTCACTGAATTCTATTACCGTGTTTGGGACACCTTCACAGCACGAATAACGTGACCATAGTAGCGGCTTAAATCTTCTGAGTCCCAGTACTGCGAATCGAAGTAGAGACAATAGGCTCGGTCTGGGAGATATGAGTAAAGCGAGCGCGACCAATAGTTGCCGTAAGTACCCACATACTCAAGTGAACTGCCGTCGTAGTATCCTGCGGCAGGCAAGAACATGGTGCTTCCGTTGGGTCCTGTAACCAAATGGCCATTCACGCCGTTTCTTTGTGTCCACTGCCAGGTGCAAGAATTGACGAGTTCGGCGACCTGCTCCAGCGACGGTATGCACCACGATGTGCCCATGTGCACACGGGCAGCATCGTCATCGGGCTCTAATTCCGTTTGGTTGTCAACAGGGCCAAAGCTACTTTTTGTATTGTACTTGGAAATGTACCGATATCCGTTCTCGTCAAAGTACCACCACTTGTAGTTCTCATACATGTATTCTTCCTTGGGAACGGTTTCCCCATAGGCGAAGTAGTCGCCGTAGTCCTCGGGGCTAGTGGCGCCCACATTCGTCGTCGCCCACAATGTGCCACTGGGCAAGCCCAGATCCACGTACTCGTAATTGCCAACATCAGGCCAAGAGCCATTTAACACATAATGTATTAAGCAGGTCACATCCGATACATTGACATGACCATCAAAATTCACATCACCACGAAGATACTCCTGTGCATTGGAAATCAAAGAGGTCAACATCAACAATGATAAAACGAGAGATGAGATGAACTTCTTCATATTATTATTAGATAGATTAAAGACTACAAATATATATCAGTTATATATCAGCTTTTGTGATTGATCGGTTTTTCGTGCCAACTATTCAACAAACTCAAATCTTTATCCTATAAACATCCAGAATCAGAAAAATAGCCGGAGGCTTTCTCTAAGAATTCTTTATTGGCTTCGCCTAGCTAAAGGTTCGCATTAGCCCCGCAGGGAGAACGTCAAACGGTTGGTACAACGAAAAAGCCAAACGGCTCATTGCGAGTTGTTTGGCTTTCCTTTTGGTGACCCCGGTGGGCTCAGATTCATAACACAGCATGACAGTAATTGACACTATAACCGCTTGATTTCCATGAATTTCTAATGTTGGCACTATGTCATCGGGTGTCAACGAGTGTCACTAGGTGTCAATCTCGGTTGACATTTTTGCCAACCGTTTTTACGGCGTCGTTCGTCTCACCGATGCCCTGGATGCGGATGTAGTCCTCGGCTGTGAGCACGCCAGCACGGGTGCGTGTGGCCGGGCCGATGGCGAGCGTGAGCGACGAGGTCGCCCCGTCGACCATGCTGCGTGCCATGAGCTGCAGGATGACGTTGCTGTGGTCATCGACGTTG
>CAJOFM010000012.1:0-199699 GCA_905233915.1 uncultured Muribaculaceae bacterium | reverse complement strand
GTTGTACTCGGTCTCGCTGGTGGCGGTGGCCAGCAGGTCGGCGATGGCCTGGAGGATGGAGCCGACGGTCTCGGGCGAGATGCTTTCTTTCTCGGTCTCAACGCGGAATGCGGAGATCAATGATGTGAGTTGTTGGATGTCAATCATAATATTTGCTGATTTCAGTTTTCAGCAAAAGTAGAATGAAGGCCCCGTTTACTAAAAGACAGAGTTTTTTCGGGTTTTCATGTGTTCTTTGAACACTTTGGTACTATATTTGTAGCCTATAAAGCAGGGAGGTAATTACGATGTATTGCAGGTGTATCAATAATGAGCGGATTGATAAAGCATTCATAGTTGGGAATCTCTATCAATACACTGTGAATGACAAGGATTGGGTTACAGTCTATGATCCTTACACGAATATGTCGACTGGACTGATTGAACCCCATACAATCCCTGTCAATGACTTTGTGTTGTCTTTTCAAGCATTAGACTGAAAACAGACATAGCTTTGGTCAAAAAAATAGCTCACCGAAGTCATCGGCGAGCCCATGAATTATACCATAATCGTTTGTTATGCCTTCTTCAGATTACTCTTCTTTCTTCTTTTTTAATTTACTATTCTCTGTTGTTATGATAATGGCCCCGTTCAATTTTCCATAATTAGGATAAACTGACGTGGCAATGTTTCCAGGCAGGGTATTAAAATTTGCCAAAGTCTATACCGTTTTTTCTAAGAGTCTTTTCAATTAATACTTGAGCTGGTTCTGAAATATCTTCAGCGTCAACAACGATATTGTCATAGATCACTCCATCCACGACCCACAAAACTTTGGGCATTTCATCAGGAGGAATAGATTGAGCACAGATCGTACCCCTGTGGCGGCTGGAGTCCGATGGCACCTGGACTATAACGGTATCTCTAAACACTTGAGGAGACATAGCATCAGCTGCCAAAGTTTTGATTTGAGCCAATATAGCAATTGCCAAAAAAATAAATAGTTTGCTTCTCATAAGAGTCATAAGTTTTTGTTATGCGGCAAAGCAACGACTGACTGCGTTTGAACAGTAAATGCACAAAGCATGAGAGCAATATATGTAAGACTTCGTTTCATTGGCAGTTAATCAGGAAAAAAGTGACGGTTCTTTTTCTATAATCATGAATAATTGTATCCTTAGTCATACCTGACGGCTTGTTTATCGCTGTAGTGAAGCTCATTCCACATGTAGTTAAGCATCTGGCATCGGTTCCTCTTGTCGATCTTGAACCAATAATGCTGTTCAGAACATGGACAGATTGAGCCATCGGTTTCCCAGATCACTGAGTCCGTCTGGTTTGTCTTCTTGAATAGTCGTTGTGCCGTTTGGAGCTCGATGATGTAGCACAGTTTGTCATTAAGTTTGCATGCTCCCACTGCCGTCTTAGGCTTAAAATCAAAACCATAGTATTCATAATTGTAACTTTGTATGCTCAGGTTGGACAGGAAGGGTTCATCACAATCCAGAAGGCTTTCAGGCATTTCACTGAACACGGGACAATTTTGATGATAGAAAACCGTATCAGGGATATCGGTATATCTGATAAGATAGGCATTGCAGTCTATCATTTCAGAATCAGGCATATTTGCAACTATACTGTCCAACGACATCGCTAAATTGCTGTCGGCAAACTCATACAAATCAACGTCAAACAAGACTTTTGTCAATTCAATCTTCTCAGAATGGCAGCCGGTCAAGCAAACTGCAATGGCAATCAGATATAATAGATGTCTCATAATGAATCGAGTTTAAGTTTCCTTGTTTTTAACATGCGGAATCATTTTTTGGCAAAGTTACATTAATTCTTGAAAAAAATAGAATACCATTGAAAAAAAACAGGCGACGCTCACGCGTGGCCTGCCAAGATACACATATTAATAAGAAGATATATATAACACACTTCAGTGATTTTGTCTAAAATCCTTCGACAACGCTGAACTAATTATGCCACAGAATTCTTTACCGATGTTCTCTTCAAGGAACTCCTTCAAGTTCATCACTGAGGCATAATACTTGCGGGAGAACCATCGGCGGCGTTGGCGAAGATCGCCGGAGTTGCCACGGGGCGTCTCGCGGCCCGTGCCGTAGTCCTGCCACAGGCCGTATTCGAGGAAGGACTGGGACAATCCGACCTCGAAGAAACGGCCGTCGGCTCGCAGCGGCAACGACTTGGGCGATGCCAGCAGTGCGCCCGTGTCTATGACTCCGAGCAGCGTGATCTGCTCCTGCCAGATGCGCAGCATCGTGTCGTTGAAGGCCGTCACGAACTTCTCGCGCTCCTGCTGGGCCTGTTGTTCGGTAGGCTTATTCCCATTCATCGGCATTGTATCTCAGGTCTGTATAGACATCTACGGCTATCTGAAAATGCGAAGCATTCGAGAAACCGAGCGCAGTAGGTCGCACGAAGTGCGGTGCTGCAAACAGCGAGCGTTTCTCAACTATGCGCATCTGTCCATTCATCTTCATTATATCTCAGGTCTGTATAGACATCTACGGCTATCTGAAAATAAGCACAGACACATCCGCTGAAGAAGTATCGGTCAATCTCGTTGAACGATATCCTCGGGTCGAGGTAGATGCAGTGCTGCTCCAGTTTGGTTTTCTCCAGGATCAGCAGCGACATGTACTGGCGGAAGAGCTCGCGCAGGGTCTCCATGCAGCGTGTCCGTGCCGCCATGTCGTCAATCTTGTGACGCTTTGCCAGGGATAAAAAGCCAACGGTTGGCACAAACGAAAAAGCCAAACGGCTCATTACAAGTCATTTGGCTTTCCTTTTGGTGACCCCGGTGGGACTCGAACCCACGACCCATTGATTAAGAGTCAATTGCTCTACCAACTGAGCTACGGAGTCATCGTTTGTTCAATTGCGACTGCAAAGGTACTGCTTTTTTTGGAACCACCAACTATTTTTGCGGTTTTTTTTTGAAAAAAAGTCATTTTTTGGCTAATAGAGACAAAAATAGTACATTTGTGGAGTAAAAAAACCGCAAAAATAAGTTGAAAAATGGAGAAGAGATATGACTTTGACCGAGTGATTGACCGCCGGGGCACTGGCAGCGTGATGTATGACCGATGCAAGGAGATGTTCGGGCGCGAGGACATCCTGCCGTTGTGGGTGGCCGACATGGGCTTTGCGGCCTGTCCCGACATCACCCAAGCGCTCGCAGACCGCATCACAGGGCACCCCATCTACGGCTACAGTGTGCCGCTCGAGGACTATTGGCAGTCGATCATCGATTGGCAGCGGGACCGCAACGGGCTGGAGTTCACCACCGACGAGTGCTGCTTCATCGGCGGCATCGTTCACGGTTTCGGCCTTGTCATCAATCACTTCACGCGCCCGGGCGACAAGATAGTCATCCAGGAGCCCGTTTACCACCCCTTCAGGATGCTCATCACGGGCAACGACCGCATGGTGGTAAACAACGCCCTGCGCCGCACCAGCGACGGGTTCTACGAGATGGACCTCGAGGGGCTGGAACGCATCTTCAAGGAGGAACAGCCCCGCATGATGGTGCTGTGCAACCCCCACAACCCCATCGGCATCGCTTGGCCAGCCGACGTGCAGCGCCAGGTGGCTGCCCTAGCCAGGAAGTATGGCGTGATCGTCTTCAGTGACGAAATCCATGGCGACCTCATACTAAAAGGGCAACGCCACACGTCGTTCCTCACGGTTAGCGACGATGCCCGCGCCGTGGGCATCGTGATGGGCGCTCCCAGCAAAACCTTTAACATCGCCGGTATCGTGAGCTCGTGGTGCGTCATCAAGAACCCAGACCTGAGGAAACCCTTCTTCCACCATCTGGAGGCCAATGAGCTGTGTTCACCCAATTTCCTGTCGATGACCGCCACGCGTGCAGCCTACCGCCACGGCGGTGAATGGCTCAGCCAGTGCCTGAACTACATCGAGGGCAACATCGACATGGTGGTGGACTATTGCCGCCAACACATTCCCGGCATCACGGCCATCAAACCTCAGGCCTCGTTCCTCGTGTGGCTCGACTGTACCGGATTGGGCTTGGAGCATGACGCATTAATCGACCTGTTCGTCAACAAGGCCCGCATCGGGCTGAACGATGGCGCCATGTTCGGCAAGTCGGGCAGCGGCTTCATGCGCTTGAACGTCGCTGTCCCCCGCTCACTGCTGCGCCAAGGCCTTAAACAACTGGCCGATGCTATTGCCACTCTCGGGATACAGCCTGCGCATTAAACGGATTTATCACATAGCATCCGCATACAATTATTTCTAATGTCTGTCGGCACGACAGCAAATGTTTTTTAAATGCGAATTACGCGAATTTTCGCTGATTATTCTTGGATTTTAATCAGTGGAAATCAGCGTAATCTGCGTTTTATCTATAGGCATGCTGTGACAGGTGGTCAATACACTGTCGCGTCAGCAGGTGAAAAGACAAAGGGGACGTTTGGATAGCGGTTCGCTCGCTTCACATAAACCCATTTAGATAATCTCCGACCTCTTTGTTATGGGGAAAGAATACTCCGTGCTGTGACGGTGACTCGGTCGATGAGGGCATCGGCAGTGATACCTAAGGACAGGGAAACTGCGGCAGCGACATCTTCAATATTGACAGGCGAGTCATCAGTCTCGATGAGCAGTCGGTCGATGGGTGTGGCCTGCAGGGCAGCCAGATTATAGCGGATACCATACGACAAATAACAGCCGGCATCGAGCAGGATGCGGGCAACATGCTCGTTGCCACGCATGCCGTGGATGACGAGCGTGACGTCGTCAAGGCCCTCGCGGTGACGTGCAGTCAGCAGGTCCTGGGCGGTCCTGACGCAGTGGGCGACCACTGGTTTGCCCAAAGTCTGCGCCAACCGCAAGTGTCGCACAAAGGCCTGTTGCTGAACGTCGAGCGCCGGGCCTCGCAAACGGTCCATACCCGTCTCGCCGATGGCAAGCACCTGGGGATGGCGTGCACACTGCTCCAACAGGGCGTAATCGTCTTCGGTCAGCTGCTCCACGCCATGCCAGGGGTGAAAGCCAACCGAGTAGCACAATCCAGGTTGTGGGTCAAACCGGTGCGGATCGACCGAGATCAACGCCGAGGTCGCGTCCAGACGATGAGTGTGAAAATCAACGATGGGAATCATGGCACGGGATCATAGCCGCTGCCACCCCACGGGTTACAGCGCAGGATGCGCCACACGGCCAGCGCCAACCCCTTGAAGGGTCCGTGCTTGCGGATGGCCTCGACAGCATAATGGCTGCAGGTGGGCGTGAAACGGCAGGTGGGGGGCGTCAAGGGCGAAATGAACTTCTGGTAAAAACGGATGGGCAGGATGAGAACCCAGCCGATGGCGCGCAACACGGCACGCACGCCCTGTCTGATATAATCAAGGATGCTGCTCATCGTCGCGGGTGTCGGTGGGTGGTTGTGCGATGGCCGCCTGGGCAATGCGGGTGAGCAAGGAGGTCATCTTCTCGTGAATCACACTATAAGGAGCCAGGCCCTTGTCAAGGTACACAAAGGCAATGTCCACGCCACAGTCCGTCTGAGAGAGTTCGTCAAGCAAGAGCTCATGGCGCGTGAGTCGGTAAGCCTCGCGGGTGCGACGGCGCAGGGTCACGCGATCGACGGCACGGCGGATGCGCTTCTTGGGAATGGAGATGAGGAACTGCACGGGGTGCTCTCCTCGCGGACGCAACCTGTAAGCGGCACGCAGCGGGAACGCCATCAACGACTGGCCCCCCTCAAAGAGGCGGTTGACCGCAGTGCGGCTGCACAGTTTCTCGTCTTTATGTAACTTGAAATCCATTCAGGATGCGAAATTACAAAAAAAATGGAGCATGACACGCATGCCCCATAATTATTATCCTGTCGAGCAGGTTATTTCTTCTCACCAGCCTTCTTGGCGGGAGCCTTGGCAGCAGTTGCTTTTTTGGCAGGAGCCTTAGTAGCGGTTGCCTTCTTGGCAGGAGCCTTAGCGGCGGTTGCCTTCTTGGCAGGAGCCTTAGCGGCAGTAGCCTTCTTGGCACGGGCAGCCTTAGCGGCAGCCTTTTCTTCCTCGGCCTTTACCTTCTTCAAGTAATGGGCAATGGCACTGGCCATCGACGGCGTCTCGGGGGTGATCGTCACATCCACGTGCAAGCCTGCGGCTTCGGCGGCCTCAAGAGTTGTCTGACCCATAGCGGCGATAACCACATGACGGTCCTTGTAGTCGGGGAAATTGGTCGTGTAGGACTTGATGCCGGCAGGAGTGAAGAACACCAACATGTCGTAATCAAAAGTCTCACCTGGCTTGAAGTCGTTGCTTACCGTGCGGTACATCACCGACTTAACATACTTCACCTTGTTATTGTCGAGCACAACGGCTTTGTCGTTGTGGACGTCGCTGACGGGCATGAGATAAGTCTCCTTGTGGTGCTTGGCGATGATGGGAATCAGATCCTCCATCAGTCCGGTCTCGCTATAGAAAATCTTGCGCTTGCGGTAGATGACATACTTCTGCAGGTAATGGGCAACGGTCTCGCTCACACAGAAATACTTCAACGTGTCAGGCACATTGTAACGCAGTTCCTTGCACAGGCGGAAAAAATGGTCAATCGCGGTGCGCGCCGTCAAGATGATGGCGGAATAGTCGGAAATGTTGATTTTAGACTGACGGAATTCCTTGGATGAAAGGCCTTCAACCTTGATGAAAGGCCTGAAAACAACTTCTACTCCAAAATTCCTCTCCAAATCAAAATATGGAGATTTTTCGCTTGTAGGTTTTGGTTGTGAAACCAGAATCTTCTTTACGTTCATGTAGGTGTTTTTGACTATAAAATACCACTTATCCAATAAGTAACGCTCGTCATAATGACTAAGGGTACTATTTCGACGGCGCAAAGGTACAACAAAAAATAGAGAATGGATGGCAAATTGCCATAAAAAATTCTAAAACCTTTATAAATAAATATTAACCGGGCTATCATATATAGAGCCGCACCTACCAATAATAGCAATTTGCCACTACCAGGATAGAGTAGCGTGAGAACAGCGACAGGCAGCAACAACAGACCCAGCAGCGACTGGGATGCCTTGAAACCATCGAGCCACAGTTTAGATCCCACCTTGTCGCTGAAAGTATAGCCTAACACCTTGTAAACCAACCACTGAATGATGTAAAACCCGACGGCTAGGCCGCAATAGGCCGCGATGTGGACAAACACGCTGCGCTGCAGCATGGGGGACAACGCTGGCCAAAAGTGCTGTACCGCGCTGTACATCAGGAAACCCTCGACGATACAAGTATTGGCAATTAGCGCCGCCTGGATGCTCGTCTCGTTGACGGTGTGGTCCTCGAACAGGTTTTCGCGCCTGCGTGTCGAGAACATGTAATGAAAGAAGTTCTCAATGTATTTATAGCCCTTGTGATAGCATAGCGCCACGGCGAGCAGGCCCGCTATCAACAGCGCCATCGATGGTGTGTCATGCAGCGGCGAGCGCGTGAAAGGCTGAGGTGTACCACTGGCTGGCACTTCCATCACCGCCAGGTCATTGATGCCCTCGGCCACAACCAAGTCGCCCGCGTCGGCAGTGGGGAACCCGTCAAGGTACTGCGGCGCATAGGGCTGCTGCACGCTGTCGGCATGCTGCACGCTGTCGGGAGTATGGCTGTTGACAGGCATCTCGCGGATTAATACTTGGATTCAAACGTCACGGGCTTGCTGTCCTCGAGCAGGGCAATGGCCTCGGCAGGTGTGGCGGCTACCTGCCACAATTCACTATGCGATGGTTTCATGAAACCCTCGGCGATGGCATGGCACAGCATCGCCAGCAACGGGTCGTAATAGCCCAAGGTGTTCAAGATGATGACAGGCACCTTGACAAGGCCCAACTGACGCCAAGTGAGCGTCTCGAGCAGTTCCTCGAGAGTTCCAACACCACCGGGTAGGGCAATCACGGCATCGGCCATTTCACTCATCATGTATTTGCGCTGATGCATATCGGCCGTCACGACCACGTCTTCCAAACGGTCATAGCACCATCCGTTATCCACCATAAACTTGGGGATGACACCTGTTACCGCACCACCGGCATCGAGCGTACCGTCGGTCACGGCACCCATCAATCCCACAGCACCACCGCCGTTCACACAGCGCCAACCGCCAGCGGCCAACAGCGCACCTAGCTCCCGCGCCGATTCCAAATAGCGCGAATCGATGTTGGCACTCGAGGCGCAAAACACACAAACGTTACCTCTCATCTCTCTTTTCATGCCCGCAAAGTTAGTGCAAGTCGAGGGCAGAACAAAAAGAATCTATTCTTTTTTATGCCGAGACGCGGCCTAACTTCGCCAAGCAAAGCGAGGCAACGGTAGTGCAAGTCGAGGGCAGAACAAAAAGAATCTATTCTTTTTTTATGCCGAGACGAAGCCTAACTTCGCCAAGCAACGCAAGGCAACAGTAGTGCAAGTCGAGAGCAGAACAAAAAGAATCTATTCTTTTTTTATGCCGAGACGAAGCCTAACTTCGCCAAGCAAAGCGAGGCAACGGTAGTAAAATTAGATATTCCAAAATCAAGGATTGGCCCAGGCGTCAAGTTGGGCGCGGTATTTTTCGCGCAAGGCACGGCAATGGGTGAGGACATCTTGCTCGGAGGGGGCAGCGGGGACTTCTTCGGTCATGGTGGGCCATTGCTGCTGTAGTTTGCCGATGGCAGCGCGTTGGGCGTCTGCGTCAAACGGTGTGCCCGAGATGACCGAAGAGGTGGCCTCACGGATATAGATTTCCCAACGCTTGGCATAGTAGCCCCACATGAGGCCGCTCCAGTTGCGGCAGGCGTAATCGTTGAGGCTGCCGCCCCAGGTGGTAATGAGCCGTCGCGCATTCATCTCGTTGTAGTCCTTGACAGCGGACGTTTTTCCCAAGCTGCGCGCCTGTTGCAGCCAGTGGTCCAGCGTGGCATGAGGATGGTGGCTGTTGAGAGCATCGAGGTCGAACAATAGGTCATACAGCCGGTCGCTGATGGCAAAGACTTGGCGCTTGTCACGCTGCTGACATGCTTTGTCAAACGCTTGTTTTTCAATCAGGAACAGATCGCCCAAGAGCTGGCGTCCCACCCAGATCAGGTCGATGGTCATGGCATCGGTAGTGATGCGATCCTGCGCCAGCAGATAGTCCCACACGGCTAACAGGTCACGTGCTTCGTAATTGATGACACGATCCTCCTTGCCCATAGTGGGATAGGAACATGGCAAGGGTGCGGCAAAATTCCCGGGAGTGATGTCCAGCACCTTGTTGTATAGCAAGTTCCAGGCGCTACGGGCTGGGGCGTTCTCGTTGCCCGCATGGCGGTCGGCGAGTTCATTGATGACCTGTTCATCGGTCTTGGCGTAATCCCACGCCTTCTCAAGAATGTACTCATAGGGGAACTGTTGCACGTCGAGGCCCTCGAGCGTCGAGCCAATGCCAACAAGGTTGCCGCCACTCTCGGCCAGAGCACGCTCAAAACGCTCGCCGGCTTCCTTGACTCGGCCCTGCACGTTGGTGTTGCCGCCAAAGTTGCCCAGGTAGCACCAGATAAACGGCAAGTTGTAGAAGGCTTCATGCTCACGCCACATCTCCTTGTATTCACAATAGTAGTCGAGCATGGTCATTTTGCCCTGGGGAACGCCCGTGAGCATGGCACGGGTGCGCTCGCGGGTGTAGTCCTTGCTTTGGTAATAGAGGAACCATGCCATCTGCAGCCATTCGGCCTGGGGATCGACAGCCGTGAGGCTCTCGTAGATGTGACGGGTAACCTTGTTAAGGTAATCGGGCTCAAAACTGGGCGGGTCCACCTCGTTGAAGGGGTCGATGCCGTAGATATGGTCGGTGCCGAACAGGCGTGTCTGCTCCTCAAGGAACAATCGCTGGATGCGGTTGTAGAGCGGGTCCTCGCTATTGAGGAAATAAGTGCGGTATTGCTCATCAAAGCCAGCCCATCGGCCCAGGGCTTTGATATCGGCATTGGGGAAAAGTTGACGCAATGCTCCAGGCACATGTCCTGCAAAGGCGGGCAGCACGGGACGCATGTTCAAGGCCCGCTCACGTTCCACGATGCGCTGCTGCAGAGCGGTTTGGCCGTCAAGCCACTCCTTGGGCAACGGACCGCACCAGCCGTCAATGTTGGCCATGCGGTGCCAAGGCAGGTAAGCAGGCCCCGTAAAATAGCCTCGCACCTGCTCGTCGCTCATGCCCAGACTGGTCCACACGTTATACCACACAGCCTCCTGACCCGTGATGGCCAGCGGCAGGTTCACGCCGTTGAGCGCCATCCAGTCGATAAGGCGTTCCCAGTCCTGCCAGTCCCAGAAAGGCATCGTGTAACCCCAGGTGCAATAATTCAGGAAGAAGCGTTGCGGCACGCGCGCCGTAACCCGCTCGTGTGTGTTCACATCGGGCAGCACCTTGGGCAAACTGACCGGCACATCGGCATACCACGATACCGTCACCTTGCAATAGCGGTTCAGGTAGCGGTTCAGGCCCACCGCCATCGAGTTGGCGTTATTACCACCGATGATGACCTTGCCTCCCCTACCCTCGAGGGTAAAAACATCCTTGCCTGAGTCGGCCTCTATTTGGTAAAACTCCACCTTGCCCGCTAGTGCCGGAGACAACCGCAACGCCAGTGCACGAGCCTGCTCCACATCGTTGGCCAACGCTATATCCAAGAACATCAGCCACATGGTCATTAAAAACAAAAGCTTTTTAGTCATGATGCAAAGATAATACTTTCCCAACGAATCGGTGACTATTGGGAATTGACTTCTTGCAACACAGCAGTATTTAATTGGTCTATTTGACTCATATTGATAGTGTTCAAATAAATCTTTGTCGTCTTTGTGGACGTGTGGCCCATTCCATAGCTGATGAGCTCCAGAGGATGATTGAGGGACTGGGCAACACTTGCCCATGAATGACGTGCGACATACATCGTCAAGTTACTATCAAGACCACATTGCAAAGCAATAACCTTGAGTAATCTGTTAACCTTGTGTTGAATGCCACGATATTGATTCCGCTCCTTGCCATTAGAAGAATGGATTATAGGGAGCAAATAGATAGTGGCTTGAGGACTGTAGCGGTCAACAATCTCCTGCATGCAAGCTTCCCATTTCACGGCAATGCTTTGGCCAGTCTTGTGACGCTTGTAATGTAGCCATCCGTTCTTGATGTTCTCACGCTTGAGATAAGCCATGTCCACAAATGACATGCCGCGAGTGTAGAAGCTGAACATGAACATATCTCGGGCAAATTGCACATCCCTGTCATCGGTAAAACAGCGCTTGATTTCCCGTATGATCTCAATGCTCAATGCCCGTTTATCAGTCTGTTCAATGCCCGTATAAACCCTTTTGAAGGGTTGCTTACTGGGTATATTATATTCCTCTATAGCCTTATTGTAGCACGACCGTAAAACTCTCATGTAAAATGATATCGTATTTAGCGACAGGTTGCGTGACCGCAAATATGTCTCGAATTGTTCTATCACATTGGACGTCACCGCGTCGATAGAAACATCCTCACCTTTTCGCCATAACATGAATTGTCGTGACACACTCTTGTGTATCTCAGCACTGCGAGCACGGTGGCATGTCAATAGACGCTGGCTCTCTTCCAAAACATAGGCTCCAAATCCTTTACTTGAAAAACTTGAATCGGCCATGAAACTTACATCCGGTGAATTAGTTGGCATAGGGCATCCATTGATTTTTACTACAATGTCGTGTTTCGACACATCAATGCCTTCAATTTTTAAATCTAACTCTATACTTGTCATAATTGGTTTTAGGTTATAAGGTTTATGTCGTGTTTCTGATTATTATCAACACTACATAAACGGACAATTTGTTAAAAAATTTTTCAACAAGGAGGTTTTTATAAAACCTCATTTATAATTTACCCCCCATGCGGCGGTAAAATTCAATAGAATTTATGAAGCCTTGGCATTGTCTGTCGGTCAGCGGAATCACATGTCCCATGCCTCCTGCCCCCTTAAACTTGAGTACTATACCATGATTGTCCACCAGGGCATCTATCAGCTGCTTGTCGGCCACTGTTACCTCAGTGTCACTTGTCTCCAAATAGTATCTTCCTTTAAGCGTTGTTAGCTTGGGCTTACAAGGCTTGAATAGGTACTCTTGGCCATCAATAAAAAAGAGGATTTCATAGTAATGCAGCGGGTCATCGGCACAATACTGAATGTATAACCTCAACTGTGGTTCGTGGCCTGTAGAATCAGTTTTAAAATAAAGGAAGAACTCATAATCCAGCCCACCTAAATTCACATCCCGCGGGATGTAACTGTTCCCATTGATCATTTTGAATTCCTGCTGCAAGTACCTCACCGCAGCAGTGTCGCTATCATTGTCCATTGCACATTCCTTCGCCGAATGGGTCGCCACCCAGGCGATCGCTTCTTTTTCATCATTGGCCATTCCTGGCCGAGCGTTCGCAGCCAAAGTTGCTATCACTAGCATGACTGCCAGAATTGTCATTTTATTCATCTTGCTCATAATTAATAAAACCAAATTCTGTTCTACATCACACTATGACTCACTATCATTATTGAGCATTATTATGGCACACTGTCCCTGATCACAATGTGCCTTGTGATTGCTCCATAGCCACACCAATATCCGAAGCCACCATGAATATTGGAACGAATATTCGCGTAAGAAGAGAGAAACATATTCCCTGATAACGAAAGAACTTTACTGTAGTCATCCCAAAATCGATATGCCATCTCATCAATCTGTGCAAATTTCACTGAAACTGAATCATCCAAATAAAAATATGGCGTGTAGTCGTGTGATTTCAATTGATGCCCACGATAGATTGGAGCATCTGAGCTTTCTCCCAATATCGCATCATCTATTGCACCTAGATAAGAAGCCAAATACTGTTTTGTGTTTGTTCCAACACGTGCAAAAAATTGATAATAATTCTTCTCATAAGGATTATCCTTAAAGTGAGCCATTATTTGATAAAGAGTATCGGATCCGGTACAATGCTTAACCGAAAAGGCAACATTCGAGGGCGCCATTGGAATGGTTGTAATGGCAGTAGCATGAAAATCTTTATAATCCACTGTTAAAGAGTAGTTTTTGCCCGTTTCTCCCTTTAATCGACTGGTTGTATAGACATAAGGAGGGAAATACCCTGAGTCATACTTTCCTGTCAGTGTCACACTGTCGGTGCCGTCACTAACCGTGACTTTAGCCCAGCGGACAAGATAATCGCATAGACTATCGGGATGAATATCAGTTTGAGTGACTGGTATAGATTGAGTAAGAATGACTACGGGAAATCCGTCATTCTCTATCCACCCTTCAACAATCAGACTGGAGTTATTAACTTCAAAATCATCATTTGGCTGACAGGATGAACACATCAGTGCATTGGCAATCAAAAAAATAAAGACATTTCTCATAATTCAGAACTTACAATAATAACTCAATGACGGCAACAATTTCAATATGGAATTGACAGGACGATAAGCAAATCGCCCGTCATGGTGAGATTTCAAATAATAGAACAACTCATTGTTATGACATGTCAAGTTATATAGTGAGAAATTAACACCATTTTCCTTAAAGATGTGATGAGTCCATTTATAGTTGATTGAAACATCAGCTCGTGCATATGGACTCAGTCTTTTACCATTGTGTTCTCCATATTGAACCAGAATGTTGCCATTGATCAGAGACAAAGATTCAGCAACAGTAAATGGTGTCCCCGAAGCATACACTAATGTAGCTCCAAAATTCCAATGGTTATTAAGAGAATAAGTAACCACAAGGTTGACCTCATGCGGTCGAGAATGATTAGATGGAATTTGGCCCTCATGACCATCACTGTTAAACGTTCGGGCTGAATGAGTATAACTATACCCGACCCAGCCTGTTATGGAGCCGGAGCACTTATTCAACAATAGACTGTAACCATAGTTCTCCCCTTGGCCGTGAAGGAGGGATTCGTCAATACTGTACACCGTATTCATCAGGTTCAATACTGAACCGGAATACTCTATCTGTCCATCGAGTTTCTTATAGTAGACGTCGGCCGAAACCTTGTACCTGCGATTAAGGTAATAGTGATTCAAACTGATGTTGATTGCATTGGCTACCTGGGGTTTCAGGCCTTGACGAGACGGCATCCAGAATTCTGTGGGCAGGCCCATGTCTGAAAAGCCCGTTTGAAATAGGTATTGATGCTTCCTATAACAAGAAATGGAAAACTGGAAATCCATGTTGTCATAACAAAACAGGAGTAGCGGGTCAATTCCCCAATAACTGATTCCTGTATTGTTGAAGACACTGCCCCTGACACCGCCTATCGCCTTAAAGCGATCTGACAAGTGTAACGTGTATTCACCATACATGGATAATTCCAACGGCCTCTCCACCTCCGCATCAGTCATGAATTCATTATATGACCCGGTGCGCTCAAGCGCCTGAGGCTGTATCTCATGCATGATGGCCTCTATGCCAGCATTCCACCGCTGCCATGTTACATGCCCTTTATAACCGATATCCAGGATGCTCGACGGCAAACGGAAAACCATATCAGTCATGTGTAACTGAAAAAGGTTATGGTATCGAGTTGCAAAAACGGTATTTCTAACCAGGACTCCGTGATCGTTGCAATGATGCCAATGCAATGATGCCATCTGATTTCCCCATCGGGCTTTCATTTTCGCCAAATAGGATTCTTCCGAAAAATTGGCCCTGTCCATTCCCCAGTAGCTGTCAAATATGATGCGGTTTTGCGAATTGACGCGATAGTCGATGGTCACATTTGAATCAAAAAAAGAATAGCGTAACCGATGGTCCCCTTCTCGCAACCAATGGCCATATAACAGGTTCATGTAGGAACCCCTCAAAGAGAGTGTGACCCCCAGCCGTCGAGTCACAGGGATGCGCAGCGTGCCTTGTGATGAAATCAGTCCTAACGACACTTCCCCGTTTACCGAGGAAGGAATGCTGTCAGGTAATTCCATCGTCAATTCAGATCCTAACCGGTTGGCCATTTGAACCGATGCAGGACTCTTGGTCAGTTCCATCACGGGATAATGGGATGAAACAAATGAAGAGAAAAAACCGAGTAAGTGATTGATATTGTATATCGGTACTTCACCCACCGTGATCACGTTATGCTGGTTGTCACAACCCTGAATGCGCAAGCCGGCACTGAACTCGTTGTTGGTTTGAACACCTGGCAACATCTGGGCATATCGCACCGGGTCGGCATTACCCAAGATCTTGGGTAGAGATTCCATCTGTCTTAAGTCCCAAGTAACCTTTCCATTACCATTGGTTTTCATCAATGATGTGTTTTGGTATGACTTGACGACCAGGCTATCTAATGAAATATTCCACACATCTTCTTCTTGCGCATGAGCGCAAAAAGAAAATGTGCAGAATAAGATAACACTCCAATAGATGAATCCCCTTAGTCTCATCAATCGAAGGTGTTTTTACCAATCAATTTGTTGGCCAATGATATTGGCATAGGCGTTGGCCAACGTTTTGAATGTATTGATAGTTCTCTTGAACTCAGATTGGTTGAAGAAAGCCTCAAATGTACTGTATGAGGAGCCGTCACTATAGAATACGAGCACAGGCTCGGCAGTCCAGTAGGTTTGATACCAGCCTTCTTCCCTGAATGGCTCTAATCTGATGGACGCATGCTTTGTACTCTTACCATCATAATATACATTGATGTCGGTCAATGCATTGGCTTGATTAATATAAGACTTGAAAGTACCTTCGGCATAGTCATTTTCATCAGCCTCTATCAAGTAATCAACATAACGACGGATATCAGCCACTGTGCCTTTCATCTGGACCTTACCAAGGACATCCAGCGACACCACAACGTTTTTGGCATTGGCATCGTCGATGTTGTAGTCATCAAAATCAAAGGCTGGTGAGGTGAACTCAGACACATTGACTGAGGGAATTCCGCTAATGTCACCAGCGACACCCATGGTAATCAGTTTGGTGCTGTTCTTGCTCATCACCCATGACAGCGATGCCTTGGAATTACCTGTATAAGCAACTTGTGATACGTCAAACTTGTAACCATTGTTCAGCTCGGTGGTGGCACTTACAGTAAAGTTGCCCTTACTCAGGTCAAATTCCTGACCATTAAGACTGCGAAGGTCTATTTTCACTGTCGTTCTGATGAGCCTGGTTTGACCCTGCAAAAGCGTGACAACAATTTTTTCGGGCACACCAATAGTACAGGCCGTGCGATTGTAATAGTCATTGTAAATTGTACTATTACCCGAGTGCTGAGTATATGAATCATACCAATCATTAACATCAAAGGCATGAACCTTAGCCGTTTCGCCACTTGTCTCTACCTTTAAGATTAATTGTTGGCCTTGCTTGTCAGCGAAAATAAACTGCAAGTCATTTGCACTCTCATAGCTCCAATAGCCGTGTGATGCCAAGAAATGCCCCGTGAAATTTGAAGCCATCAACAATGCCTTGTAGTTGGTGTAGATATAAGTGTAGGTATAATAACCGTTAGTCTCTCGATCATATGTTGTTGTTCCTAACGCTTCACGTGCCGCATTATATACATCTTTACCCCACCATTCTACATTAGACCAATCGTAATAATCGAAATAAATGTCATATAAAAATTTCCCAAGTTCGCCAAGGGTTTTAAAGTCTGATGCTGGCACTTTGTTCATGAAATCAAGTGCAACAGTCTCTAGATATTGCTTTTGTTCCTCAGGTGTCTTAGCTTGACCTGGATTTGAACCTGGAGGTGGCGATGGAGGATTGATGGTATCGTTAGGATTATTTGGATTATCAGGATCAACCTTTCCTGGTGTATCCGGCTCATTATTTTTGTCCTTGTCACATGAAATGAAACCAATGCTCAATAATGCTGAAATCAATACAGCGATCAATTTTAGAGTCGTTTTTTTCATCTTACCTTACTAAAGAATTATTATAGTTTCACATTGATTATAAATGAGGGTAAGCCAGACATGACATACCCTCATCGCATGTATGCGCCTTATCTTATAATCGCATTCATAACGACACTAACATGATGAATGCACGTTATTGACGTTTTAAGTCAATAGCAGGGTTGCCGATATCCATGCTTTCCTTACTGCGATAAAGTTTGCCGTGGCTCATGTAGTAATAGGCCGTGTCTCCGTTATAACCGATAGAAACATAGGAAGTATCGCCACGGTCACCATCATACCAACGTGTCTCATTGACCTTGTCTTGGCCATCGAACTGAATAGTAGCAGTATGGTCTTCACGCAACTCAAATTTGTTTCCGAACTCGTCAACATACTTGCCAGTCACCTTGCCGTCATCTGCACTCTTATTGCCACATGACATGATCGCTATAGCAAGACCTGCAATTAACAACGTATTGAACAATCTTTTAGCCATTTCTTTGTCTATTGTTTATAAAAGATTGGCACCGCACACATCTTGTAAAAGAGCGACGGTGCCAATCATCAAAGAACTATTGTGCTATTAATGCTATGAAAAAACTTTGTTAGTTCATTCAGTGACATTCACATTAGGGAGCTGGAGTGTTCTTGGTCGACTGAACCAAGATCTCAACGCCCTTGATGGTGTAAGTACCCCAACCATAATTGATATCGAGATCAACCTTGATGTAGAAGTCCTCATCCACGTTGGCACCATTGTTCAGGTAGGTCAGCCAACCGAAGCGGTTAGTCATGTTGTACCAGGGACTGGGCTCATACTTGAAGTCAATGGTTGCAGGTATGGGCTTCCAAGCATTGTTGCCTTCAACCTTCAAGTTGCAAACGGCAGAATTGGTGTGGAAGTTGCAGCTGAACGGACCATAGTACTCCCAGAATGAGGGATGGTTAGCAAAGTCACGGTCACGCCAGTCAACAAGCCTGTTGAGGAACTTGTCAACATTGACATAGGAGTGAGCCTCACCATAGTCAACACCATCAATGAAGTAGTCATCGGTCTTGTTATTGCCAGCGAGAGTTACAGGGCGAAGAACCTTAGCAACGAAGTGGTCAGCGCCACGGAAGGTGATGTTAACCTCATACTTACCGCAGAACAAGCCCTTAGCACCAATGTAAACCTTCATGTCACCGGTGTTGAGCAGCTGCTTTGCAACATCGTCATTCTTGTTGTAAGTGAACTTGTTATTAACAGTGGGATTCTCAAGCCATGCAATCTTGTGAGTACCATACCAAAGCTCAGTTCCATTATTATTAACTGTGAACGAGTAGTTCTTACCACCGATTGACATCGAGGTGTGAGCGCCACAGAAGAAGTAATGGATACCAGTCATGGTGAACTCGTTCTTGGTATCAATCTTGATTGCACCATTAGCAGACTCAAACAGGGTGTTCATGTCAACATCAAAGATACACTTGGTGTTGTCAGTGGTGTTCTCAGGATTGGGAACATTTACGTTAAACTTGGTATATGCATAGTTATCGAACCAGAAGTTGTCGATATACTTACCATTGCCATTTACGTTAACGTCATAGGTCTTCTGGATATCATTAATCTTAGCAGTCAAGATGATGTCGAAGAAGTAGTCCTCACCGGCAGTCATGTAACGATACCTGTTGGTAACGGTCTTGCCAGCATACTTCCACAGGTCATCATTGCTGATGGTCCACTCAAGTACATGGGTACCTTCCTCGGTCTGGTCGAGCCAATCAATCTTCTCAACAACAGTACCTACATCACCAGTCCAGTTGATGTCATAGCTCTTGGGATAGATCGTATGGAACTCGTCCTTACTCATGTTGTGCTTGGCAAGAACCTGGATGCTGAAGTCCTTGTAGTCATACTTCACAGTGTAGCCTTCCTGGTTGCAGTGGAATGCAAATGCATCACCAAAAACAAAGGTCTCCTCAAGGTTGATCATGGGCTCAGCCATGCGGGCGATCTTAACCTTAATGTAAGCAACCTTAACAACGGTGTTGCCGTCGAGAACAGTCACGCGGATAACGGGAGTGCGGTCAATAGCCGACGTTCCATACTTATCCTTAACAGTAAGCAGGGTGGTCTCCTCATCGAAATCAACATACTCGGCCTGGTCAGTTCCGTTACTACCGATAATGAAGTTCTTTACCAACTCAAACTTCCAGGTAAAGCCCAGCATCTCAGTAATTTCGGACATCTGAGCGCCATCACAATTGGTGCCATACCAGTGAGCCATCACGTAATCCTTTACCTTGAAGTTCTTGTCATCCCACTTCATGGTGATATCGCAAGACTCACCATCCTGATCCTCGTTGTAATAAACAGGATGCTCGTTGCCAGTCTTGGGGCAGTTGTCCTGAGTGAAGATTACACGGCGGAAGTGATAGTCATTTCTTGGGTTGGCATTCCAACGAGCCTTATCAGCAATGTGGAAATCAGCAATGTTACCATCCTTGTAAACGGTAGCATAGTCCGAAGTTACATTCTCACCATCCTCACGAGTGGTTTGCAGAGCAATAACAGAAATCTTCTCGTCGGTTGCGGGCAGACCGTGAACGAGAACTTCAACTTTCATGATACCAGTCTTGTTGTCGAAGCTGACGAACTTGGCCTCTGCATCGAAGTCGGGAGTTGCATTACCCTTCTTGGGTGCACGAGTGCGATAGTAGGGATCATTGGCTTGAACGACAAACTTAAGGTTCTGCAGATCCTCAACATTAGCATTGCTGGGGTTCACATGATAAGTTACAATGGTCTTCTTGTTCTTGTACTTGGTATCATTCGAAGCACTGTACTCCTCAATCTTCTTGGTGATGTCCTGCTTGAAGTTCTTGTTCTTCTCAATCATGGGATTGTATGCAAACGACTGAATGAGAATTGCGGGAACACCATCCACATAATTCTTGGCCTCGAATACGAAGCCACGCAGAACGTTGCTCAGGGCTACAGAGAAGTTCTCATAACCATTGCTCGTCCTTACGTTGAACAGCTTCAGCTCAGCACCGTCCTTGACAGCGGTAATCTCGTTGACAGCGGCCTTCCAAGAGATGTTGGTGTTCTCCTTGAGGGTGCCATCACCATTGTAGATATCCCAGCAGCCGGTCTCCATGTTGGGCACATAGTAGATGCCGTCCTTGCCGTCTTTACCATTAGTACCATTAGTACCATTGGTACCATTGATGCCGTTGGTACCATCAATACCGTTGGCGCCATCCTTGCCGATAGCATAATAGTTGGTCTTTTCACCATCCTTGTACCAGTAACCATCATCACCGATGGTCCATACAGTAGCATTTGTACCATTGGTGATAGTGTAGGTTTTACCATTTGCCATTACGACTTCGATGCCGTCAGCAACCTTCCTCACGTCAGAAATGACACTGCCGTCGGTCACCAGACTGTTGATCTGATCGATGGCCTTGGCGTTCTTGTCAATCTGCTCTTGCAAATTCTTGATGTCATCATCATAGTCTTTACAAGAAGTAAACATGCTTGCAGCTCCCACAAAGAACAGGAGTACCAGCATTGAGCTCAAAAAACGTTTACTCATAATAAAAACAGTTTAATAAATTGGTTAATTATACATTAATTATATAGTAATAGTCATTTTATTTTGTAACTCCTGCGGAGAGTTACAAAATACAAACCTCACAATTCCAATATGTTACGAAAATAATTAAGTATTGGAGAATATTATAAATATTCACGAGTATTTTAACTTTTATACATTTATGAGAATCATTTGTCTGGTTTTAACAATGACCTGTTGTTTCTGGCTCAATTCTCGCGCAGAAGAAGCCATTGCAGTTGATTCATGTGCAAGGTTTGAGATATTAGGAGAGTTTTTGTGTGATTTGGGGAATATATCTGATGATACGGGACATGTGAGTTCGTCGTTTTGGCTAAAGAGTGCAGGCAATAAACCATTGATAATTATCTCAAGCTCAACATCTTGTCCTTGTACTCAAGTATTCTATGACCAGGATATTATTCCTCCTGGTGATTCTGTTGAAATCAGGATGGTCTATGATATTCAGTCACATCATGGCGATTTCTTGCAATCCGTTCTCCTTAAGATGAATACGCTGCCTGACGATTACGTCTGGTTTCATTTAAAGGGTTGTGTTGTCGAGGGTATCAGAAAAGAATAATTGGGGCCTAAACATTTTTTAATGCAAATTATATACTTAGGACTTAAATGTTAAAAAAACAACAGATAAATTTGCACATTCGAAAAGTTCTATCTAAATTTGCACGTCAAATGTAACTCTCCGCAGGAGTTACATTTTTATTTAATATAATCGCAATTGACTATCAGGTGTTGGAATGAAAGCCTTTTAGCCCATCCCAGCACCTGATGTCATCGCATTTACAACGCAAGGCGCAATCCTATAGAATAATGCTTGAACTCAGGCCTGTTGTTGTATCGGTATGAGTTACGGCAGAATCTCGACTCCACATTCCATGAGCCACCGCGGATGACATGATAAGAACCATAACTGGGGCCTTTGGGGTCTACATCTACATATCCATGATATGCATCATTATATACCGGACTCTCTAAGCGACGATTAATTCTGAAGCTCATTTGAGTACTATCTGGAGCCACTTTTTGTGCAACTACAGTTATGCTTTGCTCAGGTACCCCCATACTGCTGATAGTAATGGTTCCAGAAACAGGCTCAATACTAGTACCTGAATAGGTGACAGCCACCAATGCTCCTTCAATCCTTCCATTGATAGGATTAATGACACTGGGCTCTAAGCTGAAGTCATCCCTATCAATGCTCAGAACTACATCATCCAACAGATTATTGCCATAAACCATTATTGAACCACCAACAATTGTATCACCACCGATTATTTCATCGTGCAAAAATAGTGGGTCATCAACAAATACTTCCAGTTCTGGCCAATGGTAACTAACATTTATCATCACATCATCGGCATCTTTACTGCTCACAGTAATAATTGCACTTGCTGGATCTGCTTTGGAGCCTGAATAGGACACACTGACGCGAACATCATGATTGTTAGCATCACTCACATCAATCACTTGAGGATTAACGCTAAACCCATCACCTTCGATTGTGATATGCACATCATCGGTCAAATGATAGCCACTGACAGTAAACGTGCTTGATGTCTCATTTCCTCCAGCAGGAATGTCTTCAAGAAAAAGAGCGCTAGGACTAACATACAACATTGGTTTGGGATAACCAGAGTACCAATCGTTGCACCACTCAAATACGTTGCCACTCATGTCATAGAGGCCCAACTCATTTGGTGCCAGCTGAGCTACGGGCTGGGTGGTATAATTCACATTGGTACCGCCTTTTTCAAACCCCCACCAGGCAACCTCATTGATGTTGTTGCTGCCAGCATAAAGGTAACCATTGCTCTTATTGCCACCTCGAGCAGCAAATTCCCATTCTGCTTCGGTCGGCAAACGGAACTGCTGTCCTGTAATGGTATTCAGGCGACGTATGAATTCCTTACAGTCTTCCCATGAAACTCGTTCCACAGGTTTTTTGTTTCCAGAAAAAGCACTGGGTTGTGATTCCATCACTGCTTCCCACAACTCTTGGGTCACTTCAGTCTCACCAATATAGTAATCAGATACCATAACCCTGCGTGCGGGACGTTCGTCTGGCCTTGCCTCGGTATCGTTGTCGGCAGCGCCCATCATAAACATACCGCCCTTTACTTTAACCATCTTGAAGGAAACACCATTGGCCGTAAAAGTCTTATCCTCATTTTCTTGAGGGGGATCCACAACATGACCAAGAATAACGTCAATGACGGCATTGACATCACTTAGTGTGACTTCTCCGTCACGGTTGACATCGGCAAAGTGGTAATCGTCGGCTTGACTGCAAATGGGAGTCATCAGCATCAATGCCGTGAGCAACAATGCTGCAAGCGTTTTCAATAAAGCGTTCTTCATACTAATGAATACTTAAAAATAGTTCGTTACAGTTCAAGCACAATAGTTCCTAGCACTGCAAAAGTACACTTTTTTTCCATAATCAACCGCATCTTCCGGCAAAAAAACACAAAAACCGCAAAGCGTGATTGAACTTTTGTGGTTTTTTGCTGTACTTTTGTGGTTCTATTAGAATATGCACTTATGATAGGAACAATCGTCAACACTTGCACCATTGTGGCAGGGACACTCATCGGGGTAGTACTGCACAAGGGCATCAAGGAGAAATACAAGAATGTGCTCTATGACGCGTTGGGACTGGCGTGCTTTGCCATCGGCCTGAACGCTGTGGTGACCAATCTGCCCAAGAGCCAATACCCTGTGTTGTTTATCGCTGCCATGGCGATAGGCAGCGTGGTGGGCGTGGCGCTTGACATCGACGGGCGGTTTCACCGCCTGGTGGACCGCAAGAGCAAGAACAACGGGAGCGGCTCAGGAAAGCACCTGGCCGACGGGTTAGCCACGGCCACACTGGTCTACTGCATTGGCCCATTGTCGATGTTGGGGCCCGTCATCAGTGCGCTGGAGGGTGACCATACCTTCTTGTTCACCAACGCCACGCTCGACCTGGTGACAGCGACCATTTTCGGTTCCACCTACGGCATAGGCATGCTGCTGGCAGCACCCGTGCTATTCCTGTGGCAAGGCATGTTTTATGGTATCGCCCTGCTGTCGAGCACGGCGGTCAGCGAGGCCTTGATGGCCGAGTTGCTCATCGTGGGCGGGCTCTTGATCACTGGCTCGGGGTTGTCGCTGCTACGCATCAAGGACTGCCATGTGCTCAACATGCTGCCCACGTTGCTCGTGCCGCCGTTGTGGTTCCTCATTCGGGCTATCATTGGCTGACAAAATGTTTGATTATCAGAACATTGCCATTATTTTGCATATTATCAACCTTCGTGAACTTCAATAAAACACAAGAATAATGAACATAAGGACATTTTTACTGATTATTGCTATCCTGTTTGCGGGAGAATACATGACCGTTATGGGACAAATCGTCGGCAACGAAGGAAAGACGGATAAACAGATTGCCGACAGTATCCGTGCCGAAATGGATAGCAGACCCTATTTCAGCCTGTACAAAGACACCTATTTTGTAGGCGGAACCGTGCTGGGCGGCGTGCCTGACAGCCACAATAGTGACGTTAAGTTCCAGATCAGTTTCCAGCAGCGTCTCACCAAGAGTAACCTGCCCTGGAACACCTACCTTTACTTGTTCTATACCCAAAAGGCGATGTGGAACGTCTTTGAGCGTTCACTGCCATTCCATGACCTGAATTTCAACCCGGGTATCGGTATTTCACGATTTATCATCTTGAAGAACCGCCTCGTGGGTAAGGTGACCATGATGGTCGAACATGAGTCCAACGGTCGTGACGGAACCGCATCACGCAGCTGGAACAAGATTTCATGGGCCGGCGAGGCCTATGTGTCCCCTAACCTGATGGCTCACGCCAAGTTCTGGATTCCCATCATTGACGGACAGTATAATAAGGACATCTTGAAGTATATGGGCGTCTCGCAAGCCGGTTTCCAGGCCATCAGCAATGACGACAAATGGGTGCTCGACATGACCCTTGTCAAGCGGCAGGGATGGAACCTGAACTTCAACACCATCGTCCAGCTGGGCTACCGCATCAATCACAACTCCAACCAGTTCATCATGCTGCAGTATTTCAATGGTTATGGCGAGAGCATGCTCGACTACAACCAGTATCACTCCCGCATCCGTATCGGACTGCTCATCAGGCCCAAGTTCTTCAGCGACTTCTAATTTTAGTATAGAATATCATCCCATATTAATGGATTTTCCAATTTTATTACTACTTTTGCATCAAGAGATAAAAATTATCAATTATGCAGTATTGGATTAATCATAAGGGAGTGCAGTCGGGGCCTGTGGATCTTGACGCGCTCAAGCAGATGGGACTCACATCGGCCGCCTATGTGTGGCATGAGGGACTCAGCGACTGGGTGAGCATCACGCAAGTGCCCGAGTTGGAGGGAATGTATGAGGCCGTTGAGGGGAACCCCTCAGGAGCCGTGATGGGACAGCCCTACCAGCCGCAGCCTCAACCCGCCTCACAACCCGCGCCGCAGCAGCCGCAGTATGCCGAGCAACCCGTACAACCCGAGCCGTGCCCGCCCACCAACCTGGTGTGGGCCATCATCTCGACTGTGCTGTGCTGTATCCCCACTGGCATCGTAGCCATCTTCTATGCGCTCAAGGTGTCCAACAAGTACCGCGAGGGCGACATTGAGGGTGCCAAGCGTGCCAGCGAGGTAGGTGCTTGGTGGTGTATCGCCACCATCATCCTGGGTATCATATGCCAGCCGTTCCTGTCGATGCTGACCATGAGTTTGGGCCATTAAGGCAAGATGCGCCGCTCGCTCATCATCATCCTAGTGGTTGCCGCGCTTTTGGTCTTCGGTGTCATCTACTATGCGATAGACCCTTCAACATCAACAGTGTTACCGCGCTGCACGTTCCTGTCACTCACGGGCTACAAGTGTCCTGGCTGTGGCAGCCAGCGTGCCATCCACGCCTTGATGCACGGTGATGTCGTGGGCGCGTTCAAGTTCAATGCCCTGCTGCTCATTGCCATCCCCTGGATTGCCCTTTGCCTGTATGGCGAAACGCAGCGCACCCGCAACCCACGACTGTATGCTCGCATCAATGCCCCGATGCTCATGTGGCTATTCCTAGTCTTGACAGTGCTATGGTGGCTGCTACGCAACATCTTCAATTGGTAAAAAAATCAAAATATAAAGAGAATCGATGAAACAATATCTTGATCTGGTGCGCCACGTGATGGAACATGGCGTGGACAAGGAGGACCGCACGGGGACGGGCACGCGCAGCGTGTTCGGTTACCAGTTGCGCTGCAACCTGGCCGACGGTTTTCCCCTGCTGACGACAAAGAAGGTCCATCTCAAGTCCATTATCTATGAACTGCTGTGGTTCTTGCGCGGCGACACCAACGTGCGCTGGCTGCAGGAGCATGGCGTGCGCATCTGGAACGAGTGGGCCGACGAGAATGGCGACCTTGGTCCCGTCTATGGCAGCCAATGGCGCGCATGGCCCGACGGCAATGGCGGCACCATTGACCAGATTGCCCAGGTCATCGACCAGATAAAGAACACGCCCAACAGCCGTCGCATCATGGTGAGCGCGTGGAATGTGGCCGAAGTGCCGACCATGAAACTTCCGCCATGCCACTCGCTGTTCCAATTTTATGTGGCCAACGGAAAACTGAGTTTGCAGCTTTATCAGCGCAGTGCCGACCTGTTCCTGGGTGTGCCCTTCAATATCGCCAGCTATGCCCTGCTGCTCATGATGATCGCTCACGTGACAGGACTGGAGGCAGGTGAATTCATCCACACCTTTGGCGACGCGCACATCTACCGCAACCACTTTGACCAGATCAAGGAACAGCTCTCACGTGAACCGCGTCCCCTGCCCCGCATGGTGCTCAACCCCGATGTCAAGAGCATCGATGACTACAAGTATGAGGATTTCACCCTCGAGGGCTACGACCCCTGGCCAGCCATCAAGGGCATCGTCTCGGTTTAGATAAGAGTTAAAAGATAAGAGATAAAAGATAAGAGATAAAAGATAAGAGATGAAGTCGATTGAGGCTATAGTCGCTGTTGATGAGAACTGGGCCATCGGGCGCCAGGGCGAACTGCTGTGCCACATGCCAGCCGACATGAAGCACTTCAAGGAGACGACCATGGGCCATAGCATTGTGATGGGACGCAAGACGTTTGAGTCCTTCCCGAGACGACCCCTGCCCGGCCGGCAAAACATCGTCATCACCCGCAATGCCGATTGGCAATATGAGGGAACAACTGTGGCTCACAGCATGGATGAAGCCATCGCCGCTGCTCAGACCAACCCGGTTTTTATCATCGGTGGAGAACAGATTTATCGGCAAGCCATGCCGCTCATCGATGTGTTGCACCTGACGGTAATTCATGCCCGCTGGGCCTGTGCCGATGCCTTCTTCCCCACCCTCGACCCGAACGAATGGCAGGAAGTGAGCCGGGAGCATCACGCGAGCGACCACCGCAATGCCTACGAGTTTGATTTCATCACCCTAAAACGCCGCCGCTCATGAAATACTTCATCATTGCCGGTGAGGCTTCAGGAGACCTCCACGCCTCCCACCTGATAGCATCGCTCAAAGAACTGGACCCGCAAGCCGAGTTCCGCTTCCTGGGCGGTGACCTCATGGAGGCCCAAGCTGGTGTCCAGCCCATCATCCACTACAAGGACATGGCCTATATGGGCTTTGCCGACGTGATGAAACATCTGGGAAAAATCCTCGGTTTCCTGGGCACGGCACGCCGCGCCATCGACGAGTGGCAGCCTGCGGCGTTGATTCTTGTGGATTATCCCTCATTCAACCTCAAGGTCGCCAAGTATGCCCATAACCTTGGGATACCGGTCCACTACTTCATTTCTCCCAAGGTGTGGGTGTGGAAAGAGTGGCGCGTCAAGGACATCCGCCGCTATGTGGATCACATGTACTGCATCTTGCCCTTTGAACCCGACTGGTACCGCGAACGCGATTACACGGCAACCTATGTGGGCAACCCCACTGTGCAGGAAGTGGCCCAAGCCAGCAAAGATTTCCCCGATTTTACGCAATTCATCGCCCAGCACAACCTCGCCGACCGGCCCATCATCGCCCTGGTGCCAGGTTCCCGTGTGCGGGAAATCCGCGACAATCTGCCCCTGATGCTCGAAGCCGCCGCACGTCATCCTGAATATCAAGCCGTCATTGCTGGAGCACCCAGCATTACCGATGACCTTTATCGCGAAGTGATGGGCAACAAAACCGTTCCCGTCCTGCGCGACGCTACCTATCCCCTTGTCCACCATGCCCGTGCCGCATTGGTCACCTCGGGCACCGCGACGCTTGAGACCGCTCTGCTCGACACACCACAAGTCGCCTGCTACCGCTTCAACGGCAGCAAGTGGTCCTATAAATTCTATCGTAGGCTATTAACTGGAAAATACGTCACCCTGCCCAACCTTATCACCGACGAGCCCGTCATCCCCGAACTGTTGATGCACCTGTGCACCGTCGATAGCATCGATGACCATTTAACCAAATTATTGGGTAACACCCCAGAGCGCACCGCCATGCTCGACGGCTACAAGCGCCTTGCCGACCGTCTCGGCACCAACGTCTGCACCGCCACGGCGGCTCAACACATTATGCAATCACTTTAGTTGTTGACCTCGTCCTCGGTGAGGCAGGCAGTGAAGCCCATCTCGCGAGAACGCTCCTTGTCAAACATGCAGTAGGTCACGTCGCCCTCGTCACACAGGCGGCCCTCATTGTCATGCACTGTGACATGAACGGTATAGTAGTTGCGCACGTTGCCCGTGATGCGGCCACGCAGGGTAATCTGCGGGTCCAGGGTGGACACGGGGCGACGAAACTTCACCTCGAGTTTGGTGGTCACCCCGGCTGCCTGCAGCTGGCGGGACAGCACCCAGTTGGCGAGTTCGTCGATGAGCGTGCTGATGATGCCGCCGTGCAGGGTCTCGACCCAGCCATCGTAGTTGACGTTAGGCGACCAAGTCGTCACGACTTCATCGCCGTCTTCCCAAAATTCCAGATGCAGGCCGATAGGGTTCTTGGGGCTGCACCCGAAGCAGTTGTAACCCTTCTTGTCGAGATATGGATTGATGAGCTTTTTCATACCATGAAAAGAAATAATAAAACTTAGCGCCTTTACGGCTTAGCGTGAGGCTGTTGTTTGGATTGCCGTTCTTGCTGCTTGCGGTGGTGCCAAATCTCAAGACTGTTGATGGCGTTCTGCCACAGGATGTAGCAGCCCGGACCAGCCACCGACAACGGGCTCAGATAGGTATAGGCAATCCACACGGCAAAGGCGGTGTTCTTCTGCCCAAGGCCCTGGCCGCTTTCAATAACGGTGCCGAAGAAATGCCCGATGTACCTGCCCACGGCAAACTGCGCCAGGCAGATGAGCAGCGACACCAAGGCGATGGCGACTAGGAACATCAGCGGCGCGCCGCTATTGATGATGTTCTTCACCGTGCAACCGGTGACAATCGTCAGCGAGATGCCCCACATGTAGAACGACAGGTCCTGAATGGCCACCAGCCGCTGCTGCACGCGCGGCAGATAGTGCTTCACCAGATAGGCGGCAATCAGCGGCAGCACCAGCACAAGGAACACCTTGTACATGATTATCCAGAAAGCCGTCCAGAAGCTGATGTCCACGCCCTTGTCGATGAGCGGGAACACCACGGGAACGGCCACCACCGTGACCAGATTGGACAGGAACACATAGCTGGTCATCGTTTCCAGGTTGCCGCCCAACTTGCCTGTAACAACGGGCGCGGCACTGGCGCCGGGGCAGATGACACACGTCAAGATACCTTCCATCAGGATCAGGTCCTTGCCTTTCATGTCAAACCCGAGAATGAGGGCCACAATCAGTATCACGAACACCACCTGGAACACCGATACCCACAAGTGCCACATCGCCGGCCGCATCTTGTGGAAATCCACGCGCAGGAATGTCGTGAACAGGATCAGACTCATGAACAACGGCAGGATGGTGTCGAATATCGGCTCCATCACCTCGCTCACCGGGTCTAGGGCCCGCACCCAATAGAATATCAGATAGATGACCGTGCCCGACACAATCGCGCTGGGCAATGTCCAATTCTTCAAAAAAGTGATAATGGCCTTCATAGCGCCCGCAAAATTACTGCAAATTATGGAGATTGGGCGCATAAGGCCATGAAATTTGCCCAAGACGGGGATTTGTTGTAATTTCGCACTTGATAATGAAAAAGGCTCTTGAAAACATAGCGTTTTGGATCATCTACGGCACGTGGTACGGGTTGTCGCTGCTGCCCTTGTGGGTACATTACCTGTTCAGCGACCTCCTGTTTGTCATCATCGCCTACGTGCTGCGGTATCGCCATCGGGTCATCAGCAAGAACCTGAGCATTGCCTATCCCGACAAGAGCGACAAGGAACTGAAAAGGCTGCGCCTGCAGTTCTACCGCCACTTCTGCGACATCCTGGTCGAAACGGTGAAATACACCTCCATCACCGACCGCAACATCATGCGCCGCATGACCTTCAAGGGCAGTGAACAGGTCGCCGAAATCCTCAACAGCGGCCAATCCATCGCCCTGCTGCTAGGACACTACGGCAACTGGGAATGGGTGTCCTCGCTCGTGCTGTGGGTGCGTCCGCTCATCACCAACAACACGGTCATGGGCCAGATTTACCATCCACTCGAGAACCAGGTCATCAACCGCGTGGTGCTCAAGACGCGAGACCGCATGAAATCAGACAGCGTGTCCATGAAGGGAACCCTACGCTGGATCGTCGAGAACAAGCGCAACGGCCGTCCCACAATACTGGGCTACATCAACGACCAGGTGCCCAAGTGGGAGAACATCCACTTCTGGCTCACCTTCCTCAACCACAAGGACACCCCCGTGTTTACCGGCATCGAGCGCATCGTCCACTCACAGAACCAAGCCGTCGTCTATATTGATGTCAAGCGCGTGGGGCGCGGACGCTATGAGTGCGAGTTCCAGGTCATTACGCGCGAACCCTCGACGATGGGCGAGTTTGAACTTACCGACATCTATTTCCAGCGCATGGAGCAGACCATCAACCGCGCCCCGCAGTACTGGCTGTGGAGCCACAACCGCTGGAAAAGGACGCGCGAGGAATTTGACCGGCGCTTCAAGGTCGTCAACGGCCGCGTCGTTGAGAAATAATTTGTCTGTTTGGACAAAAAGACCTACCTTTGCACAACCAAAGAGAGAGACTAATTAACTAACAGATTATAACTTAAAAATAACATTCAGAACATGAACCGACTTTCGGACCGAATCAACGCACTGGCACCGAGTGCCACCCTCGCCATGTCACAAAAGAGTAACGAACTGCGCGCTCAGGGCGTGGACGTGATCAACCTCTCGGTAGGTGAACCCGATTTCTTCACTCCTGACCACATTAAGGCCGCCGCCAAGCAGGCCGTTGACGATAATTACTCGTTCTATTCTCCCGTCCCCGGCTACCTGTCGCTGCGTCAGGCCGTGTGTGAGAAACTGCGCCGCGAGAACGGCCTGGAATACACCCCCGACCAGATTGTCATCGGCAACGGTGCCAAGCACGAGTTGACCAACGCCATCATGGCACTCATCAACCCCGGCGACGAGGTCATCATCCCCACCCCCGCATGGGTAAGCTATGTGCAGATGGTCAACCTGGCTGGCGGTAAGAGCGTGCTGCTCCCCTCAAGCATGGAGAAGAACTTCAAGGTGACCGCCGATGAACTCGAGGCCGTCATAACCGACAAGACCCGCCTCATCATCATCTGCTCACCCAGCAACCCCAGCGGCGCCATCTACACCCGCGAGGAGCTCAAGGCCATTGCCGACATGCTCGCCCGTCACCCCGAGGTCATGGTCATTGCCGATGAGATCTACGAGCACATCAACTATGTGGGCCATCACGAGTCGCTCGCACAGTTCGATGCCATCAAGGAACAGGTCATCATCATCAACGGTGTCTCCAAGGCCTATGCCATGACAGGTTACCGCATCGGTTACATTGCCGCCCCGCTGTGGGTCGCCAAGGCTGTCAACAAGATGCAGGGCCAGTACACCAGCGGCGTTTCCTCGATTGCCCAAAAGGCTGCCGAGGCTGCCTACAATGGACCCCAGCAGTGTGTCGAGGACATGCGCATCGCCTTTGAGCGCCGCCGCAACCTCATCGTGGGTCTGTTGCAAGAGATTCCCGGTCTGGAACTCAACATGCCCGACGGTGCCTTCTACGCCTTCCCCAGGGTAGAGTACTACTACGGCAAGCGCTGCGGCGACACCGTCATCAACGATGACAACGACCTGGCACTCTACCTCCTCAACGAGGCACACGTCGCCACCGTCGCCGGCACCGCATTCTGCTGCCCGGGCTATATCCGCCTGAGCTACGCCACCAGCGACGAGAACCTGATCGAGGCCGCCAAGCGCATCACCGCTGCCCTCGCCAAGCTTGCCTGACGGCATCACAACCATTATCACCTGCAAGCCCTCATGAGCTAAAACGCCTCATGGCTTGCAGGTTGCTTTTTCTCAGTACTCAACGATTAATATTATGTGAACATGCTTTAGATTTTGTTATTGATATCACTTGTTTCGCCACAGGCCCTATACCTATCTTGATTGGCATAGCATGGAATTGGAAAGGCAAGGAATTGTTTTGGAATTATATTGATGAAAATTATTAATTTTTATGCTTAATTACTATGATGAGAATCATCGAATATATATATTATCGTGTTAATCATCTTTTCAGAAAATTTAGCGGACCGGACAAAAGTTTCTGCCACCATAATACAATTGCGTATCTTTGTGTATGTTTGATAATGAATATTTCAGCAGTTGTCTTTATAATCTCGTATCTTATTTTTGATGTCAGTTCAAAAGAAGTAATGGCTTTTATGACTAATGGACATGGCTTTCCATGGCCAATAATATTGATTGTAATTGTTACATGGTGTTTTTTCTCCTCTTTTCTCTCAGATAGAGGTTCTTTTTATTATCGTTTAGATAAAAAATATAAAAATGACAAATATCGTACAGTGAAAGGTTGGCTAATTGTTGGATACACAATTTTCACAGTATTATTTCCATTCTTGGGTCTAACTTTCGAAAAGTATTCAATATAGGTGAATTCGATAATTGTTAATATATTTGCATTTCTAATGAACAGATATTTAATCCATTAAAGAATAAGAATATGAAAAAGATAATTTTGTTATTAACACTGACCCTGCTGGGCATGACCCAGCTGGCAGCGCAGGAATATGAGTACGTCCCGTTCGTGCGCGAGGGCGTCAAGTGGGTGTATTCATATACCAACGTGGATATGATAGATGAAGTGATGGATCGTCCTGCGGATCCTAATCTGGCATATGGCACCGTTTATCTCACGCTCGAGCTCAAGGGCGACACGGTAATCAACGGCAAGACCTACAAGGCCATGCACAAGTATTACGGTGACGCCATCAACACCGTCAATGACACCATCCCCGTCTACCTGCGCGAGGAGGACAAGGTGGTGTACGGCATTGTCCCTGACGGTAAAACATATGCCGACTGCCCTATAGGTCGATTTATTCACAGCTTGAAGAATTATATAATAAACGGGGAGGAATTTGTGCTCTATGACTTTCAAGATCCGGTGACCTTCTGGAATGATGTTTTCTACTGGGATGAAGAGACATGGGAAGAAGAATCTGTAATTGCGTCCAGCGAGATTATTCAAGTCGGCAATCATTTGGCTAAAAAATATGTTTTCTTAGAAGGTGCTGATTATGTTATTGAGGGCATTGGAGTGGATTGTCTATATAGTGGTTACACGCTGTACCCGTTTAAACCGAGATGGGTGGGGGCTAACGTCCAGTTTTTGTTCAGATATTTAGTTGAGGATGGTGAAATCGTCTATAAAGGCATGAACTACGAGCAACTCAGTGAAATCAACGAGGCCGTGGCCGACAGGACACGCCCGATGATGGACGACAACTACTACAATCTGATGGGCCTGCCTGTGGGCAAGGACGTCCCCACCACCCCGGGCATCTACATCCACCACGGCAGGAAAATTGCCGTCAGATGAGCCCAGTCGCCCGCCGTGGCGATGACAAGACCGATTCACACTAACACACAGGCATCCGCGTCCCAAGCCAAGCCAAGGACGCGGATGCCTTTATGTCAATCAACAATACCAGATAGGCAACAACCTAAGTGTGGTTATGATTGTTATTGCTGTTTGCAGTCACAGCAAGTCAATAGATGATTTCAAAGAGGCGGGTGTCGGTTACAGTATAGGTGGTATAGCCATCGGCAATGGTGGGTCCGTCTTTGTCATCGATGTCGATGGCCTTGCCGTTGGGGGCGCAGCTGTAGAAGTAGCCTCCCTCGATGATGCAGTCGGTGTCACACTTCACGCCCTTGGGGGCAACGGTGAGTTTGCCGCCAGTCGCCACGACGTTTAACTCGCCGCCAGTGAACAAGAACGGTTGTGCCACATTCAAGCCCTTGGCATCGTCACCTGTGCACTTGACGTTGAGGACGCCTCCTGTCATGGTCATGTTGTAGTCGGCCTTGACGCCAGCGGCTCCCGTCAACGACTCATTACCCAGCGAGTCAACCTCGGCACGGGAAGTACCGGTGTTGATAATGGTGGTGCGCCCGCCGGTGATATAGACGAGGCTGTCGCAGTTGATACCCTTGGCACCGTCGGCAGCAATCTCCATGTTGATGACACTGCCAGCGATGTGGACGTAGTCCTTGGCCTTGATACCGTGACCGCTGGTGCTGTTCAAGTAGAGGTGACAACCGGGACGCACAAAGATGTAGTCGTCGCTGGCCATGCAGTGGCGGCCCACGCTAAAGATGTTGAGCAATCCCTTGCCGCTGACGAGGATCTGTCCCTCACTGAACACGGCACCCTTCTGATCCTCATTCTCAACCATCGTGTAGTTCTCGCCGTCGCGCAGGGCATTAACCGTGCCCTCGTTGAGCACCAGATAGAGCGACTTGCCGCACTGATTGTTGACAGCGGCACCCGTGGGATTGGTGATGTCCACACCATTTAATTGGAGTTGGAACTTCTTGTCGCTGTAGAACTTGAGCGAGCCGTTGGCTGTCGTGCCCGTCACGATGTAACGCACGCGCTTGGCAGCGCTGGTGACGGTGACATGGGCGCCCTCGACGCTCACGATGACTGTGCTGGGATTGCCTGTCACAATCGCCGTATCGCCGTCGAAGTTGATGCGCACCGTGGTGGCCCATATCGTGTTCTCGACATAGTCTCCATAGTCCAGCGCATCCTCGTCATCAGGAATGACCTCGCCAGGCTCTTCCAGGTCGCTATCGTCCAGGGCAATCTCCTTGGGGACAATCGGCTCCTCGGGAACACCGTTCAGGATGAATTCAATCAGGACATTCACGTCACTGATGTTCACCTCGCCGTCGCTGTTCACGTCGCCTGTATCCATGAAATCGCCCGAGAGGATCATATCGACCAGGGAATTCACATCGCTGATGTTCACCTCACCGTCACTGTTCACGTCGCCCGTGACAGCGCCTGCAGTGAAGCACACGGCCGTTGCCAATAATGCAAGTAATATTTTTCTCATATTTATATTTCCAGTCTCAATTGGGTTTGTAGCGTTACTAATAGGCTATCGTCACTACCTTGGGGGCGATGTCATAGGTCTTGTAGCCTGGTGCCACCGTGGTCGTCCCCGACACGTCGATGGGGTCGCTGCGGCGGCTGTAGCTATAGAAATAACCGCCCGAGATGGCGAAATTGCCGTCAATCTTCACACCTCTGGGCTTCTTGACCTCGCGGGTACCCGAGGCCACAGCCATGACGGTGCCGCCCTTGATGGTCACATGCTGCTTGGCATTGATGCCCTTGCCGCCGTCGCCAGTTGCCTTGAGCTTGATGACTCCGGCATTAACGGTCATCAGCGTGTCACAGTACAATGCCGCGCAAGAGGTGGTGTCGGTCAGTTCGTCCTCCTCGGTTAAGCGCGTGTCACCGTTGTTGATGGCGATGAGGCGACCTCCGTTGACGGTCAACAGGCCTCCGCTGCGCACGCCCTTGGCTCCCTCGCCCGAGGTTTCCACGTTCACGACACCGCCATCCATGGTGATGCCGTCGTTGGCACGCAAGCCGTCAAGGGCGCTGCTGTTCACATTGATCTTCACGCCGGGACGGATGCGGATGTAGTCATCGCTGCGGATGCCGCCGCGGCCCACGGCAATGACATCCAACTCGCCCTTGCCGCTGAAGATGATTTGTCCCTCGCTGAAGAGGGCGGCCTTCTGGTCCTCCTCATCAGTCATCACATAGTCGGAGCCGTCCTGCAGGCGGTTAACCGAGCCATCGGCCAGCACCACATACATCGTCTTGCCGCCCTGGTTGTTGATGGCCGCACCGTTGGGATTGGTGATTTCGGCACCGTTGAGCAGAACCTGGAAACGCTTGTCACCGTAGAACTTGAGAGAACCGTTGGTGGTTGTGCCATGAACAACAAATTTCACGGGACCCGACATATTGATAACTGTGACGTGGGCACCAGTGGCCGAGACACTAACGCCGCTCACAGTGCCGACGACGTTGGCTTCATTTCCGTTAAAGGCGATTTCTATCACCTTGTTCCACGGGCTGTTCTCCACATAGTCGTTGTAGGCAGGGTCATCCTCGTCGGTGACGGGGACATCGGGCTGTTCGGTTAATTCAGAATAGTCCAGCTCAATCTCGGCAGGTTTCACCAGATACTGGGCGAGGATGTCGTCCATGTCGGTGTCATCTTTCACACACGACACCAAAACCATATTGAGTGCCAGCAGCGTCAGGCTATAGTATAATATCTTCTTCATAACGGTCAGAATTTATAGGTGTAACCCATGCCCAGCATGTGGATGTTGGGCTCATCACTACTGCTGCCGGTCAACTGGTAACGGTAATAGAGCTTGAAACCGTGCTTTTTCTTGACCGTGTGCTCCACGCCCACGATGAAGCGCGTCTTTTCCAACTCACGTGTCGTGTGGAACTCCACGCTGGCAAACGGGTCAAACTTGCACTTGGGGATATCCCACTCGAGTTGCAGACGGCTGCGCAACACGTTCTTGCCCTTGCCTTTCACCTCGTGGTCCTCCCACTCGGCCTCGTCGAAGTCGAAGTTATCAATCATCTTGCTGGGGCGGTAGGTGTATTGCCAGCGCTCGCGCAGGCTCAATTCCACTCGCCTGATCTTGTGGCTTGCCGTGAGCGTCACATTGAAGCGGTGGCGCAATCCCCAGTAACTGGGGCGCCAGTTGTTGTAGCTCACGCCATCGTCCTGATAGGTGATTTTCTCGCGGTTGTTGTCGATGAGCAGCACATAGCCCACGCCGGCTTTGAGCCACGGCAAGAGTTTGTAACTGACATCGCCGCCCACACTCACGCGGTCGGCAGTGCGGAAATTGTTGCGGGAGCGGAATTCCGTTTCCAGCCCTGCGCTCAACTTCTTGGAGAACTTGTGGGAAGCCTCGACCGAAGCAATCAACCCGCCATCATCGGCATGCGACAATGTCGGGAAGAGTGCTGCACACAACATCAGCAACAAACCTGCTATCAGTTGTTTTCCTTTACATCTTGCCATTCGTATTTCGGAATCTTTAGGGTGTGGTTAATGTGGCTCATGCCTTCACCATCGTTTTCATACTCTATCTTGATGACTGCGGTATCCTTGAGGAAATCAACCGACCCGATGTTAATCTTGGTGATGTTGAGCCCCGTGCGCTTGTGCAGGTCCTCGAGCAGTTCCTCACGGCGCTCGGGCGTGATCAGCTCGATGCGGTCATACAGAATCAGCTTCGAGGCAAGGTTGCGCCGCAGCACAAAGGTCTCAAATCCCCATATCAGCAGGAAAATCGCCACGTTGGGAATCAGCAGTTCGGCAAAACTCAGCGAGTCGGCCAGCGCATTGATGACCGAGAGGCTGATGACGCCGAACATATAGGACATCTCGCGCACGGGAATCGTCTCGGTACGGTATCGCAGCACGCCAAAGATGGCAAATAATCCTAGGGCAAATCCGATCTTCACCTTGACGCTACCCAGCAGGTAGATCAAGAAGAAGATGCTCACACTCAACAACACGAGCGTGAAGAAATAGTCACGGCGGTGTGTCTTGCGGTAATACAGGAAATAGACAATGCCAAACAACACCAGCAGGAAGAACCCGAATCGTATCATCATCTCGGTCACTCCTGAGGCATCAAACCACCTGAAATCGTTGGCGACAGCATGGACAGCTTCATGAACGGCGTCGGCGCCGTCCTCAAGGCCTGATAAATCTTGCAGTAATATCATATTGTAGTCTTTAGTTATTAATCTTTGTTGTTGAGAGGAGGCGCTCCACCAGGCGCAGGCGCTCCTTGAAGTTGTTGCGCTTGAGCGACGGATTGGTCAGCGCCGAACCCATGCAATACTTGCTGAAACCGCTGGGCTTGATGCGCAACTCGCGCAGCATCCCCAGGATGGGCGACGGTTGCAGGCCGTCACGCTTCACCTCTATGATGACCAGTCCTGTCAAGTCAACGTCACGGTCGGTCTTGATATTGTGGAAACACAAGTCGGTGTCGATGGTGACGCGCTCGGTCTTGGCCTTGTTGACCAGCGTGATGCGGCGGAAATGGTTCTCCAGATGCTCAGTCAGGACCGTGGGATCATAGCGCAAGTGCTTGCTCAAGAACGCATCATAGCTCCTGAACTGCTCGTCCTGACGCAGGAATCGGATGCCATGGTCGGGGTGCGTCGGGTCAAAACCCACCATATCTACGCGTTTCTTCTTGGTGCGGCCATGGTTGTTCTTGGTCTTCACCTCCAGGAAGTTGAGCCCCGTATCCACATAGGAACGGATGCGCAGTTTCTGGCGTCCCGCGTGCCCGTTCTGGTGCACAATGTACATGTTGTTGTCGGGCGTGTCAAAGTAGGCGGTGTAGTAGCTGGCAATGCGCCGGCCATCCACCTCCTGCGCCCTGTATTCATCATGGGCAAGCGTCAACAGGAGCCGCAGCCGGTCAACCGTCGTGACAAACTTGGTGTCGGTACGGTTCATCAGCTTGATGCCGCTCATCTCGCCGAGCGAGATCGGGCTATATGTCCTGATGATATTCTCCATTGGGGTGCAAAATTATATACTTTGAAACGCAAAACAAGCCCTAGAATTGCATATTTAGGTGTAATTTCAGCAAATTAAGATTATTCATCAACTAACACATACAAGTTTCTTGTGCCCCCTTGGGTAACAAGAGGCACAAGGCATTCGATATCAGAAGTGCCTATAATCTTACTGTGCGCGAGCCATGTCAAAGCCCAAGCGCACACCATCAAACTGCTTGCTCAAGTCGCCCACAGTCTGCAACGTGCTGTTACCACTCATGGCTGCAACAGCCTGCAGCACCTTCAACAGGTTCTTGCTCTCAAACGTGAAAGCCAGGCCCTGGGTAGTGCGAGTGACATACACGTTGGAGCTGAAGAGCATCGTCTTCACCTTGATGGTGGCATTCTCGGGATCATAAGTGTAGGTGCCGCTCAAGGGTATGCCCTTGACATAGGCTGCAAACTGATGATTCTGAGTAAACTGGAACTGCGTGTTCTGGCCGCTGATGCCCAGCGTGTTGTAAACGGGTAGCAGCTTCTCCTTGCAAGTCTCGGCAGCCACGGCACCACCTGCCTTGGCCAGCAGATTCTCGCTGGTGAACGCACATCCAGGCTGGGTGTAATACCAAGCGCCATACAGCTCACTCTCCTGAACCTTGACACTACCGATAACAAGTCCCAACAGGCCGTCAATGGTGTTCTGCGAGCCGAGGCCGCCTAAAACACCGCCCAGGACGCCACCCAGGACGTCGCCCAAGGTGCCGCCACTGCCAGTGCCGTCAGAACCGCCCAGGCCACCTAATAAACCTGTGTTACATCCTGTGGTCATCATCATCACAGCGACTAACATAGCGCTAAAAATCTTCTTCATCGTTGATGTGTTTAATATAAATATTCGTTTTTGTTAGCCGCAAATATATAATAAATGTTTGTAAAACAAGCATTTTTTGCGGAAAAACAGCCATTACAGCATCAAGCGCACCCTCGACAGTCGAGGATGCGCTTGACGTCATGACAGGCTATTCCCAAGCGGGATTCCGTCATTATTTAGCCCTATTGTTCCAAAATCTTCTTGATGAGAACCGTGACATCGGCTACATTAATCACGCCTTGCTCGTCTGGATTCACATTGGCACAGATGGGACAACAGGTTTCATCAGCGCCAAGGATGTAGGCGATCAACAAGGTGACATCCGAGACATTAACGACATGATCGTGGTTCACATCGCCCAGGGCATAGGGGTGTGCATTGTCATAAAGGGTCACATGCTCAATATTACTCCACCCGCTCTCGGTGCCATCAATATAGTGGGCCTTGACCTTGTAAATATAGGAGCCTCCGGCTTGAAGATCCTTCACGGTGTAGAACTTGTCGGTGATGTCGGTGATAAGACGATAGGCATCATCACCGCTCTCAGAGGCATCGCGTCGTGCTGCGGTCAGGTCGCCGGCATAAACCTCAACCTGCTTGATAGCGTTAAAGCCTTCAACGTTGGTGAAAGTAACAGCGTCGGCATTTGCACAATCAAGCACAATCGTGTAATTCACCCAATTGTTTTCGCCTAACGAGATTTCTTGCGAGCCCATACTTGTGGACACTTCCATCGCTGCTGCTCCGGCATAGCCCATGGCCCTAACCACAACTGAAACCTTGTCATAGCCCTGGAGATGATAGGTCGGTGTTGAGATGGAGCCACCAAATGCCGAAATCAAGTAACCATCCCATGAGTACAATCCGGGAGTACAGGTCCAGCCTTCGGGCAGATACTCAGTATAATTACCTGATATGTCGGCCAGATAATTGCCATCAGTCACACTGGGCGCGTCACTAAAGTCGGCCGTTTCCAGATAAAAGTACTCGGGCTTGGTACTCACCTCGAGGGTGTAACTGTCGACATTCTCGGCGGGCGTCTGGTCGGTCCAGTCGGCACGGAATTGCGTCAGGTCAATGAAGTTGCTGTCGGCGGGTAGCATCACAGGGGTGTAGCCCTTCACGACACCGCGGCCGGCAAGTAACACACTAACAGGTTCGGCACCTTCACTGTTGATGTAAACCATGGTCATGAACTCGCCCAACTCGGTGGGAGAGAAGTTCAAAGTCAACTCAGTGCCTTCAATCACTTGGTCGGCGCTGATGGTCGATGGCGTGACCCCGAAGAGCGATGAGTCCTCAATATCCTCCATGGTCATCCAGACATCACTGGTCAGGTTGGCGCCCAAAATACCTAAGGATGCTGTCGCTGTGTTCCCCAGCATCACGTCGCCAAAGTCGATGACATCCTCCATAGCTATCAGTTCAGGCAAATTGGCAGCTTCACGCATATACCAGAAGCTAGCCGTACCATTGGAGTTAATCACCATATTGGTAATAGGTTTACCCAGATAACCGGCATTACCTGTAATGCTGCCGTTGGCCTTCATGTTTAGCTTGGCGGCAGGAGTAGAATAGTCGGTGAAAGCATTATTGCCACCCCATGGCCACAAGTCGCCATCCTCGTCATAGTAGCTCCAAGAGTTGTCGGCATTCATCAGCGTCATCAGCTGGATATCACGGTTGTTGGGGCTATTGCCTCTCCATCTACTGGCATTATAGGTGACATGGGTAATCATGATACCCTCACCAGGCAGGTAGCGGTCCCAGCCATGTTTCTTGCGGTATTCAACGACAAAGTATTCATTATGGTTGATGTCGCTGGTAATACACAATGCCTTGTCGGTAGCGGCATTCTTCTGATTCCACGCGGGCAGGATATAATAGGTGCCGGGCTCGGGAGTGATATAATTAGCCCAACCCATGAACACTTTTTCATAGGCCGAATATCCCGGAGGTGTGAAACCGTCATCATTATAGCAGCCTAGACACAGCAGATCCCAATAGCCTAAACCATAGTGGTCACCACCACCCGTATCGTAGAAGTCGGGCAAGCCCAGGCAATGGCTGAACTCGTGGGTAAAGGTGCCGATACCGTCAATTGTCGTGCCATTGTCGTTGCCGCCATACAACTCATTGAACACGGCAAAATTGTTAACGATTGGGTCACCACTTGAAGGTCGGAACTCTCCATTGCCACCAGAATAATAAGATGCTGTATTCAGGTCCCAGTTGCAGGGCCAAACTGACTCGGGATAGGTCGTTGGGGCCCCAGCCTCGCCCACGCCGGCATAGATGACAATAACCACATCACAGTAGTTGTCAGAGTTTGTGTCATAGGGCTTGAATGACACGCCATCGGCAGCGGCCAACTGGACGGCCTCGGTCACCAGCCATCCCAATCCCTTGTCATTGACATCGCCCTCATGGCCACCATAGTATTCACGGTTCTGCGACAGGCTGTAGATACCGAACACATCAAAATTAGGCTCATACAAGCCATTGGACTGATCCTGGAAATACTGCCCCACACTCTTGTCACCCGTGAGCATGGCATCGATGATGTCCTCACGTGTATTATTGAACTTCTTGTCGGCAAACTCGACAAGGATGATGGGGATGCGGCGCGAACCTAACGAGGGAACACCGACATCGGCATTGCTGCCTCCCACTCCAAACGTTTGATTGCCGTGTATGGGCAGGTTCTGACGGCCAGCCATCACAAGGTTGCTACGCTGGGCAGTGACAAAGGCTGTCTCGGCAGGAGTGCGTTGGCTTGCATCATGGGCCCGCACAGCAGTCAAGCCGGTGAGCGACGATTTGTAATAAAAGTCACCGTCGTCACCGCGGGCGACCATCAGGCCATCGGTTGTCAGGATGGCGCTATTAAAGGCGTTGCCCACGGCCTGCACCCGCAACGTGGTACCGTCGCTCTGTTTAATCGTGTGCCAACCGGGTCTGGCGGGCATGGCCATGGCCATCAGACCATAGCATAATACTGTCAAGAGGATAAAAATCTTTCTCATCGGGCTAAGTAGTTATTCTGTTGATAATTTTAATTGATTGCCGCAAATATATAACAAAAACGGCTATTTCGGGGCAAATAATAACTATATTTCAATAAATAATCACTAGGGCACACTCCATTGAAAGGAATGCGCCCTAGTATTTCTCTATTTGCCAGATGATATTACACGTCAAACAGTCGTATCGATGCTGGCTCCAGCATAGATGAGGTAAACCAGCAACGCCAACAATATTGCGATAACAGCATAGGCCACAACCTTGAAAGCCGTGCTCGGCATCGTGCCATGCTGATGCAAGTGTATCCCGCCATCATAGCGGTGCCCGATAGTGCGCAACTTGTCCTCCATCTGGTTGCTTGACTGACGCACGGGCGACGGGGCGGGCTGTTCCTGCTCTTGCACATCGGGGCGCCTCTTCGTCTCAACGGGCTTCGTCGGTTCGGGCTGGGGCTGGACAATCTCCTGAGGCTTCTCAAACGGAGCCTCCAGGTCAGCGCCACAATAGGGGCAGAACCTGATGCCGGCAGGCAACTGCTTGCCGCAACTATGGCAAAAACGTGTATCAGCCTTGGGTGGCTCGACCACAGTAGCCGTGTGACGATAGGGGGCATCGCTGTCGTCCCTGACGACCAACGTGTCATTCTCGTACAGGCACACGGCAAGGCATTGTGGACACACCACTTGGCAATCGTGTTGCAGGAGTTCCTCCTTGGACACGGCCATCCATTTTCCGCATTGTGGGCATTGGAGTTCCATGACTTTTCTTTTTGAATGGGTGCAAAGGTAGTACTTTGCCGCCAAAAATGCAAGAAAAACAAAAAATGTTGGCTTTTTGCTTTTGCATTTTAAGAATAACTATTACTTTTGCACCCGCTAAACTGTCGAATACATTAAATATTAACGAAATAGAAATGGCAAAGAAACAAAATCAAAGTGCCCGCACAACGCTCGAAGAGGTGAATGAGTCACTGACGAGTGCGGCACAACGCATTGAAGACAACAAGAAGTACATCAACTGGGCACTCATCGCTATCGCAGTGCTCGCATTGCTCGCTATCGGTTACATTTACGGTATCCGTAACCCGAACCTCCAGAAGGCTAAGGACCAGATGGGTACTGCCGATCTGGAGCTGATGCAAGGCAACCAGGACCAGGCATTGAAGGATTATGAGAAAGTTGCTGCCGAGTTCAGCAATAAGCCCGCCGAACGCGCACATCTCAACGCCGCCATCCTGCTTTATCAGAAGGGTGAATATGAGAAGGCCGCCAAGCACCTTGAGGACTACAGCGCCAATGGCAACCTGGTCGGTCCCGCCTCACAGTCGCTGCTCGGTGACTGCTACGTTAACCTCAAGAAGCTTGATAAGGCTATCGCTGCCTATGACAATGCTATCAGCATGGCTGGTGAAAACGAGGTTTACGCTCCCGCTTTCATGATCAAGAAGGCTACGGTGCTGCATGAGCAGAAGAAGTATGCCGACGAGGCTGCTATCTACCAGACCATCAAGGACAAGTACATCATGTACTCCCAGCAGACTGGTTTCAATGTAGACAAGTACTTGGAGCGTGCCAACGCACTTGCAGGAAAATAATCATCATTAATAATGATTTAAGAAATAAGGGATTGGACAAAACTTGGTTTTGTGCCAGTCCTTTTTTCATAAAATAAATGTAGAAGACATGACACCTATTTATCATCGCATATTACTCAAGCTCAGCGGCGAGTCGCTGGCAGCAGAACAGGGCAGCGGTATCGACGCACAGCGCGTCGCCGACTATGCCACCCAAATCAAGGAAATTGTGGATGCTGGCGTTCAGGTCGCCATCGTTGTGGGTGGCGGCAACATCTTCCGCGGCCTCAAGGGTGCAGCCCAGGGTTTTGACCGCGTCAAGGGCGACCAAATGGGTATGCTCGCCACGGTCATCAACGCGTTGGCACTCTCGTCGGCACTCGAGGCCATCGGCCAACCCGCTCAGGTATTCACTGCCATCGGCATGTTCCCCATCGGTGAGCCCTACAGCAAGTGGCGCGCCATCGACGCCATGCAGGCCGGCAAGGTCGCCATCTGCTCCTGCGGCACAGGCAGCCCTTTCTTCACCACCGACACGGGCAGCACGCTGCGTGCCATCGAGGTCGAGGCCGACGTCATGCTCAAGGGCACCCGCGTGGACGGCATCTACACCGCCGACCCCGAGAAGGATCCCACGGCCACCAAGTTTGACCGCATCACCTATGACGAGATTTACAACCGCGGCCTCAAGGTCATGGACATGACCGCCACCGTGATGGCCCGCGACAACAAGTTGCCCATCCACGTGTTCAACATGGACGTGTACGGCAACCTCCACAAGGTGATGAGCGGCGAGCCCATCGGCACCGTCGTCACCCTGTGATGCTCGCTGCGCTCGCAGTTTAGCGTTTAGAGTTTAGGGTTTAGAGGGGCATCCGCACTGTAGGGCCTCGCCTTGGCGTGGCCGTAAACCCTCATTCAAAGCCGCGAATTATATAAAACAACAACAAGTACAATAAATACAAATTATTGATTGACAAGTAATTGTATTTATTGTGCTTGTTGTTTTCCTTTTTTTCGCAACCGTTTCTAGAGAAATAAAGTGTCTTATTGGACTTGTTGCTGGCTGAATTGCTGCAGGGTGGCGACTGCCTCGTCGATGTCGTCGGTGAGGGTAATTAGCAGGTTCTTGTACTTGCCGGTCTCCATCAGGTGTTCCAACAGGGGATAAACGGGGATTTCCTCGGTCCAGAATTGCTTGCCCATGAATATCATCGGGCTGGCATAGCCAAAGGTAAGGTAGTGGTTCTGCACCGCTTCCTGGAAGATTTCCTGCAGGGTGCCTGCACTGCCTGGCGTGTAGATAATGCCGCCGAAGGCCAGGGTGAGGATATTGTCCTCGCGGATACTGTTCTCAAAGAATTTGGCGATGTGCGTGGCAAACGGCGTTGACGGCTCGTGGCCATATCGCCACGTGGGAATGCCCAGACTCACATACTCTTGCTGCGGATACTGCTCCATCACGGTGAAGGCGGTATGCAGCCATCCCTTATCCCTGAATGACGGCGCGGGCAGCATCGTCGCGAGTGCATCTTCCATATCTTGACTGGGGTATCCTGCCATCCATGCCCCCAAGTGGGTGGCTTCCATCGCTCCTGGGCCTCCACCGCTCAACATGACAAATCCCTCCTCGGTGAGCCGCTTGCTCAACAAGGCGATGTCGCGGTAGATCTTGTCGGTCCTGAGCTGGGCATGTCCACCCATGACGCCCACACAGCGGCGATGGTCGTAGGTCTTGAAGAAGCGTGCCAGCGCCGTGTGAATGCTATGGTCGTGCAAAGTGCGTGCTAGCAACTCATTCACATTGTTGGTATGCTGCCCCAGCGACATGTAACGCTGGTAAATGATGCTGTCAAAACACTTGCTGTAACTGCTCTCATCTATGGGGTCGAAGCCTTCATAAAGTTCCGCGGGATGGTATAGCGACTTGCGCGACACGTCAAACGGCACCTCGGCGAGGTAGGCCATCACATCCTTCAGCTCTTCATATCCAGTGTTGGTAATCATTTTATAATGGTCCTTGGGTTAAGTTCATGAATCACAAAATTACCAATAATTTGGCATCTTTTCCTGCGATTTTAACATTTTTGGATTGTTAAAAAATGTAATAATGTGGCAATATGGAGCAAAAAGGCCATTTTTTGTGACTTTTTGACCAGTAGTTTAAGTCATAACAGTACTTTTGTAGTCTCAAAATCTCCACTTCAGGTTTGTTTTTAATAAAAAATAGGTATAGCAATGAAAAGGATTACAACATTAGTGCTCTCTCTCGCTGCAGTCACTTTCTCGGCATTTGCCGGCGGACTGCTCCATAACACCAACCAGCATATCGCGTTCATGCGCATGATGGCACGTGGTGCAAGCCACGAGATTGACGGTGTCTATACTAACCCTGCCGGTCTGGCCTTTATGGACCATGACGGCTGGACCCTGTCACTGAACATCCAGAGCGCCTCGCAGCGTCGTGACGTGCTCACGCAATTCCCCCTCTTTCCCCCTACCGAAAATCCCCGCCTGTACAAGGGTAAGGCCGAGGCTCCCGTGATTCCGTCACTCTATGGTGCCTACAAGAAGGACCGCTGGACATTCTCGGGCTTCTTCGGTTTCACCGGTGGTGGCGGCAAGTGCAACTTCGACAGCGGCCTGCCCGTGTTTGACGCGAGCATCATGGCCGGTATCTACGGCCAGACTGCCCAATTGGCTCAGGCCCTTGCCTCCAACCCCACTACCGCTCCCATCATGGCCGACCCGCGTATCGCTGGCTTGCTGCCCTTGACGGTCGACAAGTATGACATCAACTCGGCAATGAAGGGCCGCCAGTACATCTATGGCATGCAACTCGGTGCCACCTACAAGGTGCTTGACTGGCTGAGTGTTTACGCTGGTGGACGCATGAATTACTTCGACGGCAACTACAGTGGCTTTGTCAAGGTCATGCCCAAGCCCGAACTGGCCACGACAGTGCAGCAGATCGCTATCGCCTACCCTGCTTTGGCTCCCACCTTGAACACGCTGGTTAACCAGAACGGTGAGATGGCCAACATTGAATTGGACTGCTCCCAGACCGGTTGGGGCATCACTCCCATCATCGGTGTGGACCTGGTGTGGAAAGGTTTCACCCTGGCTGCCAAGTATGAGTTCAAGACCAACCTCAACATCGAGAACGATACCAAGACCGCTACGGCCGAACCTGCCGCCTTTGAGGCTGCGCTGAACGACTACAAGCACGGTGTGAACACGCCCAACGACTTGCCCGCGGTACTCTATACCGCCCTGGGCTATGAGTTCATCCCCAACAAGCTGCGCGCCACCGTCGAGTACCACTACTATGACGACAAGCACGCCGAGATGGCCCATGACAAGCAGAAACACTTGCGCCACGGTACCCACGAGGTGCTGGCCGGTGTCGAGTGGGACATCAACAAGATGTTCACCGTGAGCGCCGGTGCCCAAAACACCGACTACGGCCTGAGCGACGATTTCCAGACCCACACTTCCTTCTCCTGCGACAGCTACTCCATCGGCTTCGGTGGCGCAGTCAACCTGAGCGAGAAGGTGAAGGTGAACGTGGGTTACTTCTGGACCACCTACAAGGACTACAAGCGCAACGAGGAGAATTACTTCAACACCACGATGCCCGGTAGCGACACTTACAGCCGCACCAATAAGGTCTTCGGCGCTGGTATCGACTTCAAGTTCTAAATCAAGCCAATAATAAAATATTTTAAAATCTATTCCTATGGCGACCGCCGCCCGACTTAATTGTCGAGCGGCGGTTTCGCTATAATATTTCTAATACCTAAAGCCTAACGCCTAACGCCTATCGTAAAAGATTACTCATCATGGTGTTCCAGTCCTGAGCGTCCGAAATACTACTGAGCATACCGCCGTGAGCAGGAAACGCCAGACTGTCGTTGAGCGTATAAGTCACCTGAGGCAACTTCACATACAGGCTCAACGTGTTCAGCGTCTCGCCGTTCTTGTATTGCTCTCCCAAGCGCTTGAAGTCCTCGGCGTTGATGTAGTACAGGCGGTCGTTCTTGTTACACAGGTAGATGCGCAAGAAATCCCGCTCACCCAACTGCTGGGCGCACTGCAGCAGGCACCGCGTCACGTCAAAGCGGTCAAAGTCCCGCTCGTCGGGTTCCATAACGTTGAACGACAGCACTTTGTCGGGGTTATACCATGGCTCATACACCTCGATGTTGATGCCATTGTTGGCGGGGTCCAAGTTCTTGAGTTCGACACGCGAGATGACCTTGCGGCCATGCTTCACGACATCCATCGACAACATGACATGCCCAACCACCAGTGCGAGCACCAGCACGATGAGAACCAAAAGAAATTTATCGTTCCTCGTCATTTTTTCTCAAATGTCAATGTCACCCCATCGGGAGTTACCTTGAGGATTGCCGGGCACCCCTCAATCATCGGGTAGTTCCAGTCCTCGTCATGGCTGGCAGGGAAGTCATAGCAAACGGGAACATTGTACTTGTTCAGCGTCTCGCTCAGCATCTCGTTCATGTCGTAGTCTGCTTCGTCGTGCTTATAATCGGTGAAACGGCCCACGATGATGCCCTTGACCCGGTTAAGCACACCCTTGAGGCGCAATACCTGTAACATACTGTTGACGCGGGGCATGCTCTCGCTCACGTCCTCAAAAAACAGGATAATATCTTTACCCTTGATGTTGTCGCGATCCAAAAAATCCCATTCGCGGTTACCAGCAATGTTGGTGAAGACGGCCATGTTGCCACCGATGACAATACCGCGGGCCGTGCCCATCTTGTTCAACGGATGGGCAGGAACGGTGTAGCTGGGCAACTTGCCCATGAGCACGTCACGCAGCATCAGGTTGATGCTGTCGGAATCACCACGGCCACCCAAGGCGCCTCCCATGTTGGCATGCAGACTCATCACCCCGCTGCACACCATCGCGCTGTGCAAGGCGGTAATGTCACTGTAGCCCACAATCCACTTGGGGTGACGCTTGAAGTCTTCATGGGTCATCGGATCGAGCAACATCGCCGATCCATAACCTCCACGCGAACACACGATGGCCTTGATTTCAGGGTCGTTGAGTGCCCAACGCAGGTCGGCACAACGCTCCTCGATGGTGCCGGCATAGGCGTGGTACTTGGCCAGTACATGCTGACCTATCACGGGCACAAAGCCCCAAGCGCGCAGCGTGGCGGCGGCCTTTTCGGGATTATCTTCGCCCGGCGTGCTCGCGGGGGAGATGATGGCGACTTTGTCACCCACCTTCAAGGGGGCGGGCATCTTGAGTTTTTTGCCGCCGGCAAGAGCGGTCATGGTAGCCACCAGAACGATGGCAGCTGTAAGAAAAGCACGTTTAGTATTCATAATCAATGTGTTAGTTTTTCTTGTAATTGGTGCAGGCGGTCGTGCGACTGCTTTAGGCGCTCCCACGGGATGCGTCCCTCCTTGACCGAGTTGACAATCATATCCACGAGCAGGAAGGGGCGGTCGGCCTCAAAACCTGTACTGATGTTGTTGCCCACACAGATGAGGTCGGCACCCGCGTTGATGGCGAGCTCAAGCGCTGTGGGGATGCTGTAGTTGTTGCGGATGGCCTGCATGTACAGGTCGTCGGTCACAATTACCCCGTCATAACCCATCTCGACGCGCAGCAGGTCGTTAAGCGTTTTAGCGGACAGGGTGGCAGGATACTCGTCGTCGATATTGCGGTTGAACAAGTGGGCGGTCATGATCAGGTCAGCCTTACCGGCATCGATGAGGATGCGGAATGGCTCAAGCTCCTCGGCAGTCCAGCCGTTGGTCACGTCAACAAAACCATAATGCGAGTCATCGATGGCGTTGCCGTGGCCCGGGAAATGCTTCAAGGTACACAATACTCCTTGACGGTGGTTCTCCTCAATGAACCAGCCCGCATGTCGGGCAATAACCTGAGGATCAATCGAGAAGCATCGGTTATAATAGCCCACAGCGGCACAGTCATGATTGAGCACATCGACCACAGGCGCCAGGTTGACATTCACACCAGCCTCAGCCATCTCGCGGGCAAGTCGCGAGGCGTAGTATCGTGTAGTGTCCTCATTATCAACTGTTCCCAGGTATTCGGCCGTCACCGTAGGTTGGAAACCGTATTGCGGCTTCAAGCGGGCAACCCTGCCGCCTTCCTGATCGGTAGCGATGAGCAAGGGATAATCGGCCCATGCCTGCAGTTGCGCGGTCATAGCGGTCAGGCGCTCCTTGCTGGTGATATTGCGGGAACCCAAGGTAGCATCGCCCGTCACGTCGATGTCAAACAGCACGATAGCGCCCACCTTCAGGTCGCGCACATAGCGTGCCGCATCGCAGTCCTCGGTCACACTGTCGCCCTTAAAGCCCACCATGAGCATCCCGGCGGCGTAGCGGCGCAGCACCGAGTCGGGCGGCAGTTGCGCAAAAAGGCTATTGGCTGCCAGCAGCACAATAGCCGATATCAGTAATACCCGTTTCATTATCGGTCAGTTGCAATATCCCTTAACACCTAAAACCTAAAGCCTAAAGCCTATTTATCAAAAAAATGGAAGAAATAATAGCAGGCAATCCAGTCCACCCGCACACCGCGGGCAAAGCCGATGGTCTTTTTCTCGGCATCGGTCACCTTGCCATCGTTGATGCTGATGTAGCCCAGGATGTTGCTCTCGCCGTCGCGCACGGTACCATCGGTGTTGATGTAGCCGATGCGCGTACCTTCCATGTCAAAAATCTCGAGCTCCTTGATGACGCCCACAGCATTGCCCTTGATGTCGCGAACCGTGCCGTCAGCGTCAAACGAACCAGCCGAGCGGCCAGTGACATCACGCACCACGCCATTGCCATTGATGCGGCCGATGCTGTTGAAGTCGGCGTCGCGCAACACCTGTGCGCTCGCCTGGCCTGCCATGATGCCAGCCACCGCCAGCACTGCAGCCATCACATATAATCTAATCCGTTTCATAATCGTCTCCTTTTATACTTTAAGTCATTTTGTAACCATTAGACTCACAATGAGCCACAAAGTTAAAAAGTTTTTCAATAATATCCAAATCCAACCCAGCTACCAAAGATTCGATTTGAGTCCTCGGTATGCTTATCCCCTATGATTCTGCGCCAGATTGACATAATACAAGACTGTGATTATTTAGCAATGTTTCCTAATTTGTTATGGAATAACTACCTCGTGATTCCATACTTTGGTTAAGAAGTCGCGAATAGGCCATATTTCAATACCATCGACCAGACGTGGGTAAATCTCACGAGACACCACATAGCATTTTGCTTGTGGATATTCCTTTACAAAAGCACGCAAACCCTTCAGTTGTGAATTTCGTACTTCGGTGGATGATTTGAATTCGATGGCTACCTCGGCATCCCCAATAATGCAATCCACCTCAAGGCCGGTTGATGTTCTCCAATAGGACATGCGCTTGCGGGAATGGTGATAGCTCAAAAATGCCCTTATTTCCTGCATCATCAAGTGCTCAAATGCGTGACCATACTCAGCCGTGTCGGGTTTAAGTGGCGTGCGATCGAGTAGATAGTTGGGAATCCCCACATCAAAGTAATAGAATTTAGGACTTTGCACCACTCGTCGTTTCGCATTGTGGGTATAGGCAGGAAGCATGAAACCAAGTAGCGTTTCCTCCAGTATTGAAAAGTACTCCTTGACAGTTTTGGCCGACACACCACATTCGGCGGCTATATTAGTATAATTGACGATTTCAGTGTTACTCAATGCTGCAACTTCAAGAAATCGCGTGAATGCCGATAAGTTTCGCAAGACCGACTCGGCAACAATCTCCTGCTGTATATAGTCATCTATATAGGCTTGAAGACGCCTCACTGGATTCTTTGCAAGATAATGTGGCGGAATTGTGCCATAGTTGAGCGCCCTCTCAATGTCAAAATCAGGAATTTCGGCACTTACAAACGGATGTAACGTGTTAGATAAGGCCCTGCCGCCAAGCAAATTAGTTCCACTGCGACGCAACTTGCGCGCACTTGACCCACACAAAATGAAATGCAACCCTTTATTTTGAATTAACCAATGGACTTCGTCAAGCAATTCAGGTACTTTTTGCACTTCGTCAATGATAACGATCGAGCCAGCGGGCAATAGCATGAGTTGCTCACGCATCAATGATGGATTCCTGGACATTGCGCGAAATAAATTGGCATTCAGCATATCATAATATCTCGCCTTAGGAAACAAAGCCTTTAATAACGTACTTTTACCCGTTTGGCGAGCTCCACACAGGAAGAGGCTGTCATCCTGTATTTCATCAAGGGTTATTATTCGTGAAAACATAGCTTTTCAATTATTGGTTTTTGCAAAAATACATCAAAAAATAATTTTGCAAAAATTTTTAAGACAAATATTTATTATTTAGCTGATTTCGTTGCGATTAATTTACAAAAAAATGAAGTGCTACTTCGGATTTACAATGTAAATCAAGAGTAGCACTTCGTATTTACATGGTTTTTTAAGAATCTCATAGGGATGGCTACGTTAGAACAGAACTGTTGTCTAGAATGTGGGAGTTGCAGAAGTTGTTGAGAGCGCCTCGGCGGTACCAGTTGATGCGGATTTTATTGACAATGAAGCGCTGAAAATCGAAAACTAACTTTAAATAGAGGTTAATTTTGGTCAATTTCGGGGGTTTGAGTGGGGCTCATTGAAATATTATGAGTAATTTTGTCGTTTGCAATATAGAAATACAATACAAACAACAATAAAACCAATTATTTGACAAAACAAAAACGATGAAGAAGTACAAGCTCATCAACAACACGCTGGGATGGCTCATCTTTATTGTGGCAGCGGCAACCTACCTGCTGACCATCGAGCCTACCGCCAGCTTCTGGGACTGCCCGGAATTTATCGCTCAAGGTTTTAAGACTGAAATCGGCCACCCGCCCGGCAACCCGATCTTTATCCTTGCCGCCAACTTCGCGAGCAAGTTTGCCGGTGGTGATGTGATGGCTGTTGCCAAATGCGTCAACGCGATGTCGGCCATCTTCAGTGCGCTCACTATCCTGTTGCTTTTCTGGTCCATCACCCATCTGGTGAAGAAACTCGTCGTCAAGGACGGTGAGGAGGACAAGATGAGCCTTGCCCAATACCTCGTGGTGATGGGTAGCGGCATCTGCGGTGCGCTGGCCTACACGTGGAGCGACACCTTCTGGTTCAGTGCGGTTGAGGCCGAGGTTTATGCCTTCTCATCGTTCTGTACCGCGCTGGTATTCTGGCTCATCCTCAAGTGGGAGAACCGAGCCGACGAGCCAAGTAGTGACCGATGGATCATCCTGATAGCCTATGTGCTGGGCGTGTCGCTGGGCGTGCACCTGCTGAACCTGTTGTGCATCCCCGCCATTGCGCTGGTATTCTACTACCGCCAGTGCCGTGCCCAAGGCAAGAATTCTTCAGTGAAGGGTTCGCTGATTACCCTGCTGCTGTCGTTCGTTATCGTGGGCCTGATTCTGTACGGCTTGGAACCCGGATTTGTGGAGATGGGACAGAAGTTTGACCTGTTCTTTGTCAACACGCTGGGCATGTCGTTCAACTCGGGCGTGCTCGTTTATGCTATCTTGCTCATCGCAGTCATCGCATGGGCATTGTGGGAGCTGTACAGCAACAAGAGCGACCTGCGCATCAAGTTATCGTTCGCCCTCGCAATCCTGTTGTCTGGCATGTTGCTGCTGGGCGACAGCATGTTGATTCCCCTGGTGCTGTTAGTTGCCTTGTGCGTTTATCTGTTCAAGTTCTGCAAACGCATCCCCGTGCGCGTTTTCACCAACATCGTAACTTGCATTCTGGTGATTTTCATCGGTTTCAGCTGCTATGCGCTGATTCTTATCCGCAGCTCGCAGAATACACCGCTTGACGAGAACTCTCCCAACAACACCTACGCCCTGGCCAAGTACCTGAGCCGTGAGCAGTATGGCGAGACCCCGCTGCTGTATGGCCGCACGCTTTATAGCGACGTCATGTATCAGGACAAGGGCAACGGTGTGATGCAGCCTGCCGTCAAGGAAGGCCCCATGCAGTATGCTCCCGAGGTGAAGACCTCGCCTGACCAGCCCGACCGTTACAAGGAGCTGGGTCCCAAAAAGAATTACCGCTACAGCCCCGAACAGAACATGCTGTTCCCGCGCATTCATGACGAGAAACACGAGCAAGAGTATGTAGAGTGGCTGGGCATGCAAGGCACCCAAGTCGAGGCAACCACCAAGATGGACCGTGATGGCAACGCCATCGAACACGAGATGAGGGTCAAGCCTACCATGATGGAGAACCTGCGCTTCTTTGTGGACTATCAGTTGAACTACATGTACTGGCGCTACTTCATGTGGAACTTCGCCGGTCGCCAGAACGACATCCAGGGCATGGGCGAAATCACCCACGGCAACTGGATCTCGGGCTACTCATTCATCGACAACCCGCGTCTGGGTGACCAGAGTCTGCTGCCCGATGACCTGGCCAAGGGCAACAAGGGCCATAACGTGTTCTACTTGCTGCCGTTGCTGATGGGTATCATCGGACTGTTGTGGCAGGCCTATCGCGGCCGCCGCGGCATCGAGCAGTTCTGGGTAATTTTCTTCCTGTTCTTCATGACGGGTATCGCCATCGTGCTCTACCTGAACCAGACCCCGAGCCAGCCCCGTGAGCGTGACTATGCTTATGCGGGATCGTTCTATGCCTTCAGCATCTGGATTGGTATGGGTGTTGCCGGACTGTGGAGCATCGTGATGTGGGCCCTCAGGAAGAAAGGCAAGAAAGCCGATAACAAGGAAGCCAAGGAAACCCTGGAAACCGACAACAGCAACCATGGCGTGGCAACCGCAGTGGCAGCCGTTGCAGCCCTCATCGGTATCCTCGTTCCGCTGCAGATGGTAAGTCAGACGTGGGACGACCATGACCGCAGCGGACGCACCGCAGCGCGCGACTTCGGCCGCAACTACCTGTCTAGCATTGCCCCCAACGGCGTGATCTTCTGCAACGGTGACAACGACACCTTCCCCTTGTGGTACCTGCAGGAGGTAGAGGGCTACCGCACCGACGTGCGTGCCGTCAACCTGAGCTACCTGGCCACCGACTGGTACATTAGCCAGATGCAGCGTGCCGCCTATGAGTCGGCTCCGCTGCCCATGTCGGCCGGTAAGGACACTTATGCCTACGACGATCGTGTGTTCTGCTACTTCATCCAGCCCGACCAGACGCCCACCGAGGCTCTGAAGTCGCTTGAGTCAATCTATGGTGCCGATAGCAAGAACAACCCCTATGGTATCAACGAGATCCGTTATCCCAAGGTTTATATCCCTGTTAACGCCGACCAAGCCATCAAGGCCGGAGTCGTCAAGGCCGAGCAGCGTGAAATGATCCAGCCGTCCATCAATCTGGACCTGCAGCGCATGGGCTCGGGTATGACTGCCAGCCAGCTGATGTCGTTTGACATTATCGCCAACAGCATCGCTCAGGGCTGGAACCGTCCCTGCTACTTCGCCATGACCGTGCCCAACAGCTACTATCTGGGTCTGGATCCCTATCTGCGTCTCACTGGTATGGCCTATCAGGTGACGCCCATCGCCGGCGAGGTGAAGGGTGGCAACCTGGGCGTCTCGACCGACATCATGTATGACAACGTGGTGAACAAGTTCCTGTGGGGTGGTCTTGACACGGCTAAGCCCGGTTCGCTCTATCTCGACGAGACCATCTGCCGCATGGTGACCACCACGCGCAGCGCTATGATTGACCTGGTCAACAGCCTCATCCACGAGGGTGTGCTTGCTAAGGCTGGACAACATCCCATTCCCGCTGGCATGACCCAGGAGGCCTATGTCGCCGACCGTTTCAAGAAGGCCCGCACCATCCTCGACCTGATGATGGAGAAAATGCCTCTCGCAACCTGTCCGTTCACCGTGCAGATGGGTGAGCAGGTGGCCTTCATGTACTACAATCTGGGTAAGGAAAGCGGCGACAAAGCCTGCACCGAGAAGGCCAACAAGATCATCGAGGACGAGGTATTGCGTTATAGCACCTACGTCAGGTTCTACCAGTCGCTCGACGCCTCACAGTATGAGCGCCTGACCAGTGCCGACAAGTACATCGACCAGCAGTACTTGCTCAACCTGCTCAGTGACTATGGCCAGTATTGTGGTGACCAGAAGTATAAGGAACTGACTGCTAAAGTCAGTGCAGCTGGTGTGAACATGGAGCGTCTGCAGTCCTATCAGGAGGCCTATGAGCGCGCCATGCAGCAGCAGATGCAGGCACAGCGCATGCAGGCGCAACAGGCTCAGGAGTCCTCGGAAGAATTGGAGGGCATCCTGGGCAACTGATGTTCAACCTGACTCAAGTCTTCAAGACTGACGTCTAAAGTCTGACGCATGTTAGTTGAACGTCCGCCCCTGCTTTACCGCATGATATTTCCCGAGACCGTGTGGCGCATTCACAAGCGCGACCACACGGTCTATTTGACGTTTGATGACGGTCCCATCCCCGAGATCACCCCGTGGGTGCTCGACACGCTCGACCGCTATGGCGTGAAGGCAACCTTCTTCATGGTTGGTGAGAACGTGGAACGGCATCCCGAACTGCTCGAGGAGGTGCGCCGCCGCGGCCACTCGGTGGGCAACCACACGATGAGTCACTTGCAAGGGGCTCACGTGGGCACCAAGCACTACCTGCACAATGTGTTCCGCGCCAACGAGCTGATTGGCAGCACACTATTCCGCCCGCCGCACGGTCTGTTGCGCTGGGGGCAATCCAAGGTGCTGCGCTCGAGGTTCGCCATCATCATGTATGACCTGGTGACTCGAGACTACAGCCGCAAACTCACGGGCGAACAGGTGCTCAACAACGTCAAGCGTTATGCCCGCAACGGGTCGATTATTGTCTTCCACGACTCGCTCAAGGCCGAAAAAAACATGAAATATGCCTTGCCGCGCGCCATCGAGTGGCTGCAGGAGCAAGGTTACAAGTTCGATGCCATACCTGAGCATTGACATAGCAACAATGATTAAATCCCAGGCCGCAAGCCTGGGATTTGACGCTTGTGGCTTTGCTGCCGCTACGCCTGTCGATGACGAGGCGGTGGCACGTTATGACCGCTGGATCGAGTTGGGGCACAACGGCTGCATGAAGTGGGCGGCAGGGCACCGCGACCTGCGCCGCGACCCGTCATTGCTGCTCGAGGGTGCACAAACCGTTATCTCGCTGGCATTGAACTACTACCCTACCCGCTTCCAGCCAGCCGACGCGATGCGGGTAGCCTATTATGCCTACGGCCGCGACTACCACGAGGTGCTGCGCGAGAAATTGACCCAAGTGGCCCAATTCATCGAGCAAGTCACCCATTGCGCCACCAGACCCTGCGTCGATTCGGCGCCCATCCGTGAGCGCTATTGGGCACAACGGGCAGGCATCGGCTTCATCGGGCGCAACAACTGCCTGATTATTCCAGGAAAAGGTTCCTACTTCTTTCTGGGCGAGATCGTCACCACGGCCCGACTGATGCCCGACGAGCCCTGCACTATGACCTGTGGCGACTGCGGCAAGTGCATCGAGGCCTGTCCCTCGGGGGCGCTACATGGCGATGGCGCTGCCGACGCGTCGCGATGCCTCTCGTGCCTGCTCATCGAGAACCACGACGAGCAGCTGCCCGATTGGGTGAACAAGGTGGCCGACGACAGGGTCGTGGGCTGTGACGAGTGCCAACTGTGCTGTCCCCACAATGCCCATGCAGTTGCGACAACTGTCGAGGACTTCGCACCCACCGACGCGGTGATGTCGCTCACACGCGACCGCATCGGCCAGATGACGGCGGGTGAGTTCAAGCGCACCTTTGCCCACAGCGCCATCTCCCGACTGCGCCACAAGACCTTGCGCCGTAACGCCGACCTCAACGACAAGAACAAGTAAACGGGCTTTTTGAGAATTATATCCATCGATTGTTGTACATTTGCAGTGAGATTAAATGTTAAGAATATGAATGATCGTGTTTTCAGCATCGTTGCGTTCATGGGGCTGATGTGTATCGCCGTGAGCCTCCAGGCTTGCGGCAACAGGAGCATCGCCGTGGCCGGCCATCCAACGGCAACCGTCAACCAGGTGGAGCCTGAGGCAAGATTCGCCTCACTCGATACGTTGGCCGACTTCATGATTCAGGACATCCTGGAAAACGGCTCGCTCGAGAAACTCGTGTCACGTTACGAGTCGCAGACGGCAGCCATCGCCTCCTATTGGACCCTGAACGGCAAGGAAGGTGATCCACACGATATGGCCAATACCGTTTTCAAGGACTTGACGGCACTCGCCGACAGCCTGTCGGGCTTCAGCACGATGGACATGGTGCTGAGCGGTGAAATCACCTGTGCGATGGAGCATTATCTCACAGCCCAGGACTATTGCAGGCATTATAGCAAGGACCCGCTTTATCAGGCCGAGATGCGCGATTGGCTCCAGCTGGAAGACACATTGAGAGTCTTCTATGGTGAACTGGGATATCTCACCTACTGGGGTGGCTCAATCGCACGCATCATCGCCGGCGGCTCAATGGCTTTTCTCGCCGAGACCCGCCACAATGATTATAGCCAACTCAAGAAAGGCGGTAATTTTGCCCACAGCGAGTTGCCCACCATCGCCGAGGCGCTCACTACGCTGACCGAGGAATTGGCCGCCGCTAAAAGCCTTGAGGATGACATGAACGCCGATGATCATTACTACCGTGAGATGCTCAAGGAGCTGCGGGGACACGCCGACATGGTGGTGCTGCTGATCGACAAGTGGCTCACTTCACGCAAGCGGTTGTGTGAAGCCGAGGGCATCCCCGAGGCCCACACGGCCCATCTGGTGACCCTGCTGAGCGGCCACATCACCGAAATCATCGAGCAATAATGACCAAGAACAAAAAACAACAATAATAGACAGACAATGATTACTTTTATTATCAGCCTTGTAGCTCTTGTCTTGGGCTATCTGATTTATGGTGCCATCGTGGAACGCGTGATGCGTCCCGATGACCGCGAGACTCCCGCTGTGCGCCTGGCCGACGGCGTGGACTATGTGGTACTGCCCACATGGAAGGTGTTTATGATCCAGTTCCTGAACATCGCCGGCACGGGACCCATCTTTGGTGCCATCATGGGCATGTGGTTCGGGCCAGCGTCCTACCTGTGGATCGTGCTGGGCTGCATCTTTGCCGGTGCAGTGCACGATTTCATGAGCGGCATGCTGTCGCTGCGCCACGACGGAGCCAACCTGCCCACGCTCATCGGCAATTACCTGGGCGGCGGTGCGCGCAACGTGATGCTGGTGTTCACCGTGCTGTTGCTGATGATGGTGGGCGCCGTGTTTGTCTATAGCCCTGCACTCATCCTCAAGGGAATGTGGGGAGGCGACACTGCCACCATCTGGTGGATTGTGGCCATCTTTGGCTACTATATCATCGCCACACTGTTGCCCATCGACAAGATCATTGGCCGCATCTATCCCTTGTTTGCCATCGCGCTGCTGGTGATGGCTGCAGGATTGCTCATTGGGTTGTTCGTGAAGATGCCGCACCTGCCCGAGCTGTGGAACATGGGCGACATGACACCATGGACCGGGGCACAGGTTGTGGACGGCACCGACACCCTCGGTGTGACGGCATATCTGAACAAGAACCCCTTGTTCCCATGCCTGTTCATCACTATCGCCTGTGGTGCCATCAGCGGTTTCCATGCCACACAGAGCCCTCTCATGGCCCGCTGCCTCAAGAGCGAGCGGCTGGCAAGGCCAGTGTTCTATGGCGCAATGATTACCGAGGGTATCGTGGCACTCATCTGGGCCACGGTTTCGTCCTACTTCTTCTACTACGGCGGCTGGAAAGAGGTCGTTGATCCGCAGGTAGTGAACGACTTCATGGCACAGGTGCAACTGGCCGACGGCAAGACGCTCATCCAGTACTTCACCGCACCGCAGGTGGTTAACCTGGTGTGCAGCGGCTGGCTGGGCATCGTGGGCGGCACGCTTGCCATCCTTGGTGTGGTGGCAGCTCCCATCACGAGCGGTGACACGGCTTTCCGCAGCGCACGACTCATCATTGCCGAGGCGCTTCACTTTGAGCAGCGCAGCATGGTGCGCCGCCTGACCATCAGTGTGCCCTTGTTCGTGGCATCACTGCTGCTGCTCATCTGGCAAATGAAGAATCCCGACGGCTTCAATGTGCTATGGCAATACTTTGGCTGGTCCAATCAGGCCCTGTCGGTATTCACCCTGTGGATGATCACCGTCTATCTGGCCCGCAACCACAAGCCCTACATCATCACCCTCATCCCCGCCGTTTTCATGACCGTGGTGTGCACCTCCTTCCTTGTGGCTTCACCCCAAGCCTTCGGTCAACAACAACTCACCCCCTGGGTTGCCCTGGCGGTAATCGTCATTGCAGTAGTCTGGTTCGCCGCATGGCTCAAGAAAGACCGTGCAGCCAACCCGTTGAAGAAAAACTGATTATAATTAGATAAGCAAATCGCCTTGGGCGATGATACGGCTCTGTCCGCCCACGCGGATGGAGCCGTCGTTGTCGAGGGCCGTCGCAACCACCGAGGGGCGACCCATGGCCTCGCCTTGCAGGAAACGGCACTGGGTAGGGGCTGAGATGATTCCGCGGCGGTGCAGATAGTGGGTCAAGGCACCGTTGGCGGTTCCCGTTGCCGACTCCTCGGGGATGCCATACAGAGGACCGAAATTGCGCACATGAGCCGTGTAACCGTCATCGGCAATGGCAAAGGCATGCACGCCGGTCACAGCCAACTCTCGGCTCAAATCACTCAGGGCAGCCATGTCAGGCCGCAGATGATTCAAGTCCTCTACACTACCCATGGGCATGATGATGTCGGGCAGACCTGTGGAAATTATTTCCACAGGCATCTCGGGCCAATTTGTCATGGCGTTTCCAGCCATGATGGTGTGCAAGCGCATGACATCCACGTGTTTGTCTATCGCCTGGGGGCGAGCCATCTGCATCATCACCTGGTCGCCGACCGCCACCTCAAGGTCACCGGCAAGCGTGTGATTGATGCACACAGCACCCTCAGGGACAATGCCCTCGCGGTGCAGCGTCCCGAAGGTCGCAATCGTCGCATGGCCACACAGGTCCACCTCGGCAGCTGGCGTGAAGTAGCGCACCGTGAACTCCGTCGGGCCGTCCTGCCGCACAAAGGCCGTCTCGCTGTAGCGCAACTCAGCAGCTACCAGCCTCATCAACTCATCCGTCGGGAAAACGCCATCCCTACCCAACAGAACGACACCAGCCGGGTTCCCACCGAAAGGCTCGCTCGTAAACGCATCAACAACAAAATACTTCATTTCATCAGTTAGAAGTGAGGAGTTAGGAGTTAGGAGTGAGGAGTTAGAAGTTAGAAGTTAGAAGTTAGAAGTTAGAAGTTAGAAGTTAGAAGTTAGGAGTTAGAAGTTGAGAGTTATCAGTTCGATAGCGGATGCCAACTGTTAACTATTAACTGTTAACTATTAACTGTTAACTGTTCACTCCTATCTCCTATCTCTTATCTTTTATCTTTTATCTCTTATCTCTTATCTATTCAATGATTACCGTTTTGGTGGTATAGTTGGAATAGACCACGATCTGGAGACCTTTCTCGTGCTCGTCAACGGGCATACCTTGCAGGTTGTACCTTGCGACTTCATGCACGTCTTGGTCATCGATTGCGATATGCTCAACGTCGTCTGAATCAGGAGGATACAGTGCTACCCTGGAGAGCAGGACAACCTCGCCCTCGGCGCTGCAGCTCATCTGATCGACCACAAAACCCTCCTTGGCCAGCAGGTTGAGCAGCACGCCCACCGTCATGGCACTGCTGCCATAACCGTCGTAGTGGCTCTTGATGCCGTCAGGCAAGTCTCCCGTCACGTAAATCTCCTGATATACCGACGAGTAGATGTGGTCGGCCACCACATTGATATAAGTCTTCTGGCCCCAAGCGGCCCCAATGGCAGCCACCGCCAGCAACAAAGACAAAACTAATCTTTTCATCATCGTTATTACTTTATTATGCAACCTTACTTGTTATGTTTTCAATTGATTCGGGATAGCCATTCAACCATGCTATGGTTCTGCGCCAAGTCACGGCTATCTTCAGTAGTTAAATAAACAACCGTATCACTCTTATATTTTTTACATATGTGTAATAATTCTAGAGTCATTGCGCAAAGATAAGAATTATTTTTCTTCTCATCAATCCTCACCAACAAAATGTCACACTACAGCAAATCCACTTGCCACATATCATCTATTCAAACATGATACTAACCACAATAACAAAACAAAGTAATCATCAAAAATGGACAATTATTAAATCTTTTGTTGTACCTTTGTGATGATTAGAATTGGTATTCATTTGATAATACAAGACAATTATGAGGCACTATCTGAAGAATTTGGAGGAAACTGTTCGCGAGCAATGGACCCGTAAAGCCCTGTGTGACTACAATGGCGACTCCTTTACCTATGCCCAACTGGCCACTAATATTGAACGCTTCCGCATCTTCTTTGATACCGCCGGTATCGAGAAGGGCGATAAAATCGCTATCTGCGCGCGCAATTCGGCTCGATGGGCGATGACCTTCTGGGGCATCAATGTGAATGAATGCGTAGCAGTGCCACTGTTGGCTGACTTTCACCCCGACAATGTCGCAACCCTCACCAATCATTCCGACAGTGTCCTGCTCTTTGTCGACGATGACATCTGGGCAAAGATGAATCCCGAAGATATGCCTAATCTCAAGGCTGCCATCAATGTCAAGGACGGCAAACTGCTTTGGCATAGGGACCAGACTACAGCCGACGCTTGGAATAACCGCAAGAGCGCTTTCGCCGAACGCCACCCCGAAGGCATGTGGCCCGAGCAGGTGTCCTATCCCGACGACAATGGGGAAGACCTGGCCATCATCAATTACACGTCGGGCACCACAGGCAACCCCAAAGGCGTGATGCTCACCTATAATGCCATGTCCGATACCGACAACTTCGCCAACACGCATTTCCCGAACCATCCCGGCCAAACCGTTGTCTCGATGTTGCCCCTGGCTCACATGTACGGACTGGCCATCGAGTTCATCCACCCCAATGTGGATGGCGTTACCGTCTATTTCCTGGGCAAGACCCCGTCACCCACCACATTGCTCAAGGCGATGCAGGACATCAAGCCCTATATGGTGGTAACGGTGCCGCTGGTGATGGAAAAAATCTACGCCAACGCCATCAAACCCGCGTTGGTTAAGACCAAATCGCTGCTCGGCATCCCTGGCGTGAACAAACTGATATACCGCAAGGTGCGCAGCAAAGTCATTGAGGCATTCGGCGGCGCGGTGCAATGCTTCATCATGGGCGGTGCGGCACTGAATCCCGAGGCAGAGCAGTGCTTCAAAAAAATTCATCTGCCCTATACCGTGGGCTATGGCATGACCGAGGCGTGCCCGCTGCTGGGGTATGAATGGTGGACAAAATTCGTGCCCGGTTCATGCGGCAAACCTGTCCACGAGCTACGCATCAACTCCGAGGATCCGCAACACATCCCGGGCGAAATCCAAGCCCGAGGTGCCAACCTCACCATCGGTTATTACAAGAATCCCGAAGCCACCGAAGCTTCGTTCACCGAGGACGGATGGTTCCGCACCGGAGACCTGGGCGTTATCGATGCCAAGAACAACATCTTCATCCGCGGACGCATCAAGTCGATGATCCTGAATTCTTCGGGCCAAAACATCTATCCCGAGGAGGTCGAGGCGGTTGTGAACAACTGCCAGTATGTGACCGAGTGTCTGGTAGTGGACCGCGACGGGAAAATCACCGCGCTTGTTTATTCCGAGCTGCCCGAGGACATGGACGAGGAAACCAAGGCAAGCATACCGGGGCTCATCCGTGAAGAGGCCAACAAGTCACTTCCCAACTACAGCAAAATCGTGAAAGTGGAAATGATGGAAACCCCCTTCGAGAAAACCCCGAAAATGAGCATCAAACGCTTCCTCTACAAGTAAAAAAAACATTAATACCCAATAATCATGGCACCGGTAAAAACCGATGCCATGATTATTTTAATGTCGTACTGCTAACTCCTTAGTTGAGGCAGATCAGATAACCCAGAATAATCAGTTGTTTACTATAGTGTCTGGTAAATACACGATAGATCTTTGTAAATAGCTGAACAACAATGGCATAATGATGGTTTTTCATGAATGGGCTTACTTTTAAGCCCGTAGGGCTGCAAGGGTTTAGGCAGGGGTGAAGCGAAGCGGAACCCCTGTGAATAAGCATTACGAGATAATAACCCCGCTAGGGGTGACAGTATAACAAGGACTTTCTGCCGCCCCGATGGGGCTTGAATGGGTGTTTTCTATTGCAGGGGTTACGCTCGGCTTCGCCTCGCTACACCCCTGCTATAACCTGGTCGCCCCTTTCGGGGCTGTTACCTGACACTAACAGTTGTTTATAAGACTCATTCTTCGAGCCTGTACTCCAGTTCCTCCAAATCCTCACAAAAAGTGATATCAATCCAAAAATCCTTATTACTGAAGAGAGCTCCGATCACATAGACAATGAGCAGAATTACCAACCTCCGTACATCATGATAAACATCGAGGGCCAGCAAAGGAAGGCAAAATAGAAGAGTAAGGCACACAATATTCCTGATCTGGAAACATCTTTTCAGCCTTTTGGCTATAGGGAGAAACTGCTTGGGGTTGATGGCAAGATTCAAGTCATGAACCAACTTTTGATTGATTGTGTGGCAAACAGCGGTCACAACCTCGATGAAACCCACCACAATGGCCCCTAACCACCAATTCACAGTCGTCATTTCTCGCCATTGCAGAGCCAAGCACACGATGAGACCCACCCCCCAAATGAGCGAGCGATAGTTATAATACTTGGTAGAATAGGGCTTGAAGACAAAAAAGCCTCCCACCAAGATAATCCCCACCACTAGGAATCCAAACCACAAATGCACATGCGTCTTGTAGTACAAGTGCAGAGCCAGTAACACTAAGAAAAACACAGCGAAAAACAGCAGGCCATACTTATCCTTCTTGAGAAACAGGGTCTCGGCCTTGATGGTGATGTCCCGGCACAACTCTTTAGGTGTTCTTTCCTTGTAAGGAACATATGTTTCATCTCGTTTCATAACACTATTGCCAGGTCCCTTTAATCCGTCGCCCGAGAGGTCAGAACCTCTTAAACCCCATCATGCAACCTGTTATTGTTGTTACTATATTCACTGCAAAAATCGTTCCACCACCCCCGTCTTCCCATCCGTAAACACCACACCAACAGCCCAAGAAGAAAACAAAGCTGTGAGGCCACGATATAATCATCAAGGACATCGGCCGTAAGCGATGCACGGGAACCCATCAGAAAACTCAGATAAATCAGTTGTTTATAAGAAAGTAATTCCAGTTGTTGTTTTGTTGTCACAGTTGTTTGATAGAGTGCACGGGCACGGATTCATCGAAGCCACCAGCATAAACGAAGCGGGATATTCCGTCGAGTATTTCGCCCTACTGATACTTATAATCCTGTCCTCTAACGGCTGCCGCATGACCTCTAAAACGGAGCGATTGAACTCGGGCAGTTCATCCAAGCGGAAGAACTTGCCCCATTGCAATAGCCTTAGAGTTAACCACAAAGTCCCCAAAACGACCCAAATTTGTACCATAAAGCCATTCACAACCACAAAGATACTTACAATTCTTGCTCATTTCAAAAATATTGACTATATTTGCGGTTGTTCTTTGGCAGAAGTCCGCTTTCCGGTGGTGGCGGGTGCATGGCTAGGAACACAGGACATAAAGAAAGGCGTTTTTCTATCACTTATAGAAATGAGAATTGGTATTATCATCTCAACATATAACAACCCTGCATGGCTTGAAAAAACATTGTGGGGATATTTATGCCAAACACGCATGGCAGATGAAATAATCATTGCAGATGATGGTTCAAAATTAGAAACACGAGAGACGGTAATGAAGTATTCTAATGACCTACCCATAAAATATGTATGGCATGAGGATAAAGGATTCCGTAAAACCAAAATATTAAATGAAGCATTAAAAGTAGCAGAGAGTGACTACCTAATCTTTACTGACCAAGATTGTATTCCAAGACAGGATTTTGTGGCAATACATGAACATTATGCTCGACATGGACATTTTTTGAGTGGGGGATATTTTAAACTTCCTATGTCAATCAGCCAAGAAATTAAACAAAGAAATATTATCTCGCAAGAAGCATTCCGTCTTAAATGGTTGAGGCAGCATGGGCTCAGATATACATTTAAGTGCACTAAACTGATTCAAGCTGAATGGTTTTCAAAGATGATGAATCATATTACTCCAGTACATGCTACTTGGAATGGAATGAACTCGTCTGGTTGGAGGAGCGACATTATGGCTGCTAAGGGATTCGATGAGCGAATGCAGTATGGCGGTGAAGATCGAGAACTTGGTGAACGCCTTGTTAATGCCGGCATTTGCGGCATTCAGATTCGCTACCAAGCCATTGTATTACATCTTGATCACCAGCGTCCTTATAAAAATATCGAAGCCATTGAAAAGAACTTGGCTATAAGACAACAGACAAAAAAAAGTCATTTGACAAAAACTGAATATGGCCTATAACTCTTGCCATCAGCAGCAGTTGTTAAGAAATTCTTAACAACTGAATCTTCTGTCAACTCATTCTCTTTCAGAATGTTGGCTATATGCATACTGATATTGGGCTTGGAGGTAGCAAAAAGTTCTGCCATCTGATGCTAGTTGACCAAAATCTTACCATCGTGGGCGTAAAGGACAACAGATGCACGGCCGTCGGCGGTGCGGTAGATGATGATATTTCTCTCTTGGTCAGGCATATTTCTGTAGCCGAGGTAGGTGGGGCGGTCGAGGTTGCGGTAGGCGATGGCTTCCATGATGTGGTGGTCGAGGACGTCGGCGGTGCCTTCGAGGTCGGCGATGGTGCGGGCGACTTTGAGGCAAATGTGGCATTTGTTTCAAGATTATCTCAGTTGGAGATATATCTAAATCTATTTGCAGCTTTATCAAGATAAAACAACAATAGTCTATCATAATAAACTTTCTAAAGAACTGATAATAACCATTTTGTCTTATTCATACAAGAAAACTTCAAAAACCCTACTGCTTATCCAAATTCATGGCATAATACGTCCATTGGTAGGGCATCATCTTCCCAAGCTGAGGGCTGAGGGCCGCGGGTTCGAGTTTAGATGGCAAAAGGAATCTAGGTGTTTTTATTTACTAAAACAACTTTATCATAAAATTATTATTAAAAAATTTTGATTTTTCAACTAATGAGTTTAATTTTGCGTCATCAAATAGCATTATAATATAATGGTAACGAAAGACGAAGTCCAACAATTCTTGAATCAACTCAAGGAGAAAATAAAGGTCTTTGGAATCATATTCAGAGACGATAGAGGCAAGAACCTGCAAACATTGGCTGAATTAGAAATCACTCCAAAGTATCGTGAATCGGTCATTGTCAATCTTGAGGTCAAAGATTATTCCGAAGGGCCTATAATTGATACGCTTAACAAATGTGGGGAAATGTGGGTCTTCGGAAAAGATGTAAAAGGGCAAGAAGTCTATATTAAGATTACCCTAGGCAAAGGTTTAAGTGCCATTTGCATCTCTTTTCACATTGCAGAACACCCTATGAATTATCCATTTAAATAAACAACGATATGCAAAGTCCATTTACAGGAGGTCACGCTACACTCCGCCAAGAATCGGCCGAACTGACTTTTCGCAAAGAAAAGTTTCAATATGTGCATCAGTTCTATGAGTGTGATGAAACCAAAGAGCGTTTCACCACAACAGCATTGGATGAAGTAAATATCGGCCAAGTTTATAATCAATACCGCTCAAAGTATGGCATCCCATTTCCTGACGAGATCAAGCATGTTCGTCAACGTTATGGCCTATCCGCTACCAAGATGTCTCAGATTTTGGGATTTGGCGATAATCAATATCGGCTTTATGAGAATGGTGACATGCCGAGCGAAACAAACGGAAAGATATTAATGTCAATCCAAAATCCACTAATTTTTGAGAATTTTGTCATCAATGCGAAAAACCAGTTCGATGAACAAGATTATGCAAAGATTCTCGAAAAGGTTAGAGCGATTAAAGCAGACAAAAACGAACTATTGATCAAGAACTATATTTTCAATGGCATACGCAGGGATATCTTTAATGGATATGCTACGCAATCCATCAGTAAACTAAAGAACATCATTTTGTTCTTTATCGAAAAGTTCGATGGTGCATTTTATACCATGATGAATAAACTATTGTTCTATACGGATTTTTATAGTTATAAAACCACGGGGAAGGGGTTGAGTGGTTTGTCCTATAAAGCCATTCAGCATGGGCCTGTACCAATGCGTTGGGACCGGATATATAGTTTCTATGACGAGATTCAGCCAGAGATTATCCATTTTGATTCTGGTGCTGAAGGTACGAAACTTACATCTACCCTTTCTCCCGACCTTGCTGAATTCACCGAAGACGAACTCAATATTTTGGAGACCATTTATCAGCGTTTTAAATCAGAAAACTCAACAAAGATTTCTGAGATTAGCCATAACGAAGAAGCTTGGCAAACGTATGTTGACAGTGGTCAAATGATCCGTTTCACTGAAAGCCATTTTATAACTATATGAGAAATGACAAATATCAGGTTTAATAGCAATAACGATGTAATACGTTTCCTTGTTGAACACAATTTGGATCTGCAAAAAGTGACTGCCGACGCTTTTTTAGATGCAATTTCAAAATGCGGAGATGAGCATGCTAAAGACGTTGTGGAATTTGTAAAGTTCTCTAATAAGTCTTCCGAAATACTTTCGTTATTAGATTTTGCACTTGCTTTAATCTGCCACAGGCCAATTCATATAAGGGAATCTGTGTATGATCGTGGATTGGATGGCATTCGTGAGATTAATCAACATTTTATTGATAAAAACGCGAAAACACAAGTCGAGAAAAGCATGGCTGGAGGTTGTAATTTCTTTTATTGGTTGTACCTTAGTCTTTCTTCCAAACAAGAATTCATGAGGAATGGTTTACTTTACTGAATAATCTAGCCATCATTTCAGTTGTCAAATTTTTTTTGACAACTGAAAGCACGTTAATTGATTGTCATTCAACATGAATATCGCATCTGCCCTTGCAGGTGGTATAATTACAGACCTGCACTGCCCAGGTAGCTTGGGCGGTCGAGGTTGCGGTAGGCGATGGCTTCCATGATGTGGTGGTCGAGGACGTCGGCGGTGCCTTCGAGGTCGGCGATGGTGCGGGCGACCTTGAGGATGCGGTCGTAGGCGCGGGCACTCATGTTCATGCGTTCCATGGCGTCTTTCAACTTCTCCAGGCCGGCGGCGTTGGGCTCGGCGTATTTGTGCAGCAGGGACGGGGTCATCTGGGCGTTGCAATGGATGCCGGGTTCGTCCTTGAATCGGCGCTCTTGCAGCATCCTGGCGGCGATGACGCGCTGGCGGATGGCGGCGCTGGGTTCGCCTGGAGCCTTGGATGACATCTGGTCGAAATCGACAGGCTGGACCTCGATCTGCAGGTCGATGCGGTCGAGCAGCGGGCCCGAAATCTTGCTCATGTAGTGGGTGCGCTGGTACTCGTTGCAGACGCACTTCTTCTTGGGGTGCCCGTAGTACCCGCACGGGCAGGGATTCATACTCGCAACGAGCATGAACGACGCTGGATATTCGGTGCTGTATTTCGCCCTACTGATACTTATTATCCTGTCCTCCAGCGGTTGGCGCATCACCTCCAAAACGGAGCGATTGAACTCAGGTAGTTCATCCAAGCGGAAGAACTTGCCCCATTGCAACAGCCTTATGGTCAGCTACAAAGCCCCAAAAACGACAAAATCATGTACCATAAAGCCATTCACAACTACAGAGACTATAATTCTCATATTGCTCTCTTTAGAACCTGCCTAAGTTCTAATTTGAAAGCCTATTTGTCTGCATCTCCCAAAGCTTCATTGCAAACAGAACAAAGCACTTGCAAATTATCTAGAGTTGTCTCACCTCCTTTTGACCATGGTATGATATGATCAAAATGCATTTTGTGTATTCCTCCATCACAAACTACTCCACATATTCTACATTTGTTCCCGTCTCTCATCAAGACTTGAACTTTTAGTCTATCACTCGGCTCCCTTTTTGTTTTGTGTTTGAAGTCGCCTTTTATACTACTAACATCAGTGTCAATCACAGTGTCATCATCATCGTTATTGATATATTCTACAAATTTATCAAGTGCTTTATACCATGAGCCAAAATGACGCAAATAAGCCCCAGATGAGATTGAAGACCATACTTTATTATCCATGTCTCTTCTTGTTGGTTGGCTACCTTTTTTCAGCCATACTTGTTTAATGTTGTCTAACAGGTCAACGTCTTCATAATAAACAACACTTGTCGTTGCATCAAGAATTCTTAGTATCTCATTCCACGTCCCAATTTTCCGTAATGCCGTAGAACTATGATAACTACCGTTTTTATCATACTCTCTAATTGTTAGAGTAGTTTTTCCAAGTTTTGCCATTACTTGTTTAATATCCTCTAAAACTTCATCAACCGTAGGGCTTTTGCGTTTATTTACAGTATATTTCATAACGACTATTATTAAAATTAGAATCTGAGAGTATATTCAATTTTTGAACTTTTTTCAATGCTTAATCAATATAATGTCTTATTTTTGGAGCACTCCAGAATTCATTATTAGAATAAAGAAGGACATCAGGTAGTGCTCGAAGGATACTCGGTTTGTTAAATCGAGCATCATCAGTATAACTTTTTTGCCATCTTGAGATGATACCTATAGATTTCTTCGGATATTTCTTGGTTTTTTTATTATTGACAATTTTAAGTTTTGGTAAACTTGAAAGATATCTAATTATAAGATGTTCAACTAATTCGGCTCTAGCTCGATTCCTTGAGTTCTCTAGATTATTGTAAGATGACACTGAAAAACGACCAGCCCAGTATTGTTTTTCTTTAATCTCACACTGCTTTCTTAGGTGATCTTTATCAGAAAGGCGATCTTCTGGTAGGCGTTTTGTAATACCTACATACTTAATGTTTCTAACTCTATCATAATTAATTCGGCCTGTTATCAAATAGATACAACAATTAGCCGTGTCTTCTCTATTGCAGATATCGTCAAGGGACTTATAAGGTCCCATCCAATCTATTACATATAATTCTTTCACTTCGGACATAACTTGAATATTATAGGTTAGTGCCCATATAGGTGGGGCGGTCGAGGTTGCGGTAGGCGATGGCTTCCATGATGTGGTGGTCGAGGATGTCGGCGCAGGCCTCGAGGTCGGCGATGGTGCGGGCGACTTTGAGGATGCGGTCATAGGCGCGGGCGCTCATGTTCATGCGCTCCATGGCGTCGCGAAGCTTTTCCAGGCCGGCGGCGTTGGGTTCAGCGTATTTGTGCAGCAGGGACGGGGTCATCTGTGCGTTGCAGTGGATGCCGGGTTCATCCTTGAAGCGACGTTCCTGCAGCATCCTGGCGGCGATGACGCGCTCGCGGATAGCGGCACTGGGTTCGCCTGGGGCCTTGCTGGACATCTGCTCGAAATCGACGGGCTGCACCTCGATCTGCAGGTCGATGCGATCCAGCAGCGGGCCCGAAATCTTGCTCATGTAATGCGTGCGCTGGTACTCGTTGCAGACGCACTTCTTCTTGGGATGCCCATAGTATCCGCACGGGCACGGATTCATGCTAGCCACGAGCATAAATGAGGCGGGATACTCGGTCGAGTATTTTGCCCTACTGATACTTATAATCCTGTCCTCCAATGGCTGCCGCATCACCTCCAGCACGTTTCTCGAAAATTCAGGCAGCTCGTCCAGGAAGAGGACGCCATTGTGGGCGAGGGAAATTTCGCCGGGCATGGGGTAGCTGCCGCCACCGACGAGGGCGACGGGCGAAATGGTGTGGTGCGGACTACGGAAGGGGCGCACGGTCATCAGTGTGGTGCCCTGCGGCAGTTTGCCTGCCACGCTGTGGATCTTGGTGGTTTCAAGGGCCTCGCTCAACGTGAGGGGCGGCAAGATGGACGGTAATCGCTTGGCCATCATCGATTTGCCCGAGCCTGGGCTGCCCACCAAGAGGATGTTGTGTCCACCTGCACAGGCGACCTCAAAGGCGCGCTTGACGTTCTCCTGCCCCTTGACATCGGCGAAGTCATAGGGGAAGACGCCCTGCGCCTTGGCGAACTCGGCACGGGTGTCCACCACGGTGGGCTCGAGGGTGATTTCACCGTTGAGAAACTGAACCACCTCGATGATATTGTCCACGCCATAGATGTTGAGTTTGTTGACCACCGCCGCCTCAAGGGCATTGGCACGCGGAACAATGAATCCGTCTAGCTGCAGCTCGCGCGCGAGGATGGCCATGGGCAGGGCACCCTTGATGGGACGCAGACTGCCGTCGAGCGACAGTTCGCCCATGAGCATATAGCGGCCAAGTTTGTCGGGGTTGATTTTCTCGTCCCCTGCGAGGATGCCGACAGCCAACGGCAGGTCATAGGCCGAGCCCTCCTTCTTGATATCGGCGGGCGACATGTTCACCATCACCTTCTTGCCGGGGAAGTCAAAACCCGCCTGCTGGATGGCGCAGCGCACACGTTCGGCACTCTCCTTGACGGCGGTGTCGGGCAGACCGATGATCATGAATCCGACTCCCCAATCGACCGTTACCTCAATCTCGACCTTGATGGCATCGATGCCATGCACCGCGGCAGCTATCGTTCTCGCTAACATATCGTGTTCGTTCTTGATTAGTTTCGGCAAAGATAATGAATTTATTTGTAAATTTGCGGCTATGGAAATACAAGAATTGCATTTCGAACACCGTCGCGTGTGCCTCTACAAGTTGGTCAACGGCCCGGCCCCGTTGGTTTACTCGATTGACTATCACGAGAACGGACAGTTGCTGCTGGACGCATGCAAGCAGGTGGATTGCGACGGATTCAACCTGGTGACCATCAGCGGGCTGCACTGGAACCAGGAACTGTCACCATGGCCTGTCGATACTGTCGTCTCCAAAGATGACAACTTTGCGGGCGAAGCCGACCAGTGGCTGCCGATGCTCACCGACGACGTCGTGCCGCAGGTCGAACGGCTGCTGGATGCGCCCCCGGCATGGCGCATGCTGGCTGGCTACTCGTTGGCCGGGTTGTTCGCTGTGTGGACGGCTCACCAGTGCGACCTGTTCACCCGCATCTTGTCGGCCTCGGGGTCGATGTGGTACCCCAGCTGGCTGGAGTATGTCCAGACGCACGAACCCGTCGCTCAACTGCAGGGCATTTACCTCTCGGTGGGCGACAAGGAGAGCACGTCACGCAACGCCGTGCTGCAGACCGTGGGCGAGCGCACCCGTCAGGTGGCCGCGTTGATGGCTGCCCGCGGAGTGAGCGCCAAGTTTGAACTCAACCCCGGCAACCACTTCAAGAACCCGCCGCTGCGTGTTGCCAAGGGCATCAAGTGGCTCATGGACTTAGGGAGTTAGAAGTGAGAAGTTAGGAGTTAGAAGTGAGGAGTTAGAAGTGAGGAGTTAGGAGTTAAAGCCAACTAGAAACAAAGGACTAAGGACTGAGGACTAAGGACTGAGGACTAAAAACAGGCTTGCACTTCGTTGCTTCCAGCCAAGATAGGCGGCGCCTCGATATAAAAAAAGAATGAATTCTTTTTGTTCTGTGCTCGGCTTGCACTATCTTTGCACATCATGACGATACAAGAGGCTCAAGAGCGTGTTGACGCTTGGATCAAGCAATACGGAGTGCGCTACTTCAGCGAGCTGACCAACATGGCCGTGCTTACCGAGGAAGTGGGTGAGGTGGCGCGTGTCATCGCCCGCCGCTACGGCGACCAGTCGAGCAAGCCGGGCGACGACCTAGACCTTGCCGATGAGTTGGCCGACGTGCTGTGGGTGGTGATGTGCCTTGCCAACCAAACGGGCATCGACCTGGATGCCGCATTGGAACGCAACTTTGCCAAGAAGACCTCGCGCGACAGCCACCGCCATTTAGACAACAAAAAACTTACTAACCAATAAAATATCAACGAATTATGAGTAACCACGAACACGAACATTGCGGATGCGGATGTGAGCATCACGATCATGACCACAAGCCCATGGACAAGTACATGACCGCCGTCAACCAGAGCACCGTCACCATCGACGATGCCGCCGTAACTGCCGCCGTGCAGGAAATCATCGACAAGCATGCCACCGAGAACAACACCCCCGAGGTGCAGCAGTTCCTGCTCAACTGTGTTGACCTGACCACCCTCGCCACCGAGGACAGCGAGCGCAGCGTGGCCAAGTTTGTGCAGAAAGTCAACGACTTTGACAACAACTATCCCCAATTCAAGAACGTTGCTGCCATCTGCGTCTATAGCAACTTTGCAGCCGTGGTTCGCGGCACGCTCGAGGTGAGCGGTGTTGACGTTGCCGTGTGCAGCGCCTGCTTCCCCTCAAGCCAGGCCCACATCGAGACCAAGATCGCCGAGACCGCCCTGGCCATCGCCGACGGCGCCGACGAGGTGGACATCGTGTTGAACGTGGGTTACTTCAAGGACGAGGCCTATGAGGAACTGTGTGACGAGATTGCCGAGATTAAGCACGTCGTGGGCGACCGTCCCCTCAAGGTCATCCTCGAGACCGGTCTGCTGAAGAGTGCCGAGGCCATACGCCGCGCCAGCATCCTGTCGATGTACTCGGGCTGCGACTTCATCAAGACCTCGACGGGCAAAATCTATCCCGGAGCATCATTAGAGGCTGCCTATGTCATGTGCCAGTGCATCAAGGAATACTTCGTGCAGCACGGCCGCATGGTGGGCTTCAAGGCATCGGGCGGTATCCGCACCACCGAGGACGCCATCAAGTACTACACCATCGTCAAGGAAGTCCTGGGCGAGAAGTGGCTCAACAACCAGTACTTCCGCATCGGCGCCTCCAGCCTGGCCAACTCACTGTTCCAGTCCTTCACCGGCACCGACGAGAAACCCTTCTAACACCAAAGATTAGAATACAACCGTTTTTAAAAGGAAGACAGTAAATACAATAAGTACAAGTCATTAGTTTTCAATAATTTGTATTTGTTGTATTTATTGTTTTCCCTATATATGATGCAGGCATGAAAGAGGGCATGAATCGTGAAATCCTGAAAATCGCGTTGCCAGCGATTGTCGCCAACATCACCGTGCCGCTGCTGGGCCTGGTGGATACCGCCATCGCCGGACATCTGGGCGACAAGATATTCATTGGCGCCGTAGCGGTGGGTGCGATGATGTTCAACCTGGTGTACTGGAACTTCGGGTTCCTGCGCATGAGCACGTCGGGCATGACGGCCCAGACGTGCGGCAGCGGCAATTTCCAGGAGAGCGCAAAGTTGCTCGGCGAGTCCACGGCACTGGCCGTTCTCATCTCCGCCATCATCATCGTGCTGCAATGGCCCATCCGCCTGTTGCTGCTGTGGATCATCGGCCCCTCACCCGAGGTCACCTCGCTGGCCATCACCTATTTCACCATCTGCATTTGGGGTGTGCCGCCCGTGCTGGTGATGATGGCCTTCAAGGGCTGGTTGCTGGGTATGCAGGACTCGCAGAGCGCGATGTGGATTTCCATCATGACCAACATTTTCAACATTGCCGCGAGCCTCATCTGCGTTTATCTGTTGAAAATGGGCTTTGTGGGAATTGCCGTCGGCACCCTGGCGGGCGAGTGGCTGGGACTGCTCTATGCCGCGCTGACGGTGCAGCGCAAGTTCCCGCGCCTGAATGGCATGCTGGACTGGCGCCGCGTGTGGCGTTTCAAGGGGGCCGGACGTTACTTCAAGGTGAGCCGTGACATCTTCGTGCGCAGTTTCCTGCTGATGACCGTGAGCCTGGCATTCGTCTCCATCGGAGCTCGCAGCGGTGACCTCATACTGGCCGTCAATGCCTTGATATTGCAACTTTTCACCCTGTATAGCCACTTCATGGACGGTATCGCCTTTGCCGGCGAAGCCGTTGTGGGCAAGTATTACGGCATGGGCGACATGAAGCGCATGAGGCGTTGTGTGCGGCTGCTGTTCGTGTGGGGCGCAGGCGTTGCCGCCGTGTTCACGCTGATTTACTCCTTCCCGCGCGTAGCTTTTTGGCTGTTGACCGACCAGCAGAGCGTTATCGAGGCCGCGATGGACTACCGTGTGTGGTGCGCCCTGATTCCTGCGGCAGGTATGGCCGCCTTTGTGTGGGACGGCGTGTTCATCAGTCTGACACGCTCGGGCGGTATGCTCCTGTCGGCCTTCATCGCCTGGTCACTGTTCTTTGTCATCTACTGGCTCACCCCTGCCGCTTGGGGTAACAACCGCCTGTGGATTGCCTACCTGAGTTTCCTGGCCCTGCGCGGCATCATCCAGACCATCCTCTACAACATTTCCCCTTCCAAACCGATAACCATCTAAAAAAAGCAAGCAACGGTGTGCGGTTACTAAAAACTTTGTTGTAACTTTGTGAGTTAAACACAAAACCTCTATCACAATGGCAAAACAGGGACTCACACTAGAGCAGAAGCAGACGCAACGTCTAGCACTGGAACAGCAGCGCATGCTGGGACTCGTGCTGGAGAAGAACGATGCCGAGATGGCCGAATTCATCGACAACAAGGTCAGTGAAATCCAGGCCCTCGAGAAGAAGTCGGATGACGATAACGACGACTACGGCAACAACGACAGCCACGACAACAATAAGGGAGGAGGTGACGACGCAGCCTCGGCCACTGACATCAACACCGACGGTGATGAGGACACCGCCGCCTGGTACCGTTATTTTGCCAACAACCGGAGCCGTGACGATGAGTACCACACCCCCACTGCCGTGAGCGAGAAAACGCTTCAGGAATTCCTCGCCGAGCAACTGGGAGAACTGGAACTCGACGAAACCCAGATGCTCATTGCCCGAGCCATTGTGGGCAACCTGGAGGACGACGGCTACCTGCGCCGCAGCGTCACCGAGATAGCCGATGACGTGACCTTCAACGACGGTTACATGGTGGACGCACCCCAAGTCGAGCAGATGCTGAAGGTGATCCAGACCCTTGACCCGCCAGGCATCGCCGCCCGCGACCTGCGCGAGTGCATGCTGCTGCAACTCAAGCGCAAACCCGCCAGCGAGGACGTGAACATCGCCATCATGATAGTCGAGAAATACTTTGACGAGTTGGTGTCCATGCGTTTTGACACGATGGCCCGCAAAACAGGAATCGATGCCTCCAGACTTGAGGACGTCTTCAAGCGTCAAATCAGGCGCGGCCTCAACCCCTACCCTGGCAATGCCTATGGTACCCGCTCTTACATCACCCAGCAGGTAACACCCGACTTTGATGTTGAGCTGGATGAGGATACCGGACGCCTGACTGTCACCCTGCGCAACAACATCCCCACACTGCAAATCAGCGAGAGCTATGCCCTGATGAACGAGCGCTACAAGAAAGCCAGCGACCTAAGCGTCAAGGAAAACAAAGAGAAAAAACAGATCCAGGACGCCTATCAGCGGGCCAGCATGTTCATCGAGGTGCTCAAGCAACGCCAAGAGACCCTTTTCAATACCATGAGTTCCATCGTCAAGTGCCAGCAGGATTATTTCCTGAGTGGCGACGAGCGCGACCTCAAGCCGCTGGGACAGCAACAGATTGCCGACATGATCGGCAAGGACGTGTCGGTCGTTTCACGCGCCGTGAACAACAAGTACGTGCAGTTGCCCTGGGGCATCAAGAGCCTGAAGTCCTTCTTCAGCGAGGACATCAACGGCGCCTCCAGGCACGAGGTGTATGACGACCTCAAACAGCTTGTCGAAAACGAGGACAAGGCCCACCCGCTGAGCGATGATGCCCTGTGTGAACGCCTCAAGGCCATGGGCTATCAACTCGAACGCCGCACTGTGGCCAAGTACCGCAAAGCCCTCGACATTCCCAGCAGCACCATCCGTCGCCGCATGGCCAAATAACCACGATTAACCCAATGAAAAGATATACAGTCAACAAACTCATTGCCGACGCGGCCAACTTGCTTTCCACCGTATTGAGTCCGCTCATGATGCCCACCTATGGCGTCTTTCTAGTGATGTGGGCCTCGGTGCTGTGCCTGCTCCCCTACGGCACCCGTGTCTCGGTGCTGCTCGTGTGCATGGGCATCACCTGCATCCTGCCGCTCATCTTCCTGAGTGTGCTGCGCCACTTCAAGTTGGTCAAGGACCTGCACGTCGAGATACGTGAGCAACGTTTCATCCCTTACCTGTTCACGGCCTTGTGCTATGCAGTGGCCGCCTACTACCTGTATTACTGCCATTCGCCGCAGTGGTTCACGATGTTCATGGTCGGGTCGGCACTCACCGTGCTGCTGATGGCACTCATCAACCTCAAGTGGAAAATCAGTGCCCACATGGCAGGCATTGGCGGCGTGATAGCACTCATCTACCAAATCCATGTGCAGGGCTTGAGCGCCTTTGACCTGTTCTGGCTGTTGTGTTTCATCATCATTTTGGCAGGACTTCTAGGCTCGGCTCGGCTGGTGCGCAAGCGTCATGACATGTGGCAAGTGCTTGCCGGCGTGATTGTGGGCTTCCTGTGTGTATCGTTAACCATGAAATATTTTGGATAACCAAGCCATCAACCAACAATGAATAATACATTTAACTACCGTCGCCGTTCCACCGTGAGCGTCAACGTGGGCGGCATAGCCATGGGCAGCGAGTGGCCCGTGCGCGTACAGTCGATGACCAACACCTCCACCGACGATATCGAGGCCAGCGCGGCCCAGTGCCAGCGCATCGCCTATGCGGGAGCCGCCTATGTGCGTCTTACCGCTCAGGGGGTGAAACAGGCTCATAGCATTGGCGAAGTGTCAAAGGTGCTGCGTGCCCAAGGCTGCAACATTCCACTCATCGCCGACATCCACTTCAACCCCCAGGCCGCATTGGCCGCAGCCGAGGTGTGTGAGGGCGTGCGCATTAACCCTGGCAACTTTGTTGATCCTGCCCGCACCTTCAAGCAACTGGAATACACCGACGAACAATACCAGGCCGAATTGGAGCGCATCCGTGAGGCACTGCGTCCCTTTATCGCCGTGTGCCGTGAGCACCACACTGCCGTGCGCTTGGGTGTGAACCACGGTTCATTGAGCGACCGCATCATGAGCCGCTATGGCAACACAGCGGCGGGCATGGTCGAGAGTGTGATGGAGTTCCTGCGCGTGTTCGTGGAGGAAGACTTCTTGGAGGTGGTCATCTCGATGAAGGCATCCAACGTAGTCGTCATGGTCGAGGCCGTGCGCCGTCTGGTGGATGCCATGGACCGCGAGGATATGCACTTCCCGCTGCATCTGGGTGTGACCGAGGCAGGATTTGGTGAGGACGGACGCATCAAGAGTGCGGTAGGTATCGGTGCCCTCATGGCCGAGGGTCTGGGAGATACCATTCGCGTATCCTTGAGCGAAGAACCAGAGATGGAGGTGCCTGTGGCCCGTAAACTGGTGGAATACATCACCTCACGCGAGGGTCATGAGGCAATTGAAGGGGACTATGCCCAGGGCTATGACCCCTTGAACCCCGAGCGCCGTGCGACAGTCGAGGTGGGTGACTTCATCGGCGGCAACCAGCAGCCCGTGGTCATTGCCTCCTATCGCCCTGACGAACTTGATGGCGCGACCCTGTTGCCCGACCTCTACTATAGTGCCGACGGCATGATTGACGGGATGCACAGGTTCTTGGTTCCCCTCAAGCGCTGGAAAGGTGAACTCAACGCCTATCCCTTGCTCACCTTGGGCGAATGGGACCAGTGCCCCGATAACGCAAGTATGCGCTTCCTGCAGTTGCCCGCCACCACCCCGGTTTCCCGACTGGAGTTCCTGCGTGGGCGACAGGATACGGTGCTCATCATCACCCCTGTGGGTGTGAACATCCCAGGAGAGCAACAAGCGTTGACGCATGCCCTCGATCAAGCGGGTATCAACTGTCCCGTGGTGGTGCGCAACACCTATAGCGATAGCTCCAACGAGTGGCTGCAAGTCAAGGCAGGGGCCGACCTGGGTGCCGTATTGCTCAACCGCCGTGCCGATGGCCTGTGGCTTGAAGCCCCCAACTGCTACAACCGCGCCGAGGTCGTGCGCTATGCCTACGCCATACTGCAAGCGGCACGGCAACGCATCAGCAAGACCGAGTTTATCTCTTGCCCGGGATGTGGCCGCACGATGTTTGACCTGCAGACCACCGTCCAACGAGTGCAGCAGGCGACAGCCCACCTCACCCACCTCAAGATTGGCGTGATGGGCTGCATTGTGAACGGACCTGGCGAGATGGCCGATGCCGATTATGGTTATGTAGGTGCCGCAGCAGGACGCATTAGCCTCTACAAGGGCAAACAATGTATCGAGATGAACATTCCCGAACAGGACGCCATCGACCGCCTCATGACACTCATCAAGGACAACGGCGACTGGAGGGAGAAGGAATAATCATAGATAAATTAGAGAATAGATTACTGAGATGAAGATTAGGCAGATCTTGATTATTGTGATAGTGGCGCTTACTGCCGTGTTGACCTCGTGCAGCGGAGATGGTTTCAAAATTGACGGAAACATCGCTGCCATTAAAGGCACTATGGTGAGGGTTGTCTTTGACGGTGACTCGGGCATTGTCGACGAGTTAGTCAATGTGGACAATAAAGTCCATTTCACCTATGAGGGAGAGTCAGCACAACCGGTCTTGGTCAGCATCCTTGATATGAATGGTAATCAGCTGATGACTGTGGTAGCAGTCAATGGCGACCACATCAAGATGAAGGGTGATGCCGGCAAGGCCATGAGCATCAAGGCTAAGGGCTCCAAGGTGAACGAAGACTGGCAACTCTTCCGTGACGAGCACAAGGCTTTCTACACCGACCCCAACCCCAGCCGCCTCGATGCCGCAATCGAGAAATATGTGCGTGAACACCCGGCCGACATGCTCTCGACCGTTTTGCTCATGGCTGACTACAGCAACTACACCGATGCCGACAAGGTAGGGAAACTGCTCAACAGTATCCAAGCCGAGGCGCGGCCTGAGTCATTGACCAGGGCCTTCCTGGGCAACCCTATGGGCCATAAAAACCCTAGCGTTCCCCGGTTGATGACATTGACGCTCGTCAAGCACGGCGGTGATTTTGAAGAAATCAAGCTGACTGACCAAATGACGCTCATCAGCCTGTGGGCCAACCCCCAAGACGACCGCAACACCAAGATGCAGAAACTGCGTGAACTGAGCGAGGGAACCGATATCCAGTTCCGTATCATCGATGTCCTGGCCGAGGCCGACACCCTGCGTTGGCACCAGACCATTGCCTCCGACCCTAAGTCCTGGCAACACTATTGGGCTCCTGGCGGTCCTCTGGAGCAAGGCATCCAGATGCTGGGCATTAACACCATGCCGTGGTATGCTGTCACCGACAGCACTGGCCTGGTCACCTACTCCGGACCCAGCCTCGAGCAAGCCATCAAAGCCGCCACTCCCCGTCCCTGATAGCTTATAAATACCATCATAACACGAGAGCGTGCCATTGATGCACGCTCTCGTTGTTTTAGTCGGGGATGGGCTGTGGTTTACCTGACGCTTACCTTATAGGCTTGCTTGCCCACCATAACGATATAGATGCCGGGAGCCATCGACAGGCTGCTGTGAGCCTCGGCGGTGAAGGCACTTACCTGACGGCCGTCAACGGTGAACACGCGCACCTGCTGGCCATCAAAGCCCTCAACACTGATACCACCCTTGATGGCTGCAATCTGCTGCTTGGTGGTCAACTCGTTCACACTGCTGGGCTTCTCCACACTGGTGATGCGGATATTATCCAGCCAGATGCGCTCGCTCATCATGCTCAAGTAACCACGGAAGCAGAACTTGGCAAAGTTGGCTGCCTCGGTTCCCGTCAAGGGCACCTCAAACAACGTCCACTCGCCATTGCCCTGAGTGACATCGATTGTCATGAGTTCCTCATACTCCTGGTCATCAAGACTCTGTGAAACTACCAGGGTGGGCATGACTGCCGCACTCGAGCTGTAGCCCATGTACACATAGAACGAGAGGGTGTACTCCTTGCCGCGCTCAACCCTTACCTTGGGCGTAACCAAGTCTGACCAGTGATACTGGCTATAGTAGTTACCATTATAGCACAGGGCATAGCCGTTGTCGCCGTCCTGCGAGGTCTGCTCATCACCATCGGTCAAAATCAACCAGTTAGCACCATAGTTGGCCACGTCACCCTCGCTCATCCAGCCGCTGCTCCAAGTGCCACCCTGGGCAAATGACTCGGCAAAGGGAACTTCCTTCAACTTACCCAGGATCACATCGTCGAGGACGGCCTGGCCGATACCTGCCGAGGTTGATGCAATCACGGCATAGTAATGGATTTCCATCTCCTCGGTCGGCTCACGTTCTACGACGAAGAAGGTCTCGGTAGTGGTACCCAAGATAACCATCTGCTCCTCGGGAGTAGCACCATCGGGGAAATACTCGACAATGGTGTACTCGAGCGAACCGTCAAGCACGCCACCATTCACGGCCTCGGAGGGGGCGTCCCAAGTGAGAACAGCCATCTGGTTGTCCTCGTTACCGCCAACCCAAAAGTTCTCGACAGCCTTCGGAATATCAACGCCGGCAAACACATCCCTCGTGCTTGCCTTACCACGGCCATACGCGTTCTCGGCCACGATAATGTAGGAGTTGTTGCCGTGCATGGGCTGTTCATCAACCCACTCTAATGCCTGGCCAGGCTCCACGTTTTCAAACGTCATCAAGGGGATAGCCGAACCGCTGCGGTAGATGTACACGGTCAGGGGGCCCTCAAGGGGACGCTGAGCATAGTCAACAGCGGGAGCATTGAAAGCGAAGTTCACCTTCAACAGGCCGCTCATGTCGTGCTCGACAACGAGGTTCTCAACGCTGTAGGGAGCAAATGCAGAACCCACAACAGTGATGGAGATGTCGTCGATGCTGGGACTGATGTAGCTGCTCATCTGGTCGGCAACGACGAGAATCGAGGGATAATACTTGCCCGTCTCGGTGGCGATGACCTCGTTCTCGATGAGCACCTTCTGGCCATAGTCGGTAAACGGAAGCTGGTCGGGATAAATGGTTTGAGCGGTAGAGTCGGCAGCCATACCGATGCCGGCATAACCCGGGCAGGACTGATTGTAGTTGCTGTAAGTCCAGTTGAAGGCATAGTTGTAAACCATGTCCTTCTCTAGCTTGATGGCAGGCATGTAGAGCCAAATCTTTTCAATAGGATGCTGCACGAAGTAGCCATAGCCGCCCAATGCCAAGTTCTGGTTGTAGGAATACCAGATCCAGCGGTACTCGTTAGTGCTGTAAATCGACGAGTCGTTGACAGTGTAGAAGAAGCGGGCATCCTCCTCGGTGTCAAACGTGTTGGTGTACGGAGCGGTGTAAACACCGATAAATGCATCGGTCGTAACACGCTTGCCCTCACCAGCCTCGTTGCTGATACCCACGGTGTAGGTGTGAACACCCACACCCTCAACGGTGTTGTCGGTCCACAGCGCCTCAGCGCCTACCTCAACGGGGATCTGTGCCACGGCTTCCTCGCCTCCATCGCGATAGATGTTGGCGGTCAGAGGACCTGCCAGCGGATTGCCGTCGAGCTGAGTGGTGGGAACAGTGAAGGTCACGTCGGCAACCATCTCGCCATCCTCATCGGGAGTGACAGTGAGGTTGGTCACCTCGGCGGGAGCATTGCTCTGACCCAATTTGTTCACAGCCATCGAATAAACAAAGATACCCGATGCATTGTCCTCCCTGTGGGTAAAGACGCGCACAGCAAAATAATAGGTGCCGCTCTCGGGCATCAGGAAGTCAACTTCCCAATCGGCAAGCGTTCCGTTGACGTCATAGGCCTCGTTGCTGTCCAGCTCCTGGAAGGTCGAGACGTCGTTCGGGTCGGTGCCAACCATCAGGCTCACGCGCTCAAAGTAGTTGGCAAAGGTGTTGCGCATGTTCACGATGAGGGCGTAGGAGATACCCTCCTCAATATTGATGCCCGGCGAAATCAGGTAGTCATCGGAGGCATCCTGGTCTTCACCCATGTTGTAGGGACCGGTGTAGATGCCCCAGCACTTGTTGTAGTCGTTGAACGACCATGTGTATTCCGAGCCCCAACTGCTGGCGTCGTTGTTGGCGTTGACGACGGTCCACAGGTCGAGGGTTGTGGCATCGCTGAAGTCATCGAAGTAGGGAGCCTGGAAGGCAGTACCAGTAAGAATGGCATTGGATTCCGTCGATTCACCTACCTTGCCATCGCAGTTCACGGGAGTGACGATGTAGTAGTAGCGCTCCATCTTGGTGGGCAACGTCTCGCTGAACTCGCACTCGGTCAAGCCCTCGGCAACAGTGACATTACCAGGCATGCGCACGACATTATAGGTAACGTTCTCCAGATAACCGCCATTCACACCCGTTGCAGGAGCATCCCAGGTCAGGTGGCTAACGCCGTTCTCTACAGTGAAGTTGAGATTGGTGACGGGAAGCGGGGTGTCATAGCCGGCAAACACATACAGATTGTTAACAGGCGAGCAACCAGCCCCGTTCTCAAACAAAACATACACATAATGGTTATCGTTGCTCACCTCCTTATTGAAGGTCTGCTGTGAACCGGGTGCAACTGAAACATAGTTGGCAATCAGTTCGCCATCGAGCCAAACGCTCATGAGCACATTGCCATTCAAGTTGCTGCCGTCATAGGCGGTAGTGGGCACGGTAAAGGTTATGGTACCGTTTGTCTCCCCTCCGTTGAAGGTGAAAGCCAGGTCGGTCGTGGCAGCGGGAGCCAATGCAGGTGCCGCATTATCCAAGAAGAACACGGCAGGAGCCTGCTCGTTATTGTTAAGTTCCTCGATGAGCGTTGCGCTGACCTCGTAGGGGTCGATGGCATAGAGGCCCGAGCCCTTCTGGGTCACTGCCATCCATAGGAAGCAACCGCTCCTGGGCTCATAGCCCATGCCCTGGACATACATGGTGGGAGAAACGCCAAGCGGACCCATCGAGCGGGCATCACCAGTCTCCTTGTCCAACTGGTAGAATTCGCCATCAGCGCCCACGCAATACATCTCACCGTTGGGTGTGAAACCCATGGTCAACGGCTGGAACATATTGGGCCAGGGGCAGATAGTTTCAAACATGCGGCTCTCGGGATTCCATTTGGACATATTCAGGCCAGTTAGATCGCTGTTGTACTGTACCGAGTAAAAGATGTCACTCGTCACATCATAGGCCATCACCGAGGGGATGAAACTGTAATCAGCATCGCTATAGATGGCCGACCATAGCTCGTTGAAACCGTTACGGCTCAAGCCGTTGTATTCAACACCGTTGAGCACACCCATCATCTGCATGGGGCGCGCACCAACGAGTTGGTCACGTCCCATGGCACTGGCCATGAAATCATAACGCAGGTCGGTGGCAAGAGCTTGGAAGTTGCCATCGTCTCCAATCGTGTAGGAATAGATACCATAAGGCACTGAACCGATGCTAACGCCAGCCCAAGTGTCGGAATTGGTCAGGTTAACATACATGTTTAATCCCTGAAACTGGTCGGCAGCAGGAGCTTTCTTCCTAGTTTCCATCTTACCGGGAGAGAGCATCTTGGCTCTAGTCTCGGCCTTCACGACTTGTTTGACGACTGGCTTGGGGCCTGCCGTGTAGGTCGTGGATTGTCCGGCAGCCGAGGCCATCAAGGCCACCAGCGCCAACAATGTGAGAAAGGTTCTGGGTTTTCTCATAAAGCGAAAAATTAGAGGTAATTAATTAGACTGCCGAACAGGAGCAACATGAACGGCAGATGGAATAACTCGTGGCAAATATAATTAATTGTGATGGTTTTTCAAAGCTCACAAGTTATGATTAGATTGATGAATTACCAAAACTATTAAAAACAATAACGGCGGGAAGTTCCCGCCGTTATCCTCATGGTTTAGTTAATGGTATATGAGATTTTTATTTATCCCAGTCGTTTCAGCTTCACGGTGAAGTGGCGCATCAGGGGAGCTTCCCACTCGATGGCGACGCCACGGGTGATCTCGTCACGACGGTCATAGACGTTCTTCAGTGCAGCTGCGATGACGTTCATGTGGTTGTCGGTGTAAACGCGACGGGCAATGCACAGACGCAGCAGGTCGAGGCCGCCGAAGCGGTTCTCGCGGGTCACGGGGTCACGGTCGGCCAGGATGTAGCCGATCTCGCAACCACGGATACCAGCCTCCAGATAGAGTTCGCAGGTCAGGGTCTGAGCGGGGAACTCCTCCTTGGGAACGTTGCACAGCACCTTGTCGGCGTCGATGAACAGGGCGTGACCACCCACGGGACGCTGATAAGGAATGCCATACTCGTCAAGCTTCTTAGCCAAATACTGAACCTGGTGGATGCGGGTTTCGAGCATCTCAAACTCGGTGTTCTCGTCCAGACCTACAGCCAGGGCGTTGAGGTCACGGCCGTTCAAGCCACCATAAGTGAGGAATCCCTCGAAGGGGATGCAGAAGAGCTTTGCACCCTCGTACCAGTCCTCGCGGTTGGTAGCGATGAAACCACCCATGTTCACGAGGCCGTCCTTCTTGGCCGACATGGTCATGGCGTCAACATAGGAGTACATCTCGCGGGCAATCTCCTTGATGGTCTTGTCGGCGTAGCCTTCCTCGCGGGTCTTGATGAAGTAGGAGTTCTCGGCAAAGCGGGCGCTGTCCATCACGACGGGCACGCCATACTTGTGGCACAGCTCGCAGGTCTCCTTGATGTTCTTCATCGACACGGGCTGACCGCCAACGGTGTTGTTGGTCACGGTCAATACCATGAAGGGAACGTTACCCTTGTTCTCGCTCAGCACCTTCTCCAGCTTCTCGAGAGAAACGTTACCCTTGAAGGGGATCTCGAGCTGGGTGTCCTTGGCCTCGTCGATGGTGACGTCGATGGCCTTGGCCTTACGGGCCTCAATGTGACCCTTGGTGGTGTCAAAGTGGGCATTGCCAGGAACGACATTGCCTTCCTTCACCAGATAGGAGAACAGCACGTTCTCGGCTGCACGGCCCTGGTGGGTGGGGATGACATACTTGAAGCCAAAGATGCGTTGTACCACGCTCTCAAACTTGTAGAATGAGCTGGCGCCGGCATAGCTCTCGTCGCCGAGCATCATCTCAGACCACTGGCGGTCGCTCATCGCACCCGTACCCGAGTCGGTCAGGCAGTCGATGTAAACCTGCTCAGCCTTGAGCATGAAGACATTGTTGTGGGCTTCCTTGAGCCATTGTTCTCTCTCGGCGCGAGTGCTCTTACGAAGCGGCTCGATCATCTTGATTTTCCAAGATTCAGCAAATGGTAATTCCATTGATATTCAAATATTTAGATTAAACTTTTTTTACTATTATGGTTAAAAATCGAACCCCTTAAAAAGGTAATTATATTCAATTTTTATGCAAAGTTACGGCAAGTTGGCGAACTGACAAAAAAACGGCCGTTTTTTTTGCCTCATTACTGATTTTTAACAATTCAGAAATTCCCGTAAATTGCCAAAATGCTGATTTTCGGCATTTTTTTGGCTAATTATTTGGTCATGTCAGGAAATATGTCTAAAATTGCTACCTGAAACCATTAGGAACTGTTTTGGAATCACACCCGCAACGTCATTTCAGAACAGCTTCTATTTCTCTAACCTCTCAAAACAACTGTTGTGATGACTGAAAAATTCAATCCCAAAGCTATTGCCAAAACCATCGACGTCGAGGAGCTATATGACCTCGATGTGACCATTGCTCGCTTTGTTTTACCCCGCCTGATGGCATTCAAAAAGCACAATGAAGGTACTCCGCACATGAACATGACTCACGAAGAGTGGAACAAGATTTTGGACAAGATGATTTACGCCTTTGAGCGCATCGCCTGCCAAACCGAGGAGGACACCCCTGAGTACAAGGCCTATATCAAGGCCATCTGGAACAACGAGGAGGATCTTGCCGACCTCAAGCGCGCCGCCAAAACGTCGCTTAAACCTATCAGCGAGGGTTTATCACTCTACCACAAGTACTTCCGCAACCTGTGGTGGTAAACGTTTTTAGAGATAGAAATCATAACTTTTTGGGCTGCGAACTCGCTTTGTCGTGTTCGAATTTGGAGTCTATGGCCTGTCGTGACAATTTAAATGGCACTTGTACGTTATTATAGTAAACTAAAGTAACAATGCGATGAAACGAACAATTTGGATTCTATTGGCATTACTGACGTTAGCTCCTGCCGCCCTGCGTGCCCAGGAGACTGAGTCCATATATAAGCCCTTGGGGGTAGGCTTCCACGTTGGTGCCGGGGGGTTGATGCCCACCGGCTCGCTGGCCGATAATTTCAAGGGATATGCCTTGTTCACCGCAGGGGTGAATCTTGACTACAACCGACTGAGGTTCAAGATTGACTTATCCTATGGCCAACCGTCGTTCAAGAACGAGAATCCCTATGCCGTCATGGACGACCAGGGCCGCAATGCACAACTGAATGCCACGGCCAACCCCTCACTGTTTGGCGCAGCCTTTCAACTGGGCTATACCGTTTGGCGTGGCGGTAAACTCTCGATTACCCCTGCTGTCGGCGTGACCGTGAGCCGCCTGTCTTGGGACTTGAATCACATCAAGTATGAGAAGGATGATGAGGGCATCGAGCGTCCCAAAATCGATGACGTGACCGGCGCCCACGAGAACAATTTCAGCTGGATGGCAAGCGTGGACTTTGACATCAAGCTGCACGGCAAACTGGTAGATTACCCGACAGGTGACGGCAACCAGGGTCATTACACCTCGTCGTTGCGCATTTCCCCCTTTGTCACCCATGCCAAGTTCAACAACTTCAATCCCTCGGTCAAGGGTTGCTGCGTGGGAATTACCGTCGGCTATGCCGGCCTGTTGCGCGCCCTTTCATCCAGCAACTAAGGACTAAGGACTAAAAACTAACAACTTATTTTAACACCCTTTTCTTGCTGGAATTCATTTCTTTGTTCTACTTTTGCCGCCGTAGATGAAACGGTTTTTCCTCATATTGGCTATTGCCATGATAATCACGGCTTTAACGGGCGCCAAGGCGCACGCGGCTCCTGCTGTGAACGACCCGCTCGACAACATTGAGCTGCCCTCGGTGCTGCAAAAGACCTTTGCCGGCTACTACCATTTCATCGAGCCCTCGACTGGCGACACGCTGGCGATGATTGTTTTCAATCCCATCATCATCTACCCGCGCGAGCGTTTCCGCAACAAGGCCGAGGAGAAATACTACTGGAAGACCGTGCGCGACATCAAGAAGACACTGCCTTACGCCAAGCTCATCAGCTCGACGCTACTCGAGACCTATGAGTATATCGATACCTACCAGACCGAAAAGCAGAAACAGGCTTACCTAAAGCGGTTTGAAAAAGAGCTGTTTGCCCAATACAAACCACAGATGAAGAAACTCACCAAGAACCAGGGCAAAATGCTCATCAAACTCATCAACCGCGAGACTAACCAGAGCAGCTACAGCATCGTGAAGGCTTTTCTGGGCACATTTAGGGCCGGTTTTTGGCAAACCTTCAGCAAGTTCTTTGGCGCAAGCCTCAAGGCGGGCTATCATCCCAACAAGGACAAGCAAGACGCCATGATCGAGCGCATCTGCATCCGCATCGAGCAAGGCGCCCTATAGCCCCTTTACTGGGCAACATCAGCTATCGCTTCCCAGAAAAAATAACTACCTTTGCCACATAACTGAACGATTATTAATAGCACCATAAAGACAATGAAAGAGATGAAACAGTGGTTAATGATTGCAGCAGTGGTAACACTGTGCAGCGCAATGATGACGGGCTGCAAGTGCAATGCCCAGCGCCCTGTGAACGGAACAATGGAAGAGGCTGTTGCAGTTGGCGAAGCCCCTCAAGCGGTGGTGGACCTGATGAAACATGTCAACATCGATGAGTGTTACGAGACCCTCATGGAAGACAAAACGACGGGCGTTGGCGTGTGGAGCCTGCTCAAGTGCTCTGATACGATTTCCAGCGAGGGTTACGGCATGGTCGTTGCCAAGGGTGACGTGAAAACCGCCCTGCCCCAGCTGCGCCACGGCAGGATGCCGCGCGCACGCTATGATGCGGCCACGGGTGACCTGTGGATCCTGGGTAGCGATATGGAAGGTACTGGTGTCAATGTCGAGCGTCCCTACCTGCTGCGGTTTGGCGATGACGGTTATGCGAGCATCGTCAATTCGGTGGATCCTTATGAAATGCAGGAAGCCATCCGCAAAGTGTTGACCTACAGCATCGATGGTCAGGATATCACCTTCTATAACAAGGGCAAGAAATTGGTTACCGTGACCAACCACATCGAGGACATGGGCGGATTCATGGACGATGCCATCTATATCGGTGAGCAGGTTTCCTACAGCATCGAGGGTCCCTTGACAGTCCATATCACACCTGGCGTGAACTTTGTCGTGGGCAAGGTGCTGCACTATGACGACATGCCCACCTTCAGTGCCACTGTTAACTTAACAACTGAGAGCATCGAACTGGGTGATTTTCAGGTGGATGCCGAATAATTTGAACACTTAAAAAATAAACACAATGAAACAGACGATGCCTATTGACGGAAAATTTGAGTTGATGACGTTGCCCTATGCGCCCGATGCGCTGGCTCCTGTCATCAGTGCCGAAACCCTAGGATTTCACCACGGCAAGCACTTGAATGCCTATGTAACCAACCTGAACGCCGCACTGCCCGGCAGCGGAATGGAAGGAAAATCGCTTGAGGAAGTGGTGCTGAACGCCCAGGGGGGCATGCTCAACAACGCTGGCCAGATCCTGAACCATAACCTGTATTTCTCTCAGTTTAGGGCACCTCGCGCCGACAATGCCCCGGCAGGACGTCTGGCACAAGCCATCGACGAGGAATTTGGCTCGTTTGAGGCCTTCAAGGAGGCTTTTGCCAAGGCTGGTGCGACCCTATTCGGCTCGGGTTGGGCATGGCTCAGTGCCAATGCCGAGGGCAAACTGGTGATTACCCAGGAGCCTAATGCCGCCAACCCCATCCAGCACAGCCTGCGTCCCTTGATGACGATGGACGTGTGGGAGCACGCCTACTACCTCGACTACCAGAACCGCCGTCCCGACCATCTGGCCGCCCTGTGGCAGATTATCGATTGGGATGTCGTGGCAGCACGCTACGAGGAATGAGACGCGCGTTAGCGGTAATGATGGCGATGCTATGCCTGGCAGGTGCAGCATCGGCTGGCGACAAGGTGAACAAAGACTGGCAGCGGGCTGTGCTCGCTGCCATTGACGCATTCCCCGAACAGGGCGGCTACTACACCGGCGGTAAGCCTAACGAATTGTTTGCCAAGACAACCTGGCGGGGCCTGCACGACGCCTACCAGATGACATCAAGCGACGAGCGGCCTACGTTTGACCCCATCCAAGCTCAGCCGTCCTTCTGCTCAAGCGCTACCTATGGTGTGATTATCAAGGCATTGCTTATCTGGGACACCAAGCACAAAATCAAGCGTGAAGCCTGGGTGAACATGAAACCTTATGTGGGAATCGCCGACGAACTCAATCCCGAGGGAATCGGGCAGGACGATGGCGTGGGTTTCTGGGGCCGCGCCAATGCCAATGGCCCTAGCCTGGGTGTGCTGGTGCGTGAATTGGGCGCCGGCTACAGTTTCACTGCCTACCGCGGTGCCAAAACCGAGCGAAACAAGGAGACGCCTGATGAACGCTACCTCACCGATGACGAGTGGTGTGCCCAGGACGTGTGGCAACGCGCCGTGCCTGGAGACCTGATGAAAATCTTTTGGAACCGCAACGAGACCCGCGGCAGCGACAGCGGAGCCATCATCGGCTGTGACGACGACAAGACGGCCGACCAAGAAGCGGGCCACAGCGTCATCTTCATGGGCTGCGAGGGCGACACGGTCACCTACTGGTCATCCAACGGCCCGGGTAAGCATCCCGAGCAGATGGGCTACAGTATGGGCCGCTGCCACAAGACCGCCATCCAGCGCGTGGTATTCACCCGCATCACGCGCCCCGAACGATTCAACAATGTGAAAAAAATGGCGCCGACCGATGTCAACGCCTATTTGAGTTACCTCAACGGCAAGCGCCACAGCACCACCGCCGAGTTGCTTCGTCAGTTAGGAATCAAGTAACCTGTTTATTGGTAATGATACAGCTATTGGCCCTGTGATAGGATGCCGATACAATTTCCCGCCCGCAGGGCGGTTAGTATTACCACTTTTATTTCTTGGCCAGTCCTGAGACGTCCACCTTGCCGAGACCGGCAACCGACTCCTTGTGGCTGACTGCCTTACCACTCAGGATCACATCACCCATGCCGGCGATGGAGCTATTGACATGCTCCACATCCAGGTTGTTAAACCTCATGTCACCCGTGCCGGCAATCGAGTTATCAAGAGTCTTGCAGGTCAAGCCAGCGATGTCGATATCACCCGTGCCAGCCACATCACACTTGACCGCATTGGCCAGGACGGGACCCATGGTCACATCGCCAGTGCCGGCAATACTGATGCCCAGGTCATGGCATTTCATCTGAGCAACGGTCACATCACCCGTGCCGGCGATACTGATGTTCAGGTCGGCAACATCCAATGTCTTGGGGACAGTGACGTCTCCCGAGCCGGCAATGCTTAGGGTCTTAATCATGGGGGAGGAAACAAACACCTTTACCCCGTCGAACGTCTTGCCGGGTTCACTCTTGCGCTGGTCGACATAGAGCCCGCCGTTCTCGACATATATGGTCATCTTCTCGAGTTGCTCGATAGTGGCTTCAACACGCACGGTGTGGCTCTCGCCCTGCTCCAGGATGACATCGATGGGTCCACTCAGATTCACTTTGTCAAAGGACTGCATCTCGATCATCTGTCCCACTTGATGCACTTGGGTGGGGGTGTCGTTGGTGTGCCCGCCACCTATTGACCAATCCTTGTCACCAATTTTCACATGCAGGCATGACGTCATCGTCACAGCAACCAAAGCCACAAGGCTTATCAGCAAATACTTTTTCATAATCGATATTTTTTAAAGATTCTTTATCTAATAGACGCACGACACCCCCAAAAAGTTTCAACTTTTGCCGAAAAAAATAAAAAAAATCTGTACCTTTGTGTGTTTCACTGCAATTCAACCGCATTTTTAAGGTAAAAAAGATGAAGACCGATTTAAACACCAATATCAAGTTCCATCAGGTGTCAAGCAGGTATTACCGCCCGGAGAACGAGATTGAGCTTGCATCGCTCACGCGATATGAGAAAATCTTTACCACCGTCATGGAAACGGCCGACGATGGCGCACGTGAGGCAGCCCTCGAGGCCGCTCACGTCATCAACCAGTGCGTCGAGACGCGCGGCCGCTGTGTCATCGCCCTGGGCGCTGGGCGCTACGTCCTGAAAGTCTATGACGAACTTGTCAAGCTCTATTTTGCCGACAAGGTGAGCTTTGCCGACGTCGTGGCTTTTAACCTGTGTGAACTTGGAGAAAACGACGGACCCCGCCTGAATGAGCGCATCGCCGAGCACCTGTATGCCAAGGTGGACATCGAGCCCGGTAATATCCACACCATCACGCCCATCAATGCCACCGATGACGTTTACAGCCAGTGCAAAGCCTATGAGCGTGACATCATTGACGCTGGTGGACTGGACCTGGTGTTGTGCGATCTCAACAATGACGGCTCACTTGCCTTAAATGAGCCTGGTTCGGCACGCACCAGCACTTGCCGCCTCATGCTTCTGGGCGACGAGACGCGCGCCCGCGTGGCCGATGCCTTCCAGGCCGATGTCGTCCCCAAGACGGCCGTAACCCTGGGCATCAGCGACATCCTGCGTGCCGACAAGATTATTTGCGTCGCTTGGGAGGAAGATTCGGCAATGGCGTTGTTCAACACCATCGAGGGCAAGATGACCGACTTGCTGCCCGCCTCATTCCTGCAGGTTCACAGCGACGCAAAGGTCTATGCCGACCTCGACGCGGCGTCTCGTCTAACGCGCGTCAGCTACCCCTGGAAAGTCACTTCATGCCAGTGGAACGACTACCTGATACGTCGCGCCATCGTGTGGCTGTGCGGCCAAACGGGCAAACCTGTCCTTAAACTCACCAACAAGGACTATAACGACAATGGCCTGAGCGAATTGGTGGCTCTTTACGACTCGGCCTACAATGTCAACATCAAGATATTCAACGACTTGCAGCACACCATCACTGGATGGCCCGGCGGCAAACATAATGCCGACGACACTTATCGTCCCGAGCGCGCCGTGCCCTACCCCAAGCGCGTGCTCATCTTCAGTCCCCACCCCGACGATGCCATCGTGTCGATGGGCGGCACCATCAGGCGGCTCGTGCAACAAGGCCATGACGTCTATATCGCCTTCGAGACCAATGGCGATGTTGCCGTCAGCGACGATGACCTGCTGCGCAACGTGATGCTAGCCGACAGGGTGACGCGCCACTTCGGTAAGGAAGGCAGCCTGCCCTTTGTCGAGCAGGCCATGACAAGGCTCAAGGAGAAGTCCCCATTCAACAACGAGGACCGGGACGTGCGGTACTACAAGGGCGCCATCATGCTGAGCGAGGCCTACATGGCATGCCGTCACATGGGCGTTCCCAAGAAGAACCTGCGTGACCTGGCCTTGCCGTTCTACACCGAGGATCCCAACGGGCAAGGACGTCTCACCGAGGCCGATGTTGCCGTTGTTCGTGACCTCATCGCCGACATCAAGCCCCACCAGATTTTCTTTGACAACGACCTGGTGGACCCCCACGGCACCCACGTGCGCGCCACTGGAGCCGTCATACACGCTCTCGACCAACTCAAGGGCGAGGAATTCATGCATGACTGCCGCGTGTGGATGTACCGCGGGCAGTGGGGACAGTGGGATGTGGACTACGTGCAGATGGCTGTGCCCATGAGCCCCGAGGAATTTGGCGACAAGCGCGACGCTATCCTGCAGTTCCACTCCCAAATCCATGACGCGCCCTTCCGCTCCAGTGCCGACGGACAACTGCCCTGGCAGCGCTCCATCGAGCGCAACCGCGACCTTGCCGAGCAGTACCAGCGTTTGGGACTGGCCACCTACGAGGCCATCGAGGCCTTTGTCCAGTACCAACCTTAAGGCGCATAAAAGTGAATATTTGATTTTTACTCTTAAAAATGGTGATGCTAACAGGAATTATTGCTACCTTTGCACTCTAATGGCAATTTCGCTTGAACATATCCAACAGCAACTGCGGCCCGAACTGGACAAGCTCGACCACATCATCGTGACCACGTTGACGAGCAACAGCGAGTTGACCAATGGCATTGTGACCAACTACCTCAAGACCAAGGGTAAGATGATCAGGCCCATCGTCACGCTGCTGAGTGCCAGCTTCTTTGGTGGTATTAACGACAAGGCCCTGCAGGGCGCTGCAGCCATCGAGATGCTGCACAATGCCTCGCTCATCCACGACGATGTCATCGACCAGGCACGTGAGCGCCGCGGTGTGCCCACCATTAACAATGTGTGGGACAACCATGTCGCCGTTCTCGTGGGCGATTTCTTTGTTACGGGTGCGCTGCGCTGCGGCGTGGCTACTGGCGACGGACGCATCCTGAGCGCCCTGGCCGACATGGGTCGCGACCTCTCCCTGGGTGAGATCGACCAAGTGGACATCGCTCGCAACCACTGCATCGACGAGGACACCTACATGAGCATCATCAGGGCCAAAACGGCATCGCTGTTTGAGTGCTGCGCCCAAGTGGGCGGATATGCCAACGATGCGCCCCAGACGGCCATCGACGAGCTGCGACGCTATGCACGCCTGCTGGGCATCTGCTTCCAGATCAAGGACGACACCTTCGACTACTATCACGATCCCATCATCGGCAAGCCCACGGGCAACGACCTGCGCGAGGGTAAGGTGACGCTGCCGCTCATCTACGCCCTGAACCGCACCGACCTGCCCGAGCATGACGAGATGCTCGCACTGGTCAACAAGGAGGAACCGACGTGTGAAGACATCGACCGCCTCATCGACTTCGCCAAGCGTGCTGGTGGCATCGATTATGCCTACGAGACGATGGGTCGCCTGCGCGACGAGGCCAACGATGTGCTCTCGCCCTACTCACCCGACGAGACCGTGGACCTGCTGCGCGAAATCTTCGACTACGTCATCGAGCGCAAGCTCTAAAACAGTTAACAGTTAAAAGTTAAGAGTTAAAAGTTAAAAGTTGGCATCCGCCATGGAACTATTCACTGTTAACTTTTAACTATTCACTGTTCACTGTTCACTTTTAACTGTTCTCTATTCACTGTTAACTGAAGAATTATGTTGCAAAATTATCTGATAGCGGGACGCATCGAGGCGGGCTGCGACGAAGCAGGACGCGGATGTCTCGCCGGACCTGTGACGGCAGCAGCCGTCATTCTACCGCCTGATTTCCATAACGACTTGATCAACGACAGCAAGCAGCTCACCGAGCGCCAGCGCGAGCAACTGCGCCCCGTCATCGAGCGCGAGGCCGTGGCTTGGGCCGTCGCCATGGTGTCGCCCCAGGAGATTGACCGCATCAACATCTTGCGCGCCAGCATCACGGCCATGCACCGTGCCCTGGACCAGCTCAGTGTGCGTCCCGATGGCATTCTCGTGGACGGCAACCGCTTCTTTCCCTACCATGACATCCCCTACACCACCATCGTCAAGGGTGACGGCAAGATGTTGAGCATCGCTGCCGCATCTATCCTCGCCAAGACACACCGTGACGAACTCATGCGACAGTTAGACAAGGAATTCCCACAGTATGGCTGGGCCGGCAACAAGGGCTATCCCACCCCTGCCCATCGTGCCGCCATCGCCCAGTATGGCGCCACACCACACCACCGCCACACCTTCCAGCTCCTGCCCCAGCCCACCCTGTTTGATGATATCAGTTAGCAGCTAATCGTTATAACTGATAAAACACGAGCCTAACAGGAAAGACAACAGATGCAGAATGGCTTTTGTTGTCTTTCCTGTCTTAAGACCACAACTATTGATAAAAAACAGAGGGCGCCCCGAAGTGGGGTGCCCTCCATTATTGGATGGAATCAGTTCTGAGTGAACTGTCTCTCTAGATTACTGGTTCAGAACGAGCTGAATCAATGCGGTAACGTCGGCAACGTTGAAGATGCCAGCGGCATCACCGTCAACATTGGCCTGCTCGGTATAGAATACCTCGGGCTCGTCACCAGAAGAAAGCACATACTTAATCAGAGCGGTAACGTCAGCAACGTTCACGAAGGTATCGTGGTTAACATCGCCAAGTGCCCACTGCTGAGCAGCGGTCTCAGTTGCGCTGATGATGAATACCTCGGGAATGAACTCATCATTTACCTTGTAGGTACCAACCATAGCTTCTACGTCATAGGTCTTACCATCCTCGATGTTCAGGGTATTGTTGAACTTGTTGTAGAACAACAGACCATCGGCATTTGCCCAAGTCTTGTTTGCGGTAGAGGTCAGAGTCTGGCCCTTCATCATGATGTACTTGTGAGCATCAGCAAGGGTGACGTCGGTCATCTCGATAGGATTGATCGCTACAGGATCGTCATCGCTGGCCTCAACACCCTCGGGGTTGGTGAACTGGAAGGCACCATTATACGTAGCCAGGACAGCAGTCCACTCGTCCTTCAGAACGGTACCCTTATCCATGGCAGGAATGCTCTTGGCACCATCATAGATCAAACCATAGTTCTCACCATCATAAATGTAGGTGTAACGCAGGTCGCTTGCGGGATGATAAACAACAACGGCCTCACCGATGTAGGAGAACTTGGTATTCAACTCCAGATCCTCAGCATCGGCGATAGAAGCTACCTCGGGAACCTCAGGCTCAACACCATAAATGTTGAAGTCAATGAGGTACATCTGGGGCTCACCATTGTAAGCCGAAACCACACCGATGAAGTCATAGGTAGCGCCCTCGACGGGAGTGAAGGCTACATTAGTCCAGTTCAAGCGAACAGTAACACCAGTGTTGGTCACGTAGTTGGTCTTATTGCCCGAAACATAGCTCGAGTCGATGCTGACATTCTTGATGATGACATACTCAGCGTAGTTGTCCATAGTCAGGGTCTGACGCTCGAAAGGAGCAACCTCCTGGGTCGTGCCACTAGCAGCAAAGTCCTTCAGGTTTTTAATCTCGGTCTTACCATTATAGATGTCCTTGGTACCACCCCAGTTGGAAGCAACAACAACACCCTTAACGATAGAGTCACCGGTGGTGTCGTAGATCAAAGCACTACCACTCTCGTCGCGAACCCACAGGTTCTTGCCGTTCTTGTGAGTAACAACAATATTACCAGTGAAGGTAAAGACAGCAGCGCTGTCCAGAGCATTAACCTCGGCCAGAGTTTCCACGGTTACGGTAGCGGGAACATAGGTGTAGGTAGCCTCAACGACTGCGCTGGTTGCGCCATTATTAACGGCATAAGCCTTAACGGTAGTGGTCTCGCTTACGGTGAAGGGAGCCTCATACTCAGCATACTCGCCGTCATTGATTGCGTACATAACAACAGCACCATTCTCATCGTTGTTGGTGATGGTCACCTCGATGGGCTCGGTGAAGTCCTGAGACTCGGGAGTGATGGTAGGAGCAGCGGGTACAATAACCTCACCATCGGTCAGCTTGTAGATGTAAACAGGAAGCTGCGATGCAGTTGCATAGCAAGCGAACAGGGTAGGATTGCCGCTGTTGTAGTTGAACTGCATGACATTGCGGGCGTTGGTGCCCTTGAAGACGATGCTTGCGGCACCGTTCTCGCCGTTGGTGATCATAGCATTGGCATTGCCATTGCCGTCAACAGTGGCCTCAGCCTTCAGTTGGTTGGACGAGCCGCTGCTAGCATAGAGATAACCATCGGCGGTTTTGAGGTTCCAGGTAGTGTCATTAGCCACCTCAAGAGTAGCAACAATGGCCTGATCACTGGTGAACTTATCATCCTCGAGAACAATCATGGCACCACCATAATTGCTGGTTCTTTTTTCAGACATCACGAAGGCATCAGCGTCCTTCTTACCTACCAGAGCAATCTTGTCACCAGCCTGCAGGGTGGTCACGTCGCTAACCAGGGTATAGGTACCACCGGCGGGAACGACGGTCTTCTTGGTGTAGGTTGCGGTGGCAGCCTCGCTATCATCATAGCCTTCAAGCGAAGCAAAGGCAGTGATGGTAGCATTGTCGGTCAGGGTAATGGTAACAGGAGCAACAGCCTCGTCAATCACATCACCATACTCATACGTGATGGTTGCACCAGGAGTAGCGCAGCTGATGGTCACATCCAACTCATCGTCAAACTCAGTACCGCTAGCGGGATTGAAGGTAGGAGTAGCCACCTGGGGATTAACCTTAGTGAAGGTAACGGTGGTGTAGTCACTCATCACACCACCCTTGCTTGCATAGGCGGTATAGGTCTTGGTCTCGGTTACGTAGAACTCGCCACTGTAGTGAGTGTAATTAGCCCAATCACCATCGGGAGTACCCTCAAAGTAGAAAATGTCGCAGGGTTCTGATGCACTGCTCAGCGTTACAGCGAGGCTGCCAGTGAACTCGCCACCATTGGGATCGAACACGGGAGCGGCTACAGCCGGAGTAGGAGGAGTGTCACCGTCTTCATACTCTACAGTGATACTCTTGAAGTACATGGCCTTCTCAATTGCATTGTTGGTCCAAGTAACAACAATTTCACCTTCAGCAGAGCCTTCAAATGTAAAATCTTGGTTATTGGTACCAGCAATAGACTGAATCCCACCAAAAGCACTGTTACCAACAGTAACTCTCAGGTCTGCATCCGAACTTGTGGAAGAAGCCTTTACCGTGATTTTAGTAATGGTTCCTTCGATGTCAGATGTAGAGAAAGTAAAGCTCTCAGCAGGATTCTTATTCGAACCAATCTGAACACCACGGGAAGTAGCACCTCCTTCATAGCTTATATAAGGAGATGATGGATAGGTCCAAGTTACATCATCATAGGTGTACGTGCCACCATCTGTTGAGAACTTCGGACTCGACTCAAATGTAAACGAGTACGTTGCTGCCCCAGCCGACAGGGTCAGCAGGGCGACAAAGAGGAGAGAAAATAATTTCTTCATAAAAGCTTAAATGAATTTAGTGAATGAAATATGTTAATAAACAAAAATGTTCATTTTGAGGGCTTTAGGTAAGCGAGGTCTATTTCATGCTGCAAAGGTAGTGAAAGTCAAGCGGAGAACAAAATTATAAACAAAGATTTTTAATTTTTTATCCCGAGACAGCGATTAAAGACAACTCAAACAATTACAACAATTTTTTAGTAACTACTGGCCATGCGGGTACTTTGGGCTCACGCCCTACAACAATCCTTTGGCAACTTTTTTCCAGGCGTTTTCTGCACTTGCCATAATTATTTCCATTGTTAGGTCATCTTTATCTGATGAAGATATCCCTGAGCTTCTGCCGCAAGTCTCTCATTTTCTTCCACAGCGTAATGCTAGGAACGCCACAATACTTCGAGGCCTTCTTCCAAAACTCATTCTCGTCCTTGATGCGATAGCCGTCGTGCAGGAGGTCGATGTACAGATAGTGCAGGCCTCTGCGCTTCTCGTAGGGCAGGTGCCAGATGGTGAGTTTCTGGTCCTCAGGCACACAGTTGAAATGGTTGGGATTGGTCCATATTCGCTTGATGTAGCCATTGCCTATGTTATTGCGTATCTGCAGATGTTCGGCCAGTACACTGAACATCAGGGCTTCTTGGTTTAGTTTTGGCTTTTTCTCGCTGAACAGCTTGAGATTATAATTCCATAGCGGGGTGTATGCCTTGTTGACTTCCCTCACCTTGTCGCCTCGCAGTGAGATAAACTCTCCGCCATAGTAGTAGAGTTTCTCTACGGGCTCTTTCTGGTAGAACGAACGGTAAATCTCAGTGGCCTGCTGCTGGTTGAGGTCGCTCGAGACCCAACCGTCTGTATCGTCATTAACATAGAGTCCACTGCCTGACTCGATTACCTGCTTGAAGAAAGGTTCCAATGAGCGTTGGCAGATGCAGTCGGCATCGATGATGGTGAACACGTCTGTCGGGTTCAGTCTTGCTTCCATATATCTCAGGATATCGTAAAGGTAGAACTGGTTAGCCCAAGCGAAATACCATCCCTTGGGTGGTTTGCAGCTATAAGAAAGCGTCACTACTTCTACATTCAAACGACTAAACAGGTCAGAGAGGAAAGCGGGGATCTTTTCCAGATTGGTGAAGAACAGCAGATGAGCATCAGGATTATAATGCCTGAAGGTAACGAAGAAAGGCACCTGTATCTGCATGTACACCGAATGAGCCAGAGGTGAGTTGCCCTTGCGTCCCATTTGCGGATAATAGCTTGCTTCGTCGGCGGTTTCGAAATAGAACCAGCTGGCAATATAGTGTTTACTGCTGTTGTCTGTTGGCATAATGATGTTTCTTTTTAGATAATTCAGCGATTGAGTGATGTCATCGACAATGTTCTGAGTCACACTTTTGACGTTCTGGCCGATATATTCCACCAGACGGGTCCGGTTAGCAGCACATAGCCGTTTTGAGTGTTCACCAGCGACTGGCTCACGTTCACCGACGCTATCAGTAAGGTGTAGCCGTCCTCCTAGGGGGCGATTACATCGCTCACGCTTATGTCCCGGCCACCCTAGTGTGCAAATTTACGGCTTTTGGTTGGAATGTCAAATCTTTTTTAGTAAAAAAACGACAAATTTGTCGAGAAACCGCTCCCCAAAAACAACTGATAACTCTGATGTTTCTGATGCCTTGCGGGCACTTTGGGCCCACGTCTAAGTTGCTAAGTCGAGAGGATAACAACAGGATAGCGGGGTGGCGCCACCAGGATCGCCCATGCCGTGGAAAGAGTCACGGCATCTCTCGCGGCGGGGAAAAAGACGGGGGAGACGACCCATAGCGGGTGCCTCCCCTGTCTTAATCATTAATTAATAATGTGTAACTACACGGCAGGAATCAACGTACAACCTTGGTGGTCTTAACGCTGCCGTCGCTGTAGCGGGTCACAACGATGTTGACGCCGTCGAACGGCTTGTCGCTCTTAACACCCTGAGCGTTGTAGTAGGTCTTGCTAACCACGTTACCCGTCATGAGCTCGATCACGCTGGTGGGCATGTCGCTCCAGGGAACGGTCTTCTCTACAACATAGTACATGGGTGCATCCTCGTTGGCGCGCGGTGCCTGCAATGCCCTTTCGGCCACCTTCTTGTAGTAGAAGCGTACGCGGAAGGCAATCTCGGTCGTGGCCTTAGCACCGAAGTTCAGCAGTCCGTGATCGTCACCCAGAACGATGATGTTGTCACCGGTAACTTCCTCGGCAATGAGCTTGTCGGCGCTGCGGTCGGCAGTCGGGTTGTTGTAGGGCACGTTGGTGGCGGCGTTGCGGCCATAGCCACGAACGTCGTTACAGAGCCTCCAAACGCGATACATGTACGGCTCATATTCCACGCTAGCCAGCTCGGGCACAACACCCTCGATGGTCAAGATGGGGTTGAAGATGTTGCAGACGTTGCCATCCTCGTCGGTCCACTCGCCATAGACGGTGGTACTGCGGGTACCGCCAACGTGAACATTGATGCCAGCAACGCCGGTGGTCCACATGGGGCTACCATAGCTGTTGTCGCCGTCCTGCTTAACGCGATTCTCACCGAAGGTCCAGATCACGGGCTGATAAGCCATGAAGTCGTCCTCGACGCCAGTGATCACCTGGTTATCGTAACGGGTTACCTCACCGGGATCAACCACCTGGTCGATGTACTCGGGCAGGAAGGTGAGCATCTCCAGATAGGTACCGTCGGTGCGGCGCTGCAGCTTGGAGATGGGCTGGTTGGGAATAGCGTTGTTACCACGATCCAGCGTGTAGTAGTCAATACCAGAGTTGGTCGAGAGGTTCATCCTCACGTTGGCGTTCTTCACACCGGCAACCAGGCTGGGCTGAACGTCGGCCAGTACCTCTTCCTCGCTGTAGAAGCCGTCGATGGTCGAGTTGGTCTTGAAGACGGGAACCTCAACAGTGTTGGTGCTCTTGCCGTCGGTGCTGTTGTTCAGTACCAGCACATAGCCATAGCGGCCCGGGTGGTCGTTGAGCTCGGTCGATACATTGAACTGGTCAACAAACATGATGTTCTCCAGGTTGAGGATACCATTGTTAACGGGAACAGTACCGCTGGTGGTCACACTGATGTTATAGTTGGGACGCATGTACTGGTTCTCATACTCAACATTGTAGCGAACGTTATTGTTGTTGACGGTGAACGTCAGCACAGCAACGGGGGTCTTCACGTCGGGCAACTCGGTGTCGAAGCGATACAACGTGAAGCTGTTCTCACCATTCTGCACGCGGGCGCGGGTCAGTCCATTGACTGCATCCTCGTTCACGGGCTTGAGGAAGTTGCGGTAGTAGTTGTACTGGTTCAACTTGTCAAAGTCGCTCTCGAAGTGGTCGAGCGAGAGTGCCAGGAAGTCGTTCCAGCCGGGGATAATCACATCGGCGGTGTTGGACCAAGCAATGAATATGTCGTGCTCGCCATCGTTGGGCTGGCCCTTAACGACGTAGGTAATGGTGTAGCTGTGCTCATCCTGGGGCACGGTGTACTCATAGTGGGTGTTGTTGGTCACCACGGTAAGTTCCTCGTTGTACTCGTTGCCGTCCTCATCGGTGCGCACGATATAGATCGTGTAGTCCTGGGGAACGTTGCCGTTGGCCATCGTGTTGAGCGATGAGGTCCAGTCGAGGTCCACGGTGTAGGTGTGCTCCTCGGCAGCGGGAGTGGCATCGGCAGTGAGCTTAATGGTGTAGATGCCTACCTGGGGGGCATGAGCTTGATTGTACTGTGCATAGTAGGCCTCAAAGTCGTTGTGACCATACAGAATGCCCTGATAAGGATTCATCGTGCGGCCGTCATAGTTGCCGTTACGCCAGTACAGCAAGCGGTAGTCGGGAATGAAGATGTTCAGACCCGTGAGCGAGTGCTCCTGGTGGGTGTTCTTGTCATGCATCGAGAAGTAGTGCTCGTTCTCGATAACCGAGGCACAGTCATGAATCACATTATAAATGTCACCGTTCATCATCTTGGAATAGAAGTTGGAGGTCTGTGAGCCCTGAGAACCAGTGGTGGGGCTGAACTCCTCGAACATGTGCAAGAAGGGGGGCATCTCACCAGTGGAGGTACCAACCCAGCCGCTGTACTTCTGGCGGGACTGGCCCTTGCCGAGCATGAAGAAGCGGTCATAGGTACCACTGATGTTAAAGCACGTACCGGCATTCATTCCCTCGCCCATGCGCAGACCGTCGGTCAACAGCTGCACGCTCTTGACGTTGTTGCGGATGTAGCTCACGAGCTGGTTGCGGTTAGAGAATACGTAGCCGCTGGTGTTTGACGATGTCACCTTCTGGACATTATCGCTCACCGAGACCATCAGCAGGGTATAGCCCTCCTCATAGGGGGCGGTCACATCGCTTGCGCTGATGTTCCAGCCACCGGCCTGTGCACCGTACTCCACACGGCGCTCGCGGTTGCCGTTCTCGTCATAGGCAGTGTAGGTCGGGCCCGGCAGGCGCGGGTCGCAGTACACCTTCGTCAACAGTGCGATGATCTGGTGGGGATCGGTAGCTTCCTCGGTGATGGAGCTTGTGTGGGTCACATTGTCGTCACCGGTCCACTCATAGGTAATGGCGTCGTAGTACGCCTTGGGGTGCACGGCACTCTGAGCCTGAGCATTCAGGCCGATGCACACCATCAGGGCTGCGAAGAGCCAATAAATGTTCTTAATTCTCATCTTTCCAAAAAATTTAACAGTTAATAAATATTGACTTAAGTTATGCTCTTTCTTCTAAATGTGTTATTGCAATGCTGCTTGTTCTTGATTTCGGTTACTTCCACTGGGCTTCAGTTATGCTTAACACTTTGGGGATAAGGGGGTAATACCGTTGTGGAGAATTAGAAAACAAACTCTCGCTTTCCTGCAATCACTAATCTTAAGTGCAAAAATACAGCCTTTTATTGAAATAACAATCATTTTCGCTTAAAAATATTACAATTTAATTAAAAAAAATCTCAAATGCTGCTCCTGCCTTTGGTTTTTCGCCCATCAGTGGCATTTGCCCGACAAGAACCACACTTGTCCCTACACATTATATATAATATATTATTAGTTCCTGTAAATACGCATTGGTATTGAAGCTGCAGCAAGTAGGGCCTCGCCTTGGCGTGGCCGTTAGTTTCTTCAAGAAAACGCTGATGATGCTGATAATCGCGAAAAAAACAGTGTTAATTCGCGTAATCGGCGTTAGATAATTAGATGGCCCAGCCCGTGCGCCAGCCATTCGACCAATTCGTAAAATTCGTGGGCAGATTCAATTCGTGAACAGTATTCGTGGATAAAAAACAGCCAGGGGAACGCTGTCACAGCGACCCCTGGCCCAACATTACATTTTCTTGTGGTTGATTAAAAAAATCTATTCTTCACTATTGTCTTTTTCAATTAGAATAGTCTTAGGATCAATGACGTACCTTCGTCGTCGTGGTAGCGCCATTGCTGTAGCGGGTCACAACGATGTTGATACCGTCGAACGGCTTGTCGCTCTGCATACCCTGGGTGTTGTAGTAAGTCTTGCTTACCACCTCACCATTGATGTAGAGCTCAGCCACAGCAGTGCTGGGATCATGCGGGTTGGTGCCCTTGATGGCCACATGACCCACATTGTCTTCACCCTGGCCGCGCATTCCATTGGGAGTGGGAGCAGCAGCACCCTTCACCTTGAAGTAGAAGCGAACCATGATAATCGGGTGGAAGTTCTCGATGGGAGCAACAAACTGCAGGTTGTTGGCATAGTCCGTGGTGATGGACTTGCTGTAAACCAGGTCATCGGCACCGTCACACATGTAGGTGTCAAGCAGCTTCCATGCGCCGGAAATTGCACCAGCGTCATCGATGTGGAGGGGCTCGTTATCATCGTTGTAAGTCCAGGTGTAGTCACGCAGCGACTCGGTGCTGTCAACCAGCCATACGCGGAACATGTATGGCTCATACTCGATACCAGTGTTCTGCGGCAGGACGCCGGTTGCAGTCACCTCGGCGAAGTACAGGCTGTAGTCAGTGCCGTCAAGCGTATAGTTCACGCTGTTATTCCAAATCCAGTTGCCGGTGGCATCCTGGCGGGCCTGGCGTTGAACTACCGAGTTGTTGATCATAACATCACCCGGGTGTACCTCCCAGATGGGAGCACCATAGCTGTTGTGCAACGAATCCTCAACATAGTAGCGGCGGTCGATACCCTTGGTCCAGATGATGGGAACATAGGTCAGGTAGTCATCCTTAGACTCGGCTACCACCTTGCGGAAGTCGAAGAACTCGTGGCTGCCAGCGGGATAAATGTCACCCAGGTACGGGTTGGTGTAACTCGAGGGATTGTTCATCTCCTGGTAGTCACCCAACTCACGGCGCTGCAGCACGCTCACGTAGTTGTGCCATGCGTCGGCAGGAGCAGCGTTCTTCTTACTGTTGATGGTGTAGAAGTAGGGAGCGCTGGAGCCCGACAGGGTCATGTTAACCTCGGCGCTCAGCACGTCCTCCGTCAGGAAGTTGTCGGGATCGGTATCATCCAGCATCTCCTGGATGGTGTAGAAGCCATCAACCCTAGCACCGGTGTGCTGAACGGGAACCTCGGCAGCACCACTCTCCTTGGGATCACCCTCACTAGGCTCATACCTGAGCACATATCCATAGCGGATCGGGTGGTCGTTGGTAGCGGGAATATCCACGCTGAACTGGTCCACAAGCTGCACATCCAAGCGTACCAAGCCATCACCCGAAGGCGTGGGAGGTATCACACTAGCGGGATCGCCATAAACCCTGATGGACTTAAGGGTCAACCAACCATTATTCGGGTCGATGACAATGCCATTGCTAGCATCCACATTTGACCATTCATAGGTCGTGAACGGAATGGTAGCGTTGCCACCCTGAACACCATTGGTAGTCAGATACATTGTGGAAGAGCCTGTGTAAAGAGGATCGATTCCATACATGGCAACGACCTTAATGTTCTCATAGCCGTCACAAACGCTAGCAGGAATCGTGATGTTACCAGGTTCATTCATCCAGATACCATTATAGGCATCGCCATTACCCTGACCAGATGAGCCCGAAGCATCGCCAGGAGTCCAAATCCAACCGGCGGGCAAAGTAACACCATCCACATTATAATCCCAATCATCAATGAGATTGTCATAGGCAGGGGTTTCTACCTTTTCCCATACCACCTCAATGGATGAGATATAGACAGTACCACTATTTGAGCGAATACCGAAGTATTGATAGTCGCCATTGACAGTGATTGTGCCCGTTGCAGTCAAAGAGCCTAACAAAGTGCCTCTCGTGTTCGTGTTATAAAGGTTTGCAGCACCGGTATAAGCGGTGTTCTGACCATAGACATCAATTTGTCCCGTTCCACTGGCCACTGTAATCTTAAAGCTCTTTATCCTATTACCACCTGAAGTAGTAGTAACAATACCGCTGTTGCTGTTCCTACTACGCAGCTGAATATTGTATCCGGCAGTTGAGCTACCACCCCTAGCTGACTGACCAGCAAGGACAGCACCACTATTCAAAGTTTTACCAGTAAAATCGGTATAAGTAGTGCTCGTAGCGGCAAAGTTTTCATAGGTGAGATAGTCGGTCACCTCAATCGGCAGATTGATGCTTTCAGCGCGGGCGGGAGCCTTGTTGCCACGGCTGCCGGCAACGTTGAAGACGTAGTCCTGAGCGTTATTCACACCGTTGTAGAGGGTGTGGGTAGTGCCGTTAACGGTAATCTTGGCCACCTTACCCGGGTCACCATAGCCGTTGATGGTCACTCTTGCAGAGCTGTAGCTGCCAAGCACGCTGGCGGGAATCAGGATGTAGCCACCCTCCAGGTAGTAAGCACCTTCCTCGAGAACCCACATCGAACCGTCAGAAAGAATCCATCCATTGGGCAGGCTTGTCTGCGACGAGTTCCAGGTCTGGTTATAGCTACCTGCCTGAACCCTGATCGAGAGGAAGTTCACGTCATAGCCGTTGGGCTGGATAACGATGTCACCAGCAGCCTTCACGGTCAGCGTTCCCTCAACGGGGATACCCATGTTCTCGAGCTCATACTTGTTATTCTCGTCGGGCTCGATATCCTGATTCTTATAATCGATAAGGTAGCTTACCGTGTGGTTGCTGTTTGCCGAGAACAAGATGTCGGCCACGGGAATTTTGGGTTCGGGATTGTTGTAGTCGTAGCGGTAAAGCGTGTACAGGTCTTCACCACCATCGATGCGGTCATAGGTCAGGCCGTTCTCCGAGTCCTCGTTGCCGATGGTCAAGAAGTTGCGGTACCAGTTCTTGACGTTGGGCACGTCGAAGTCGCTCTCGTAGTGGTCGATACCCAGAGCCAGGAAGTCCTCCAGACCGGGGATGACAACGGCATCCTCATTACTCCAAGCGACAAACTCGGGATGAGTGCTGGTGGTGGGGGTACCCTTGATGATATAGGTGTGGGTCACACTGTGGTCACCCTGGGGGAACGGTTCGGGGAAGGTGTAGTGGGTATCGTTGGTGACAGTGGCGATGTAAACCAGCGTCTCAACGCCATCCACATAGGTCACCTCATAGATCTCATAGGTCTGCGGCACAGTACTGCCCGACATCTCGTTCAACGACGAGGTCCAGTCGAGGGTAACGGTGTATTTGGCATTGGTTTCAATGTCATAACCATCAACAGGATAGGCCTCGGCATCCAGTGCCAGGGTGTAAAGACCAACCTTGGGAGCATGCTGGGGATAGTACTGAGCGAAGTTGGCTGTGTAGTTAGCTACTCGGTCAATAGCATTACCTGTTACATCCAGGTAAGGATTCATCGTGCGGCCGTCCACGGTGTAGGGGCCGTAATTATACCAGGTAGTGTCATTGTTCTCGTCAACTGAGTACCTCCTGTAGGAGTATTCATCAGTCCAGTACATCAAGCGGTAATCGGGGATAAAGAAGTTCATGCCCGACATCGCATAGTCCTGGGTGCCATTGTTGCCTGACATCGAGAACTGGTGTCCATTATCGATTACCGAGGCGCAGTCATGCACAACGTCATAGACGGCACCGTCCATCATCTCGATATAGAAGTCGGTAATCTGTGAACCTGCTTCGCCACCGGTGGGGCTGAACTCCTCAAACATCTCCTTGAACGGTGCACGCTCACCCAGCAGATAACCGAATTGCATCTGGTGCAGCAGCACATAGTCGTCTTTCTGACGTGCCTGGCCCTTGCCCAGGAAGAAGAACTTGTTGTAAGTTCCCGAGCAGTTGAACACAGTACCTTCATCCAAGCCAGAGCCAATGCGCAGACCATCGGTCAACAGCTGCACATAGGCAACGTTATTCTTGAAGTAATTGATGATTTCTTCCTTGGTATTGAAGTAGCTCTCACTATTCACATTGTCATTCTCGGGGAACGTCTGGGGAGCCGGAGTGGTGTTATTGTTCAGCACAACGATCAGGGCTGTGTAACCCTCCTCGTTGGGAGTGTAGACATTAGGATTGTTTACAGGAATTTCAACGGCTTGTCCAGAAACTGGCCAGTTCTTAACCTGTCCAGTGCCACTGGTGATATTCGAGCTCTGGTTGCCGTTGACAGACACATATGCAGGATAAGTGTTAGCGGAATATCCTAACGAAACAGGGTAATTATAAGCAGTTACATTTACCTCAACCTCACCATAGCCTTCAAGCAATTCCTTCATGATAATGAGGTTTGCTCCTTCACTATTAAATACAAGACTACCATCATTGGCAATGCCAGGAGCCACATCAAAGGTCCATCCAGCAGGCAGGGTAGTGCCTCCAGTGCTTGTGTCGAAACTGGTAATCACATGACCGTTATGAGATACTTCAATCTTCTTGACATAAGCATACTGAGTGCCCGTGAGGATGATGTTATCCATCACAGGCACGGTCTTGGTGTAAGTACCAGAAGCAGGTGTGCCAAATGACCAGTTATAAGGAGCATCTGATCCGGTTAATGCTACGGAATTGCCATTAACACTTAAGCCTTGAGTAGTGTCATCGGTGCTCGCAACAATATCAACGGTAACATGGGTAGCGCCATTGGTGGAAATGGTGATTGTGCCACCACCGGGGATATAACCCCAAGCAACTGCACTTCCACTGGGCTGATATTTCAAGACATAATCGCCTGATGTCAATTGCCATCCTGTGGGCAGAGTATATGCATTGCGTTGATTGCCATTATACGTAACCGTTGTGGTGGCTCCGGTCGTAGCATCCCACGTCACAGCATTGCCATCACAGGTGACAGTGATAGTTTGAAGGTTCACGTCTCCACTTGCTACAGTAAGCGTGATGTCGCCTACTGGCTCGGGGGTGACATCACCATCGGAGATGTCCCAGCCACCAGCCACGGCACCATAATATACCTGGCGCTCACGGTTGCCATTGGAATCGTAGGCGCTGTAGTAGGGACCAGGGAAGCGTTTGTCCTTATAAACAAACCTCAACAACTCATAGATCTGATAGGGATCATCAGCAATTTCGGTTGCGGGAACGTCGTTGCCAAATGCGCCAGTCTCGGGATTAACCCACGAGTAAGTCAGGCCCTCGTAGTAGCTCTTGGGCTTCACCACATCGGGCTTGTTGTTGGCACGCAGGGGAACATCCATCTTTGGGATAGCGTGGCCAGCAGGACGGGATTGGAATTCTCCCCTAAAGTCAGACTTCAGGGCTGTTTCAGGAGCTTTCTGAACCTGTAAGTTCGTCATGCCCATTCGGTCAAGCGCGTTGCCTATAGGCAAGGCTTGTGCCGACGCAACATTGGTCCAGCCTACTGCCAGGAGCAGGCCGAACAAGAGAGTAAAAATGTTCTTTTTCATACTGTACAATATTAATTATAAAAAGAATTAATGTTCACACCTTGCGTGTCACAAGATTGACTGCAAAATATGATGACTTCATCCTATCACCAGTTTACAGTTTACTCTTGCGACATCAGTTCGCGTTCATTTGGGAATTCAGGCAAGGTGGCGGAATTTTGGTTATGATAGCTAAAAAAGCACCACCATACTTGAATTTTGGTTCGTTTATTCAAATTTCAGCAAATACTTGAATTTTGGCTGCAAATTTACAAATATTTTTGAATATCCAAGGGCTAACTATAGTTTTTTGCACCTTTCCTACCGAATACGGTGATATTAGTTAGGAGTTAGGAGTGAGAAGTTAGGAGTGAGAAGTTAGGAGTGAGGAGTGAGGAGTTAGGAGTTAGGAGTTAGAAGTTAGGAGTGAGGAGTTAGGAGGCGGGTGGAAAAGAGGCGGTAAGCTCCTCCCCCGCCCGGGGGGAGGTGGCACGCAGTGCCAGAGGAGGGGGAGCCCATTCGTTCAATTCGACAAATTCGTGGACAGTGTTCGAGCCCGCAGCGCCAGCCATTCGACAAATTCGCTCAATTCGTGGACAGACAAAAAGAACCAGGGGGCCGCTGTCGCAGCGCCCCCTTGGCAATCTATTTTATTGTGGTTATGAAAAAAATCTATTAATTACATTATCATTTCCACAAGTAAGGATCGATCAATAACGCACCTTGGTTGTCGTGGTAGCGCCATTGCTGTAGCGGGTAACAACGATATTGATACCCTCGAACGGCTTGTCACTCTCCATACCCTGAACGTTGTAGAAGGTCTGGCTTTCTACCTCGCCAGTGATGACGATCTCATGAACAGCCGTGCCGGGATCCGGGTTGACGCCGCGAAGAACTACATAACCAACGTTGTCATCATCATTGATGCCACGCATGCCGATAGTATTATCAACAGCACCCTTGATCTTGTAGTAGAAGCGTACATACAACTTGGGATTGAAGCCATTCATCGGGCCAACGAACGCGATGTTCTCACTCCATGAGTGATTCTCGGCATTGCCGTCAACAATGCTGACAACATAGTTCAGGTCGGGATCGAAATTCTGATTATCCCAGTTCTCGCACATCTTGGTGTCAAGCAGCTTCCACATGCCACCATTCTCGGTGTAAGGACCAGCGTCAACAATCTTCACGGGCTTGCCCTTATCATTCAATTCCCAAGTGTAGTTGCGCATCGATGCGGTGCTGTCAACCAGCCACAAGCGGAACATGTAAGGCTCATACTCAACGTTGCCCACGGGCAGGATACCCTGAGCGTCAACCGAGACGAAGTACAGGCAGTAGTCAGTACCGTCAAGCGTATAGTTCACACTGTTGTTCCATACCCAGTTGCCGGTGGCATCCTGGCGGGCCTGTTTCTGGCATACGGTACCATCCTTGTTGACGATCACGTCACCGCGGCGAACCTCCCAGATGGGAGCACCATAGCTGTTGTGCAGCGAGTCGGCGGTATAGTAGTGGCGGTCAATACCCTTAGTCCAAACAATGGGAACATAGCTTGCGAGGGTATCGGTAGTCGCAGAAGTCAGCTGGCGGTAGTCGAGCATATTGAACTCACCGGGATCGTATTCGTTGTTCAGATACGGGTTGTCAATGCCCATAGATTTGGTCTGCATCTCCTTATACATACCATTATCCTCACGCTGCAGCACGCTCATGTAGTTGCTCCAAGCGCTAGCAGGAACACCACCCTTCTTACTGTTGATCGTGTAGTAGTAAGGAGCGCTGGTGGGTGACAGGGTCATGTCAACCTGGGCGCTGATCACGTTCTCGGTCAAGAAGTTGGTGGGAACGGTATCACCCTTCATCTCGGCATGAGTGTAGTAACCCTGCATCTTGGCACCAGTGTGCTGTACCGGTACGCGTACCGTGTTACTCGTGCTGTCGGCGTTAGCCAACTGCAGGTAGTAAGTGTAACGGTAGGGATGGTTGTTAGCAGCGGGAATCTGCTTAGCGAACTGATCCACGATAGGCAGGTTAGAGATACGTACCAGACCCTCTACAGTAGGATCGATGATAGGATCGTCACCACCACCCACACGAGTACCATAAACCTTGACAGAGAAGAGGCTCAAATATCCACCACTCGTACCAATTGTAATACCATCGGAAGCATCAACACTATTATAAGTGTAGGTTACAGGTGATGAAGAGGTAGTGGATGTGCTCTGAGTGCCATCAACGGTTACATATTGAGCATTACCATTTTCACTTGCATAGGAAACCTCAACTCTGATATCAGTGTAATTCTCAAAGAAGCTGGCAGGAATAGTGATGTAACCATTAGGATTAATCCAAATGCTACCATCGTCGTTTACACCATTTCCTTGGCCAGATGAACCAGTATTACCAGGTGTCATAACCCAACCAGAGGTCAGATCTGAACCAGCATTCCATTCGGTGATCGTCTGCTCGGTGCTGCCGCCATCTTCTTCGAGAGTTACCACCATTCCGGTAATGCGTGTCTGGGCAGTCATCGTGAACGTCACACTATTGGCATTACCCGTCCAAGTTCCACTAGTTGTGCTACCATTGTTAGTTGTCCATTTTGCACTATATCCCGAAGTGAATGTAAAGGCAATGCTTGTAATTGATTTACTTGACGACAATGTCATTGTATTATTCTGATACAGTCGCAAATTCGTACCATTGTTAAAATACTTAGGCGGATTCTGGGTGTTACTACCCTGAGCAAAACTCAACGTCACGTCATCAACAGTGGTCGATTGGCCATTAAGATCTTGCTGGTCGGTGAAACCTAAACTGCTGGCCGTTATCGTCGTGGTTGTGGTTACACCGCGGCTGGGAGCATTGAGGCTATTTCTGTTGAACTGAACATCCCAGGTGTAGTCCCTGAGGTTCTCCTCGCCGTTAAGCAGAGCCTTGCTTGTGCCGTTAACGTCGATCTTAGCAGTCTTACCAGGATCACCGAAGGCGTTGATGACCACCTGGACGTTGGTAGCATTAGCACCCACTGCAGTACCCGAAATCAGGATGTAGCCAGTGCCGTTACCATCCATGTAGTAATAGTCGTCGTTATCGTCCTTAGACCACTTACCTTGAACAGTCCAGCCAGAAGGCCAGGAAGTGCCGTTAGAAGCGCGCCAAGTGCCCTTGGTCGTGCCATTCACCTTCAAGGTAATCTGATTGAAGCTGATGCCATAGCCGTTGGGCTTGATGATGATGTCGCGGTCGGTCTTGATGTTCAGATAACCCTCATCTACAATGCCCATAGCCGAACGCAGATAATTGGCCTTATCGGTGGCGGGCTCAATCTGCTGTGTATTCTCACCATTCTCATCAATATACTTGATGGTGTATTTCACCCTACCATCGGCTTGGTTGGCAAACTTAAGCTTGGCAACCTGCACGGTGGTCATGCTGTCGAGGTTCTCGTAGCGCAACAGGTTGAACACGCTGTCGCCCTCAAAGATGCCTCGCGTGGTCAAACCTCTGTAACTGTCGTTGTTGACCGTCATGAAGTTGCGGTACCAGTTCTGCACATTGGGAACGTCAAAGTCGCTCTCGTAGTGGTCAAGATTCAGCATCAGGAAGTCGTTCAGACCCGGGATGATGATGTCATCCTGGTTACTCCAAGCGATGAACGAGGGATGATCGTTGTCGGTGGGTGAACCCATGATGATGTAGGTGTGGGTCTGGCTGTGTTCGCCCTGCGGCCACAGCTTGCCACCGAAGTTGTAGGTAGTTGAGTTGTAAACGGTATCAACAACTTCCAGATTCTCAGCACCCAATGAGTCGGTCACTACCTCATAGATGATATACCTCTGGGGAACCTGCTTACCTGACATCTCGTTCAGTGACGAGGTCCAGTCGAGGGTCACTACATAGTTGGCATTGGTCTCAACATTATATTCCTCACAAGGCTGAGCATTGGCATCCAAGGACAAGGTGTAAAGACCTACCTTGGGAGCATAAGCGGGATTGTACTGTGCCCAGTAAACCGACCAGTGGCTATATACGGCATTAGTATAATTACCGAACAGTACAGTGCGATTACCATTGGCATCAACACTCTCATAGGCGTTCATGTCACGGCCGTCAACGGTGCGTGTGTAAGGATAGTTCACATAATCGCTGGAGTATGTATGCTGATCTGTCCAGAACTTCAGGCGGTAGTCGGGAATAAAGAAGTTCATACCCGACATAGCGTAAGCCTGGGTACCCTTCTTACCCGACATCGAGAACTGGTGCTTGTTCTGGATTACCGATGCACAGTCGTGTACAACGGGATAAACGGCACCGTCCATCATCTCCATGTAGAAGTCGGTGATATCAGAGCCTTCGTCACCGGTGGTGGGGCTGAACTCCTCGTACATGTACTTGAAGGGACCCTCCTCGCAATAAATCTCGCCATCAATACCCCATGTGCTGGCATTGTTGATTCGGTCTTTCATGCGCGGAGCCTTCTTACGGGCCTGGCCCTTACCCAGGAAGAAGAAGCGGTTGTAAGTACCCGAGCAGTTGAACACGGTACCAACGCTATCGCCCTGACCGATACGCAGACCGTCGGTCAGCAACTTCACATACTGGAAGTTGTCCTTAATGTAATTGATGGCTTCAGCATCGCTCTTGAATTCCCATGCACCATCGTGAGGATCGTTGCTCTCGTCGTGAATCTTGGTGGTATCGTTAACGAGCGAAACGACCAGCGCGGTATAACCCTCATGTTGAGGCGTGAAGGTACCGTCAGGAAGATAGGAAGCAGGTGCGCTGATCGACCAAGTATAGTCACTCAGAGAACCAGTGTTGATGTTTTTACTTGAGTTATTGACAGAAATAGCCCAGTAAGAATAATCATAAGAACCATAGCCATTTCTAGCATTAACAATTACATCAACATTAGTATAACCAGTCAAATTTTCTGACAAGAAAGTAAATGTACCACCACCAGTGCCAGAAAAATAAAATTCATTATTACTGCTCACATTTAGTGTTCCTGTGTAAGTCCAGCCTTGACCACTTCCTGTACTATTTTCAAGGGTTGAAATTACAGTACTACCCGATTTAATTGTTACCGATTTGATGTATACAGGATAATTAGATGAATATGACTGCGTAACCTGGATTGTGATGTCACCCAGTGCACCATAGGTAGCACCGATGTTCCAACCACCGCCCATACCGCCGTAGTAAACGGGGTCTTCGCGGTTGCCTTGAGCATCATAAGCGCTGAAGAGCGGGCCGGGAAGGCGGGTATCCATATAGACCTTACGCAACAGACCGTAGATCTGATAGGGATCAGTCACCATCGGGGCCTCATACTTGTTGGTCTCAGGATTGAGCACAACGTAGGGACTTTCGATGGAGTCGCCAGCGGCGTTCTTCCATTTGTAAGTCCACCATTCTCCGTTCGTATTCATCTCCGACGCCTTGAGGACGTAGGATTGTGCGAACGCATCATTGGTCCAGCCTACTGCTAAGAGCAGACCGAACAGCAGAAAAGTTAATTTACGTTTCATAATATCCACAAAGTTTATAAATAATAAATAAATTGTTGTCCTTTTTCCTTAATAATCAATACAATAGTGCATCCAAAACCCTCGCACCATCGATTGGGCGATAGGCTGACAAAAAGCTATAAAATGCATTGGACTGTCGTCATGTCAGGCAATTCAACCACATCAAGTCATAGTTTTTTCAACCACTTTCCACTTCTGATACAAGGTTTAGCATGCAAAGATACATCAAATTTTCTCATTAAACCAAGCAATTAGACCTAAAAGTGAAAAAAAAGTTTAATAAGGTAATTAAATAGAAGGCTAAAGAAAAAAATACAATGCCTTCCACCTGCCAAAAATGATAAAAACAAGCACAAAAAACAATGGTTTCCAATAAATTTTCATTCATGGTATTTCTTGCCGTTTTATGGCGAGCGACGACCGCTGTTGAGGATGACGGATCGTTATTTTTCGAAAAGGATGTCATCGGTAATTCGGCGAAAAATTGTACCTTTGCGGCTCCAAAAGACAAGTGAAGTCCCTGATGCGCAAGCAAGACAACTATACGTTCCTGACCTCGGCGCCCGTGCGGCGTGTGATTCCTGCGATGGCTGTTCCCACCGTCATCAGCATGCTTGTCACGAGCATCTACAACCTGGTGGACACCTATTTCGTGGGGCTCATCAACACCCAGGCGACGGCAGCCGTGGGCGTGGTGTTCCCCGTGATGGCGATCATCCAGTCCATCGGTTTCTTGTTCGGTCAGGGCTCCGGTACCTACATGTCGCGCCACCTGGGTGCGCGCCGCCTGGACGAGGCACGCCAGATGGCCGCCACCTCGTTTGTGGGCAGCATCGTTTGCGGACTGATTATCACCATATTAGGACTGATTTTCCTGAAGCCGTTTTCAATTGCGCTGGGCTCCACACCCACCATCCTGCCCTACACCATGCAGTTCATGGGTGTGATCCTGCTGGGCGCCCCACTGATGACCGCCTCGATGGTCATCAACAACCAAATGCGCTTCCAGGGCAATGCCACCCAAGCGATGTACGGCATGATCTCGGGCGCAGTGCTCAACGTGGTGCTCGTGCCGCTGTTCATGTTCACCTTCGGGCTGGGCATCCTGGGCACCGCCATCGGCACCGTGCTGAGCCAGTTGTTCGGCTTTATCGTGCTGTGGGTGATGTCGCGTCGTGGCGAGAACATCCCCATCCAGCTGTCGCAGGCCTCGCGCAGGTGGCACTTCCAGCAGGAAATCCTCAAGGGCGGCACACCGTCGCTCACGCGCCAGGCGCTGGCCAGCATCGCCACGCTGATGCTCAACGTGGCCGCCGGCGTGTATGGCGACGCCGCGATTGCCGGCATGTCGATCGTGTCGAGGCTGGCCTTCATCATCTTTGCCATCATCATCGGCGTGGGACAAGGGTACCAGCCCTTCTGCGGCTTCAATTACGGCGCCGGCCTGTACAAGCGACTGTTGAAGGGATTCTACTTCACCATCCTGCTCGACATGGCCGTGCTGCTGGTGATGTGCGGCCCCGCCTTTGTGTTCGCCGAGGAGCTGGTGGACCTGCTGCGTGACGACCCCGAGGTGGTTGCCGTGGGCGCTGTCGCACTGCGCTGGCAGCTCGTCGCGCTACCCATGGCGGCCGTGGTGACCGTGTGCAACATGACCCTGCAGACCAGCGGCCAGAGCCTGCCCGCCAACGTGCTCGCAGCGGCCCGCAACGGCATCTTCTTCATCCCCTTGATTTTGATTTTGCCCAGGGTGCTGGGCCTGTTCGGCGTGGAAATCTGCCAAGCCGTCTGCGACGTGCTAGCCTTCCTGCTGGCCATTCCCCTCACACTGCATTTCTTCAGGAAAACCCTCAGGAAATCAAGGCGTTAAGCCAAGCATTATTCCTTGTTGTCAACTATCGGGTGCAGCATGCAGCTGCACTTGCCGGGTCGTCTGTGCCGGGGCTCTGCCACGGCCCCATTCAGGCCCAAATAAACCCGTTGAATGCTATAAACTGACGACTGGAGGCCAGAAAGTGAAAACTTTTTATTACCTTTGCAGGTTAAAACGCTTATACTGACATGAAGAAAGACGACGACGAACTGGAAGGCAAGGACCAAGACCAACCTGCAACCGACAACGGACAGGAAGGCGCCGACGCCAACGGCAACGATGCCGCCACCCCCGTTGAGGGCGGTGACGACGGTGAGCCGCAGGCCCACTCCTCCTACCAGGTTCCCAAAGATAAGAAACTGCAGCTGAGCGGCATGTACGAGAACTGGTTCTTGGACTATGCCTCCTATGTGATACTCGAGCGTGCCGTCCCCCACATCGAGGATGGCTTCAAGCCCGTGCAGCGGCGCATCCTCCATGCCATGAAGGAAGCCGACGACGGTCACTTCAACAAGGTGGCCAACATCGTGGGCTTGACGATGCAGTATCACCCCCACGGCGACGCTTCGATCTACAGCGCGCTCGTCCAGCTGGGACAGAAGGAGCTGCTCATCGACACCCAGGGTAACTGGGGTAACATCCTCACCGGCGACGGTGCGGCTGCCGGCCGTTACATCGAGGCACGCCTCAGCGAGTTTGCCCTCGACGCGGTCTATAACCCCAAGGTCACCGACTGGGGACTGTCCTATGACGGCCGCAAGCGCGAACCGCTGACGCTGCCCGTCAAGTTCCCGCTGCTGCTCACCCAGGGCGCCGAGGGTATCGCCGTGGGCCTGTCGAGCAAAATCCTGCCGCACAACTTCAACGAGGTGATTGACGCCGCGGTGAGCTACCTGCGCGGTGAGGAGTTCCACCTGTATCCTGATTTCCAGACGGGTGGCTACATCGACGTGAGTCACTACAATGATGGCGAGCGCGGCGGCTACGTGCGCGTGCGCGCCAAAATCGAGAAACTCGACAACAAGACGCTGCTGGTCAAGGACGTGCCCTACGGCAAGACCACCGGCACCGTCATCGAGTCGATCCTCAAGGCCGGCGAGCGCGGCAAGATCAAGATCCGCAAGGTGGAGGACAACACCAGCGCCACCGCCGAGATCATTGTCTCGCTGCAGGCCGGCACGAGCAGCGACATCGCCATCGACGCGCTGTATGCCTTCACCGACTGCGAGATTTCCATCTGGCCCAACTGCTGCGTCATCATGGACCAGAAACCGCAGTTCCTCACCGTGAGCGACGTGCTGCGCTACAGTGTGGACCGCACGCGCGACATCCTGCGCCAGGAACTGGAAATCCAGCGTGGCGAGACAATGGAAACGCTGCACAACGTGTCGCTTGAGAAAATCTTCATCGAGGAGCGCATCTACAAGGACAAGGAATTTGAGAACGCCAAGGATCAGGAGAAGGCCCTCAAGCACATCGACAAGCGCTTGAAACCCTACAAGCCGCAGTTCTACCGCGAGATCACCCAGGACGACCTGCTGCGCCTGCTCGAGATCCCGATGAAGCGCATCATCAAGTACAACAGTGACAAGGCCGACGAGAACATCGCGCGCCTCAAGGAGCGCATCGAGGACATCGACAACAAGTTGGCCCACCTCACCGACTACACCATCGAGTGGTTCGAGGGCCTGAAGACCAAGTACGGCTCCAAGTTCCCGCGCCGCACGGTTATCCGCGAGTTTGACACCATCGTCGCCAGCAAGGTCGCCGAGGCCAACCAGAAGCTGTACATCAACCGTGCCGACGGCTTTATCGGCACCAGCCTGAAGAAGGACGAGTTTGTGTGCAACTGCTCGGACATCGACGACATCATCATCTTCTACAAGGACGGCAAGTTCAAGGTCATCAAGGTGGCCGACAAGATTTATGTGGGCAAGAACATCCTGTACCTGAACGTGTTCAAGAAGGGTGACGACCGCACTATATATAATGTGCTGTATCAGGACGGCCGCGGCGGCACCATCTACATGAAGCGATTTGCCGTAACAGGCATCACGCGCGACAGGGAATATGATGTCACCCAGGGCAAACCCGGCAGCAAGATCGTGTGGTTTACCGCCAATCCCAACGGCGAGGCCGAGGTGCTGCGCATCACCCTCAAGCCCAAGTTCAGGCTCAAGATCTTGCAGTTTGACGTCAACCTGGCCGACCTGGCCATCAAGGGCAAACAGGCCCGAGGCAACATCGTCACCAAGAACGAGGTGCACCGCATCTCACTCAAGGAGGCAGGCCAGTCCACGCTGGGCGACCGCGAGGTGTGGTTCGACCCCGACATCCTGCGCATCAACTACGAGAAGCATGGACGTTCGCTGGGTCTGTTCGGCGGTGACGACCGCATCCTGGTCATCATGAAGAACGGTGACTTCTACACCACGAGTACCGAGGCCAGCAACCACTATGACGAGGGCATCCTGCGCATCGAGAAATATGAGAGCGGCAAGGTATGGACCGCCGTGCTCAACGATGCCGACCAGGGTCACCCCTATGTGAAGCGCTTCACGCTCGACGACAACACCAAGAAACAGAGCATGATAGGCACCAATCCCGAGTCACAGCTGTTGCTGTTGAGCGACGAGCCGTGCCCGCGTTTCGAGGTGAAGATGGGCGGCGACGATGCCTTCCGCGAGCCGTTTGTCATTGATGCCGAGGAATTTATCGGTGTCAAGACCTTCAAGGCCAAGGGCCGACGTGTCACCAACTGGGAAGTGGCCGATATCACCGAGATCGAGCCACGCGAACCTGCCCCTGCCGAGGAGTCCACAACAACTGTGGCCAAGACCGATGATGAGGCGGATGCTGACGATTCAATCGCAACACCCGACGGCATCAGCCAGGAAGAGGTGTTGGACAAACTCACGGGACAGCAACGCCTCCCGTTTGCCGACTTTGAAGACGACAAGCAATGAACGTCCGCTGGACATATTGGTTGATGGTGCTCACCATGGGATTGCTGCTCATGGCCTGCGCCAGCATCGGTTCTCCCGAGGGCGGACCGCGTGACTACACGCCGCCCCAGGTCGTGAAGTCATCGCCCGAGCCCGGAGCGGTCAACTTCAAGGGCAACAAGGTGGAAATCACCTTCGACGAGATTGTCAACCTCAAGGACCAGCAGAAGAAGGTCATCATTTCTCCCGCACCCAAGACGCAGCCCCTCGTGCGTGCCGTGGGCAAGAAACTGACCGTTGAGTTCCGTGACGAGCTGGAGGAGAACACGACCTATGTCATCGACTTCTCCAACGCCATCGAGGACAATAACGAGGGCAACCAGCTGGACGGCTACTCGTTCGCCTTCTCGACTGGTGATGAGATCGATACCCTTGCCGTCTCGGGTATCTTGCTGAGTGCCAAGGATTTGGAGCCCATGCAACACGTTCTCGTGGGTCTGCACAGCAACCTCGATGACACGGCATTCACCCACCTGCCGCTGGAGCGCGTGAGTCGTACCAACGACCGTGGCATGTTCACCATCCGCAATCTCAAGCCAGGGCAGTATCATGTGTTTGCCCTCAACGATGTTGACGGTGACTACCGCATGGCGCGCACCGAGGATATCGCCTTCCTTGACGACATCATCGTGCCCTCAACCAGCGAATACACGTCACAGGACACCGTCTTCACCTTTGACCGCAAGGTGGACACTGTGATGACTGCCACCCACACGTTATTCCTGCCTAACGACCTGTTACTGTGCATGTTCAATGAGGGTTATCGCTCGCATTACGTGAGGCAGACAGCCCGTCCAGCCGACAACAAGCTGCATGTGCTGTTTGGGGCTCCCAACGACAGCCTACCTGGCATGGAAGTCATCAGGCCTGCCGAGCATCAGCGCGACTGGTACCGTGTGGAGCGCAATGTGACCAACGACTCGTTGTTCTACTGGATTACCGACTCGGCGATGATTAAGACTGACACGATCATCGTGGCGATGACCTACCTGCGCACCGACTCAGCCGACCTCCTGGAACAGGTGACCGACACGGTGCGTTTTGGCTACCGCAAACCCAACTCCCAGATTAAGGAGGAGGAAAAGAAGGCTAAGGAACGTGAGGACCGCGCCAAGCGCTTGGCACAACTGCTTGAGAAACAACAGAAAGCCGCCGAACAAGGCAAGGAACTCAGCGAGGGCGAACTTGAGGAAATCAAGGAGCTGCAGCGTGTGGATCCCAACGAAATCCCCAAACTCAAGATGGAGTTTGCCAAGAGCGGCTCACTTAATATCGGAGACTCGATTATCCTGAAATTTGACGTCCCCATTGCCTCTATCGATCCCGGAGGGGTGCACCTCGAGGTGAAACGCGACACGTTGTGGGTACCCTACCCTGGACGCGTGCCGGCCATCTGCCTTGTTGATGACTGCGACCCCATGCGTTACTGGCTACCCATCACTCCACAGCCCGACTCTACCTATCGCGTGACCATTGACAGCGCAGCGGTGGTGTCGGTCTATGGCCTGGCTAATGAGAAACTGAGTAAGGAGATGAAGGTGGGAAGTCCCGAGGAATATGCCAACGTCTATTTCAAGGTTAACGTCAGGGATGGGGCCTTTGTCGAACTACTCGCTTCGGGCGAGAAGGTCCAGCGCACTGTGACAGTGATGAACGGCGGCTTTGAGCTTCTCAATGTCACGCCCGGCACCTATTACCTGCGCTTGACCATCGACACCAACGGCAACGGCAAGTGGGATACCGGCAACTATGCCAACCATCTGCAGCCCGAGGAAGTGTATTACTACCCCAAGAAACTGCGTCTGCGTCGCAACTGGGACTTGGATGAAAGCTGGAACATCTATGAGACTGCTCTTGACTTGCAGAAACCTGACGACATCAAGCGCAATAAACCCGAGAAGTCCAAGAACAAGGTCGAGAAGAAGCAGCAGCGCTCCGATGACGAAGAGGAAGAGGAGGAGAACGAGTTTGGCACTGGTATTAATCCCACCTACACGGGCAACAAGTACAACGATGCCAAGGCCAACCGTCGACTCAATAGAACACCTAGATAATCTACCGCTATATATATAAAATGTGTTTTTTCGGGAATTTTTTCCAAAAAACACTTGCATATTAAAAAAAAGTATTACCTTTGCAGTCGCTAAACCAAAATGCCCAGGTGGCGGAATTGGTAGACGCGCACGTTTCAGGTGCGTGTGCCGCGAGGTGTGCGGGTTCGAGTCCCGCCCTGGGCACCACCAAAAGTCCCTGACAGTCAACTGATTGTCGGGGGCTTTTCTTTTATCTATCAACATTGGATAAGGGGAAAAGAAAAAGGCTAACGCGGTCTTGTGACTGCATTAGCCTTGTTTTCTCAGGTCGGGGTGAGAAGACTCGAACTTCCGGCCTCCACGTCCCGAACGTGGCGCGCTAACCAACTGTGCTACACCCCGAATCTCTAAGCCAGCCGCTCTATCATCGATTAGCTGTTGCTTTGAGCGGTGCAAAGGTAGTGCAAGTTGAGCGGAGTGCCAAACAAAAAAGCATTTTTTTTGTTTGGCACTCCCGAAACGCAGCCTACCTTCGCCATCAGGCAACGGTAGTACTGCTTATTTTTCAATTTGAGCAAATATTCGCTGAAAATATTTTATTAAAACTATAATTAAATCACATCGGCCTTAGTGTGCATCGAGCCAGTTGGATGCGGCTCCATGTGATGCGGTGAGCTTGACATTTCCCTTATACACGTTTTCCATTTCCTCGATGACGATGCGCTGCACCTGGTCGAGTTCGCTGGGGATGACGTCAAAGTTGAGTTCGTCGTGCACCTGCAGGATCATCTTGGAGCGGATACCCTCGGCCTGGAAACGGCGGTAAATGCGCACCATAGCGAGTTTGATGATGTCGGCAGCGGTGCCCTGGATGGGCGCATTGATGGCATTGCGCTCGCTAAAGCCCCTCACCACAGCGTTGCGCGAGTTGATGTCGGGCAACATGCGGCGGCGGCCGTAAACGGTTGTCACATAACCTTTTTCCTTGGCTTGGGCAATGCTGCGGTCGATGTAATCACGCACCTGGGGGAAAGTCGTGTAGTAGCCGTCGATAAGCATCTTGGCCTCCTCACGCGGGATGCTTAGCCTTTGGGCAAGGCCAAAGGAACTGATGCCGTACAGGATGCCGAAGTTGGCGGTCTTTGCCTTACGGCGCTCGTCGCTGGTGACCTGTTCAAGCGGCTTGTGATAGATGCGAGCGGCTGTGATAGCATGAATGTCGTGGCCATGGGCAAAGGCGTCAAGCATCGTCTTGTCATGGCTCATGTCTGCCACCAAGCGTAACTCAATCTGGGAATAGTCGGCGCTGAAGAACACGTTACCGTCGGCGGGGATGAACGCGCGGCGAATCTCCTTGCCATCGTCGCTGCGCACCGGGATATTCTGCAGGTTGGGGTTCGTCGAGGACAGGCGGCCAGTGGCGGTGACTGTCTGGTTATAGGTCGTGTGAATGCGGCCCGTCTGCGGGTTGATGAGTGCGGGCAAGGCGTTAACATAGGTGGATAGCAATTTGCGTATCCCTCTTAGTTCCAGAATCTTATCCACCAGCGGGTGGCGGTAACGGAGCTTGAGCAGAATGTCCTCGGTGGTGCTGTACTGGCCCGTTTTGGTCTTTTTGGCCTTAGGGTCGATTTTCAAGTGGTCGAACAGCACCTCACCCACCTGTGCCGGGGACGCGGTATTGAACTCCATGCCTGCCAACTGGTGGCATTCTGCATCCAGGCGGTTCATCTGCTCGGTAAGCGTCACCGAGTATTCGTTCAAGGCCTTCACATCGATGCGCGCACCTGCCAATTCCATGCTTGCCAACACCTGAATGAGCGGTAACTCAATGTCGGTCAATAATTTGTACAACCCTTGTTCTTTGAGTTGCTGGTCGAGTACATCGGGCAGCTGCAAGGTCAAGTCGGCCGCCTCACAAGCCCAGCGGGTCATCGCCTCGACAGGCACCTGTTGCGGCTTGAGCTGATTCTTGCCCTTGGGACCCAGCAAACTCTCAGGGGTCATGGCGGTATAGTGCAGCAGTTCGTAGGCCATCTCGGCGGTGGAATGACCACGCTCGGGCTGCAGCAGGTAGTGGGCCACGGCAGTGTCATAATAGGGTGCTGTGAAGCTGATGCCGTGACGGTTCAAGGCGACCATCGTGCGCTTGACATCGCTGCTAACGATGCAGGCTTTGCCTGAGAACAATGGTGCCAAGTGCTGTAATTCCTCGACAGCATCGTTGAGTGGGATATATACCGCTTCATGAGTCTTGCCGCACAGGGCAATGCCCACAATCTTGAGCTGCATGGCGTTTTCACCCATGCCCACCATGCACATGGCGATGCGGGGCAACGCCAGCAATTCCTGCACAACGGCAGCAATCTCTTGTGAGCCGATAGTGCGGTAGTTGCACTTCACGTCACTGATATTCAGCTGTTTGATTTCCTCTTTCGGTTTTTCCTCTTCAAGGGGCTCGGGAGCGTCGAGATCGAACAGCGACAGTTGCTCTCCAGATCTGGGTTTAGGTTTAGGAGAAGATATGGAATGTGCAGGTTGCTGCGGTTTGACGTCAGCGACATTCGGTTGTGACGCAGGGTTTTCGACACTTTCCTGACCTACGTTGGCCTCGCCGCCATCGATAAGGCGTTGGGTCAAGGTGCGGAATTCCAGTTCATTAAACACACCGCGAAGGGCATTCATATCAACGCGTTCGCGGCGCAGTTCGTCGGCATTGAGGCTGACGGGCACGTCGGTAATGATGGTCGCAAGCCACTTGGACATGCGAATCTGCTCGGCATTGTCCCTTACCTTTTGCTGCAGGGCACCCTTAAGTTCATCGGTGTGTTCGAGCAGATTCTCGATGGAACCGAACTGCTGGATGAGTTTCTCAGCGGTCTTGGGACCGACACCGGGACAACCTGGAATATTGTCGGCGGAATCACCCATCAATCCCAAGATATCAATGAGTTGCAGAGGTGACTGGATACCATACTTGGCATTCACCTCTTCCACACCCATGATTTCGTTCTTACCGGGGTTGAATATTTTGATGTTGGGGGTTACCAGCTGACCGAAATCCTTGTCTCCAGTTACCATATAGGTAAAAAATCCCTGTTGCTCAGCCAGATGCGAGAGAGTGCCAATGACATCATCGGCCTCATAGCCCTGAATCTCAAAGATGGGGATGTGATAGGCTTCAAGGATACGCTTAATGTAGGGGACGGCAACGAGGATTCCCTCGGGCGTTTTCTCGCGGTTGGCCTTGTAAGGCTCATAACTCTCGTGCCTGAAGGTTCCGCCAGGCGGATCAAAGCACACAGCAATGTGCGTGGGCTGCTCCCGCTTGAGCAGGTCTTGCAAGGTGTTGACAAAGCCGAACACGGCCGAGGTGTCGATACCCGTCGAGGTAACGCGCGGGCTGCGTATCATCGCATAATAAGCTCTGAAAATCAATGCATAGGCATCGAGCAACAGCAGTTTCTTGGTCGGTTGTTCCATAGTTATCTGAACAGAATTTTTATTTGAAGTAGGTCTTCATCATCCGCTTAACCCTAGGCGAGAGGGTGATGATGGTGAACATGGTGCACAGGGCCATTAGGGCAAAGGCAAGGTCCATGATGCTCACCATAACCTTGAGCGGAATCATCGCAGCAACAACAATCATGGCCAGATAGTAGTAATTGTACCACTTGACGTTGTGGGCTCCAAAGAGGTAGTTGGTACACTTTTGACCATAATAGCTATAGGAGAACATGGTCGAGAAGGCAAAGAAGAACACAATCACCATCAGTAGCAGGTGGCCGATGCCGGGCAACAGCTGGCCCCAAGCACCCAGGGCGACGTACAGGCCCTTGGGATCGGTCAAGCCAACATAATTACCGGCGATGATGATGGGAATTGAGGTGAGAGTGCACACCAGGCCCGAGTCGATGGCCGGGCCAAGCATGGCGATGAGACCCTCGCGGATGGGGTCGGTATTCTTGCTGGCGCCGTGCATCATCGAGGCGGTACCCACACCAGCCTCGTTGACAAATGCGGCTCGACGGGCACCTGTCAGAGCCACGTAGGCAAACGCACCGAAACCTGCACGCATGTCAAAGGCGCCCTCGAAAATCTGGCCAAACACGCCAGGAATCTCCCTGAAATTCATGGCCATGATAACAATGACCAAGACAAGGTAAAGGATCACCATCACGGGAACAATGCGTGAGGCAAACAAGGCAATACGCTTGATGCCGCCCAAAATGACGGCACCCACGATAGCGACCATCGCAACACCCATGATGAAGCGCAGCAGCAACGTGTTCTCAATGCCCATGGGCGTAGTGAACACCGTGGTTACCGATTCCACGAGCTGATTGGCCTGCATGAAGCACAGCGTGCCCACGAGACCGAAGATGGAGAAAGCCACGGCAAGCGGTTTCCACTTCTCACCCAAACCCTTGGTGATGATATACATGGGGCCGCCCTGCACTTCGCCAGCGCTGTCGCGCCCCTTGTACATGATGGATAACGTGCCCTCAAAGAACTTGGTTGACATGCCCACCAGGGCGCTCACCCACATCCAGAAGACGGTGCCCGGACCGCCGATACTCAAGGCGATGGCAACACCGGCGATGTTGCCCATGCCCACGGTTGCGGCAATAGCACTTAACAGCGCCTGTACCGAACTGATCTGTCCCGACTGCTTTCCATGGTCGCTGGCCTGCTTGTCACGCAGCGCACGTACGGCCCATGGCAACCGCCTAATGGAGACGGCTCCGGAATACAGGAACAAGAACAAACCACCTCCAATAAGGAGGAAAAACTCAGGGTAACCGCACACAGCGTCGCTGGCGGCCACAATCCAGTCACTTAATGTCGTGAGCATGTTTCCCATATCTATAAAATATAATGATAGTTTGGTGCAAAGATAGTGCTTTTTTTGTTACTTTTGCAATCTATTATTAACTACCAATTACACGAATTCCACAAATCTCTTTTTTCGCGTATTGCGTAGGGTTGATTTAGAAGACAAGTAAGACAGCAATGACAAATAGTTTTAATGGAATAATTCGCAGGAATGGCGTAATTTGCAGTTTGATATTTGCGCTGGCAATGTCGTTCACTGCGGTGGGACAGGAATCGGTGTCGATGTTCACCATCGATGCTGGCTATTCCTCGATTCACGACAGCTACCTCTCTCCCATCACCTACGACGGTTTTGACCTCGCCATGGGATATGAAGCAATGCGCCCCGTCAAACAGCAATGGTTGTGGCAGCTACAAGTGGGTGCCGATTACAACAATGTCGAGAACGCCGCTAAAAATAACACACTGCACAAGTTGATGGGCGACATCACCTTCGACATGCAGCGGCAGTGGAGAGGAGCCTTATTAAGGCGCATCGACCTGTCGGTGGGTCCTATGACTCAATTGCGCGCCGGCGTGGTCTATAACCCTGCGGCAAGCAACAACACGGTGACGGCACGCGCCAACTGGAACGTGGGCGTCACGGGCATGGCAGCCATGCACACCCGCATTGGTCGGATGCCCATAACGCTTCGCTATCAGGCGCAGTTGCCAGTTTTGGGCGTCTTCTTCGCACCCGAGTATGATGAGAGCTACTACGAGATTTATCTGGGCAACCACCGCAATCTGGCCCACTTGGGTTGGTGGGGCAACCGCTTGGATATGACCCACTACCTGGGCGCCGACCTCCACTTGGGCAAGACCACCCTGCGCCTGGGTTACCGCGCACGCATGGAGCACTGGAATGTGAACAACCTCAAGGTGCATGACATCTCCCACTCCCTCGTCGTCGGCATCGGCACATCTTTCAAACAACAATAACAACACAATACAACAAATGACAACATCTTCTTTTTATCATATGATTCTCAAGCCAGGTGCTATTTATCAAGCAACACTGCAATCCATTAAAACAGTTGTTCCTGTTGTTCAACGTTGTTTAGGTTGTTTGATGGTGTGTATCCTGGTGACGGGATGTGCACAGCAGGATGAGTTCGAGGAGGATCAGGTGGGGAACTTTGAGGCACTGTGGACCATTATGGACCAGCACTACAGCTTCTTCGACTACAAGCAGGTAAACTGGAACGAGGTGCATCAGCGCTACCGCGCATTAGTATCTAACAAGATGACCGACAGGGAGTTGTTTGACGTGTGCGGCGACATGCTAAAGGAGCTGCGCGACGGCCACACCAACCTCATCGCCAGCCATGATGTGTCGCGCTACTGGGTGTGGGAACAATGGCCCGTCAACTACAACGAACGCCTCATCGACCAGCACTACCTCAATTTCGACTACAAGATGGCCTCGGGCATCAAGTACCAGATTCTGACAGATAACGTCGGCTATCTTTATTATGGCTCCTTCTCGTCGGGCATCGGCGAAGGCAACCTAGATTTGATACTCAGCTACTTATCGACAGCCGATGGACTTATCATCGACGTGCGCGATAACGGTGGTGGCCTGCTGACCAATGTCGAGACCCTTGTCTCGCGTTTCATCGACAAGAAGACGCTCGCTGGCTACATCTGCCACAAGACAGGCCCAGGCCATAACGACCTGAGCGAGCCCTACGCCTACTATTTCGAACCGACCAAGAACCACATCCACTACCTCAAACCTGTGGTAGTGTTGGCCAACCGCGGCTCCTTCAGCGCGGCCAATAACTTTGTGTCTATCATGAAGTCGCTGGGACAGGTAACCGTTGTGGGCGACACCACAGGCGGTGGTTGCGGCCTGCCTTTCACGGGCGAACTGCCCAACGGCTGGCGCGTGCGCTTCTCTTCGTGTCCCATTATGGATGCCAATGGCAAGCTGACGGAGTTTGGTGTGGCGCCCGACGTGCGCATCGACATGGACGAGAATGACAATACCCACGATGCTATTCTCGACACCGCCATTCGCCTTCTCACCTCTTCCACCCTTCACTAATAACGGTCATTTGCAGTCAACAAATTGCCTATCGTTCCTGGTTGAACTATTAAGATTGAATTCCCATAGTTTTCGCCTAAACGGATTTTTGACTACCTTTGCACCTTCAAACTGATAATCAAAACATAATATATACTGAAATCATGGAGAAAGATAAAAAATTTGCACGCACGCTGGTGACTACGGCACTGCCTTATGCTAACGGCCCCGTGCACATCGGCCACCTGGCTGGTGTCTATGTACCTGCCGACATCTATGTGCGCTACCTGCGTCTGCAGGGCGAGAACGTGTTGTTCGTGGGCGGTAGCGATGAGCACGGCGTACCCGTAACCCAACGCGCCCGCAAGGAGGGCATCACTCCCCAGCAGGTTGTGGACCGTTATCACAACATTATCAAGGAGTCATTCAAGGAGTTAGGTATCTCCTACGACATCTACAGCCGCACGACCAGCAAGACCCATCACCAGTTTGCCGCAGAATTCTTCCGCAAACTCTATGACGAGGGTAAACTCATCGAGAAGGTGACCAAGCAGTTCTATGACGAGCAGGACGGCAAGTTCCTTACCGACCGTGACGTGGAGGGCGAATGCCCCTATTGCCACCACCCCGCCGCCAAGGGTAACCAGTGCGAGGACGGCTGCGGCCGCGATTTGGATCCCACCGAATTGATTAACCCGCACGCCAAGGACAGCGACCATCCGCTCGTGCTCAAGGACACCACCAACTGGTTCCTGCCTCTCAACGAGTATGAGGGCTGGCTCAAGGAGTGGATTCTCGAGGGCCACAAGGAGTGGCGCAGCAACGTCTATGGCCAGTGCAAGTCGTGGCTTGACAACGGCTTGCAGCCCCGTGCCATGACTCGCGATCTGGACTGGGGTATTCCCGTACCCGTCGAGGGTGCCGAGGGCAAGGTGCTGTACGTGTGGTTTGACGCGCCCATCGGCTATGTCAGCAACACCAAAGAACTGTGTGATGCCCAGCCCGAGCGTTGGGGCACGTGGCAGCAATGGTGGCAGCAAGAGGATACCCGCCTCATCCACTTCATCGGCAAGGACAACATCGTGTTCCACTGCATCATCTTCCCGACGATGATGAAGGCCCACGGCGACTATGTGATGCCCGATAATGTTCCCGCCAACGAGTTCCTGAACCTCGAGGGCGACAAGATTTCGACCAGCCGCAACTGGGCGGTATGGTTGCATGAGTACCTCAAGGACTTCCCCGGCAAGCAGGACGTGCTGCGTTATGTGCTCACCGCCAATGCTCCCGAGACCAAGGACAACGACTTCACCTGGAAGGACTTCCAGGCTCGCAACAACAACGAACTGGTGGCTATCTTGGGCAACTTCGTGAACCGCGCTCTGGTGCTGACCCATAAGTTCTGCGGCGGCATCGTGCCCGAAGCCGGCGAATTGACCGACGTGGACCGCGCTGCTATCGAGGAGTTCAAGAACGTGAAGGCCGTCCTGAGCGACCACATCGAGCACTTCCACTTCCGTGAGGCCTTGAAGGACGCTATGGACCTGGCCCGCTGCGGCAACAAGTATCTGGCCGACACCGAGCCCTGGAAACTGGCCAAGACCGACATGGCCCGCGTGCAGACCATCATGAACCTGGCCCTGCAGATCACCGCCAATCTGGCCATCGCCTTTGAGCCGTTCCTGCCCTTCAGTTGCGAGAAACTGCGCAAGATGATCGGTATGGAAGGCACCGACTGGAGCCGATTGGGTGATATCGACATCCTGCCCGTAGGCCGCCAACTGGAGCAGCCCGAACTGCTGTTCGAGAAGATTGAGGACCCTGTCATCGACGCTCAGATCGAGCGCCTGGAGCGCATCAAGCAGGAGAACATCATCAACAACTTCAAGCCCAAGCCCGTCACCACGTCTTGCACCATCGACGACTTTGCCAAGTTGGACATCCGCGTGGGCACCGTCCTCACCTGTGAGAAGGTGAAGAAGGCCGACAAGCTGCTGAAGTTCACCATCGACGACGGCATGGCTGGACGCACCATCATCAGCGGCATCGCCAAGTGGTATGAACCCGAGGAACTGGTGGGCAAGCAGGTGTGCTTCATCGCCAACTTCCCGCCCCGCAAACTCAAGGGCATCGAGAGCCAGGGCATGATCCTGAGTGCTGAGGATGCCGGCGGTCGCCTCGTGGTCATCGGCCCGACTGGCCCCGTCAAGCCTGGCTGCCAGGTAGGGTGATTTATTCAAGCGGCCTTGCCGCTTGAAGTTTAGAGTTGAGAGATTAGAGTTTAGTGGCTAGAGTGGATGCTCTGGCCACTTACTTTTGTAGGGCCTCGCCTCGGCGTGGCCGTTTGTCTCTTAAAAGAAAACGCTGATTGCGCCGATTATCGCGAAAAATCAGTGTCAATTCGCGTAATTCGCGTTAGAAATTTTACCGCCTCATAGCGGCCACGCCAAGGCGAGGCCCTACATATAAAGGTGTGATTCGCTTGGTTGGATAATCAGCCAAGTTAGTGTCATTATGTTAATAAAGGTTAAAATTTGGTTTATATTATAAACCGCTTTATATTTGCAGCGTGAAACAAGAACGGTAATCGCGAGTGCTGTTCTTTTTTCGGAGAGTTTTAGTTTATTTTTTAAACCGCTTTATAGCCAAATTCAAAAACAATTCAAGTTATGGAAGAGAAGAAAATGACCGAGCGCGAGAGCCTCGAACTGATTACCGCGATGATTACTCGCACCCGCCAGCGCTACATCGGCGACGGCAATATTTTGCTCATGTGGGGTTATCTCACGATGATTGTGACCGCACTGGTATGGATTATGCTTATCACGACGCACAACCCAGCATGGAACTTGCTGTGGTTTGCCATAGGAATCGTTGGCGGTATTGCCAGCCCTATCTTGAGGAAGAAGAGCGACCTTAAGAACGGTGTCAAGAGTTACTCCGACAAAATCACGTCACAAATTTGGACCACCGTAGGCTTGGCGTCGGTAGTTGCGACGCTGTTCTGCGTCGGATTTGCCCTCAAGGGCCTTAACCCCTGGGCGATGATGTTTACCATCCCACTCATTATCGTCCCGATGGCCGAAATAGCCCAGGGCATCATCGTGAAAGAAAAATCTCTCATTGCGGGCGGTAGCATCGGTTTGTGCGTTGGACTATTCACGTTTTGCTGCATCGTTTGCAATGTGCGTCTGCTCATCAACTGGTTCCTGCCGTTGTTCATGGTTGCCTTCATCTGCATGATGATTATCCCAGGACACATTATCAACCGTAAAGCCCGACTGCAGCGATGAAAGAGCTGGATCCCATCCTTCACTCCCAGCTGCGGCTAGCGGTGATGTCCATCCTGATGAACGTGGACGAGGCCGACTTTGTCTACCTCAAGGAGCAGACCGAGTCCACGGCAGGCAACCTGAGCGTACAGCTCGACAAACTCTCGGCAGCCGGTTACATTACCGTCACCAAGGGGTTCGTCGGCAAGAAGACGCGCACCACATGCCAGGTTACCGAGCAAGGCCGCAAAGCTTTCGAGGAATACGTCGAGGCCTTAAAGAGCTACTTAAATCTATAAATAGCCGATTCATAAAGTGATAGGAGCGCTCATCCCATAAGGGAGGGCGCTTCTTATTATAGCTGTTAGAGAGTTACCCTTTGGTTACAAATTGATTTCTAACCCCTCATTCCAGAATTATTTTAGTGCCTTAACTATAAGAATAACTATGTTAGGGTACCTAAATAATTTATTTTAGTGCCTTAACTATAAAAAAAATTGGGTTAAAGCACCAAAATAATTGTAAAATCCAAATTATATCTTTACCTTTGCGCCAGTAAATCAATGGATAACAAATTATGACAAAGGACATAATCATTGGCAGAGAATACGAGCAACACATTTTACAAAAAATATGTGAAGAAAAGGAAGCTCGACTAGTAGCAATCTATGGCAGGCGCCGGGTGGGTAAGACTTATCTTGTAAAACATTTTTTTAATGAAAAGTTTGATTTCTTTTTCACAGGCAGTTTTGAAGCTCCAATGAAAGCTCAGTTAACGCTATTCTGTGATGCTTTGCGCAAATACAGTGGTAAAAACTGGCCGATGCCAAAAGATTGGTTTGAAGCGTTCCGCCAGTTATGGGACTATCTCTCAAGTATCAAAAAGGAACGTATTGTCGTATTCCTTGATGAGTTACCCTGGATGGATACCCCAAAATCCAAATTCATCACGGCATTCGGCTATTTTTGGAATAGCTGGGCCTCAACCCGAAATGGACTGACGTTGATTATCTGTGGTTCGGCTACATCATGGATGCTTGATAAGATAATAGGTGATCCCGGTGGACTTTATGGAAGGGTATTTCGTTCAATTTATGTAGCTCCTTTCAATCTCCATGAGGTTGAACAATTCCTGATACAACGTAAAGGTATTGTTTGGAATAGATATCAAATTCTTGAATTATATATGATAATGGGAGGTATTCCCTATTACCTTGATATGCTGGAAAAAACTTTGCCATTTAACAAAAATATCGACAACCTGTTTTATCGCAAGGGTGCTCCTTTACGCACCGAGTATGATTTTTTGTTCCGCTCGTTATTCAAGTCATCAATTATCTATCATCGCGTGGTAGAAGTTGTTGCCAAGAAAAACAAAGGATTGACCCTCAAAGAAATTAAAGACAGTTTAGGCAATTACAATAGCGGAAAATTGAGTGAAGTCATCAACAACTTGATAAAATGTGATTTCCTTCGCAAGTATTACTCCTATGGCAAGAAGGAGCGAGGAGCCATTTACCAATTGACAGATCCATTTTCACTCTACCATCTCAAGTTCATCGCCCATCACTCAGGACAAGACGAATACTTCTGGTCCAATATTAAGGAAAGTGTCAAAAATTCCTGGGCAGGATATGCTTTTGAGCAAGTATGTTTGAACCACATTGACCAGATTAGAGCAAAGTTAAGCATTAAGGGTGTGTTAACTAATGCTTGTGCCTGGTCATCGCCCAAGCAAGTTGATAATGACGGCACTGAGTGGCCAGGTGTTCAAATCGACCTTTTGTTGTGCCGTGGAGACCACATTATTGATATGTGCGAAATGAAGTATAGCCAAGATTCATACGCTATTACTGGGGAATATGAACAAATCCTAAGAGAACGACAGGGCACTTTTGTTCATTTTACTAAGACCAAAGATGCCATCCACACGATTCTCGTCACGACCTATGGTCTGAAACAGAACAAGTATTCAGGCAGTATCTATGCCACGGTCACAATGGATGACCTTTTCACTCCGTGATGATTGCGGGCTGGGTGTCGGGGAGGTGGGTGCTGAGGATGCGTTGGGACTTGGGGTAGAGGTTGTTGGCGCGGTTACCCAGGTTGTTGGCAAAGCCCAGGACGGCACCCTGGTGGGCGACGAGGACGTAGCTGCGAGGACCGTCCACGATGATGCTCTCGCCACGCAGGTAGCGCAGGGCCGTCGGGTAATCCACCTCACAGACGGGGAATGCATCTCCTGAGCGGACCATCGACATCGCCAGGGCGTGGTGCGGTACCGTCTTGCGGCCCATCACGGTTGCCAGTTCCACACCGGCATGAAGCACGGTCAGCGAAGCGCGCAGGACCGTTACTTCTCGACGGATATCGGCGGGCACGGCGATGCTGAGGTCACCTTGCTGGTCAGCAACGTAGTTATCGGGCTTGTCGAGCCAATCGGTGCCGACGGCATCGTTTTTCTTCTCTTTTTTCTCCTTTTTCTCATTGATGCGTGGGAGTTCACGCGGGGCATCGCCATGCTTGCGGAATGCGGCCATAAATAGGCCCTCGCCGTCCACACGGTGTGGCATGAAGCGGTAGCAATGGTAATCGCTGCCGATGGCAGGATGGATGTTCCATTCGGCCTCGACGGGCACCTCCAGCGATGTTGCTCCCAGTTCGTTGACAATGAAATCGGCGATTTCCTCGTTTTCCTGGCGGTTGTAGGTGCAAGTGCTGTAGATGAGCAGTCCACCGGGGCGCAGGGCATCCCACACGTCGCTGAGGATCTCACGCTGACGCTGGGCACACTGCTCGACCAGGGCGGGCGTCCATTGTGACACGGCCTCATCGTCCTTGCGCATCATCCCCTCGCCGCTGCACGGCACGTCGGCCGCAATAACGTCAAAGAAACGGGTCAGTTTGCCGATTTGGGCCGGAGCGTTGCTGGTCGCCACGCAACAGGGATGGCCCCAGCGGATGACGTTATCGGCCAGCACACGGGCCCGCGGCGGCACGATTTCGTTGGCCACCACCAGCGACTGTGAGGGCAAAGCCTGAATCGCAGCCGTGGTCTTGCCGCCAGGTGCGGCACACAGGTCAAGGTAACGTACCGGTTCCTGCACGAGGTTCCTGATGACATGAGCAATGAACATCGACGAGGCGTCCTGCACATAGTAGCGACCCGCATGCCAGTCGGGGTCGAAGGTGAAGGCCGGGCGGTCGGCAAGATAGAAACCCTGCCCGCACCAGGGCACACGGCGGGTACCCGAGGGTACCCCTACCCCACGCATGTCGTTTACACGCACAGCGACACTGGGTTCGGTGGTCGTGATAGCCTTGGCCAGTGCCTCCCACTCATCGGGCAGCAGGCTCTGCAACTGCTCTATAAACGCCTCTGGTAAATTCATGGTTGCAAAGATAGTAAAAAACACGCAATCACCATGAACCTAGTCATGAGGAGCGCAAATTCAATTTTTGTCCAAATCTATGTCAAAACACCCACTTTTGGACGAAAATCGTTAAGTTTTTGTCCAAATCTATATCTTTTACCCCAATTTTAGACAAAAATCGATGATAGCTACTATTGAATCTGTCATGAGAAAAACGGGTTTTACCTATTGCTTTCCCTAAAGGGAAAACTGGATTGAAATTATAGTTTTTTAAGGTTTTAATCTTTTGGTAAATGGGTGATTTTTTGTAATTTTGTACGTTTTTAGACACCCCCTATTTTGGAGGGTATAAATGTGAAATAAACTTCATTTTTATGTCAGAAGAAGAAAAATATATCGAAGAACAAGAAGAGAAGAATTATTCAGCGTCTAACATCCAGGTGCTCGAGGGTCTTGAGGCCGTCCGCAAGCGCCCGGCGATGTACATCGGTGACACCCACATCAAGGGTCTGCACCACCTGGTGAGCGAGGTCGTGGACAACTCCATCGACGAGGCTCTGGCAGGTTTTTGCAACCGCATAGACGTGTACATCGGCGAGGATAACAGCATCACCGTTCGCGACAACGGCCGCGGTATCCCCGTTGACGAGCACGAGAAGCTGCACAAGTCGGCCCTCGAGGTCGTCATGACCGTGCTGCATGCCGGCGGTAAGTTCGACAAGGGTTCGTACAAGGTTTCCGGCGGTCTGCACGGCGTGGGTGTGAGCTGCGTGAACGCCTTGAGCGACTACCTGCGTGCCGAGGTGCGCCGTGGCGGCAAGGTCTATATGCAGGAATACAGCCTGGGCAAGCCGACCAGCGAGGTCAAGATCATCGGTGACTGCAAGGAAGAGGAGCATGGCACGACCATCATCTTCCACCCCGATGGCAACATTTTCTCGACCACGGTATATGAGTTTGACATCCTGTCGAAGCGCCTGCGTGACCTGGCTTACCTGAATGCCGGTGTCACACTGTCGATTACCGACCTGCGCACCAAGGACGAGAACGGCAACTGCCACAGCGAGACCTACTACAGCGAGACCGGTCTTGACGAGTTCGTGCGTTACATCGACGGCAACAAGGAGGCTCTCATCCAGGACGTTATCCACATCAAGAGCAAGAAGGGCGACATCCCCGTTGAGGTCGCCATGACCTATAACACCTCGTTCAACGAGAACATCTACTCGTTTGTCAACAACATCAACACCATCGAGGGTGGTACCCACCTGACGGGTTTCCGCCGCGGCCTGGGCTCAACCCTCAAGAAGTATGCCGAGGACAACAAGATGCTCGAGAAGGCCAAGGTCGAAATCAAGCCCGAGGACTTCCGCGAGGGTCTCACCGCTATCATCTCGGTCAAGGTGCTGGAGCCCCAGTTCGAGGGTCAGACCAAGACCAAGCTCGGTAACACCGAAGTCATCGGCGCCGTCGAGACCTCGGTGCGTGATGCCCTGAACACCTATCTCGAGGAGCATCCCAACCAGGCCAAGACCGTTATCGAGAAGGTCATCCTGGCTGCTCAGGCACGCCATGCCGCACAGAACGCCCGCCTCAAGGTGCAGCGCAAGTCGCCGCTCGCCGGCGGTGGCCTGCCCGGCAAACTGGCCGACTGCTCGTCTAAGGATCCCGCCGAGAGCGAGCTCTTCCTCGTCGAGGGTGACTCGGCAGGTGGCAGCGCCAAGCAGGGCCGCGACCGCAAGTTTCAGGCCATCCTGCCCCTGCGCGGTAAAATCCTCAACGTCGAGAAGGCGATGGACCACAAGGTGTTTGAGAGCGACTCGATTGTCACCATCTTCCGTGCCCTGGGTGTGACCATCGGCACCGACGAAGACCCCAAGGAGGCCAACCTAAGCAAGCTGCGCTACCACCGCATCATCATCATGACCGATGCCGACGTCGATGGCGCGCACATCGACACCCTGCTGATGACCTTCTTCTTCCGCCGCATGCGACCCATCATCGAGAACGGCTACCTCTACATCGCCACCCCGCCCCTCTACCGTGCCCGCACCAAGAAGGGCCAGCGCGAGGAGTACTGCTGGGACGAGACGCAGCTGCGCAAGTTCATCGACGAGTATGCCGGCGGTAACGAGGACGGCGTGACCGTTCAGCGATTCAAAGGTCTGGGTGAGATGAATCCCGAGCAGTTGTGGGAAACCACCATGGATCCCAACAACCGCCTGCTCAAGCGCGTCAACATCAGCGACGCCGCCGAGGCCGACCGCATCTTCTCCATGCTCATGGGTGAGGATGTGGATCCCCGCCGCAAGTTCATCGAGGAGAACGCCACCTACGCCACCATCGATACGTAATTCTATTATTGCCAGTATTCTGGCAATAATAGAAGTTTAGAGTGTAGAGTTTAGAGTTTAAAGGTTAGAGACGCTTTTTCCTTACGTGGGGCGTAATCCCCGCGACGATATATATTTTTCTTCTGTATCCCTGGTCTGCCCCGCAGTTCCAGGGATTTTTCTTTTTCTCTTTTTTCTCTGTGCATGCGTGAGGAAAAGTAGGGCCTCGCCTTGGCGTGGCCGCAACAGAAAAAAACGCTCAAGGTACTGGCCACGCCAAGGCGAGGCCCTACAAACTCATGGTATAATAACAGAGGATAATAAAACAAGCTCAGGCAACTGGAACAACTTTTTTAGAGTTGTCGAGTCGCCTGAGTTAACTTTAATAACTGATTCCTTTACGGGATTTGCGGTTTCTCGCCTTCTTGTGGCTGAGGCTTACTCTGGAGCTTGAAGCTGATGGGCAGGGTGTACCACACTGCTACGGCTTCACCGTCCTGGCGGCCAGGCTCAAACTTGGGAAAAGATTTGACCACACGAACAGCCTCGGCGTCAAGTTCCTCACTGACCGGGCGAACGACCTTGACATCTTCCACCTCACCGGTCTTGTCAATAATAAACTGAACAACGACACGGCCTTCAATATCGTTCTTTGCGGCCTCAGGGGGATATTTGATGTTTTCCTGCAGATATCTCATCATTGCGGCTACGCCACCAGGGAACTCGGGCATCTGCTCCACAGAATTATACACCTTTTTGGACTGGGGTTCCGTCTCTTGGGGAGTCTGCACCTTGGCTTTCACATCATCAGCCTGGGGAGCGGCCTCAACCTCGGCAGTATTGTCGGGACGCATGCCCACTAAGACGAGCTCGGGCGTCTCCTCTGCCGACTGGGTAACGCGGTCCTGCTGAACATCTGCCGTCACTACTGCTGCTACACTCTTGTTGTTGGCAAAGGCCAACAGCGCCAATGCTATCACGGGCACCGCAGCTAGCGCACGCAATCTGTTCCATCGGCTGCTTTTGTTCATCGACATCATACGGATTCTTTTTTTAAGAGATTGATAATTGAAGTTATTCGCCATCGAGAATAGCTTGTCCCCGACGGACTTTCTAATCAGCAGCAACTGGTACTGCTTGGCATTAATGCCTTGGTTAAGGACGGACTCATCGGCCTCATACTCATGCACTTGACGCAACTCACGGCCCAAGAGCCATGCGGCAGGATTCCACCACTGGAACAACGTCACCACACTCATGAACAGCACATCCCAGGAATGCCGCAGCCCGATGTGGGCCTGCTCGTGGGTAAGAATCTCGTGCGGATTGTCACGATAGTCCTGCTCACTGATCACGATGTGCTTGAAGTAGCTGAACGGCGACTGGTCACCGGGAACAACATGCAATGTGATGCCGCCAGGCAGCGACTCGCGGCGACCCTGTTTTAACAGGCGGTGCAGGCTCCACTGGCTATGCAGGAGCCATGCTAATACCATCGCCACCCCAATGAAATAGGCTACCGCGGCGATATCCATCACACCCCACGACGATGATGCCTGCTGGGTGGCAGCAGCACCATCGGGAGTTACAAGCAAGTCCTCGAGCACCACCATCGGTTTGGCAACCTGAACGGTGGCATCCAGCGAGAGCCGTATCCACGGCAGCACCAGTGCAAGCACCATGACCGCCAGTAGCGCCACGCGGTTGAAGCGGTGGAACGTCTCGCGGCTGAGCAGCAGCTTCCACAGCAGGTAGAACGCGATGAGGCACAGGCCAACCTTTATTTGATAAATGAGTAACATAGCGACAAAGATTTTATTGTTGGTTGCTTTCTTCCACTTCACGGATGAGTTCCTTCAGGTCCTCGATGCTGACCTTTTCACTCTTGACCAGGGCCGAGACAGCACTCAGGTAGGATTTGCCAAAGAACTTGTTCACAACGCCCTCCAACGAGCCGCCGCGGTAATCCTCGCGGCTGATGCGGGCAAAATACTGGAAGCAGCGGGCAGTGATGGCCTTGTGGCCCAGGAAACCTTTCTCCTCCAGTATCTTCATCAATGTAGCGAGGGTATTCACATGGGGGCGGGGCTCGTCATAGCAAGCCTGCAGTTCACGCACCAGCATGGGGCCATGATCCCACATCCGCTCCATGATTTCCTCTTCTTTCTGTGTCAACTGTTTCATAATTTGCGCCTGTTTTTGAGTTTCACGACGCAAATTAACTAAACATATTAGTTATAAAACAAAATATTTTAGTTAATAAAACTAAAAACATTAGTTTTATTGTATCAGTTAACATTTAGATTCATTTATTTACAGTCTCCTATTTTTCAATTAACGGATGACTTCTTCCACAACTGGGCCACTTTTCTCCTCAGCTTGATAAGATCGCGGTTGTCAGCTTTGGTCAGCTTCTGGATAAAGTCCTCATCGCTGATTGTGGAGTCGTTGAACGCCTTGTAGAGGCGCCCTGCATCCTCAATCACTTTACCGTCTTTCATTGCCTCACGACGCATGATTGCATAAGCATCAAGACAGGCTGGGCAAATCTTGATTAGCTTCTTGCAGATGTCCACATTGGAGTTGCCCAGCTTCTCGTTTAGCTTGGCCTCGAAGAGATACTGCTTCTGATCAATGATTTTGCTATCACTGGTCTTGCTCGATGCAAACCCAATCTGGAAATTGACATCGTATGCCTCGTCACAACGTCCAAGGGCATACAGGGCGCGAGCTTTGACAAACAAGACTTCAGGGCACAGCCTGCGCGACAACACGTTGTCGGCAAAGTCAACGGCTTGCTCAAACCTGTTGCCGTACAAACAGAAGACGGCATTCAGGAAATGGCCCGTAGTTGTCTCCAGATCCAGCAACGGTTCCTCACTGGTCATGCCAAGCAGACAATCGTCATCCAGCATGACATCATACATCCTCTTGGCCATCAAGACAGCGCCACGGTAGTCGCCCCGATGCGCCTTGGCGAGAGCAACCTCCATGCACTTACGAGCTGCACCATCGAAGTCCTTGGCATCAAGGAACTGCTTGATGGCTGCACCAATCTCCAACTCATCGTTGATCAACGCATAGTCGTTCAACGACCTGTAGAACTCGGTCACTTCAGCATTAGTCCTAATGTCACTCGGACGGACCTCACGACTGAGCGTCAAGCCGTCCAGAGAACGCATGCGGCTGATAGCCACATAGGTCTGACCGGACGCAAACACACCGCCCGACAGGTCGAAGTGCATGCGGTCAAAAGTCATGCCTTGTGACTTATGGATAGTAATCGCCCAAGCCAGTTTCAAAGGGAACTGGATGAAACTGCCAACTTCTCGGTTCTCAAGCTCGCCGGTCTTATCATTGGCGACTCTCTCATAGTTCGTCCAAGTAGCTGGTTCAACCCATTCCTCTCTACCGTCCTCCAAGGCAATCTTGATACGGTCGTCTTCTAAGGCAACAACCTTGGCGATTGTGCCATTGACGCAACCATTGACACACTTGTTGCGGCAGATGATGACCTGGGCACCAACTTTGAGGTTCAAAGTCATCGGCGCAGGGCAATCATCGATCTTGAAATTGCCGGTCACGGTACCGTCATAGTACTGTTCTTCGCCATCAAGCTCGTCGAGTTTACTCTTGTTGATAGCATTGGCGACATCATTCCTTGTGGCCAACGTGATGAAGAAGTCGTCAGTGTCATCAGCTAAACCGATTTGCTGATTCAATAACTCCAAATCGTCCATAGACGTTTCTCCTGTGCGCATCTTGTTGAGCAGTTCGATAAACTCACCATCCGTTTGGCGATAGACCTTCGTGAACTCTATCTTGGGCAGATTCACGCGCTTGAGCACATGGGCCTTATAAAAGAACGGAGTGCCTCCGCCATAGTAGCGCGACAAGATCTCCATGTCGTCTTGGCGAGCAACCGGAGGCAACTGGCAGAGGTCGCCTACAAAGATGACCTGTTTACCACCGAATGGCTGATTGGTGCTCATCACACGGCGAAGAATGCGGTCCATTGCATCCACAAGATCACACCGCACCATCGACACCTCATCCACAATGATGGTGTCAACGAGCGCCAGAAGGGCAATAGACTTCTGGTACAGTTGGGGCTTGTCCTTGAAATCACCCCACAATCTGGTCTCGGGAGTAATCAAGCCGAACGGGAAACGGAAAACAGAATGGATGGTCTGACCCTCGACTTTGAGCGCAGCAATGCCTGTGGGCGCAACAACCAAGAAATTCTTCTTGATCTCTTGCTGGATACGCTTGATAAAGGTCGTTTTTCCAGTGCCTGCTTTACCTGTGATGAACAGGCTGGCATTGGTGTCCTTTACAAGCTCGAAAGCCTTCTTCTGATCCTCATTGAGGGGATCCTGGATGTAGTTGTTCTCTACCATTGCTATCTCGTTTTGGTTTCGCGAGCAAAGGTAGAGCCTTGTTATGAAGTGATACTTCACAACAAAACATTATGTTGTTTTGATGTAAAAAGTTTTATATAACCTCCATTTAGGGGGTCATTTTGAGGGTCATACTGGGGGCCATTTTGAGGCTCATGCTGAGGCTCATACTGAGGCTCATACTGAGGCTCATACTGAGGCTCATACTGGGGCTCATACTGGGGCTCATACTGGGGCTCATATTGGGGCTCATATTGGGGCTCATATTGGGGCTCATATTGGGGCTCATATTGGGGCTCATATTGGGAACTATCTGATAGATATCAGAACCTCCCAATGACCATTCTTCCCTGAGCCAGCATAAACAATGACTCCTTGCTTCCTTAAACTTGCAATTTCTCTTTTAATTGTTGGTAAAGAGACTTTTAGCTTCTTTGAGAGTGCTTTACGCGTAATGTAGATGTCATCCTTAACTATCTTCAATAAAGCCATCTGCCTTTTGGTCAATTTTTGGGGGTCATTTTGAGAGTCACCTTTTATTAAATCACTAAATACTCGACTCCTCGGAATTGTAACAAGCAGGCCTCCGCAGTGCTCCTTAAAACTTGGCTCGGGCAAATGGACATCTTTCAGACCATTGCGAATCTTATCTATTCCACGGCCCCAGGTCTCGATAAACCCCGCCATATAGAACGCATTTGCAATATTCTTGTTTCTCTGCTTCGATGAATGATCTCCAAGTAGGGTCTCTATGGTATATCCCTCGAGAAGCGGCCCATCATTCCACAATTCAATGCGGTCATTCCACACTTTCATTTGAATTGCAGGCCCCATGTAATCTTTATGGACTATGGCATTGTATATGGCCTCACGTAATACTGCATCAGGGATTTCTAAGGGTTCTTTCCTCACCATGCCCTCATAGTGAATGGGAGAAATCAGATACTTCGAGCGCAGGACTCGGATGACCTCATCAGCCATTTGGATGATATTGCCTGTGACAACATCTTGGATTACCAGGTCTGTGTTGTCGCTGACAAACCGACCGATCTTGAATTCAACTCCAGTGAAATAATGCTGTGGCCGTTTACCAAACAATAGAATTGCAGCATTCTTCAAGTGCCCATCATCATCGATAAGTTCGAGATTCTCAAGAACCTTCTCGACAGAATCCCTTTTTGCAGAAGGAGACAAGCGTTCTGCATCAATGGCCTCGTTAACAAAATACTCGATGGCCTGTTCATCGATGCAATCAATCGTAGCACTTGGGTGAGGAATATCGTCCCACGTCTTGCCCATTTTCTTTAAAATGAACTGTTGTAGGGCTGTTCCTTTCAATTGCTGCTTGGTTGCACCGCTTCGGTAGTGATACTCGCCTTTATAAGCAATAGGCACGTTGCTTGGTTCTACCGTGATTTCAATATATTCTTTTCCTTCCTTTTGGAGCAGGTTCACATCACAGACAATGCCCAGAGTGGTGACGATCTTGTTGGGGATATCTTCCAATAGACGATGGGAATTGTCTATGCCAACAACCTCCTTGTCGTCATTAATACCGATATAGAGCTTGCCGCCTTGCGCATTGGCAAAGCCGCAGATCCATTTCAGATACTCGTCACGCCACGACTCCTTATACTCTATATTCTGATTCTCTGCCATATTACCTGTTGTTAAGTTTGCAAATGTACAAATAATCTAAGGAATCGGCAATGCTGGCACCACATTGCCGATTCCTTACCAATAATTATTTTCGCCTTAGTTGCTTTTCGTCAATGATTTCCCAGTTTTTAGCATTCTCCTCCTTATCTGGATGTTCTCGCAGATAGTTGCGGTACCATAGAATTAAGTCACAGAATTGAAGCGTGAAACTCTTGAGCAAGAAAGTAGAATTCTCTACCGAGGTCATGTACTCTTTTTTGCGAACATTGTCTTCGATGCCACTATCTGAATGGCAGAATGGTGGAATGATATTCACCATCACTTTCATAATACGTGATAATTCCTTGGGAAGAATGCGCGCTCTACTCTTCACAATTGGTGAGTCATCTTTGTTCTTAAAATCCATATTGTCAAGGAGGAGGCTGGACGCAGTGAGATTTACTTGTTTGCCCCAATCAGGGAGAATTCCATAGGCAGACATTGAACGGAAGATATATTCCAAAATATCTCTTGCCTTTTGGAATTTATCATTATAGTCACAGGCTTCAATTTCTCCAGGGAAGTGGATCGGGACAAGCAGATCCTCAAGCGCATTATATGCCTCATCATCAATCTTGCATTCCTCAATGGCATTGAAGACATTGCGGTACATCTTCTGTATTTGAAGGCGAGGAGACTCCTGCGCATGATACTTGATTCGATTATAGAGCATTTCGGTATCTGTATTCTTGGAATAATACTTCTTATTCGTCGAATCGGTCCAGTCTTTGTCCCACTTCATGCGTTCATCATTGATGCTGTCAGACACCTCGCTTGTATCACCACCGGTCAACACATACCAGGGGATAGTGCGACCTTTTGTCGCAGCAAGCACGGAGATATCCTTGAGCGCTTCCCGAAGAAACACGACCGCACTATCAGCACTATAACGGTGGTGCTTGCACTTGGCATCAAGTATGATTGCCGACCATCGGTCATAGTCATTCTCCAATGCTTCTTTGGCATCGTCCCAGCAACAATTTGGAACTAATTCAAGACCGGAATTCTCAGCGTCCTCAATGAATTGAGGTATGATTGAAGTGTCATCTTCAACCCAAAGTACTTGTTTTAAATCGTAGTTTCTCATTTTATAGCGAGTATAAGATATTTGATTTGAACGATAATACATACTTTACCGTGAATTCGTTTTGGGGAGTAGAAACGATTTCAACGTTGCCATCATATCGTTGCATGATGTCATTAATTTCATTACACCCAATTCCATTATGGCCATCTTGATGCAAAGCACTTGAAACTCCATATTCAAGCAAAGATGCAGTATCTCGATCGGCAGGAATTGGTGCGCCATTATTCTCTATTTCCAGTTTAATAGTAATACCCTCGGTGTGCCAAGAGAAGCGCAATTGATAGTCCTTACGAGACTCATCAATAAATGCATGACTTTTTGCGTTTGATATGATATTGTTCAACACACGAACTAATGCATCTTTAGGGAACCAGAGGCTATACATGACATCACCTTTTTTTACAGCCACTTCTTTAGTCAGTGGATCAATAATTGTACTCTTATGTCTGTTATGCCCTTTTTCCCACGTTATAACAGGCGTAAAACTCAACCATCCTCTTCCATTCTTTTCAATAAAATCCTCCATGAACTGTTCAGGATCAATCCATTCAGGAGTTTCGAATGAGTACTCCACGTCTGCTATATGTTCCATGATAGGCATCATATCTTCTATTTTTGAAGACAGATATTCAAAAGCCTCACTTACTGTTCTCTTGGTAATACGTGATATCTGATCATCATCAGCCAATTTTCCACCATTGCGAAGACGAAATGCATTCAGTGAGCGGAATTGAGACTTGATAGAGGATAAAGACTGAGTTAGGGCATGCTTACGCATCCTGACCGCCTTCTTGTAATCCTCATGATTCTTCTTCATTTCTTGCTGAGTAGAAAGCAACGCTTCGTAATTTGCATCAGCAAGGAACTGAATACGTTCCTTAGGCGTATGCTTGGGCACAATGATTCTGTCAAGAATCAATGACATGGTTTTTGCCGTTATGGAACCATCACAAATCGTGAGAATCTGCTCTTTCACCTCTGGAAACAACAGTAATGCTGCAATGTATCGTACATCAATATTGCGTTTCGGTAAAAGGTATGGCACAATATCAATACAAACGAACTTGTTTGTTGGATCATCTTTGACATACCCCACAAGCCATTTCTCGGTATTGCCAAGCACACACACACCTGGGTGGTGAATGCTTAACATGTGTGGCTCCCAACCTTCAAACATTGGGTCTGAAAGTTTCGTCAAATCCTTTTCGTCCATACAAGTATCAGCATACTTGTCTCCAAAATTTCTTGGAGTTAGCACACGTAAATCCCCCGACAATTTAATGCCCTTGTCTTCACGAGCCCAGTATTGTTCAACAACCTCATCTTCTGTGTTGAACATTTTAACCAAAGCAGACAAAGGCTTTCCATCTTTTGGACGATTGACCATATAATAGCCTGGCCAAAGCAAGTCGGCATCCAGGACAGAAGGATTAACTTCTGAAACAACATCTCTATTGATACTCTCGACAACAACCTTTGAATGCGACTTCTTTTCAATATGAAGAAGGATACAGTCAACGGAAACATCAAGAGCCGTATCTTTGTCGTTATAAGATACTAATGAATGTATGGCACGGGATTTAATGAGCTTATTGAGGAATTCCTTTCGCGTCAAAGCCTTTTTCTCCTCATGCTCATCAAACTCTTCGCCCATCTTTTTATATCGGAATTCTCTATACCTAGCGTAGTCGACCAAGTCATCTCGCTGGGCAAAAAGGTACATCTGGCCACCCTTCTTGAGCAGATTATATAGTGTGTCATATCTATGTAAAGACGAGAGGCACACAACTAAGTCAACAAGATCCTTGTCTTGTAGATGAGAAACAGTTATCTCCTCATTCAAATCGATGAAAGGAACTATTTCTGATTTAATTCCTGCAGCATAGAGTCGGATTTGTCCCAATGCCCATACGATGTCCATATCTTCGAAACGGCGCGCTCTAATGCTTGTATAGCCTTTAACAACACAACCTTTAAAGTACATTGCAATGTCACAGAAACCAGCATCTGGAATAAAAACCGTCTGATTCTTCTTGAATGAGACCCTTTCTTTAATCAAATATTTGAGTTTCTCATAATAATCTGTAAGAGGCATCTGAGTACATGCATGCCATTCAGCTCTATGATTGAACTCATATTCAATCACTTCAGAAAAATTTTGGCATAAGAAATCGAATTCAGCACGACTCAAAGCGTTTATATAGAAATGCTCAGAATAATCAGACATAGCAGCTAAAACCTCTGTATCTGCATTCTCTTTAGCAACCGACCTATAAAGTGATACAATCAATTGCTGATCAGAGCTGGCATCAATATCTGAGAGGGGCGCATCAAAATCCTCTCCCTCGCATGAGTATGTCGTCATGGGAGTGTTCTCCTTTACGAAGTTACGATACTTGGCTACGAGGGCCTCTACGGTGTAGTTGTTGGTGTTGTTTGCTGTACGCATAGTCTTTTGTGTTTTTGGTTTTCGGCTGCAAAGTTATGAGCCAGTTGTGAAGTCATTCTTCACACCAAAATATATTTCATGCATTTGAGCGATTTTTTGCTTGATTTGGTCCCGCAGACTATCTGGAGACAACACTTCCACATCATTGCCAAACCAAATAAGCTCAGAAATCAGTTCCTTGTTAGGAATCACTCGGATAGAGATGATGCCCTCACGCCGATTTTCAATCATCTGTGAGTGATGGAGAGGCTTTGAAAGGACATAGGGCAGACGATTAGGCATGAATTTCAACATGACTTGTTCTACCGTCCTTCCATCTTCCAGCGAGACGCCGATGATGTTGCGGAAGTAGTTGTCAAAGTTGATATACTGGTTCTCCTTGAAGGGTTTCTCGATGGGCTCGAGACCTTCAATCCTGTCCAATGCCACAATCGATAAGTCATCATACAACGGATTATAGCCCAACAGGAACCAGCGGTTGTTGTACTGCTTGAGGTAATAGGGGTGTATTATCCACTGCACTTTGTCCTTTCCGAAAGGATGATAGTCAATCACCACAACCTGGTGCCTGATGGTGTAATTGATTAAGTCAGACAGGTAACGTAGTCCCGCCAGGTCGCGGTTCTGCTCAAATCCGATGAGACCGGCCTCATTGCCACCACCGCCAAAGCGCGGCCGCAACTGAGCCAACAGGTCATCCACCCAGTCATACATCGGTATGCCTTGGAGCCTCGACAGCGATGTGATGAGCGTCTCCAACTGCTCCATCTCCATCTCGGTAATAGGAGTCTCCATAATAGAAAAGTCTCTCGAATACTTCAGATACTTGCGTTTGCCGTCCTGGATAGAGATAATTGGCGCTTCCCAGCCATCAGTGCTCTTCATGAAATCAAGATCGGCATATATTTGTCGCTTGGAGACCGGCAGAATAGCCGCAACCTCCAGCGCGTGATTCACTTCATCCACGAGGTCGTCGATGTAGTAAATGTTATGCCTGTCACCGAGGCACTTGTCCAGCACCTTGTATCGCAATAAGGCTTTTCTATTGTTGGGCATATTGTTCCTCCTATTACTTCAAAAGGCAAAGATAATTAATTATTCCATAAATGTATATTATTAGTATCTAGAATTACATAGTGTTTTGCTTCCATTGCTCAAAAAACAATCTTTGCCGTTTACCTTTTGTCCTGGAACGGCATAAAGAAGCAGAAAGAAAAATGACTTGTTCAACTAAAGGCTCCGTCTGGAATGAGTTATATGAAAATATTGCAAACATGGGGTATCTTATAAGAAATATGTGCTACATTTGTCGTTGACAAATAATTGATCGTAATGGTAAAGATTCCATTTCCAACAGATAGCAGATTTCTTGAAGAGGTGCGTGAGGCTGTGTTGCAATACGCCTGCAAGCACTATGGCTGGTCGGGATTGTCCCTTGAGGATCTCACGCAGGAAGCCTTATTGATAACGTTTGAACGCGTGCAAAACGGAAAGTTGACAAAACTCACCAGCAGCCTGAGCACCTACGTCATCGGCGTATTGAAAAAAATCGCACCGGGAAAGTTGAAAACGATTTCAAAGTCTCCTACCGGTACGCTCATGCAGGAGCAGGAAGAGGACGATTTCGTTGCTCCCATTAATTTGGCTATTGTCCAGGAGGTCATCACAAAATGGGAAAACGATGATGAAGAAGTCGAACTGAAGAAAGATGCGATTCACGATATTGTCATCGAGATGGGAGACCCATGCAAAACGCTCCTGTGGTCTTATTACTGGGAGCACAAGAGCATGAAAGTGATAGCAGCCGACATGGGGTACAAGAATGCAGATGTTGCCAAATCAAAGAAAAGCAGCTGCATGAAAAAAGTGAAAATTGTAATGGAAGATTTTATCAAGAGAATAAATTCATGACACGAGAAGAAAAACATATCGAATATGATGAGCTAATCGACCGCTACCTGCGCAACCTGATGGACGACGAGGAGCGCAAGGCCTTTGAGCAGGACGTGGACAACAACCAGGAACTGCAGGAACGGCTTGTTGACACCGCCTTGCTTGCCCAGGGCATAGCCCAAACCGGCATGCAGCGTGAAGGTCAGCCCCAACTCGACGCCATCAGGCAGATGAGCCGCGAAGAGTTCAAGCGTGCGGCCGGAATAAAGGGCAGGAAACCGATTTGGACACTCACGAAATGGGCTGCCAGCATCGCTGCCATTGCAGTTGTGGCTTTTGGCGTGTACACCTACTATCCATCTAGCCCCAAGCCATTGCCCGAAGTGACACAAACGCTTCCAAACATACCGGCGAAACCTCAAGTGGAGAAGACACCAACCGAGCCCACACTGGCCAGCCTGGCAGACGAGTACAACACCCCCTTCGGCAACGAGCCCGAAGAGTTTGCCGCCATCAGCCAGCAGATTAAAGCGGGCGACAAGGAACTGATGGCCGTGATTGAGGAAATCGATAATATCGCATGGCCTACAGCCAAAAACAGTTATAAAGGTGCTGACGATGAGGAAGATATCAAATATACCACCGACAATTTCAACGATTGCACTCACTGGTTCAAGGCCCTGGCCTACCTCAAGGCTGATGATAAAGAAGGTGCAGTCAAGGAATTGGAAGAACTTGCAGAGCACGGCCTGAACGAGGATTTGATAGAACGCGCCACCGCCTTGCTCGAGAAACTCAAGCAGTAAAATATCTCATATTTCAAGGGGATTGCCTGTAGAGCCACAACATGCTGGCTGTGCAGGCAATTCTCTTTTATTATCAAAAAAACAACGATTACCGTTTACCTTTTGCCCAAAAGGGGCATAAAGGTATAAACAGGATAAAAAAGATAAAAATGAAAAAATTGATCATTCTCTTATTCAACGCGTTATTGATTTGTGGCATCTGGAGCTGCGGCAACAATGCCAAAAGAATCAAGCATGTCGAGTTTATCCAGAGTTCATCGACACCCGCTACCAGCGAATTAAAAGAAGGAGACATAGTGTTCCAAACTTCTACTTCTCAGCAGGCTCCTCTCATCATTGCCGCTACTAATTCACCTTGGAGCCATTGCGGCGTCATCATCGAGAAACCCGACGGCCTGTATGTCCTCGAAGCCATATCCAAAGTCAGCCTCACACCCTATCAGCAATGGGTGGAAAGAGGTGTGGGAAAGCGAGTAGAAGCAAAACGCTATTCTCAAGACCCCATCAAGATCAAGTATTCCAAATATTTGGGTAAATCCTACGACTTCGCTTTCAAGTTCAACAATGGGAAATGGTATTGCTCGGAACTGGTCTATGACATATACAAGCGACAGCTGGGAGTGGAATTATGTGAGCCTCGCCCCGTGAGCGACTATAGCCTGAATGGTCTTGACAAACAACTATCCAAAAGGAATATTGACAAAAATCAACTAGTTGTTGCCCCAAGTGACCTTCATGACTCAAAACTATTGGCCAACCTATAAGTCATGGTATAGTTATCTACCCTTTCATCCATTAAAAGAGAAATTGGCATGGGATTTGCAGGGATAATGGGTGTAAAGTGAATGAATTAAGTGAATAAAACAAGTTAGTAAGAAAGGAGTAGGATTATGTCACTGTTCAGAGTTTTATTATCAATAATCTTTCCGCCGCTGGCTGTGCTGGACAAGGGATGCGGATCGGTGCTGATTGTGCTGTTGCTCACGTGCGCCGGGTGGATTCCAGGCGTGATAGGTGCCTTGGTGATTCTGAACAAGGATACAAGGGTGATCAACCAGAATAACTACCCAACCTATCCCACATATCCCACCTACCCCACTACCCGCACGCGTTGCGAATATTGACCAAGCTGCCTTGAGGAAAAGATATGTCATAGTAATTAATTTGTAAAACAAGTTAGTATTAAGGGACACCGAAGGAATTAACCTTCAGGCCCCTTATTTTATTGATATCCTGTTCAAAACTTAATCACTCATTCAAGCCAAAACACATGAGAATAGAGTAACTTTGCAATATGAATGAGAGAACTCCATCGGCTTTTACAGTCGATGCACTTTACCTGCTTGAATCTTGTAACAGGCTGTGTAAAATAGTGTGTCAATAACCCTGTAAACAATTGTTGAAAACTGTTGAACAAAAATCAATAAAAAAGACTTGACAAATTAAAATCAATGCGGCTTAAAAACTTTCTTGAGCACTCCAAAAAAGTTAACGCAAAATTTTAATTGGCGTTTAAACATGGTTTTCATCACATTTTGATGACAAATGCGGCAATATTTTATTAACTTTGCGGGTTGTTAACACCCTGTTAATAAATGACTGAAAGCGCTATAAGCCAGCAATTAGAATTGTTCATAACGTATATATAACTCACAAATGATGTTGATATATGATTGACGGCCATTGGCGCTGAAAAAGTTTTGAACACAATTAACAGGCATTATTGTTGTAGTTGAATTTAAGTTTTTAAAAATTTAAAAAACATAATATATATAATATGAATGTTGAAAAAGGCTACGTCGATGAGCCTATTGAGGCCGGCATCGACCTGAAAGAAGAAATCCTGCGCTTGAAGAAGGAGCGCAATGCAGTCATCATGGCGCATTATTACCAGCGTGAGGAAATCCAACAGCTGGCTGATTACATCGGCGATAGCCTGGCTCTGGCACAGCTGGCGGCTAAGACCGACGCGCCGGTGATTATCCTGTGCGGTGTCCATTTCATGGGCGAGACCGCCAAGATCCTGTGCCCTGACAAGACGGTGATCGTGCCCGACCTGAGTGCCGGTTGCTCGCTGGCCGACAGTTGTCCGGCTGACGAATTTGAAAAATTCGTTCACGAGCATCCCGATCACACGGTGGTCAGCTATGTCAACACCAGCGCTGCCGTTAAGGCTGTGACCGACGTGGTGGTTACCTCGTCCAATGCCAAGGAAATCGTGGGCAGCCTTCCCGAAGATGAGAAAATCATCTTTGGTCCTGACCGCAACCTGGGCAATTACATCAACAGCATTACAGGACGTGAGATGCTGCTGTGGGATGGCGCATGCCATGTGCATGAGAAATTCAGCGTGGAGAAGCTGGCTGCCCTCAAGCGGGAACATCCCGATGCCAAGATTCTCGTGCATCCCGAGTGCCCCAAGCCTGTGCGCATCATGGCCGACAAGGTGGGTTCGACCCAGGCCTTGCTGAATTATGCGGTCGATAACGAGAGCCAGGAATTCATCGTGTGCACCGAGAGCGGCATCCTGTTTGAGATGCAGCGCCGTTGCCCCGAGAAGACGTTCATTCCTGCCCCGCCCGAGGATGGCACTTGTGCCTGCAACGAGTGCGAGTACATGAAGCTCATCACGCTTGAGAAGCTGTATAATTCGCTCAAGTTTATGGCGCCCGAGATTGAGGTGGATCCCGACATTGCCGAGCGCGCCGTGAAACCCATCCAGCGCATGCTCGACATCTCGCGTGAACTGGGCATCATCAAGTAAAATAAAATGAACACTTTAATTATTCATTATCTTTTAAAGTACTCAATATTATGGCACAGAACGTTTATGATTTCACTGTCAAGGATCGTCGTGGCAACGACGTGTCGTTAAACGAATATAAGGGAAAAGTGTTGCTGATTGTCAACACTGCCACCCGTTGCGGTTTCACCCCGCAATACGAGGAACTGGAAGCTCTGTATAAGAATTATAGGGAACAGGGTTTGGAAATTTTGGATTTTCCCTGCAACCAGTTTGGTGAGCAGGCTCCCGGTACCGAGGAAGAAATTCACGAGTTCTGCACGCTGAACTTTGGCACCGAGTTTCCGCAGTTCAAGAAAATCGAGGTCAACGGCGATAACGAGTCTCCGCTGTTTACTTTCCTGAAGTCTAAGTGCGGTTTCAAGGGCTTTGACAAGGACCACAAGATTGGTGCCTTGCTCGACGAGATGCTTTCAAAGGCCGATCCTGACTATGCCAGCAAACCCGATATCAAGTGGAATTTCACCAAGTTCCTCATCGATCGTAAGGGTAATGTTGTGGAGCGTTATGAACCCACCACTGCCATACAGGTTATCGAAGACGCCATCAAACAATTGCTCTGAAAAACTAACAACTAGATAAAAGAAACTAGGAACCAAAAACAATGGATTATAATTATAAAGAAATAGAGAAAAAGTGGCAACAGTATTGGCGTGAGCATCACACCTATAAGTGTGAGATTGACAACAACCGCCCTAAATTTTATGTGCTCGACATGTTCCCCTATCCCTCGGGTGCGGGTTTGCATGTAGGTCATCCGCTGGGTTACATCGCCAGCGACATCTATGCGCGTTATAAACGCCTGAAAGGCTTCAACGTGCTGCATCCCATGGGTTATGATGCCTATGGTCTGCCTGCCGAGCAATATGCTATCCAAACAGGCCAACATCCTGAAATCACCACCAACCAGAATATCGCCCGTTACCGCGAGCAGTTGGACAAGATTGGTTTCTGCTATGACTGGGACCGTGAGGTGCGCACCTGTGACCCCACATATTACAAGTGGACACAGTGGGCTTTCCTGAAAATGTTCAAGAGCTACTACAACACCGAGATGGACAAGGCTCGTCCCATTGAGGAGCTGGTTGAACACTTCGAGAAACACGGCACCGAGGGCTGCAATGCCCACACCAACAGCACCGATGAGTTCACTGCCGACGAGTGGAATGCCATGACCCAGGTACAGAAAAACGATGTGCTCATGAACTACCGCATTGCCTATTTGGGCAACACGATGGTGAACTGGTGCCCCAAGTTGGGTACCGTGCTTGCCAACGATGAGGTGAGCGAGGGCGTGTCGGTGCGCGGTGGCTATCCTGTTGAGCAGAAGATGATGAGTCAGTGGTGTCTGCGTGTTTCGGCTTATGCCGGCCGCCTGTTGCGTGACTTGGAAACTATCGAGTGGACCGAGTCCATCAAGGAGACCCAGCGCAACTGGATCGGTTACAGCGAGGGTGCCGAGATGACCTTCCCCATCGCCGACAGCGACAAGAGTCTGTTGATTTTCACCACCAGGGCCGACACCATCTTCGGTGTAACCTTTATGGTTTTGGCTCCCGAGAGCATCTATGTTGACGAGGTGGTGACGCCTGACCGGCGGGCCGCCGTTGATGCCTATCTCGATGAGGTGAAGCACAAGACCGAGCGCGAGCGCATGATCGAGAAAAAGGTGAGTGGTGTGTTTACTGGCAGCTATGCCGTCAATCCCATTACCGGAAAGAACATTCCTATTTACATCAGTGATTATGTGCTGGCTGGTTACGGTACGGGTGCCATCATGGCTGTTCCTGCCCACGATAGCCGCGACTATGCCTTCGCCAAGCATTTTGACCTGCCCATCATTCCGCTGATTGAGGGTGCCGACGTGAGCGAGGAGAGCTTTGATGCCAAGGAAGGCATCATGGCCAATTCCTCCAACGAGCGCCTGCAGCTCAACGGCCTGGAGGTAAAGGAAGCCATTGCCAAGACCAAGAAATATATCGAGGAGGCTGGCATCGGCCATGTGAAAGTGAATTACCGCTTGCGCGATGCCATCTTCAGCCGTCAGCGCTACTGGGGTGAGCCGTTCCCCATCTATTATGATGAGAACAAGCAGCCGCAACCCCTTGACGAGAGCCAGTTGCCGCTACAGTTGCCCGAGGTGGATAAGTTCCTGCCCACCGAGACTGGCGAACCTCCCCTGGGCCGTGCCAAGAACTGGGTCACCACCAGCGGTTATCCCCTGGAATTGAACACCATGCCGGGATTTGCCGGTTCGTCGGCCTATTACCTGCGCTACATGGATCCCCACAACGACAAGGAACTGGTTTCCAAGGAGGCCAACGAATACTGGCGTCAGGTGGACCTCTACGTGGGAGGTACCGAACATGCCACGGGTCACTTGATTTACAGCCGTTTCTGGAACAAGTTCCTCTATGACTACGGCTATGTGTGTGAGGTTGAGCCGTTCCGCAAGCTCGTCAACCAGGGTATGATCCAGGGCCGCAGCAACTTTGTGTACCGCATCAAGGACACCAACAAGTTTGTAACGCTCAATAAGAAGGACGACTATGACGTGACCCCTATCCATGTGGATGTGAACATCGTGCACACCGATGCGCTCGATATTGAGAAATTCCGCGAGTGGCGTCCCGAGTTTAAGGATGCCGAGTTCATCCTCGAGAACGGCAAGTACATCTGTGGCTGGGCCATCGAAAAGATGTCCAAGTCAATGTTCAACGTGGTAAATCCCGACGATATCGTGGACCGTTACGGTGCCGACACGTTGCGCTTGTATGAGATGTTCCTGGGTCCTGTCGAGGCCAGCAAGCCTTGGGATACCAACGGCATCGACGGTGTGAACCGTTTCCTCAAGCGCCTGTTGGCATTGTTCTACAAGGGCGACACCATGCAACTCACCGACGAGAAACCCAGTGCCGAGGCCCTGAAGTCGCTGCACAAACTCATCAAGAAGGTGAGCGGCGACGTCGAGACCTTCAGCTACAACACGTCGGTGGCAGCATTCATGATCTGTGTCAACGAGTTGACCAGCATGAAGTGCCGCTCACGCGAGATTTATGAGCCGCTGGTAGTGCTGCTGGCACCCTTTGCGCCGCACATCGCCGAGGAACTGTGGCACGTGCTCGGTCATGACACCACCGTGTGTGACGCCCAGTGGCCCACGTGGAACGAGGAATACCTCAAGGAATCGACCGTCAAGTACACCGTCCTGTTCAACGGTAAACCACGCTACAACATTGAGGTAGCCGCCGGAACACCCCAGGACGAGGTACAGCGCATTGCCCTGAGTGATGAGGGAGCAGCACGTTGGCTCGATGGCAAGCAACCCAAGAAGGTGATTGTCGTTCCCAACAAGATCGTCAACGTCGTTGTTTAACTGTCAAATCAACAACAATAAATACAATAAGTACAATATAATGATCGATTAATCAATTAATTGTATTTGTTGTATTTATTGTTTTCATTTTAGCCTATATGAAGAAGATTGTTTTTGCGACCAATAACGCCCACAAGTTGCAGGAACTGCGCCAGATGCTGGGAGACAGGTATGAGATACTCGGACTTGCCGACATCGGTTGTCATGAGGATATTCCCGAGACTGCCGACAATATCGAAGGCAATGCCCAGATGAAGGCGCGTTATGTCAAGGAGCATTACGGCTATGACTGTTTCAGCGACGACACGGGTCTGGAAATCGATGCGCTGAACGGTGAACCAGGCGTTCACTCGGCACGTTATGCCGGCCCAGGCCACGACAGCGAGGCCAACATCGACAAGGTGCTGGGAAAACTTGACGGCGTGACCAAGCGCACGGCCCATTTCCGCACCGCCATAGCCCTGTTGCAAGGCGATGAGATGCACATGTTTGAGGGTCAGGTCGAGGGTGTCATCCTCACCGAACGCCATGGCACGGGTGGTTTCGGCTATGACAGTATCTTCCAACCCATTGAGGGTGACGGCAGCACGTTCGCCCAGATGTCGCCCCAGGACAAGAACCGTATCAGCCACCGCGGCCGCGCCGTAGCCCGCCTCGTGCAATACCTGGCATCGCAATCATAACACAAACCAACTGAGGCTGTTGCAAAACTAACGCCTAGTATATTTAATATATTAGTTTATTTGGCTTCGCCGATGCTAAAGTTATTCGGCTGTAGTCTGATATGTGTAGCGACGTTGTAATTATGGCAGAACCTCTAATTATCTATTTGTAGTAAATAAAAACGTAATATAATAAATCGGGTCAAAGCTGCGTTATTATAAAAGAAAAACTGAGTTCTTGACACGATGAAAAACCTCCTATGGCTGATATGGACAATGCTTTTGCTCGTGGCGATGGTCACGGGCTGTATTGACACACGTTATTATGATAGCCGTTTGGTGGCTGCTGATAGTCTCATGAACTATGACCCCGACAGTGCATTTGTCATCATAGAGGGTGTCAATGTCGATAGCCTTGCCAATGAAGGTGAACGTGCTTATCACGACCTGCTTCTCACTCAGGCCCGCTACAAGTGTTATGAAGAATTTACCGATAAGGATGACAGCATTATCACCCAAACACTGAATTATTACTGTCGGCATAGCGGTGAACGGGAGAAACTCACCCGTGCCTATATATACAAGGGTGCCGTTATGGAAGAACTTGGTCATCCCGATAGCGCCATGTTTTACTATAAGCAAAGTGAGGAAAACGCAAGCCGAACAGATTTCAACAACTTGGGTTATGCCAAGTTGCAGATGGGTGCGCTTTATAACAAATACTATACAATGGATGGAAAAGAGATAGAAAAATATAAAGAGGCTCTTGAGTGTTACAGGAACACACAAGATACCATCCATCTAATGGTGTGTATGAATAATCTGGGGTGCTTATTCAGAGAAACAAGACCCAAAGAAGCAGAGTCGTTATTACTGGAAGCCTCACAACTTGCCAGGCATTGGAATGATACCTCTTATATTATTACTAATACACAGGCATTGGTAGTATTGTACTATCATTGTCAAAGGTATAATGAAGCCCGTCAACTTTTATGGGATATTAATAGTTACCAAAAGCCCGGTCTGGATTATAAATTATATTTTACAGCAGCATCTGTTTATAGCAAGCTTGGCATATTGGATACAGCCGAAATGTACATTGATTTTGCTAAGCAGAACTTCATTGGAGATACTGCGTTGTTTGATATGTATCGTCTTGGATGTCTCAGCGATTTAGCCTTAGCCCGACATGATACTGTAACAGCGCTTAGCTTAGACCATGAAAGTGAAGTAATTGCTGATTCCTTAAGATCCAATAAAGAGAAACTTGAAATTCTAAATGCCGACAACAATTACGAAAAGGAACAAACGAGGCGCAATCAAGACGAACATGATAGAACAATAAAGTCCTATCAATGGATAATTCTTGCAGTTGTGTTAGCTTTATTGCTCTCTTTAGTCTATTATTATTGCAAAGTTCACCGTTATGACCGTTTGATATCGGATTTAAAGAAAGAGACAGAAGATCAAGCAGATAACTTGAGGCTACTACAAAATAACATAGATGAGTTGGAAATCAATGATGAAGGATTAAAAGATTCCATAACCTCACATATCACTCTCTTACAAGAAGTTATCCAAGCATGCTATCATGCTCCCAAAAACGTGTTGGCCAAAAGTATTAGACAACTTGTGAAGTTCCAAGAGAGCAATAAAGATGTTTGGACAAGATTATATCAGTATATCGACAAGGAAAATAATGGCATCATGTCCTACACAATGAATCATTACCCTCAACTTGGAGATAAGGATTTACTCATGATTGCCTTGACATGCATGGGGTACTCATGTGCCCAAATTGCCATAGTATTAGACTATTCAAATGCAACAAGCATTAGTACAATCAGGACAAGAATAGCAACAAAGATGGGATTAGACTGTTCGTTGGACGATTACATTCAACCATTCAAAGAAAGCCATCAAAACTAATTGCACTATACGGTCATCTTTAAAATACTCCAAATATCTGTAAAACTACTACCCCTAAACCCTGTATTTTTGATGTATCAAGTTACTGCTTTCCAGTAAAGCTGTAGAGCAATGTAGCCATACAGTTCGTCCTTTGCCTCCATTTTTGGAAGCCAATAATTGTTTCTTGAGGAGCGCAGAATTGCTGTGTAAAAAATATTCTTTTAACTATCTGAGTATCAGTTAAATAAAAACGATTTGTGTAACGAAAAAATTTGGCGCAAAGGGTAAAAAGGCAGTAATTTTGCAACGAAAACAGTTTAAATCTTTTGAAGATATTATTATGAAAAAATCATTTATTGTTTTATTTCTAATGTCGTTTTTAATTACAAATGATGTATCAGCAAGACGGCAAATTGACATTCATCAGAATGGACAAATGCCATCACGTTCTGAAACTCTGGCTCAAACAGAGCCGCCATGTTTTTATTACGACAGCAAAACTCAGGAGGTCATCATCGAGGGAAATGGCTATGTTGCATATTATGAAGTGGAAATGATCTCGTTAACCACTTTACAATTGGTTTTCTATGGAACAATAAGCAGCTTTGGCAGTACTATAGACATCTCATACCTGCCCAAAGATAATTATGCTATTATCATCACCTCTTCAGACAATAGTGTCTATGAGGACTTCTTTTCTCATTCGCCATCCATGCGATACAGAATAGTATCCCACGGAAAGCAATAATTGGATATCAAGTAGTTTATACAGGTGATAGGAATGCGTTATATGATAGTTTCGGCTTTTGTCATTGTATCGATGATGGAGGGTCATGCGATGGACTTGCTGCCTGTATCGGTGCAGCAGTTCCTTCATGAGCGGGAATACCGTCAACGCCCTGCTGGCCGTGGTGGTGACGAGTCTGAATTGTATCGCTATGTCCCCTCACGTGTGATCAATGGCTGTGAGATGGTCGATGCGTTTGTGGGCATTGAACATGAAGGTGTGGTGAAGCTGTTGGAGCAGTCGGGTGTCATCGTCAACTGTGTGTTTGACGGCTTTGTCACGGCCCAAATCCCTGTTAACCGATTAGAAGCGGTTGCACGGATGAAGTGGGTGCAGGACTTGGAAATCAGCTGCCTGCTGAGGCAATGCACCGACTCCACCATGAGCGTCACCCAAGTCAACGAGGTGCACAACGGCACGGATTACCAGTTACCCGCTGATTATGATGGAAGCGGTGTCATCGTGGGCATCATCGATAAGGGATTTGATTATCAGCACCGAGCCTTCAGAAGCAACGGGAATCCTGCCCAAACCCGCATCACAAGGGTCTACAGCACGACGCTTGAAACAGGCCATCCTGCCAGATATGACAAAACCATGGTATTGCCCGGCTCGGTGTTTATGGGTGACGAAATCTATGGCCTCACGACCGACAGCCCGGGAGACACCCACGGCACCCACACGGCAAGCATCGCTGCGGGGTCTCACGTGAGCGGTTATGGTGGAATGGCCCCAGGCGCCGAAATCGTCTTGTGCGTGGTCAGCGTGCTTGACGGCAGCATGTCTGCCGTTGAGGTGACGAACTGCCTGAGATACATCAAGAGCTATGCCGACAGCGTTGGACGACCCTGCGTGATGAGTCTGAGCGTGAGCACCCCCAATGGCCCTCGCGACGGCATGGATTACCTGTCTCAGGCCGTCAAGCAGTTGACCGGTCCCGGATGCATATTTGTCATCTCGGCGGGTAATGATGGCGGCCGCACCGCCTATGCCCACAAGCTTGCCTCATCGGCCAATCCCTTGAATGTCCTGTTCAAATACCGGCGTTCAAGCATGGAAGATTCCACATACCAGTATTATGGTTTGCATGCAGAAATCTGGATGCGGCAATTCACCAAGAACTTTTTCTACAGATTCCATGTCTTGGATCAGCAGACAAGGGAGATTGTCTGGGAATCCGACCTGTTGTCTTCGGACCAACTCATAACGACCGATGACGGTTTAGGTGACTATTTCACCTTTGACCCGGCACGTGACAGTGTGGGTAATATCACGAGCAAGACAGGCATTACTTATGGGAAGCACTATTTGGGGTTGGAAATCAGGAACCTGATCAACCGGGAGTACACGACTGTCAACGGTGTGAAGCGCGGACGTTATGCGATAGGCATGAGTATTTGTCCGCGTGATGATGAAGCGGTGGAGATTGATGCCTGGGCCTGCAATTCGGGCTCGGGATTATCCTCAGTCAGTGGTGCCATCACCAATGCGCAGGGTGAGCGTGTGTATAATTTCTATTCCACGCCCAGCGATTCCTGCTGCATCGGCACCTATGCCGTGGGAGACTCCACCATCTCGGCTGGAGCGTTCGCCGCCCGCAACAGCTATTATTCAATGGCCGGAGGAGGATATGTGACCGACTATACTGTAACGGTGGGTGACATCGCCTCTTTCTCGGCCTATCAGGCCGCTGGGGTGGGTCCGACAGGACAGGCGCTGCCCACGATCTGTGCTCCAGGCATCACCGTGGTGGCCGCAGGGAGCCGTTTTTCCTATTTTGCAAAAGGTAATGTCAATACCGTCATGCAAAGTGACGACGGCAGCTACTGGGGTGTGATGAGTGGTACGTCGATGGCCGCGCCCACCGTGGCTGGCATCATCGCGTTGTGGCTGCAGGCCAATCCCAACTTGTCGGTAGCCGAAGTCAAGCACATTTTAGGACTCACGGCGATAAAGGACTACTTCACAAACGGAGGCAAGCACTCGCATTTCGGCCCTAACGGCAAAATCAATGCCCTGGGGGGAATGAAATATATTCTCAGGCAGCAGGATACCAAGAAGGGGGATGTGAATGGCGACGGATATGTCAATGTGAGTGATGTCACCATGCTGATCAAATACGTCCTGGAGCAGCAATATGATTCTCTTGTACTGGCTGTGGCCGATATGGAAGGCGACGGCCTCCTGAACGTGACCGACGTGGTCAAACTCATCAGTTTGATACTCAATCAGTAACGAACAAGTTTAAATAATAGAATACTGTAACAATAATAGACTATTTATGATTATGAAGAATTTTTTTTTAATTGCGATGTTGTCTCTGCTGGGTGTCACCCAACTGACGGCACAGGATACTGACTATGTCCCCTTCGTAAGGGAGGGCATCAAGTGGATTTGCTTCTATTATAACGAAGGTGCTTCTCCCGGCAGCTATGACATGTATTTCCAGCAGCCGGGCAGGAACTATTTCACCCTGGAGCTCAAAGGCGACGCCGAATATGACGGTAAACAATACATGGCCATGCACCTGTACAGCGGCAAGGAGATCAATCCCGAGGCCGACACTGTGTTGATGTACCTGCGTGAACAGGACAAGGTAGTTTACGCGCTCGTGCCTGACGGCAAGACCTATCCAGAATACAAAATCGCTCTTTGTGGGAATAATAGTGCCATCACTACTGCGGTGAACGCGGGTGCGGAATTCATCTTGTTTGATTTCAATGAACCAGGCACTTATTATGAGCAGATGTGCCAAAGGTATATCACGCAATATGATATTCCGTTTGAATACCTTGGTTCTGATGACATCCTGATTGCAGACAACCGGTCTAAGCGTCACACATTCAAGATATATAACTACGATTATGAACTCTATATCATCGAGGGAATCGGTATTGACGGATACAATCCTTGTTGCCCTTTCCATTACATGGACTTGAAGTTCGGCAGTCTTTATCCTGCATATTACTTGAGTCATGTGGAGGAAAATGGTGAAATCATTTACAAGGGTATCAATTACGAGTACATGGCGCCCTGGGATGGGCGTCTGCCCATGGCGCGCGAAGGCGTGAAATGGGTGAATGAAAAGGTCATCATCAATCAGGGGGACACTACCCGCTACTACTACACCTATGAGATCAAGGGTGAAATACCTCACCCAGATATCATGTACAAAAAATGCCACTATTATACCGGGCCATGCATTGATGAGAAGAACGACAGTGTTATCAGCTTACTGCAGGACCTATACACGTGGTATGGTGTTTATGATGTTGAGAACCATGCCATGGAAAAAGTGGTTAAAGAGAACCGTAATTTATTGAAACATGATGCTAATGAATACGGTTCTAATGATTATGATTTCGGTGAACTCTATTTCATACATCATGACGATTGGTTAAAAAGTTATCCATCTTCAACAGTGAGTGAATATCTATGGCGCCAAAAAGGACGTTCTAACACCTGGCTGTTGAATACCGACAATTTCTACAGAATCGAGGATATCGAGATTGACGGATACAGGTGCAACCGGCTGGTCTATGTGGACGAGCAGGGCGAGCCGCTGGCCTACCTCATGGAGGGCATCGGCTTTGACAGCCGTGACATGGGCGACCTGCTGACGCCGTTCACCCGACAGCCCGACCCTGATGCCGACTATCAGGAATACTGCGGATTGAGCCATGTCATCAACAGGGATGGCGAAATCATCTACAAGGGCATGCGCTATGACGAGGAACGCGTCAAGGCCTTGTACAATGACATCAACGGCGACGGCAAGGTGGACGTCGCCGACGTGACAGCACTGATCAGGAAAGTGCTCAACAGCGAGAGCATTACTTTTGGATCCAATAAAATTCCTAATGTTGCTGACGTGGTCAAATTGATTGACTATGTGTTGAATCATTGAAGATTGTCACGCGCGAGACCTAAATGTAAAGCACATTTAATCATGATCATCAACTGATAACACACAACACACGGAGTAAACCCGAAAGTGCTGATATACATTACTCCAATGCTGCGGTGCAACTGGACGATCCAGTTTGCACCGCATTTTTGGATGTAGCATGACTGTCGTGGCACAGAATAAAATCTATGGCTGAGACGCAAAATGTTGCGTCTCTACAAAATATGCACTACCTTTGCATCGATGAAAAGAATAGTCATCTTTGGGAACAACTTTCAGCAGGATGATGATGCCACCAAGGTGTTGTCGCTGATTGAGTATCTGCGCCGGCAAGGCCTGGAAGTCGCAGTGGAGCAGGACTACTTGCGCTATTTGAATAATGATGCGGCGAGTGGCCTGGCCTCGTTCGACGTCAGCGCTGTGCCTGAGGCCGACATGGCCTTGTCGCTGGGTGGTGACGGTACGTTCCTGACCACCGCGATGTGGGTTTCGCGTCAAGGGATGCCTATTTTAGGGCTTAATTTAGGCCATCTGGGTTACTTGACCGCTGGCCGCTTGGATGAGACCAGCAATGTGCTGGATGACGTCTTGTCGGGCAATTACCGCATTGAGGAGCGCACGATGCTGCAGGTGGAGTGTGATGCGGTGGAAATCCCCCATCCCTGGGCTTTGAACGAGATAGCCATACTGCGCCACGACACCTCGTCGATGCTGGATATGGAGACGCGTCTGCGCAGCCATGAATTGACGACCTATCGCGGTGATGGCTTGATCATTAGCACACCAACAGGCTCGACGGCCTATAACATGAGTGTGGGCGGACCCATCCTGGAACCCACCACGTCTTGCCTGGTGCTGTCGCCCATCTCTCCCCACTCGCTCACGATGCGTCCGCTTGTCGTACGCGACGATAGTGAGATTGCGGTGCGCACCTATTCGCGCGCGTCACAATATGAAGTCAGTATCGACGGCGAGGTGACCTTGTGCCCCACGGGTTCGATGCTCATTATCAAGCGCGCACCCTATTGTGCCCGTGTCGTGCAGCGGCTGGGCAACAACTTTGCCAGCACCCTGAGGCAGAAACTCCTCTGGGGCACTGACCAGCGTTAAACGTATGATAAGAGAATTATTGCTGGAAGAGTCGACGGTGCATGAGCACTGATCGGTAGATGTGGATCATGTGGTCCGAGATCACCTTTCCAGTAAATTTTTCGGTATTATCGCGGGCGGCCTTCATCAGGGCTGCCTTCTTGTTCTCGTCATCAAGAATATCACTCAATTTTTCGGCACCATCGCGGAAGTCGGAGTAATAAATTGCTCCATCGCCACCGATTTCGCGTGCTTTTGCGCTATCCTTGCAGATGACCAAAGCACCGCTGCGCTGGGCATTGAGGAGCTTATAGAGGTCACGGGAACGCTCAGTGCTGGGAATGATGACGGCCTCGGCCATCTTGGCGACAGCGGTGAGGTCGGCATGATGCACCTTATCCACTTGTTTGAACCTGTGGAAGATGTGCAGGTCGTGGGCCTGGTTCTTGACGACATGGTCAAAGAAGTCGGTACGGTAGCCGAGCATCACAATTGAAATCTTGCGGTCACGCAATTCATGCAGCAGCTGCATGGCTTCGTTGAGGTTGTCCTCCTTGTTGAAACGTCCCTTGTAAAGAATGAACTTAGAGGGCAAGTGATATTTCTCGCGCAGGATTTCATACATGTTCTCGGGTACAGAATCGTCACAACCCTCATAGAAGCAGGGGTGAACTACCTCGACGTCATCGGGGTTAACGTGGTAGTGGTCGATGATCGTCTGGCGGTCAACCTCGGTGAGGGCAATGACACGCTTGGCAATCCTGCAGGCCTTGCGGGCATTGCGTTGCATGAGCATGCGGCTGAACCAGCTGCCGGCACTGTGGAAGAGCGGGTCGGTCATGGTGAACACAGTGGGGAAGTTGCTGCCGTCAAAGCCAGAGGCGATGCCGTCATCAATTCCGTGGAAAGCGTTTACACCGTGTCCCTTGGCCGACTTGACGATGCCCGTTTTGGTGTACCAGCGGTTGGGGTTGTGAATGTGGTTGCGCGGGAACTTGACACGCACGCTATCCTCATTGAACAATGACGTGAGACGCTTGTTGCTGGCGTTCTCAGGCGAATAGATGATATAATAGTTACTGGGATAGTTTGTGGCTAATGCCTGGATGAGTATGCGTCCATAATAGGAAGTGTCATCATTCTGCATAATAATTTTGCGTCCACCGTAACCTACTACCATAATTATTTTATTTTATAGTTTTTAATGTTTCAGTTCAAAATGTGCCTTTTACGCACAGTCTGCAAAATTACAACTTATTTTTTTTCTACGTGCTTTTTTGCCTGATTTTTATTGCATTTACATTAACTTTGCGGGTATTATGAAACGTATATTGATTATCATGTGCTTGACCTTGGCGCTGGCATCGTGCGCCACGTCACACAAGCAGGGGGCCAATGGTACACTGCACCCCGATAAGGTATTCACTGTTACCGACGATGACATTGCCCGTGAGACTTGGCAGGTGAATTCTGTCCTCAGCGGCGAGTGGAAATACAAGTGCCCCAGCGTTGGTGTGAGCGGCAAGAACCTGCTCGCTGGAGTCGCTAAGCCGTTTGCCAAGAGCAAGTTGAAGAAGAAACTCAAAAACGCTTACAAGAAAATAGGTCTTGACAAGGCAAGTCCGTCATTTTCCTTTAGCCCCGATGGCACCTGTTCCATGAGGTTACTGGGTGTGAACGTGAAGGGAACCTATAATTACAATCCTGACCTTGAGAAGATTACCTTCAAGTGGCATGGTGTTCCCATGAGCGCAAACCTCAAGCGGGATGGCAAAAAGAAATTGCACCTCACGTTTGACGCCGACAAGTTCCTGAAGTTGATATCAATGATGGGCCGTTTCAGCGATAGTTCCACAATCAAGGCCGTCTCGACATTGCTTGACAATTACGAGGACGTGATGGTGGGCTTTGAGCTCAAGAAGTAGATATTATCCTTTCTTAGACAGATTTAGCCGTCTTTTCGGGATTGAGTTCACCAATGGGCATACCGCTGGTGACCGATGAACTGCGGCGCATGATGTCCTCCATGCTGTCGATGACATTGACGATGAAGTCGCCCAGTTTCTCGGCCTCGCACACAATGTCCATGTAGAAGATACCAGCCTTGTAGGGGTATTTCTTCTGGTTGACGTTCTCGATATTCTCGGTACGGCACTGGTTGCGGAAGTTGTTGATCTCGCGCTCCTTGTTGTAGTTGCGCATGAGGTCTTCGGCCGTGACGTTGTCGATATCGGTCAGCACCATGAGCATGTTGGTCATCGCCTCGCTCACGAGTCTGAGCATCTCATCAATATTGCTATAGTTGTATTCGTTGAAGTGGGCATCGGCCTCCTCCTTACGTACCAGGGCCTTGGCGATGTTGTTGCAGCTGTCACCGATGCTTTCCAGCTCGCTGATGATGCTCAACAGGCTTGCCACACGGGCCTTGGCTTGGCTGCTCAAGCGTCCGTCAAGCACCTTGTTGAGGTAACTGCCGATTTCAAATTCCATGCGGTCGGTGATGTCCTCATACTTCTGAATACGGGATAAGATCTTGTTGAACTCGGGCGTGCCGGTCTTGGTGTGCACGAGTTCCTTGACCATGCCCAGCATGCGCTCAACACGTCCGGCAAACACGACAATCTCCCTTTGTGCCGGGTCGATATTCAACTCGCTGGCACTCATGAGACCACCTTGGATATACTTCAGCTGGAATTCCTCGTCCTCCTTCTTCTTGCTCTTGATGAGCACGTTGAGCAGCTTGACGTAGAGCTTGGTGAACCAAATCATGATCAGCAGGTTGCAGAACTTGAAAATGGTGTGGAACATCGTCATGCCGATGGACATCGCCACCTGTTCCTGCACCAGTGCGGCGCCTTCGGCGCTTGCGCCGGCCTTCACGCTGTTATACAGGGCTAAGGGATCGCCCAAACCAAATAGGTCCTTGGTCACCCAGGTCACCATCGACACAAATGGATGGAAAACAGCCAGCAACCACACAGCGCCAAACAGGTTGAACAAGGCATGGCCCAATGCGGCTTTCTTGGCCTCGGCATTACCGCCCAGCGATGCCAGCAACGGCGTGATGCTGGTGCCGATGCTCGCACCCAGAACCATCGCGCAGGCGATGTCAAACGAAACCCAGCCCTTGGATGCCATAATCAACACGATAGCAAACGTGGCGGCACTGGACTGGATAACCATGGTGATGATCCATCCAGCAAGGGTGAAAATCAAGATCGACAGGAAGCCCATCGACGTGAATTGCTGTAACCAGGCAAATACCTCGGGCGATTTGGACAAATCAGGCACATTGGCGCTGATGGCATCCAGGCCCATGAACAAGAACGCAAAACCGATGAGCAACTCACCGATGTTCTTGTAGTTGTTTCTTTTGATGAAGAGCATGGGCACGGCAAAGGCCAACAGGGGCAGCAGGAATGCCGACATCTTGACCTTGAAACCAAAGATGGCGATAATCCACTCGGTGAACGTGGTACCCAGTGCGGCACCAAAGCTCACTGCCAGTGATTGCTCCAGCGGCATGAGGCCAGCGTTGACAAAGCTGACAACCATCGATACCGAAGCCGATGAACTCTGAATTAATGCGGTAATAACAACGCCAGTGACAATGGCCAAAAAGCGGTTCTTGGTCATCCAGGCAAGAATGGAACGCAAGCGGCTTCCCGCGGTTTTCTGCAAACCCTCACTCATGATCTTCATTCCGTACAGGAAGAGACACACGGCACCCAGCAAGGCGAGAAAATCAACTAAGCTGTAATCCATCGAAATAAGTTGTTTATAGGTGATTATCGAAATACGTTCCACAAAAGTACAACAATTTGCTATATCTTCTACTATTTTGGACTTATAAAATCACAAAAAAATGATGTAACAGTATTCTTGATAAATGAAATGGCACCTTACCGATTTATAGATGGTTATGACAGGTTCTGAGAAAGAAAAGTGGAGGCAATCAGTAGTAATGATTCAAATAATGAGTAATTTTGCCCCCGCTAAAAGAATACATTACATGTGATGTTGAATATTTTCATTTTAAACCAATAATTATAAACTGTTATGAAGAAATTTTACGCATTTATTCTCATGGCTGCTGTCGCAGCAGGAGCTATTGCCGACGAGTTTGTCTCCGATGGCACTGGCAACGTGTACACCTTTAATGCCCTAAGCCAGATTGATGGCACTGGTGTGACCCTGCAGGACGACGGCTCCTACTTGGTAAGCGCCAATTTCACCATCAGCGAGGGTGACGTGCTGCAACTGCAGAACAATGACCTCATCAAGATGGCCAGCGGTGTACTGATTACCGTCAATGGTGATGCCGACTTCACTCCTGCCGACACTGCCGTTGTGACCCGTGACGTTGAGGGTTCCAATCCCAAGGGTTTCTGGATGCTCGGCGGGAACGGCAACGCTGAATTGAAGAATGTTACCTTTGAATATGTTGGAGTGGTGTTTGGCGGCTTGAACAGCAGCCTGCATGCCGATAACTGCACCTTCACCCTGCACAACGGCAAGTCATCGAGCTCTGGCGCCATCTCGTTCAACGCTTCTTGTGACAACAACATCGTTGAGAACTGCTACTTTATCGAGAACACCGTCAACGCCATCGGCAGCGGTGCCAGCAATCCTGTTGGCATCATCATCCGCAACAACCTCTTTTGGCACAACACGACCACCAACCGCAACAAACCTCAGATCAACATGACCTGCGCCGGTAACTATAACATGCACATTATCGGCAACCAGGTAATTGGCGGCAAGTTCACCATGTCGGGCGGCATCGGCGTGAGCAACATGATGGGCATGGCCCACACTGGCAAACTTTTTATCGAGGACAACTACATTGCCGACAATCGCTATGGCATCACTACCATCGGCAGTATCGACGCTCTTATCAAGAACAACAAGATGATCAATAACTGCTACGAGAACGACCCCAACAACGGCGGCAGCTGCATCAGTGTGTATGACAGCAGCAGTAGCAGTAACATCTTTATCGAGGGCAACTGGATGGAAGGCGGCTTTTGGGGTATTACCATCGTCACCGGTGCTCCCAATGTTAACCTTGGTAAGGTAGAGGATCCCGAAGCCGAGGATTACAATCCCGGTAACAACACCTTTGTCAACAACGGCAACAACGGTGTGCTCTATGACCTGTTCAACAATGGCACCAACACCGTTTGGGCTCAGGGCAACACCTGGAACGTGGCAGTTCAGGACGAAGCCAGCATCGAGAACGTCATTTATCACCAGGCCGATGATCCCAGCAAGGGACTGGTCATCTTCATGCCCGCCCATCAGGAAGACACTGCTGTCGAGGAAGTTGAGACCGTCAAGACTGACGACGGATTGTACTACAACCTCATGGGTATTTCCAGCGAGGCTCCTACCGCTCCTGGCATCTACATCCACAACGGCAAGAAGATTCTCATGAAGTAATTAGGGAGAATCAATACCTTGTACCATAAAGAAAACCGCGGTGACAATCTTGTCCCGCGGTTTTCCTTCATATGGAGAGAATCATTCTGGTTATGAACCGATGGTTATTTTTATGGTTTCAACATGGCTGCCGCTGCGGCCTTGCAAGATATAGATACCGCTGGACAGATGTTGCAGTCCCACGCACTCCTTACCTGTGGCTACAGTCTGTCCACCAACGTTATAGACTGTGATGGTGCCGGGATAGAAGGCCTCCTTGTTGCGGATTTGCATTGAGGGAGCTGCATCCATGATATTCTCGACAACGCTGGTCTGATTTTCTGTCACCTCGGTATCGGTGATGGTGAAGTAGTAGTCGCGGTCGGCCACGATATCGTAGTCGGGCAACTGCAGGCCATTGTTCCAGTTGTTGAAAATCAGGTGATAGTTACCGCTATTGGCGTCAAGCAGGAACACCTTGTAGTTAACGCCATTCACGATAGAGTCACCCACGCTGGCCTCACCAGGCCATGCGCCGAAGAGTTCACTGTCGCCCCATGCATACAGACCCAGAGCATCCCAGCCCGTCAGGTCATTGACAAAGATGTAGTGTTGTGAGGCGGGAATCCTGGGCAGTTCACCGCTGATGGTGAAGTCGTCGATACCAAGTGCCATGGCACCTTGTGCGGCATCGCCGCTGGCCACGCTGATGTTCCATGCCAGATACAGGTCACAGCCGCGAGCGAGCTTGGTGGGGAGCACTGCGTTGACGGGAACTGTCTCGCCAGGTACAGTCTCGTAACCGATGGTCTCGGCATCGGGAGCGAAGTAGGTGCGGAAATCGTTACCTGCGCTGGTCCAGTTGCGGCCATCGATGGAGTAATAAAGCTGCACGGCAAAGCCGGCGCTGTTATTGCCCTTGCGATACTTCTCTACGTTATAAGAGATGTTGACGTTCTCGATGTCCTTTTTGCCGGTGTTAAGCAGGTGGGCATACACGTTGACGCAGCGGGTACCATTGGCTACGCCCGTCGAGATACCGCCCAAGGCACGGTCGTCACCTGCATTGTCGCCGAAGTTCCACGTGCCGTTCTTGGCATTGCTGGGCAGGCTCACGCCGCCGCTGTACATCGTCTGGTCATCGGCCTGGTCAAAACGTCCCACGGTGCGCGGAGCGGTAAGGATGCGGTCGATGCGCCAAGCGTCGGGCAGTGTTGCGGTAGCCTCGTCACCCATCACGTCAAAGTTCTGGGTTGCGCTCAGGGTGGCCTCGTTCAGCTCGATGGCGGGATAGGTCACCACCTCGGTCAGGGCAGTTGCCACCTTGAGGTTGGCATTCTGGGTAAAGTCGCCAGTGGTGGCGGTCACGGTGTACTCACCGTTGGAGCCGTTGCTGGTGAAGACGTAGTCGGCATTAATGTCACCACCGTCGCTCAGGGTCATCACCACGGGCTCGGGAGCATCGATTTCCATGCCGAACTGGTCGCGCACGGTCACCTTATAATGAACCTGGCCAGCGGTGTGGTCCACGTAGTTGGTGAAACCGTTCAAGGCACGGCTGGCATAGCCACGCATGGCGGCAGCATCGTCATTGCTCAGGCCATTGGGTGCCCAAGTGATGGTCAGCGGGTCAACGCCGTAGATGAGGCCATACTCCATTGCGGCGGCCATATAGGTGGCCTTGAGGGTCGGGTGACGGTCATCGAGGAACCAGGTGAGAGTGCCTGCGCTGCCTTCCAGGTCGAATACCTCCTGATAAGCCACGCCCACGGGGCACAAGGTCACGCCCAGGTCGAGGGCAACGTCCTGATAGTTCTTGACAAACGTCGAGTTGAAAGCGGTATAATTCTCCCAATCGCCGCTGTAAGCCCAGTTGATGGGCACGATGATGATGGCATTGGGGTTGGGGCAATACTCGCGGATGTAATCCACCCAGCGCTTCACGTTAGCGCGGAAGGACTCGATATTGGTGCGGGGCAGCGAACTCTGCTCCTGCAGGATGATGTGGCTCCAAGCCTCGCTGCGCACGAGCATCTTGGCACCGGGGTTACCGTCCTCGGCCACACCGTCGCCTTCCTCCCAGTGAGTCAAGAGCGACTTGCCCAGCAGGGTGTGCTTGGTCCAGTTGGCATCCTTACCCATTGCCTGAGCGATGCCGTTGAACACAGCGTCCTGATCGTTATAATAGATGAGGCTGTTGTTCAGCGAGAGCACCTTGACCTGCTCGGGTAACTCAGGAACGAGTACCACGTTGGCAGGTTGAAGTGTCATCGAGGTGGGGGTGGATGAAGCCAGCACGAGGCTGTACTCACCCGTCTCGAGGTTGAAGGTCACGTCATAGGTGCCGGGAGCGGTCGATACACGTCCCGTGGCGCCTTTGATGAGCGTGCCGGCGGTATTGTCGCAAGTGAGGTCCTCTTCAGCACCCCAAACGCCGCCCATGCCCAGGCGCTGATAGATGCGCCAGTGGCTGTAGCCGTCACCCACGGCGGGCATGGTTACCTGGCCCTTGAAGGTCTTGCCTTCGATGAGGTCCAGTTTGCCAGAAGCATCCATGTAGTTCCAGCCGTTGTTGTCACCGATGACATAAACAGCGGTCAAGTCCGTGTCGTCATCGTCGCTCTCGAGCAGCAGGGTCGCAGCTCCATTGTTGATGGTGAGCACGATGCGCTTGCACATAAAGGAGTTGCCGCCGCACGAGATGTTATCGTTGGTACCAAGCACGAGGCTGTAGGGAACACCCATCTGGACGCTGGTGCCGTTGCTGCCGTAGTTGCAGGCGCTGGTCCAACCCGAGTCGGCCACCTTGAACTGTCCGCTCAGCGTCTTGTCATAGAGCACGTAGGTGCCATTGCCCTCATTGCTGAATTCCCAGTCGCTCACTGCACCCCAGCTATTCACCTCGCCACGCAGGTAGATGCCTGATGCGACAAACGGGGGACGGGTCGGGTCAACATAGCCTGTGTAGTTCTGCGGGTCGGTGATTTCGGTCACCTCCTCCTTGGTCACGCACAGGTAGTAGTCACGGTCGGCGTTGACATTGGTAGTCAGCGTGTTGCCATTGTTGTCGGTGAAGGTGAGCACGTGCTCGGCACCGTCCATGGCGATTTCCCACACCTTGTAGGTCACACCGTTAACCACAGCACTGCTAGAGGCTGCTACTGCCTCGCCTGTGCCATCGGCCATGTAGAGCGCGCTCCACTTGGTCACGTCCTCGACATAGATGTAGCATGCCTGATCCTGAGAAGCGAATGTGGCGTCAATCACCACATTGTCGATGGCCAGGCCCATAGCCTTGTTGGGGCTGCTGCCGCTGGCCACGCTGATGTTCCATGCCAGGTACAGGTCGGCACCAGGTGCGAGGTCCACCATAAGCTGCTTGGCTGTGATGCCCGTGGTGCTGATGGGAACCACGGCAGCACCCTGGGTAGCGGCATCGGGAGCGAAGTAGGTATAGAAATCGTCACCTGCATTGTTCCACGTGACACCATCGGTCGAGACGTAGAGCTGTACGGCAAAACCGGCGGCATTGTCGCCGTCGCGGTACTTCTCGATGTCATAGCCGAGGGTCAGCTTGGTGATGGCCTCATCGCCCGCATTGCGCAGGCAGGTCATCACGCTGATGCAGCGGGTACCACCGTCAACGGTGGTCGAGAGACCTCCCACCGAGCAGTCGCTGGGCACACTGCTGGAAGCGAAGTTCCAGGTACCGTTCTTGGCGTTGCTGGCCAGGCTTGTGCCGCCAGTGTACATCACCTGGGTGGCAGCGTTGGCATAGCTGCCCACGGTGCGGGGAGCATTCATCTGGCGATCTACGCGCCATCCCTGCGGCATGTCGAGCGTTGCTGCCTGGGCATCGCTGTCCCACATGCCGTCAAAGTCCTGGGTCACCTGGGTGGCGTCAGCACTGAGCTGCAGCGCATCCTGTGCCCAAGTCGTGCCGCTCCATGCGCCAGCAAGCAGCATGACAGCGGCAAGATTGAGTAAAGTTGAAAATTTCTTCATTGTGACAGGTTTTTGTGATTAAATAAATCTTGATTTTTTGCAAAATTAGAGTAATCAGATAAAACCTAAAATACCTCTCAAGAAAAATCAAAGCCATACAAAATTCTAACAGGCTGATATATGATAAGTTAATAAGTTAACATGACTAAAGAAATCTAAATTCACATCCAAGCGTTTACCGCCTAAAAAGGGACATAATGAAAACAAAAATCCCCGATTTCAACGACGAAATCAGGGATTTTGATGACCTAGTGGAGATATATCCACTCAAGTCATGGCCTTGACGGGGGCCTGATGTTTAGTTCTTCTTGGCTGCTTCCTTGCAGTCGGGGCACTGCTGGTCGGCGGGCTTGTCGCACTTCTTGCCGTCCTTGCATTCATGCTTCATGCCTTCAGCCTTCTTGCACTCCTTCATGCCCTCGGGCTTGTCGCACTTCTTCATACCTTCCTTGCACTCGTGCTTCATACCTTCAGCTTTCTTGCACTCCTTCATGCCCTCGGGCTTGTCACACTTCTTCATGCCTTCCTTGCACTCGTGCTTCATGCCTTCAGCCTTCTTGCACTCTTTCATGCCTTCGGGCTTGTCACACTTCTTCATGCCTTCCTTGCACTCATGCTTCTTGCCTTCACCAATCTTGCATTCCTTCATACCCTCGGCCTTCTTGCATTCCTTCATGCCTTCGGCCTTTTCACACTTCTTGGCTGCGGCAGCCTTTTCCTTGCAATCGGGGCACTGCTGGTCGGCAGGCTTGGTGCAGGGCTGACCGTCCTTATGGTCTTTGCACTCATGCTTGGGTTGAGCAACCAATTGAGCCTTGGTAATAGGAGCTTTGTCTGATTTAACGACTTTGTCTTGTGCAGTCACTGAACCGGCGGCAATCACCATAACTGCGAGAGTCAATAAGAATTTCTTCATAATTTTAAAATTCAGTTTATTACGTTTGTAGTTAATAATTTGCGGCAAAAATAGCAATAATAACCGAATAATAAGACGTTTTAAGCTTTTTTTGGTTTAATCGCGGTGCAAAATTTGTCATTTTAAGGGCAAACGTGTACTTTTGTGCACTTTGAATATACTTTTAATTCTTTAAGCAGAACATTCATGTCAACCTATACAGTATCTGACCCCCGCAAGGTCACAACCAAGCGCATTGCCGACATGCGCCTCGCAGGCGAGAAAATCGCGATGATAACCGCCTATGACTTCACCATGGCCACCCTCGTGGACCATGCCGGCATCGACATTATCTTGGTGGGCGACAGTGCCAGCAACGTCATGCAGGGCAATGCCACCACCATCCCCATCACCATCGACGACATGATTGTCTATGGGCGCACCGTGGTGCGTGCCGTCAAGCGTGCGATGGTGATTGTGGACATGCCTTTCGGTACCTATCAGGGCGACCCCATCGAGGCGCAACGTAATGCTGTGCGCATCATGCAGGAAACCGGGGCCGACGGCGTCAAACTCGAGGGAGGACGTGAGATGCGTGCTGCCATCGAGATGATTTTGCGCGCCGGTATCCCTGTGATGGGTCACCTGGGACTTACTCCGCAGAGTATCAACAAGTTCGGTACCTACTCGACCCGTGCACAGGATGAGGCCGAGGCCACACGTCTGCTGGCCGATGCCAAGGTGCTGGCCGAAATAGGATGCTTCGGTATAGTGCTTGAGAAGATTCCCGCCACGCTGGCCGCCAAGGTCACCCAGAGCATCAATGTACCCACCATAGGCATCGGTGGCGGTAGTGCTTGCAGCGGCCAGGTGCTCGTGTTGCACGACATGTTGGGACTGAACCGCGAGTTCAAACCCAAGTTCTTGCGCGTTTATAACAACCTGGGCGAGCAGATTATCGACAGTGTTGGCAACTACATCAGCGACGTCAAGAGCGGCGATTTCCCCAACGCCGACGAGCAATACTAATTAATCACGAAATAAAAAATGTGACAAGGATATTCACGTCCTTGTCACATTTTTTTTATATATCAATGGTTTACAGGCCGGTGATGCGTACAACGGGGCCCAAGGGCTTGAGGTTGTCCTCGTTGCCGCCGTTGGTGGTCAGGATCCAAGCTAAAGGCTTGTGCTTCTTATCGTCGGGTACCTTGGGCACAGGGGCATAGCCATCGGTGAGGAAGACCAGGCCGTCATATTCCTCGTGCTCGTAATAGAAGTCGATGGCGGGCTGGAAATTGGTGCCGCCGCGTCCGATGACGCGGATGCCATTAGTGGCTTGCTTGAGCAACATGGGTTTATCGGTAGTGATCTTGCTATCGAACTGGATGACCTCGATGCTCTCGATGCCCTGCTTGAAGAAGCGGTTGATGACAGCCAGGAACTTGCGGATGTCCTCGTCGGGCACGCTACCGCTGACGTCAACAGCGACCAGCAGGCGGGTGCTGTAGGCATACTGGCTGCCCATGGCATCGAAGCCGTATCGACGGTTGGGACGCATGCGTGTCAAGTGCCGCTTGGTGCTCAGGATGCTGGCACGGAACTGGCTCAGGATGGCGCGGAAGTTCTGCTTGCTCACGAGCGAGCTCTCGATGAGGGCGCGCAGGTCTCCGCTGAGCGAGCCCCACTGGTTGCACCGTTGGGCGGTCTCAATCTCGTGGTTGACCTTCTCGGTCATGAGCTCGTCCTCTTCCCATAACGAGGCTCCGGCATCAGCATCCATCAGGCTGTCGGACAGTTTGTTGCCACTGCCGTCACCCTCTCCATCTCCCTGACCGTTACCTGGCATTTCCATGTCAATGGGGATGCCGTCACCATCGGCGTTCAACTCGAGCTGGATGACCTGCTCGGCCATTTGCGAGTAGTATTGCTCAAAGGCTTGGTCGCGCGGAATATCGAAGATGTGGGGCGGTTCCAGTCCGATGGTGTCCATACCCTCGAGGTTGTCACACAGGGTGAGGTCGCTCGACAAGCGCATCACGTCGCGGCGCGGGTTGTAGGGCTGGCGCTGATAGGGGTGCTTGAGGATGATGCGCACGACCTCGGCCTTGAGCCGGAGCGCCAACTGATGGTCATCGAAGTGTTCCAACCGCTCCGGGTTGTACTCGATAATCCCTTTACCGCACCGCATGTCGCAAGCCATGTTGTCGTTGCGCTTGAGGGCGTGGGTACACAACACGGCAAAGAGCAGGGGCTCGGTGAGGAACCAGTCCTGTGACAGTGTTTTTATGCGGTCACCTACGGTCATAGGTTGGCAATCATCTGATTGATGAGCTGCAAGGCTTCGCGGCAGTCCATCATGATAAAGGCATTGGCATTGGGATAGGTCGCGTTTTCAAAGAACGAGGCGAAGTGGGCGATGGCTTCCTGCCTGTTGTTGACCAGCATCCAGTTGATGTAGCGCACCAGGTTGCGGCCCACGGCCTCCTTGGCCTGGCTGTTCACACCCAGTTCCAGCACTTGGTAGATGCCCTCGTTGATGATGGCGATCTGCGGCATGGTGTAGGTGGTGAGTTCATTTTGACATGAGGCGAAGTCCTGCAGCACCTCGCGGGCAGTGAGCATGCGCGACTGGTTGAGCGACTGCATGAACATCGAGGCCGAGCGGGCGCCCACCACGCCGGTAATCATCTTGGCTAGGCGGTTCATGTCGGTGTCGCTGGTGATACTCATACCCTTGAGCAGACCCGACACGCGCACCCAGGCGCGGCGGTCGGGCGTCTTGTCGAAGGTGCCCTTGTTGATGTCCACGTTCTTCTCCAGTTCATCGGGGTGCTCCTCGATGAAGGTGATGACGCGTTGGTCCACGTCGTGCTGCTTGGCCCAGAAGAGCCACTCGCCCACCGTGGGAGAGAAGAAATAGACGTTGAAGCGCGACACCAATGCGGGATCCAGGTCGGTCAACTGGTACTCCTCACCGTCGTTAACGGCAGCGATGACGCGGCTGCCGGCAGGCAGGGCGCGTCCCGCGAGTTTGCGGTTGAGCGAGAGGTCCATGACCGATTGCAGGATTTCGGGGCGTGCGCGGTTCATCTCGTCGAGAAAGAGCACCACGGGCTTGTCATCCATGGGGAACCAATAGGGCGGCATGAACTCGGTCTTGCCGGTTTTCTCGTCCTTGTTAGGCAGGCCGATGAGGTCGCCCGGGTCACTCATCTGTCCCAAGAACAGGGCGATGACGGGTATACCCTGGTCCTCGAAGTGACGCGTGATGATTTCACTCTTTCCAATGCCGTGTTTGCCCACGAGCAGGATGTTCTGTGTCGATGGCGTGGTCTCGAGAATTGTCTTGAGGTCGCCAGTGTTGATGGTGATAGCCATATTTAGTTTTTAGTTTTCAATTTTCAGTCTTCAGTTCTGGGCGCGGTAATCCATTTCACCTTCTTGCGGGGGCCGGTGAGACGGTAGGGGAACAGTTTGGCGAGTTCGACAAGCCGTGGGATGTAGTCCATGTCGTGGCTGATGCGTTGCCCGATGTCACCGCCCTGATTAAGGTCGATGATCATGGATCGGCCGCCATTCAAGCGGATGTGCAGCTCGCGGCGTCCTTCTTCCTCGTCCTCGGTGAGGTGGTACTGGTATTTGGTTCCCATGAAGAAGTCATCTACCTGTTGTTGTAATTCCGATCTGGTTTTTTCTGCCGGTTCCTTGTCGTTTCGGCCGTCCACCAGACGTTTCAACCATCTCTTGATGCCTTTTTGAGTGGGTGCGGGTTCAATATCTGGTTCGTTATCCGGTTTCGGGGCCACTTGCCAGTCGTCACGCACCTCGCTGCGCACGGTGAAGCGACCGTCGCGCGCCATGTAGGCAAACTCCACCATGTGGGGCTTGACCAGGTCGAGATGGTTGATGAAATTGTCGTGGGGAATGGGCAGGTCCAGGGTCTTGTAGGTGTTGAGGTGCACGAGCAGGCGGGCCTTGTGCCCGTCGGCATGGCGCTTGTCAAAATAGTAGGTGATGCCTGTCCCGTCGAAATAGCGTTCCAGATAGGCATCCATGTTGTTCATCGCCATGTTGCGCATCTTCACGCCCTTGCTGTCGGCCTTGAAGGCTGCCGCGAGTTGCTCGCGCCACTCGTCGGCATGGTCCAGGAAGACCTGTGAGGCCTCCACTACACGGCTGCGGTCGATGACCTCCATGGGGGCGCCTGTCCAGCGCTGGTGGTAGTGCAGCTCATCGATGTCGATGGACGCACCCACGTTGTTACCTTGCACTGCATGACATAATGTCAGTCCACAGGGCGCTTTCACGTGCATGCCCACGCCATAGTTGCCCATATCGACCAACTGCACCATGTCCTCGGTGATGATGCCGTTGACCAGTTCGCGTCGTGCCGCTTCATACTCCTGCAGCATGCGCGCGCTGAGCCGCGGCCCAGTGCTCTGATGCCCATTGGCGCTGGGCAGGTCGCCAAAGGCGGGTTTCATTATATGATCGATGGAACCTGCCACTCGTCGTGACTCGGTCCCTTCAGCTTCGGTGTAAGTGTAGATAAACATCGCCTATCAACCAAGCAAAAACCGTGCCTGACATCAATTGTAGACACAAAATGCAGGAGGGATATCCGTCACACGACAGGGTATCCCTCCTGTATCAATTAGCTGTCACCAGTTTACCAGCGGTGGCCGTTCATGTTTTGTTTGCCCTGATTGACAGCTTGTTTCTTGTTCATGTAGCTGCCGGGCTGGCTCTTGCTGCCGGGCTGGCTCTTGGGTGTGTTGGTTCCGTGATTCATCGTGGAACCAGGCTGTGACTTGCTCGTGGGAGCACCAAAGGTGCGTCCGTTGTAAGCACTGTGGTCAAAGTACCTGTTAGAACCCTTGTACACCTGGTATCCCGGAGGAGCCGCATTGTAGTAGTGGTTCTTGGGATAGCGGTCGTAGATGGTGAACACAAACTTCCTGTTGTTCCACGATACAGGACGATAGAAGTATTCAAGGGTGAGGTACAACTGGTACTGTGCGGGTGAAAGCACATACCTGAGCTCATTGTTGCGACGGGTCCAGAAAGTGCCGAAGATGTCATCATATACATTCAGACACATGATGTAGTCCATATTGATTTCATACACGGCATTGTACTGGTCATAGCTCAGGGCCAACTCGTAGGCCATCTTGTCGGTGAGGAAGAAAGCCTGATCGCGGGCCGACTTGTAGCTCATCGCGTTAGCTGCTGCCCCTAGGGTCAGCACTGCTACCATTGTTAAGATAAACCTTTTCATAGTCGTCTGTTTTTAGTGTTACTAATTGTTTGTTGGCTCAAAATTAGTCTTATTCATGATGCGCTGCAAATTTTTTAGACAGATATTCATAAAAAATCGACTAACCACCCCCAAATCTGCATATCTTGTGCCACATGACGGCCCCCTTTGCTCTGATGGGCGTTGTGGCAGGTGATGCGTCGTTTTTTATAGACCAATTGGCCAATTTTGCCTATTTTTTAATGCGTAGTGTCTTGATTTTCGGCGTTTATTTGTACTTTTGCAGTCTATGATAGACTTCACGCCATACCTCCGTAATCATTTTCTGGGGCGTCTGCAGGAGCAGACCCGCTACATCGACCATGCCGACGCGGTGCAGCAGGGCGAGTTGGTGCGCTTGGTGGAGAAAGCGGCCTTGACCCGCATCGGGCGCAAGTATGACTTCTCGTCTATCAGAACCTATCGGCAGTTTGCCTCTACCCTACCCCTATACTCCTATGAGGACTTGCGTCCGCAGATTATGCGCATGGTCAATGGCGCCACCGACGAGTTGTGGCCTGGGCGTTGCATGAATTTTGCCCAGTCATCGGGAACCAGTAGCGGTCGCAGCAAGTACATTCCCATCACACGCGAATCGTTCCGCTGGAACCATTTTCAAGGTAGCAGTGATGTGGTGTCCCATTACCTGAATATCAACCCTGAAAGCCGCATCTTCTCGGGCAAGGCGTTTATCCTGGGTGGTAGTTTCGCCAACAACCTGCAGCTGTCCCGAGGCGTGAGGGTTGGCGACTTGAGTGCCAACCTCATCGAGAATATGAATCCGCTGGCCAACCTGGTGCGCATTCCCAGCCGCAGCATTGCCCTCATGGAGGACTGGCGCGAGAAATTGCCGTTGCTCGTGGAAGCCAGCATCGGACAGAACGTGACCAACCTGAGCGGTGTGCCCTCGTGGTTCCTCACCGTCATCAGGGAGGTGCTCAAGAAAAGCGGCAAGTCGAGCATCCACGAGGTGTGGCCCAACCTGGAGGTGTTTTTCCACGGAGGCATCGCCTTCGAGCCTTACAGGCAGCAATATGAGGACCTGTGCGACATGAGTAAGATGCACTTCTTGGACACCTACAATGCCAGCGAGGGCTTCTTTGCCGTGCAGAGCGACTGGGACAGCGAGGCGATGCTGTTGCTGCTTGACGTGGGTGTGTTCTATGAGTTCCTGCCCGTCGAGGAGAGCGATAGCGAGACGCCCGAGGTCTATCCCATCTGGGAAATCGAGAAGGGTCGCACCTATGAGCTCATCATCACTGCCGCCAACGGCTTGTGGCGTTACCGCGTGGGCGATACGGTGACCATCGAGCAGCTCAACCCCGTCAAAATTACCATTGCAGGCCGCACACACAGTTTTATCAACGCCTTTGGCGAGGAGCTGATGGTGCACAATGCCGATCATGCCATCACCAAGGCATCTCAGGAAACTGGTGCCGAGGTACTTAACTATACTGCCGCGCCCGTCTATTCCATCAGCGGGCAGAGTGGTCATCACCAGTGGCTCATCGAGTTTGCCCGGGAGCCGCAGGATATGGCGCGTTTCATGCAATTGCTGGACCAGCACCTGCGTGAGTTCAATAGTGATTATGATGCCAAGCGCACGGGTGACATTTTCCTCGCCCCGCCCACGCTGGTAGTTGCCCCGATGGGACTGTTTGATCGTTGGCTGGCATCCACCGGCAAACTGGGTGGCCAGCGCAAGGTGCCTCGCCTGAATAACAACCGTGACATCATCGACCAGATGCTCGCCCTGATAGAATCATTGCCAAAACAATAATTTTAAGCAATTGGTATGACCGACATCACCATCATAGACAACGAATACAGGCTATGGGTGAAAACCTTGGCATTGCGGTACAGGAAAAGCCAAATCAAGGCGGCAATTAAGGTTAACTCTGAACAGATTTTTTTTCATCTTAGCCTCGGGAAAGACATTGCTGATAGGCAGGCCGATAACAAGTATGGCTCCAAGTTCTATGCCAATCTCAGCAGGGATTTAAAGGATGCTATACCTGGAATAGAGGGTCTATCTGAAACGAACATAAGATATTGCAAGCGCTTCTATTTGCTTTATAGTGAGGCTATTGCAAATCTTCCACAACTTGTGGAAAAATTTGACACACAAAATCTTCCACAACTTGTGGAAGAATTGTGTAGTATCCCATGGGGCCACCATCGGTTATTGATTGATCGTTGCTCAGAGGATCCACAAAAAGCATTGTTTTTTATCCATCAGACGATTGAGAATGGCTGGAGCAGGGCAATGCTCCTGAATTGGATTGACAAAGATCTTTATGAACGACAAAGCAAGGCACTCTCAAATTTCAAGTCAGTTTTGCCTGCACCCGAGAGTGATTTGGCGCAAGAGATGACAAAAGACCCTTATAATTTCACATTTGCGGGTATAAGGGATAAGTACAATGAGACTCAATTGAAAAATGCTCTGCTGACTAACATCACAAGTTTTCTAGTGGAGCTTGGTTCTGGATTTTCATATGTTGGACGGGAGTACCGCCTTCAAATTGGAGAGAAAGAAAAGTTTATCGATTTATTGTTTTACCATCTCAATCTCAGATGCTATGTTGTCGTGGAAGTAAAGACAGATGAATTCGATATGCCTGATATTGGCCAGATTGGCGGATATGTAGTAGCATGCAATCATCTTTTGAAGCGGCCTGATGATAATCCCACAATAGGGCTTCTCATTTGCAAGAAAAAGAATAGTTTGTTGGCACAGTATTCTTTAGAATCAAGTAGCCAGCCAATCGCCATTTCTTCCTATGATTTAGAGAAGTTCTATCCTGTTAGTGTTGATGGCGCAATTCCTACAATCGAGGAGATCGAGGCTAACTTAACAGCACGCATTAAGAATGAGTGACATGTGCCAAAATCGAAAGTTGGTAAACTATGTGGAAAAGGTTGATTCATAGCAATATCGGGGCCGCATTGCTCAATATGCTGGTGGCCTACTTGGTGTGGATGCTGTCGCGGGTGGCGTTCTTTGTGGAGAACTGGTCCACATTTGCGCCTTACATGTCGTGGCCATTGTTCAAGAGCATGCTGCATGGCGCGCTGGTGTTCGACACATCGGCGTTACTCTATGTCAACAGCTTGTACCTGGTGCTCATGTTGTTGCCTTTCCACATCAAGGAGCGAAAAGGATTTCATAAGGGTCTCAAGTGGCTGTTTGTGGTGACCAATGCCGTGGCTATAGCCACCAATCTCATGGACTCGGTCTATTTCCAATACACCGGCCGTCGCTCGACGGTGTCGGTCTTTACCGAGTTTGCCAACGAGGGAAACATCGCCTCCATCCTCTTGACCGAGTTTGTGCACCATTGGTACTTGGTGTTGGCGTTCATCATTTTGGTTTTCATCCTGTGGCGATGCTACACTAAGCCTCGTTTGGAGGTCTATCGCTTTGGGTTCCAATACTATATCTCCCAGGCTATCGCACTGGTTGTGATGATTCCGCTCGCCATTGTGGGAATTCGTGGCAGTGTCACCGCCGGCACGCGTCCCATCACTATCAGCAATGCCAATGAATTTGTTAACCGCCCTGTCGAAGCCTCGGTAGTGTTGAACACGCCATTCTCGATGATACGCAGCATCGGCAAGAAGGCGTTTATTACGCCCGACTACATGCCTGCCGAGCAGCTGGAAGCAGTCTATAGCCCCATCCATAATCATCCCGTGGTCGATGAGTTGAGCCACAAGGGCAAGAATGTGGTCATCCTCATCGTCGAGAGTATGGGCAAGGAATACATCGGGTCGCTCAACCCTGACCTGGAAAGCGGCAATTACAAGGGCTATATGCCCTTTGTAGATAGCCTGGTGCCGCAGTCGCTCACCTATCAGTACAGCTATGCCAACGGGCGCATCAGCATGGATGCCATGCCCTCTATTCTGTCGGGCTTGCCCATGATGGTCGAGCCGTTTTTCCTCACGCCTGCCTCGCTCAACGACGTTGACGGCATCTCGTCGATGCTGGACCACGAGGGTTACAGCACCGCCTTTTTCCACGGCGGTCACAACATCTCTATGGGCTTCAGCGCCTATGCCCACAGCATCGGTTACCAACAGTATTACGGCCTTGATGAGTATTGCCAGTCACCGAAATATGGTGGCATGGATGACTGGGACGGTAAGTGGGCCATCTGGGATGAACCTTTCCTGCAATTCACCCTTGATAATATTGACGGGATGAAGCAACCTTTCCTGGCCACGGTGTTCACGGCCTCGTCTCATCACCCCTATAATGTGCCCGAGCAGTACCGTGATTCGCTTGTGGACGAGGGCGGCCAGCCCATCCACAAGTGTGTGCGCTACACCGATCTGGCCCTGCGGCGTTTCTTTGAACGCGCCAGCCGTGAGCCATGGTACCAGAACACGATCTTTGTGCTCGTTGCCGACCACACCAACCAGGCTAGCCACGACGTCTATAAGACCGACCTGGGGTTATACAGTATCCCCATCATCTTCTATGCGCCCGACGGCTCATTACAGCCTGACGTGCGCAGCGACATGATTGTCCAGCAGACCGACATCACCCCCACCCTGTTGCATCTGCTGGGCTATGACAAGCCCTATCTGGCATTTGGCAACGACCTGCTCGCTGCCAGCCCTGATGAGACATGGGCCTTCAGCTACAATGCTGGCATTTATCAGCTGGTTAAAGGCGACTTGATGCTCCAGTTCGACGGCATGAAAACAACGGCGGTCTATCGTTTCAAGACCGACAGGCTGCTCAAGGAGAACCTCGTGGGCCGCTTGCCTGAGCAGCAGCCGATGGAACAGTTGTTAAAAGCCATTATCCAGCAGTACATGTCGCGCATGAACGAGAACCGCCTGTTACCTGATAATTCTAAATAACGATAACCCATGAAGCAGAGTAAAGTCACCCAGCTGGACCTGAACGACGTGCCGCAGGTCTATCATAATCTCAAATACAACGACGGCGAAATCATCTTTGCCGACGACATCACGTCCATCCCAGGGTTGATGAAGCAGTTCCAGGTCAATTTCATCGCCTATGTGATGGTGCTGGAGGGCTCGCTGTCGGTAGACCTGAACGGTACCACTCACCAGTTGTCACGCAACTGCTCGCTGCTAGTCGACCGCAAGGTGGTGGTAGATAACGTGCGGCACACCGAGCGGTTCCGCTGCCTGATTTGCGCCATGAGCACCGACATGGGCTTTGCCTTCTTCAACAAGAGTCTGATGCAGTCGGTGATGCACATCCTGGCCAATCCAGTCATCACCATGAGTCAGGACGAGGTGGATTTGATGCTTAGGTACTATGATTTGCTCACCTTCAAGATGGACCATCCCGAGATGAATTTCGGGCGCGAGACGGTGCGCGACATCATCCGTTGTTTTGCCTATGACCTGCTGTCCAACATCAACAAGCACTTGAGTCAGGATGCCGGGGACGACATGCTGCGCCAGGGCGACCGCATCTTCCGCCGATTTATGCTGTTGCTGGCCGAGGACACCACTGCGAGCCGCAGCGTCCAGTCCTATGCCGACGAACTCTGCGTCTCGCCCAAGTACCTGACCAGCGTATGCCGCAAGCACAGCGGCTCCACTGCCAGCGAACTCATTGCCGCATCGGTCATCAGCCGCATCAAGCACCTGTTGCTCTACAGCGACTTGAGCATCAAGGAGGTAGCCAATGAGATGGGCTTTGAAAACCTTTCTTTCTTCGGCAAATACGTGAGAAAGCACCTGGGCCTCTCCCCCAACCACTACCGCAAGGCCAACGGCTACGGCCGGTAAAGACCAAAAAGACTATAGTTTATTGATTTAGTTTCTCCAGCATCTGGGCGGCGGTGAGGCTTGTGACGGGGTGGCGCCAGTCGGGCGCCAGTTCCATCATGGGGCGCAGGAAGAAGTCGCGCTCGGCTAGATGGGGATGTGGCACTTGCAGCGTGCGGGTGTTGATGACCTTGCCCTCAATGGCCACGATGTCGATGTCCACCAGGCGGTCGGCATAGTTGCCGTGCTCGTCGCGGTGGGAGGCGCTGCCCATGCGGCGTTCGATGGCCTGGAGGTGTCGCAGCATGCCGTGGGGAGTCATCGGGCTCTCGATGCACACACCGATGTTCAGGAACCTGTTCTCGCTCTCAAATCCCCAGGGCTCGCTCTCGACGATGCTTGACACGACGCAAGCTGTCGTGCCAGCCTCAATAGCAACGACGGCGCGATAGAGGTTATCGCGCCGGTCGCCTATATTGGAACCTATATTCAGGTAATAAATCATGAGTTTACAAGGTCTTGTGAACCTCGATTTCCTCAAATGCCTCGATGATATCCATCTCCTGCAGGTCGTTGTAGGACTTGATGCTGAAGCCGCAGTCATAGCCGCTGGTGACCTCCTTGGCATCGTCCTTGAAGCGCTTGAGCGAAGCCAGCTCGCCAGTGTGGATCACGATACCGTCGCGAATCACGCGCACCTTGCTGCCACGCTTGATCTTGCCCTCCATGACCATGGCGCCGGCGATGGTGCCCACCTTGCTGATGTGGTACACCTGGCGCACCTCGGCGCTACCGGTAACCTCCTCCTTGATATCGGGCTGGAGCATACCCTCCATAGCGCTCTTGACCTCCTCGATGGCGTCATAGATGATGGAGTACAGACGGATGTCGACACCCTCCTGCTCGGCGGCGCGCTTGGCGGCAGCGGCGGGACGCACCTGGAAGCCCACGATGTAGGCATCGCTGGCAGCTGCCAGGGTCACGTCGCTCTCGGTGATGGCACCCACAGCCTTGTGGATGACGTTGACCTGTACCTCGGGGGTGGAAAGCTTGATGAGCGAGTCGCTCAGGGCCTCGATGGAGCCGTCCACATCACCCTTGACGATGATGTTGAGCTCGTGGAACTCACCCAGGGCACGGCGGCGGCCGATGTCCTCGAGGCTGACGCGCGTCTGAGTGCGGCGGCTAAGCTCACGCTGCAGCTGCTCGCGCTTGTTGGCAATCTGGCGAGCCTCCTGATCGGTGTCCATGACGTTGAACTTGTCACCAGCGGTGGGAGCGCCGTCAAGACCCAGAATCAGGGCAGGCGTCGAGGGGCCGCTCTCGGTGATGCGCACGTTGCGCTCGTTGAACATCGCCTTGACCTTACCGTAATGGGTACCGGCCAGCACGATGTCACCCACGTGCAGGGTGCCGTTGTCCACGAGCACAGTGGCGATGTAGCCACGGCCCTTGTCCAGCGACGACTCGATGATGGAACCCGTAGCCTTGCGGTTGGGGTTAGCCTTGAGGTCGAGCATGTCGGCCTCGAGCAGCACCTTCTCCATCAGTTCTTCCACACCGATGCCCTTCTTGGCCGAGATATCCTGGCTCTGGTACTTGCCGCCCCAGTCCTCGACGAGGTAGTTCATGTTGGCGAGTTCCTCCTTGATCTTCTCGGGGTTAGCACCGGGCTTGTCAATCTTGTTGATGGCAAAGATGATGGGCACGCCAGCAGCCGAGGCGTGGTTGAGAGCCTCGACGGTCTGCGGCATGACGCTGTCGTCGGCAGCGACAATGACGATAACAATGTCGGTGACCTTGGCACCGCGGGCACGCATGGCGGTAAATGCCTCGTGGCCAGGGGTATCCAGGAAGGTGATGCGGCGGCCGTTGGGCAGTTTCACGTTATAGGCACCGATGTGCTGGGTGATACCACCGGCCTCACCGGCAATCACATTGGAGTTGCGGATGTAGTCCAGCAACGAGGTCTTACCATGGTCAACGTGACCCATCACGGTGACAACGGGCGGGCGCTGAACGAGATCTTCGGGATTATCCTCCTCCTCGCTGATAGCCTCGGCTACCTCGGCACTGGTGTATTCGGTCTTGAAACCGAACTCGTCGGCCACAATATTGATGGTCTCGGCGTCGAGTCGCTGGTTGATGCTCACCATCACGCCCAGGTTCATACAAGTGGCGATAACCTTGTTGATGGGCACGTTCATCATGATGGCCAGGTCGTTGGCCGTCACAAACTCGGTGAGCTTCAAGATCTTGCTCTGGGCTGCTGCCAGAGCTGCTTCCTCGCGGATTTCCTCGCGGTGCTCCTCGCGGCGCTCGCGGCGGCGGTTGGCGGCGGCTTTCTTGCCGCTCTTGGCGGTGAGGCGTGCCAGCGTCTCCTTCATCTGGCGCTGAACGTCTTCCTCGCTCACCTCGGGACGCAGGGGCTTGCGGTTGCCCTTCTTGTCCTTGCGCTTGCCGCCCTGGTCATCCTTGCCGCTACGGCCCTTGGCGGGCTGCGACGAGGCTTGGTTGCCAGCGGTCTCGATATCGATTTTCTCCTTGCCGATGCGTTTGCGCTTGCGTTTGCCGGCACCCTCGGCCTGAGCCTTGGCGATGCGCTCGTTGCGCTTCTCCTCCTTGGTCTTCTTGCGGGGGCGAGTCTGCTGGTTGAGGGCACTCAGCTCGATTTTGCCTACCACCTTGAGTTGCGGGCCGCCAACGGTCTGTGAAACAGGCTTGAAGACCTCTTCCTCCTTATCCTCGGTCTCCACCTCGAGAGCACTCGTTTCGGGCTCCTTGGCGGGGATTTCGGGCTCAGGCTGAGGCATTTCGGCCTTGGTTTCGATTTCGGTAGGCTGGATCTCGGCCTTGGGCTCTTCCTTTACCGGCTCGGGTTCAGGTTCGGGCACAGCCTTAGCCTTCGGGGCATTGGAAACCTTTGCAGGCTCTTCCTTTTTAGCCTCGACAGCAGGCTTTTCCTCCTTAACCTTGGGAGCAGGCTCGGCGGGCTTGGCTGATTTGGGCTTGCCGGCGCTCTCCAGGTCGATTTTGCCCAGGAAGGTCGGTTTCTGGCCCGGCACCTCGGTCTTGATCTCGCGGCTCTCGGCCTTGGCAGCACTGTATTTAGCCTTCTCCTTCTGACGCTCGTTGGCCATCTTCTCGCTCTTGTTCTTCAGGTCCATATCGGGCTTGAACTCCTTGACGAGCATTTCATAGACGTCGTCCTGGATGCGCGCGTTGATGTTGTCATCGATTTCGATGCCCTTCTTGAGCAGGAAATCGGCGATAGTCTGCCTACCTACGTTTAAATCTTTAATGACTTTACTGATCTTTATCGCCATATAATGTTTTTTATCAGTTGGCTTTCGGCAAAATGCTTTCGGCTTCTATATAATTGATTTGCTGAGTAAGTGAATATCAGTTTAATAATGTGTGAGAGAAGACGCTGATGAGGTTGTTAATCCTCAAACTCGGCACGCAGTACAGCCAACAGGTTGTCCACGGTGTCTTCCTCAAGGTCGGCCTTGTCGATGATTTGCTCACGGGGTGTGCGCAGTACCGACTTGGCAGTGTCGAGACCGATGTTCTTCACAGCCTCGATGATCCACTCATCAATCTCATCCTTGAACTCGTCGAGGTAGATGTCCTCCTCGGTCTCGGTCTCAACATCACGGTAAACGTCGATGCTGTAACCCGTCAGGATGCTGGCGAGCTTGATGTTCAAGCCACCCTTACCGATGGCCAGCGATACCTCCTCGGGACGCAGGAAAACCTCGGCGTGCATGTTCTCGTTATCCAGGCGGATGGACGAGATCTTGGCGGGACTCAAAGCGCGCTGGATGAGCAGCTGCGGGTTGTTGGTGTAATTGATCACATCGATGTTCTCGTTGCGCAGCTCGCGTACGATGCCATGGATGCGGGCTCCCTTCACGCCGACGCAAGCGCCGACGGGGTCAATGCGGTCATCATAGCTCTCGACAGCGATCTTGGCGCGCTCGCCCGGGATGCGGGCCACGGCACGGATGACGATGAGGCCGTCGTGGATCTCGGGCACCTCCTGCTCGAACAGGCGGCGCAGGAAGTCCTGGCTCGTGCGGGACACAATCACCTTGGGGTTGTTGTTAGTGTTGTCAACGCGCTCAATGACGGCGCGCACGATGTCACCCTTGCGGTAGATATCGGTGGGAATCTGTTCCTCCTTGGGCAGGAGCAACTCGTTCTTGTCCTCGTCGAGCAGCAGCACCTCGCGTTTCCACACCTGATAAACCTCACCGGCAACAAGCTGGCCCTCAATGGCTTTGAACTTGTTGTAGATGGCGTCCTTCTGCAGGTCGAGAATCTTGCTGGCCAACGTCTGGCGCAGGTTCAGGATGGCACGACGGCCAAACTTGGCAAAGTCAATCTTGCGGGTGTGCTCCTCGCCTACCTCGCAATCGGGGTCGTCATCGGCGCGGGCGTCGCTCAGCGAAATCTGCTTGTTGGGGTTTTCCACCTCGCCGTCCTCAACGACTTCCAGGTTCTGGTAGATCTCGCAGTCACCCTTGTCGGGGTTCACGATCACGTCAAAGTTGTCGTCGTTGCCGAACATCTTGGACAGCACGCTGCGGAACGATTCCTCCAGCACACTGATCAAGGTTCCCTTGTCGATGTCCTTGAGTTCCTTAAACTCGGCAAACTGTTCGGTCATGTTGACCGCTTCTTCTCTCTTAGCCATAATGTCTTTTTAGTTTTCAGCTTTCAGTTTTCAGTCTTCAGTTGATTGCGGATGCCGCTGACAACTGACAACTGGCAACTGATAACTAAATATTGATGATATTTTTTGTTTGTTTAATGTCACTGTAATTGAAGCGCTCCTGCTCCTCGACCATCTCGGGACGCTTCTTGCCCTCGAGCTTGCGCTTGACGGTCGTGGTGAGGGTGAAACCCTCGTCGTCGGCATCGGCAATCACGCCCTTGAGCTTGCGGCCGTCGGCGGTGAGCACCTCTACATCGCAGCCCACGCTGTTGCGGTACTGGCGGGGCAACAGTAGGGGCGAGGTGAGGCCGTAGGAGCCCACGGTGAGCTCGTAGTCCTCATCATCGCGGTCAAATGCGGCCAGCACGGCATCGTTGACGGCCACACAGTCGTCGATGGTGATGTCCTCATCGCTGTCCAGGGCGACGTCAATCACGTTATCCTTGCTCACCTTGAGGGTGACCAGAAACATCTTGGTGCCTTCCAGCGCCTCATTAATCACTTGTTCCAGAGCCGTCTTATCAATCATTCTTTTTAGTCTTCAGTTTCGAGTTTTCAGTCTTCAGTTGGTTGCGGATAGCGCTGGCAACCGAGAACTGACAACTCAATTTATAATAAAAACGAGGAAGCCCGAGTGCCCCCTCTCACGAATGCTGGCGCAAAAGTACTCATTTCAACCCATTCATGCAATATATTAAGGTGTAACCACCCCATAAAACCCCACAAAATCGTACAATATTTCACAAAATTTAATATTATTTAATAATATGCATAGGCATAAATCATCATTTAGCCTCTCACATAACCCCAGTTATTGGTGTCTGGGGAATAGTCCCGTTAGGGACGATAAGAGCATAGGCAGGGGTGTAACGAGGCGAAGCCGAGTGTAACCCCTGCAACAATCAAGACAATCATCCAAGCCCCATTGGGGGCGGCAGAAAAATCTAGAAACTCGCTGTCGCCCCTAACAGGGCTATTATGTCGAATGTGTCATGTTGCAGGGGTTCCGCTTCGCTCCATCACCTGCCTATCGTCTTCCAGCCCTTCGGGCTTAAAAAGTAGGCCCCTGTACAAAGACGAAGGGTGGACAACTCCCTGTTGCGGGAGCGCCCACCCTTGCAGTGTGGATTTTCTATGTCTTTTTTATAGAACTTGCTCGCAGATTACTCGGCAGGCTTGTCCCAAACGAAGATGAAGCGGCCACCAGTGTACAGGTCACTGCCATTCAACAGCAGGAAGTTCACGTCATAGGCGTTGCCGCTGTTGCTGACATAGCAATAGCCAGAGTAGTCTGAGCTGAAGTAAGCATAGTAACCCCAGTAGTTGAGAGGTGTACCATCATCGACGGTTACAGCACCGCTGCTCAACAGGTTGAACTGGAAGTTAGACATATCAACATCCTCCTCATATTCACCATACAGGTAATAGAGCGGGGAAATGATGCGATACTTGTTGGTTCCCTCAACATTGATGATGGGAACGTTCTCGGCAACCATGGGCTCCTCATACCAAGTAAAGTCAGTAATCGTGCAAGTGCCGGCAGGCAGCAACTTGGGCTTATTGATATTGACAACCACCTCATGGATGGGATTATCAAACGGGCTAGCCGTCTGCACGTCAGCATCATTAAGGGTAATGGTGCAGGAACGCCTGTCACCCCAGTCAAGGTTTTCGGCAATCACATAGATCGTGGCGGTCTCTTCGCCAGCAGCAAAATTAACCGTGTTGCTCTGCAACTTGATGTTCTCACTCGTAGTCGTAGCGTTGACGGTCGTCGAATAGGCTTCGGTCGAGTAAGTTCTCGTGATGGTCACGGGAACGGTGATAGCATCGTCCTCGGTCTCTTGATTAATCGTAAGGAGATGTTGGGCATTGCGGGATGGTCATAGATGGCCCCCACATTGTCGGTGTCACAACTGGTCAAACCAGCGGCAACGACTGCCAATCCTAAAATATATTTACCTAATTTCATAATATTCAATTAGTTAATGAGATTAAACATTAATTTTTGGGAAAGTCACCGATGGGGTTCTGATCACCAGCGGGAATCTCCTCGGGCTTCATGTTAACGTTGCCGTCAAACTCGGCCTGCGGAATAGTGAGTACCCACAAGTAACTCTCGGGATTCTTAGCAGCCTCAACGTGAGTGGGAATCTGCAGACCCTCGGGCCAGCCGTAATCGGCGGGACGCACGAAGCCTTGATGCAGACGACGCAGGGTGTAGATGCGGCCATCCTCACCCCACAGCTCGATACGACGCTGGATCAGGATTTCCTCGAGCAGCGAACCGGTCAACTCGGTTGAGATGGTTGCCAGTGCAGTACCACTCTTGTTAGTGTTGTAACCGGCATCACGCTTGCTCATCACAGCCATCAGGTACTGCTTGGCATCAGCATCCTGGCCAAGACGGCAAGCAGCCTCAGCGGCATTGAAGTACATCTCCTCAACACGCATCCAGACGTAGTCACCTTCCCAAGTCTGCTCGTTGGAGAACTCAAACTTCTTCTGGAGATAAGCCTGGTTGGGATTCCACCATGCACGGCGGCTGTCGGTCTCGCTCATCTTGTTGTAGAGCCAAGAGGAAATCTGCTTGGGAGCACGCTGACCATAAGGAGCGGTACCGCTCATATGGGTCATCAACGATGCGTACATACCGGCCTGATCGCTGACGATCTGGGCACCCCACATCACGTTGCCAGCGTCAACCGAGTTGACGAAGTTGGCCTTGTTGGGAGCAAATGAAGAAGCATCAATAGCCTGAATGCTCTTACCGCTGGCAGTGATAGCCTGCTTGGCAGCATCGAGAGCGTCCTGCCACTTCTCCTCAACGAGGGCGATACGGGACTTAATACCCAGAGCCACTGCATAACTCATGTGGCTGGGGTGACGCTGAGCGGGCGAGTTGGCCAGCAACTCGACAGCCTTGTTGATGTCATTGTCGATCTGTGCATAAACCTCCGAAACCTTAGCGCGGGGCTGACCGGTCGTCGAGGTGCGGGTGGGCTCATTGTAGATGGGCACACAAGCGTCATTCTCATGACCCTTGTAGGTGCGGGCAAAGGTCTGTGCCAGCATGAAGTAACTGTAGGCACGGATGGCATAAGCCTGACCGATTACATAGTCCACATCCTCTTTGCTGCCACCCATGGTCTCCTCGGCATCAATAATGTAGTTGGCATTGGAAATCCAGGTATAATAGGCATTCCACAAGTCATAACTGCGCCATGCGCCGCTGGTGTAGCGAGCCTTCACATTGTATGCAGCGTCAAACCAGAACCAGCCCGAACCCTGGGCACCCATGATGAAGTCATCACCCATGACCTCGGCCATCAGGTTATAAGCGCTGATACCGAAGCACTGGTGAGTGTTACCGGTGGTTGACCAGCCGGCAGAGTACATCGAGCGGTAGATACCGTTCAGGGGAATCAGCGCCTTAGTAGCGTCGCTCATGAAGGTAGAACCCGACATGGAGTCGGTTGGCTGGGTCTCAAGCATGTCGTTAGAGCATGATGACAGGCAAGCCACACCAAACACTCCGATAAACAAATATTTAAATATCTTTTTCATGTTTATATCCTTATTTAGTTTTCAGTTTTCAGTTTTCAGTTGATTGCGGATGCCGCTGACAACTGATGACTGACAACTATTAACATGTTAATGATTACTTCACGATGATTTCGCAAATCGAAACACGGTTCCAGCTCAATTCGTCAAACATGTTGCTGATACCCTGTCCAGCGGCGTTGATGCGGTTGGCAGCGATACCATACTTCTTGACGAGCATGTCCTTCACGCTGGCGGCACGGCCGTTAGCGAGCTTGACGTTGATGTCCTCCTTGCCCTCGGGCGAAGCGTAACCCTTGATGACGCAGGTAGCCTCGGGATGGCTCTTCAGGTAGGCAGCCACGCGCTCAACGTTTGCACGCTGGTCGGCGGTAACGGCGGTACCACTCTTGGGGAAGTGAACAAGGATATTCATGTACTGCTTGCTGTTGTCAACCACCTTGGGAGCGGCATTCTTGGCAGCATTCAGGTCATTGCGGCAGTTGGCCAGGGCGCGGTTAGCGGCGTCGAGGTCACCCTGCAGCTGAGCCAGACGGCTGTTGGCGTCGGCAGCGGCACCCTGAGCGTCGGCGAGCTGAGCGCGCAGATCGTTGATCTGGCCGTTCAGAGCGTTGACGTTAACAGCGGGAGCGGGAGCTGCATAGGTCTTACCGAAGTTCAGCTCGATACCTACGGTGTAGGTCTTGTTGGGGCTGTAGTCGTAGTCGGTACCACCCGAGAAGTTGTACTGGGGATCCATACCGTCGAGGTGGGTGAACAATGCCAGGTTATCTACCGAACCGAAGATACGGGCACCGGTCATACCCAGCTTGCTGATCCAGCTCATGGGCAGAGCGTAGGCCAGGGTAATGTTCTTGATAGCGAAGTAGCTAGCATCGATCAAGAAACGGTCGGTGTTGTTGATGGACTCGGCAATGCTAGCGCGAGGAACGTCGGTCACGTCACCAGGCTTCTGCCAACGACGCAACATGTTCTTGTTCCAGGTCGAGCTCAGGTACCACAGGTTCATATCACTCTGATACAGGCTGTCAAATACCTTACCACCCAGCGAATAGGTGGTCAGCACGCTCAGGGTCAGGCCCTTCCAGCTGAAGTCGGTACCCAGAGAACCGAAGATGTCAGCCTGACGGCTACCTTGGTAGTACTTGCAGTTGGCAGCAAGGTCACGATCCATGGTAACAAACTCGGTACCTTCAATCATGTTGCCATCCTCGTCCTTTTCATAGGCCCAATACAGACTGTAACCCGTCGTCGGATCAACACCAGCGCTCTTAGGCATATAATAGGTATAGATGGGAAGACCTTCCTTGATGATGCGAACGCCGCTCAACAGTTCAGGAGCCTCCTTGGTCAGCTTGATGACTTTGTTCTTGTTGTGGGTAGCCATAGCGGTGATGTTCCACTCGAAGTCGGCAGTGCGGACGGGGGTGATGCGGATCGAACCCTCGACACCACGGTTGCGCATGTCACCAACGTTGTCCATGAAGCCGGTGAAACCGGTCGACAATGCCATGGGTCGGTTGAGCAGCATGTTCTTGGTCAAGCGGTTGTAGAAGTCCACGTTCAACTGCAAGCGGTGGTTGAACAGGATAGCATCGAAGCCAGCGTTGAAGTTCTGGCTCTTCTCCCAAGACACGTTCTCATTCTCGAGCGAAGCGATCAACGCACCAATGTTGGTAGCGTTGCTGTAGCTCAGGTCATACAGTGACTGCCATGCATAATAGGTAGAGAGCATATCGTTACCCTGCTCACCAAAGCTGGCCTTTACAGACAGGTTGTTTACCCAACCCACGTTCTGCATGAACTTCTCACCAGATACACGCCAGTTGGCACCAACACTCCAGAAGGTACCCTTGTTGTGGTCGGGGTGGAAGCGTGAGGACTTATCCTGACGCAGCGAAGCGCTCAGGAAGTAGCGGCCAGCGTAGTTATAGTTGATACGACCCAGGTAAGAGTCGATGCGATACTTGTCGCTGTAGGAGTCAGCCTCATAGAGGGTGGTACCGGGACGCAACTCGTAGATACCGTCAACCAGGTTGGTCTTACCGGCTACCAGGTAGGCGTACTCATAGGCATACCACTCGTGACCCAGCAACAGGCCGATGGTGTGGTCACCGAAGGTGCGGTCCCAAGTCAACAACTGGTTGAAGGTGTAGCTCTGGGTGCGACGGTTGGTCTTCTCGAGAAGACCGCCGGCGTTAGCCTGGTTACCATGCTGGGCGTTCATGTAGCGGGTGTTGTTGCGGTTCACATAGTCCATGCTGAAGTTCACAGCCAGCTTCAAGCCCTGACGCCAGCCATACTTGGCCAGGTCGCTACCCAGCACCAGACCGGTGCGCAGGCCAGCGACGTCGCGCTTGGCAAAAGCCTTATCGAGCATCAGCATACCGAGTGACGAGAAGTCGCTCATCGAACCGGGACGGGTACCGTTCTCCGTAACCTCACCCCAGTCATACTGGAGATTACCATCGCTGTCGAGCAGGTTCTTACCATTGATGTCCTTCAGGTAAACGGGCAGCAGCGGGTTGATGAACTGTGCAGTGTACCACACGTTGCTGGTGCTGGTGCCGTCATAGTCACTGAAGTTCTGCATGGCGTGAGCCAACGAAACGTTGATGTTGGCGCCCAACCAGTCAGTGATCTGGCTGGTGATGTTGGCACGGCCGGTGTAACGCTCATAGTTGGTGGTCTTGAGGATACCGTCCTCGTTCAAGTAACCCAGCGACATCATGTACTGTGCATGCTCGCTACCGCCGGTCACCTGCAACTGGTGCTCGTGACGGAAGGCGTTGTCGCGGATTACGCTGTCATACCAGTCCTCGTCCCATGCGCTTTGGGCATCGGCGCGAACTTGGCCGGTTGCGGGGTCAATCAGTTGATCCCAAGTGTAGTTCTTGAAGGGGTTGTACTGCTCACCACCCAGCTGGCTGCTCAGACTAGCACGAGCATAAGCCTCAGCATCATTCCAACTTCTACCGTTGTCGATAGCCTGGTTGCGCAGTGCCTCATACACGAGCTGAACATACTCCTTCTGGTCAACATGCTGGTAGCGCTTGGTGGCACGTGATGACCAACCGAAGGTAGAACGCCACATCACGTTGCTGCGGCCTTCAACACCCTTCTTGGTGGTGATCATGATAACACCGTTAGCACCACGGGCACCGTACAGAGCGGCTGCCGAAGCGTCCTTCAGGACGGTCATCGACTCGATATCCGACGGGTTGATCGATGCCAGGTTGCCATCAAAGGGAGCGCCATCAACTACATACAGCGGGGTGCTGTAAGCGTTGATCGAACCGTAACCACGAATCTGGATGTTGGGCGACGAACCAGGCTGACCAGATGAACTGGTCACCTGCAGACCGGCTACGTTACCCTCGAGGGCCTTGGTAGCGTCGGTCACGGGACGCAACTCCAGTTTCTTGTTGGTCACAGCCTCGGCCGAACCGGTGTAGGAGGTCTTCTTGGCAGTACCATAGGCAACTACCATCACCTCGTCCAGAGCGGTGCCACTGTC
>CAJOFM010000011.1 GCA_905233915.1 uncultured Muribaculaceae bacterium | reverse complement strand
GACTTTGGGAGAGAAGTTCAAAGTCACTGAATAGCAATTCCCTGATGGCCATGTTCTGAAATCCATCAGCATCACACCGGGATGGTTAACATCATCATAAGCACTTTGGAAACTGGTAAAGCCGTTTAATATACGGTCGTATTCCACTTGAGCATATATCCATTTCCATGACGATTCCCACGAAATTCCTTGTTGCGTTTGTGGTTGCAGGAAAGGGTTGCCGGTTTCATAGTAATACTTACCGCGATAAGTGATGGATGACTTCAAGATATCATACGGTGGATTGAAACGGTAAACCTGATATGATAATGAATGGCTCCAGTCTCCATCTTGATAAGATACACTCAACTGTGGAATGAACACATGATAGTCGGGACTCATTTCCTCCATTCGTTTTCCATTGACATCATAGTGCGTCAACTCGTTCTGCCACCTCAAGCCGGCATCAAACGAGAATTTCTTGACTTGCGCGCTATAGTTGGCATACAGGGACCATGTGCTGGTTTGCTGGTGCGTGCGGTTATCAGCAGAGAAACCACTCTGCTTGAAATTGCTGTGGCGGTTTACATTGGTCACCTCTTCACCAAAAGTCAACTGACCTGTTGGGACAGGGGCCGTGATTGTAAGTTTTTCAGCCACAAGATGATTTTTAGTCTTGGTGGTGCTTGTCGCAACGATTTCTTTACTGGTTGATGACATCATCTGTGAACTGCTCGTTCCACCATAATAGTCAGCGCTGAAATCAATTTTCCATTTTCCGAATTCGCCTATATAGTAAGCGTTGACGCTATGATCCGGTCTTGGCTTACGGGTTGTTATGGTAGTGGTGTGCCCGTCCTCAATAAGTTCTGAGTCACGCCACACGCGCTCATCTTCTTCATCAGTTGTTCTGACGTTGCCGATATTCGTATCAAAAGTATAAGTCAAACCCAACGAATGTTTCTCACTAATGTCCCAGTTCCATCCGATATCAGTGGAATTAAATCTGAATTGACTGTAGGCTCTGCGGACTCTTTCATAGTTCCAGGTATCGGATGCAATCAGTTCTTCCTTTCCCCCATTGTAGAAATAGTTAGTTCCTTTGCGCAAGGATTCGCGTACGAAGAAATCCATACCGCTTTTTAGACGGTAATTGAGTGAAAAACTCGCCCAGCTAGACGATTTATTGGCTTTGCGATAAGTGAGGGCAACGTTTCCGCTCAATCCTTCGCCTTGTTTCTTGACTGTCTTGAGACGGATGATAGACTTGACATCTTGGCCGTATTCAGGGCCAGGGTTAGTGATTATTTCTGCTGAGAGGATTTCGTCGGCACGGTAACGGTCGAGTTCGGAGGCATCACGCACTTTCTTGTTGTTGATATAGATTTCAGGCGTGCCATGGCCTGCAATGGTGCCGTCCGCCATCATCAAGGGCAAGTGAGACAGCATCTCGGCACTGTGCCTTGCACGTTGGCTAATATACCTCTGCTGGTGGGACGGGTCAGTTGTTTAGAGCCTTTAACGGTGACGCCATTGAGGGTGAATTGGTCGGGTTGCATCTTTATGGTGCCCACGTTGTCGCGGGCGCACTGGCGATAGGCGGGTTTGTAACCGACGTAGGTGATGCGGGCAAGGACCTTGCCGTGGTCATTGGGGATGACGAAGCGGCCGCTCTCGTTGGTCACACCGCCGCCCACCATCGTTGAGTCGGCGGGGTTGAGCAAGGTGACGTTGGCGTAGGGTAGCGGCAAGTTATTCTCGTCAACAACCAAGCCCTTCAAGTGATGCTCGGTCTTATTGATGCACTCCACATAGATTTCGCCCTTTTCTCCCTGGGTCATGCGGATGGGGTAGAAGCCTATCATCTGGCGGATAGCCTCGGGAACGGGTTTGTTCTTGACGTGGGTGGTGATTGTAAAGTCCTCCAACTCGTTATAGAGGAAATAGATGGTGTAGTCGCGGGATTCTTCGGCCAACTGGCGCAGCGCGTCGGCAATCGACACGTCGCGGTAGTTGCGGGTCACACGTTGGGCCTGTGCTGCGACAAGGGTCATGCAGCACACAAGGAAAATGATGGCTTTTCTCATGGTATTACTGCACGATTAATCGGTTATCTGTTTGTTCGATGGTTACACTCTCAAAATGACTCATGTCCTCCAGCACTTTTTCCAGGCCGTCACCCTTGTTCCACACGAAGTGGAAACGCAGGTTGCGGGCGTCCTCGTTCTGGAACTCGACCGTCATGCCGTAGTAGGCAGCTATCTCGCCGAGCAGCTGCTCCAGCGGAGTGTTGTCAAACACCACAGGCACGTCGTTCTCGGTCGATGAAGTGTCGGCCACGCCAAGGCGAGGCCCTACAGCTTCTGCTTCGGTCTGAGGAGGAGTGGCGACTTTTTCGGTCGTTTGCTTTGATTGGTCAGTAGCGGTGAAATGGCGCACGGTGTAAACCGTTGCCCATGCGATGCCCGACATCATCAGCACGCCAAGCACTGTCGCGGCTACTCTTTGCCACAGGCGTCCTTGCTTTTGTGCCGTTAGATGCTCTTGCTCGAATTGCTCCCAGGCCTTGTCCACGTCCAGGGGTAGGGAATGGTTGCGCTGGCTGCGACGGGCACGGGAGGCTTGAGTGAGACAGCGGTAGAACTCGCGCGTCTCGTCGTCATGGTTGACGGTATCCATGATTTCTTGTTCGCTGTAACGCTCGGGATGGTCCAGCATTGCCAGCAGACGGTCGATGTTGTTGTTCGTTTCCATTGCGGTTGGTGTCATTAGATTAAACTCTTGATGCGATTGATACACTGACGCAAGTACTTATAGACGTTGCCCACGCTCATATCAAGGCGTGTGGCGATTTCCTGGAAGGTCAAATCCTCGTCAAAGCGCAGGCGGAAGATGGTGCGTTGCGGCTCCTCGATTTGGTCATCGACGATGGCGTTAATCCGGTCAAGGTCGGCCAGCACTTCCTCGATGGGGCGCGTGTCATCCGCCTCGTCCAGTGGATGGAGGTGCTTGAAGCGCTCCCGCAACAGCATTTTCCTGATGTGGTTCAGGCAGCCGTTGCGCACGGCACTCATCAAGTAGGCCTCGGTCTTGCTGCCCGTCATCTGGTACCTGTTTTCCAGCAGGCGGGCAAACACGTCCTGGACCACGTCCTGGGCCTCGGCATCATCGTGCAGCAAGGTTCTGGCCAGATGTATCATCTTGCCGTAGTGTTGCCTGAACAGGTCCTCAAGTATGCTCTTGTCATTCATGTCAGTGTCTTTTGTCTATATCAATGACACATGAAGGGTACGTTTTTTCACACTCAGGCGAAACTTTTTACAGAAATCCGTGATTTCACGACAAAAGTATTGAAATTCTAATGCCCTCGCAATACACAAATGGGTGATTTAAAATGATTATTTAGAAATTTTTCTTGAGACGCTTTTTAACTCGCTGCGATGGTGTGAAGAATGTCGCTCCAACACGTTCGGAAATAACTGCTCATACAACACGCTTGTGAATGGCGGCGGTTGAGAAATGCTCAAATAAATTTGGCATTTCATTCTCCTTGAGCTATCTTTGCAGTTTAATTTGTGGATTATTCATCATTAATAGTAGATCTTACATAATAATATGGCGGAGAATATTGAGAATATCAACGCTGGGGCCGAGGAGAAGAAGCCCTTGAATTTTGTACAGCAGTTTGTAGCCGATGACCTTGCGGCAGGTAAGAACGGTGGGCGCTTGAACACGCGTTTCCCGCCAGAGCCCAACGGCTATCTGCACATTGGCCACGCCAAGGCCATCTGCATGGACTTCGGCGTTGCCGAGAAGTTCGGCGGCACCTGCAACCTGCGCTTTGACGATACCAACCCCCAGAAGGAGGACACCGAGTATGTCGAGGCCATCATGCGCGACATTCATTGGTTGGGCTATGACTGGGGTGACAGGCTGTATTATGCCAGCGATTACTTCCCCAAACTGTATGAGTTCGCTATCCGCCTGATTAAAGAAGGTAAGGCTTATGTTGACGACCAGACGAGCGAGCAGATTGCCCAGCAGAAGGGCACGCCCACGACTCCCGGCACCAACAGCCCTTACCGTGACCGCACCGTCGAGGAGAACTTGGATCTCTTCGAGAGAATGAACGCGGGCGAGTTTGAAGAGGGTAGCCATGTGCTGCGCGCCAAGATTGACATGGCATCGAGCAACATGCACTTCCGCGACCCGATTATCTACCGCATCATCAAGACGCCGCACTGGCGCACGGGCAACAAGTGGAACGTGTATCCCATGTACGACTTTGCCCATGGCCAGAGCGACTACTTCGAGGGTGTGACCCACTCGATCTGCACCCTGGAGTTTGTGCCTCACCGCGACCTGTACGACTACTTCGTGCACGAGTTGGCCGGCGAGAGCGCAGCCGAGTACTGCCCCCGTCAGATTGAGTTCAACCGCTTGAACCTCACCTACACCGTGATGAGCAAGCGCAAGCTGCTGCAGCTTGTCAAGGAAGGTCTGGTGGCCGGTTGGGACGATCCCCGCATGCCGACCCTGTGCGGTCTGCGCCGCCGCGGCTATACTCCCCAGGCTATCAAGAACTTCATCGAGGACATCGGCTACACCAAGTACGAGGCTCTGAACGACATCGGTCTGCTGGAGCACAACATCCGCGAGGAATTGAACCATCACGCTAACCGCGTGAGCGCCGTCTTGAATCCTGTCAAGGTCGTCATCACCAACTATCCCGAGGACAAGGTGGAGATGATGGAGATGGACAACAACCCCGAGCAGGAGAATGCAGGCAAGCACCAGATGCCGTTCTCGCGCGAGATTTACATCGAGCGTGACGACTTCATGGAGGAACCTCCCAAGAAGTTCTTCCGCCTTACCCCTGGTAAGGAAGTTCGCCTCAAGGGTGCCTACATTATTATGTGTACCGGTTGCACCAAGGATGCCGACGGCAATGTGACCGAGATCCAGTGCACCTATGACCCCGACACGCTGAGCGGCAGCGCCGGCAGCCAGCGCAAGGTCAAGGGCACACTGCATTGGGTGAGCGCCCGCCACTGTGTGGATGCCGAGGTTAGGCTTTATGACCGCCTGTTCGCTGTGGAGAATCCCAGCGCCGACACCGAGCACGACTTCCGTGAGCTGCTGAACCCCGACTCGTTGCGTGTCATCAACGACGCTAAGATTGAGCCGTTTCTGGCCGAGAGCGCCAAGGTGGGCGACACCTTCCAGTTCCAGCGCATCGGCTACTTCTGTGTAGATGAGGACTCGACGCCCGGTCACCTGGTGTTCAACCGCACCATCGGCCTGAAGGACAGCTGGGCCAAGCAACAGAACAAATAATCTCTTGAAGAGATAAACTTATTAAATACCAAAAGAATAGAGGCGTGATATTTTAAAATCGCGCCTCTAATTGGTATTGTGTTTCCCTGTAAGAGCCAAATGATGAAGAAATTTTCTCACTGTAGTGTTGCAGAGATAACATCTTTCCATTATCTTTGCAGATTGTAAACCATCTAAAATGAGCCTAACGAAGGAACAAATACAAAGGAATAAAGCTCAGCTGGAAGCTGATATCGTCCAATGCCTCAAAACGTTGAGCGCTGGAGGATTGATTCTTTATCCCACCGACACTGTGTGGGGCATCGGCTGTGACGCCACCAATGCCGAGGCCGTCAAGCGTGTCTATCAACTCAAGCAACGTGACGACAGCAAGGCGCTTATCGTGCTCATCGACAGTGCCGACCATCTGGACCATTATGTGGTTGATGTGCCTGCGATCGCACGTGAACTGGTCGATGTCGCTGTCAAGCCGTTGACCATCATCTATGAGGGCGCTTATAACGTGGCTCCCAATGTGCTGGGCGACGAGGACAGTGTGGGCATCCGCATTCCCAATGACGAGTTTTGTCACCGCTTGTGTGAACGCTATGGCAAACCTATCGTGTCAACATCGGCTAACGTGAGCGGTCAGCCCACGGCCAAGACCTTTGCCGACATAGACCCCTCTATCGTTCAGGGAGTGGACTATGTCGTGGAGTACAGGCGTCAGGACAACACGCTTCACCAGCCTTCTAACATTATCCTGTTGGGCCGGGACGGTACATTTAAAATCATTAGATAATCCATTATGAGAATAAGGTTAGACATCAATAACAAGGCCCATCGCCAACGCATCAAGTATGTGGTGTGTGATTATGTGATGTCCAATCTTGCCTGGTTCGCCTTCAACTGTGTGCGATATCAGATGGGTGCTGTTGTCGGCTGGCAGACGCTGGGTCAGTACCTCACTAGCAACATCGTGTTGCTGGGCCAGCTGATCTTCCCCCTGATGATGATGGTCACCTACATCTTCAGCGGATACTATAATAATGTGGTGCGCAAGTCCCGGGTTCAGGAATTGCTCACCACGGCCGCCAGTGCGACCATCAATACCCTGCTGATTTTCTTTGCGGCCCTGATCAATGACGTGGTGGGCGTGCGCACCAACGATTATGAGCTGATTCTGATCCTGTGGATGCTCTTGTTCGGTTTTGTGTACTTCGCACGTGCCATCATTACCAATGTCGCTTCTAACCAGATCAAGTCGCGCCGCTGGACATTCCCCACGCTCATCGTCGGTAGCGGGTCGGCTGCTCTAGCGTTTGCCGACAAGTTGAATAACCGACGTTATTCAACTGGTTATGAGATCAAGGGTTTTGTCAATATCCCAGGCGAGAATCCCGTTAAGGGCAATCCGTTGCCCTGTTATGAGCTGGATGAGTTGCCCGAGGTGTGTCGTGAAGAGAGCATCTGGGAACTGATTGTGGTTCCGTCGCGCGACGATACCACCCAGACGATGAATGCGATCAACAAGCTGTTCCGTTTGGGTCTTCCCATCATGATTTCCCCTGACCGCTTCAATATGATGCAGACGCCGGTGCGCATCTCGGACATCTACGGCGAGCCGTTGGTCAACATCTCGCGCAGCAGCATGAGCGACAGCGGCAAGAATATCAAGCGTGCGCTTGATGTCTTGGTGTCGTTCGTGGCCTTGATATTGCTGATACCTGTGTATGCCATCGTCGCGCTCATCATCAAGCGTACGAGTCCGGGCCCGGTGCTTTATCTGCAGGAGCGCATAGGACTGCACAATAAGCCTTTCAAAATCATCAAGTTCCGCTCGATGGTGCAGAATGCCGAGGTGGAAGGGAAGCCGCAGTTGTCCAGCGACGATGATCCCCGCATCACACCGTTTGGCCGTTTCATGCGCAAGTACCGCATTGATGAGTTACCACAGTTCTGGAATGTCCTCAAGGGCGAGATGTCGCTGGTGGGACCGCGTCCTGAACGCAAATTCTATATCGAGCAGCTCCTGCCGTTGGTTCCCGCCTATGCCCTGTTGCATCAGGTGAGACCAGGCATCACCTCGATGGGTATGGTCAAGTTTGGCTATGCCAAAACCATTGACGAGATGCTGGAGCGAGTGAAGTATGACTTGATGTACTTGAATAACATGTCGTTGCTCAACGACATCAAGATTCTCATTTACACAATCAAAATCGTCTTTACCGGACGTGGAATGTGATGGCACGGGAAACTGCTACAACAAGCTCGGCCACACCTGCCCCCGACAAGAATAACTGGTGGTTGCGTATGCTCGTGTGGCGTGAACGTCACATCCCCGACAAGACTTTCGTTGCGTTGCTGGCACTCGTCGTGGGCATTGCGGCAGGCCTTGCAGCCGTGTTGCTCAAGACGCTCATCGGCCTTATCGCCGGATTCCTCACCAGCCGTTTCAATATTGAGCAGGGCAACTTGCTTTACCTCGTTTTTCCCGCCATCGGTATCCTGTTGGCGAGCCTTTACGTTTATTATGTCGCGCGTGAACCCATCTCCCATGGTGTGACGCGTGTGTTGTATGCCCTGGCGTTGAAAAAGAGCCGCCTGAAGATTCACAACATGTACTCGTCACTCATCGCTTCGTCGGTGACCATAGGTTTTGGTGGATCGGTCGGTGCCGAGGGCCCTATCGTGTTCACGGGTGCGGCAATCGGCAGCAATTTGGGGCAGGCGTTCAGGTTGTCGCCACAAACGTTGGCGATGCTCGTGGCTTGTGGCGCGGCAGCCGGTATTGCCGGTATTTTCAAGGCTCCGATCGCGGGTATGCTGTTCACCATCGAGGTGTTGATGATGGACCTCACGGCGGGTGCCGCTATCCCGCTGATTGTGGCATCGGTAGCTGGCGCTACGGTGGCCTATGTGTTCACCGGTTATAATGTTGAATTTTTCTTCTCACAGAGTGAGCCATTCTTCGCCTCGCGCATCCCGTTTGTGATTTTGCTCGGTGTGTTCTGCGGCTTTGTGTCGCTTTACTTCATCAACCTCATTGACCGCATCGAGGCGCGCTTCAAGCGGCTCAGGAACCGTTGGGTGCGCTTTGCCGTTGGCGGCATTACGTTGAGTGTGCTCATCTTCCTCATGCCTCCGCTATATGGCGAGGGTTACGGAGACATCACCCGTCTCATCAATGGCGATGTGACCAGTATCTTCAACAACAGTTTGTTCTACGCTTATCGCGACAATGCGGTGGCCGTCCTGTTGTTCCTATTTGCGTTGGGAGCATTTAAGGTGTTTGCCACTGCCGCTACCAATGGAGGCGGAGGTGTGGGCGGTACGTTTGCCCCCTCGCTCTTTGTGGGCTGCATGGCGGGCGTGTTCTTTGCTTATCTGATTAACCACCTGGGCTTTATTGAGCCAGAGACGCCGCTCAGTATCAAGAATTTTGCCCTCATGGGCATGGCTGGTGTGATGGCCGGCGTGATGCATGCGCCGCTCATGGGCATCTTCCTCACGGCCGAGATGACGGGAGGCTATGACCTGTTCCTGCCGCTGCTCATCGTGTCGGGAAGCAGTTATGCCATCTGTCGAATCTTCACGCCCTACGGAATCTACTCCCGCCGCCTTGCCAAGCGTGGTGAGTTGTTGACCCACCAGAAGGACCGTTCGGTGCTCACTTTGCTCAAGATGGACAGCGTTATCGAGAAGGACTTCTCGATTGTCCATCCCGACATGAGTCTAAAGGATATGGTGGACACCATTGCCCAGAGTCATCGCAACCTTTTCCCCGTTACCGACGATGATGGAATGCTCCTGGGCGTTGTCCAGCTCGACGATATCCGTAATATCATGTTCCGTCCTGACCTGTATCGCCGCATGAATGTGAACCGCTTCATGGCGGTGCCGCCGGCCAAGATTGTCGTGGGGACACCCATGGAGAAGGTGATGAAAATATTTGATGACACTGGTGCCTGGAACCTGCCTGTCGTTGACGAGGACGGCAAGTATGTGGGCTTCGTATCCAAGAGCAAGATTTTCAACAGCTACCGTCAGGTATTGAAACACTACACCTACGATTAATAGTGGTTTTAAGAAATGAAAAGAGTATTCTCGTTATTGCTTGTGGTTTTCCTGATGCTGCCGATGATTGCGCATGCAGCCGTTGTGACCGATGGACAAAATTGTTTGAATGCTGACTCGAGTGCAACAATTCTCGAGGAAATGGACGCGGAAGTGCCCATTGCCGATACTGTTCCCGTCAACACTACCGACACGGTTCCGCCCGTTGACGTCTCGGCACAATTGGAATTCAGGGGGCCTGATGGCTTGGATGCCGATGCTTTCCGTCACTACAATGGTCCTGATTTCCATTTCCTGAAGAACACGACCAACCCGGCAGTCCGGCCCTATACCTTCTTGCAGGACCTGACGTGGGTGGGCATCCCGGTGTTTGCCGCGGGCTGGATCATCAAGGGCGAAAAAGAGGCATTCCGTCAGAACTATAAGAACAAGAACACCAAAATCCGCCTCATCAAGTATGACTTTCACACCGAGGTGGACAACTATACTCAGTTTGCGGGCATCGGCCTGACGGTCGGCCTCAAGCTGGCCGGCGTCGAGGGTCGCTCCAGCTGGCCTCGTCTTGCCGCCTCGTCGTTGGCATCCTATGCGGTGATGGCGGCCTTTGTCAACGGCATCAAGTACACTGCCAGCGAGTTGAGGCCCGATGGCTCGACCCACAACTCGTGGCCCTCGGGGCACACGGCGACAGCCTTTGTCGGTGCCACCATCCTGCACAAGGAGTATGGACTGACGCGCTCGCCATGGTACTCCATCGCGGGCTACGGCGTGGCCACGGCCACGGGAGTAATGCGCGTGCTCAACAACCGCCACTGGATCAGTGACGTGCTCTCGGGCGCCGGCATCGGTATCCTCTCGACCGAGTTGGCCTATGGCATCTGCGACCTGCTATTCAAGCAAAAAGGGTTGCTCATGAACGACATGAGCGTTTATCCCGACTTGAACAAGAAGCCCTCATTCTTCGCTATCTCGATGGGCATTGGGTTTGGCAACAAGAATCTGGTGTTGCCGCCGTTTGATTTTGTGGGCTATGGAGATGAGCATGACAAATCTCCCATGAGCCTCCAGTTTGGCAACGCTACTGCTGTGGGTACCGAGGCTGCCTACTTCTTCAATCGATACATCGGCGTGGGTGCAAGGCTGCGTGTCAAGGCCACCCCTATCAAGAAATGGTCGGCATTTGCGACCAATGAGGAGAATATCATGCAGGAAAAGCTGTTGGATAGTGAACTGTGGGAAGGTGTCATCGATGCCAGACCTAAGGTCGTGAGCGACCACATGACAGAATTTGCTGCCGATGCGGGTCTATATTTCAACTTGCCGTTTTCCTCTCGTTGGGCCATCGGTGCCAAGGTGCTTGCGGGTCGCAGCGTGATGGATGATGTGGACGTGGACGGTATTTTTGTTGGCTATAAAATGAAATGGGTCAATGGCCACTATAAGGTGACCGACCAGTACCTCGACTGTAAGTGGGATTACATCAACCTGAAAGCGACAAACTCTTACAAACTCGGTTCCGGCTTTTCGATAACCTATGCCCACAAGAATTCCTTCTCATGGCGCTTGTTTATGGACTATGATTATGCGACCAAGACCTATACGGCCTACTATACCCCGCTTGGCTTTATCAAGGAGTTTGCCCCCAAAGTGCTCGAGCAATTTGACCCGGAACTTTTTGATCCATCCAAGACCTATAGCTCCAGTACCCGCAAGCACCTGAACCAATGGGTGCTGGGCGGTGCGCTGTGCGTCTCTTTTTAGTTAGGAGTTAGAAGTTAGAAGTTAGGAGTTAGGAGTTGGAAGTTTATAAAGCAATCATGACTAAAGAAGAATTGAAAATCATATTTTTCGGGACTCCGGATTTTGCCGTTGAGAGCCTGAGCCGATTGGTTGACGGCGGCTACAATGTTGCAGCCGTGGTCACTATGCCCGACAAGCCTGCTGGCCGTGGGCGCCAGTTGCAGCAGAGCGACGTGAAACGCTATGCCGTGGAGCACGGCCTGCCCGTGTTGCAGCCCGTGAGCCTCAAGGACGAGGCGTTTATCGAGGAACTGCGTGCCTTTGAGGCCCAGTTGTTTATCGTTATCGCCTTCAGGATGCTTCCCGAGGCCGTGTGGCAGATGCCGCCATTGGGAACTTTTAACCTGCACGCCTCGTTGTTGCCTCGTTATCGTGGCGCTGCGCCCATCAACTGGGCAGTGATGAACGGTGATACCGAGACGGGTGTGACGACGTTCTTCCTCAAGCATGAGATTGACACGGGCGACGTCATCCAGCAGCGCTCGTGCCCCATCGGCCGCCACGATAATGTCGAGGTGGTTCATGACCGCCTGATGGTCATGGGCGCCGACATGGTGCTTGAAACCGTTGACGCTATCATTGCGGGAACGGTCAAGCCTATTCCGCAAGACCAGATGCTCACCACTGGGCAGCAGCCGACTCCCGCTCCTAAGATTTTCAAGGATACATGCCGCATCGACTGGAACCGCCCGGCCGAACATCTGTATAACCACATCCGCGGCCTGTCTCCCTATCCTGCTGCATGGACAGTCCTGACCGATGAGGCCGGCAACGAGGTGACAACGCTCAAGATCTATAAAACCGGCGAGCCCATTCCCTTTGCCGAGGGCGCGTCCATTGAGCGTGGTACGCTCAAGGCCGACCGCAAGACCCTGCAGATAGCTTGTGGCGACGGATGGCTGCCAGTGTTGCAGTTACAGCAGTCGGGCAAGAAACGCATGGATACTGATGCCTTCCTGCGTGGTTTCACAATTACGCCTGGCATGAAGGCTGCCGTGCAATAATTGCTGGCTTGCCCCGTTTTTATATCAGCATTAATAACAAATAGATTAAGAATATATGTTCTCAGGAATAGTAGAAGAGGCGGCGCGTGTTGTCGCATTGCGCAAGGACGGTGGTAACCTGCACATCACTTTGAAGTGCAGCTTTACTGACCAGTTGAAGATTGACCAGAGCGTGTCGCACAACGGCGTGTGCCTCACCGTGGTGGAATTGCCCGGTGACGGAACCTATACCGTGACAGCCATCCAGGAAACGCTCGACCGCAGCAACCTGGGCCTGCTCAAGGTGGGCGACGAGGTGAACGTGGAGCGCTCGATGCTCATCGAGGGCCGCCTTGACGGCCACATCGTGCAAGGCCATGTGGACCAGACGGCAGTGTGCACCGATGTCAAGGAGGTGGATGGCAGCCACTACTTCACTTTCAAGTATGAGGTGGCGCCCGAGATGGCGCGCAAGGGATATGTCACGGTCGAGAAGGGTAGTGTGACCGTCAACGGCGTGTCGCTCACGGTGTGCAACAGTGAGCGTGACTCGTTCCAGGTCGCCATCATTCCTTACACCCGCGAGATTACCAATTTCCACTGTATTGAGGTGGGCACCGTGGTCAACCTGGAGTTTGATATCATCGGCAAGTATCTCGCCCGCCTGATGGAGTTTGCACTTTGATAGGCTTTAGGCATTAGGTTTTAGGCATTAGGTTTTAGGTTTTAGGTTTTAGGCTCTGGTAGAGGAATGAAAAAGATAGGTATCATCAGTGACACCCACGCCTGGTGGGACGACCGCTATGCCGAGCATTTCGCCGACTGCGACGAGATTTGGCATGCAGGTGACATCGGCAGTGATGACTTGGCCGACAGGCTGGAGGCCATCGCTCCCGTGTTCCGTGCCGTTTGTGGCAATGTGGACGGAGCAAGCCTCAGGCGTCGCTTCAAGGAGATGGAAATCTTTGAGGTCGAGGGTGTCAAGGTGGTGATGACCCACATTGGCGGCTATCCTGGCAAGTATGCGCCAGGCATCCGTCAGCGGCTGGAGCTGTCGCGGCCTAAGTTGTTTGTGTGCGGGCATAGCCACATTCTCAAGGTGATGCCCGACCGTTCATTGGGTTGCCTGGTCGTCAATCCTGGTGCCGCTGGCGTGCAGGGATGGCAGGTGGTGCGCACACTGGTGACGCTCACTTTAGATCAGGGCAATATCACCCATGCCCAGGTGATAGAATTAGGTAAATAGGCTTTAGGCATTAGGTATTAGGCTTTAGACTTTAGGTTTTTGGAGAAATGAAAAGCAAATTATTAATAGGGACAATGCTCATGGTTGTGGCTTTGATGCTTACAGCCTGCCATAGCAGCGAAAAGAACTACCGTGAGGCATACGAGAAGGCCATGGAACGGCGTCAGACGGGCGTTGGGGCTGAGGAGTATGCCAAAATTGAGGCGGAGCGCCAGCGCTATACCCATGTCATCAACGGTGACAGCGTCAGGATGGTCTATGTCAATGCCAATATCGCTATTGACTCGACCGCTGTAGCCCATCCCTGCAATGTCGTGGTGGCCACTTTCACACAGCGCATCAATGCCAAGAGCTATTGCGACCGCCTGCGTGAGGAGTGCGGCTTGCCAAGTTACATCCTGTTTGGCGGTAACGAGAAGCAGTACTTTGTTGTTGCCCAAGGCTTTGAGACCAGTGACGCTGCCGCGGCCTTCCTTCGTGACATCAACAAGAAAGTCTGCCTCAAGATTCTTGAGCCTCTCCCCTGGATCCTACGCAAGCTGTAAATTTCATTGAGATAAAAAAAGCGAGGGGTGCCATACGGCATCCCTCGTGTTGTGTTGCATGAGTTGGGTTGATTACCTTACGCGGCCAACGTAGCTGCCGTCGCGGGTGTCCACCTCGATGATCTCGTCGGTGTCGATGAACAGGGGCACGCGAACGGTGGCACCAGTCTCGACGGTAGCGGGCTTCAGGGTGTTGGTAGCGGTATCGCCTTTCACGCCGGGCTCGGTATAGGTGATCTTGAGCTGGGTCTTGATGGGCATCTCGGCGAACAGCACGGTCTCGGTCGAAGCGTCGCTAACCACCTCAACGATGTCGCCTTCCTTCATATAGTCGGCGCCAGTGATCAGGTCCTTGCTGATGGGAATCTGCTCAAAGGTCTCATTGTTCATGAACATGGCGTCCTGGCCGTCCATGTACAGGTACTGGTAGGGGCGACGCTCAACGCGCACGTCCTCGAGCTTCTCACCGATGTTGAAGCGACGCTCCAGCACGCGGCCGTCAACCACGTTTTTCAGCTTGGTGCGCATGAAGGTGTTACCCTTACCGGGCTTTACATGAAGGAATTCAATGCAGAAATACAGATCGCCGTCCATGCGGATGCACGTTCCGTTCTTGATGTCTTGAGCATTAATCATAATTCTAATTTTTGTGCTATTGTTTTTTGTAAAAAATGTTTGTTATCAGTGTTTTGTGGGTGCAAAAGTAGTGTTTTTGAGAAAAAAAACAAAAACTTTTCCGCAAAAATGCGTTTGGATTTGTGTAATTTCAAAAAAAGGACTAATTTTGCACCGCATTTTGCGAAAAATTTTCGGAACAAGTAAAAAACAGAGATAAGAAATGAAACGTACATTCCAACCCTCGAACCGCAAGAAAGCCAACAAGCATGGCTTCCGTCATCGCATGCGCACCGCCGACGGTCGCAAGGTTCTTGCCCGTCGTCGCGCTAAGGGTCGTTACAGCCTCACTGTAAGCGACACCGTTTACAAGTAATCCCCTGTAAAGGGCTGCCGCAACTGAGCGGCACTCACAACGCATCAAGCCGTTACGGTTCCACGGGACTGTAACGGCATTTGTTGCATTGTAATAATCATCAGTTGTTCAAGACCAGTTGGATGAGTGTGGTCACGTCGGCCACATCGATGCGGTTGTCACCATTCAGGTCGGCAATTGCGTTGTCAACAGGAGTTGAGTTGAGCACATAGTTGATCAGCAGAGTCACGTCGCCCACGTCAACTCGGGTGTCACCGTTGATATCGCCGTGAATGCTCTTCGCTGTGAAATAACCTGGAACCGAGGGGCCACGGTCGATGCGGGCATACTCTATGTCACTCCAATGTTCGTAATCATAGACAGTTCCTGCTCCTCCCACCAGTTTGTAACATGACCCAAACATGCCAGTGCTATTGACGACATTTTCGGTATTCCAGTCGCGTGCATAGATGGTGACCAAGTTACTGCAATCACAGAACATGTATCCCGTGATTTGAAGTTGTTCGGTAGTGAAACTGCTCAAGTCAAGAGAGGTCAGCGAGCTACAGTTTTGAAACATGCTCCCCATGTTGATGACTTTGGACGTATTAAAACTGGTCACATCAAGACTGGTTAAGGAGTAACATGAAGTAAACGTGCCCATCATCGAAGTAACCTGTGACGTGTTGAAGCTTCTCAAGTCAAGACTCGTCAGGCTATTACAGCAATAGAACATGCCGCTCATGCTAGTGATCTTTGCCGTGTTGAAGTTGCTCAAGTCAAAACTCGTCAATGCTCTACAGTTGCCGAACAGCCATTCCATGTTCGTGACTTTGGCGGTATTGAAATGGCTCACGTCAACACTTGCCAATTTTGTGCAGTTGTAGAACATCATGCACATGCTGGTCACCTCACTGGTGTTGAGATAACTGATGCCCGTGATTGACACCAGGTTACCCATATCTCCAAACCAGTAGTATGTGGTTGTGGGACGGGCATTGGCAAACGAAGATTTAAAGACAACACTGGTGACATTGGCATGATTCCCATCTTCAAGCCATCCCGGGTAGTTTCCACCGGTGTTCAGATCATAGGTGGTACCCTGGCGGGAACTGCGGCTATTGTCATAGTAGAACGTCAACGTCGTGTTCGACGGGGTGTAAACCGCATAGGCTTCGGCGGCTACAGCACTCAGTGAACATAGCAGGCACGCCAGCAGGGCGAGCGCTTTGAATAGGGTCGTTTTTCTCATCATATCATAATTATTTAAAGGTTAATATTTAGGAGTCGTTTGCGATTGCGCAAATATACTAAAAGTTATTACTATACCCAAGGGTTGTGGTGAAAGAATTTTATGAGGAAAACGGCATTTCATGGCATTACCAGGAAAGAAAAACGCTGCTTTATTGATTTGCGCAACAAATCCATGTGATTCAGGTGTGATTGCTTTGGTTTTTTCCCGAAAAAACTTGTTGTAACATGGGTTTTTAGTATTTTTGCAGGAGATAAATCACCCTATAAAACTTAACCGAGATGAAGAACATTCTACAATCTTTCGTTATACTGTTAACGGCATTGATGGTGCCGATGACTGTCACGGCTGCTTATGTCCAGTTGGCCGACGGTGTGTATCAAGATGGGTCGACGCTCTATATCGGCAGTGATGTGACCTCACTGGGTTCATTGCGGGTCAATCCCAGTGTCATCTACTGCTATGCAACCATTCCGCCCTCGTTGATGAATAATACTTTCACGGGATACAACGCCGAGGTCCATGTGCCCGCCGCAGGCATGGTGGCCTATTTCACAGCCCTGTACTGGTATAACTTCAACAACATCACCGCCGATGCCATCGAGCCGCAGTTGGTAACCTTAAGCGAGACAGCAGTAGAACTTGAGACGGATAGCAGTGTTTCGTTAACCGCTACGGTTGCACCGTCTAACGCCACCCCGTCAACCGTATCCTGGTCATCGACCAACACGGCAGTTGCCACCGTCAGTGGCTGCACTGTCATGGCAGTAGCACCAGGAGAATGCGATATCATTGCCAGTTGTGCCACTGTGCAGGCCGTGTGCCATGTCGTGGTGTCCGCCGAGCTCGTGACAATTACTCTCGTCAAGCATGAGGCACGCCTGTTGCCCAATCACACGATGACACTTTATGCGACTTGTACTCCACCAACTACTGATCTGGTGGTGACCACAAGTGATCCCTCGGTTGCCGTCCCACGCTATGTCAACGGAACCATCATGGTGGTTGGCGTTGGTGAGGGCACTGCGACCATCACCGTCACGACTGCCGATGGCTGGGCAAATCCCGATGCCTGTGAGGTGACAGTCTATACCTTGTTGGGTGATGTGAACGCCGACGGCTTTGTCAACGTGGCTGACGTGACCTTACTCACCAACCGCGTCTTAGGTGATGAGCCAGACGGGTTTAATGAAGCCAAGGCCGATGTTAACCACAGCGGCAAACTGGACGTAGCCGATGTGACTACACTTATCGCTTATATCCTTGGTAATATTGACCTCAACCCGCCACCCGTCCCCGAAACTGTGACCTTTACCGTCAATGGCGTGTCTTTCACAATGGTTGCTGTAGAGGGCGGCACTTTCATGATGGGCGCTAGCGATGATGATGCTGATGCGCAGGATATTGAAAAACCGGCACACCCGGTGACGCTGTCATCGTTTGCTATCGGACAGACCGAGGTGACACAGGATCTGTGGCTGGCGGTGATGGGCAGTAATCCTAGTGAATATAGGGGCGACCTCAACCGTCCGGTAGAGAAAGTGTCATGGGATGCTTGCCAAACCTTCATTGCCAAATTGAACGAGTTGACGGGCGAGCAGTTCCGCTTGCCCACCAATGCCGAGTGGGAATTTGCCGCACGTGGTGGCAACCAGAGCATGGGATATAAATATTCTGGCAGCAACGACGTCGACGAGGTCGCGTGGTATTATGATAACAGTTTTTACGATGGTACCCATGCCGTAGCAACGAAAAGTCCTAATGAATTGGGACTTTATGACATGAGCGGCAACGTATGTGAGTGGGTAAATGACTGGTATGGTAATTATAGTAGCGAAGCACAGACGAATCCAACGGGTCCTGCATACGGCACATACCGCGTATTTCGTAATGGTAGCTGTGCCTTCGACGCCCGCGCATGCCGTGTGACGTGCCTCACGGGCTGCAAACCATATGGTTCATTTGATTTCCTAGGGCTTCGCCTCGCCCTATAGTGAAAAAGGGGACGGTTTTCGGTAAAAAGAAAAAATAAACCATTCTGGACTTGGAATCAGAATGGTTTATTCCAATGATTTCTTTTTTATTATTTCTCGTGGAGCCACAGGGAGTTGACCTTGCGGCGGATGGCGACGATGTTGCCCGCGGTGATAGCGCCCATGATGAGGATGCCCACCAGGATAGCGACACCGATGCCAGCTCCGCTCACTCCGAAGGCGTGAATCATGTCCATGTAGGTCATGCGTCCCAACAGCATGAGCACGATGGCGAGCAACAGGACGCAGGCGTTGAGGCTGATGACAAGCAGAATGTAGTGCTTGGATACCTGGTTGGGCGAATAGCCCAGCAAGAGCAGGTCTTGGAGCTTGCGGGTATTCTTTTGCAACAGCAGATAGATGCTGAGCATGAGCACAAAGAAGGACAACAGGCTGATGATCACGCCCACGGCGATGACAATGCCGCTGATGACCGTGAGGAAGTAGTTGGCCTTGCTTGACGACATCTTGTCGCCCGCCACCTCGTAGTGGTGCTCATCCATGTATTGCTCGATTTTGACATCGCCAGGAGTGCTCACCTCAACAACGAGGCGCTGAGGTTGCATGCTGATGCCAGAGCCGTATCGCTGGTTGGCCCACTCCATAAATTCCTCGGGCACGATGACGGTGTTCAATCGGTTGGAGAAACCCACGAGGCGTCCGGGCATGGTCTCGCGCTTGCCGTTGCCAGTGAAAGTGAACTCCAGCGGTATCATCTCGGCTTGGCCCTCGCTGATGCGGGGCATGCCCTGGGTAGAAGCGAAGCCGAAGTTATACAACGACAGGTAGTCACGGGAAATGATGACGGGCACATTGGGGCGGGTGGGAGAGAAACCCCATTGCTCGGGGTCGATGTCGATGAACTCGTCGGGGATGGCCTCAAAGAAGAACTGGGTGTGCATCGCGTGGCCACTGCCCACGCCCAACTTGGCATCGATACCGAAGTCGCTGTTCAGGAAGCGACCCACCTGGCGGCACCAGGGCTGATGCTCCAGGTCGCTGATGTCATCGTCGCTGAATTCGCCGTTATTGCCCATCATGGCTCCGGCTCCGGTGACGGCGCGCGTGATGATGAGGTAATCCTTGCGGATAAAGCTCTCCTCATCGTTGAACACGGGCCTGACGTCGCGGTAGAACTGTACCGCAAGCAGGACGATGGTCAACCCGATGAGGTTGGCGATGGCGAAGCCGATGAGTTGGCTCTTGCTGATGTGCTGCCGTAGCAGCTTCCAGATGATATCTTTCATTGAGTTCAGTTTTCAGTCTTCAGTTTTCAGTTTTCAGTTTTCAGTCTTCAGCTTTCAGTCTAAAGGCTATAAATAACATCCACATCCATCTGCAGGTGGTTGCCCACCGAGGTGGCGATGACACCGGCTCCCTGCTTGGCGGCCTCACTGGTGATGAGTTCGGCCACGATGCGGTTGTTCTCTTCGTCGAGATGGCTCACGGGCTCGTCAAGCATGATGAAGTCGCATGGCTGGCACAGGGTGCGGATGATGGCCACACGCTGCTGCTGCCCGATGGAGAGTTTGCTCACCAGGCTATCTTGCTTGTCGGCAATGCCCATGATTTCAAAGAGCCTTTTGATTTCTTCATTACTCTTGAATCCCGTGAGACGGTTCTTCAGTTCCACGTTCTCCAGTGCCGTCAGTTCACCGAACAGGCGCATGTCCTGCGGCAGGTAGGCAATGTGGTGTTGGCGCACGTCGCACCATTGCGCTACCGACAACGAGCGGATATCTTGCCCGTCAAAAGCGATGGCACCGCTGTAGTCCTGACGATAACCGTAGATGTAGCTGCACATCGACGACTTGCCCGTGCCACTCTCGGCACTGACGAGGTAGCGTTTGCCCTTCTCGAAGGTGATGTTCTGATGCCACACGTCACTGTGGATGCCTGCATGCCCGGCAAACACCCGCGGTAACGTGTTATTTAATGTGATCTGTTTCATTCCAGTTGTCAAATTCAAACCTAATGCCTAAAGCCTAACACCTAAAGCCTAATGCCTAAACCCTTTCTCACACTCGTTGCTGCCGTGATAGGGCTCAACATGGATGTTGGTCATTACTTCACCCAATTCGTCGCTCAACCGGCGTTCAATTTCGCGGGTGATGTCGTGGGATTGTGCAACGCTGAGTTCTCCGTCCACCTTGATGTGGATATCCACCACGCGCAGGTTGCCGTTGCGGCGTGTGCGCAGGTTGTGGAAAGCCTTTACACCAGTTGTGCTATTGACGATTGCGGCGATTTTGTCCTGCTCCTCGCGAGGTAACGACATTTCCAACAGTTCTTCGACAGCGGGTCGTCCCAACCTCCATGCCAGCACCAGGATGAGCACGCTCACAGCGATGGCGGCAATCGGGTCGAGCACGTGCCACCGTTCACCCAGGAATATCGCTCCGGCCACGCCCAGCAGGGTCGCAGCGGTTGAGAGGGCGTCGGCGCGATGGTGCCAAGCGTAGGCCTTGAGGGCGCTGCTGTTGGTCTTCTTGCCCTTGATGCGGGTGTAGTGGTACAGCCCTTCTTTCACAATCACGGCAATGATGCCCACGATGAGGGCGATGTGATGTGGACGCTCCAGCGGTTGTCCCTGTAAGGCGGCCCACACGTCCTTTATGCCGTCAATCATCAATCCCAAGGCCACAACCACCAGCAGGATGCTGATGAGGAAAGCCGCCAGGGTCTCAAATTTGCCCCTGCCGTAACGGTAACGTTCGTCAACACCCTTGCCCGACAGGCGCACCATGGCATAGACAAGCGCATCGGTCACTGTGTCGCTGATGCTGTGGATGCCGTCGGCAAGGATGGCACTGGAGTTACCGATGATGCCTGTGACGATTTTAATCGCCGACAGGCACACGTCACTGGTCATGCCAACGAGTGTACATCGCCGTTCCTGACGGTTGCGTTGCACATCTTGATTTGGGTGGTCCTGTCGATTACTCATTGCGGTTTTGTTGATTATTGCGGCAAAATTACTCAAATAGCCCGATACTGCCTTAGGAATTAACTAAAATTAGACAAAGGGGACGAGGGACAAGATTTATTGCTTCCTGACTAAAGGGTAAAATTGGGCATTTTACCTCATTCCGATGGTAGTTTGCTTGTTTTTTGTCACTTTTTATTGAATAAAAATGAAAAATATAAATGGTTGTTTGGAATTATTGTTTTGTTTATATATTTTTGCGGTTGCATAAACGCTTATCATCATATTGTTTTTTACTACCATCATACCATTTTAATTCTTAGTTCTAATATGAAAAAAATTCTATTGCTTTTGGCAGTCGTTTTTACGGCTCTACAAATGTCTGCCGCCGATGTGTCTGCTTCACAGGCACAGGCCGCAGCCAACGCGTTTCTTAGAAAACAAGTAGCTGCTGGACGTCTTAAAGCTTCTGCGGCATCCGATCTCCGGCTTGTCAAGTCTGAAGCATCAGTAGCAAAGCCCGCAGCAGTGGACTACTACATCTTCAACTCGGCCAAGTCCTATGTTGTGGTTGCCGGTGACGACCAGGCACCGCAGATCCTGATGTATGGTGAGGAAGGTGCCCTCGACTTGAACAACATCCCCCCTGCCATGCAGTGGCTGCTCAACAAGTTCAAGTATCAGATTGACGGCCTCAAGGCAGGCACTCTGGTACCGTTGAAGGCAACCAAGTTTGCCACCACCCCCGTTGCTCCGCTGGTAACCGCCACCTGGGACCAGTCGGCTCCTTACAACAACCAGTGTCCAGGCAGTAGCTGGAGCCGTGCCCTCACTGGCTGCCCGGCCACCTCGCTGAGTATGTGCTACTACAAGTGGAAATGGCCCGAGACCTTCCCTGCTTGCGCAGCCATTTCAGGCACTGGTGGCAGCTCCGCTTCAGCTCTGTCTGAACGTGCAGCCGACTGGGCTAACATCATTGATCATTATGGTACATACTATGACGATAATGGTAGCTCTCACTCAGCTTCCTACACGACTGATCAGGCTAACGCCGTGGCATGGCTGATGCGCTATGCGGGCCAGTCTATTCCCGATTATTATTACAGTTCCAGTGCCAGTGGTGCTAACGATCCCGAGATTTATCAGGGCGTTCTCAATATGGGCTACACCGATGCCCAGTACCTGTTGCTCACCGAGTTTAATGGTTCTTCCAATGGTTCTCAGAAGTACACCGATGCTCAGTGGAACGAATGGATGCTGAACGAGCTGCATAACGGCCGTCCCATCGAGTATCTGGCCTATGACAGTAGGAACTCCGACCATGGAGGTCACGCCTTCAATGTGTTTGGTGTCGATAGCAGTGGCAAGTACTACGTCAACTGGGGTTGGAGCGGTTCGTCCAATGGTTATTGCACGTTGCACAACTTCACCACCGCTAATGGTTCAACATCGGGTTCAACGGGTTCTTATATTTTCAACTGGGGCGAGGCCATGATCATCGGCATCGAGCCTCCTGCAGGGGCTCTCAACAACCCCAGGATCACGGTTAACCCCACCACGCTCACGATGAATGCCACTGTGGGCACTCCCGAGACCGCTACCTTTACCGTTACCGGTGCCAACCTCACCAGCAACGTGGCCCTGAGCATCAGCGGTGACAATGCCTTCTCGCTGAGCACCACCAGCATCAGCGCCTCGCAGGCCGAGAACGGTGTCACCGTCACTGTTACCTATAATCCCACCAAGGCCGGCAACCAGGAGGCTACTGTCACCTTGACCAGCACCGATGCCGAAACCGTGACCGTCAAGCTCAACGGTACCGCCGATGCAGCACCTCTGGAGACCTATCCCCCTGTGATGCTTGATGCCAGCAATATCACTTCCACCTCGTTTACCGCCAGCTGGACCGATGAGACCCCCAGTGAGAACGTGGCGAGCTACACCCTGTATGTGCAGGACGAATCCCATCCCATCCAGCCCGAAGTTGCCTTGCTCGACACCACCGACTGGACTGCTAACAACAATATTCCCAGCGGCTGGACTCAAAGCAAACTGAAATATTGGTCGACCACCAGCGCATGCTACCTGAGTTCAGGCGGTTATGTGCAGAGCAAAACCTACGATCTCACTGGTTATGACAAGATGACCGTGATGATTTACGCTCAACCCGATGGTAGCCCTTACACCATGACCATAGAAACCAGCGTTGACAGCGAAACCATCACGATGCAGTCCGGAGCCACGTTTGCCTGGTACACTTTCGTTGTGGACTGCGCTACCAGCGACTACGTGAAACTCACCACCGGTGGCATGCACGACTTGAGGTACATGAAGGTTTATGCCGGTGACCTCACCAACACCCAGCGCAAGGAATCCGAGACCGGTGACGCGACCTATCGTGTCATCACAGGTATCACCAGCAAGAGCTACACGGTTACCGGGCTCACCGAGGGCGGTACTTTCAACTTCTATGTTGTGGCCAATTACATCAATGACGCGATCGGTACCAGCAATACAAAGCAAGTTACCCTGTTGGAGAATACCAATCCTGTTCTTACCGTGAATCCGGCTACTGTTGACATGGCTGCCGTTGTCGGCGAGAGCGTAACCGCAACCTTCAACGTGTCAGGTGCCAACCTCACCGGAGATGTGACCTTGACGCTGAACGATGAGAACGGTGTTTACAGCATCGAACCGACGACCATCAGCGCAGCCGATGTCATGAGCGGAAAAGATGTTACCGTAACCTATACTCCCGCGGTCTATGGTAGTAACAACGCGACGATAACCCTGAGCAGTGCCGGGGCCGAGGATGTGACTGTTACCCTGAACGGAACGGCAAGCCTGTTTAAGGAAGCTCCCGTGATGCAGCCCGCCAATGAAGTGTTCATCAACCTGACCAAGTTCCGTGCCGACTGGACCGATGCCACTCCTGACGAGAATGTGGATAGTTACACCCTCGAGGTGAACATCAAGCCTGATGCTCCTGCTTATACTGAGCTGCAGAACGTTGACTTCAGCAGTCTTACTGCCCAGGTTAACAGCTCTAACCAGTACACCAACCAGGTGAACTATGCCAGCAATTATCTGCCCGCTGGCTGGACCGCTACGAGTGGTCTGTTTATTGATGACGGCGCTATTATCAGTGGTCAGTTGACACAGAACAATTCGTCTTATGTCTTCAGTGTGGCAACTTCTACCTATGACCTGACCGGCTATGACAAGGTGACCGTGGTGTTCAAGGCCAGCACATTCAACAGTAATTATGGCACTAGTGTCACTGTGAATGTGGCAACAAGTGCGGGATCGCAGGATGTGACGGTCAATACCGAAGACTTCAATACCTATACCGTAGTTCTTGACTGCGCCGAGAGTGACAATGTGACCTTCACTGGTGTGAGCGGCTTGTACTGCATGTCGGGTGTGACCATCTATGCCGGTGACATCAATGCTGCCAATGCTCTGCTCCTGGTTCAAGAGACCGGCGACGAGAACAGCCGACTGATCACTGGTATCACCGACAAGTTCTACACCGTTGAGAACCTGACTGCCGAGGGCACCTTCCTCTATAGGGTGAAGGCTGTTTATGCCGACGGCACCGAGAGCGACTGGAGTAACATTGAGGAGGTAACCCTGTTTGCCAACGAGCATCCGTTCCAGATGGGTGACGTGAACCATGACGGCTTCGTCAACGTGAGTGATGTGACTGCACTCATTGCCCATATCTTGGGTAACAATGATACCGCCTGTGAGGTTTGCGGAAATATTAATGGTGACCAATACGTCAATGTCTCGGATGTTACTGCACTGATTGCCAATATCCTGAATAACGGTCAGGCAAGCATCCAAGCTCATAAGCGCATGGTGTGCTTCCCCTAAGTAATCAAGACTGACAATTAGTCCCTAAATACCTTGCGGGGCGTCCCAATCAACAGGGGCGCCCCGCCTGTTTGTTGTCAATGGTGAGCATGGGCCTATCGAACGCATATCAATTAACTGGAAAAGGATAATGAGTGATACGTGTGATTGAATTTTTTTAGTCAATTTTACTGATAATTGCGGTTTTTCTGGCGTGAATGAACATGAATTCCATGATATATTTTGATTATTAGTAATAGTTTTATATTTTTGCAGTCGCTTAAAAATGCTTAAAACATCTTTTAATATGCTACCATCATAACATTTTTAATACTTTTCATATATGAAAAAAATCCTATTACTATTAGCTGTCGTATTTACAGCTCTGCAAATGTCGGCCGCCGATGTGTCTGCTACTCAGGCACAAGCAGCAGCCAACGCGTTTCTTAACAAACAAGTAGCCGCAGGTTTTCTTAAAGCCTCTGCGGCATCCAACCTCCAGCTTGTCAAGGCTGAGAAGTCTGTTTTCAAGCCCGCCGCTGTTGACTACTACATCTTCAATTCGGCGAAGTCCTATGTGGTGGTTGCGGGAGATGATTTGGCTCCCCAAATCCTGATGTACGGTCAGGAAGGTGCTCTCGACCTGAACAACATCCCTCCTGCCATGCAGTGGTTGCTCAACAAGTACAAATATCAGATTGACGGCCTCAAGGCAGGCACCATGTCACCGTTGAAGGCTCCCAAGTTTGCCACCACTCCTGTTGCTCCGCTGGTGACCGCCAACTGGGACCAGAGTGCACCTTACAACAACCAGTGTCCCACCAGTGGCAGCAGGCACGCCGTGACCGGCTGCCCGGCCACCTCGCTGGCCATGTGCTACTACAAGTGGAAATGGCCTTATACCTATCCTGCTGTGGCAGCCATCTCTTCAGATAATGGTATCGCTGCTCCGGCCCTTGGTGAGCGTGAAGCCGACTGGGATAACATCATCGACGAGTACACCGGCCCGACAAACTATACATCCACAGATGAACAGAAGGACGCCGTAGCATGGCTTATGCGCTATGCAGGTCAGTCTATCCCCGATTATAGTTATGGCACCAGTGCCAGTGGTGCTAACGACCCTGAGATTTACCAGGGTTGCCTCAACATGGGTTACACCGATGCCGAGTACCTCCTGCTCACCGAGCTCGTTGGTTCGGGTTGGAGTGGTTATTCCAATGGTCCGCAGCAATATACCGATGCCGAGTGGAACGAATTCATGATGAACGAGTTGCAAAACGGCCGCCCCATCGAATATCTGGCCTATGACTATAGCGGCTACAGCTTATCGGGCCACGCCTTCAACGTGTTTGGTTGCAACGCCAGTGGACAGTACTATGTGAACTGGGGATGGAGCGGTGACAGCAACGGCTATTGCACGCTGCATAACTTCACCACCGCTACGGGCGCGACCGGTCAGGCAGGAGCCTATGTCTTCAACTATGGCGAGGCCATGATTGTCGGCATCGAGCCTCCCGCCGGTGCTCTTACCGATCCCAGGATTAGGACTAATCCGAGCACGCTCACGATGAGCACGACTGTGGGCACTCCTGTCACTGCCACCTTCACCGTTACTGGTTACAACCTCACCGACGGCGTGAACCTGGCCTTGAACGGCGACAATGACTTCGCGATAAACACTACCAGCATCAGCTTGTCTCAGGTCCTGGAAGGCGTGACTGTCACCGTGACCTTCGATCCCACTACCGTCGGCACCCATGAGGCCAATATCACGTTGACCAGCACCGATGCCGAAACCGTGACCGTTAAGCTCAACGGTATCGCCGATCCTACTCCCCTGGAGACTTATCCCCCTGTGATGCTTGAAGCCAGGAATGTCGGTTCCACATCATTTACCGCCGCGTGGACTGACGAGACTCCTGCCGAGAATGTGGAGAGCTACACCTTGTTTGTAAGCAACGAACCGTTTAGGCCCGCCATAGCACTGCTCGATAGCATTGATTGGAGCCATTCCAATAATGTGCCTGCCGGATGGACGGCTAACGGCCTGCAATATTATAGTTCTAATAGCGCATGCTACCTGTCGTCCACTAATGGTTCCTATGTACAGAGCAACACTTATGATCTCGAAGGCTATGACAAGGTGAGCGTGATGATTTACTCTGAGCCCTACAACGGCAGCAACACCCTCACTGTTGCTACCAGTGTCGCTACCAAGACCATCAACTTGCCCACCAATAGCTCATTCGCTTGGTACACCTTCATTGTGGATTGCGCCAGCAGCGACTATATCAAAATCACCTCTACCGGTCTGCCCGACATGAGGTATGTGAAGGTTTATGCTGGCGACATCAGCGAAGCCACGCAGGTCAAGGCCAGTGAAACCGGCGATGCAACCTATCGCGTCATCACTGGTATCACCGATAAGAGCTATACTGTTACCGGCCTTACCGAGGCAACCACTTACTACTTCTATGTAATGGCCAACTACGCCAATACCACTGTCGCCAACAGTAATACTGAAGAAGTGACCTTGCTGGAGAATACCGATCCCACGATCTTCGTTGATCCCGCAGCCCTGGATATGACGGCCGCTATCGGCAAGTCCGCTACCGCCACCTTCAATGTCTTTGGTGCTAACCTCACCGGCGATGTGACGCTGACGTTGAATGACGAGAATGGTGTTTACAGCATCGCCCCGACGACCATTAGCGTCGCTGACGCCATGAACGGTAAGGACGTTACCGTGACCTATTCTCCCACGGCCCTGGGCAACAACAATGCCACGATAACCCTGAGCAGCGATGGGGCAGAGGATGTGACAGTTGCCCTGAATGGTACAGCTGACCTCGAGAAGTATACTCCCGTGATGCTGCCAGCTGATGAGATGTTCGTCAACCTGACCAAATTCCGTGCCGACTGGACCGACGCCACTCCTAATGAGAATGTGGAAAGCTACACCCTCGAAGTGAGCATCAAACCTGAAGAGCTTCCTTATGAAGAGCTCGAGAATGCTGACTTCAGCGGTCTGACTGCGCAGGTTAACTCCTCTAACCAGTACACCAACGAGGTGAGCCGCGCCAGCAACTATCTGCCTGCGGGATGGACTGCAACCACTGGTTTGTTTATTAAGAGCGGTGCGATTGTCTCTGGCCAGTTGACCCAGAACTCCAATTCTTATTCCTGCAAGGTGATCACTTCTACCTATGACATGCTCGGCTATGACAAGGTATCCGTGGTATTCAATGCCGGCACCTTCAGCACAGCCACTGGCGCTACCGCCACTCTGAATGTGTCAACAAGCGCAGGCTCGCAGGATGTCACTGTCAACAGTTCCAGCTACAAGACCTATACCGTAGTTCTTGACTGCGCCGAGAGTGATAAGGTGACCTTCGCAGGTGTGAGCGGCTTATACTGCATGTCGGGCGTAACCATCTATGCCGGTGACATCAATGCGGCCAACACCATGCTCATGGCCCAAGAGACCGGCGACGAGAACAGCCGACTGATCACTGGCATCACCGACAAGTTCTATACTGTTGAGAACTTGACTGCTGAGGGTACATACCTCTATAGGGTAAAGGCTATTTATGCCAACGGTACCGAGAGCGACTGGAGTAATATCGAAGAGGTTACCCTGTTTGCCAACGAGCATCCGTTCCAGATGGGTGATGTGAACCATGACGGCATCGTTAATGTATCTGATGTGACAATGCTTATTGCCAACATCCTGGGCAACAATGATGCAGCATGTGTCTCATGTGGTGATATGGATGGCAATGGAATCCTTAATGTGGCCGATGTGACTGCTCTGATCACCTATGTCCTGAATAGTGGTCCTGCCAACATTCAGGCTCCAATGTGTTTGGTAAGTTTCCCCTAAGTAATCAAGACTGACAATTAGTCCCTGAATACCTCGCGGGGCGTCCTCATGGTTTGGGCGCCCCGCTTGTTGTATGGTCTTCAATACCAAAACCGGCCACCGCAATAGGATTATAAAGAGGTGGAGCTGGGAGGCCAGCTTGGTTATTATTATGCCATTTTTTTGCTATTAATCACCGTTTGTACACCTTTTGCGGTAATAATTTGCTGATTTTTTTGGATTATTTGTAATAGTTTCTTATTTTTGCGGTGCTCATTTATTTCTTGAAACATCTTTTATTAACTTTAAATTAACCATAATTCAATTAACTATCTATTTATGAAAAAATTATTATTACTGTTGGCTGCCGTCGTTACGGCGACATCTATGATGGCCGCACCTGTAGATCAGGCGACTGCCATGAGAAAGGCTAAAAGCTTTTTATCCAATGAGCTGTATGCCGGTAAAGTAATGGCTCCTGCCGCAATAAACCCTGTTTTGCTCAAGGCGGAGATAGGCAATGTCAAACTCAGTGAGCCCGTTTATTACATTTACAACACCTCAACCACATTTATTGTAGTGGCTGGTGATGACCGTGCCGAGGAAATCCTCATGGTGGGTGACCGTCCCATCAAGGACATTAATCACTTGGCGCCTGGTATGAAGGACATGCTCGGGCAATACAAGGAAGAGATTGAATACCTGCAGGAACATCCTGGATTGAAGGTGGACAGGATTGCGAAACCTGAGAATCCTAATTTGCGTGCCACTAAGTATGGTCCGCTGTTGACCTGCACTTGGGATCAGACTGATCCTTATTGGAACCTGTGTAAGTTTACCTATAGCAATACCACCTACCAGTGCTACACCGGTTGCCCTGCAACATCGGCGTCGATGGTGATGTATTATTGGAAATACCCGACCTCGCAAGTTGCAGCAATGCCTTCTTATAGCGGTCAATTAGAGATATCTAGCTCTAGAAGCGTAACCTTCACTTATCCTTCGCTTGCTGCCACTACCTTTGATTGGAACAACATGAAGGACAGCTATTCAAATGGCTACACAACCGCTCAGGGCAATGCTGTCGCCACGCTGATGCGCTATGTGGGACAGGGTGAGCAGATGATGTATGGCACCGAGAGTGCTGGCGGCAGTGGTATCTACACTTCTGATACCCAAAACATTGTTGACATGTACACCACATTTGGATATGATGCCAGCACTTGCCGCGTGGTTCAGAAATCTTCTTATACCGAAAGCAATTGGGCAACCTTGATTCAAAATGAGATGATTGCCGGCCGTCCCATCGTGTTTATGGCTGTTTCGAGCTATGCCGGTGGCCATGCTTTCAATGTTGACGGTTACGACAGTTCCAGCAACAAGTATCACGTTAACTTTGGATGGAGTGGCGATGGCGATGCTTGGTGCTCAATGAATTCTTTCGGCTATAGTTATTATACTTTCAACTCTGGCCAGCAGGCTGTTATCGGTATCCAGCCGCCCAGCAGCACGACTCCCGTGATTACTGTAACTCCCACTTCGTTGAACTGGACGGGTTGCACTACTGGTGAGACCTATACCAAGACCTTCACCGTTACGGGTTCTGACCTGCGTGGTGCTGTGACTGTTTCGTCCAACAGTGGCACCTTCACTGTTTCACCCACGACCATCACCGCAGCCCAGGCTCAGGCTGGTGCAACTGTCACGGTTACTTATAAGCCCACCTCATCGGGCACTCAGACTGGCACGATCACGCTCTCGAGCAGTGGCGCCGATGAAAAGACCGTTTCGGTTTCTGGTACGGCTACTTCGGTTCCCAGGATTACGGCCAATCCCACCTCGTTGAGCATGAGCACTACAGTCGGAACTCCGGTGACTAGGACAATTACTGTGACTGGTACCGACCTGACCGCTAATGTAAGCGTCGCTGTTTCTGGCGAAGGCTTCTCGGTGGACAAAACTACCATCAATAGGACACAAGCTAGCGCTGGCGCAACGCTCACGGTTACTTATAATCCTACTGCTATCGGAACCAACACGGGCACTGTGACACTCTCAAGCACTGGCGCTCAGACGGTTACCGTTAACTTGAATGGTACTGCTGTGGGAACACCTACCCTCACGGCCACGCCCAACTCCTTGTCGTTTAATGCCACCGTCGGAGAAACGGTAACCAAGACCTTTGTGGTAAGAGGTACCGACTTGACGGGTACTGTATATCTGTCAGCTACTGGCACAGGCTTCTCCATCGATAAGACCGGCATCAGCCAGAGTGCTGCTACCACTGGCTCCACCGTCACAGTGACTTATAGGCCGACAACTGGTGGAACCCACACGGGCCAAGTTGCTATCTCAAGCAATGGCGCACAACAGGTTGTCGTTTCGCTCAATGGTATTGCAGCAACGGTTCCCACGATTTCAGCTAATCCCACCACGCTGAATTTCGTCACTACCGTTGGCACTCCCGTCACTCAGTCATTTGTCCTGAATGCCGCTAACCTTGAGGGTAACGTCTCGCTGGCTGTTGAGGGTGAAGGCTTCACCATCGACAAGACCGAGATTATCCCGGGTGCCGCTAACAATGCCTATGTCAATGTGACCTACACTCCGACGGCATTTGGTACCAACACCGGTACTGTAACCATCACCAGCCCCAATGCTCAGACGGTGACCGTGGCCCTGAACGGCCAGGCCGACCTTGTCAAGTTCGCTCCCGTGATGCTGCCTGCCAACGATGACCTCGTAGCGCTGACGCAGTTCCGTGCCGACTGGACTGACCAGACTCCCGCCGATAACGTGACCAGCTACACGCTCGAGGTAAGTCCCAAACCCGTTGAGCCCGAGGTAGTGCTGCTGCACACCATCCACGGAACTGATTTCACAGGCAGCTCAACTGGCTACTATGACATCTCGCTGCCTGCTCCTTGGGGCGGCACCAACGTGCGTGGCGGTCTTAACTCGATCATCTACTTCAGGAACTATTACAACAATACCGGTACTGCAGGTAATATCACCTACACCATTCCTGAGGGTTACGAGAATGCTACCTTCACGATGAAGATTACCACGGCCACTACCACTGATGGCTCCGGTAACCTTGCTGTAGGTACTCCGCAAACCGCTTCGGTGAACCATCGTTTCAGCGTTGGCGAGACCTATTCTTGGGTAGTGACCGCAAGCTCGGGCCAGAAGATCACCATTACTACGACCGACGCTAACTACTCGCCTGATATCGCCGTGATCGAGGTTTATGCTGGTGATGCCACTACTGTGAATCTCATGGCCAACGAGACGGGTGATGCCAACTACCGCTTAATTACTGACATTACCAACAAGTATTACCTGGTTAAGAACCTCACCGCCGAGGGCACCTTCCTCTATAGGGTTAAGGCCATCTATCTCGACGGAACCGAGAGCGAGTGGAGCAACATCGAGGAGGTAACGCTGCACGAGAATGATCATCCCTATCAGATCGGTGATGTTGACCATAGCGGTAACGTCAACGTGAGTGACGTGACCACGCTCATCGCTTACATCCTGGGCAACAATGACACCGCTTGCCCCGCTTGTGGTGATGTTGATGGCAATGGTGACATTAATGTAGCAGATGTGACCACACTCATTGCCATCATCCTGAATAGTGGTGAGTAAAAGCAATTACAGGTTTAAAAACCTATGATGCAGTAATGTAGGCTGATTATTAGTCTCTGAATATTATGCAGGGCGTCCTTACAGATTGGGGCGCCTTGCTTTTTCTTGTCCAGGCCCCCTTATGGATACGGGTTAGATAAGACTGATTGGTAAAAAATGTTTTTTGTTGTTAAAAAACGGGTTTTCGTTGACAAAAAACTTGAATAATTTGGTTATTATTAGCTAAATGCCTACTTTTGCGGGGCTTTAATAAAAACATGAAAATCTTTTAATATTCACAAATCAATACATTTATGAAGAAATTTCTACTATTGATGGCAACCGCCATGCTGGCGATGTCATTAAGTGCCGCGCCTGTTGACCAGGCAACGGCGTTTAGAAAGGCAAAAAGCTTTTTGTCCAATAAGCTTTATGCCGGTAAATTGATGGGCCCTGAGGCATTAAACCCTGTGTTGCTGAAGGCCGAGATGGGCGGAAAAATCAATGAGCCTGTCTATTACATTTACAACACCTCAACCACTTTCCTTGTTATTGCTGGTGATGACCGTGCCGAGGAGGTTCTCATGATTGGTGACGCTCCCCTCAACGACATCAACAATCTGCCCCTGGGTATGCTGGACATGCTCGACCAGTACAAGAATGAAATCATGTACTTGCAGGAGCACCCGGGTTTGGTGGTTCAGCCCATTGTTGGCCCCCAACTTTCACCTTCGTTGCGTGGATCTGACTCTGGTGGTACCTACATGCTGGACTGCAACTGGGACCAGGATAGGCCGTACTATAATGAATGTAAGTTCACCTACCAAGGCTCAAGCTATCAGTGCTTGACAGGTTGCCCCGCAACTTCGGCTGCAATGGTGATGTATTACTGGCAGTTCCCGACGACTGCCACCCCCACAGTTCCTGGCTATACAACGTCGCTCAATGATTCTTATAGTCTCTATATTGATCCTCTGCCCTCAACCACCTTTGACTGGGCAAACATGAGGGCCAGCTATGCAAATGGTTACACAACCGCTCAGGGCAATGCTGTTGCCACGCTGATGCGCTATGTGGGCCAGGCCGAGAAAATGGACTATGGTACAAGCGGTAGTGGTATCAGTGCTTATAACAGTCAGAATGTAGCTGATATGTTCAAGCTCTTTGGCTATGAAGAGAGCACTACCCGATTGGTAAGGAAGAACAACATGAATACAGGACAGACTCTTTACTCTGACGCTCAGTGGGCAAGCCTGATTCAGACTGAGATGTCTCAAGCCCGTCCCATTGTGTTTATGGCTTATTCGAGCTCTGGCGGCCATGCCTTTAATGTCGATGGTTACAACAGTAGCACCAATAAGTATCACTGTAACTTTGGTTGGAGTGGATTAGGCAATGCCTGGTGTGCCCTGAACGCATTTGCTTCAAGCTATGGTAACACGACTGGCACCTTCAACCAGTGGCAACAGATGATCATCGGTATCCAACCTGGTGGTACTGATCCTATCATCACAGTTGATCCTGCTGAGTTGACCTTCTCGGGTTGTTATGCTAATGAGACCTATACCAAGACCTTCGTCGTTAAGGGTAGGAATCTGACTAACAATATCAGTCTGAGTGTTAATGGCACAGGCTACTCGATTTCGCCTAGATCTATTGCGAAAACCGAGGCTCCCCTTGGTGTGACGGTAACCGTTACCTATAATCCTACCGAACTGGGTACCACTACGGCAACAATCACTGCGTCAAGCAGTGGCGCTGAATCCAAGACCGTACCGGTTACGGGTATTTGTGTTGAGAGACCTGCATTGAAGTCCAACAAGTCATCCTTGTCGTTTAACGCTACTGTTGGCGAGACAGCCACCAAGACCCTTAGGGTTACAGGTACTAACGTGATTGCCCCCGTTTATTTGAGCGTTAGCGGTTCTGGATTCAGTGTTTCTCCTACACAGATTACTGCTGCCAATGTAATGACAACCTATGGTGCTACCGTAACGGTGTCCTACAAGCCCACCACAGCTGGCACTCACACAGGTACTCTTACCATCACCACAGCAGATGCCCAGCCTGTAACTGTTGCTCTTGATGGCACGGCTTCCGATAACAATCCCATCATCAATGTGAACCCCGCTACGTTAAGCTTCAGCGGTGAGACAGGCAATTCCTACACCAAGACATTCAATGTTACTGGCGCCAACTTGACTGGCGACTTGACCCTCACACTGAATAATGCCAACGGCATTTATAGTATCAACAAGACCAGCATCACTGCCAGCGAGGCCGCCAATGGCGCAGCTGTCACCGTGACCTATTCGCCCACGGCTGCCGGCAATAGTGCTGCTAGTGTGACCATCAGTGGTGGTGGCGCAGCCTCTCAGACGGTTAACTTGAGTGGTGCCGCTATCGAGCCTGCTCGTGCCATCAGCGTGGATCCGTCATCGTTGACGTTTGCCGCCCTCGTTGATGAAGTTGTGACCAAGACCTTTACCGTGACAGGTACTAATCTGAACGGCAACTTGACATTGGCCGTGAACGGTGCAAATGGAGTTTACAGCGTTACTCCCACTTCCATTACGGCTGCCGAGGCTGCTGCAGGCAAGACGGTGAATGTGACTTATTCACCCACTGCTGCAGGCAACCATAATGCAACTGTTTCCGTTAGTGGTGGCGGCGCCGACTCCAAGACGGTTACCCTCAATGGTACTGCCACCGAGCCCGTTCGCACAATTACTGCTACTCCGTCTTCACTCACCTTTAATAATATTATTGGTGAAACGACCAGCCAGACGTTTATCGTGACTGGCCAGAACCTGAAGGGTAGCAACCTGACACTTAATCTGAATGACCAGAATGGTGTCTTCAGCATCGAGCCGACCACCATCACGCTGGCCGAGGCCGCTGCTGGCAAGACCGTTACTGTGAACTATGCTCCCGAGGCATTTGGTAACCACAGCGCAACGATTACCATCAGTGGTGGCAGCGCTAACCCCGTTACCGTGACCCTGGCTGGCCAGGCTAACATAACGAAGTATGCTCCTGTCATGCTTGAGCCCAATGACTTGTTCGTAGCCATTGACCGTTTCCGTGCCGAGTGGATGGACCAGACTCCTGTCGCCAATGTGGCAAGCTATACCGTCGAGGTAAATGCCAAGGTTGTTGAGCCCGTGCTGCTCCACACCCTAAACGGCTCTGATTACCCTGGTGGCTATGGTGAAGTGACCTTTACCGCACCTTGGGGTGGTACCAACCTGCGCAAGGGTACTGGTGTAGTGTACTTCAGGAATAATTACAATGGTGCTAATTCACCTGGAAATATCACCTATACCGTTCCTGAGGGATATAACAACGCTACCTTCACGATGAGGATTACTACAGGTAACAGTAATGATGGTGTTGGCAACCTTGCCGTTGGCACTCCGCAGACCGCTTCGGTGAACCACTATTTCACTGCTGGTGCAACCTACTCGTGGTTGGTAACCGCTAGTGCAGGTGATATGATTACCATTACAACAACCGATGCTAACTACTCGCCTGATATCGCAAAGATTGAGGTTTATGCTGGTGACGCTACCGCTGCAGCGCTCATGGCAAGCGAAACTGGTGGTCCTAACTATCGTCTGATTACCGAGATTGATCCTGAGAACAAGTTCTACACTGTTGAGAACCTCACTGCTGGTGGTACCTTCTTGTACAGGGTTAAGGCCCTCTACATCGATGGCACCGAGAGCGACTGGAGCAACATCGAGGAGGTAACCCTGCATGAGAATGCTCATCCCTATCAGCTTGGTGACGTGAACCACGATACGTTCATCAACGTGAGTGATGTTACCGCGCTTATCGCCCACATTTTGGGCACCAATGATGCCGCTTGCCCGCTGTGCGGTGATATGGATGGCAACCAGGTTTGCAACGTGGCCGATGTGACCGCATTGATCTCCCTCATCCTGAATGGTGGTGGATCGAACAACGCACCCGCAATGCCCGCAACCAATAACCCCAAGTAATCAAGACTGATTATTAATCCCTGAATATCATGCGGGGCGTCCCTACCGATGAGGACGCCCCGCATTGCTATGTGTCTACTGGCCATAACTGCTATATAAAAAAACATTAGTGTCTTGTAAAATAGCGTTTTACATTGTAGTGTACTGATAGATAATCAATTGAAGATAAGATAGGCATGATGGGCTTGCTTGTGGCATGTTGTAGGGCCTCGCCTTGGCGTGGCCGTTCGTTCATCAAGAACTATGAATTACGCCAGTTAAACTAATTAGCATCCGCATACAATTATATCGAATTTCACGAATGCCTAGCTCATTGCGGCCACGCCAAGGCGCGACCCTATGTCTTGCGGCTACTTCACCCATGCGTTTTTACCGGGCACTGATGATAAAAAATCCCCGCCTCTTGATTGACCAAGGGCGGGGAGCAAGCTGTTTAGAAGTTAAACTATATACTTATAGTATAGCGGGTACGCCCTGCTAACGATAAGCCTGACGGATGATTATTCCTTACCAAACTGCTCAAAGAACAGCGTGTAGGAAGTCTTGTCCACCAGTTCCTCGGGGCCGAAGAATTGGATGGGACCGGGATAGATGTAGCACGTCTCGAGCGCCCACTGCTCGCGGTTCTCGACAAAGTGCTTAAACGGTGCGCCTTCAAGGTCAACCAGGGCCTTGCGGATAACGGGCTTGTCCTTACCTGAACGACGCTCCATGTTCATCATCATGGTGATGGGAACACCACAAGCTACCCAATCCTGTGCCTTGCGTCCCAGGTGGGTGATGGCTGACATGTAACCGGTAGCGCCCACAAAGATGAGGTGTGAAGCGTTGTAACCGAGCGAGTAGCAGTAGTCGGCGTCAAAGTTTGACGGGAAGGAGCAGCGTCCCTCGTAACCGAAGAAGTGGTGCTGTGTCTTGAACTTGATGCGCTCAATCTCGCCAGCATCGGCACGTACGTCCAGAATGTGGCCAACCATGCGGCTGAGCAGGCGCTCACTCTCAATCTGCGATACCATCACGTTACCGTGCTCGTCGCGGTCAAGTGCGAGCTGGCGTGCCACGTCATCGGGCAGAGAGTCGTAGATGACACGATTCTCCTCGCTCAGGAGCTCACGTACGCGTTCGTTCTGTTCCATCTCGCGCAACTCTGAGATTTCGGGATGGTTGGTGAGCATCTCGTTGAGCTCGGCGATGAGTTTCTTCATCGCGGGGACAAACTCGACGATGCCCTCGGGAACGAGGACAGTGCCATAATCCATACCCATGTCATGACGCTTAATGACGATGTCGGCAATCTCCTCGGCAATGTCATGGAGAGTGAGATTGCGGGCCTCGACCTCCTCACTGATGATACAGTAGTTGGGACGGGTCTGCAGGGCACACTCCAGGGCGATGTGTGATGCCGAGCGTCCCATGAGCTTCATGAAGTGCCAGTATTTCTTGGCCGAGTTGCAGTCGCGTGCAACATTGCCGATAAGTTCGCTGTAGACCTTAGTGGCTGTGTCAAAGCCGAACGAGATCTCGATGTGCTCGTTCTTGAGGTCGCCGTCGATAGTCTTGGGAACACCAATGACTTGAACGCCTGAGTCGTGAGCCTTGTAGTACTCGGCGAGCACTGCAGCGTTAGTGTTGCTGTCGTCACCACCGATGATGACCACTGCGGTGATTTTGAGTTCACGCAGGATGGACAGTCCGGCTTCAAATTGCTCAGGGGTCTCGAGTTTTGTGCGGCCTGAACCAATCATGTCAAAGCCGCCGGTGTTGCGGTACTGCTCGATGATGTCCTCGGTGAGTTCAATGTAGCGGTGCTTGACAAGACCGTTAGGACCACCCAGGAAGCCATAAAGGCGGCAATACTTGTTCAAGGCCTTGATGCCGTCATAGAGGCCGCAGATGACGTTGTGGCCACCAGGAGCCTGTCCGCCACTGAGGATGACACCCACGTTGAAGGGCTTCTCGGGGGGCATCGCTGAATCGTCGCGTTCAAATGTCAATTGAGGCATGCCATAAGTGCAAGGGAAAAGGGCTTTGATAGCTTCTTGATCATCTACGGAATGTGTGGGCTCTCCTTCGACCGCACGCACGGGGCACCTTAACGTAACAGGCAGTTTAGGCCTATAGGTAAGCCTCATCTGCTCCAGATAACTCTTATTGTCAGTCATTTTGGATATGGGTTTGTTATATACAGTTAAACAATCTTCTTTACTCTCTTATACTTTTCGACGACAAAATTACTGTAAATTTGTCACGCAGACTTTATATTACGATAACAAATTTCTTAAAAATTCAGCCCTATTTAGAATTTTTGACACTTTTGGCTGAAAAAATGATGATTTTTTGCCCGAAAGCGGTAATTTCTGAGAAATTATAAACGGCATTTTGAGGCCTCATTTGGCGTCATGGAAGCATGTGAACAACAATTTTTGATAACTTGCTTGTCTTATTATCAAATTCTTTGTATCTTCGCCAATTAATCTGAACACAAATCGTTAAACTAGACAACCATAGCTATAGAATTATGAAAGGAATTGTACTTGCAGGCGGCTCTGGCACACGGCTTTATCCCGTGACAAAGGCTATATCCAAGCAACTGATACCCATCTATGACAAGCCTATGGTGTATTATCCCATCTCGGTGCTGATGCTGGCTGGAATACGAGAGATTCTCATTATTTCCACTCCGCAGGATTTGCCTTTGTTCCGCCGTTTGCTGGGCTCGGGTGAGGACTTGGGTGTGCACTTTGAGTATGCCGAACAGCCCCGTCCCGAAGGACTAGCGCAGGCGTTCATCATTGGTGAGTCATTCATTGGTGATGATAGCGTTTGTCTGGTGCTGGGCGACAATATCTTCTATGGTCAAAGTTTTACCAAAATGCTTCTCGATGCTGTGGAACGTACCGAGCGCGAGAAGGTCGCCACATTGTGGGCCTATGCCGTCAGGGATCCTAACCGGTTTGGTGTAGTTGCCTTTGATAAGCAAGGCAAGGCCATTAGTCTTGAAGAAAAGCCTGAGCACCCCAAGAGTAATTATGCGGTGACTGGCCTGTACTTCTATCCAAATGATGTGGTGGAGATCGCAAAGCATATTAAGCCGAGCGCCCGTGGCGAACTTGAAATCACAACCGTTAATCAAGAGTTTCTTGCCCGTGATATGGTTTATGTGCAGACACTTGGCCGTGGTTTTGCTTGGCTTGATACAGGCACCAGTGAGTCGATGGCCGATGCCTCCAACTTTATTGGTACCATCGTTAACATGCAGGGCGTTCAAGTTGCTGCGCTCGAGGAAATCGCCTTCCGTAAGGGCTGGATTACTGCCGAAAAGTTGCTGGAGCTTGCTGAACCCATGAAGAAGAACCACTACGGAGAATACCTCATTAAACTTGCCAAAAATGGAATTAAAGTTTCAAGATAAGGTACATCTCATAGATTTGCCCAAGATTAAAGACCCGCGGGGAAACCTCACTTTTATCGAGAGTGGAGTGCAGGTGCCCTTTGAGGTCAAGCGCAACTATTGGATATACGACGTGCCTAGCGGTATGTGGCGCGATGGTCATGCCTTCAAGCAGCAGCAGGAACTGTTGGTGGCATTGAGCGGCAGCTTTGATGTCGTTGTCAGCGATGGCGATGTGGAGCAGACCTATCACTTGTCGCGTCCCCAGATTGGCTTGTATGTTCCCCGTATGACTTGGCGGTATATCAATAATTTCTCGACCAATTCTGTTGCCTTGGTCTTGTCAAGTACCTATTTTGACGAGGATGATTATATTGTCGATTTTGAAGAATTCAAAGCCTTAAAAAACAATAAATGAGATTGATAACATGGATAGTATTGAAAAAATTAAAATTCATAACCAGTCAAGCATCAATGATTGCGAGATTATCACACTTAACCGTAATCACCATGCCAACGGTAACCTCACGGCTGTGAACAATGGAGTGGACCTGCCTTTCAACATTCAGCGCACATTCTATATTTATGATGTGCCTGGTGGGGCAGCGCGCGGGGGCCACAGTCATTACACTTGCCATGAGTTCATTATTGCCATTAGCGGCAGCTTTGATGTGACGATTGATGATGGCGTTAACCAGTTTACCTATACACTCAACCGTCCTTACCAGGGTCTGCTGGTTGTGCCTGGCATCTGGCGCACGCTACAGAATTTCTCGTCAGGCTCGGTGTGCTTGGCCTTAGCCTCCCATCACTATGACGAGGACGATTATGTGAGGGACTACGACATGTTCTTGAAACTGAAAACCAGTCAGTTTGAATTATCACCCATTGAATGAAATGAATAAGCGATACCCTTTCCTTGACTTGGCGCTCGTGAACGCGCCCTTTATGGACGAACTCAAGGCTGCGGCTTGTGAGGTGATTGAGCGCGGACGTTATTTGCACAGCCGTGAAACTGAATTGCTGGAGCAAGAAATCGCTCAGACCTGTGAGGCTGCACACTGTGTGAGTGTGAGCAACGGTCTGGACGCGCTGCGACTCATTCTGCGTGCTTACAAGGAAATGGGACTCATGCATGACGGCGACGAGGTGATAGTGCAGGCCAATACCTATGTGGCCAGCGCCCTTGCCGTCAGTGACAATGGACTTGTGCCTGTACTGTGCGACCCAAGCGAGGAGACCATGAATCTTGACAGCAGCTTGTTGGAATCGTTGATTACTCCACGCACACGTGCCATCATGCCGGTGCACCTGTATGGCACTCCGTGCTGGGACGAAACCTTGATGGAAGTGGCCTGCAAGCATGACTTACTCATCATCGAGGACAACGCTCAGGCTGTTGGCGCGACTATCGCTGTCGCGGGCTTGAACGGGACCTACTCCACAGGCGGATTAGGCCATGCCGCAGGTATCAGTTTTTACCCGACCAAGAATTTGGGTGCTTTGGGAGACGGCGGCGCGGTCGTCACTAGTGACCAACGGCTTGCCGATACGGTGCGCGCTTTGGCCAACTATGGCTCTGACCGCCGTTATCACAATATCTATAAGGGCTATAACTGCCGTCTCGACGAGATTCAGGCGGCTATGCTGCGTGTCAAGTTACGCTATCTGGCTCGTGAGAATGAGGACCGTATGTCTGTGGCAAGGGCCTATGCTGAGGCCATTGATAATCCTTTGGTCAAGACTCCCGCTATTTTCCCGGGCATGAAGCAGATTTGGCATCAGTATGTGGTGCGCGTTCAGAATCGGGATGCTTTCAGGACATACATGGAAGCCAATGGCGTGGGTACCGACATCCATTACGCAATACCGCCTCACATGCAGCCTTGTTACCAGGAGTTGCACCATGCACCTCTGCCCGTTACCGAACTGCTTGCTGGCGAGGTGGTTTCTTTGCCCATCGCCCATCCGATTACTCCCGACGATGCCCGTGTGATTGCCGGCATCATTAACCGCTACTGTTGATTGCCGTTATCTATGCTTAAACCTGGAATGAAACGGTTTGTCCTGCTCTCGTTACTGGCGTTGCTGCCCGTATTGCTGCTGGTGGCTTTCTATCTCATTAAGGACCCGTTTCATGTCGTGAAACCCTACAAGGGGAAAATGTACAATCCAGGCGACAGCATCGCACTCACGACCAACTGGGGCTATGTCACAGTCGAGTCGTTCAAGTATTTTGACCCGCAGGAACATTTCGATTCCTTTATCTTCGGATCATCATTGTCAGGCTATTACCTCATCAAGGACTGGGCTCCGCATCTGCCGGCAGACGCGCGTCCTTTTCATTTCAACGCCTCGCGTGAGACCCTGTACGGTATCCTGAACAAACTCAACTGGCTCACAAACCGTGGCGTGAAAATCAACAACGCCCTCATTATTATGGAGGACGAGATGTTGATGAGGCGCGTGTATGACACCGATATCCTTTTTGTCCAGCATCCGCAGACGGCGCGTGAGGTTTCATGGTGGAAGTTTCACCAGCTCTATTTCAACGCCTATCGTCGTCCCGAACTGGTGGCTTATCTGCTTTGTCCAAGCAAGATGACCGATAAGGTGCTTGAAGATGGCTATGCGACGACCGACATCACGACGCGCATTGAATCCATCAACGAGGGCTACTATGCCTGGGCTGACTCAGTTATTGCCGTCAATCCCGATGAATTCTATACTCCCGAGCACATGGCACGTTTCACCTTGCCGCCCAAGGAGATGCCGTGTCAGGAAAAAATCACCCCAACGGTGGCCGCAGTGCTCAATGATATCAAGGCGGTGCTGGATCGTCAAGGTACTGATTATCATATCATCATCCCGCCTCATTATGGTTATGAGGCCATGGATAGCCGAGACTTGTACAAGATGGAACAGATTTTTGGGGCTGACCGTGTGCATGATTACAGCCATGATGCTGAGATGAGCAGTAACCTGCGTCACTACTACGATGACGGTCACTTGATTGCTCGAGATTGTGCGCGCCTCATGGATAGTGCCTATAACGAGGTAACGTTGCCCACTCCCTATCTCAAATAGTAACATCGATAGCTACCAGATAATATAACCGCCCGCTCAGGTAATGAGCGGGCGGTCTTGTTGATGATGACAATATCGTTATTGATACTTCTTCATGTATTCCCAATGCAGGCGTTGCGCCTTCTTTACACTGGCAGGATTCTTGGCGTCGATTCCGTATTTCTCGGCGGGCGGAATGACTACCCTTGTTCCGGGTTTGATATTGTTCGGGTTGGTGATTTTATCTCGGTTCTCATCGTAGATGTAAACCCAGAACCAGGGACTGCCATAATATTTCTTGGCGAGCGTGACGAGCACAATCTGGTCGGTCACCACGTCGGTCACCACGCGAGATGATGTGCCATTGGCCGTAGTGCTCTCCTGGGCAACCTTGTTCTTCATCTTGGCCTCCTCTTCAGCCTTAGAATTTGCTTCTGCCTCTGCTTTAGCCTTCGCTTCTGCTTCAGCCTTTGCTTTGGCCTCGGCCTCAGCCTCAGCCTTAGCTTTGGCTTCTGCCTTGGCTTTTTCTTCGGCTAAAGCTTTTTCTTTCGCTTCAACTTCAACTTCAACTTCGGCGGCGGCGATGGAATCGCTGTCGGCGACGGCAACCACGGTTGTTTCATTCAAGTCTTGACTATCGGCCTTGCCATGGCAGCGTGTAAGCCCCCATATCAGCAGACCTGTAGCCAAGACGGCCAGTGCGATCCACAGCCAACGCAGGTTTTTGCCAGAAGTGTGATGGGTTTCTAGCTGCTCCTTGGTGGGGGAGTAGATGTTGCGGGGCGCAGGGCGGTAGAAATAGTCCTCCTGTTCCTCTTCCTCAACAGGTTTTGGAGCGGGTTTGGATATGGGCGTGGCTGTTGCTGGCTGTTTCGAGGGACCGTCTATGGGAATACCCATCAGCGGCTTAACGGCCTTCTGCTTCGGTATGGGTTCTGGCTTAGGCTCTGCCTTTTGCTCTGGTTCCACTTTCGGCGCGGGCTCATGTTTTGGTTCTGCCTTCTTTTCCTGCTCGACTTTGGACTCAGGTTTCTCAGGTTTAGGCTCCTCGGCCTTAGCCTTTGGTCCTTGCAGTGGTGCGGTTGCAGGAGTGAGGGCAGGAATGACGTCAGCGTTGGGGATGGGAGGCGTCGGGATGTCAGGCGGCTCGGGCAATTCACCAGTCTCAGAGAAATAGGAGGGGTATAACCTGTCTATTTCGTCCAGTTTCTCGTCGGTTACTTCATCGTCAAGAAAGACTGTTTCAAATTGTGCGAACGGCTGGTTGATGGCTTCGGCCAACGCCTTGTCGGGAGTGAAGGTTATCTTGCTGCGCTGGTTCCCATCATCGTCAGCCTCATTAGATCCCTTGCGGGAATTCACCTGTGCTACCTTAAAAGTGCCGATGCCCTTGATTTTGACGTCTTCACCATCGATAAGTGCTTGGGACACGGTATTAAAGAACTCGCGCAAGAAGAGTTCACACATGCGCTTGGATGTCGAGGTGGCCTCGGCAATAAGGTCAACCAATTCGACAAAAGTGATTTTGGTATTCATGTGTTTTTCCCTCCTTATTTTAGTTTAGCCTTAAGCACGTTACTGACCTTGAAACCCAGCACCACCTTGGGCGGGACGAGCATGCGCTTGCCTGTGCTGGGATGAATCATCACCCGCTCGTTGCGCTTCTTGGGTTCAAAGGTGCCAAATCCGGGCACCACAACACTGTCCAACTCGCCACAGCGGGTGCGCATTACCCCCGCCAAAGCTTCTACCAGTTTGCCCACGTCGGCTTTAGAACGGCCAAGGTTAGCCGCAACAGTTTCAATGAGTTTCTTATTGTCCATTGCCGAATCCTCTATATCAAGGTGCAAAATTAGCGATAATTTTTGTCATTTGCTATTTTTCGCTTAATTTTGTCTTCACGATTGACATAAACACTAAATAGATTATAATTATGAGAAAAATCGTTATTCTTGATGGCTATGCCGGCAATCCCGGTGACCTCTCCTGGGAGCCCATGAAGGCGTTGGCGCCTTGTGATATCTATGACTTTGGCACTGCCGACACCGTGCTTGAGCGGTGCCGTGATGCCGAGATGGTGTTGACCAACAAGGTTCCCATCACTGCTGATGCTATTGCTCAGTTACCCGAGTTGAAGTACATCGGCGTGATGGCAACGGGATTTAACGTTGCCGATGTTGCCGAGGCCACCCGCCGGGGCATCATTGTCACCAACGTGCCTGCCTACAGCACCGACAGCGTGGCGCAACTCACCATTGCCCACCTGTTGAACATCTGCTGGCAACCGCAGCACTATACCGATGAAGCCCGCGACCTCAAGTGGACCAACTGTGGCAGCTATGCCTATTTCAATACACCGCTTATTGAGTTGGCTGGCAAGCAGATGGGTGTTGTGGGATTGGGAAACATCGGTAGTGCAGTAGCCCGCATCGCCCTGGCCATGAACATGCGCGTGATGGCATATACCAGCAAGACGCAAGACCAGTTGCCCGAGGGTATCATGAAGGCCGACAGCCTGGAACACCTGATGCGCACCAGCGACGTGCTCACCATGCACTGCCCGCTCAATGCCGACACCACTGGCATGATCCGCGCCGAGCATCTGGCGATGATGAAGAAAGGCTCCATCGTGCTGAACATGGCCCGCGGCGCCCTCATCGTTGAGCAGGACCTGGCCGACGCGTTGAACAGCGGTCACCTCTATGCCGCAGCTGTCGATTGTACCTCGGTTGAGCCGCCTGCAGCCGACCATCCGTTGCTCACGGCCCGTAACTGCTACCTCACGCCGCACATCGGCTGGACCAGCTATGAGGCCCGAGTGCGTCTGATGGACGTCATCACGAGCAATGTGGCTGCCTATCTCAACGGCAATCCCGTTAATGTGGTTAATAAATAGGCTTTAGGCTTTAGGTTTTAGGCATTAGCAATTAGTGATTTTATGATTATGAACGAACAAGATATTATCAATGAGGCCCTGGCATGGGCCGAGGGTACCCATTGCGCTATCACCGTGAGTGACCTGGAGGGTAAAGTGATTTTTATGAACGAGCGTTCGCGCGCCACCTTCGACAAGGAGGGCCGCACCATGTTGGGTCAGAACATGATGCCCTGCCATAGCGCCAAGTCGCAAGAGAAAATCCGCCACATGATTGAGACCGACACCGTCAACTGCTACACCATCGACAAGCAAGGCGTCAAGAAGATGATTTACCAGACTCCCTGGCGCCGTGATGGCAAGGTGTGCGGCATGGTGGAAATCTCCATGGTCATCCCCGACGAAATGCCCCACTACATCCGCTAAATAACTTGATAAGGTAATCATCACACTCGCAACAAGGTCTTTTAGTTAGGGCAAGAATAGTTTTTTTATTGACGATAGTCGGGCTGGACGTCACCCTTTCTTGGTGTGTCCAGCCTGTGTTTTTGGATTGAAATGCCCCATTTTTTGCGTTTTTTGATTGTATTCTTGAATTAGAACACCAGTGCAACAGATGATCTATTCTTTTCTCTGCTTTAAGTGTAACTTTGTAGCAAACGAATTTATTATTAACTTCTAAATCATTTTGCTTATGAGTACAAAATTTTTTCAATCTGTGTTATTAATTGTGCTTTGCCTTGCTTTTGGCATCTCTGAGGCAAATGTTATTGTCGTCGACACCAACAACACATACAAAAATGTCGGTGCAGAGTCCAACATTGATGTGACCAATTACGAGAAGTGCACCCTTGCTAACGGCAAGGAAATTTACACCCTAAAGCAAAACACTTCCTCTATAATAATGAATGCTGAGGAAGCCGAACTTGTCAATGTGACTTTCTTGTGTAGTTATGATGGAACATCAATGATGCCAGGCGAGCTCATCACAGTAAATGGTGATAATTTCTCTGGTGATTTATGGATGGAACAAGACTGGATGACAGGAATATATTCATTGACAACCCAATTACCTGCAGGAACCTATGATTTCTGTTCTTACGGTTATTATATTAGTGATAACGGCTTGTTATATAATGTGAAAGAACTTGTTCAGATTAACAATGACACTACAATTACATTCGATTTTTCCGAATCCAACATAAAGTATAACTTTAAAACCATAAAACCTAACGGTGAAGAAGCAACCTTAGATGCATGCGTATTTGATGAGGATTTGCTACTTTATACGGTTGTCACACCAGGAAATACAATTAGTTTTACTGATGATATTTTTCTGATACTTAAAGGAAGCGACTATCTAGGTGGATATGTTGGTCCTTCTTATGGTCCTTCATCGAATTTTGAAGTATTGGGCGAGAATCCAAAAGCAACCATTTATCTTAACAATGTGAGCAATCGGTATAAACTAGTGTCAATGAGAATGCTTGAAGATGAAAATGACATCTACATCGTTAAGTATGAATCTACTGATATGAGTGAAACTTTGATTCAGAACAACCCGGAAAACTTTGTGTTGTATGAGGAAAATTTCGCCAGTCTAGGTAACGATAATACCGAATTATATCAAGGCTTTAGGATATTGGAAATGATTGACAATGTCCGAGTTACTGGTAATCGACGTTACAATACGATGCCAATTTTAAATCCTGCAACAAAAGTATATGTCGAACCCAACAGAAAAGACGGGGATGAGTCGAATAAATTTGACATCTTGATTCAACCGTTATTTAAAGACAATGTTTTTGAAGACCAAATTTATCCTAGTACAGGTTATGATGAGCATTGGAATCCAATTGAGATAATTGATACTGTTTCGATTTACAGAACAATTATAGGACTGCCTGTTATGATTAACAATGATGGAAGTGTGGAATATGTCAATACTGGCCATGATGGCTTAGGAAATGTTTCATTCCATATTCCAGAAGGTGGCGGTAAACTCATTGAATACCCAGGTCACCCTCAATTCTCTTATATTAGTCAGCAGAAAGCTTTGACCTATGGATCTAATTGCCCTATAACCTCTGTCATGGCTCAAAACACCGAAAACACAACATGGGCAGGAACTATGAAGTATTCTGGTATACAGCCTTGTTTTATCGGTCGTTATGGTGAGATTATAGATAGTTACTATTCAATTGATATCAGGTATAATGGTGAGACAATCTGTGATAATTGCTTAACGATAGGTAATGATTTGCCTAACTTTGCTTACCAAGGTAACCCCGATGGCGTGATGACTGCTCATTTCGAGAATACCAATGCCGTTGTTGACGGCTTGCAGGGCAAGAATGTGACTGATGTTTACTTTGACCAGCGTCAGGAAGACTGGACCGCACCTACGCTGCAGATGCTGCTCTTTAAAGACACAGAAGGTAATATCATTGACCGATTTGAAACCGCCGAGGAAGGAATCCTCGAATTTGCCGGAGGTGATTTCAACTTTCATCAGGTGTCAAGAGTATTTTGGTTTGATTGCAAGGAGCAGACAGTAGAGGTATCTTATTCTCCCTATAGCGCCGATGATTGGGCTCCACTTGAAGTGAATGAGATTCCTGAGGAATACTATATGCCGGGATTTGGCTTCTTCTACCGTGGCTCGTTGAGAGACGTGGCTGGCCGTGGCGAGAAAGGATGGTTTGACCTGAAGATCAAGTTGACCGATCTTTCAGGCAACTGGCAGGAACAAGTGATTTCGCCCGCCTTCCGCATCGGCAATGGCAGTCAGACGGGTATCGAGGCTATTAAGAACGATACCGCTACCGAGGTGGCCCGCTATACCATCGATGGCCGTACTCTTAGCGCTCCGCAGACAGGCGTTAACATCGTCAAGATGAGCGACGGCACCGTCAAGAAAGTCCTCGTGAAGTAACATCTTGAACTCAAATAGATAAGAAAGTGCTGACCTGCCTCGGGCCAGCACTTTTCTCTTGCCTCAGATGAATCCGAAAACCAGATAATAACATGAAAACAAATAATTTACCAAACAAGTTGTTGATTATCAGCTAAATAGTTGTTTTGTTGTCAATTGTTGTTTTTGTTGTTTGAAAAATTGAGTACCTTTGTGACAAATGAATAACCCAATCAACATGACCCCAAAGAAATACATCATCATACTGGTAGCGGTCTTATGTGCCTTATCAGGTTTTGCCCGTGCTACCGATAACAGGACAGTTAACCGGTTTTATCATCTCTCACCCAAGGAGTTTGAAGACCAAATCTCTTACTATTTTCATCACAACCTGGAAGACAGTGCCATGCTTTGCGCCAATGTTCAAGCCAGCAAATATGGCAAGGAGAAGCTCACAGCTGAAGAAATACAAGCCTGCTGTTCTGCTTACCGATGCATGGGTGTGGAATACCTAACTCATTATTACAATTTTCAGAGTGCTGCTGAGTGCTACTTGAAAGCCGGGCAAATTGCCGATGAGCATGGATTAGAGCAACTAAAGACCGTTGTTGAAGTTGATAAAGCGGTGTTATTTTTCACACAAAACGTATTAGAAAACAACTTTGTATTTAATAACGTTGATATAGACAATTTCAAGAAATCATTTCACCGAACGATTGACTATCCGGCATCCTCCGATAAGGAATATAGCAACTTCATCACTGAAGTGGCGGCATCCAATCTGTTGTATCTTGCCATTAAGTTTGACAAAACCAAAGAGGTGACTAGCGAGGTCCTAGACTATCGTGCAGCCCAAAAACAAAGTGGAGTCAGTTGCAATGTTGCCGAACTATTATGTCAAGCGATTGACTTTTATAATGCCGGCAACTACAACAAGGCGTTTGAAATTCTGCAGACTCCGATGACTCGCCCTAAAGCCTTTAATGATAGAGATTATATCCAAGCGCAATCGGTCATTAAAATATCCCAATATGCCATATTGCTTAAAAACGGGAAAAGATCCGAAGCATTGAAATTGTTGCTCCAATATGAGCAGTTCATGCGTGAAAACAATATGTCTATTGAACAACTAGAGGCGTTGCAACTCATCAAGCAGCACTATGAAGTGGATGGTAAAGAGGCGCTTGCCAACAAATATGCCCTGTTGTACTACACCACCAAGGATGAGTTTATCAACAAGAGCCGTGTGGGCAAGATGGACCAGGCAAAACTCAACTTGGAACTGGAACAGACCCGTGAACGCATCCGTGAGATGAGTTACCGCCAAAAGATGCAGTCATTACTGTTGTGGAGCACCATCATCATCGCCCTGCTGGCGCTCACGATTCTCGGAGTGCTGTATGCCAATTACCGCAAAACCAAACGCACCAACCGCTTGCTGTATGAGAAGAATATTGCATTGCTAAACGAGGGCAAAGATCTGCGTCCCGCCACAGCAGAGATTCCCGAGAAGACCCCTCATGAGGAGCCCACGCAGGCCGACATGGAGTTGATGAAGAAAATCACGGCGTTGATGGAATCTTCTCCCGAGGTGTTTACTGAGGCTTTCTCACTCAACCGCCTTGCCGAACTGGTTGGCAGCAACAGTAAGTATGTGTCACGGGCAATCAATTTGTGCAAGCAGTGCAACTTTAGCGTGCTGCTGAACGATTATCGCATTAAAGAGGCCTGCCGCCGTCTGATTAATACTGAAGAATATGGCAATTATACAATCGAGGGCATTGCAAATAGCGTTGGCTACAAATCACGCAGTAATTTTACGACTATTTTCAAGGAAAATGTTGGATTGACTCCGTCGGCATTCCAAAAACTCAGTCAAAATGGAGAAAACCCCGTTGGCTAAACCTCTAGCCATCGCCGACCTAAAACAATAAGTGCAACAGATGAGTCTGTTGCACTTATTGTTTTCTATTACGATATCTAGTTGTTGGTCTTATTTCTTCTTGTGGGCGATGAGGTATTGGCCGATTTGGACGGCGTTGAGGGCGGCGCCTTTCTTGATTTGGTCGCCACAGAGCCAGAAGGTTAGGCCGTTGTCGCTGCTGGTGTCCACGCGGATGCGTCCAACATAGACGGGATCCTTGCCCGAGCAGTCGATGGGCATGGGGTAGCGGTTGCTGCGCGGGTCATCCACAACGACAACGCCGGGAGCCAGCTGCAGGGCGGCACGGGCCTCCTCGGGAGTGATGGGCTTCTCGCACTCGATCCACACGGCCTCGCTGTGGGCGCGCATCACGGGAACGCGCACGCAGGTGGCGCTCACGCGGATGTCGCTGTGCATGATCTTGCAGGTCTCTTTCACCATCTTCATCTCTTCGCGGGTGTAGTCGTTCTCCTGGAAGATGTCGATGTGGGGAATGACATTGTATGCCAGTTCGTGCTGGAAGTGGCGAACGGTCAGTTCTTCCTTTCCCACTGCGATTTCACTGGTTTGCAGGGCCAACTCATACATCGCCTCCATGCCGGCACCACTGGCGGCCTGATAGGTAGCCACCTGCACGTTCTTAATGTGTGACAGGTCGTCGAGCGGTTTCAGTGCCACCACCATGATGATGGTCGAGCAATTGGGATTGGCAATGATATTGCGCGGGGTGTTGAGGGCGTCCTCGCCGTTGACCTCGGGCACTACCAGGGGCACATCGTCATCCATGCGGAAGGCGCTGCTGTTGTCAATCATGATACAGCCGTGCTTGGTGATGGTGGGGGCAAATTCGCGTGCAGGTCCTGCGCCCATGGCCACAAAGGCGATGTCGATGTCCTTGAAGTCATCGTTGTGCTGCAGGAGTTTGACCACATGGTCCTTGCCACGGAACGTGAAAATGCGTCCGGCACTGCGCTCAGAGCCAAAAAGTACGAGTTCGGTAACGGGAAAATTCTGTTCATCCAGGACACGCATGAATTCCTGTCCCACTGCGCCACTGGCGCCAACAATCGCAACCTTCATTTGTTTTTTATGTTTTAAGTTGATATGATTATACTTGAAGTTCGTCTTCGACGCACTTTTTGTCTTATGGTTTGCACCAAGCTACGCAGGCCTTCGACCTGCTTGCATGGTGTTTCTCATTGAAGCTGGGTCTTCGACCCGCTGTGCCTCTTCGAGGCGAGGTTGTGCAAATCTTGTGCCAACCGAACGCCATGAAATTCATTTCGATGGCTGAGGTGCCGCCAAGATTATCAAAATCTTGTGCCAACCGAACGCCATGAAGTTCAATTCAATGGTTGAGGTGCCGCCAAGATTATTAAAATCTTGTGCCAACGCTTTGTCAACCCTTGATGTGGGTGCCCTTATCTGGCAATCCCAACTGGCTAGGGCAGGTAATAATCACTTCCTTCACGCCGTGGTCAACGGCCTGGAAAGCGTGGCCCACCTTGTTGTCAAACCAGTCCTTGATGATGTCCATGTCGCGCAGGGTCTTGTACTGCGTGCGGCGCAGGTTGGCCACAGCGCTGTCGGGATCTTGCGGGTTGAGCAGCACACCTTTTTTCTCAAAGCAGTAGATGAGCGTGATGTCAAAGCGCAGTGCCAGTGCACGGGCAATCTCGGCGGCAAGGGCATCGGTCTCATTAAAGAGCAGGTTGCCACGGCCGTCGTGGGTGATGGGAGCAAGCACAGGCACGATGCCGTTGTCAATCAGTCGGGCTATGGCCTCGGTGTTCACGTGGCGCACTTGACCAGTGTCACCCAACTTGCCGTCGGGAAGCTTGACGCTGGTGATAAGGTTCATGTCGGCACCGGTAACGCCCAGGGCATTGACCTTGTTGCCTTGCAGCAGCGACACGAACAATCGGCTCACCAGGCCGCCATAGACCATCGTGAGCAACTTGAGCGTGCCGGCATCGACCACAGGGCGGTCATTGATGAGCTTGGTCTTGATACCCATCTTGTTGCCAATCTCCTGTGCCATCATGTTACCGCTGAAGATGAGCATCTTCTTGCCTTTGATACCTGCAAAGGACTTGACAAAAGTGCGCAACTCATCGGCTTTCTCGACAATCTTTCCGCTGACTTTGACAATCGTGAATTTCTCGTTCATCTTATCTTGTGTATTGTAATGATTTTCAAAAAGCTTAGTGTTTTTACTACATAACCCCCTAAAGCCTAAAACCTAAAACCTAACTTTCGGCAAACTCCATCAGGTAGGCCTTGATGAAGTCATCGAGGTCGCCGTCCATCACGCCGCCCACGTCGCTCGTCTGGTGGTTGGTGCGGTGGTCTTTCACACGGCGGTCATCAAAGACGTAGCTGCGTATCTGGCTTCCCCATTCGATTTTCTTCTTGCTGTCCTCCACCTTGCGCTGCTCTTCCTGACGGTGTTGCAGCTCCTTGTTATAGAGGATGGAGCGCAGGTTGCGCAGGGCGTTCTCGCGGTTCTTGGGCTGGTCGCGGGTCTCGGTGTTCTCGACCAGGATTTCCTCCTCCTCGCCAGTGTAGGGATCCTTGTATTGGTAACGCACGCGCACACCCGATTCCACCTTGTTCACGTTTTGGCCACCGGCACCGCCGCTGCGGAAGGTGTCCCACGAGATGCGGGCCGGGTCGAGCGTGATTTCGATGGTGTCGTCAACCAGTGGGGTGACAAATACCGATGCAAACGAGGTCATGCGTTTGCCCTGGGCATTATAGGGCGACACGCGCACTAGGCGGTGTACGCCGTTCTCGCTCTTGAGGTATCCGTAGGCAAAATCGCCTTCGATGCTGATGGTGACGCTCTTGATGCCTGCCTCGTCACCGTCGATAAGGTGCTCGATGGACGTCTTGTAGCCGTGGCGCTCACACCAGCGCAGATACATGCGCATCAGCATCGAAGCCCAGTCCTGGCTCTCGGTGCCACCGGCGCCCGAGTTGATCTTGAGGATGGCATCCATCTTGTCCTCGTCGTGGCGCAGCATGTTGCGCAACTCCATTTTCTCAAGCATGGCAAGGGCTTTGTTGTACAGGGCATCCAGTTCGCTCTCCTCGACAAGGCCTTCCTTGACGAAGTCAAATCCGGTGGACACCTCGTCAACGGCGAGTTCCACTTCCTCACAGCCGTTGATCCAGTTGCGCAACGACTTGATTTTCTTCATTTGGGCTTCGGCGGCTTTCTGGTCCTGCCAGAAGTCGGGCACGTGGGTGCGCAGTTCCTCTTCCTCGACTTCGATTTTCTTTCCGTCGATGTCAAGATAGCGTTTGAGGTCTTCTTTACGTTGTTGTAATTCCTTGAGTTGTTCTTGTGTAATCATTATTCTTGTTTGTCTTTTTTCTTGCGGTAGTCGGCGGCATACATCGCGTCGATGAGCGGCCTGTATCGTTTACTGATGACGGCGCGCTTGATTTTCAGCGTGTTGGTCAGTTCGCCGTTCTCCATTGTGAAAGCCTTGGGCAGTAGCACAAAACGTTTGATTTGCTCATAAGCGGCCAGATCTTTTTGGTAATCGTTGATGCGCTCTTCCATCATTTTGTGGATTTCGGGGCTGTTCACAAGTTCCTCGTTGTTGCGGTACTCGAGACGCTTTTTGTCGGCATAGGCCTTCAACTCTTCAAAGTCGGGAACAATGAGTGCCGAGACATATTTGCGGCCATCACCGATGATAGTGACTTGCTCGATAAACTTATCTTGGCCCAGCATGGTCTCAAGCACCTGTGGCGCGATGTACTTGCCGTTGCTGGTCTTGAACAAGTCTTTAAGGCGCTCGGTGAGAATCAGCTCGCCTGTCGGGGCAATCTCGCCACAGTCGCCGGTGTGGAACCAGCCGTCGGCATCGATGGCTTCGGCGGTTTCCTCGGGCTTGTTATAATAACCCTTCATCACGGTGGGACCCTTGACCAGAATTTCGTTCTTTTCGCCGATTTTCACCTGGATGTTTGAGATGGGCATGCCCACGGTGCCGATGGTCCAGCCGGGTTCGGTGAAGAAGCTCACCGAGGCATTGGTCTCGCTCAGGCCATAACCGATGCAAATGTTGATGCCCACGGCATGCAGGAACTCGGTGATATTGTCGCTCAACATCGCGCCGGCGGTGGGGAACATTTTACTGTCGGTAACACCGATGGCACCGCGCAGTTTCTTGAACACCTTCTTCTCAAAGTATTGGTATTGCTTCTCGATGACAGCGGGAGCCTTCTTGCCCACGCGGGCATACTTCAGGTTGCGTATCTTGCCCACACGGATGGCCTGCTTGACCATCATGCGCACAACGGGCTTGGCATTGGACAAGTTGTCGTTGATGGCGGTATATACCTTCTCCCAGAAACGCGGCACACTGCACATGTAGTTGGGTTGCACCTCCTTGACGGCGCGCTGGATTTCCTTGGGGTTATAGTTGATGGCGACGCGGATGCCGCTGCACAGGCACACCATGGTCCATCCCAGCTCAAACACGTGGCTGAAGGGCAGGAAACTCAGCGACACGTCGGTCTTGTCGTCGATGAAGCCAAAACGCTCAATGTGGGCATCCATGGCTGCGTTCATGTTGCTGTGGGTCAGCATCACGCCCTTAGGCACTCCTGTTGTGCCCGACGTGTAGATAAGGTACATCGTGTCGGTGTCAACACCGTCCTGTTTGCGTTGCTCGATCTGTTTCAGCACTTCCTTGCCCAGCTTGTCGCCCGTCGAGAGAAATTCATCCCACGTCAGTGTGGTTTTGTCGTCGGGATGGCGCTTCACGTCGGGGTGAAGGGTAACGATGAACTTCAGTGTGGGGCATTCATCGATGACCTGGTGCGCGATGTCATATTGATTCTGGTCGCCGGCAAACAAAATGGTGGCGCCAGAGTCGTTGACGATGTACTTCACTTCTTCCTTACTGCTTGTAGCATAGATGGGGACGGGTATCGCGCGGTTGTAGAAGGCTCCGAAGTGGGTGATCAATATCTCAGGGCAATTCTGTGTGAACAGGCAAATGCGGCCCTGGGGCTCAACGCCACCGGTAAAGAGTGCGCCTGCCGCGCGGTCTATCTGTTCGCTGAAACCGTTCCACGTGAGAGATGCCCACACCTGTGTCTTGTAGTCACGGAAACGCAACGCTTCACGCTCGCCATATTTGGCGCGCTGCTTGCTGATCAGTTCGACAAATCTATTCATAGGCTTGATGCTTTAGCGTTCAAGTCAAAGACTTGAAAAATATTTCCAATCTGCAAAGTTACGAAAAGTTGATAGAAAGGCCAAATTAATTTGAGCATTTCCTGGACTATCTTTTTTCATCGGTGGCTCCGAGGTTGACGATAACTCAAAATAATGAAGTGCTGATTTTTGGTTAAATGGTGACAGGTTTGACCGATAGAGTTCCCTAAATAACCCTCAAAAGAGCCTTTTTTTAAGGCTGTAAACAAAGAAGTGGATTTAGATTATTACGAGGATAATGAAGATGCAAGATTATGATTTTCAGTTATTTTCATCAGAATTAAGGTTAGATTTTTGCTTTGAGGTAATGAGTGAAGGCACTTTTGTGCTTACCTTTGTGAAAAATAACTGAAAAACGATTACCAACATGAGACGTTACTTTTTATTTTCCATCATGATGATGGTAGCATTACTCTCGACGGCTGCAGTTTATGAACCGTCATTGACGAGTGATAGCGAGGTATGTGTGTTCTTTGAGGCTAATAGCACGGTGACCGATACACCCAAGCTCTGGGTGTGGGAAGGTAACACCGATGGCCGGGACTATGTGGGTACGGCATGGCCTGGCGCTTCGATGACCTACATGGGAAATACCCAAAGTGGTAACAAGATTTATAAATGGACCTACACGGGCTCACTCGCAATGCCGACGGGCCTGATTTTCACATGGAATAATCAAGGCGGCCGCGTTGATGGCACGTTCACCAACCACGGCTACTATGTGATGGGCCAATTGACCAAGGTGATTGGTGCCGGACCGAGCACATTTGTCCCCAACCATCACGTCATTTATGAGCTTGACCTGTATAACTTTACCAGCGCCGGAACGATTGCTGCCGCTCAGGACCGCCTGGATTACATGAAGGATTTAGGCATCGATGTCATTTGGCTCATGCCCATTCACCCGCGTGGTGTGCAAGGTCGCATCGGTTCTAAGGGCAGCCCCTATGCTCCCCGCGACTATCACGCAGTGAATCCGGAATTTGGCACGATTGCCGACCTCAAGGCCTTTGTCACTGCCGCCCATCAGCGCGGCATGCAGGTGTGGCTCGACTGGGTGGCTAATCACACTGCCAAGGATAACGTGTGGATTACCCAGCACCGCGAATACTACAACTCGACGCTCACCAGCCCCAACGGCTATGGCGACGTCTATCAGCTGGACTACAGCAAGGAGGCTACCCAACTGGCGATGATCGAGGCCATGCAATACTGGATTGACCAGGTTGACATCGATGGCTATCGATGCGACTACATCAACAGCAACACCATTCCCACCAGTTTCTGGACCCGTGCCATCAAGGCGCTGAAGGAATATAAGCCAGGCAAGACCATCACCATGCTGGGCGAGGGTGACATGGCCAACAGCGTCTCTCGCCTGCTCGTGTGCGGTTGGGATTATGACTACGCCTGGGGATTCCAGAGCGCGCTGGTCAACAACAAGAGTAACCCCACGGGTGTGCTCAACCAGTGCCGCAACCTGGTGGGTGACCTGCGTTTCATCGACATCAGCCGCATGGTCTATCTCACCAATCACGACCAGAACTACAGCAACACGATGACCACCCAGTATGGCAACAACGCCTATGCCTTCACGGTTCTGACGTTCACCCTCTACGGTATGCCCATGCTTTACAACGGCCAGGAAACGGGCTACCTGATGTCGCGCAAACTCGACTACTTCAATCGCACGCCTATCAACTGGAACACGGTTGATAACAAGATGTTTAACACCGTCAAGGCGCTGACGGCGCTCAAGCATAGCTGCGACGCCCTTATCGATAACGGCGACCGTGCCAGTGAGGTCTCGTTCCTCACGACGGGCAATAACAATGTCGTGGCCTATACCCGCCATCACAACGACCAGACCTGTCTGGTGGTGCTTAACTTGGGCACAAGCACCGTGAACACTACGGTTGCTGGCTTGGAAGCCGGTACATGGAAACTGGCCATTGATGTGGAAAACATCAATGCTGGCCTTACCGCTACTCCTGTAACCTTCAACTCCACCCAGAGTTTCTCGGTGCCGGCAGGCGGCTACAAGGTCTATTACAAGGGTGAACCGGCCAGCCATTATGCCGCTGGTGATTTGAATCGTGATGGTGAGGTAAATATTGCCGACGTAACCACATTAATTGATTTCATTCTTAGTCGTGGCCCTGGTGATGTGGCACCGGATTACTATGACATCAATCATGACAATGAGGTAAACGTCAGCGATGTCAACGCGTTGATAAGTATCATTTTGTATAACTAATGTAAGGCGTTTTTCTAGTCTAGTGTGAACTGAGATGAGGCGAAGTGTGGTAATATTAGCGGTTTTGACGCTGTGCTCCCTCAGGGTGCTGGCTGGCACTGAGGCTTTTAATAGGCTGGACAGTCTTATTGCCGCTCAGCCTAGGATCATTGCCGAGAAGGAGGCGCGACTCTCATCGATGAAAGCCGACTTGAACAAACTGTCCAAAATTGAAGACAGATACCTTGTCCTGCATCGTCTGTATGAGGAATATGCCGCCTATCAGTATGACTCGGCTCATGCTTGCGTGAGCGAGTGCCTGCATTTGGCTGAGCTGATGGGAGAAAAGCGCCTGTTGAACGAGTCTCGTTTGGACTTGGCGCACATCCTCTCTACCGCATGCCTCATGGACAAGGCACAATCCACCCTTGACCAGATCGACATGTCCAGCCTGGATGCCGACCAACTCATCCGCTATTACCGCACCCAGACCGATCTGCTCATTTATCAGGCCGAGTACATGCAAGGCACACAGTATGCCGCAGAATATGTGCAGCGTCTTGTCGATTTGCGTCGCCGCATCGCCGACATCAACATGTCTCATGACAATCTGGATTACCAGTTGACGCTAGCCGAACGCCTTGCCGACAGTGGCCAACCCCAGCAGGCAATAGATCTGTTGACTAAGCTGCTGAATAATTACAAGAGTGGCGACCGCATCTATTCCATTATCACCAGCACGATGTCGTTCCATTATGGCCAGATGGGTGACAAGGAGCATCAGATGCATTACCTTATCAAGAGTGCCGAGAGCGACTTGGAGGGTTGCATTCGCGAGAACACGTCGCTTAGGGCGATTGCCGACCGCCTATTTGACGAGGGGGACATCGACCGAGCCTATCGTTACATGCGGGTGGCAGTGGACGACGCTAATTTCTACGGCACGCGCCTGCGCAACATCCAGGCCTCCCACATCGTGCCCAAAATCCTGAATGCCTACCAGACCAAGCAAGAGCGCAACCATCGCAACATGATGTGGCTATTGGCCGCGATTTCGCTGATTGCCTTGATGCTTGTCGTTGGCGTGGTGGCCATTTATCAGTTGCTCAAGCGCTATCGCCGCCTGAATGAGCAGAAGAAAGCCATCAATGAGCAGTTGCGGCAGGTCAATGCCCGGCTTGGCGACACCGTCGGTCAGCTGCATGAGACCAATAGCCAGTTGCAAGAGCGCGAGAAACTCAAGGAAGAGTATATCGCACGATTCTTGACCCTATCCAGCCGCTTCATTGACCGTGGCGAGGAACAGCGCAAGGCCATGTATCGCCTGTTCCGCGACCGCAAGACCGAGGAGTTGGCCCGTGAATTGAAAAGCACCCATTTTGGCAACGAGAATGCCCAATTGTTCTATGAGAATTTCGATAACGCGTTCTTGAACATCTATCCAAACTTCGTCGATGAGGTGAACAAACTGCTGCAAGAGGACGGCAAGATTGAGGTCAAGCAGGGCAAGCGCCTGACCACCGAGTCGCGCGTGCTCGCCCTTATTCGCATCGGCATAACCGACAACCAGAGCATTGCCAACATCTTGCGCGCCAGCCTCACCACCATCTACACCTACCGCTCCAAACTCAAGGCACGTGCCATCAGCAAAGAGAACTTTGAGGCCCAAGTCAAGGCGATCGACCTCTGACTTAACTACCATTCATGTTGTGTTGAGCGCTCTTCTAAGCGCTCTTTATGTTTTAAAACCATTTAGATTTTTGGTGGTTACAATGATATGCAAAATGCTGGTAATCAAATGGATGAATTGTAATTAAAGTTTGATTTTATCTTGAGGGCCTTTAGCCAATGATGTGAGCGTTGTAAATTTGCAATGCTTAACCCATTGACGCAATCTTAACAGATTAGAATAATATTATATATTTTTCAAAATTTTTTAATATGAAGAAATGTAAAACAAGAATGCTGCAACGCGCACTGCTGGTGTGTGCTGCAATGATGCTTGCCTTTGGCATTTCGGCGCAGACCATGACGGTCACCGGTCATATTGTGGACGAGACCGGCGAGGACCTGATTGGCGCCAGTGTCGCTGTCAAGGGCACATCCAATGGAAGTGTTACGGATTTTGATGGTCGATTCACCATCGAGAATGCTCCGAGTAACGGAACCCTTGTTGTCTCCTATATCGGTTATGAGACACAAGAAGTATCAATCAATGGCCAGAGCCATCTAGAAATCATTCTTTCCGAGGAGCGCTCGCAACTCAACGAGGTCGTGGTTGTGGGTTATGGCTCACTGGCCAAGAAGGAGATTTCAAGTTCGGTTGTGCAGATTGACAAAAAGCAGTTCAATCAGGGTCTTGCCAGCGACCCTCTGGCACTGGTTGCAGGTAAGGTGGCTGGTTTGAATGTGAGCACCGCTGCTGCTGCCAATCCTAACTCGATGACCGACTTCCAGGTGCGTGGTGCCGGTTCACTGACTGCGTCAAACGGACCACTCATCGTTATCGATGGTATCGCTGGCGGCGACTTGCGCAACATCGCTACCCAGGACGTTGAGAGCATCACGGTCCTCAAGGATGCCGGTTCGGCCGCCATCTATGGTACCCGTGGTGCCAACGGTGTCATCCTGGTAACGACCAAGAAAGGCGCTGGCGCCCCTGGTGTGACCACTGTGACCTATGACAGCTACTTTGCTGCCAACTTCGCCAAACCCAAGCCCCGTATTCTCACTACCGAAGAGTTCCGTCGTTCACGCCGTGGACAGGATTATGGTGGTGACACTAATTGGTGGGACGAGATTACCCGTCCGATGAGCTACAACCTGAACCAGTACCTGTCTATAGACAGCTCGACCAAGAATGGTTATTTTGGTGCTTCGGTCAACTACAAGCGCGGCAATGGTCTGGACATCGTGTCTGGCCGTGAGGAATATGGTGCACGTTTTGTGGGTGAGCAGCGGGTTCTTGACGGCCTCTTGCAGTTCAATGCTTCTCTCTCGGGCCGCAAAGTTCATGAGAAATGGGGCAACGACGGTCTGTTTGACACCGCCCTGACCATGAACCCCACTATTCCCGTGTTTAACGAGGACGGAACCTACTATCAGCCCAACAGCCCCACCGACATCCACAATCCGGTGAACGACTTGAAGAACAATGTGAGCAACGGTGACCGCGTCTATCTGCTGGGTAACGGTGATGTTAAGCTCAACATCATCCGCAGCGACCATCACTTGCTGAACACGTCGCTCAGCTATGCCTTGCAGTACAACGACCTGAAGTCTAACTTCTACACTCCCAGCACCTCAAGCGAGAGCTACTGGAACGGCTATGCAGGCCGCGCCAACATCAACTACCAGAAGTGGTGGACCAACCGCCTGGAGTGGTTGGGTAACTATACCCTTACCCTCGACGACCACCAGCTCAAGGCTGTTGTTGGTTACTCGTGGGAGCGCACGCGCTGGGAGCAAAGCGGTAACGAGAACATGGGCTTTGTGTATGACAGCATGAGCTATCATGGCATCAGCAATGGTACCTACCTGCGTGACGGTAAAGCTAACATGTGGGCAGGCTCATCTGAATCGACCCTCATCGGCTTCTTCGGCCGCTTGAACTATAACTACAGGAATATGCTCTTTGCTGCCGCATCGATGCGTCACGAGGGTAGCACCAAGTTCGGTGCCAACAAGAAGTGGGGTAACTTCCCCTCGGTATCGCTGGCTTGGGAAATCATCCGTACCCCCTTCGCCGAAGGCCTTTCCCGCACTTTCCAGAGCCTTAAGCCCCGCATCTCTTATGGTGTGACTGGCCGTAGCGACTTCAACGCCTACCAGTCGCTCTCGACCTACAGCGGCTATGGCGCCTATTACATCGACGGCGAGTGGATTAACGGCTATGCCCCCTCGGTCAACGCTAACCCCGACCTGGCATGGGAGAAATCAACCGCCTTCAACGTGGGTGTCGACTTTGTGGCATTTGACAGCCGCCTGCGTGGAAGCGCTGAATTCTATGACCGCCGCTCGCAGGATCTGCTCTACAATTACACCGCTCCCCAACCCCCGTTCATCTACAATTCCATTCTGGTGAATGTGGGTACCACCAAGAACACCGGTTTTGAGCTGGTGCTGGACTATGATGTGCTGACCAAGACCGCCTTGAAGTGGACCACTGGTATCAACTGGAGTACAGGCAAGACCAAGCTCACCAAACTGTCAAGCGACGTTTATCAGATGAGTTACCTGGATCTCTATCGCAAGCCTGGCGTGGGAACCAGCGAGTACTTCTTCCGTGTAGAAGAAGGTGGCCTGATTGGTCAGTATTACGGCTTTGAGCATGCCGGTATCGATGAGAACGGATTGTTCCTGGTCTATGACAATGACGGCAATGCAGTACCCGCCGCCCAGGCCGATCCCGCCTGGAAGCGCAACATCGGCAATGGTGCACCCAAGCACTTCCTGGGATGGACCAACTCGTTCACCTGGGGCCGTTGGGACCTGAGCACACTGATGCGCGGAGCATTCGGTTACAAGATCTTCAACATGCGTCGTTATGGCATGGGCCTGAAGGGTTGTGGTACCGATAACGTGCTGGCCAGTGCTTACACCGACTATGCCGACATCAATGCCGGCGGTAGCATCATCTCGAGCTACTTCCTCGAGAACGGTAACTACTTCAAGCTTGACAACGTGACCCTGGGTTACACCTTCTCTCCTGAAAAGCGCAACATGCTTGAGAGCGTGCGTGTCTATCTTTCGGCCAATAACCTGTTCACCATCACGGGCTATAAGGGCAACGATCCCTCTATTGTCACTTCAACGGGCATCACCCCGGGTATCGACACCAACAGCGCCTATCCTCAGGCCTTCCAGTTCACGCTGGGTGTAACCGTTCGTTTCCACTAATCAATATATACATCAATGATTATGAAGAACTATTTAAATATCATTATAGCGATTGCAGTGGGCGTGCTGGGTCTGTCATCATGCACCGACCTCGATGAGAAAGTAAACGACCGCATCGACGCCACTGTTTATTATCAGAACGAAGCCAGCGTAAAGGGCGCAGTTGCTGCCATTTATAACCAGACCTCTTCGACCCTTGCAGGCGAAAACTTTTTCCACCTGAGCGAGTATCCCGCCGACCAACTCACCTGGCGCGTGTGGAACGGTGGCCAGTGGGGATGGGATGAGGCTATGAAGACTGTATTGTCATGGCACAACTGGAACAGTGAGTCCACCATCATCCAGAATGCATGGTCTGGCGCTTGGACCGCTGTGGGTCTTGCCAACTTGTTGCTCAACGACCTTGAGGGACTTCATGCCGAGGAACTGGGCATGTCTCAAGAGAAACTCAACCAGTATGTGGCTGAGGTGCGCACTATCCGCGCATGGAACTACTACTGCCTGTTTGAGTTGTGGGGCGGTGCTCTGCCCTTGAACGTCAAGGCTGGCAGTGAGGTCCCTGGAACAGCCGACCCCGACTGGAACACCTCTTGCAGGAAAATCTATGAATTCATTCTCAATGAGCTGGACGAGACCGTTGAACAGCTTGCACGCGAGGACGGCAGCCGCACTACCGTGAATCGCGCCAACCAGGCGATGAACCGCATGCTCAAGGCCCGTCTGCTGCTTAATGCCGAAATTTTCATCAACGAGGCCCACTATGAGGAGTGCGAGGCTTTGTCCAAGCAGATCATCAATGGTGACTTCGGTAAGTATGCTCTGGCTGACAACTACCGCGATTTGTACAGCATCGACAATGTGAAGTGCCCCGAGGTTATCTTCGCTCTCGCTGCCGAGGACGGTCAGGGTGCAGCCAATGCCATCAGCAACGTGCGCACCATGGTGGGCATGTGGTATGGCTATGCCGATTACTTCGGACAGTCCTATGACGGCATCGGTGCATGGAACTGCGTGTGCCTGGTGCCCAGCTACGACAACTCCGGTACCGTGCTGCCCACTGGTGGTAGTGAAGGTGCCAAGTGTTTCCTTGACGCTCCCTATAACGACAAGTTAGGTGCTCCCTACGAGCGCTTTGACGATCGTGACATCCGCAAGCAGAACTATGTATATAATGTGACGACCAAGACCCACGGGCCTGGTATGTTCCTCAAGGGCGTGATGCGTGCCAACTTCGGTACTGGCGACGTGCTCAAGGCCGATGCCGACCGTGATGGTCAGGATCTGGTGTATGTCGATCAGGTGGGCACTTTCTTGAACCAGGGACGCACCTTGGAAACCGTTATGAGCCCCCGCTGGGGTGAGACCAACTCGGGTGTGCGTTTGGTGAAGTATCCGCTTTATCCCACTGATGATGCTGGCGGCTTCAAGTCGATTGACGACGTGCAGTTTCGCTTGGCCGAGGCCTATTACAATGTCGCTGAGTGCGAGATGCGCAAGGGCAATAGTGGCGAGGCTAAGAACTATGTCGACGCCGTTCGCCAGCGTTACTTCTCTGCAGCCAACCGTGCCGCTGCCCTTGCAGTGGCTGGACCTGGGTTCACCGCCTTCGATATGGACTGGATGTTGAGTGAGTGGGGTAAGGAATACCTGGGCGAGGGCAACCGTCGCCGCACCGACTTGCGCCGTTTCAACAAGTTCACACAGGGCACCTGGTGGTTCTGGGGTCGTGCTACCGAGGCTGGCATCGACCTGCCTGCACAGCGCAGCAGCAAGTATGAGTGGTATCCGCTGCCGCAGTCGGCACTTTCGGTTAACCCTGGCTTGGTCCAGAATCCCAATTATTAATCGTAAATCCAAATAAAAGACAACGATATGAAAACAAGGAATATATATAGTCTGATGGTGGTGCTGCTGGCTGCATTGAGTGTGATGACCAGCTGCTCCAAGGATGAGGACATCATCTTTGACCACGAGCGCCAACAGTTTGAGACGCGTGCCGACCGCATCCTGCTTGAGTTCATCGCTCCCTTCGGCACATCGGTCGATGAGGAAATCTACATCATGGGCGCCTTCAATGGCGACAGCGCTTCGATGGGCAAGGAAGAGTGGAAACTTATGAAGGCTCCTAACAGCGACATCAAGTGGGGCATCTATCTGGATCCTTCCACCTTTGTGTCGGGCAAGACGCTGGCCGATGGCTTCCGTTTCTACAGCGCAACCCAGGGTACAGAGTTTACCGTCAAGGGCGAAATGGCCTGCCATACCGACAATCCTGGTCTCGGCACCTTCACCAACGTGTGGGGTGAGCGCTGGGAGAGCTACTATTGGAGTGGTGACGAACCCGAAATTGAGCATGACGGCTATGTGGTCTATGTGCTTGACGAGACGGGTTGGGCTAACCTGAACCTCTATATGTGGGGTGACAAGAACGACCTGAACGGTGGATGGCCCGGCATGACGCCCACAGGCAAGCAGAAGATTGCTGGTACCGAGTACACCTACTTTGACATGGGCGCTGCTAACACCGGTCTGAACGAGAACCTTATCTTCAACAATGGTGAAGGCTCCCAGCTGGCCGACTTCAACTTTACCATCGACCGCGATATCTATCTGCGTGTGACCGCGAGCGGTGTCGAGGAGTTGGTCGAGCCTGAGGTCGTGGAGCATGACGGCTTTGCAGTGTTTATCGTGAATAAGACCGGCTGGGACGACATCACGCTGTACATGTGGGGCGACAAGAACGACCTGAACGGTGGCTGGCCTGGCATGGCTCCCACGGGTGAGCAAACCATCAAGGGTGTGACCTATACCTACTTCGACATGGGCGAGGCCAATACTGGTTTGAGCGAGAATCTTATCTTCAACAACGCTGGTGGAGGCACCCAGTTGGCCGACTTCGCTTACACCATCGATCATGACGTCTATCTGGAGGTGGCTGCCAGCGGTGTGACCGAGATTGATCCCAATACCTACACCGGTGGCGGCGATACCCCCGAACCCACGCCTAGCGAGGTGCATTACATCTACATCGACAACCAGACGGGTTGGGATGCCATTGCCCTGTATGCTTACGGTGACAAGGAGTTCTTTGGCGGTTGGCCGGGAGCACTGCCCACTGGCAACAAGACCATCGATGGCGTGAATTACACTTACTGGGAATTCACCAGTGCCGGTGAGACCGAGCATCTGATTTTCAACAACAATGGTGGTGGCTCGCAGACGCCCGACTATGACGTTGTGCTTGATCGTGATTTCTATCTCACGGTGACAGCCAGTGGTGTGACACCTAAATAATTGCATTTCTTCATTCCAAGGCAGAACTCTTGCCTGCTTCTTCAGTTCTGCCTTTATTGACAGGAGGGGAGATATCACTGATACCTCCCTTTTTTCATGCTCTGCGACATCTGGTTGATGGGCCGGTTATGGTGCAAAACAGCGAATCATGCTATGTTTGCTGACACGAATAGTACTAAATTAAGGCGTAAGGTTCATTTTGCAGGATGAAAATCACATATAGTGGTTCTAAGGTTCATTTTGCAGGATGAATTTTCAAGGCGATTATTGCATAGCGGAAAA
>CAJOFM010000010.1 GCA_905233915.1 uncultured Muribaculaceae bacterium | reverse complement strand
ATTGAATTGTTGTCCATAACAGTAAAAATTAAAAAGTTAAACATTCATTGATCTTGTTCTCGCTTCGATCGCCTTTACACTGCCTGCAAAGTGCGGCTGTAACACACCTAAAGCAAGGCTTGCCCGGGAATTACTACCCTGGAAGGGCTGGAGAAATTTCGAGAAAGTGAGAGCAAAGGCCAAACTTGTTTGGACTCTGCCGAGCGCAGCCGAAATTCACTTAGTAATTTCCGAAGGCAACTCGTCTCGGCCTTGCGTGTGGGTAAGCCGCAATACCTTTGCAGCGTAAAGGCATCGAAAGCGAGGATGAACAAGTCATGGATGTCTTGGTGATTTTTACGGACAACAGGCTATTTCTCCTGCAAGCGGATGCGTCCAAGACGGCGCAGGTGTCAAGAGTTGAAAAAACGGGCCGTCGTTTCCCAACGACGAACCGCTTCAAGTGTCAAACAGAGTTGGTATTGGTATGAACTACGCAATTATTTGACAGAATTCATTTTCATTATTAACCTTTAAATTTTTCTCGCTATGAAGCCATTATCTATACTTATGATCGTATGCAGGGGATAAGTGATTTCTGGGCATAGAGCGTCACTTCCACCGAGCATACCGCAGGATCGCCGCCTGGCGTTCCTGTGGTGCTCGTAGTTTTGATGATGGGACGCGGTTTTTCGTGTTGCCCTATGACGTAGGACTGCCCATTGCAGTCCGTGATGACGAAAGCGATGTGCCTGTTGGTTGGCACGTCGTCGAGCGTCCTGAACCGCAGGGTGGTCTGTTCAACCCTGCCGTTGTTGTTGTAGGTCGATACCGCCTCACAGGTCGGCACACCGACAAACGCTATCGGCGTCACTTCGGTGAAGATGCCGACGGGCAGCCCCGCAAGGTACTTGTACATGATCTCACGCTGCAGCTTTTCAGCGGGAACGTAGCCCAAGGCTTTTATTCCTGGAATTGATTGTCGATTCATTTTTACTTGTTATTTTTAGGGTGGTGGACACTGGTGGACACTCTCCTCTTTTGGTGCGAGAATGTAGTAGAGTTAAAGTTTGTTAATCATCGTCTTGCTCTCGCTTCATCCGTTTCCTGTGAGCCTCTCTTTTTCTCGCATAAATCTTGGAGATTGCATTAAAGTTAGCCTCGGTATCATCGATGTCGTGAGCGTCAATCCAAGCCCATATCAGGTCTTGCTTCTGCTTGCCGATATAACCGAACTTGTTCAGGTCCTTCCAGAGTTCTATGGCGAAGCAGACTTTTAGGTTATGAATCAGTTCACTCTTTGCGCTTTGGGGAAGGTAATTATGGAACCTTACATCCTTGTATCTGAAAAAGGGCAGGACTATAGGGTATTTACCTTCTCCAGGCAGGTCAGGAGAGGCACCTTCTGGCAGAGGTTTTAAACCGAGCTCAATGATGTCATTCTCAATGGAACCCTTTGGAAACCTGATAGGGTACGGGCCGAACTTATGTGCAAGCCACTGCGCCAGATAGGGTTCCATCCGGATATACACCTTGAAATTGCTATATTCTGGTTTTTCTATTTTCTTGTCCTCTGCCATGATGGCACAAAATTAGCTCCTATAACTGGGACCTTTAAAGACGATGACCTGCATCATCTCGTTGAAGCGGTCTGCGATGCGGCCACCGTATTTTTCACGGACTTCGGGTGGCGTAAGGTTCGTTGATATCGCCGTGAACAGCTGCTGCTCGTATCTGATTTCCAGCAGGTGAATCAGAGGACTGAGCACGGTGCCGTAGTCCATCACCTCGACAGGTTCCTTGCCAAAGTCGTCGATGGCGACCAGGTCCCTCTCACGGATTTTCCGTATCTCACTGAAGTCCTTTCCCACGAGCACGATGTCCCTGGCATCATATATCATCATGTTTGCGTTGAAATCTTCATGGACAAACGAGAAATATTTGTCGCCTAATGCCAGGAACAGGTTACGCAGCGCTTGAAGCATTGTGGTCTTGCCGTTGCCGCAATTGCCACAGAACATGACCCCGGATTTCGGGACTTCTGCCGTAAGGGCTCTGGCAAGCTCGAAAAGGTTTTTCTGTATATATTCGTCGAACCTGGGTTCAAGGTGGCGCTCCATCACCACGCGGGCATAATGCGATGCCAACAGGTTCAAAGCATTCTGTGTTGACATGTTCAGCCTAAAACTTGCCTTCAAAGTCCTTCGCCTCATGGCTTCCTGGATCAGTTCCTCTACGAGGGGGAAATCTATTTTCATCTGGCCCTGCGCCGGTTGAACTCCGTTTTGGTTTTGGTTTCGGTTCTGGTTGTTCGTTTCCATCTTTGTCGTTTATTTTTAAGTGAATTCTCGCCCAATTGATGAAGTGCTTTCTGAACTTGCCGGCATTTTCATGTTCTTCGTCTTTATTCTCGATGAAGAAATCATCGATCATGGGAATGACAAGCTGCTTTTCGCACTTTAAAAATTGAGCCAGGTCTTCAATTTCTTGATCGTCGTTTTTTAAATCAAAATAATAAATCTCATTTTTCTCACGCGCGAAAGATGAAGAAGAGTTATTATTATTTATTATATTTTTTTTATCGTGGTGCCTCGAGTGGTGCCCCTGCTGTTCGTTTTTGGACTTTTTCTTATCGTTTTTTTCGCTAATTCCGACGTTGGAATCAGCTAAAATTCCGATTGAATTCGGCTCAAATTCATCAGGATTCTGGTTGCTTGAGGCCACGTTTTGGAACTTCTCATAGTTGCTGATGGTGATGATCAGCCACTGCTTGTTGGTGCGGTCGCACTCTATCATCTTGGTCCCTTCAAGGATTTTGATGAACGATGAGACGACACGGTTGTTGGTTTTCCAACGCCGTGCGAGAGCCCTGATTGAAGTGACGAGCTGTCCTCGCTGAACCTCGATGCGGCAGTTGCGGTAGACCACAGTCTCGCTCTTCCAGGCTGCAAGCATCATGAGTTCGGCCCACCGGTAGCCCTGCTTCTGGTCTTGCCAGACCCAATGCTCCATTATCTGTCTGTGAAATTGGATCCACCCGTTCATAACTAGTAAGAAGCTTTCCAGAAGCGCAGAATCTCACCACCGGTAAAGAATTTCCTTGTGGTGGAGCGTCTTATGCCGTATTGAATGATGCCCAATCTCGCATACTTCAGCAGGGTATTGCGGTGAATACCCAGCAATCGGCAGGTCTCCTCGATGTTATACCTGCCGTCTCTTTTGACATTCGGCTCAGTTTTCACCATGGCTCTGATTGTGAGAGGGAAATAACTCGTCAATCTCAATCCCGAAGAAGAACGAGATGACCTTCTTGACATTGATTTCTGGTTCACGCCTGCCAGTTACCCACATCCTTACAGTGGATTCGCAACGGTTGGTTGCTTTACTGAGGTCGGTGATGAACTTGGCCGCCGGAGTCGGCTCTTTCTTGACCTGATTGTAGAGGTCGATTAAACTACTGTTATTCATTGTTTTAGCTGTTTGATTATAAAAATATTACAAATAAAGTATCAAAAATATAATAAAAACATTGCAATTATTTTGACAATAAAAATCTTTTATATAAATTTGCAGCGTCAAATAGAGCGCAGAATTAGTGATGATGATTGTCGCTAATTGGCTGCAAATATACTGATATTTTTATTATCAGACGCAATTATTATAGAATATTTTTTGAAGAAATTATGAAGTTAGTCAGCAGAGATATTGATTTACTGCGCATTAGGAAAGAACACCACGTCACTCAGAGGCGACTGGCGGACTTGACAAATTATCCTCAAGGTTTCATATCGCAGATAGAGAACAGGAGGGTAAGTGCTCCCATCCAGTTTCAGCAGAATCTGATGGAGGCTTTGGGCATTCCCAGCCTGGAGCCGTATTATCTTCCGTCTCCTGAAGAGCAGGCTGCGCAGAACCTGACCAATGGTGCCAATGAATTCCAGCAAACAGTAAACAGGCTGCTAGATATCATTGACCGACGTGACGAGCGCATACGCGAACTCGAGAACGAGAACAAGCGTCTTCAAGATATTATAATAATGTGTAAAAAGTAGGGTAGATTAGAGACCCTATGTGTTCAATGCTGTGTACATTAAAAAAGAACAACTATAATTCATTATTAACCAGGCATTTGCCCTTGAAATTAGCTTGCTTCCCAAGCTGAGGGCCGCGGGTTCGAGTCCCGTCTACCGCTCAAAGGACATAGGGACTTGAGAAACAATTTGTTTGATGGTCTGAATGTGTGGAGGGAACCGCTGGAACGGTTCAAAAAAAACGGGTAAAAACGGCGCAATTTGACGCAAAATGGCGCAATGTTTGTATCAAATTATGTACTGCCCGGGCCGTCCAACCCGTGACCACACTATCGTTATGACACATGCAAGAATCATTATCGACAAGCGCCGGGCCAATGCGAAGGGTGAATACCCGCTGCAGGTGGAACTGGCGCACATGGGCAGGCGCTACTATGTGGGGCTTGCCGTACGCGTGGCGTTGTCGCAGTGGCGCGACGGGCGTGTAGTGAACCATCCGCATGCGGCTCGGCTGAACATCCTGCTGTCGCGCTACCTGCTGGACATCGACGAGGCGATCCTGGAGTGGCGGGAGAACAGGGAACTGCCGACGCTGAGCGCGGACGAGATGCGGCACCGGGTGCGCTGCATCATCCACGGCGAGGACTTCAGGCGGCCGAGTAAGAAGGGGACACTGTTCCTGGAGCACTACCGGACCTTCGCGGCGACCCATGAGGGCAGGACGCTGGCGGTGTACCAGCAGGCTTGACCGAACGCCACCTTTGGATTTTCTTTGTTCGGATCTGGAATGCCTGCGTTGATATACATCCCTTTTTCTTGGTAGAAAACCGAAATAGATAACGGGGTGTCAAATAGGAACGCCCGTTGTATCTTTTGGAGTTCCGATAACACGCGGAACATGCCCGCTTTTTGCTCGTTGATCATAGCTATATTGTTTTACGCGGTTCTCACTACACGGACGACGCGCTCTTCGCGGTTGGTCCTGGTCTTGTACTCTCGGCCCATCTCCAGGCCGACGTTGGAAGCGGTGGCCCGCAAGACAGATGTCTTCTCGGCAGGGAACACCACTATGTCATCGACTGACATGTCCCTCAATGTCTCCCTGATAGGCAGGCGGTTGTCGTAAATTTTCTCGCTCATTACTTTTGTTTTTTTATGATTGTTTATTAACTTTACGCTGCAAAAGTAATACAAATTATGACACTGTAATCTAAAATATTACAAAAAGTTTGATATTTAACCTTTGTTAACTTTTGAATTATTACGCGCAAATCATATAAAACTCTAACAATCAGATAATTTAGCATTATGAAAATCCAGAGACAAAACTTAGGCGAGATTATTCGTCAGATTGTGACCGATAAAGGCTTGTCTGACGCGATGTTTGCAAAGATGATAGGGATGCAGCGCCAGAACGTCAAGAAGATGGTCTTTGAGAAGCGAAGTCTTGATACTGAACTACTCTGTACTATCTCCGAAGTCTTGGAGTGTAATATTTTTGATTACTTCAAAAGTAATACAGATGATGACACCAAGAAAACAGAGTTACGCGCCACGCTGTCGATTGAAATGGGCCAAGAAAAGCAGAATAAAACAATCAGGTTTGTCTTTGGTGAGAATGATATTGAAATACTAAATACATAAACCAATGTTACTCGAAAAATTTAAAAATTATTTGGTAAGCAAAAACATTGATTTTGATACAATTAATGAGGAAATGATTCATTTCAACGCAAATGAATTAGATTATGTTTTTCAAGTTGATGATAGGGATAAACCATATTTCAGACTAATAGTGCCAAATCTAATGGAGATTAATGACAATAATAGAAATGAAATAAGGGATTATATTGCTGTCATGAATGTTGAATTTAAAATCGGCAAAATGGTTGAAGTGGAGCATTCATTGTGGTTAACAGCTGAAATGTTCGTATATTCATTTTTAGGAATTGAACCTATGTTTGAGCGATTAATTGATATGTTGCATGAGTTTTTTAATAGAATTAGGCAGGATTTTCAGAATAAAAATTCTACGAATAATGGAAGAGCAGAAGAATAATAAAAATTTCTGGTGGACGATTGCGCTACTGGTTATTGTTATCGTTGTATTGTTGGCATTTCTGTTTACTACAAGAGTTTCAGAAGAAAGACCAAGTATTTTATTATTTATGGAATTTTCTGGTACTTTGCTTTCTATTGTATTGTCTGTTTTTGCTATTGCATATTCTCATACATCCATGACAGAATCAAATAGACAATGGAGTTATGTGGATAAGGCGACCAAACAAATTGAGACTAATACAAACCAGATCTTTAATAACAATAATAATCTTTTGTTGCTTGTTTATGAGTTAAGTAATACTATCCATCACATGGATGGTATGATGGGCTCAAATTATCAAAGACAGTCCTCCATTGAGAGCATTAAAAAACTCGAGAGCAATAATGTATTACCACAAAATAATATAAGTGGAAATAATCCAGATACTAAGGTTCGATCATGAGAGTTCAAGATAATTTTTACTCACCGCTTCCTCTCAATCCTGGCGACGGCATCCGTTGCGTGTCGATCAACCCAGATTTCCCGGAGTTTGTGATACCGAAGAATGAGATCTATACTTATAACCTGGTTGTTGGACTGATAAGATTGTAAAAGTGACGATCCTTTTGGACATAACAACTAATTTCAAGGACTGGCTTTCATGTGACTGGAATAGCATAAGCGACTTCTCTCTGTGGTTTGTCCAGGGTATATCATATCTGATTGCCCTGATGATGGTTGGAGCTGTTATAGCCTTGATCGGGATGATGTTCAAACGGGACAAGTTTGGGCGCGAACTAAGAGAGGGTTGTCTGGCTTATATCGCTGTATTTTCTGTTCCTGTCGTTGTCGGTTTGATTTTTGGTCTTTGTAGCAGAGACAAAAAGGATGAGTCTACAACTCATGCCTTTGTCAGCCATGAGCCGTCAACGTCCAGTTCTCACCCTTGGAGTGACAACCATCTGGATAAGCAGGCAATCGAAGATGTTGAATGGGATGACACTGTCTGGATCTGCACCAGCGGAAGCTCAAAGCGTTTCCATTCTACGCTTGCCTGCCCAGGTATGCAGAACTGCATGGATGGCGAAGATGCAATCACCAGGGAGGAGGCGGAGGATCTTGGAAGGACGCATTGTCTAAGATGTTATTACTAATACTAACAAATGCTACAAAAAACCGAATACTGATTTAGTGTACAAAGATTGACGGATTATCAGCAATTTACAAATAAACTTCTGCATCAAAAACCGATTTGATACATTGGCATTATAATATAAAGAACTTATTATTAACCGAATACGTTTCGGTGGTTTCCCTCCCAAATGCTGAGGGCCGCGGGTTCGAGTCCCGTCTACCGCTCAACTTAGGAAAGTGTTGAAAATCAAGATTATATTTCTTGTTTTTCAGCACTTTTCTTAGCAAATAAACTCCATTGATACGTTCACAGTTTTACGGCGTTGATGTCAACGAGTCCGTTGATAATGGCATAGATCGTTAGCCCTGCAGGGCTATGGATCTGGAGCTTTCGGGCTATGTTGCGCCGGTGAGTGATGACTGTGTTGACCGAGATGCACAAGTGCTCGGCAATCTCCTTGTTGGCCATTCCCTGGACGAGTGCAATAATGACTTCTTTCTCTCGTTCTGAGAGTGTCTCGCTTGGCTGAATCTTGCCTTTAGAAACCATTTTGGAGATATTGCGCGTTACCTCTCCATGCTTTACATGATGTTCTAAACGTCGTATTGCGGGGACAAATATGTGGTCCTCAATCATGGCATGTTGCCGCAGCCACACCTCATTCTCGTAGATGTCGTGTAGGGTCGCTGTCAATTGGTTGTTATGCAACCCGTCTTGTGGCAGATACTTAATGATGAGAATTTTGAGTTCATGTAGCAACTGGTCGACAGCATCATGATGCTTAGAGAAGGTATCCACGTTGTAGTCACTGGCCGGTTTCCCTTCTAGCAGCGTCTTGACGTAAGGGAAGAGGGTCTGCTGCTCATAGTTCATGTGATGTCGTATTTCACAAGCGTACTCATCATATAGTTTCATGATGATTTGGGCCAATGAGTTTCTATCGTTAAGGGATTCCTCAAGCTCGCGTCTGATATAGGGCAGCTGGAAGTCTATGTAATAAGCATGGCTTGCATCCAGGTAGTGGAGAAGAGTGGATACTGAAATCTGTTTATCATCATCCGGCACTTCGATGTCGTTAATGGAATAATTGACTACCGACAAAAAGGTGTGGGTGTCCACGCCATTGTTCTCGCACGTCTCTTTTACTGTTTTGTCACCAAAACCAAGACTGATACCGAAACTGCCTAATGCCTGCAATAGGTTGTAGTTATCGCTAATGAGCGATATCATCTTGTCGTCGGCTTCATATATTTTCTGCTCTTTCATTACTAATGATGATGCAATTATCAGTGATGCAAAAATAGCCTGTACTGCAATCATGCGCAATCCTCATTAGTTGGTATTTATGACAACAAATGCCCCCAAAAATGATGGGGGCATTATTGCTGGCATGCTGCAATGGCAACGCCTAAATGTTATTCTGACAACATGGTTACCTCGATGCAGCGTCCTGAGGCAAGCAGGCGCTGGGCCATGCGTTGCACGTCGGCAGCGGTCATGCTCTCAACCATCTTGCAGTAGTCACGGTCAAAGTCGGTGTCGTCATCCAGCTCGTGCCAAATGATGTAGCTCCAATAGTCGTTGGTAATGGCCATCTGGGCGTACTGCTTGGTGAGATACAATTTCACCTTATTCATGCTTGACGCGAGAGGTCCGTTGTCAGCTATATGCTGCAACTGCTGATAGATAATCGGGTTCAATTCCTCGTAACGGTCCGGATCGGCATTGTACGAAATCTTAAAGGTGGCATTGGGCTGGTCGTCCTTGGCCAACTCAAAATCAACACTCACGCCGTAGGTGCCGCCTTTCTCCTCACGCACCGAGTCAGTGTAAGCGATGGAGAGACAACGCTTCAGGAAGTCCAGCTCCAGGTCGCTTTGTGCGGTAAACGGCACATCTGCGGTATAGAAGATGCTCACGTTGGCAAGTGGTGTGGCCATCTTCTTGGTGAACTTGTGTACCGACTTGCCATCGACAATCTGCGGGATGTTGCTGTAATTGGTCTGCTCGTGCTTGCCTGTTGCTGGCAGGACGGCAAGGTATTGACACAGCAATTGTCGCAATTCTTGCTCATCATAGTTGCCGATGATTACCGTCTTGAAATTGGAGGCGTCGCTGAACCGTTCCTGATAAATGTCAAGGATTCGGTCATAGCTCACGTGGTCAAGCGTGGATTGCACGACAGGCGCCATGCGGGGATGATGTCCGTACAGTATGGCCCTGATGGAGTCGTTATAATCCACCTTGGGTGAGGCATTGCGGTTCGTTAAGAACGAGCGATTGCGGCTGATGTATTCGTTAAAGGCAGTGGTGTCTCGACGTGGTGAGGTGAAGTACAGGTAAGCCAGCTCAAACATGGTCTTCATGTCTTTCACCGATGAGGTGCCATTGATGCTCTGGCCTCTAGAACCCACCGACGGGCTGACACTGACGGACTTGCCCATGAGCATCTTGCGCAGGGTGATGGCATCAAAGTCACCTACACCAGTTTCGGTCACACAACTCGAAATGAGGTTGAAATTGGGGATGTCCTCATCACCATAGAGTGAGGTTCCGCCTCCGCCTTCCATTTCCAGAGAGACGACATCAGCGTTGAAATCGGTCTTGCGGACATACACCTTCATGCCATTGGACAGGGTCAGTTCGGTGAATCCATGCTTATAAGGCTTCTCGCTGACAATGCTACCTGGTTGTGGCAGTTCGTTCACGAGGTGGTTTGCAAGTTGTGCTTCAACATAGGGCGAGTAGGGGAGTTGTTGGGCTGCAAGGATAACCTGTTCGATTTGTCCCTCATTAGGCAACACGACACCCTCCTTATCGGGGGCGTACATAACAACAACTTGGTTCTTGTCGGTAATCAGTTCCTTCACTTCGGCGTTGACCTCGTCGAGAGTCACATCGTCGTTCAAGCGACGGGTGTTCTCCATCTCATACTCCAGGGAAATGAGCGGTTCACCCGAGAGGAAATTGCTCACGCACTCGTTGACATAGTGAGAATTACGGTAATCATCTCGCATTTTGTAACGGCGCTCGGCAGCATTGAGGAAGATGCTCTTGGCTCGGTCAAGTTCGGTCTGGGTAAAACCGTGTTGACGCGCTTGCTCTGCCACAGCCACGGCTGATATGATGCCACCCAGGATGTTGTCCTGTTTACAACTGATGCTCAACGCAAAGGCTTCCTTGGAGCGGCTGATGAAGAAAGTCGATGCGCGTCCTGTGGCGCTCTGGATGGGCGAGCCGGGTCGCTGGCGCAGTTCGGCGTAGCGGTCGTTGAGCATCGTGCTGATGAGGTTGTCGATGTAGTCGCCTCGCAGGTAAGCAGCGTTGTTTTTCTCGTTGTCGGGAGTCGCATCGCGCTTCTGGTAGAGATGGCAGAGCACGATGGGTTGTTCTGCATCTTTCTCGATGGCGACGATCATCTTCTCATTGTCGTTGACAGGGTAATATATGCGCTCGGCAGGTTTCTTGGGCATGGGAATGGACGAGAAAGTTTTTTTGATTTTCTTCTCCATTTTGTCCACATCGATGTCGCCCACCACGACGATGGCTTGCAGGTCGGGGCGGTACCACTTCTGGTAGTAGTCACGCAGGTCCTGATAGGGGAAGTTGTCAACGATGTCCATCGAGCCGATAGGCATGCAATCCTCATATTTTGTGCCCTCATAGATCTTGGGCATGACCTGTTCCTGCATGCGCTGCACAGCCATCCCTGCACGACGGGTACGCCATTCCTCGTGGATGACGCCGCGCTCCTTGTCGATTTCCTCATCCTCGAGCAGCAGGTAGTGGCTCCAGTCATGGAGTACCAGTAAGCACGAGTCGATGATGCCATCACGCGCAATCGGCGCTGAGCCGATGTGATAAACCGTCTGGTCAATCGAGGTGTAGGCGTTCAGGTTAGCACCGAATTTGACACCAATGCTTTCACACCAGGGAACAATGCCCGGTTTGCCGTTCTTGCCAGGAAAATGCTTGGTGCCATTAAAGGCCATGTGCTCCAGGAAATGGGCAAGTCCCCTCTGTCGTGGTTCTTCAAGAATCGAGCCCACGCGCTGGGCGATGTAGAAGTCGGCAAGCCCTGCTTCTTTGGCATTGTGACGGATGTAATAGGTCATGCCGTTTTTGAGGGTACCCTTGCGCACATCGGGGTCTTGAGGCAACTGGGCTGCCGCCGATAAGGGCAGCAGCACCAGTGCAATAAGTGATAGAATATATCTTCTCATCAGGCTTATTTATTGAGCAGTGAAGCAGGAGCCTCGGGAGTGAAGTCGTTGGTCGAGTTATTGGTATCGACATACTTGCCGTTGGCATCCTGCTTGCGGATTACCGACTTGTTGATGCGGGTATCGTCACGATCTACCTTGCCACAGTAGGTCCAACCGGCGTCAATCGAGGCATCGAGTACGTTCCACTCGCGCACCGATTCCACGCTCAGGTTCACACCGTCCAGAATCCATTCGTTGGGCACTTTATAAATACCGCTCTTGGTCATCTCCTTGGAGAAGTCACCGAACACAAACAGATAGGTGGCGTCATAGACATAGTTCTCCAGCCAGTCTTCTTTGCTGGTCTGCATCTTGGCGATAGCCATCGAGTTGAAGCCACGGCTGTGGAACTGGTAAATAGTAGCGGTATAGCAGTACCACTTGTCCAGATTGGGTGCATTGCCATCGACGTCGGTGAAGTTGGGATTGGAAGTCTCGTCATAGAACTCAAAGTCAGCATTACTCAGATCAATGGAGTTGGGCTGCTCGGTTGTGTGGTTGATGGCGTTGAGGGCCAACTTCAGGCTCTGGCCCGGCTCAACGGGAACGCTCTTGCCATTACCGGGGATCATGTAGCAAGCCTGAACCGAGAAGTGAGTTGACATGATGTCGGGAGTGTAGTCCTCCTTGGCAGTGGTCAGGAAGGCCGACTCCAGCACGGCGATACTGTCAGCGTAAAGGGTGACATCCGAGTTGTTGGTGATGATGATGTACTGGTCGCCGCTGTAAGACTTTCCTTCGGGTGTAGAGGTGCCCGTGAAGAAGATTTCGCTGATGACAAAACCGCCCTGTGCCGTGAATGTGGAGACAACCATTTTCAGGTCATGTGAAGTCTCAGAAATCACGACATTATCAGAAGTTACCTCAAAGTCCTTCTGTCCAGCAACGCCATTAAGCGTGAAATCAAGATGACCGGTTACTACGACGTTGTAGGTGCCAGCCTCTAAGTCATTACACATGATTTTATAACCATTGCCGTCTTTGACAAATTTGGCGCCTTCGACGGTGGTTACCTGCTTTGTCTCTACGTTTGTCAGCGTGGCGTTAGCATTGCTGAGGACGGTATTCTCCAAATTAACAGGAACCTCCAGTGTGACCATCGTGGTGGGGATGACGGGTATGGGGTCATCACTGCTGCAAGAAGTCAAACACATGGCTAAAGCGAGCATCATCATGATGCTTTTCAACATAATCTTTTTCATTTTTCTTTGTTCTTAGTTAATTGATTGTTAGTTAGTTATTTATTTATTTATGTTTTTAAAATGTAATTCCTATTGCACTTTGAAACACTGTTTGGTGTTCGTTGGTTGAGCTCAGGGTCAGACCGCCTCCCGCCTCGACAAAGATTCCATAACCGGACTGCTTCCAAGCGTAGTCGGCTCGAACCTTGGCGCCGAGATCAGTATAGTTGGCTTTGGCGAATTTGTGCTTGTGATTCATCAACTGAGTGATGCCTTCGCCCATATTTGCATAGGGCATTTGCATTCTGTCGTTCACGTTGCCGGCATAGGATACATGGGCGTTGACGGTCAATAGCATTCTATCCGCCGTTCGCAGGAAACATTGCCCCTGCAACTTGCCGTAAGCGTGGCTGGATTCCATTTGACGGTGAGGATAGATGTATTCCTCATTTTGCGACTTGTACCCGGCGGTGAGGATAAGATTCCAGTTTTGCTTGCCGTAGAGCGCTCTCAGGTAACCGTCCAGCACATGGCTCTTGTACATCGTCAGGCAGGCGATGACCGGAAAGTAGCGTGCATCGGATGTGCCGCCCACGTGCTCATTGCCCGTGTGTCTCGTGTAGTCAAGATGGGCTGATGTGTTCAGGCGATAGCCATTGTCTTGTTTCCAGCCAATCGTGGCACCGATGTGTTCATTGTAGAGGTCGGTGAGCGGCATGGAATTGAATTCGGCGAGCTTGCGGTGATAACGGTGCTCGTCAAGCGTGGCATCGGCATAAACGCCGTTGTTTCTGACGGGTGCGGCATGAAGCATTATCGCTATCCCATTGCCATCATAATACAGGCTGCGCTTGTCGCCCGAGAATCGGCTGTATTCTGTGCCCAGTCCTGTCATTTGGTATTCGGGGATAACGCCTTCCTCCCTATAGAACGCAACGCTGTTGGTCTGCTTGTAGATGTTACCTTCAACCATGGCGCCAAGCCGATAATGACCCATATCATATCCGCCACCCAAGCGCAGGGTCAAATCGGTTACGACACCCCTCATGCGTGGATCGTTACCGCGGTACTCCTGCTGTGCCCGAACAAGCATTTCACCGCCGAGCAGCCATTTGCCCAGATGAGTGGCATAGCCTCCCGAAATCCAATAGCGCTCATGGCGGATGTCGCCGCCCATTGTATCGGCAAGGATATAGGGTTGCAGCAAATCATAGTCGCTGGTGGAGTTCCACTGGATATCATATTGCTTGCCTGTCGTGTAAGAAGCCTCGCCCCACACAGTACTATGGTCATTCAGGTGATGATAGGTGCTCACCTTGAGGTAGGGCAGCGTGTAGCCGTTACCCTTCTCGGGGATGAACGCCGTGGACTGGCGTTGCAGGTCAATGCCCAAAACCAGTTGTGAAAATGCCCTTTGATAGAAGATGCCGTGCAGTGCGGGATTGCGCAGTGACTCTTGTAGCATCAGGTTTTCCAACGACGTGTGTTCAACCAAGGCCGAGTCGGCAATGGAAGCCGATGCCGACTTGATGGTTATAAAGATGAGTATGAATAAGAAGAGGCGCTTCATGTCAGTCAAGGAAAATCATGTTCAGTGTGGTGTCGTTCTGCTCTTTCCTGATAAACTCGGCATAGTCGCTCTGGCAACGGAATTGACGCATTCGGGTAGTCCCGTTAGCCGATTGACAGGTGGCCACGCCTTCAATGTCAATCTGGTAGGCTCCGCGCAACAGTTCAACGGTGACGCTGGCTCCTTCAAAATCGGCTGATGTCGTGACTTGACGGGTGTTCACGTTGGTCAGTTTCACTTGTCCCTGCACGCGGGTAATGGTCAAGTCATCGCCCGCCGCTACCGTGATGTGGGCTGTCGTGAAGAGGTCATCTTCCACTGGCGCACAGGCCGCGATGGCGCAAACCATGATAATTGTTATGATGGATCGGAAAAACTGTTTCATAGCTTGATGTTCATTTCGAGTCCGAAGTAAGGGGTGACATGACGGCGGATGGTCGTGCCGCGGCTGTCATAGTCTGGTGTGTAGGCCCACAGCTTGTTGCAGAACATGGCGATGTGAAGCCGGTCATCAAACAGTTTCTTGGTGACCTTCATGTTCACGTTCATGGCGAACGGAACGCGGTTCTTTTCAAACTGTGACGATGTGTAGTCTCTCACCAGCCAGCGCAGGTACATATCGTCGGCATCACCCTCTCTCCACTCGTGGATGCTACCGTCGGGGGCTATATACTGGACAGGATAGTTGCTGATTTCTTTGCGTTGCGATGTCGTGAACCACAGGCATTGTGCCGATAACGAGAAACCCAGCTTGAGGCGGGGCACATCGGTGTCGAGAGTGAAATTGGTGTTGAATGACTCCCTTACCGAGCCGTCATCGTTGGCATACAGTCCCACATATTGAATTTGACGGTTATCAATCACCTGGCTGGGGCGGTAGGAATCCACAATGGAATTGTCGTAGGTAGTGCGGAAGTAGGCACCGTTGATGGTCAAGCGTGTCAGGATGACGGGAAAACGCTTGCTCTCAAGGGTGTATTCAATACCCTCCTTCAGCGTCATGCTGCCATTGGTGTAATTGCCGTAACCAGCCAATTCGTTGATGACAGTATAAGGCAAATCAGATAGGTTGGGTTGTGCCGTCAGACTTGCGGCCTCAATGCCGCTGGCATCATATTGCTTGTATTGATAAGTGCGGTAGTAGGACTGCATGCGGAATCCCGAGGTCATCTTTTCACGGAAGGCGGTCACCGCCAGCCTGTTGCCACCGATGTTTATGTCAATTGACACTTCTTTCTTGAGGTTACGGGCAGGCTCTAGGGCCGTGTTCCGGGGGTTGACAATATAAGTCATCAGGTTGATGCGGCGGTAGTCGGGATTGTCGTGATAGTAGTTCAACTGGATAAAGTCAATGTAGAGCATGTCTGGAAACAGTTGCTCCATGGTGGGCATCTTGGTGTGCTGGCCAATGCCCGCTGCAATGCGGATGAAGGCCGGCTGGCCAAAAAGTGACAGCCTGGGCAGTGAGTAACCGACATTGATGCGAGGGTCCCAATAGAGTTTGCCTTTCATCGCATACTCGGTATCGATGTTGAGCATCGTCGTGGCACGGATGCCTGCTGTCAGTTCAAGCGAGCCTATTGAAGTAGGCCACTTGACGTTTTCCTCGGCATAAGCCGAAAGGCGATGGTTGGCTGGTATCTCCTTGAGTGACCGTTGCCGTGACGAGATACCCGTATAGACGGGTTTCATTGGATCAAACACTTGGCCCCGACCCAGGTTTTTGTCAAGGTTCCAGTCGGTACCCAGCAGCAGTGAGTTGGACACCCTGTTGTTGGGGATTTGCAAGCGTGCGTTAAGTTTGACATAAGCATTCACGGGTTTGCCTTCCACCTCATGGTGGCCGATGTATTTATAGGGCAGGATATAGGCGTCGTTTTCACCTTCTTCCTTGGACAAGGGGGCCACGGTCATGCGCGACAGTTGCACCAGGCGTGTGCGTTCAATCAGGTCGTTTTCGAGCGAGGTGGAGACTGTCAGGTCTGCCGACTTGAGCCACGAGGGCCGCTTCGTCTTGAACTGCAACGCGGTGAGCAGGGCATAGCGGTTGTAACTCGAGCGATAGGAGTCTTCGGCGCTATAGCTCTGGTCGATATCTTCCTTGTCATTATCCAGTGACCTGGAAAAGTCAATATTAGATGAAAAAGTGAGCATGTAATCCGTTTGTTCCCATTGCTTCTGCAAGCGGGTGGAGATGGTCACACGCTTGTAGTTCTCCAATCGGTTGCGTGGATCAGCCTTGGCATCAAGATAATCGGCACTCAGGTTCAGGGTTAACCTGTGCTGTTCCCATTCAAAATCCTTGGCGGCATAGAACAATTTAGAGCCCATGTCGGCTTTCAGACGAAATTTCATGTCGTGTCCGCCACGGCGGCGCTCAATCTTCACAAGGCCGCTGGTCAGGTCCCCATATTCCACCGAAGGAATGCCGCGAACAATCTCGACGCGTTCGATGTCGTCGGTCGCGATGCCGCGCATGTCAACGCCCGCATTGGTGTTGTCACGGCTAGTGGCCATGTCGTCCCATGACCCTGCTAGATACTGCATGTTGGCACCTGTCGAGATGGGCGCACCATCGATGATGAAGCTGGTGCCCAGCGACGAGGTGGCATAGTTGCTGTTGCCCGTGGAAATCTCACGGATGTGGATGTTATTGGGCGTACTCAACGACGGGTCGATGCTACGACCGCCGGGAATCAGTTCCAACAGGTCTGAAAAACTCGAGGGTTGAAGGTGCTCCATGGCATGTTTCTCGATGCGGGATGATGTTGTAAGTCCCCGGTTTTCCTGGGCTGTCACAACCACTTCGCCCAATTGACTCACCTCGGCTTGCAGCAGGTAACGACCATCGGGTGTGATGGCTGTAACCAACGGTTTGTAGCCGATTGAGGTGATTCTTAGCTCAACCTCATTATTTTTAGGTATGGCGAATGAACCGTCAGCCTGAGTGACAGTGAGTGCTTTACCTTTTTTTGCATCGGCAACAGTGGCACCGATGATGGGCTCCATGGTCTCGCTATCTAGCACGATTCCGTTGATGAGTGTTTGTGCATCAGCGAGTTGTATATTTAAAACCAATAAGGCTAGTATGATGTATCTAATCAGTTGCATTTCAATGATTTTGGAGTATAAAATTACTTCCAATCACCGTGAAGCACAATACCTAAAATGTGGTAACATATCAAATGCTATGTGGCTCAAATCTGTCAAGTATTCTTAGGAATAGTCAACCCCTGTATAAGCAATTTAGGTTATTTTTCGATTGCAGTGCCAATTTATGGCACCATTACATTGTTCCTTTGCAGTGTAAAAAGAAAAAGGAGGAAGAACAATGAAAACGAATTTTAACAACATCGTGAATCGTGGCGACAGAATTTGCGCCTCGCTTGAATGCAACGGACATCGTCTTGCCAGTGTTAATGGCAGTGATTTTCCCAGTCTTGACGCGGTGAAACGCTCATTGCTTGACCTGGCCGGCCGATATATGGGCATGGCAGTAATGACGGTCAGGAACTGCACCCAGGGTTGGCGCGACGTGACCGCGCTTGCCACCATTCGCCGTCCTGCTCTTGTACAACAACCTGCTCTTAAGGTTACAGCGCCTCGCGCAGGAGCACAATACCTCATCCCCTGGGGATCTTGACAATTATTTATGTTCAACTTTGGGATACTTTGCCGAATTAGTAGTAAATTTGCATCAAACATAACAAAATACACATTATATAATTATGAAAGGAATTATCGGAGCCATTGCCGGCGATGTGATTGGGTCGGCCTACGAGTTTAATCCTACGCGTGACTATAGTTTTGAGTTGTTCACGCCAAAGAGCACCTTTACCGATGATACGGTGCTGACCATGGCTAACGCCCTGTGGTTGCTGGAAGATGAACAGCATTCGCCCAAGACCTTAGTTAACATCATGTTGGATTTGTGTCGGAAATATCCTGATCGAGGATATGGAGGACGTTTTGCCCAGTGGATTCGCAGCCCGCACCCTGAGCCCTATAATTCCTTTGGCAACGGCTCTGCAATGCGTGTGAGTCCTGTGGGATATTACGCAAAGACGCTTGAAGAAGCACTGGAATTGGCGAAGATTTCAGCCGAAGTAACCCATAACCATCCCGAGGGAATCAAGGGTGCCCAAGCTACCGCTGCGGCGATATTCCTTGTGCGTCAAGGAAAGACCAAAAAGGAAGTTGTCGACTATGTGTCAAAAACATTCCACTATGACTTGTCCCGCACCTTGGACGAGATACGACCCACCTTTACCTTTGACGAGACCTGCCAACGCACGGTCCCTGAAGCTATCACCTGTTTTGTGGAAGGCAAGGACTTTGAAGATGTGGTGCGGTTATCGGTTACACTTGCTGGAGACGCCGACACGATTGCGGCAATTGCCGGTTCTATCTCATCGGCAGCTGATGACGTGCCTAACGTGATTTCAGAACGTGTCATTGCATTGTTGAACGAGGAATTTTGTACAACCCTGCTGCGGTTCAATGAACTTGTGGCAATAAGAGAGCATTAAGCCTTATGATGGACATGAATAATGGCATCCTCAAGGTGGTAAAAAGCCTTGCTGCCAAGAAATACCGAGATGATGAGGGCTTGTTCGTAGCCGAAGGGACCAAGTGTGTGCGAGATACATGGCAGCACTTCAACTGCCGCTGGCTTATTGCCAAGCGCTCATGGTATGACCAGTGCGGCACAGCCGAGCACTATGATAAAATAGTTTTTGCTAATGGTCAGCAGATGGCTCGCATCTCCCAGTTTGACACGCCGAGCGATGTCATTGCCGTTTATGAGAAGCCTGTTGACACTATCGATACTGCACGGGTCGCCAAGAGCCTTAACATTGTGCTTGACAACATCCAAGACCCTGGCAATCTGGGTACCATCATCAGGCTTGCCGATTGGTTTGGCATTCGCGACATCTTTGCCAGCCGCACTTCAGTAGACGTCTATAACCACAAGGTGGTGCAGGCAACGATGGGTGCCATCGCTCGTGTCAACGTGCATTATGGCGATTTGGAGGCCTTATTTGAAGAGTACCCCGATTTGCCTGTATATGGCACCTTCCTCGATGGTCAAGATATCTACCGTAGCGATTTGGGAAAGACTGGCTTTGTGGTGTTTGGAAACGAGGGCCAGGGCATCAGTGCCAAGGTGGCCAAACACGTCAATCAGCGCCTTCTCATTCCAAAAGCCAAGAGTGCTGGCAGCGAATCCCTTAATGTGGGCGTCGCTGCAGCCATCACCATTAGTGAATTTTTCAGGAGATAATACTGCTGATTCGGTTTCGATATGGCTAAGCAACAGACAAAGACCACTTTCTTCTGCAAAAATTGCGGGAACGAGTCGCCCAAGTGGCTCGGCAAATGTCCCGCATGTGGAGAGTGGAACACCTATATTGAGGAGCCTAAGGCGCCCAAGACCGCTAACGTACGGTATGCTGGGGCAGGGGAGAGTGCCCGCAAATCTCTTGATCCTGTCAAGATCTCCGAAATTCGGGCCGAGGACCAGCCTCGCATCAATCTGCCCAGCGGTGAACTCAACCGTGTGCTGGGCGGCGGTCTTGTGCCTGGCAGCATCGTACTCTTAGGCGGTGAACCTGGCATCGGCAAATCGACACTTGTCTTGCAGAATGTGTTGCGCATCCGTTCTCGCCGGGTTTTATATGTCTCAGGAGAGGAAAGCCCTCAGCAGCTGCGCATGCGTGCCGACCGCATTGCCGGCGGCCACATGGACTGCGAGTGCTACCTGCTTTGTGAGACTTCGTTAGACAACATCTTCAGCAGCATCCGTGCGTTTCAGCCTGGCCTCATCATCGTTGACTCTATCCAAACGATCGCCAGCGAGCAATTGGAGAGCGCCCCAGGCAGTGTGACCCAGGTACGGGAATGCGCAGCCGCTTTCCAGCGGTATGCTAAGGAAACCTATACCCCAGTCATCCTCATCGGCCACATCAATAAAGAAGGCAGCATTGCAGGCCCCAAGGTGCTGGAGCATATTGTCGATGCCGTTATTCAGTTTGAGGGTGACCGCAATTATCTTTATCGCATTTTGCGTCCTATCAAAAACCGTTTTGGCAACACCAGCGAGATAGGCATCTATGAGATGAAGGAGGACGGTCTGCGTGAGGTAACCAATCCCAGCGAGTTGTTGTTGAGTGACCGCGACGGCGATTTGTCGGGTACCGCCATTGGTGTTACTATCGACGGCATGAGGCCTTTCCTTATCGAGGTACAGGCGCTTGTGAGCACTGCGGCCTATGGCACCGCCCAGCGCTCAGTGACTGGTTTTGACCAGCGGCGCATGAACATGCTTCTTGCTGTGCTTGAAAAACGGCTTGGATTCAAATTGGCACAAAAAGACGTATTTCTCAACATCGTTGGCGGCATCAAGGTGAATGACCCCGCCCTGGACCTGGCTGTCATCAGCGCAATCCTTTCATCCAATGTCGATATGGCCATCAATACCGATGTTTGTTTTGCGGGAGAGGTTGGACTCTCGGGTGAGATACGTCAGGTCACCCGTTGTGAACAACGCGTCACCGAAGCCCAGAAACTAGGCTTTGGCACAATCATTGTCCCCAAGAACAACCTCAAGGGTGTGAAGCGAGAAAACTGGTCCATCAAGGTCGTTGAGGTTGCACGTGTCGAGGATGCGTTTCGTCACCTTTTTGGATAGTTCATAATTAATTGAGTATGGATAATAGTTATTGTTATTTCAATTTTTCTGGTCAAAAATGTAGCGGTATCAATAATTATATTATATTTGCATGTCCAATATGGAGATAAACTTACGATTATCATAAAAATTATTGAACTATGAAGAAGACTTTATGTGTATTATTGAGTGCGATGCTGATGCTCGGCATCTCGGGTTGTGGTTCCATGAATAATGCCACTAAGGGTGGCCTTATCGGCGGTGGCGGCGGTGCTGCCATTGGTGCTGGTATTGGCGCTCTCATCGGTAAGGGCAAGGGTGCTGCCATCGGTGGTGCTATCGGTGCTGTTGCTGGTGGTGTTGCTGGTACTCTTATCGGCAAGAAGATGGACAAGCAGGCCCGTGAGCTCGCTCAGATTGCTGGTGCACAGGTTGACACCGTGACCGACGTCAATGGTTTTGAGGGCATCAAGGTGACCTTCGACAACGGTATATTGTTTGGTTTCAACAGCTCCAAGCTGGGTAAGAGTGCTGAGGCTTCTCTTAGTGAGTTTGCCCAGTCCTTGATTAACAACCCCCAGACCGATGTACAGATTTACGGTCACACTGACAATGTGGGCACCCGCGCAGCTAACGAGAAGGTATCCAATGCTCGTGCTACCGAGGTTAAGAACTTCTTGACCAATGCAGGTGTTCCTGGCAAGCGTCTCTCCAGCAAGGGTCTGGCTTATGACTATCCCGTTGCCAGCAATGACACCGAGGCTGGCCGTGCTCAGAACCGCCGCGTTGAGATTTACATCACCGCCAATGAGGATATGGTGAAAGCTGCTCAGGACGGCACGCTCGAGTAACCATTATTTCTTAAAGATTTAATTGAGGGTGTTTCCTTTATGGAAGCGCCCTTAGTTTTTGTCAAATTGTTTGTTTTGAGCCACTTGTGTTCGATCATTGTTGAACTTTTGGATAACTTTTTGCTTGTGGTAAAAACTTAATATCTTGAAAATCAATTATATAAAAATATTTTTGAAAAATTTTAGAAAAACACCAATATATTTTGTTATTCAAAAATATGGTATTACCTTTGCGAGGATTTTGCCGCGAATGGCAGTTTCCACACTTATTCCTTAAAAACCAACCAAATAAAGAAACAAGATAGCAATGGAAGAAAAAACCTACACTTATCAGCAAGCCTTTGATGCCTCGTTGAAGTATTTTGAAGGCGATGAGCTTGCTGCCCGCGTTTGGGCAACAAAATATGCTTTGAAGGATTCTTTTGGAAATCTTTATGAGCAGACACCCGATGATATGCACTGGCGCATTGCACGTGAGATAGCGCGCATTGAGAACAAGTATCCCAATCCGCTCAGTGCTGAGCGTCTATTTGAATTGATGAGCCACTTCCGCTATATCGTCCCGCAAGGTAGCCCTATGGCAGGCATTGGCAACAATTTCCAAGTTGGCTCGTTGAGCAACTGCTTTGTTATAGGCCTTGACGGTGAGCCTGACAGTTACGGAGGCATCCTCAAAATTGACGAGGAGCAGGTACAGCTCATGAAGCGCCGTGGTGGCGTAGGCCATGACTTGTCTCACATCCGTCCCAAGGGCTCGCCTGTGAAGAACAGCGCTTTGACATCAACGGGACTCGTGCCTTTCATGGTTCGCTATAGCAACAGTACCCGTGAGGTCGCCCAGGATGGCCGTCGCGGCGCGTTGATGCTTACCGTGAGCATTAAGCATCCCGATGCCGAGTCATTCATCGATGCCAAGATGGAAGAGGGCAAGGTAACCGGTGCCAATGTGTCGGTACGCATTGATGACGAATTCATGCAGGCAGCGGTAGATGGAAAGCCCTATCGCCAGCAATATCCTGTTGTTGGTGATAAGCCCATCTATGAAAAGGAAACCGACGCAGCAAGACTCTGGAACAAGATTGTCCACAACGCATGGAAGAGCGCCGAGCCCGGTGTCTTGTTCTGGGACACCATTACACGTGAGTCGGTGCCCGATTGCTACGCCGACCTGGGCTTCAAGACCATTTCCACCAACCCTTGCGGTGAGATTCCCCTGTGCCCTTATGACAGTTGCCGCCTCATCGCTATCAACCTCTATAGCTATGTGAAGAATCCGTTCACGCCTCAAGCATCGTTTGACTATGACTTGTTTGCCGAGCATGTGGCTTGCGCACAGCGCATGATGGACGATATCATTGACCTGGAGATGGAGAAAATCGAGAAGATTCTTGATAAGATCAATTCAGATCCCGAGACTCCTGAAGTCAAGACCACCGAGACCAATCTGTGGAACAAGATCCGCACCAAGACGCTCAAGGGCCGTCGCACAGGTGTGGGCACCACAGGCGAGGGTGACATGATTGCCGCTATGGGTCTGCGTTATGGCACGCCCGAGGCAACTGAATTCTCGGTAAGCGTCCACAAGGCTTTGGCTTTGGCTGCCTATGGCTCATCGGTTCAGATGGCCAAGGAGCGTGGCGCATTTGAGATTTATGACGCTAAGCGTGAGGAGAATAACCCCTATATCAACCGCTTGCGCGAGGCTTCTCCTGAACTGTATAAGGACATGGTGAAATACGGTCGTCGCAACATCGCATGCTTGACCATTGCTCCTACAGGTACCACTAGCCTGCTGACCCAGACCACCTCGGGTATTGAGCCTGTCTTCATGCCCGTGTATAAGCGTCGCCGCAAGGTTAACCCAACCGACAAGGACGTTCATGTTGACCTGGTTGACGAGAATGGTGATTCGTTTGAGGAATTCATCGTTTATCATCACAAGCTGGTGACTTGGATGAAAATCAACAATATCCCAGTTCGTCGTGATTACACCCAGGAGGAACTCAATGCGATTGTTGCTAAGTCTCCTTATTATAAAGCTACCGCCAATGATGTGGACTGGGTGAACAAGGTAAGGATGCAAGGCGAGGTGCAGAAGTGGGTGGACCACAGCATCAGCGTCACTATCAACCTGCCCAACGACATCAGCGAGGAGATGGTGGGCAAACTCTATGTCGAAGCATGGCGCAGCGGCTGCAAGGGCTGTACCGTCTATCGTGACGGTTCCCGCACCGGAGTGCTTGTCGCCTTGAGTGACAATGACAAGAAAAAAGAGAAAGAGAAGGAGAACACCGCAAGCGAGCAACAGGCCGCACGCTATATCGCCCAGGAGGAACACATCCTCAAGCGTCCCGTTGAGCTGGAGGCCGACGTGGTGCGTTTCCAGAACAAAAAGGAGAAGTGGATTGCCTTTATCGGCTTGATTGACGGCCGCCCCTACGAGATCTTTACCGGTATTGCCGATGATGATGAGGGCATCTTCTGTCCCAAGTCGGTTACTAAGGGCAAGATCATCAAAGCCGTGGGCGAGGATGGCGTGAAGCGTTACGACTTCCAGTTCATCAACAAGCGTGGTTTCAAGACCACCATCGAGGGCTTGAGTGAGAAATTCAACCCCGAATTCTGGAACTACGCCAAGCTCATATCGGGCGTCTTGCGTTACGGCATGCCCATTCCTCAGGTGCTGAAACTGGTAAGCAGTCTGGAGCTGGATAGCCAGTCAATCAACACCTGGAAGATGGGTGTGGAGCGTGCGCTCAAGCGTTACATCAACAATGGCGAGGCCGCTGCCGAGCGTTGTCCCAACTGCGGACAGAACACGCTGGTCTATCAGGAGGGTTGTCTCATCTGCACCAACTGCGGCACGTCGCGATGCGGATAAGTCGCTGATATATAGCAAATAAACTCCCTTTTTAGCAATAGGTGAAATCATTTTAGTTGGCCAAAAATTTGGTCAATTAAAATGATTTTTCTACTTTTGCCGTGCAAACCAATTACTAACAACGTATGCTAAGACGATTTTTTTTAGCGCTTGCTGTTGTGATTGCTGTGTCTGCCATAGGGCAGGATTATAAATTGCACGCTACCAAATATCACCCTGGACAGGGTGGTGCTGGTTGGGTAACAGCAAGCGGAGACCGAATCAATTATGATAAGTTGAAAAACTATCAGATTCGATGGGTCGCTCTCTCGCATGACATGTTTAACCAACATGGCTTCAAAATGGGCGACGTGATTATTGTAGAAAGTGAGAGCTCTCCAGCTCTCAATGGCGAGTGGGTCGTAAAAGACAAAATGAGTAAACGACTGCGCAAACGCATCGATTTTCTCACCCCTCGAGGTGACAAGTACAACTTCCGCAACGGTGCGGTTACCATTCGCAAGAAAAAGTGAAACGCTACAGGAATCCTACAAGAGATTCCATGATGTAAATTAAGAAGACGAGACAGATCAACTCTGCCTCGTCTTCTTGCTATGTTGTAAGATTAATCAGTTATCGGGAATGCAGCCTTGTGGCTATTCAGGGCTCTCAATGCGGCCAAAACCGTCTTGTCGTTACGGTTAAGAATGGGGTAGAATGCCATATTGCCAAAGATGTCACGGGCGATGAGCGCCTTAAGGTTGGTAGCCAAGAGGTCATGAGACTGATTGATGTAATACCAACGAGGGGCGATATTGTTCTTGGCCGCATAGTCGACGAAGTCCTTAATGAGGGCATCATCACTCGGGGCCACTCTCAGAAATTCGGTGTAGTCATCCAACTGGTTAAGGAACGAGCGGTTGTTATTGCAGTAGTTGAAAGCATACCGCTGCAGCAGTCCAGCATTAGCGACATCGATATAGTAATTGGTGATGCCACTCGTGTCACGCGCAACAAAGATATCGGGCACGATACCACCTCCACCATAAACAGTGCGGCCATTCATTGTGGAGAATACTTGGTTTTGATCCACCTTTACACTGTCACGGCTATATAGTTCACCATTCAAGTAGCGGTCAAAGAGTTCTTTCTCATAACTGAACATGCCCTCCTTGTAATCCTTCTGGATGCAACGTCCGCTGGGCGTGTAATAGCGTGCTGTTGTCAGGCGTATAGCACTGTTGTCGGGTAAGACAAATTCCTTCTGCACCAGTCCCTTGCCAAAAGAGCGGCAACCGACAATCAGACCACGGTCATTGTCTTGCAAAGCACCAGCAAAGATCTCGCTGGCGCTGGCGCTGAACTCGTCGATGAGCACGGCAACCTCAGCGTCCTGGAATGAGCCGTTGCCGTCACTCCACACATCACCGTCATCGTGCATGTAGCGTCCCTTGGTAAAAACGATGGGTTGTCCCGCAGGCAAGAATTCATTGACCATCAACACAGCCATTTGCATTAATCCGCCGCCATTACCGCGCAGGTCTATCATGTAGCGTTTGGCACCCTCTTCCTGAAGACTAGCCATGGCGGTGATAAACTCATCATAGGTGTGAACACCAAACTGATTGATCTTGACATAGCCTGTGATATTGTCAATCATGTAGTAGGTGTCAACAGTGTTGACCGGTATGTCTCCACGAGTGACCGTATATGAAAGCAGCTTCTTGCTGTTTTGACGCTTAATGCCTAATTTCACTTGACTGCCCTTGTCACCGCGCAAGCGTTTCATCACTTCGCCATTGGTCATCTTGGGACCCACAGCGACCGAGTCATCAATCATGACAATCTGGTCTCCGGCCATCAGGCCCACTTTCTCGCTTGGACCGCCTGGAATAACCTCGATAACAGAAATGGTGTCGCTCACCATCATGAACGAGATGCCTATGCCGCTGAAAGAACCGTTCAAATCATCGGTTGCCGCTTTCAGGTCCTCGGCAGTAAAGTAACTCGTATGCGGATCCAGGTTGCTGAGAATCTCCGGGATACTCATCTCGATAAGGTCATGCAGGTTGGTCGTGTCCACATAGTCATTGGCAATAAGGTTGAGGATGGCATTGAGTTTTCGGTCGTTCTCGGCCACAGGCTTATTGTTGGTGAAACGGCTACCAAAGAAGATGCCCACCACCATCGCCACAGCAATGGCGAGTGGTAACCAGAGGAATCTATTTGTGGGCTTCTGTGTCATGACATTTATCTGTTGACTAATCAGTTATCTTTATCAATTACGTTTGACCTGTGCTATGGATTTCGGGTCGAGGCTTTCGGTAATCGGGAACACGGCTTTGTGCTTGTTCAGTGCCTTCAAGGTCTGAAGCACGGTCTTGTCGTTGCGGTTCAGGATAGGATAGTAAGCCTGACTGCCAAAGGTGTCCCTGGCAATCAACGCTTTGAGCTTGGTGACGATGAGGTCACGTGATACATTGATATAATACCAGCGCGGTGCCACTCCATTCTCGGCAGCAAAATCGGCGAACATGTGAATCAGCGTCTCATCACTGGGTGACATGCGCAAGAATTGCTTATAATCTTTCATCTTGCTGAGTTCATCACGGTTCTTGTTGCAATAAGAGAATGAGAACTGATGCAGCAAGCCAGCATTCTCGACCTCATAATAGTAAGCCGACAATCCACTGGTGTCGCGCGGAACGAAGATGTCGGGCAAGATGCCGCCACCGCCATACACTGGGCGGCCATGGGCTGTTTTGAACATCTGGCTCTTGTCCACCTTAATGCTGTCACGGTTACTCATCTCGCCGCGCATGTAGCGTTCCACCAATTCATTGTCATAGACGACTCCGGCTTCACGTTTATAATCCTTCTGGATGCAACGGCCGCTGGGCGTATAATAACGAGCTGTTGTCATGCGGATCGCGCTGCTGTCGGGCAGGACAAATTCCTTTTGAACCAGACCCTTGCCAAACGAGCGGCAGCCGACAATCAGTCCGCGGTCGTTGTCCTGTAAGGCTCCGGCAAAGATTTCGCTGGCGCTGGCGCTATATTCATCGATGAGCACTGCCACCTCGGCATCCTGGAAGGAACCGTTGCCATCGCTCCATGCCTGGCTGTCGTCACGCTTGTAGCGTCCCTTGGTATAGACAATCAGCTTGTTAGCGGGCAAGAATTCATTAACCATGCGTAATGCGATCTCCATAAATCCGCCACCATTACCACGCAAGTCTATCATGTAGCGTTTGGCACCTTCACCCTCAAGACTCTTCATTGCTTTCATGAACTCCTTGTAGGTGTTGCGACCAAACTGGTTGACCTTGAGGTAGCCCGTATTCTTGTCGAGCATATAATAAGAGTCAACAGTGTTGACAGGTATATCACCTCGTGTGACAGTGTATATCAGCACTCTGGATGAGTTGTGGCGCTTGATACCCAGGTTCACCTTGCTTCCCTTGGGGCCGCGCAAGAGTTTCATGACAGTGCCCTTGCTGACCTTCTCACCAGTTGTTTCCGTATCATTGATTTTCACTATGCGGTCACCTGGTTTGATACCGACTTTGGCGGCAGGGCCACCGGGAATGACCTCAACAACGACAACGGTGTCGCTCATCACTTCAGACTGAATGCCTATGTCGCTGATCACACCATTCATGTTCTCGGTCGAAGCCCTCAACTCATCGGCGCTCAAGTAGATTGTGTGCGGGTCCAGGTTGCTCAGTATCTCAGGAATACTCATCTCGATGAGGTCCTTGATATTGGTCGAATCAACATAATCCTGGTTAATGAGGCTCAGTATGGCGTTTATCTTGCGGTCATTGTCAGCAACATATTTATTGGGGGAGATGCGATTGCCTATAAAAAGCCCAAGCACCACCGCCAGTGATATGACGATGGGCAACCAGATGGGTTGACGTGTGGTTTTGGGTTTCATCTGTTAAGGCTTTAAAAATGTGCTATCTACTAGAGTCTATTAACAAGAAGCCATATACTTCTCCACTTCACGATAATGGCTTTCGCTATTGTCATTGGTGATGGCAACGACCTGGTACTCATCACCACGTTTCCACAGGTGGATAACCTCGATGCCGGCACGGCAGAGCAGGTCAACGCCATCGTGCATGCGGTAGTATTCGCCAAAGACAACGCGCTTGATACCCGCTTGAATAATAAGTTTGCTGCATTCCATGCATGGGGATGTGGTGACATAAAGCGTTGCACCCTCGCTGCTGTTATTGCTGCGTGCAACTTTGGTAATGGCATTAGCTTCTGCATGCAGGACGTATGGCTTAGAGCGGTCAACGCCGTCCTCTTCACACACGTTTTCAAATCCTGCCGGCGTGCCGTTGTACCCGTCGCTGATGATCATTTTGTCCTTGACCAGCAACGCCCCCACCTGTCGGCGACGGCAGTAGGAATTTTCGGCCCAAATCTGTGTCATGCGCAGATATCTTGAGTCGAGCAACAGCTGTTTTTTCTCGCGAGCATCCATGATTAATAATTTAATCTGCAAAGTTACTACAATTATTCATGTTATTTCATTAACTCCCGTAATTTTTTATTTACTAACAAGATTTTATTTGCACAATAGAAAGAAGCATATAAAAAAAGCAAGTCCCTGACTCAACGTCAAGGGCTTGTTTTAACTAATTAACCTTCTAATACCATTAACATAAACCTTAAACATTTCTGAAAATCGCCTTGTCTCCCGACATTCGATAATCAATAATCTATAAAACTAATACCATGAAAACCACTGCAAATATAAAGCCAAATGAATCTATCGGCCTAAAAAATTAATCAAAAAATGCCCATTTTTAACACTATTTAGCAGAATACCACCAAAAATCATTGATATAATATAATTATACAGAAAATTATTACATATCGAAACCATCATTCGAGTCATTGTAATAAATAGGTGTTAAGAAGCGAATGCTCCCTAACACCTAATTCTATGATTCGTCTGGTCTTAAATAATAAACTAAGAGGGATTAAAAGCATTCCAGCCTTGAGCTTGGATAGCGATTTCCTGATTGTCCCGTGTGATCATGCAGGCGCCGAGGTCGGCTTTAGTGATGTGTCCAATCAGACGGGCGGTTTTCATGCGTGCCACTTTATCGTGGTCGGCAAGAGGAACGGTGAACAGCAATTCATAATCCTCACCACCGTTCATGGCAGCAGTAACGAGGTTCATGTTCAGTTCTTCGGCCATGAGGGCGGTTTGGTAGTCGATGGGGATGCGGTCCTCATATACGCGACATCCCACGCCAGAATTCTTGCAGATATGAAGCAGCTCGCTTGACAACCCATCGCTAACATCCATCATAGCAGTGGGGCGGATGCCCAATTCGTTCAGTTCCTCGATGACATCACGTCGCGCCTCGGGCTTAAGCTGGCGCTCAATGATATACTCTTTTCCAGAGAAGTCGGGTTGGAAATCCTCATCTTTCATTTCGGCACTCACGCGACGTTCACGCTCCAGCAGTTGCAGCCCCATGTAGGCTGCTCCCAGGTTGCCGCTTACACAAATGAGGTCAGTATCCCGTGCTCCCGAACGATAAACGATATTGTCCTTGGGCGCCTCACCAAGACATGTCACACTGATGATCAGTCCCGTTACCGATGCGCTCGTATCACCGCCCACAAGATCCACGCCATAGTGCTCGCAAGCAATGCGCATGCCCTCGTAAAGTTGCTCTATGTGCTCCAGTGTGAAACGCTTACTGATACCCAGCGACACCGTCACCTGGCGTGGGGTGCCGTTCATTGCATACACATCGCTCAAGTTCACCACAATGGCCTTGTAGCCCAGGTGCATCAAGGGGACATAAGACAAGTCAAAGTGGATGCCCTCAAGCAACAAGTCGGTTGTGACCAGTGTCTCGCGATCCTTGCCGTAATTAATGACAGCACAGTCATCGCCCACACCTCGATGGGTGGACTCATTACGCACAGGATATGAGCGAGTCAGGTGCTCAATTAACCCAAACTCGCCCAATGTCGAAATCTCAGTTTCTTTCATAAATGAGTTATTCGTTTCTAGTCTTTAGCGTTAGCCAAATTAAAGCTCGTCAAATCGGTCAATCATTTCCCTCACAAGCATTGCCATAATGGGCTGGGCTGCAGCCGCTGCCTTCTGGACTTCCTCATGGGACGCTTTTTCAACAGCACCTTCAACGCCCAGGTCGGTAATGATGGAGATACCAAACACCTCCATATCGCCGTGGCGTGCAACGATAACCTCGGGGACCGTACTCATGCCCACGGCGTCACCGCCAATGCGCCAGAAGTAGCGGTACTCGGCAGGAGTTTCAAACGTGGGACCCTGTGTGCCCACATACACGCCTTCCATTAAGCGGATGCCCTTCTCCTTGGCGATGTCACGCGCCATCTGAATCAGGCGGGGGCTGTAGGCATCAACCATGGCCGGGAAGCGGGGACCCAGCTCATCAATGTTCTTGCCGTGCAGCGGATGCTCGGGAAATACGTTGATATGGTCGGTGATGATCATAAGGTCACCTACTTTGAAATTGGGGTTCATGCCACCTGAGGCATTGGAAACAAACACGGTCTTGATGCCGACGGCTTTCATTACCCTAATGGGGAAAGTCACCTGTTGCATGGTGTAGCCCTCATAATAATGGAAGCGGCCTTGCATCGCCATGATATACTTGTTGCCAAGGGTGCCAAAGATAAGGCGTCCCTTGTGCCCCTGCACAGTAGATACAGGGAAATTGGGAATTTCGCCATAAGGGATTTCAACCTCGATATTAATATGGTCCACAACGGCACCCAAACCGGTGCCCAGGATGATGGCAGTCTTTGGCAACTTGCCGTTCACACGCTTTTTGATGAATTCGCTGGTCTCTTTGATCATATCCAGCAATTCTGTTTTGGATACTTGTGCCATAAGATAGTCCTTTCTCTTTATTTGTTGATTATTAAGGTCAATGAATACTTAGACTCCCTGCTCTTGGGAATCAATTTTTTCTATCAGCCTCTCGATGAAATTCAGTCCCTCCATCTCCAAGAAACCAACTCTCATAGGGATATAGAAGATGCAGCTGCGCATCGTGGGCGGATAATAGGGATTGTTCATGATGCGGACAGCATCCTTCTCGGTGGTGATAATGAACTTGCGTCTGCCTTCAAGCGTGTTGTACACCTTGAAGATGTCGGTAAAGTCCCTGCGTGTGAAGAAGTGATGGTCATCGAAGTGCATCACTTTAATTCGCGTGGAGAACTGTCGCAGATAGCGCACCAGCGGCTTGGGTGTGGCAATACCCGTCAAGCACAGGATCGCATCGTCCTCTCGCAGCCATTGCAGCGACGTGAGCTGTGGGGACTGGACGGGGAACACAGGCACTGGATCGGCATAACGGATGTTGCTGAAGTACAGCTGCTGTGACGGGAACAAGTCCAGATTCTTCTTCATCATTCTAATGTCCATCGCAGTCAAGTCGGTGGGACATTTAGTGACCACAACCATGTCACAGCGTAGCATCCGCTCGGCTGGCTCACGCAAAGTGCCGAGTGGCATCAAGTGATCGTCATAGGGTGGCCTGTTATAGTCCACCAGCACGATGTTCACCTTCGGCTTCACATAGCGGTGCTGGAACCCGTCATCAAGCAGGATAAGATTGATGTCTGGGTCAATACGCAGCAGTTCACGTATGCCTTTGCGCCGTTTCTCGCACACGGCAAGGGTGATTAATCCACCAAATTTGCGGTAAATCTGATAAGGCTCATCGCCGATGTCACGGGGTGTCATGTTGTTGCTGGCCAGGATAAAACCCTTAGTTTTGCGCTTATATCCACGGCTAAGCACAGCCACATGATAGCGACGGTACAAGGCCTCGACGATGTATTCCACATGTGGCGTTTTTCCTGTGCCGCCAACAGTGATGTTACCTACCGAGACTACCGGAACGTCGAACTCCTCTTGTGGCAGTATACCGATGTTAAACGCTGTGTTGCGCAACCAAACGCCGGCACCATATCCCCATGAGAATGGCGTCAGCAAGGCATCCATGACTTTCTTGCGTTGTTCCTTATTCAGTATTTTAGACAAGTCCATTTTCATAGCCCTTAGTTGTAGATCTATGGCTATTAGCTGTTAGTGTCAAAAATAATCTAATTCCTACACTCTGTTTCAAAATTTGATATCTTCGATGGGCATCAGGCACAACACCTGGTCGCGGCCCATAATGCGCTGCAACTGTTTATGCCACTCGTACATCATTCCCATCTCGCCCTGCAAGCGTGACTCATACCTGGTGACCATGTACTTGTCTAACAGTTCCATGAATTTGTCTTCGAGGGCGGGATAGTTCTGGACACTATAGTCTTTGCCCATATTCAGTTTCTTGGCTACCCATGCTACCGCTTCACGGACGCCACCGAACTCGTCAACCAGACCAATCTGCTTGGCGGTGATGCCGTCCCAAACGCGGCCTTCAGCAATGCTCTTAATTGAATCCTGGGTCACATGACGGCCATCGGCACAACGTTTTGTGAAAAGTTCATAGCCCTGGTTGATCATGTTCTGCAAAGCGGCAAGTTGTGAAGGAGTCAGCTTCTTGCCAGCTGCGGCCATGTCGGCATTCTCATTGGTTTTAACCGAAGCCATGTGAACACCCAACTTATTCTCAATCAGATTACTAAATGAAGGAATCATGCCAAAAATACCGATAGATCCAGTGATTGTCGTACGCTCGGCAAAGATGCGATCGGCTCCACATGAGATATAATAACCACCCGAAGCGGCAAGGTCACCCATTGAAACAGCAATAGGCTTGCCCGCAGCCTTGAAGTCCTGCAGGGCCTTCCATATTTGCTCGCTTCCAAACGCGCTACCACCAGGCGAGTTCACGCGCAACACCATGCCCTTGACATTGTCGTCCTTCATGAGATCGTAGATAATCCCGCACAATCTTTCGCTGTCGATGCCTTCCTCGGCTGCACCCAGGCTAGCGCTGCCATCGATTTCACCCACAGCATAGAGCACTGCAATGTGGTCACCCAGAGCGGGGTCTTCGAGAGACGAGGCGAGGTCATCGGGGCTGACAAAATTCAGATCATCGTCCTTGTCCACCTCGGTGCGGGCACGCAGGATATTATCCATTTCCTCCTTATAGGCAATCTTGTCCACCAGTTTAAGCTTAATGAGCTTGGGAGCGTCAAATGTCACCACAACGCTGTCACACAATGAATTCAGCGCAGCCGGCTGCAGTTTGCGGTCAGCAGCGATGCTGTCAATCATTTCTTTCCAGATCGAGCCCATGTAATGCTCTTGCTGCAAGCGGTTGGCGTCGCTCATGTCATCAAGCATATAGGGCTCAACTGCACTCTTGAACGTGCCCACGCGTACAATCTGCATTTCGACGCCGATTTTGTCAAACAGTTTCTTCATGTAAGGCGTCACTGAAGCCATACCATGAAGGTCAACCGCACCGATGGGGTTGATGAAGATACTGTCGGCAACACTGGCCAGGTAATAGTCGGCCTGGTTAATGCCCTCATAGCCATAGGCGGCAATCCACTTACCGCTTTTCTTGAACTCCTTGAGAGCGCGGCGCACGGTCTGTAGTGTCGCGGGCGATGCGTCCACACCATTGCACTCAATGTAGATGCCATCCACCTTGTCGTTGGTGGCAGCATTATCAATGGCCGACACGAGCGTGTTCAAGCCCAGGCTTGAAGGCATGCCTTCGCCTCGCAATAACGAGAACATGTCAATCGCATCACTGCCGCCGCGTTCGCTGATCGTGTTTCCCAAATCCAGTTTCAAGATGGAATGTTTAGTGACGTTCACGGTGCTTTTGCTGTTACCCATGCGGCCCATCGAGCCCATGATGGCAAAGCTCATGACCATGGCAGCAATCATGAAAAACATGAACGCCAGGAAAGCGCCCACGAACGAGCCACACACGATAAGGATAAATTTCTTCATCATAACATTATATCTTTTATTTGTTTGTTATATGCTAAAATTCAAGGTATCAAAGCATTACTTGCAAGACTTGCCTGCATTGCCACACATACACTTTGCTCTAACTTGCAAAAATAACGCAATTTTCCAACAAATCAACTATTTCTCACCAAAAATCTTTAAACGATATCATTTATTTGGCAGATTTCGTTTATCGATAAGAAGTGGTTGTATTGTCAGGGTTTATGTTTGATAGTCAGGTTGTCGGTGGTCATGCGTTGCATGTATTGCTGGATAATCGCCTGCATTTGGCGTGTCATGCCCTGGAGTGTGTCTTGAGGCATCGTGTGCAACACATTGTGGCTGAAGGTGGAGTCGGTGCGGAACTTGTAAGCGGCAGTGACCTGCTTGCCATCAAATTGGATGGCGTAATTTCCTTGAACATATTCATAGCTGCTTGATTCTGGCAACCAGTGAAGGGCAAAGCCCTGGCTGTTAGCCTTGAGTAAATTCAGTCCAAAGGCGATGTATGGCCGATCATAATGCAGATAGCCCAATACTGTGGGCATGATGTCGATCTGCTCAACGATGGAGTGCTCGTCATATCCACGGAGTGACTGGTCGCCCGGGGCATAAAAGATAATGGGTACCGCATAGTTACCCAGCGAGGTGCAATAGTATGGGTCTATCTGCTGGCTCACATGATCGGCAGTGATGACGAACAAGGTGTTCTTGAACCATGGCTGGCGACTTGCGGTCTCAAAAAATCGTTTCAAGGCATAGTCAGTATAGGCTATGCATTGCTGCAGGGGTCGTTCGCCTTGCGGAAAACGTCCCTGATATTTCTCGGGAACGACAAACGGGTCATGGCTGGATGCGCTGAACAGGGCAGTCATGAACGGTTCATGCATCTCGCTCATCTGTTGGGCATAGAACTGGAAAAACTCTTCGTCCCAAATGGCCCACGTGCCGTCAAAGTCATCATCACCGTGAAAATTAGGGTCAGCATTGTACTCGGTGCGGCCATAATAACGCTGAAATCCGGTGGCTCGGGCAAATGCCTGGAAACCCATCGAGCCGTTTTGAGCACCATGGAAAAAGGCAGTAGTATAGCCCTTGTTCTCACCAAGTTCCCTCGCGAGACCCGACATGCTGTTGAGCGAGGCTGGGGTGAGGAATAGGGGCTCGACGAAATTGGGCAACGATGACAATACTGATGGCATCCCCTCGATGCTCTTGCGGCCGTTGGCATAAGAATACCTGAACGTCAGCGCCGACGTGGTGAGCAGCGAGTCAAGGAAAGGAGTGAACCCTTGATAAGTACCGCCGCGCAAGGTGCGGTTATAGAACCCAAAATGCTGTTTGCTGAAACTCTCAAGGATAATCACAACCACATTGCGAGGCGTGAAAGCCGCGCTGTCATTGGGTTGATGGAGTGGGGTATAGATTGCAAGCGACTCCTCGTCGGACATATATTCCGGCACCACAAAGGGAGTCTTCTTGAGGGTGCGGAAAATAGAAAATGGCGTGTTTAGCACAATGCCGGTCTCGACAGGTCGGTTGACATACTGGTTGGCATTACTGATGGTAATCGGGCGCGTCGCTTTGGTGAAACCGCCACGGATGGCACCGATACACAAGGGGATAGCCAGTAGCAAAGAGATGACTTGGATCACATAATAACGCTTCAATGAAGACGCCTGTCTAGTAATGACGGAATTGGGACGCGGGCGGAACAGTTTCCAGAAAGCCCATGTGACGACGCCTGCCAGCAGCACCAAATACCAATGGGACAAGAACTGCCCGCCGAAGATTTTGAGCATCTCTCCTGTGCCCTCGTTACTGAACTCGGCAAACACCGATGCTGTGGTACGCTTGCCCGTGAACGGGAAATAAACGCAGTCCATCAGGTTCATGTACACCGCAATGCTGTTCACTATCGTATAAATCCAGCGTGCCACACGATAATAGGCAGGATGTTCCTTCCAGTGAAGCGGCAACAGGAACATCAACAGGATGACGGCGTTGGTGTAAAGAATCGCCGGGGTATCAAAAAGCAAGCCTGCGCCATACAGTTCAAGGCCATGGCTAAATGTGATGGTTCCCGCATAAAGCGACCAGTTGAGCGCTAAGAAGACTGCACGGCACAGCGTGTAAGCGCAATACACAACAAGCAGGTCCCAGAGCAGAGCGACAATGGGAGTATTAAATATGGTAAACCGATTTTTCATCGTGTCGATTTCATTTTATCGGCCAAAATTACTAAAAAACGGCCGAAGATTTATATTTTTGCACCTAAAATGAGACCAAAAAATAAAAATATCAAGCGCCTGGTGGCTCTGCTGGTCGTGGTCGGCACGGCCGTGTGGGTGGCAGGAAGATGGCATGTGTGGTTCGGTAATGTGCCTGAGGAGGCCGTGAACCCTTCATCAGCACCCGCCCATGTGCTGCTCACCTTTGGCGACCAGGATGAAATGTCACGCAATGTCAGTTGGCAGTGCGACACAACGCTACACCCATCATGGTTGGAACTTGTGTGTGACGGAGATACGACCGTCATCGAGGCCCAAGGTGAGGTGTTTGAGTCCCGCAACGGTAAGGCGGCTTATTATGTGGCCCGTCTGCGCCAACTCAAGCCCGACAGCCGCTACCGTTACCGTGCAGTAGTAGGGTCTAGCCTTGGCGTGGCTGAAACCTCATCGCCGTGGTATGATTTCCAAACCCATGCTCCTGGTCATGACCGTTTCTCTTTCCTGTTTGTAGGCGATGTGCAGGATACCATTGGTGGTATTGCCAACCAATTGTTGCTTGATGCCTGGTCACATCATCCCGAGGTTGAATTCCTCGTGTGTGGGGGAGACCTGATTGAACGTCCTGCCAATCAGTATTGGGCAGAGACTTTCCGCACTATCGATAGCATCGGGCAATCAATACCCATCCTTAATGTCACTGGCAATCACGATTACCTCAAGGGCATCATTCAGCGCCTCGAGCGCCGTTTCCCGCTGGTGTTCTCCTATTTCCTTGATTCTAAGGTAGGTGATAACATGGTCTATACCTTGAATTATGGTGATGCCCAGCTATTTGTCCTTGACAGTAACCGCGAGTTCTTCTACCTGTGGACCCAGCGCCAGTGGCTCAAGGAGCAGCTTGAACAGAGCAAGGCCAAATGGAAAATCCTGGTCCTGCATCATCCCCTCTATTCCATCAAGGGCAAGAATAACATCGTCCAGCGATGGATGTTTGATGACTTGGTACGAGAGTATGGTGTTAATCTCGTGCTGCAAGGCCATGAGCATGCCTATGCCCGCATGACTAGCCATTACAAGAATGGCGCTCCTGGAGCCCCGGTTTACACCGTCAGCCACTGCTCTCCCAAGAATTACCGCATCCATTTCGACGAGCACTTTGACAAGTTCGGCATTTCCAGTCGCCACTATCAGACGGTAAGCATCCATGGCGACACCCTTGAGATGGCGGCCTATGATGCCAACACCCAGGCATTGTACGATTCGCTCATGATCATCATTAATCCAGCAAAGGAGTATGGATGGCGCCCTGTCATCGATCTCGGCAAAGATATCCCTGAGAATTTAGAATTCACACCTGACCCTGCAAATAAAAAAGACCGCAAATTTGCCGAACGCATCAAGGAATACATCAACTGTAAGCGTTAATCTGTTCACGATTAACCAAAAATTACTACCTTTGCAGGCAAATTCAAAACAATATGGCAGAAAATACATTGCTACAACGCCTTGATGGCCTGGATGCACGGTTTGAGGAAATCGGCACGCTGATTACAGACCCCAATGTTATCGCAGACCAGAAACGATATGTCAAGCTGACAAAAGAATATAAAAGTCTTGAAACCCTGCTTAATGCAACCCATCGCTACCGTAAACTTTTGGAAGACATTGAGCAAGCCAAATTAGTGCTCGATAGTGAGACCGATGAGGACTTGAGGGCGATGGCTCGCGAGGAAATCGAGGCCAACCAGGCAGAGGTGCCTAAACTTGAAGAGGAAATCAAGCTCCTGCTCATACCCGAGGACCCCGAGGACAGCAAGAATGTTGTACTCGAGATCCGTGGTGGTACTGGAGGTGACGAAGCGGCATTGTTCGCTGGTGATTTGGCGCGCATGTACACCCGTTATTGCGAGACCAAGGGTTGGAATGTGCAGATGTCCTCTTGCAGCGAAGGAGCCGTAGGCGGTTTCAAGGAAATCGTGTTTAGCATCACGGGCGATAACGTGTATGGCACGTTGAAATATGAATCGGGCGTTCACCGCGTGCAGCGTGTGCCCGTCACCGAGACGCAGGGTCGTGTGCACACCAGCGCCGCCAGCGTTGCCGTGTTGCCCGAGGCTGAGCCATTTGACGTGCACATCAATGAAGGCGAAATCAAGTGGGATACGTTCCGCAGCGGCGGTGCCGGCGGTCAGAATGTGAACAAGGTGAATAGTGGTGTTCGCCTGCGTTACATGTGGACCAACCCCAATACGGGCGAGCAACAGGAAATCCTTATCGAGTGTACCGAGACCCGCGACCAGCCCAAAAACAAGGAAAGAGCCCTTGCACGCCTGCGCACGTTCATCTATGACCACGAGCATCAGAAATATGTGGATGATATCGCATCGCGCCGTAAAACGCTTGTATCTACTGGCGACCGCTCCGCAAAAATCCGTACTTACAATTATCCACAGGGACGTATCACCGACCACCGTATCGGTTACACCATTTACAACCTGCCAGCCTTTATGGATGGCGACATTCAGGATTGCATTGACCACCTGATTGTCGCTGAAAATGCCGAGAAACTCAAGGAGGCAGAATTGTAAGGAAATAACCAATAAGGTTAAAGTAATGTTAAAACGCTGTTTTGTTGTTGCAAAACGGCGTTCTCATGTGTCTATATAACAGAAAATCTAAATGTTCAGCCACGAGACACAACAGTAACAATTAGTGATGTTTATTGATACACTGGAGCCCCATGACTCCAGTGTTTTTTAATGCGATTGAAAAAAATCCTGGATTCGCGCGACAATAGCGGCAGGATTATTCTCATCACGGCTAAGCTTCTCCATGGGACACCAGTCAGTACCGTCGCGGTTGATGATGTGGTCCACAAGTTGCCCGTATTCAGCAATGATTCCATGATCTTGCAGCAACGCCAATGCCGGTTCACTCATCACATCGGCATGCACCCGCTTGATGCCGCCCACGACCATGCAAGCTGCCGCCGCTTTGCCCACCGCTTTGTCAGCAATGAGAGCACCTTTTAGCACTTCTTGATGCTCAACCGCGAGCATCAATAAATCTTTTACGCCACGCCCAGTGAAACGTCTAATCTCACCATCGCCACTCTTGATAACGAGGGTCAATCCTTCATTGTGAAGTATGTCTATCAACTGTTTCATGTGGCAAAGATAGTGTAATTCGGGAAAAATGTGTAATTTTGTCGTGTAGATTCAAAAAAAGAAAAAATGAAAATTGGAATTATCGTGGCGATGCGCAAGGAGCTTGATTTGCTGTTGCCGTTGCTACAGAATAGTGAAGAGAGCCGCATGGGTGGCTTTGAGTTTCACCGCGGCAAGGTGGGCAAGCATGATGTGATGGTGATGCAGTGCGGTATTGGCAAGGTCAATGCTGCCATGGGAACCCTGACGCTCGTCAACTCTTTTTTGCCCGATTACGTGATTAACAGTGGTGTCGCCGGTGGTGCTGACCAATCGGTTGCTGTAATGGACGTGGTGGCAGGAACCTGTGTGGCCTACCATGACGTGTGGTGCGGACCCGAGAGCGAGATTGGCAGGGTTCAAGGCCTCCCGCTCTATTTCGAGGGATCCAAACGCCTGCTTGACCTCGTGCCTGCCCGTGACGGTATCCACACAGGACTAATCTGCTCCGGAGACCAGTTCATTGACACCATGGAACAAGTGAGCCGCATTAAGGGTGACTTCCCTGAAGCTTTGGCCGTGGATATGGAATCAGGAGCTATTGCACAGGTGTGCTACCTGAGTAAGGTGCCGTTCCTGGCCTTGCGTGTCATCAGCGACTCACCCGGTGCCAGCCACGACAACACGCGTCAGTACCTCGATTTCTGGAATGACGCACCGCAAGAGACCTTCATGCTTCTCAAGGAACTCATCAATAGTCTATAATGAAGGCGGATGCCAGTTAGTTAAATTCGTATAATTCGTAGTTTTTATATTATGGAGAAAATCGCTAGTTTCAAGATTGACCACACCCGGTTGTTGCGTGGCATTTATGTTTCACGCAAAGACTATTTGGAGGGTGGGGATGTAGTGACCACTTTTGACATCCGCATGAAGTTGCCCAACCGTGAGCCCGCAGTGAGTCAGAGCGCACTTCACACGATTGAGCATCTGGCAGCCACCTACTTGCGCAACCACCCGCAATGGGGTGACAAGGTGGTATATTGGGGACCCATGGGTTGCTGCACCGGCAACTATCTGTTGCTCAAGGGCAACCTTGAAAGCAAAGACATTGTGCCGCTGATGCAGAAGCTCTTCCAATGGATTGCCGACTTTGATGGCGAAATCCCGGGTGCCAATGCCCATGATTGTGGCAACTATATGCTCAACAACCTGCCCATGGCCAAGTGGGAGGCCCGCAAGTATTATATTGAAGTTCTCCAGAATATTCAACCTCAAAATCTCATTTATCCCGAGGATTGATACATTTTGATACAATAATAGCGGCGACCCGTTGACATCAACAGGCCGCCGCTTTATATTGGGACATTGAGCTACAGCTCTATGGCATCCTTGACTTTCTCGGGAAGCAATGCCAGGTCAAGCACTTCCTTAATGGTATTGACGAAGTGGAACGTCAAGCCCTTGAGGTAGATTTCGTTGATTTCATCAATATCCTTCTTGTTGTCTTTGCACAGGATGATGTCCTTGATGCCGGCTCGTTTGGCAGCAAGAATTTTCTCCTTGATGCCGCCCACAGGAAGCACCTTACCACGCAAGGTGATTTCACCGGTCATGGCCAGGTGGTCTTTAACCTTACGCTGGGTAAACGAGGATGCCAGGGAGGTCACCATCGTCACACCTGCCGACGGGCCATCTTTGGGGATGGCGCCTTCGGGCACATGGATATGGACATTGTACTTGTCAAACAGTTCGGGGTCTATCCCCAGCAGAGAGCAATGCGAACGTAGGTATTGCAACGCTATAACAGCCGATTCCTTCATTACATCACCTAGATTACCAGTCAAGGTGAGCTTCTCGCCCTTACCTCGGGCCAGGGATGATTCAACAAACAGGATTTCACCACCAACGGCAGTCCAAGCCAATCCCGTAACCACACCGGCAAACTCGTTACCCTCGTACTTGTCACGGCTGTAATCGGGAGCGCCCAGATACTCTTTCAGATCCTCCACTTTTATGCTAGTGGGGTAGGGATCACCACTAGCCTTGTGACGGGCCACGCGTCGCAGTACGGTCGCTATTTTCTTTTCAAGCTGGCGCACACCGCTCTCACGTGTGTAGTCATCAATGATTTTTAGGATGACTTGCTTGCCCATCTTGATTTCGTTCTTCTTGAAACCGTTCTCTTCCAACTGTTTGGGGATGAGGTGTCGCTTAGCGATTTCCAGTTTCTCCTCAGGAATGTAGCCCGTAATCTCGATGACTTCCATGCGGTCGAGCAGGGGACGGCTCACGGTTGCCAAACTGTTGGCAGTGGCAATAAACAGAATCTTTGACAAGTCATAGTCTATGTCCAAGTAATTGTCATGGAAATGACTGTTCTGTTCGGGGTCGAGCACCTCAAGCAACGCCGAGGAGGGATCACCTTTGAAGTCCTGACCCACCTTGTCGATCTCATCAAGCACAATGACGGGATTGCCTGTACCGCATTTAGCCAACGCGGCGATGATGCGTCCAGGCATCGCGCCAATGTAGGTGCGGCGGTGACCGCGTATCTCGGCCTCGTCATGCAGTCCACCCAGCGAGATGCGGGCATACTCACGATGCAGGGCGTCGGCAATCGATTTGCCCAGTGAAGTCTTGCCTACACCCGGAGGACCGTACAGGCACAGGATGGGCGCCTTGAGGTCGCCACGCAGTTTCAACACTGACAGGTGCTCAAGAATGCGGTCTTTTACCTTCTCCAGACCGTAATGGTCTTGGTTGAGCTTTTCTTCCACCTTCTTCAGGTCAAAATTTTCCTCAGTATAGGTGTCCCACGGCAGATTGAGCATGTTGTCAAGATAGGCATACTGCACCGAGTAGTCAGGGGTCTGTGGGTTAAGGCGTTCCAGTTTACGCAATTCCTTTTCAAATTGCCGCTGCACGCTCTCGTTCCACTTCATCTTGCTGCCGCGCTCCTGCAGTTCCTCGATGTCATCAACATCGGTGCCCAGTTCCTCCTGGATGGTGCGAATCTGCTGCTGCAGGAAATGGTCGCGTTGCTGCTGTGACAGTTCTTCCCGGGTGCGTGACTGGATGTTGGCCTTGATTTCCACCAATTGCTCTTCGCGTGTAAGCAAAGCAAACAACAGGTAGCCTCTCTTTTTCATGTCACGTTCCTCCAGCATGTGTTGCTTCTGGTCAGGGTCAAAGGCGATATTGGTGGCCAGGAAGTTCATCAAGTACATGGGATTGTCGATGTTCTTCATCGCAAATGCCAATTCACGGCCGTTGGGACCCATGTTACGCAGCATGCGCAGGGTCACCTCTCCAATAGATTGCATCAGCACCTCAAACTCTTTGTCACCAGCCAGCGGTAATTTCTCTTCAACAAGCGTCACCGATCCGCGCAGGTAGGGGGTTACCTGTGCCACGTTCTCGAGGCGGCACGAAGAACGGCCCTGCAGAATCACGTTCGTTGAGCCATCAGGCAACTCAAGCACCTTGATAATGTTTGCAATGGTTCCCGTGTGATACAGGTCTTTTTCTTTGGGGTCCTCGATATGACTGTCAATCTGGCAGAAAACAGCAATGGCAGAGTGTCCTTCCTCGGCATCCTTAATCAGGCGCATCGATTTCTCACGACCAATGCTCACAGGCATGGTCATCGAGGGGAACAACACCATGTTGCGCAAAGGCAAAATAGGGATGTCGTCGGCGTTATTGTCCTGAATTCCAGTGCCGTCACCCACTTCGTGTATCTCGGTAATGATGGGTACCACATGTGCAGCACCATCGCTCATTTCGGCATCTATATTGTCTAAAAAATCTATCATTTTCAGTTTTAAATCTAGTATATGTTATTGCTAGTCGCAAATAGGATTCCAAAGGTACAAAAAACCGTCGAATTACTGCTCATGGCCAATCATCATTTATATAAAAATAACAAAACAAGCGGCCCGAGGATGTCGAGCCGCTTAGTTAATAGGAAAGGCTGTTCTTGCCCTTGTTTTTACTTGATGACCTTGAAGCTGCGGGTCGAGCCGTCACTATAGGTGCGAACAATGATGTTCACGCCCTGGACAGGCTGGCTGTACTCGATACCGCGGATGTCATAGTAGCGCTCACTCACGACAATCTTGTCCACATAGGTCTCGTCGACTGCAGCGGGCACCTTGATGATGGCACCATCACCGCAAGCGGGAGTGGTGTGGATGTTTTCATCGGTGGGCAGTGAGTAGATACCGATATTGCTACCAGCGCATACCAGGTTGCCAGCGTAGTCAAATCCCATCTGGAAGATGGAGCCAGCGGCATTGATGGCGTCGCACTTGTAAGAGAACTTGGGCGAGATGTCAGGCGTCGTGCCCTCCCAAGTCAGGTCATAGAACTGCAGCACACCGCTACCGTCGTTAACAACAAGCATGTCGGCGGCATCATTCACGGCAAAGCCTGCACGTTCGCTGCCGTTGAGCATGTCGATATAGGGCGAGCGACCTGAGTTGAAGGTCACATTGCCCTCACTGTCAACAAACATGAGCGAGGGAACACCGGCGGTGTTGTTGCCGGCACTGCGGTATTGCGAAATCCATACACCACGGCCAGCAGCGTCAGCCATTACATTGCCGTTGGTGTTCAGCTGCCATGCGCCCACATCAAAGTACTGGTTGGGAGCGGTTGACCAGGTATCAACGATGCTACCGTCGGGCTGGCCGATGTTATATACGCCAACACCATTGCCAAAGTCCTCAAGATAAACATACAGTTTGGTGTCGGCACCCTTACCACCAATGGCTACACCAGGTGTCGAAGAACCGACATTCTGACCATTATTGATAATGAGACCATCGCTGTTGCGGTTGCCGATGAAGAACTCAGTCCAGGTTCCATCCATGTTCATGGGATCGGCGATATAAACGCCTGAAGCGCCATCACCCCAGTCGGGAACGTAGAGCTTGCCCTGAGCATCAACTGCCATGCGATAGTTGCTGCCCCAGTTGTGGCCGCCACGGTACAGGTCATCGGTCACGCGCATACCCATCACGTCACAAACGTAAACGCCATTGGTTGCGGCTGAGCTACCCGTGCGGTTACCAACGTAGATGGTACCCATCATGGGGCTTTCGGGCGACTTGTCGACAGCAACAAACAGCTGGCCACCATAATTCTGGCCAGTGGGGTTGATACGCTTGATGGTGGTGATGTTCTCACCCTCGAGGGTAACCTCCCATGTCAACTCAGTTCCAGGCTCGGCAGGCAACTGGTCATAGCTGATCTGAATGGTGTTCTCGCCTTGCTTTACATCAGGCACCTCGATGGTACCCAATTCGTTACCATCCATGTCATAGAAGGTGATGTAAGCGCGTTCAGCATTGTCATTGGCATTGAATGAGAACTCAAATGCGCCGTCAACATCATTGGACGATAAGCCATAGGCAAAGATGCCAGGAACCGCAGGCTGATCATCGGGTAGGGCCTGCCACTTGGTGATAGTCTTGTCCTGCATCAAATAGAGATAGATGTTCTCATTCTTGACTGCAGCTCCAGTGGCCATGAACTGGCAAGGCAGCGGGTCAAGGTCGGTATTGGTGGTGGCTACCAGGGCTGCCTGATCCATACCGGAGGTGATGTCATACAGCTTGATACCGGCAACGGCCGTTTCGGCCATGTAGGGCGTCACCATGAACTGATGCTGAGCATACTTGAAGAACGAAACGCCTACAGCAGCAGTGTCGGCTTCATTACTCTCAAAGCGACCGGCAACCTCGCTGTCAACGCCATTAGCCGAGGCGGTAATCACCTCGAACGGCATGATCTTGTTACCATCGAGCACAACGTTATCATCACTGCGCGGCGACAGGGTCAAAACTGGCTCACCAATCTTGGGCAACGTGAAGTTGCTGCCGGCACTGATGGTCTTCTCGGTGTAGATAGTGCTGGTGATCTGGTTATTGGCGATAGCCAGTTTCAAGAACCTCATGCCGCCTACTGTGCTGCTGGCATTGGTGCCAATGATGGTTACAATGCAGTCATCAGAGCCACCGTCGATGGCGAGTGACTGCGGACGATAACGGTAGAAGTTGGCCGAACTCTGAGTGTTCACCCATTCAACGGGGTTGCTGTCAAAGTCTGCCCACTTGAACAGGCGCAGGGTGCCACGGGTGAAGCCCTCGTCAACCTGTCCGTCACCGTACTGGGTCATCACGCTGTTCATGCCCACAAGCAGGTTGTCGGCAGTGAAGCAGATGTCGTTTAAGCGGCTATAGAAACCGGCATTATCAGGTTCTGCAGGAGCAATACCCTCGATGCTTAATTCCTTGATGAGCACTTTATTGACGTTGTCGATGAGGTAAACGTGAGGAGTTCCGTCCTCGGCAGCAGTGAGCACAACTGTGCTGTCACCGCGAACCAGCATGCGCTTGATGCTACCCTCCAAATCATACTCTGTGCCCTCATCACGGGTCAAGACGAGTTTCTGGGGTGCGGCCACATAGCCAGGCAGCTCAGGTTCAGGATAGTTCTGGTACAAGTCCTCGGGAATGACATAATCCGTTCTTTCGAGCATGGGGACAGCATAGGAGGTCTTGTTGGCCTCGACAACGATGTCACCCGAAGCCTTGGCAATCAACTCTTGCCATTGTCCGTCAACGGTTGCACCGGTATATTCACCCAGGGGTTTGTAACCCTCGGCTTCAATACCTAGCTTGTAGTTACCGGGCTCCAGGTTCTCAAACACGAACACGCCGTTCTTCAACGTATCGGTCGTGTAAGTAGCCACTGCAGCGCCGTCCTTGTAGAGCGTTACGAGAGCATTATCAACGGGAGCCCACTGGTCCATCGTGCCAGCGCTGTACTTGTACAGGTTATGAACAAGGTGATTGTGGACATCTTTAACGGTGCCCATGATATAACCGGTGCTCTCGGGCTCCAGTCCAAAGTATTGGCCAATACCGCGAGCAATGCGGATACCTTCCTGATGGCAATAATCCTCATTGAGCGCACGGTGACGTGCGGGCTGATAGGTGTGGAAATAGCCTTCTACCAGGAAGCCGGGTGCGCCATGTTTGAGCACGCCCAGGTAGCCAGTGTACTGTTTGCCCGTGTTGGGGTCGGTGCGGGTCGATGAACTGCCATAGAAATTGATGTCGCCACGAATGTTGGGACTTGTCGGGCTGTAATAGTTCATCGGGTCAATCTCGTTGGTATAGAACAGTGGCCAGCATGCGGCTGCCATTGCACGGCTTCCAGGAGCAAGATCACCGCCTTCACCGTCATTTCCGCGATAGAGCATTAGCGGGTAGTTGGTGGCAGTGCCGTCGGTGCTTGCATTGGAGTGGTGCGACAGGAACATGTCATAGTTGCCTACTTCCACCTCCTCGCAGATCTCTGACAAGGGACGGTTATAAATCTCGGCATCGGGCGCACCACTCACGTACGGGTAAGGCCCGTTAAACCATCTCGACATGGTGATGTTCTCTGACTTCACACCCATCTTAATAAGGGTGGCGCGGGTCTGTAAGGACTTCCACAAGTTGGTATTGCTCTCATAGAAGCCACAGGTGTCAGGACGTCCGGTCTCGGGAAGCATTGGATAGGGAATGGTAGCCATCGGGCGGTCATTGGGACCCCAGCTGCCGTGTCCCGGGTTCAGATAGATTCGGATCTCATCGGCGGTCTTGGCCTGCATCACGCCTGCTGCCATGATGGCGGCTACGGCAAGTAATAATATCTTTTTCATAGCGGTCATCATTTAGTAACATTAATAATATAGGCCTCACCAGTTGGCGTGCTGAAGACAATCTTGCCTGCACTGGCATGGGGATACATGGCGATAGTGGCATCGCCGGTGAGCGTTTGGGTAGTGCCGTCGAGTGTGGCGGCAACGATGGTCGAGGCGTAGACATACTCGCCGTCATCCAGATCAATCATGCCCACGATGGTGTTGTCATCATACCAAACAGGAGCACGCATCTTGCCCACCTTGCGCACGTTGCTGCCGTCAAGGTCACAAACGTATGCGCCATGGGCTGCTTGATAAAAGAGCACCTTGGTGCCATCAGGCGATAATGATGGCCACATGTAACTGAATTGAGTGCCGTTGGGCGACAACTGACGGGTCTTGCCGTTAATGGTGATCATCAGCTTGCCCATGTCAATGGACAGCACTGGCAACTGATTAGGTTTGCCCTTGATCAATGCCTTCTTGCTGTACTTGCCCTTGTTGACGATGCAGGCACTGCCGCTGTCCACGCTATAGCCCTGCAGGTCACGGGTTGGTTTCACCAGCACACGTTTTGCGCCGGTGGCCAGGTTCACGCTATTGAGCGTGGAGAAACGCAGATGTTTCTTGTTGAACGTACTCTCACGGAATACAACCATCTGGCCGTCGGGAGAGATTTTCACGTTGTGGCCGGCACTAAGTGCTGTGCTCAGCACTTGTGTGTCGCCGGTGCTCAGGTCATACTTGGTGAGACCCTGGTTGGTGGCATCGGTAAGCAGCAGGTAATCGCCCTGAGGGCTAATAGCCGCTACTGATGCTTGTTCAGGCAGGTTGACCTTCTCTATCGAGGCCACATTCAATACCTGACCCATCAGGCTCATCGAGAAACCAAAAGTCAATGCTAAAAGTAGTTTTCTCATCATGATGGTTAATTGATTTTTAATTAGTTAGACAAATATGAATTATGATTGCAGCAAAATAAGCCAAAAAATCTGTAAAAAACAAGAAAATATGTATAAAAATATTAAATTGTTAATTACTTTTCAGGCGCATTATTCATGACGATTGCCTGCAGTGGTGATAATGAATCGGGCAATATCATCAATGACCTGGTTTGGGATTTCTCCTTTATCGAAATAATCCATCGGTGAAGACAGTTCCCCTGGGCTGTGACTCTCGTGGAATATATGATTAAGCCCGGGATAACTGTGAAACTCCACATTGCTTTTTTCTGCCAGGCCCAGTTGCCACAAATAATAGTCGGTCATGCGCACTTGATAATCACGTTCACCCTGCAGGATGAGCATGGGCAGTTGCAGTGACTGAGCTGTCTTGACTTGGTCATAGTTGGCCAGCTCTCCCTCAAAATATTGTGGCCGGCTTTCTTTCAGAGCGGCAATTTGTTCGTCTTTATACTCCTGTGACGCCCCACTTGGTGTGAGGTAATCGATTTGCTCGACTATCACATCAGCCAGGTTACGGGCTGGGGCCGCCATCATGACGATGCCGCTCAAATCGGTAGCCAATGTGGCCACCCACGGGGCAACCATAGCACCCAGACTGTGGCCAATCAAGTAAACAGGACCATCACACAATTGATGGGCCAGCCCGATGGCACTCAAGGCATCATCAATCACCTCTTCGCGGATGGAGAAACCGCCCTTGTCTCGATAGGTAAAAGTGCGCTTGTCATAGCGAAGGGTAGCAATGCCATGCTTCGCCAGGCCCTGGGCCAACTCGGCAAAGGGCTTATTGTCATTGATAGTTTCATCCTTGTCTAGAGCTCCACTACCGTGGACGAGAACGGCAATGGGGCAAACGGAAACGCCTGTCGGCACACACAAGGTGGCTGGCAGGCGTATATCCTTTCCCGTCGCGACTATTATGTCACGCTCGGTGTATTGGCTAGAGATATTCTCAGTTAGTTTTTTTTTATCGCTTGGGCGGGAACAAAGTTAATACCAAGCATCTTACCCACTTCGTCTAAGATGACAATCAGTCCCAATTGACCTTTTTCAAAGTTGACAAGAGAGGTGTAGGCTTGCATACCTTGAATCTGCTGGATGTCCCAGGGCTCATGGTTTTGATACTTGCCATATTGGTTCTCAACCTTGGTGAGAATGCCATCGAACATGACGGGCTGGGCCTGTGATTTCACTTTGTCGGACATATTGTCGTATAGTTCTTGAGCTTTGTTTTCCAGCAGAAGGTTAAACATCTGCTCACAGCGGGCCATGTTGGGATCTTGTGCGGGAGCGGTAGTGAGCGCCTTAAGCTTGGCCTCCACCTTGTTGAGGCTACCCTCATTCTTGATGAGCACCTTGTAGTTGCTGTCAAGAAGATAGAAGCAGGGCAGGGTGGGAAGGTCATACAGCTCGGCATATTCAATCTGACGGCTCTGATTCCAGCCATTAATCATCATGTCGGGATACTTTGCCTTCTTCCACAGTTTCTGGTCATCATAGGGATAGATTGCAAGCACGATAAGTTTCTTGTCGGCCACAAGCTGGTTGATGAGCTCATTCTCGGCAAGGCGTTGCTTAACCGTCTCACACGATTCACAATCAGGATTGTTGAAGTAAACCAGGATATAGTCAGCCTTCAGGTCCTTGAGGTGGTGAACGGTTTTATCCTTAGGTGTGATGTAATCAAAATCGGTGGCGATGCTACCAATCATGTTTTTCTTAGCACCCTCGAGCAACAGACGCTGTTTCTCTTTTTCAGTTCCGCTCAAGACATAATTATCGACGGCATGCTGGAGCACAGCCATATATAGAGTCTCGTTGTGCAAGGGATCGGCGGCATCACTGAAACGGCGTTCTGCCAACTCTAACATCTGACGGTATTTCATCGGATCCTTGGCTAGGGATTCCATGGTCGCTGATATCAGGAGTTCGGCGTTGTTTCCGCCAAGGGTGACAACTTGTTCAAGATATTCATTAAACTTTTCGGGAGCTGGAATGCCCTGTGCCGACGCGCTGAGCCAACCTGCGATGGCTACCATTGCTGCTAAAATAAGGTTTTTCATATTAGTCTATTACGATTAATTTTTGTTCTGTAAGCGCAAAAGTAGTAACTTTGCGGCAGAATGACAAAAAAACGATGAAAAAAATCGATAAGACCAATGCGGCCCGACTGCTTGATGCAGCAAGCGTTAAATATGAACTCATCCCCTATGTGGTTGATGAGACCGACTTGGGTGCACAGCACATTGCCGACCAGCTGGGCGAGGATATAGATCAGGTGTTCAAGACCCTCGTTCTCAAGGGAGATAAAACTGGGCATTTGGTATGTGTTATCCCTGGTGCCGAGGAAGTGGACTTGAAAAAAGCCGCCAAGGTATCAGGCAATAAGAAGGTTGACCTCATTCCCATGAAGGAATTGCTGCCCACTACGGGCTACATCCGCGGCGGCTGCTCGCCCGTGGGCATGAAAAAGCCTTTCCCCACGTTCATTGACGAGTCATGCATCCTGTATGACTACATCTACGTGAGTGCTGGCGTGCGTGGCTTGCAGTTCAAAATTGACCCGCAGGCTCTGGTTGCCTTTGTGGGCGCAGATATCGTTGACCTTATTGCTGAGAAGACCGAATGAATTCCTTTGGCAAGATATTGACACTCACCACTTTTGGTGAGTCGCACGGGGCTGCTATTGGCGGCGTGCTCGATGGTATGCCCGCCGGTGTGCTTATCGACCTTGATGCGCTACAACGTTTTGTGGAACGCCGCCGCTCGGGACAGGCTGTTGGGTCCAGCGCTCGTGACGAGGAGGATAGGGTAGAGCTTTTGTCGGGACTATACCTTGGTAAGACGTTAGGAACACCCATCGGTTTCCTTGTGCGCAACACCAATGCCCACAGTGCCGATTATGACGAGATTGCCCAATGCTACCGTCCCAACCATGCCGATTACACATGGCAGACTAAGTACGGCATCCGTGACCCGCGGGGTGGCGGGCGAGCTTCAGCTCGCGAGACCGTTGCCCGTGTTGTGGCAGGTGGCATCGCCATCCAGGCTCTGAATCAATTGGGAATCACTATCGAGTCCCAAGTTTCGCAAGTTGGTCCCTACTTGCCCCCTGATGAAATGGAGCGGGCTATCCTCAAGGCCGCCAGTGAAGGCGATACCCTGGGCGGTATAATATCATGTGCAATCAAGGGCGTTCCCGCAGGATTGGGAGAGCCTATCTTCGGCAAACTCCATGCCCAGTTGGCTGCTGCAATGATGAGTATCCCTTCGGTACACGGCTTCGAGTACGGCGACGGCTTTGAAATGTCAACCAAGCGAGGTAGCGAGGTGACGGACCTATTCGAGAAGCGCGATGATGGCACTATAGGCACTGTGACCAACCATTCGGGAGGTATCCAGGGCGGCATCACCAACGGCGAGGATATCACGATGCGCATTGCTTTCAAGCCTGTGCCCACGCTCATGCGAGAGGTGCCCACCGTTGATCTTGAAGGCAAACCCACGACTCTCCATTCACGTGGCCGTCATGACGTGTGCGTGCTGTCGCGCGCTTTGCCCATCGTCGAGGCGATGGCGGCGCTCGTGATTTTGGATAATTATTTAATCAAGAAAACAAATGTGCTCTAATAAGACCCTGAAACAGTTTTCCAAGACTTATTATCTCGCTGCTGGCGAGTGTAACCCCCAAGGCGAAATGCCCTTGACGCTGCTGATGACCCGCATCATTGAGGTGGCTACTTTTCATGCCAACTCGTGGGGTGCTGGGTATGCGCGGCTTATCAGGGACAACCATGTGTGGGTACTCTCACGCGTGACTATTGAGTTGAAAGCCTATCCCAAAATCAATACCGACTACACACTCACTACCTGGATTGAGGATTACAATCGCCATTTCTCGCAGCGCAATATGCGGCTGGACGATGCTGACGGCAATCCGTTAGGTTATATCAGGACAATCTGGATGGTCATCGACCTGAACACACGTGCCAGCGTGGATATTTCCCAACTGGATTATATCAGTAGTAATGTCACTGACCTGCCGTGTCCCATCGAGCCGATGAGTCGCTTGCGTCCCATCGAGGAAGGGCATGCCCTGGATTATACCTTTGGCTATATGGACTGTGATTTTAACCGCCATGTCAACACTGTGCGCTACCTGTCCCACCTGATGAACCTGTTTGACATGGACTGCTATGACCATTTCTTCATCCAGCGCATGGAAATTTCATTCATCAAGGAGACCCATTATGGTGAAACCTGTCAGTTCGTTATTGACGATACTGATCCTGTTGACTCTCGCATGAGCATCACCGATGCCGAGGGCAATGACCACGTGCGCGCCCGCTTCCACTGGCAAGAGCGGAATTAGTAAATAACGATTATTCGATAATGCTGGTGCCGTCGATAGCAGCGAACTGCTCGCGCAGTCCTGGCACCTTGTCGGCATCGGCCTCGATAGTCATGGAGCACACGTTGTCAAAGGCCTGCTCAATGACCTTCAGGTCGCTCTTTTTCACCACCTTCATCACATCGTTCATGCTCAGGTAGGGGAAGGTGAACGACAGGCGTGCCTGCTCGTGACACTCAAGGATTTCGCCGGCCTCGATAGCCAACTTTGCCGCTTCACGATAGGCGACAATGAGGCCTGAGGTGCCCAGTTTGATGCCCCCGAAGTAGCGGATAACCACTATAACGATATTGGTGAGTTCAAATGAGTTGATTTGTCCCAGGATGGGCTTGCCGGCGGTGCCGCTGGGCTCGCCGTTATCACTGCTCAGGTACTCGTTACGCTCGGTGCCGATCATGTAGGCCCAGCAGCAGTGGCGTGCGTCATGGTACTCGTTGGCATAGCGCTTGATCACGGCACGAGCTTCCTCAGCGCTCGACACGGGTTCGGCAAACGCCAGAAAACGAGACATCTTCTCACGGTAGATGCCCTGCGATACGCCCTTCACTGTCTTGTAGAAATCACTCATATCTGAATAAATGTGTTACAAATGTAGTCATTATTCTTGGATTATGCCTAAATTTGCATCAAAAACTTATTGAGAATATGGACAAGCAACAATTGGAACAAACTAAACGGGCCTGTGCTCGTGGCCAAAAACGCGGCCTGCACTTTATCATGGCTTCGGTCATCATCTGGGTTTTGGTCTTTATTGTGAACATCACTAAACTACCCGTTGAGACCAAGAATCTGCTGACATTTTGCTGCACATGTCCGTTGATGCCTTTGGCCTGGCTGCTGTCAAAACCATTGGGCATCACCTTCAGCGACAATGAGAATCCTTTATCAACTCTCGGCATTATGCTGTCTTTGGCCCAGATTCCCTATTTGCTTATCGTGATGTGGGTTTATGCTGTCATGCCCGACAAGATGGTAATGACGCTTGCTATGGTATTTGGCGCTCACCTGTTGCCGTTCGGTTGGTTGTATAACTCCAAGATTTATTACATCATGTCGGGTATCATCACCATTGGCGCCCTGATCATCGGTCTGATGTTCCCGTCTCACATCCTGGCACTGAGCATGATAGGGGTAGAGATCATTTTCTGCCTGTTACTCCATTACGAAAACAGGGACCTCAAGTGAGATCCCTGCACGTCATTTGACAGATTAGCTTAAAAACCCAGTTTCTTGCGCACGTCTTTTTTGACGGCATCCTTATTGAGGAAGATATAGGTCGTGTTCAAGGCGATGTAGGCCTTGGACATGTACCAAATTCCCTTGTAATCACCGGTCTCGCCCCATGAGTTCTTCACCATATAGTATTCACGGCCGTTTTGGTCTTTGGCGATGCCATAAATAAGCATCACGTGATCATAGGTCGACTGCCAGTTGTCGAAACGTTCCTGGCGTAGCTGCTGAGTGGGCACAAGTTCGGGCGTTTGGGCACCAAGTCTCTTGAGTGATTCGGCCTGCTCCTGCTTGGTGAGCTTGAGCCAGCGCGCAGCGTCACTGCCTGTCAGGTCAGGGGCGTGCTCAATGTCGGCGGCAATGCCCAAACCGGTGCGGGTAAAGCCATCCTCGCTCACGTCACCTCCCCAGCAAACGGTGTAACCGTTCTTAAGGGCTTCATCGATAGTAGCCATCATCTCGTCGAGCGTGACGTTCCAACTGGGACGCGGGCGCCACTTGTAGGGAGCCTCAATGACAAACTGCTCGTAGAAGGGGTGGTGGGTGAAACTCGTGATGCTCACGTAGTCATTCTTGTTGATACCCAACGCTTGGGCAAACGATTTGGGTGTGTATTGTTTACCTTCAAAGGAGAATGTTTCGGGGCATGTGCCCAGATAGGCATCAAGGATGCCCTGCAGACCCACTTTCCACTGCGTGGTTAGCTTGCTGCTGCTTCCCTTGGCAATGGATTCCACATAGGGCTGTAGCGTGGCAAAGAATTCGGTGAAGTTGGCCAATGTGTCGCCAATCATCGAGCCAGGACGTGCCATGGCCTCCTCAGGGCAAATACCATGCTGGCTAATCACTTCAAACACATCATCGGCCGAGCCACCCTCCGAGAAGCGGCTGGAGCCATGCATCCTCACATGATATTCAGCACAGTCCACATAATCCTTATTGGCCACGAACATCTCGCTCAAGTCATAAACCTTACCCGTCTTGCGAAGCAGTTCTGCCTCAACAAAGCCGATTGTCGCATAGTCCCAGCACGTGCCGCTGCGGTTCTGGTTCTTCACCGGCGTGATACCGTTCTCCAGCACTGTAGTGAACACAATTTCATCACCAGCTTGGACAGAGAAGCCCAAGCACATCAACATCAAGATAATTACGCTCTTTTTCATATGGCCAATTAGTTAAATTCTTTACCGCAAATATACAACCATTTCTCCAATCCCCAAAATCGGGTGTTAATCAAGTAGAATTACTACTTCAACACTATAGGTTTTCGGTATTTTTTGAGTAAATTTGCAGGTTCTATGGGATATGGATTTTTAATAGCGGCGCCTAACAGCGGCTCGGGCAAGACGACGATTGCTCGGGGATTGATGGCATTGTTTACCAGCAAGGGGTATAAGGTTCAGCCGTTTAAGTGTGGCCCTGACTATATCGACACCAAATTTCATGCGGCTGTATGTGGGCGGCCGAGTATCAATCTGGATACGTTTATGGCTACGCCTGACCATGTGCGGGAATTGTTTGACCGCTATGGCAAGGAGGCCGATGTGTGCGTTGTCGAGGGCATGATGGGTCTGTTTGACGGCTACGACCGAGACAAGGGGTCATCGGCCGAAATTGCACGTGTACTGGATCTGCCAGTAGTGCTAGTGGTTGACGCTAAGTCGGCGGCTTATTCGATGGCGGCGCTCATTTCAGGCTTCATCAACTTCCGAAAAGATGTGCGCATCAACGGTGTGATTTTCAACCGCGTGGGGTCGGAAAGACATTTCAAAATGCTCCAGCAAGTGTGTGACGACTTGGGCGTAGAGTGCTATGGCTATCTGTCAAAGAAGTCTGAACTCGAGCAAGGCTCCCGTTACCTAGGGTTAGACTTCAGTGAGAAGCCCGAAACCAAGCTCTTGATTGATCTTCTTGAAACGCATGTTGAATGGGAAAGGCTCTTAGAATTGTCGAATAATGATAAGCCTGTTCACAAGTATACCAGCAAGAATAGTGAACGGACTGAACGCACTTTGATTGCCAGCAATGATGAATCGTTCTCCTTTATCTATCAAGAGAACATCGACCAATTGGGGAATGTATCATTCTTTGATCCCGAGTGTGACATTCCATGCCTTGACGATGTGGAACTGCTCTATCTGCCTGGCGGTTATCCCGAGAAACATCTTGACGCATTGGTAAAGGCCGAGGCGACACGACGTGCCATCAAAGAATATGCCGAGCGAGGCGGACGCATCATCGCTGAATGCGGCGGCATGATGTACCTCTGCGAGAAAATCGTTACCGACGAGGGCGAATTTCCCATGTGTGGCGTACTGCCTTACACCATCACTGCGCGCCAGAAGGACCGAAAACTCTCGCTGGGTTATCGCCATTTCACGCTCGACGGCAAGGAGTACCGTGGACATGAGTTCCATTACACGCAGTTCATGGGTGAGTCACCGATCTCGGTGACTCAGGTCTATAATGCCAAGGGAGAGCCCGTACCGACACCTGTCATCCGCTACAAGAATGTCCTTGCAAGCTACACGCATTTGTATCAATTATCGACTATAAACTAATCATGAAACAGATATATACCAAAACCGGCGATGAGGGCATGACTAGCCTGCGCGACGGGGTGAGGGTCCCAAAGGATGACCCTCGCATCGAGACCAATGGACAGATTGACCAATTGAACGCCCATTTGGGTATCGTGCGGTCGATGCTCGGTGATGACAAAGATAATTCTCTACTCATCCTTGCCGTGCAGCGTGAACTCATGACGATCATGAGCCACATCGCCACACCTGAAGGCTGTGTCAATCCACGTGAGCTTCATGCCCAAGAAATTACTGCTCAGTTGGAGTTGGCCATTGACTCTGTGGATTATAAAGGCGGTTTTGTTGTGCCCGGAGGAGGGCCCCAATTGGCGGCTTTCATTCACTTGGCCCGCACTCAATCCCGCTCGGTGGAACGCCGCTTGTGGTCACTGCATCGTGAATACCCAATTGACAGAGATGTGCTTATGATGATGAACCGCCTCTCCGATTATCTGTTTGTTTTAGCCAACGAGAAAGAATGAAGCGATTAAATCCCATTATGTTCGCCGGGACAGGCAGTGACGTGGGTAAGAGCGTCGTTGCCGCTGCCTTTTGCCGTATCTTCAAGCAAGATGGCTATAGCCCTGCTCCGTTCAAGGCACAGAATATGGCATTGAATTCTTATGCCACGCCCGAGGGCTTTGAAATCGGTCGCGCCCAAGCAGTTCAAGCTGAGGCGGCAGGCATTCCTTGTCACACCGACATGAATCCCTTGCTGCTAAAGCCTCAAAGCGACCACACTTCTCAGGTCATCCTGCACGGCAAGCCCATAGGCAACAAGAATGCCTATGACTACTGGCGCCGTGGCACATCAGATATAGATTATCGCCGTGAGGTGTGCGCTGCCTTTGATCGTTTGGCTTCCCGCTTTAACCCCATCGTCATGGAGGGAGCAGGCAGCATTTCGGAAATCAATCTGCGTGACACGGACCTGGTGAACTTGCCCATGGCGCGTCATGCCCATGCTGATGTCATCCTCGTTGGCGATATTGACCGTGGCGGTGTGTTCGCTTCGGTCTATGGCAGCATCGCCTTACAGACCCCCGAAGACCGTAGCCTCATCAAGGGCATCATCATCAACAAGTTCCGCGGCGACATGCACTTGTTTGATGAAGGACGCAAGATGCTGGAGGACATCTGCGGTATTCCTGTGCTGGGAGTCATCCCTTACTACAAGGACATTTACATTGAGGAGGAAGATAGTGTGGCTTTGGCACAAAAGTCGATGCAGGCTGAGCGCGGTAAAGTCAATGTAGCGGTTGTTATGCTGCGCCATTTATCCAATTACACTGACTTTGACGCAATGGAACGTGATCCGCGGGTTCACCTATTCTACACCAATAATACCGAGGACATCAAGAAGGCTGACATCATCATTTTGCCAGGCACTAAATCCACCCTGCATGACTTGTACGAGCTGCGTCGCAACGGTTGTGCTCAAGCCATCATCCGTGCTCATCGCAAGGGCACAACGGTATTGGGCATCTGTGGCGGCTACCAGATGATGGGCATGGAGGTGCTTGACCCCGACCATGTCGAGGGTGATATTGAGCGTTTGCCAGGCCTGGGCCTGCTGCCCACGACCACCACGATGAATGGTGACAAGCACACGCGCCAAGTCAATTGCCAATTTGGTGGCGGCTACGAAATTCATCAAGGCGAGACCCATCCCGTGGGCGATGCCAAGCCTTCACCACTGCTGCACCTTGATGATGGACGTGAAGACGGCTACATTGTGGACAACAAGTGCATGGGCACCTACGTCCACGGAATCCTCGACAATACACCTTTTGTCGATTTCCTATTGGAATCGTTCCGGGACAAAATTGCCGAGAGTGGTAAGCCGTTTGACTATGCGTCATTCAAGGAGGAACAATACGACACACTTGCTGACCATGTACGCCAGCATGTTGATATGGAACAGATATACAAAATCCTGACAGACCATGATTGAAGGACACGGCGACGACCTGTATCGTTATAACAACATTAAAATGAATTTCAGTTCTAACATCTATGCTGGAACTGATTTAAGTGCGTTAGAATCCTACTTGTGCTCTCGTATGGACGTTGTGCGTTCCTATCCCGAGCCTTCAGCTGCTTCGCTGGAACAGATGATTGCCCAGGACTGTGGAATCAGCCCCGATGAGGTGCTTGTGACCAGCGGTGCGGTCGATGCTATCTATCTGATAGCCCAGACCTATCGCCATGAGGGCACGTGCCACATCATGCAGCCCACATTCAGGGAATATGAAGATTCCTGTCGTGTGTTTGGCTATCAGGAAAGCGAGGATGGTGCTCTGTGCTGGCTGTGCAACCCCAACAATCCCACAGGCGATGTGATGCCTGTCAAAGATGTGCTGGCCCTTGCCGAGCGTCATCGTCTACTCATTGTGGACCAGTCCTACGAGGACTACACGATGGCGCCATTGCTGCAACCCTCCGATGTGGTCGGTCGTGACGACATCATACTGTTGCACTCCATGACCAAGCGCTATGCTGTGCCTGGGCTGCGGTTAGGCTATGTTACAGCATCCTCATCGATTATTCGCCGCCTGCGGGAGCAGTACCGCCCCTGGGCCATTAATGCCCTGTCGCTGGAGGCTGGCAAGTGGCTCATCCAGCGAGGCGAGACCGCTATTGCTGACCTGCCTTCCTATTTGACCGAGACCCAACGTCTGTGTTCCATGCTGAACGAGATAGAAGGCATCGAGGCTCAACAAACACAGACCAATTTTTTCCTATGTACTATCCGACAGGCAACGGCCGCTCAGTTAAAGGATTATTTGGCGCGCGAGCATGGCATCCTCATCCGTGATGCCTCCAATTTCACTGGTTTGTCACCGCATCACTTCCGCATCGCGACCCAGTCGCCTGCCGAGAATGATGCCCTGGTCGCCGCAATTCGTCTCTTTCTAAAAAAACAACAATAAATACAACAAATACAAATGTGGGATTTTTCGTCATCGAATGTTTATATTATACTTATTGTTTTCTTTTTACTACAATGATCAATACGCTATTACTCATATTGCCGTTGTTGCTGGGCTGGTTGCTGGATTTCATCTTCGGCGACCCGTCAAGGCTTCCGCATCCCATTGTTTGGTTTGGCAAAATGATTTCGTGGGGCGAGCACCGTCTCAATAAGGGAAATCATCGCATGGCCAAAGGGGCCGTAATGGCCATCATCTTGATTCTGATGGTGTTTTTTGTCGTTTGGGGTCTCAAGCAGTTGGTACCCAACATGGTCTTGTGGCTTGTTTTGGACACCATCATCATTTTCTATTGTTTAGCGGGAACGACGCTTATTCGCGAAGTGCGGGAGGTATTTTTAGCATTGGATCGCTCATTGGATGAGGGGCGCCAACAAGTCGCCCGTATCGTGGGACGCGACACCTCACAACTGTCGGCCCAAGAGGTGCGAACTGCCGCCCTTGAGACCCTTGCCGAGAACCTGAGCGATGGCGTGATAGCCCCTTTGTTCTGGCTGGCTTTGTTGGGTACCCCTGGCATGCTAGCCTACAAGATGGTCAATACCCTCGACTCGATGATTGGCTACCGTACCGAACGATATAAAGACTTCGGTTGCTGGGCCGCCCATATCGATGACGTGGCCAATTATATCCCGGCCCGTCTGACCGCCTTGCTCATGGTCATAGCCTCGGGCAAACTTTCTCTCTTGAAATTCGTGTGGAAAAACGGCAGAAAGCACGCCAGTCCTAATAGCGGATACCCTGAGGCCGCCCTTGCAGGCATCCTCAATTGCCGCTTCGGCGGTCCCCACTACTATTTCGGCGAACTTTTCGACAAACCCTTCATCGGCGAGAACGACCGCGAACTTACCACTCAAGACATGCACACCGCCGTACGCATCAATAGAATAGCTGAAATCCTCATGCTCTCTTTGACACTTGTCGTGATGATATTTCTTTAGAAGTATTTGGTGATGTGGGCCGTATCGAAATTGTTCATTTCATTGATCATCCTCACGGCTGACTCGATGATGGGATAGGCGCACAGGGCTCCCGTTCCCTCGCCGAGACGAAGGCCTAGGTTGAGGATGGGCTTGGCATGGACGATGTCGAGCATGCGCTTGTGGCCGCTCTCGTCACCGCAATGGGTGAAAATCATGTAATCCTGAGCTGCGGGATAGAGTTGTATTGCCGCGATGGCACATGCGGTCATGATAAAACCATCTACCAGCACGACAAGGTGCTTCTCGGCTCCTCGCAGCATCGCGCCGATGGCCGTCACCATCTCAAAACCACCGAAGTAGCGGATGGCGTTCTCAGTGGTATTATCCATCGTTTCATGGTAATGTTTCAGTGCTTGTGCGAGGACTTCGCGCTTGTGTTGGATGCCGGGATTGTCAAGTCCTGCTCCAGCACCGATACACTCATCAAGTGGAATATTGCCAAACAGGCTCATCCAGATGCTTGAGGGTGAGGTGTTGGCGATACCCATTTCGCCAATGCACAACACCTGGCATCCCTCGGCAATGCAATCGTCTACTAAGTCGCATCCAACCTGGATTGCACGGGCGAACTCATCCTCGTTCATGGCAGGTTCGTGCAGGAAATTGCGGGTGCCACGGGCAATCTTATGATCGATAATTCCCTCAATATCACTTAAGTCGTAGTCCACGCCAGTGTCTACGATGCGCAACTTGAAACCGTGTTGGCGACAGAACATGTTCACTCCGCCACCACCATGGGTAAAGTTAATCATCTGTTGCCAGGTGACTTCACGGGGCGACACACTTACGCCCTCACGCTCAATGCCGTGGTCGCCGCCCAGCAGTAGGTGGCATGGATGGTTGAGGGTGGGGGTCAAGGTGTGTTGGATTAGGCAGATTTGCAATGCCAGTTCCTCTAAACGGCCTAGCGAACCCTTGGGTTTATTCAGGTGGTCGATTTTCTGCTGGATGCTCTGTTCCAGCGACTTGTCAGTGTGGTGTATGTTGAATTTTCTCATTTTTTTAGTTTCTAGCCACTAGTGTCTAGATACTCTAGATATTCTAGATAATCTAGATGTTCTAGAACTGTTCACTGTTCACTGTTCACTGTTCACTGTTAACTCTTTATTGTTACCGGGATTCCTGAGACCATAAGGATGACTTCGTCGGCACGGCTGGCGATGTACTGGTTCATCCAGCCTTGCAGGTCGGTAAACCGTCGTTGCACGGCATCCACACTCACGCCTCCGCTGCCGATTTCGTTAGTCACGAAGATGAAGGTGGCATCCTGTGACGTGAAGCGGTCAAACTCCTCTTTGACCATCTCTAAAACCAGCTGTGTGTCTTGATTCTGATTCTCGAAAAAGAAATTGGTCAACCATAGCGTTACGCAATCAATGACCGCAACACGGCCCATCAGGTCATGGCGGCTCAGGTATTTCTCCTCCTCGATGTTGGTCCACTGCGGGCCACGGCGCTCTTGATGGCGGCGCACGCGCTCACGGAACTCTTCGTCCCACACATGGGCTGTCGCCACATACACAGGGTTTTCGGTGAGGCTCAATGCCAGTTCCTCGGCATAGCGGCTCTTGCCCGAGCGTTGCCCACCTGTGATTAATATGATTTTGCTCATTAGCTTATCTTTGTTTGACGCCACGCCAAGGCGAGGCCCTACCTTTCTAAATCTTAATTACAATAAAATCGCCATAATCGGGGAGATTGCTCCACGCATTATTCCAGGAATATAGCCCTGCATGAATGCCGGCGCTGATGAGTACTCCTGCATGAGCAAAGATCGCCACTCGCTGGAAAGGCTTGTTCTTGAGTTCGTCAAGGAATGCCGCCACGCGCTGGTATTGTTGCTGGAAACTCTCGCCACCTGTTGTGGGCTGGTGCAAGTAATCGTCGTACCACTCCTGTAGGTGCGGGTCTTGGATTTCGTCATAAAGCTGCATTTCCCACTCGCCCATGTTCATTTCCAATAGCCGCTCGTCGGTCTCGGCATCGGGGTATCCGCAATAGGCGGCCAACTTGCGGGCACGCGTCAACGGCGACGAGAAAACCTTGTCAAACGGCAAAAATGACTCGAGCGACTGACGGGTTGCTTCGGCCTCTTGCTCAAAGGTATCACGCACGGGTACATCTGTCCATCCGTAACACGTCCCCTTGGGAACATCAACACTGGTATGTCTCACCAAGATAACTTCCATATCAATGAACGAATTGTTGAGAGCATGCGACCAGATATACAGCTAGTTCCACCAGCAGGCACACGGCACCACAGCAGTCGCCTGTGTAGCCGTGAATCTTGCGCAGGATAAGCAGATAAAGGAAATACATCACCAACGGAGGGATAAAGATGAAGAAATACCAATTACTGGTACCCGTTAGCCAAATCATCAGTACCATTGGCAACAGCCCTTGAACTGTCAGGCTAAGTCCAGCTGCAAGAGAAGGCTTACGGTAAACGGTCTTGTTTTTAGCTTCTTCCTCGCTTCGGGCATAGGGAAGCATATTCACCAGTTGGCTTGTGACCATCTTGGAAAACGGATCAGCTGCCAAAATGGTGAGTGAAGCGACAGCCACGGGCATGCTGTAGATGGCAGTGCCTAACAGCAGCATGTAGATGATAAGCCCTAGCACGCCATAGGTGCCGATGTGAGAGTCCTTCATGATAGCGAGAATGCGCTCACGGTTGCCACCGCCTCCAAACCCATCCAGGAAGTCGGCAAGGCCATCTTCGTGCAATGCTCCAGTAATGAGCAACCGCACAGCAATCGCGGCAATGACGGCCACCACATGAGGCAACACCAAGCTGCCGAAATAGAGTGTCGCAGCCATCGCGCCACCCGTGAGCCAGCCAGCCAACGGCCAATACTCAACGACGGTTTTGTAACTTGACTGAGGTGGTTGGTGGATACGCCAAAAAGGCAAGCGCGTGAAGAAAATCAACGCCGCCCAAATGTTGTCATACCACCTTGTTTTTACTGCTGTTTCTTCCATAGTGCAAAGGTACAAATTATTCATTGTTTACGGCCTTCTGTTCCCTAAAAAAGTAGTACCTTTGTAGCATAAATTATATTGACAAAGAAATGAAGAAATTTTTAGGATTAATTGCAGTTTTAGTGTTGCTTTGCGCATGCTCTTCACAGGGTGGTAAGCAGTCAAAGTCGAGCGCCGATTCAATGGAAGAGGTGACCGTGAAGTATGCCACAGGGTTCAGTGTTCGTGACTCGGCCGACATCAGGTTGGTTGACGTGGGTAAGAAAGACCATTTTGCCCTCGTTCAAGATGTCGATGTGGCTGTTCCCGAGGGCTATGTCAAGGTCAAGGTGCCTATCGAGCGTACAATATGCATGACCTCGCTGCAACTGTCCAATTTCACCATTCTCGATGCCCACGATGTGGTCAAGGGAATCACAAGTACCAAGAACCTTTTTAATGAAGATATTAAGGCGCGCGTCAAGGACGGACGCATCGTCAAGATAGGCATGGAAGGCGAATTTGACCCCGAGGTGGTCATGGCAGCCAATCCCGATGTCATCTTCATTTCACCCTCCAAGCGCGGTGGCTATGATGCTATCAAGGAAATCGGCATCACGCTCGTGCCTCATTTGGGTTACAAAGAACTTGATCCGCTGGGACAGGCCGAGTGGATTAAGTTCATCGGTATGTTTATCGGCAAGGAAAAAGAAGCTGCCGAGATTTTCGACGGCATTGAGAGCCGCTACAACGAGTTAAAAGAGAAAGCCGCCAAGGTCGAGAGCCGTCCCACAGTCACAAGCGGTGAGATGCACTACGGCAACTGGCATGCCGTGGGTGGCAAAAACTACCTGGCTCAGATTTTCCGTGACGCAGGTGCCGATTATGTCATCAACGATGACGAGACCTCTGGCGAGGACCTGGAGTTCGAAAAGATGTATGCCCTGTCGGCCAACGCCGACTATTGGCGCATCCTCAATAGCTATCAGGGCGATTTCTCCTACGAGGCACTGAAAGCTTCTGAACCTCGCAACGAGATGTTCAAGGCTTTCAAGGAGAAAAAAGTCATCTACTGCAACATGAAGCAGACGCCCTATTATGAGATTGCTCCAGTCAAGCCCGACGTATTGCTGAAGGACTTTGTAGCCATCTTCCATCCCGAATTGGTCGAGAAAGACTACCAACCCACGTTTTATCGCCTGCTCGACAAATAAGAATCTGAAAACTAAACAAACAACAATAAATACAACAAGTACAATAATAAATAACGATAATCAATCTTTGTATTTATTGTACTTATTGTTTTCCTTTTTGATATGAGACGTGCGCTGCCCTTGATGTTGGCCCTTGTGGTGTTTATTGCCGTGATGGTAATAGTTAACCTGTTCATCGGTTCTGTAGAGATACCAGTGGGCGATATCTGCCGAATTCTTGTCGGCCAGGGCAGTGACTCCGAAATCTGGACCAATATCATCCTCAGTTCCCGCTTGCCACAGGTGCTCACAGCAATCGTGGCGGGTGCGGGCTTGGCCGTGAGTGGCCTGATGATGCAGACCATCTTCCACAACCCATTGGCAGGTCCGTCCATCTTGGGAATCTCCAACGGTGCCAGCTTGGGTGTTGCATTCGTCGTGCTATTGTCTGGACAGTTGGGTGGTGTGGCATTGAGTAGCCTTGGCTATCTGGGCGACGCGGCTGTATCGGTTGCTGCCATTATCGGAGCTATTGCGGTGATGATGCTGATTGTGTGGATTTCGGGCAAGGTGAGGGGCAATGTTACACTACTAATTATCGGTGTGATGATCGGCTACCTGGCCACCGCCATCATCGGTGTTTTGAAATTCCTCAGCCCTGAGGAAGACGTTAAAGCCTTCGTCGTGTGGGGACTTGGCTCGTTCTCGCGCGTATCGGGCGACCAGATGATACTTTTTGTTGTGCTCATGTGCATCCTGCTGCCCTTGAGTTTCCTGCTGGTAAAACCGCTCAATGCCATGTTACTGGGTGACCGCTATGCTGCCAACTTGGGCGTCAATGTCAAGCGTGCCCGCACTTGGATCATCATCTGCTCAGGCACGCTCGTTGCCATTGTCACTGCCTATTGCGGCCCCATCATGTTTATCGGTATGGCCGTGCCCCATTTGGCCCGGGGTCTGTTCCGTACCAGTGACCACACCAAACTGATGCCCGCAACTGCCCTATGTGGCGCAGCTTTGGCGCTAATCTGTAACTTGATTGCCCGTGCTCCGGGATTTGAAGGCGCTATGCCCGTCAACAGCGTTACTGCCCTCATTGGCGCACCCATCATCATCTACGTCCTCTACCACCGCCGCAAAACCTCCTACGAGTAGTAAATCTTCCCCTTATCATCAATCAAAAGGATGGTGAGATTCCCATTGGGGAGTAGGGGAGTGCAATACCGGGTGCAATGGCTGATGACGACCGTCGCAAAATCTTGTAGTTTTTCTTGAGGTATCCTATCCCATAGTTCGCGGGCGAGGGTGAGGTCGCTGATGTCGATATTGATGTCCGCCTCATGGAGCATATCCATAACGAAATCTATGTCCATCGTGGTGTGGCGGCTGTGAGTATCGAGATTGCCAGCCGCTAGTTTGACTGCCTTGCCCAGCATCACGCCCATGGTGACGTTTTTGATGTCAAGGTCATTGGCTATGGCCAGGGTCTCGCCGATGTAATTTCCATATTCCACAAAGGCCTGCTGTGGCAAGTCAGGGTAGAGTGCTTTAACAAAGCGCTCGCTTTTGCCGCCACTATTGATGACCACGCGATCACTGCCCGATGCTTTGGCCACCTGCATACACTTGTTGATGCTGGCAACAAAAGCTTCTTCGCTGAAAGGCTTGACGATGCCCGAAACACCGATAATACTAATGCCGCCCTCAATTCCCAAACGCGGATTGAAAGTGCGGCGGGCAATCTCGGCACCATGTGGCACACTAATGGTGATGCGCACACTCTCATGGATATTGTCGCGCATCATTTGGCGCGGTGCCTTATTGATGGCTGACTCACCCGGAGGAAAATCAAAGCCGGGAACTGTAAACCTGCCGACGCCTTCTCCGCCGACTATCTCAAAATTGTCGCTTAGTTCAACGCTGGCGCGTATCTCAATACCGTTTGTAACATCAGGATCATCGCCAGCCTCCTTGAAAACTGCTGCATAGCCGTCGCCATAGGTCACTTCGACATGAATTGTTTCACCATCAGGCAACACGACAGGGACAGAAGATGGCGTTTCCCCTTTAGTCATTTGTATCGTTGCAGCTATCGCTGCCGCTGTGGCGCAGGTGCCTGTGGTCAACCCACTATGCAGGGGATAGAACTCAGGCAGCAGTTTTTCCACCATCCGTCGCAAGCCATGAGGTCCATTGACATGCTTAACGGTTACACCATCAGCAACGGGATAGTCGGGGCGTTCCACGACAAAGACTTGGATTCCGGCTAGTCGGGAAGCTTTGACTTTTTCATCAAAGCCGCCGCTCATACCGCTTTCCTTGGTGATAATGGCTTGGGGGCGTAGTCGTTCAATCAACGATGCGGTGTCCTCTTTCTCGAAATAAACAAGGTGGTCAGCTGGAAATCCGGCTTTCTGAGCTCCAGCCTGTGATTCTTCACGGTTAAGGATGCGGAACCAGCATTCATGTTCCTGCCAGTAGGGCTTCAATCGGTTAATGGTGTTGACACCCGTTAATGCAAGTAACTTGGTGATGCCAGATCTGTTTAATTGACTAATGGCATCATCATAGTCTTTACACCAAACAAGGTCCTCGTCATGGGGCGGATAAATGCGGTCATATCGGATGACAGGCACCCCGATTTGCTCTGCAAGATCAATGACATTGCGGTGCAGATTGACGGCAAATGGATGGGCTGCGTCAACGATCAGCCGAATGTCGTGCTCACGGCAGAAAGCAACCATTTCAGATACCTCCAACGAGCCGTAGATGTGGACACCGTGGACGAATTGGATATCCTGTTTATCGCTGCGGGTGGAATAAAAGTAGGCGGTGCCTGATTCCTCAAGCACCTTAGCCGCCATACGGCCCTCAGTCGTTCCACCGAATACGAGTATCATTTATTAGGCTTTAGGCATTAGTTGGAATCCTGTTCGCCCTTTCTGAACAAATGTGTGAAATGCTTGTTGTATAGTTCAGACAACCCTTTGCGATTGTCAATGGCTTCACCAACCACGAGCATAGTAGTCAACGTGAGGTTGTTGTCATGAACAATCTTAGCTAGGTCCTTTAACACACCGCGGTAGATGCGCTGGTCGGGCCAGGTGAGGTGGTAACAGGCAGCAACGGGCGTATTCTCGGGATATTCAGTGAGCAATTCCCGCTGCACGTCATCCACGATAGCGGCACTGAGGAAAATGCACATCGTGCTCTGGCTGCGAGCTAACAGGTGCAGCTGCTCTTTCTCGGGCATGGGAGTGCGGCCCTCACCGCGGGTGAGAATGATGGTCTGAGTGCGCTCGGGAATGGTGAACTGGCTTCTCAACTCGGCTGCGGCAGCTAGAAACGACGAGATGCCGGGCGTAATATGGTAGTGCATATTGTGTTGGTCGAAGAACGCCATCTGCTCCTGGATAGCCCCGAAGATGCACGGGTCGCCCGTGTGCAGGCGCACGATGAATTTGCCCTTGTCATAGAACTCCTTCATCAACGCACATTGCTCCTCCAAGTTCATGCTCGCAGAACTGCGAACAACGGCCCCAGGCTTTGCGCACATGGTCAATTCACGCGGCACCAAGGAACCTGCATAAAGAATCAAGTCGGCTTGTTCCAGCATCTTGCGGCCTCGCACTGAAACTAGATCCGGATCACCAGGTCCGGCACCCACAATCTCGATGTGGCCTTGCTGGTCACGCAGGTACCGATAGTCGATGGCCAAAGCCACCGTGAAATTCTTGCCTTTGATTTTCGGGACGATCAGTTTGCCATGATTGGAGCCTAAGATCGCAGCTGCCTCACACACGCTTGGTGTGCCAACGTGTTTGGCTACTGTGTCACTCGGGTTGGGTACCTCAACTGTTGCCAACTGTTCGGCTGTGAAAAATTCTACTTTCTCGTCATACCCTTCTTTTAGCAGTTGCACAAACGGCTCATCGGCCTTGACGTCAATCGTGCAATAACGGCTGGCACAGGGCAGGATGCCCCATTCGGCCAAGACCTCATCTATCTGGTCATAGATGAACTTGTAATCGTCGGGGTGATGAGCCAAGCCAAATCCGATGGTCCCCACCATGGGCACAAAGTGCAATGACAACATGCCTTCAGGCGCATAACGGCGATAAGGCGTGACCATGATGAGTAAACGGTATTTCTTCGGGTCTGCTTCACAGAGGTCGTTGATGATAGTGACATGGTCGGGTAGCATCTTCTCCAGATAATCGGTACCCTCATCATGCACCTCCATGTACAAGGCCGTTGGCTTGCGGTTGACAAAAGCAAAGATGCAGGCATTCATGTCGTCCTCGCTGGCGATGTACCAATTGAAGCGTTCGTCCAGCGTGTCCAGTGCCCAAAGTCCAGCATTGTCACTCTGGGTTGTGATGACAGGATCGGCGCCCAAGGCTGATGCCACACAGCGGGTCAGGTCGTTAGCCCCACCCACATGGCCAGACAAAACAGAAATGACGTGATTAGCAATGCTATCCACGCAGATGACTGCTGGGTCAGTGTGCTTGTCTTCTATGAGTGGAGCTATCGTGCGTACGCAGATGCCCATTGCACCAATAAAGATGAAGGCATCAAAATCCCGCCAATGCTTGGCGACCTCAGCAGGTTTGATGACCGTGGTTTGGAACTCTTGCTGGAGCGTTTTGGCTATATCACGCCCTTCGTCGCTCACCGGAATGACGGCTATCTTTTGCATTTAAGGATCTCTATTGGGTTGTTGTCGTTCAGGATGACGCGTGTGGGCGGATCTTGATGCAAGCCCAATTCGGCACACGCCTCGTTAAACAACTGGTGGCTGTCGGTATGCACCATGGGCGAGGTAACGCTGTTCATCACAATGCAGCCGTCGTCAGCCAAGACTGTCAACACACGTGCCATGACATCCTTGAGGTTGCCACCGTGACCACCAATGAAAACTGCGTCAGGGCGGGGTAGGGTATCAATATCAGCTTCAAGGAAGTCCCCGATGTGGCAGTTAATGCCTGGAACGCCAAAACGTCTGCTGTTCTCCTGCATCAATGCCTCACACTCAGGCCTGACCTCAAAGGCCTCGACATGCAGGTGCGGGAACTGCAACCGCGCCTCGATGGACACGCTACCCGTGCAGAAACCGATGTCCCACAGGACACTCTTCTGCTGCAATTTCAAGGCTTGCATAGTCAACAGGCGAATCGGCGACTTGGTTATCATCTTTTCCCTGCCATCAAGCAATGCAAATTCGTTATCGGGAATGCCGAAGTATCGAGGTCTCGGGTCACAACCGACTAGTACCAAGCAGTTGGGATAGTCAAATTCACGCACTGCGGCTTCTTCAAGGGTCAAGGTTGAAATACGCTCCTCTTTGGGATTGCCCAAGTGCTCACCCACATGCATTTGATAGCCGTTGTAGCCATACTCCAGCATGCGCTGGGCGATGGCGCCAGGCGTGTGCTCGTGGTCAGTAAGTACACCGATTTTGCCAGCTCTCTCAATCAATGCTTTGTCAAATTCGGGCCAGGGGCGCCCCGTCAATGAGACGATGCGCATATCGTTGTAGGGCATCACCAAGCGATGGACCAACAACTGCAGAGAGTTGAACGACGGGAAGAGCACAATCTCGGCATCAGGCATTTTTTGCTTGATGGTATTGGCAAAACCGAAGAACAACGGGTCTCCGCTAGCGAACACAATCACCTCGTCGTGATACTGCTCAAAAACAGCGTCGAGTGGCGTGGTAATCTCAATCCATTGCGACCCTTCAGGTAAATAGGGTGCGACAAGTCCATAATGGCGCTTGCCACCCGAGAAAATACGTCCTTTGCAAATAATACTAATCACCTCGGGCGGCAGATAAGGCCGTGGTGCGTCACTGATACCTATTACATAAAATTTCATATCATTATCTTGTTTATTACTACGAATTTCGCCAATTACTCTAAATAATAATCGTTAAATTCGTGTGATTTGTTGTTATTAAAGGTCTCGTCCTGGTTTTAGTTGTTCGGCATCGTCAAAGGTCAAAATGGCATTGCACAGGGTTGCCGCGAGGTTGCTGCCGCCTTTGCGCCCCTCAACGATGATTTTGGGAATGTCCTTAAACGGTTTGACCATGTGTTTGGACTCTCGCACATGCACAAAACCCACAGGCGCGGCAATGATGCCTGCAGGGTGGGCCTTGCCCTTGCGGATAAGATCACACAGCTCCATCAATGCCGTCGGCGCGTTACCGAAGGCGAAAAGAGCATCGGGGTGTTCCTCAACGGCCAGGCGAATCCCCGCCTGAGTTCGGGTAATGCCTTGAGCCACGGACATTTCAGCAATTCGCGGGTCACTTAAGTAGCACTTTGCCTCCATGCCTAGTCGCGCAAGTGCTCCCTTGCGGATTCCGCTGGTCACCATCGTCACGTCGGTCACAATGGTTTTGATTTCGCCCTTCGCGACTTTGTTATAGAGCTTTTCCACCGCATGGTCATCAGTATAGAGGATGCGCTCCATCTCAAAGTCAGCAGTAGTGTGGATGGCATGCAGGAGTGCCCACTTGTGGTCAAGCGAAATATCCTTATTGCGGAGTTCACTCTCAATAGTGCGGAACGACTCAATCATAATCTGCTGGCCAGGCTTGACGCCCTCATCACCACGCTCACGGTAATAGCCTCGAGGCGTGATGATATGCCCGTTGCTGATATAGGACTGCGAGTTGCCGATGAGAATCACGGTAAACATATCTACCTCCTCGGGGTCAAACTCACCAAGTGTGGTCACTTTGATTTCCTGCTCATCACGTCCCGCCTGACGGACATAGCCCACAGGAGTATCGGCAGCACGTTGCTGCAGGAAAAGTTCCATTAGGCGATACAGTTGCCAGTAGCGGCCATTGGACTTGGGGTTATAGACAGCTGTGACGAAATCTCCCACGGCGGCTGCCTTGATGCGGCGTTCAATCACCTCCCATGGGGTCATCAGGTCGCTCAGCGAGATGATGCACAAGTCGTGGCCGATGGGAGCACCCAACAGCGAAGCGGCTTTCTGGAATGCCGAGATGCCTGGCAAGGACTCAATCTCCACATCAGAACCACGTTCTCGATGCATTTCATAGACCAGCGGTGTCATGCCGTAGATGCCAGCATCACCCGAGGAGATGACAACGACCGTCTTGCCCTGCTCGGCCAGTTCAAAGGCCTGCTCAGCGCGCTCACGTTCCTTTTTCATACCAGTGTCGATACACTCGCAGCCATCGTTGACATATTCCTGGATGAACTGGAAATAGTATTTATAGCCCACAATGGCGTCAGCCGACCGCACTGCGTCAAGTACGGCGGGAGTGATATCTTGTTTACTGCCAGGTCCGATGCCTGCTACTATAATCTTACCCATAATGCCTGCAAAGATAGTGAAAGCCGAGCGAAAAACAAAATCTATTTGTATGATTCCAATGTGCAGCCTATCTTGCCCGAGCACAGCGAGAGAGCAAAACGATTTTTTCGTCTTCCTATACATAAAATTCTGCAGGTTGCCGCTGGAGTTGTTGACCCACGGCAAGGCGGTGTAGTCCTCCGTCCTGCCCCAGAGCTGCGCCGGAGAGGCGTAGGACACTTCTTCCCCGGGTCTTGGCTGGGCCCCGCCGCCGGTAGGCGAATTGTCGGGGTAGATGCTGGGCCACTTGCCCAGGTCGAGCTCGTCGATGTAGGTCTCATCGAAGCGTGGGAAGAAGTTCTGGTAACTGCGTTTCTCCAGGAACTGCACCTTGACTGATTCCTGCGTGATGCCGGTGATCACGACGGCACCTCGCTTGAAGAAGTTGGTGTCCTGCAGCACCGCATCGAAGAAGATGTCGCCTGCATCGACGTCTTTGCGGGTGATCATCCCGAAGATGTC
>CAJOFM010000009.1 GCA_905233915.1 uncultured Muribaculaceae bacterium | reverse complement strand
GTGAGGGTCCCACCTCTTCCCATTCCGAACAGAGAAGTTAAGCCTCACCACGCCGATGGTACTGCGAAAGTGGGAGAGTAGGTAACCGCCCCTTAAGAGGGAGTCACTGGTCAAACAGCGGCTCCCTCGTTTTTTGTATATGTCTGCGTCCGTTGCCGCTCATGTGGTGATGATCCCACGCGCTTCCCGTTCCTGTCACAGAGCCCTAAGCGTCACCGCGCCGATGGTCGGCGACATGGGAAGGCGCAGGTAACCGCCCCTTAAGAGGGAGTCACTGGTCAAACAGCGGCTCCCTCGTTTTTTGTATATGAGTACTAAAGAGAGGTGATGTCAGCAATGATGTCGCCTCTCGTATTTTTTAATAATTGTGTCAAAATAATTGCTCGTTTATAAATAATTTGTAACTTTGGGGCAGAGAAAGCCGAAACGCTCTAAAGGAAGTAGGCGACAACTATTACAATAATACAGGATTATCATGGATGAAGAAATGAAGAATGCTGAGCAGGCTGCCAACGAGATGAAAAATGAGGGTGGCAACATCTTTGACGAACTGAAGAATATGTTCGGTGAGGCCGCTAATGACAGTGCCGGCATATTTGACAAGCTGAAAGGTCTGTTAGAAGGCAAGGAGGGTGACCCCAGTATCTTCGAGAAGGCTAAAGAAATGTTTGATGGTAAGGAAGGTGAGCCTGGCATGCTCGATCAGCTCAAGGAAATGCTCGACAAGGGTACAACCGCTGCTGGTGAGATGAGTGAGGATTTCCTGCAGAAAGCCAAGGCAATGTTTGAAACCAAGGAAGGCGAACCGAGTTTGCTGGACAAGGCCAAGGAGATGTTTGGCGAGGGCGCTGCTGCCGCAGGCGAGATGATGGATAAGGCCAAAGACTTTGCGGAGCAAGGTACAGCAGCCGCAACCGAGGTCGCTCAGGACTTGAGTCAGAAAGCTAAGGAAGCCTTTGAGCCCAAGGAAGGCGAGGAGAACGTGCTTGACAAGGCAAAGGAAGCACTCGATGATGCAGGTAAGGCTGCCGAGGGCGTGATGGACAAGGTTCAGGATTTCTTGAAGAACGCTTTTGGCCCCAAGGACGAAGGTCAGGCCTAACCGCCATTTGTATTAAAGCTACAAATTACGCGAATTTAACGAATAATTGCATTCGTCGAATTCGCGTAATTCGTGTCTCTTTACTTGTCAGTCAAGAAAGCGTTTTTCGAGTCCGCCATAGTAATCGATGCGGCGGTCACGCAGGAACGGCCACCAGCGTCTTACCTGCTCGCTGCGTTCCATATCGATGTCAATTATCTGCAGATCCTCGCTATCCTTGGGTGCCCGGTAAAGGAGTTCTCCTTGTGGACCGGCGACAAAACTGCTGCCCCAGAACTGGATGCCGTTGGTCTGACCTGATGGGTCAGGTTCGTGGCCCACACGGTTCACGGTGATGACAGGCAAGCCGTTTGCCACGGCATGTCCGCGCTGTACGGTTGTCCATGCCTCGCGCTGTCGCTCCTGCTCTTCGGGTGTGTCGCTGCTCTCATAGCCGATGGCAGTGGGGTAGATTAGCAACTCAGCGCCGCGCATCGCCATCAGTCGGGCTCCCTCAGGGTACCACTGGTCCCAGCACACCATCACGCCCAACTTGCCTAGTGACGTCTCGATGGGGATGAAGCCTTGATCGCCGGGGGTGAAGTAGAATTTCTCGTAGTAGGCGGGATCATCAGGGATGTGCATCTTGCGGTACTGGCCTGCCACGCTGCCATCGGTGTCATAGACCACCGCTGTGTTATGGTAAAGCCCAGTTGACCGCTTCTCGAACATCGAGGTGACGAGAACAATGCCGCATTCACGAGCCACTGCAGCGTATTCTGCAGTTTCACTGCCTGGTATTTCAACTGCCAGGTCAAAGTTGTCCACACTCTCGACTTGGCAGAAGTAGAGTGAATCGTGCAACTCGGGCAAGACGACGAGTTCGGCTCCCATGGTTGCGAGTTGCTTGATTTTATTGATGAGCGACTGGCGGTTGGCCTTGACGTCGCTGGTATTGCGTTGTTGAATAATTCCTACTTTCATTGAGTTTATAGTTAATGGATGATAATAGCTATTTCAATGAGCCTTTGGGCAGTTGCATGGTGGCGCAGTGCAGTGAGCCGTGCTGGCAGATGAGTGCACGGCAGTCGATTGCGACCACGTTGCGCCCTGGGAAGGCTTGACCAATAAGTTCACAGGCCCTGATGTCATTGGCGGGCTGGCCGTACACGGGCACCAGTACCTGATGGTTTGTCACAAGGAAATTGGCATAAGTGGCCGGCAGACGGGAAATCTCATCGTAGATGGCGTCGGGCTGTGGAAGCCTGATCAGACGGTAAGGATTGCCATTGGCGTCGGTAAGACGTTTCAGGTCTTCCTCCATCATCATCAGCGGCTCGTATTGCTCGTCTTCAGGGTCGTCACATCCCGTGTAAAGGATAATGCCGCCTGGGGCAAATCGAGCCAACGTGTCTATGTGGCCATCGGTGTCATCGCCCGTCAATCCACCATGGTCCACCCACACCATCTTGTCGCAACCCAGTCTGTGCAGCAGCTCTGCTTCGAGTTGCCCGCCTGTGAGCGCGTCATTACGGTTAGGAGCGGTCAAGCAGCATGTGGTGGTCATTACCGTGCCGGCTCCGTCTGTCTCGATGGCGCCTCCCTCAAGCACCAAGTCACGGCAGTTAATGATCGGTAACTTGAAAATGCCTTGTTCATTGAGGCGTGAGGTGACGAGATTATCGCAATCGGCGGCAAACTTCATGCCCCATGCGTTGAAGGTGAAGTCGGCAAGTGCCATCTTCTCATCGTGTTGAACGGTGATAGGGCCATAGTCGCGCACCCAGGTGTCGTTGGTGGGCAACTCGACGATAGTGACGCGTTTCCAGTCCACATCATTGCCCAGGGCATTACGCACCTCATCACCGTTGGGTGCGACAATGACCAGTTGCTCGTCATCCTGCAGGATGGCATGTGCCATCTCTATATAGCAAGCCGTCACCTCGTCGAGCATATATGCCCAGTCGGTGCCGGCGTGAGGCCAAGCTATGAGAACACCATCCTGTGGGTCCCATTCGGCAGCAAGGCTGCGATTCTTGGTAGATTGAGACATCTAATAAGCTAGTGAAATATAATTTTTCTTGGTGATAAAAGATTCATTAAATGTTGTTACCATACTCGTGGTAATTGTCCCAGAATGAGTCTTGTGACTCGATGATCTCGTTGATGTAGTCGCGGTAGCCGTCCTTGACGGAATAGCCACTCTCCTCGCACCATAAAGAGTATTCATTGTCGAACTCCGGGTCCTCGCGACGCATGCGCTCAAACTCCTCGTCGAGCTCTGGCGTGTTGCTGAAACGATCGAGCAATTCACGCAGGATGTCCGAAATGTCATTCATAATCTTTTCCTCCTTTAGTTATGCCGGCACATTATATGTATGCCTTGATGGTTATAGTTTAATGATAGGTTAGTTTGGATGCTCAAATTTAGTGCCTTTTTCTGAATTGTGCAATACTCCGACGATAAAATAATTGCAGACTATCATTATTGGTGAAAACAGCTTTTTGCATCTCTTGTTGGGCCATAGTCGATTTGATGAGGGGGGATGGAAAAAGATGCGTTTTTTTATTGCTCTATATCATAAAGTTGTAGTAATTTTGCGGTGCGTGTGGGCAGTTGCTTGCCGGCGCCGTGTTTAACAGTTGAAGTAATTTGTTTTTTTCGAAGTGACAAGAATGCTCATGAGATGCTTAAAGGGCTTGGCAATCGCAGCAATGGTGCTGCTGATGGCCGCATGTAGCGAAAACAATCTAGAGAAAATGGTGCCCGCCGATGCCACTGGTGTGGTGAGTATCGATGTGCAGGAAATCCTGAAGCAGGCGGGAATGATCGATGACGGCAAGATAGTGTTGCCCGCATCGTTACAACAGGCTATCGACGATAATGACTCATCGCCGCTGTGTGTGCTGTTGAGTGACCTACCGCAGCTGGGACTTGAAACCGGGGACAAGGCTTACTTGTTCTATACGGTGAAGACCTTTGGCCGTGTGATTCTCGCTTCGCTTGACGAGCCCGATAAGGCCCGCAAGACTTTGGCGATGCGCGCCGGTGGGGATTTTGAGAAAGTCGAGGGCTTGGACTGCATGTATGTGGGAGACAACCTGTATGCCATCGACGGTAAGGTACTGCTTGTGGGCACAGTGAACAAGGCGATGGACGTGAACCGCGCCGCCCGTGCCGCTAAGGGCATTCTTGCCAAGACCTCCACCAGCATCATCGAGAACAAAACAGTCAAGGAGGTGCTGCACAACGATGATGCAGCCATCAACGCCTGGCTGCAGGGCAAGGGCTTGAAAACCATTTTGGGCAAGAGCGAGGTTTATCGTGAACTGTCCCGCAAGATGCCGCTCATCGAGATTTTTACTGAGAGTGACATTGATGCCATCACGTGCAGCATCGAAATGGACAAGGAAGGTGTGAACATGGATACCCGCATCCTCGCTGCTGACGGCAGTGAGTATGCCCATCTGCTCAACTCCACGTTAGGAGCTCCCAGCGGCGATGTCCTCAAGGCCATTCCCAACTCGATGGATTATATCTTTACCTTGAGTGTTAAGGGTGAGAACTTTGTGCGTCTCAAGCAGATCCAGCAACTGCTGGGCATGTTCGGCAAAATACCTTATATCGGGCGTATCGACTTGGCCAGCATCCTGGCCACCGTTGACGGCCCGTTCACCATTGGACTGGCGCGCGACCCGCACCTCGAGGGCGAATGGAACATGGTGCTGGCTACCCGTTCGACCGATCCCGATGGTGTGGTAGCCAAGATCAGCGCCTTTGCCAACTCGATGGGCCAAGCCCCGGAAATCTACGAGGGCGAGTACATCTACCAGTATGAGAACAAGATGATACGCATTGGTGTGGTTGACGGTATCCTGTACATGAAGATGCTCGATTACGAGCAGACTGAGGGCTATGCCTACGAGATGCAGCCTGTGCGTGACTTCTTCAACGGCACTCAGATTGGCATCTTTGCTCAGACCCACAACGACAGCGTGAACGGCTACTTTGACTTTGGCCTTCAGGACATTTTCAACGGCAAGGGTCATTTCTACACCAGCGATAGCAAGGCTAACGCCACACTCGAGCTGCTGCGCTCCCTGTGCTCCATCAAGACGGGTGACGCCTTCGGCAACGAAGATAGCGATGACAGCAGCATGTCGTCGCTCGTTTCAGGTGCTATCGACAAGCTGCAGCCCATGGAGTAATGGCAACAATTCAATAAAAGATAAAACAAATCAGGGCACCCCAACGATGGGGTGCCCTGATTGTATATAGGAATAATGATGTCTTAGAACTTGTAGTTGACGCCCATGCCGATAACGCCCTGGTCCACCTTGCGGATGATAGTGTGACGATACTCCAGGTTAACGCCGAAGTGCTCGTTGATCTCATATTCCACACCGGCACCCACGTTCAGGCCAACGTGATTCTCCTCGCCTTTACCGTTGAGGTCGCCCTTGTAGTCAACCATGGTGTAGTTGAGACCTGCCAACGGGTAGATGTAGAGTTGGTCATTCTTCAGGCCTACCAGATAGTGGGCATTCAAGTTCACATCCCACCATGACAGATGGTTATGCTGGAAGAAGCCGTTAAAGCCTACTTCGGCACGCAGCTGGTCCAGAATACCATACTGGAAGCGTGCGCCCAAACCCATGCTCTCGATTTCACTGCCATAAACCAGGTTGGCACCAACAGCGGTCTCACCCTGATGCACCTGTGCTTGTGCGATACCCATGCCCAGCATGAGCGCGCATACGATTGTGAAAAGCTTTTTCATTTTTTACTTGTGTTTAATTGTTTATTGATGTAATTAAATTTGCCGCTAATAAATCTTTGATTGTAAAACAAAGTGTAAAAGTATAGAATTTTTTTCAAACTGACAAACAATAGTCCCGTTTTTGCCCTAAAATGTCAATAATTGGCGCATTTAGGCACAAAAAAAGCTGCCCTTGTGAGGCAGCCTGATGATTTTGCTAGCATGAAATGTTTTAGCCCAAATAAGCCTTGAGCAGTTTGCTCTTTTGGCCTTTCAGGCGGCGGATGGCCTTCTCCTTGATTTGACGTACACGCTCGCGTGTCAAGTCAAACTTGGCGCCAATTTCCTCGAGTGTCATTTCTTGACATCCGATGCCAAAGAACATCTTGAGGATGTCCCTCTCGCGCGGACTCAGCTGGTCCAGGGCGCGGTTCACTTCCTTGGCCAGCGACTCCTGGTTCAGGGTCGAGTCGGCCATGGGTGAATCATTGTTTGGCAGGACGTCAAGCAGGCTGTTGTCTTCACCCTCAACAAAGGGGGCGTCAACCGAGACATGGCGGCCCGAAACCTTCATCGTGTCGCTGATCTTGTCAACGGGGATGTCGAGTTTCTCGGCGAGTTCTTCGGCCGAGGGGCGGCGTTCATGTTCCTGCTCAAACCTGGATTGGGCCTTGCTGATCTTGTTGATCGAGCCCACCTGGTTGAGAGGCAGCCTGACAATGCGCGATTGCTCGGCCAGGGCTTGCAGGATGGATTGACGGATCCACCACACAGCATAGGAGATGAACTTGAAACCACGCGTCTCGTCGAATTTCTGCGCTGCCTTGATGAGGCCCAGATTGCCCTCGTCGATCAAGTCGGGAAGACTCAATCCCTGGTTCTGATACTGTTTTGCGACAGAAACGACAAAGCGCAAGTTGGCGTTGACAAGTTTGTCAAGTGCTGCTTGGTCGCCTTGGCGGATGCGTTGTGCCAACTCGACTTCCTCATCAACCGTAATGAGTTCCTTACGGCCGATTTCCTGAAGGTATTTGTCGAGGGACGCGCTCTCGCGATTAGTAATGGATTTTGTAATTTTAAGTTGTCTCATCTAACGTGTGTAGAGTTTAAGCGTGCAAAGATACGACAATTATTCTGATAATGCAAGAAAAACTGCAAAAATCGTGCCGACTTTTTTGGCATGAAAATCTAAGTGTCTGTAGGCCAATAAACATGGCGGTAGTGACAATTTGTCACCACCGCCATGACGTTCATTTATTTAGTGCGTATGTCAGTCTTCCTCGTCGCTCAGGTCAACGGCATAGTAAACCTTCTTGCCGGTGGGGTAGAAGCCGGTGATGAACATCACCTTGTCGCTGTCGCTGCTGCGCATAATCTGGTTGTAGATGTTCTCTACATCATCGCGCGAGTCAACAGGGATGTTGTTGATGTCGGTGATGATGAAGCCGTCACGGATACCGGCGTTCTTGAACTTGCCAGCCTTCACGCCCACAACCTTTAGGCCCTTGCTGATGGCCAGGTCTTCCTTGTCCTCCTTGCTCAGCTCGGTGAAGGCGCAACCCAGTGACATGACGTCGCTCTGCTTGGTCATCTTGGTGTTGCCCTGGTCGTTCTTGAAGGTGACGGTGGTGTGCCTGAGCTTGTTGTCGCGGTAGTACTCTACCTCGGCCTTGTCGCCAGGACGCAGCTTGTTCATTTCCTCCTGCATCTCGCCGCTATCTTTCACGCGTGCGCCATTCAGCTTGACAATCACGTCGCCCTCCTGGATGCCGGCTTCCTTGGCGGCGCCACGGTCGGTGACCTTGGCAACGTAGATACCCTCGTTGGTGGCGGTAATCTTCTCTTCCTTAGCCTTCTCGGCGGTCAACTCGGTGTATTGGATGCCCAGCACTGCGCGCTGCACGGTTCCGTACTGCTTGATGTCGGTGATGACCTTCTTGACCGTGTTGCTGGGGACGGCGAACGAGCAGCCGCTGTAGTTACCCGTTTGGGAATAGATCATCGTGTTGATGCCGATGAGTTCACCAGCAGTGTTTACCAGGGCGCCTCCCGAGTTGCCGGGGTTAACGGCCGCGTCGTGCTGGATGAACGCCTTGATGCCGCCGTTGGCGCTGTTGCTCTCGCTCAAGCCACGGGCCTTGGCGCTGATGATACCGGCGGTAACGGTAGAGTTGAAACCGAAGGGGTTACCCACGGCGACACACCACTGGCCCACCTTGACAGCGTCACTGTTGCCGAATGTGATGGCGTGCAGGTCCTTGGCGTTGATCTTAATCAGAGCGATGTCGGTCTTCTCATCGGTACCCACGACGGTGGCGTTGAACTGGCGGTTGTCGTTGAGGGTAACCTCGAGTTTCTCGGCACCGTCAATCACGTGGTTGTTGGTAACAATGTAGCCATCGGCACTGATGATAACGCCCGAACCCATGCCACGGGGCTGGGGCTCGCTCTTCTTGGGCTGCTGTTGCTGTTGGCGTTGACGCTGTCCCTGGCCAAAGCCGGGTCCAAAGAAGAACTCAAACGGGTCAAAGAAATCACCTTGGTACATGCTCTGCTGCGGGGTGGCGTAACTCTTGATGCTCACCACGCAGTTGATAGTATTCTCGGCCACGTCGGTAAAGTCACGGCTGAAGTCAACGGGACGTGACGATGTTTGTACAAAACCATCGCTGGTCGTTTTGCTTTCCTTAGTCAACACATAAGTGTCGGTGATGACACCTTTCTTTTGCAGTTCGCTAGTTGCCATCATGGTTGCAGCCGAACCCAGGATGGAGGCTGCCACGAGCATAATCGCTAATTTCAAATTCTTTTTCATGTGTCTTTTAGTGTTAATTTATTGTTGTTTTTAAATTTTCTAATTGTTAAATTTAACTTTTCAAATTGTGTGCCAAATGTACAACTAAAAATGACAATGGCAATAGTTGTGCCAATGTTTTTAAACTTAATTAATAGCCAAACCGCGAGTTTTTAATTAGTTTTACATTGAAGGCCCTGGTTATAACAATTAATGACATTTTGCCGTTGTCATGCTGACATGGCAGGGTCTCTATGTATGCTAAGAACACGCATAACGCGCGCGGGCGTGAAGAGTCTCGCGCCCGAAGCGTTAATCGGCCTGATGCCCGATAAAAACTGATTGATAATAGCGGGAATAATCCCAAAATGTGCCGTTAAATAGATGGCGACACATTGATGCTGGATGGGTGACGGTTAAATGTCGCCCTGGTCGCCGTATCCCAAAGTCTTGAGCAGTTCCGCAAGCACATACATGCTGCCACCCACATAGACGAGGTCATTCTCGCCGGCCTGGCTGCGGGCTGCTTCCAGAGCCTCGCCCACATGGTCATATCGTTCGCCACTATAGCCTATTTTGGCTGCAAGTTTCTGCAGCGTTTCCACCTTCATGCTGCGCGAGTTGCCGGCTTGGGTAAAATAGAAGTTGGCACTCTTGGGAAGGATGTTGAGCATGGTTTCAACGTCCTTATCGGCCATGAATCCAAGCACCATGTGCAGCTTGTCAAATTTCTCGCGCTTGATTTGTTTTAAGACCTCTTGCATTCCCGATGGATTGTGAGCCGAGTCACATATTGTCAACGGTTTAGTGCCGAGTTTCATCCAGCGTCCCATCAGCCCGGTGTACTCAATGACGTGGGCGAATGCGTCTTTCACGGCTGGAGTCTGAATCCTGTAGTTGAGCTGCTCGAGTGTATTCAGGGCAACAAGCACGGTGTTGGCATTCTCTATCTGGTAGCTGCCTGTGAGCTCGCAGTCGATGGTGCCGTAGCTGGCGGTCTCGAGCCGCAGCATGCCGTTGCTGTAATTGGCCTTGGTCACTTGAGGATTGTCCTGCGAGAATATGATTTCGGAGTAAAGGCGTTTGGCCTCGTTTTCAAACACTTCCCTCACCGAACCCTCGGCATGGCCAATCACTACAGGCACGCCATGCTTGATGATGCCGGCTTTCTCCATGGCAATCTGTTCAACGGTATTGCCCAGAAACTGCTGGTGCTCCAAGCCGATGTTTGTGATGATGCTCAGGTCTGGCGTGATGATGTTGCTACTGTCAAGCCTGCCGCCCAATCCGGTCTCGATGACGGCCACGTTGACATTGCGCCAGGCGAAATAGTCAAAGGCCATGGTCGATACCAATTCAAAGAATGAGGGCTGGAGATGGTCAAGGTTTTTTTTATGGTAGCCGGCAACCCATTTCATCACAAAGTTGCGGCTGATCTTCTTGCCGTTGACCCGGATGCGCTCCCTGAAATCTACCAAGTGTGGCGATGTGAAAAGTCCGACGCGGTAGCCGCATTGCTGCAGGCAAGCTGCCAGCAGGTGGGCCGTGGAGCCTTTGCCGTTGGTTCCCGCGATGTGGATGGTGCGGTAACGTCGGTGCGGCTCATGGTAGGCCTTGTCGAGGGCGATGCTCGTGTCAAGTCCAGGCTTGTACCCTGATGCTCCCTCCCGCTCAAAAGCCGGTCGCTGGTTGAACAGGTAATCCAGCGTGCGTTCCCACTTGCGCGCTAATTCTTCTTTTCGTGCCATAATCCTTTTGCTCTTGTTTCAATATATGAAAGACACACTTGTTACTGCAATATATAAAAAAGACAGTATGGCTGTAAGCCGGGTTATGTGCCTGCCAACTGGTGGCAGGTGCTTGTCATTTATCTGTCCGACGCATTGCTGCGACGGTATAGCGTTCTACCCCCCGACAATGGACGAGCAGCCCTTAGATGCCGGTATACATGAACTTGCAACTCACAGGTAGTGCGGCGCGCTGTGTCGCCACAGCGCCCGGTGGGCTCTTACCCCGCCTTTTCACCCTTACCGCATGCCTCACACGTGAGGTTGCGGCGGTAGTTTTCTGTCACCTTAACCCTACGGTCACCCGTAGCTTCCCGTTAAGAAATGTGATGCTCTGTGTTGCCCGGACTTTCCTCTCGCAACCATGAAATGTTAACGAGCGACAAGCCGCCATACTGTTTTAGAGAGTACAAAAGTACTATGAATTGTCAAGGTGGGCAAATTTTTTGGCACTTATGCAAGTCGGATGCATGTCTCTAACGTGATTATTGGCGCATGCTTGATGGCCAATCTTGCCTATTATAATTGACAATATATTCAATTCTTTGACGTTATATAAATATAATCGATTATTAATGGAAGAACTATGGTATCTCTAAAAAGCTTTTCATTCTCCGATTGGTTGGCGCAGCTGGGTGGTGCATGCCGCCGATTTCCATGGGCAGTGCTGCTGCTTGTATTCCTCACGGGATACGTGATGTTTCTTATCCATGGAGATGGCAAGTCCGCTGACGAGAAATGGAACTTTTTCTTCATTTTTTATCCTGCTACTGGTTCGCTGCTGGCTGTATCGCTCCAGCTGCTTACCGAGGACTTCAAGCATCGGGCTGTAGCTATCATTACCCAGGTGCTTGTGCATGCCATGTGGCTGGGAGTGTCGCTATATCTGACCCAGTTTGAGCGCTTCTCAATGCAGCAGTTGATCGCCGTGAGTGCCACTGTGGTCACGATGGTGCTGTCGTTGTTCCTGCTGTGTTTTTGCCGTAAGGGAGATGATGTACCCTTCTGGAACTTTTCACAGCGCATGATAGTCGCCCTGATGTCGGGTGTTGTGGTAGGTGGTATCCTCACGCTGGGCATTGTCCTGTTTGTGCAGTCACTGGACTGGCTGTTTGGCATGAAAGTCAATAGCTGGTTCCCTTACATACCCACGTTCTGCATGTTACTGCTGGCGCCGTTGTTGGCAATGAGTCAGATTCCCAAGGGTGAGCAGAAGCGCATCCACTATGTCGCACCCTACATCGGTTTTATCAAGGGCGTGGTGCAATACCTGTTTATTCCCTTATTGCTACTCTACATGGCCACACTCTACGTCTATGCCGCCAAGATCCTGCTCACCTGGCAGCTGCCTGTGGGCTGGGTGTGCTACTTGGTGTCGGCCAGCATGCTGGGTATGGTCATTTTGATTTTCATCACTTTCCCCGTTCAGCATGAGCAGGCCAATTCGTTCTTCAAGACGCTGACTCGCTTGCTGCCGCTGGCCATGCTACCGTTGCTGGTGTTGATGTCGGTGGCAATCGGCCGCCGCTTGAGTGACTATGGCATCACGGTGAGTCGCCTCTATGTAGTTGTTTTCAACCTGTGGTGCTATGTGGTGTGCATCGGTCTGTTGCTGTGCCGCAACAAGCGCATCTGGTGGGTGCCCGCATCGTTTGCCGTCGTGCTCTTCCTCATCTCGGTGGGTCCCTGGAGCATTCCCAACGTGACCGAGCGCCGCTTGTTGGGCGAAGCGCGGGAGGCCTTAGTTGCTTCGGGAATGAAGCAGTTGCCACTTACGGGTGCACAGTATGAAGAATGGCTCAAGTCGGCAGACGGAGAGATTACCAAGTCCATTGATGCTAAACTGCATTATCTGCAGATAAACTATGGGTACGACAGTACGCGTGGCTTGGTCGGCAAGGATGCCATAGTCGGCACTCTTGACAAGAAGCGTGGAATTGCCGAGGAAGGTGAGACTGGCAGTGATTTGCAATACTATAATAATAAGAATAGCCTGCTCACGAGCGTCAGCGTGCCCCAGGGCTATTCACACATGGAAAAGGTTGATGATGTTGTGCTTGTTGAGCAGCGCGGTAACCTCTTGGTGCTTGATGCGGTTTCCCGAGCCGTTGACGATGTTAAGAAATATCGCTTTGAAGTGACTGTCAACCAGTTTGCCGAAAGGGATGCTGACCGCAATCATAAAGAGCGTGTCGAACCGTTGATCCTTGATAACGGCAGCGCGGCTTTGGTCGTTGATTACTTCAGCCTGTCAATTCATAACGATTCAGTTGTCTATCCAAGCATTTCAGGCATCTTGTTCACCAAGTAGACTGTAGAAAAATATTCAACGCGAGGCCTGGGGAAAGTTATGGTTGTTGATAACTTTTTTCGGGCCTTTGTTGTGTTTGTATCGGGAGTTGGCAGTAATTTTGTACCCTATAAAAATTAATGTGCAAATGAAGCGTTTTTTCTCAATGATTTTGTTGGCCTCGATGGCCTCCTTTTTTGCTTTACAGGCAGCTGTAGTGACCTTTGATTTCTCGACTCCCGAGGGTATTACCGCTATGGGATATGCAGTTCCCGAACAGAGCGCAGGAACCAATCTGGTGCAGGCTGGCGCTGTGACTGTTGACGGCGTGACGCTGTCGGCAGCCGATGGCTCCACCGAGACGCGCATCTGGAATTCACAGGGCAGTTTCACGCTCCGCATCTACGTTGGCGGCTCAATCACGCTGTCGGTGGCCGAGGGTGGCATCACCGGCATCACCGTCAACGCGGCCAACGCGTCAAACTTTGACCTCATTGCCGACGTGGGTGACTATGCGGTGAACGGCATGGTGGGCACTTGGACGGGTAGCGCATCATCGGTGACCTTGACCCATGTGGGCAGCAAGAATGCTCAGGTGGCAAGCATCGTGGTGACTACCGATGGCGAGGCCCCTGTTGATCCCGACCCCGAGGATCCCATTGACCCCAACATTACCAAAGTGGACTCTCTTAACCACATAGCAGATCTCGTTTCCGGAACAGAATTCCAATTCACTACCGATGTATATGTCAACTACCAGTGGAACGAATTCTTGTGGGTGATGCAGCTCGACCGTGAGGGCAATGCCCTGGCGGGTCTCATCTATGGAGACACGGGTAAAGAGTATCCCATGGGAGCCGTTATCCCCGCCGGTTGGACGGGTGTGAAGAAAACCTATAAGGGCCTGGTTGAGATAGGGGACCCTGCTCATTTTGCCAATGCCAAAAATATCCTCGACGAGGACTATTACTCGGCATTTGACTGCACGGGTTACATGAGCTATGTCGCCGACCCCAATGAGGGATGGGAGAACTATAAGGTCTTCTTTGAGGGCGTGCATCTGAGTGAGATTGGCGAGAATGGAATGTTCATGATTTCGTGCTCCGAAACCGATGATGAGGGTGCCACTGTCGAGGCGTCGATGACAGGCTTCAACAAGTTCGGCATCGATTACCCCGAGGTGGATCCTACCGAGCTCTATTCCATCGAGGGCATGGTCACCATCTATAATGGTGTGATGGAGCTTTATCCCATCACCATCACCAATGACCCGGGAACACGTCTGTGGAAAGTCCTCTACGAGGGAGAGAACGGCGCTCAGTACAAGTTGAACGACACGCTGTATGTCGCAGCCGTGTCCGATGCTGAGGATGGAAAACTGGTCTATGTGACCGACAATGTCACTCAGATTTACTATGACACCTATGCTGATTGGGGCTACGCCGAGTGGATGGACTGGTATCCCGACTGGATTGCCCTTGATTGCTCGGGTAACGAGGAAATGTTCGATGCTTTGGCTCAACAGCTTGTGCTCGAGCCGGGTTCAGTCAAGGGTGTGCTGGATGGTCGTGCCCATAATCCCAGCTTGATTCTCAATGCCACACCTGTTGAGGCTGCTGATGCTGTGTACCCCGAACTCACGGTGTTCTCCTATGATTTGGATAACGATTACTTGGCTGCGTTGGGCAATGAGCTGGGTCGTGCCGATGGTTACTTCTTCTACAAGGACGGCCAGCCCTGCTTGTGCAGCGAGAATGATTCTGTGATTGTGAAACTCAGCTTTGACTATGCTCCTGGTCTTGAGGCCCGCATGGCCGAGCACGAGGGCTTCCACTATGGTCTGTTGTCTATCTTCAAGCTCGATGAAATGTGGGATGAGAACGATGTGAATCCCAAGAGCATAAGGAGAATCAGTGCCACCGATGCCGATTACTACACCAACTATACCATCTATCCCTTGCAGGTTCTTGACGAGGCATCGGTCGAGGAACTCATGGCTGGTAAGGAGGCCGTTAGCGTCTATTACATCACGCCGGCTGGTGTGGTCAGCGATAAGCCCCAGGACGGTGTGAACATTGAGGTGACCACCTATGGCGACGGTTCACGTGCCGCTGTCAAGCGTTTGATCAAGTGAGTTGTACAGCTATTTTGAAAACAAAATAGTTTGCATTTGTGAATTTTTTACTTGACTGATAATTAGTGCTTTGTATTGCCGCGTTTAGAATTTGAAACCAAACTTTACACTTTTTAGCACTCTTATTGGCCCTTGGTACAAAATAAATGGTTAACTTTGTGCGTTCTTAAAAACGAACTAAGTCAGAAAATAATCACAAAATGAATATAAGTAAAAGATTATATTTCGCCTTGGCGGCGATGACGTTCCTTGCGCTTGGGTTATCCGCCCAGAATCTGCAATCGGCGTCAAATTACAACAAGATGCACAGCAACCTGCTGGCGAAGCAGAACCGCATCAACGATCAGATTAAAGTTCAGGAGGCACAAAAGTATGCTGCCGACCTTTATGAAGAATGTGAGCCCGAGCCCGATATTTACACCGAGGGCTGGGACAGCGATCTCGTTAACTGCTATAAGGATGCCAACGTGCCTAACACCAAGGTGCTTGACGTGTGTCACTATGTGATGCCCATCAAGGGTAACTACGTGACTTCCCATTATGGTTATCGTCCCCAGTTCGGACGCTCGCACAAGGGTGTGGACCTGCGTTCGGCAGTGGGCGACACTGTTTACTCGGCATTTTCGGGCCGCGTGCGCCTGACCCGCTATGAGCGTGGTGGCTACGGCTTCTATGTGATCGTGCGTCACGAGAATGGTCTGGAGACCGTTTATGGTCACCTCTCACGCTTCCTCGTGAAGCCCGACCAGTATGTCAAGGCAGGTCAGCCCATCGCATTGAGCGGTAACACGGGACGCAGCACGGGTCCCCACCTGCACTTCGAGACCCGCTTCATGGGCTATGCAATCAACCCTGAGGCTATCTTTGACTTCGGTAACCGTTGCACCCACACCGACAGCTATACCTTCTCTAAGAGCACCTACACCAAGGCTCGCGACTATGCTCCCAGCAAGCGTTATGCTGCAGCCAAGAAATCCAGCGAACAGCCTGCCGAGACGGCCACCAAGAGCCGTAACAACAAGAAGGAGAAAGAACAGGTTGTTGCCAGCACCCGCAAGTCCACCAAGGAAGGTCGTAAGAACAGCCGCTCCACCTACCAGGTGCGCAAGGGTGATAACCTGGGCAAGATTGCCTCGAGCCACGGCATGACTGTGAATCAGCTCAAGAAGTTGAACGGCATGACCGACAATAAGATTAAGGACGGACAAGTGCTCCGCATCAAGTAATCTGAAACAAAAAAATAAGCGATATAAATCAAGAGCAGCCATGCTACATTAAGCAGGCTGCTCTTGATTTTAATTCTTGGGCTCCATCAGGTAGCGGTAAACCGCTGTGAACTGTCGCCGGAACCGGTCCTGGAACTTATCCAGCTTGCGGTCAAAGTCGGCATTCTGAGTGCTTGCTTTCAGCTTCGTTATGCGGTTGCGGGAGATGCGTTGGATGTCATAGGTGCTCATCTGGTAGTGGCAGGTCACATAGTAGTCATTGTAGGTGAGGTAGTGGCGTTTGACAATGTCGGCACGGGTCACGTCGCGGTCAGTGGTGAGGACGATGCGGTCACCGCCACGCAGCATCAGTGTGAGGCTGTCACCCTTGACAACTTTCAACAGGCCCTCATCATAGGTCACTTCAAGTGAGAAACTCACCAGCCCGTTGGCGTCGGCTGTCGCAGCCACAGCAAAACGGGCTGCATGGAAGAAGTCGTCATACATCACCTCTTGCGTCGAGCACACGTATCGTGAACCGTCGTCACGATACAGGTCAATGCTCACCTGTGCCGACACCGGCATGGAAACCGATATCAGCAACAATAGCCATAGCCAACCGATGCGCTTACAAAACATGCGGCAAAAGTACCACAAATTATTGTAGCTATCGGTAACTATTTAAAAAGAAATAAGAAAAACCTGCTGAAAACAGACCGCTTCAGGTCAAGAATCACTTCTGGTTGAAGGGGGAGAAGATACCGAAGAGGTTGGCGTCAATCTTGTCACACACCAGTTGGAAATCCTCGGGACGGTCGCCGAATTTAATCTCGTCGCCGTTGATGATGACCAGGTTGCCCTTGTAGTCGGCAATCCAGTCCTCGTAGCGCTTGTTCAAGCCCTCCAGGTAATCGAGGCGCATCGTCTGCTCGTATTCACGACCACGTTTCTGGATCTGCTGCACCAGGTTAGGAATGGTCGAGCGGATGTAAATCATCAGGTCGGGCATCTTGACCAGCGACATCATCAGCTCAAACAGGTCCTTGTAGTTGTTGAAGTCGCGGTCGCTCATGTGGCCCTGGCCGTGCAGGTTGGGAGCGAAGATGCAAGCATCCTCATAGATGGTGCGGTCCTGGATGATGTCGATGTCGCTTTTGGAGATCTCCACCACTTCCTTGAAACGCTTGTTCAAGAAGTAAATCTGCAGGTTGAATGACCAGCGCGACATGTCGGCGTAGAAGTCCTCCAGATAAGGGTTGTTGTCCACGGGCTCAAAGCGTGGGCTCCATCCGTAGTGCTTGGCAAGCAGCTTTGTCAAGGTGGTCTTGCCGCTGCCGATGTTTCCTGCTACTGCTATATGCATATCTTTAGTTGTTAGTGGTTAGTCCTTAGTCTTTAGTCGTTTTCCAACTGTTCACTATTAACTGTTAACTATTAACTATTAACTGTTAACTGTTAACTGTCTAGTCCAACGGGCCGAAGATACCGAACATGGTGGCGTCGATTTTGTCCACGATGGCGGCAAAGTCCTCGGGGTTGTTCTTATAGTCAATATCGTCCACGTCGATGACGAGTTTGCGGCCTTGATAGGTGTTCATGACAAACTCCTCGTAACGCTCGTTGAGGTTGGTCAGGTACTGCAGCGGTATCGTCTGCTCGTAATCGCGCCCGCGTTTCTGGATGTTGTCCACCAGGTGGGGCACGCTGGAGCGCAGATAAATCATCAGGTCGGGCAGGCGCACGATGGTCATCATCTGTTCAAACAGTTCCATGTAGGTCTCAAAGTCGCGGTCATCCATGTTGCCCATGTCGTGGTTGTTGGCCGTGAAGATATACACGCCTTCAAAGATGCTGCGGTCCTGGATGATGGTCTTGTCGCTGGCATTGATGCCCAAGATGTCCTTAAAACGCTGTTTGAGGAAGAACACCTCGAGGGCAAACGACCATCGCTTGATGTCCTTGTAGTAGTCGCTCAGGTAGGGATTATCCACCACAGGTTCCATGAATGGCTCCCATCCGTAATGCTTGGCAAGCATCTCGGCCAGTGTGGATTTTCCGCTTCCGATATTTCCTGCAATAACGATGTGCACGGTTCAGTTGATAGGATGTTTTACAATCCACAAAGATATGCTTTTTCCCTGTCCCGTCAAGCACCTGTGACTTGAAAGTTATTAACAATCGGGGAACCGCTGAAAAATAATCTGTAAAAACACCTGTGTTAGAGAAAAAATGCCTACTTTTGCACCATTATTCGCGACAAGAGAATGAAACAGAACTGGAGACCAGGAACCATGATATACCCGCTGCCCGCACTGCTGGTCAGTTGTGGGGCGTCGCCCGAGGAGTATAACGTCTTCACGGCAGCATGGACGGGTACTATCTGCAGTGATCCTGCGTTGTGCTATGTGTCGATCAGACCTGAGCGGCACAGCCATGCTATTGTGGAGCGCAACATGGCCTTCACCCTGAATTTGACCAACCGTGAGTTGGCGCGTGCCACCGACTGGTGCGGTGTGCGCTCGGGCCGCGAGTATGACAAGTGGCGAGAGATGGGTCTCTCGCCTGTCAAGGGCGAGACGGTAGCAGCTCCCTATATCCAGGAGGCGCCCGTGAGCATTGAGTGCCGCGTGCGCGACATCATGCGGTTGGGCACCCATGACATGTTTATCGCCGAGGTGATGAACGTCATCGCCGATGACCGCTACATCGATCCTGAGACTGGAGCTCTCGACCTCAAGGCCGCCGACCTGATTACCTACTGCCATGGCCATTATTACTCGCTGGGCGAGGAGTTGGGCCACTTCGGGTGGACGGTACGCAAGAAGCCAAAAAATGACTAAATATCTTTAATACTAACAACTAAAGAACTAAAAAACTGAAAATGGAAAGAGACAAAGCGATTTTTGACATCATCGAGCGCGAACATCTGCGTCAGAAACACGGTATTGAGCTGATTGCCAGTGAGAACTTCGTAAGCGACCAGGTTATGCAGGCTATGGGTAGCTGCCTGACCAACAAGTATGCCGAGGGTTATCCTGGCCACCGCTATTATGGCGGCTGCCAGTGCGTTGACGAGAGCGAGAACCTCGCCATCGAGCGCCTGAAAGAGATCTTTGGTGCCGAGTATGCCAACGTGCAGCCCCACTCGGGCGCCCAGGCCAACATGGCCGTGTTCATGGCTTGCTTGAAGCCCGGCGACAAGTTCATGGGTTTGAACCTGGCTCATGGCGGTCACCTGTCACACGGTAGCCCCGTTAACTTCTCGGGTCTGATGTTCGAGGCTTGTGAATATAACGTAACCCCCGACACCAACCTGGTGGATTATGACCAGATGGAAGAGGTGGCACAGCGCGAGCGTCCCAAGCTGATCGTTGGTGGTGCCAGCGCCTACAGCCGCGAGTGGGACTACGAGCGCATGCGCAAGATTGCCGATAGCGTTGGCGCACTGCTCATGATTGACATGGCACATCCCGCTGGCTTGATCGCTGCCGGTCTGTTGAACAACCCCTTGAAGTATGCCCACATCGTTACCAGCACCACCCACAAGACCCTGCGCGGTCCCCGTGGCGGTATCATTCTGCTGGGTAAGGACTTCGACAATCCCTGGGGTAAGACCACCAAGAAGGGTGTCATCCGCAAGATGTCGTCGCTGCTCGACAGCGCCGTCTTCCCCGGTGTTCAGGGCGGTCCCCTCGAGCACGTGATTGCCGCTAAGGCTGTTGCCTTCGGTGAGATTCTCCAACCCTCGTTCAAGGACTATGCCATCCAGGTGCGCACCAATGCCGCCGCTATGGCTCAGGCCCTCATCGACAAGGGTTACAAGATCTGCTCGGGCGGTACCGACAACCACTGCATGCTGGTTGACCTGCGCACCAAGTATCCCGAGTTGACCGGTAAGGTTGCCGAGGCTGCCCTCGTCGCTGCCGACATCACCGTCAACAAGAACATGGTTCCCTTCGACGACCGCAGCGCCTTCCAGACCAGCGGTCTGCGTCTGGGTACTCCCGCTATCACCACCCGTGGCCTCAAGGAGGACAAGATGGGCGACATCGTCGAGCTCATCGACACCGTACTCCAGGCTCCCGAGGACGAGGCTGTAATCGCCAGCGTTCGCGGCAAGGTTAACGAGATGATGAAGGACTATCCCATGTTCGCTTGGTAAAAAGGGATTGCAGGCTGCGATTTTGCAGTCTCGACAATAATGTTTAACTTTGCACGGCTTTTGCAAAAAAGTCGTGCAATTTTTAATTGACAATTAATTATCAAATCATAACAAATAAAAAAGAGAAGAAACTATGAAGATGCTAGAAGGAAAAGTGGCACTCATCACTGGCGCCGCAAGGGGAATTGGCAAGGCTATCGCCCTGAAGTTTGCTGCCGAGGGTGCTGATATCGCGTTTACCGACCTTGTTATTGATGATAACGGCAAGCAGACCGAGCAGGAAATTGCTGCCCTGGGCGTTAAGGCCAAGGGTTACGCCAGCAACGCTGCCAACTTTGAAGAGACCGAGGCTGTGGTTAAGCAAATCCATGAGGACTTCGGCCACATCGACATCCTGGTCAACAATGCCGGTATCACCAAGGACGGTATCATGTTGCGCATGACCGAGCAACAGTGGGACGCCGTTATTGCAGTGAACCTCAAGAGCGCGTTCAACTTCATCCATGCCCTCGTGCCCATCATGATGCGCCAGCGTGCCGGCTCCATCATCAACATGGCATCGGTTGTCGGTGTGCACGGCAACGCAGGACAGGCCAACTATGCCGCCAGCAAGGCAGGTCTCATCGCTCTGGCTAAGAGCATCGCCCAGGAGATGGGTAGCCGCGGCATCCGTGCCAACGCCATCGCTCCCGGCTTTATCGACACTGCCATGACCCAAGCCCTCAGCGACGAGGTGCGCAAGGAGTGGTGTCAGCGCATCCCCCTGCGCCGCGGCGGTACCGTCGAGGACATTGCCAACGTGGCAACCTTCCTTGCCAGCGACATGTCATCCTATGTTACCGGCCAGGTCATCCAGGTTGACGGTGGCATGAACATGTAAGACGTAACCGATTAATCAATCTTTACGACTATGAAAAAATCTCTCCTCACTTTGTTGGTTGTTGCGGTGATGGCACAGGCATTTTTCACCGTAACGGCCGAACCTGTTGGTTTATCCAAGGCTGAATCTATAGCATATCAGTTTGTGTCGTCAGGAAAAGCCATGTTCAAGGCTGGTGCGGGGAATACCTTGCGATTGGCCCATGAGGCGAAATCTGTTGACGGCTTGACCGATTACTATGTGTTCAACCGTGGTGACGGTGGCGGTTTCGTGGTCGTGTCGGGTGATGACAGGTTGCAGCCCATTCCCGGCTATAGCGAGAGCGGATCGTTTGATGCCGATGCTTTGCCCGAGAATGTCAAGTGGTGGTTCAGCGAGTACCAGCGCCAGATGCAGTTCCTGCGTGACAATCCTAAGGTGAAAGCGCGCAAGAAGGTTGAATTGGACAATGTTGTCGCCCCGCTGCTCACAACAAAATGGAGTCAGGGCCGTCCCTACAATGACATGTGCCCCGTGGCCCCGTCTAACAATGACCCCTACATGTATTATGGTGGTCATGCCGCTACGGGTTGTGTGGCTACAGCCATGACCCAGGTCATGAACTACTGGCAATGGCCCAAGCGTGGTCAAGGCTCGCATGGTTATGATTGTGATGTCAATTACTATAACAGTGAGGCGGGTACCAATGACTACAGGACAGAGCATTTGAGCGTCGACTTCAGCCAATCAGTCTATCAATGGGATTTGATGATGGATGAATATATGTACATCTACGATCCCGATGAGAGCGCTATCGTGGTAAAAGATAAGAATGGCAAGCTCCACATCGACTTTGATGGTGCATATAGTAACGCGGTCGCTAAGTTGATGAGCGATGCGGGCGTCTCGGTTGATATGGGGTATGGAGCCGACGGAAGCGGTGCCAATTCCTACAATGTGTACACGGCATTGTATAAATATTTTGGGTACCTGGTGCTATATGATTCCCGTGATGAATTTCCTGAAGACATGTGGGATGAATCCATGAGAATTGCCTTAGATGCAGGTCGCCCCATTTACTACAGTGGTAGTGGACAAAATGGAGGACATGCCTTTGTTCTGGATGGCTATGACAATGAGGAACGCTTTCATGTGAATTGGGGATGGGGTGGTAGCTGTGACGGCTATTATGAGTCACTGTCGCTCAACCCTGAACACTATTCTTTCAATTCATCACAGAGTAAGGTGACCTGCTGGCCTTATAAACCGTTCACTTCATTGCCCGAGAATGGAAAGACTATCGATTTCGGCACCATCCCGATGGACTCGGCATCCGTTAGAACGATTATGCTCTACGGCACTTATCTTGATGATAGAGTGATGGTGAACATCTCGGGTGCTGATGCTTGGAATTTCCAAACCGAGGTGTATGCCATTCAGCCCGCCGAGCTTAATGGGGAAGAAGGCTATGCGTTAGAAATTGTTTATTTCCCGCCTGAGCAGGGCACTCACACTGCGCAGCTGACTCTTACTCCACAAGGCAAAGATTTACATGGCAATCCCATTGAGCCTATCTGTTTTACCTTGAAGGGCCGCTTGGGTGACGTGCACGACGTGAACTTCGATGGTGAGGTAAATCTTGCCGACGTCAATGCCGCGCTTACCCTTGTGCTTACTGGAGCCGCCGATTCGCTCGTGGGCGATGTCAACACCGATGGCGAGATTACCATTGCCGACGTCAATGCGCTCATCGACTTCGTGTTGGGTCAGCAAAAGAATAAAACAGAAAAATATAAAGGGTGCGATTAGAATCGCACCCTTTATTGTTGTGGTTAATCTTCCCCGTCGGCCACTTCGCACTGTGACATCTCGCGGTATTCTTGCCAATCGGGGTCTTCCTCGGCCTCGAACACAAGGGGTAGGGTGGGGAACGGAGCCATCACCTCATTGAACTTGCGCTGGAAGATGTGGAGGCTACGGGTATAGAAAACCCAGTTGCGCTGTCCGTCACCAGTGTAGATGCCCGTGAGGATGGCTACAGGGTCGCGGTCAAAACAGTCGTTGAGGGCATCGGTGACCTCTTCCATCACCTTGCTGTCGGCATAGGCGGGCAGGCCTTTTTCATCGCCCTCGTAGGGCCACGTCACCTCGACACGGTAGCGGTATAACCCGCTGGCGATGACATTGTCCATCGCACGTCGGCCCGTCACAAGTATGAGAGTGCCGCCATCGCCCTCGGCAGGTGCGGTCCACCAGTCGTCGCTGATTCTTAGCTTTGCCATGATTAATGATTAGGGGTAGGAGAATTTTACTTCCTCATATCTGAGGTTACCGTCTTCGCCCTGTGTGCGGCTGGCATACACATGGAAGGTCGCTCTGACAGTAACGTTGGCTTCATCAGAGTCCTCAGGTTTGTAGTCACCTCTCTTGAGCTTGGCCGTGACTTCTTGTTCAAGGTAAGCTTTGAATTTAGGCGCAAACTCTTCGTATTTCTTAACAGCTTCAGCATCGGTCTTGACGAACTCTGATGCCTTACCGGTCGAGTAATCTATTTGAACGTCATAAACCTTGTGATTGTCCCTTATCCAGGCAAGGATATCAACTAGCAACTGGTCGGGCCCCTCAAAGGTGGACTCGCTTGCCGAAACGGTGTAGGTTACATACAAGGGGTGGTCGAATTCAGGGCTTGTATCCCATTCACATGAGATAAGCGAAATGGCTGCGAGAACGCAGCACGTGAGCAACAAGAGTGCTTTTTTGTAAGATTTCATTTTTGATGGTGATTCTGAAGTTTCAGAGTGTGCAAAATTATAAAAAGTTGGGTAAAAAATCAAAAAAACACTCAAAAATCATAGTTTTTGGCTTGTTAATAACTTTTTTTTCCTATCTTTGCGGGCTCTATAGAACAAAAAGTGGATTTAATGAACAAAGCATTACTGACAATTGCCATACTGGGTTTGCTTACTTTGTTGACCTCGGCTTATTATTCGGCTCCAGCCGATAGCCGCATTGGTTACAAAGCTCCGTCGTTGGTTCTGGGTGATGACAACAACGGGTTGTCGCCCCTGCAGCAGCATCGCGGTGAAAATATCCTGCTCACGTTCTGGACGTCGGCCGACGCCCGTTCGCGACTCAACGACAGGCACTATGACCGTCTGTCACGTCAGGATGGTATGAATTATATCCATGTGTCGGTTAATCTGGACCGCAGCGCCAACGTCTTTAACTCGGTGGTGGCTCTTGATGATTTGGACCGTTCGACACACTACACCACCTCAATCGAGGCCCAGGAAACGGTGATTAAGGGTTGGCGTCTTGACGAGGGCTTCCACTCGTTCCTGCTCGACGGCGAGGGCAAGATTATCGCCGTAGATCCCGACGAGAAAACCTTGTCCCGTCTGTAATTATTTTTCTTGAGTTTTTTTAGGTTTCCATTCTGCCAGGGGGTTAGCTAGCCACCTGAAGAATCTTACTTTGTGCATCAGCAACAGGATAGCCACAACGGCTGCCGTGTAAAGGATGATAAAGGGCATCGTGTCGGGCCAATAAGTGAGTTTGACCCACCAGACGATGACGATGTAAATGATATAGAAATGGTAGAGGTAGTAGAAGAGGCTGTCCTTACCGATGTGGGCCAGGAACCGGTTAGCGCGCATGAGGTTAAAAACTAGCAGTGACATGGCTACCGAGCAGGCAAGGATCATGACTTTTTGGGGGATGTCCTGCAGGCTGTAATATTCAGCACCGTTCATCACATTGCCGCAACGTGGGAAGAGCCAGAAAATGAGGGGCAACAGCACGATGGCGACTGCCGCATGCAGGATGTTGTTTTTCCACCACCGCTGGCTGATGGCTCCCTGGCGGTAATAGTAGCCCAACAGGAAGAAGATGTAAAAGTTGAGGCCCCGTTGTGATGCCAACGTGCTGCCCAAGTGGGTCAATCCGCTCAGGACAGAAATAAGCAGTGCTATCGAGAGATATAAAACGGGACGGTTCCGTAACCAGCGGGGTGTGTAGAATAGCACGATGCGCCAGTAGATGAGGCATATCAGATACCACAGGATACCATACGGGAACATGATGAAATGCTGATAAAAGTCCCCTCCATATAGCCAACTCCTTGAGCAGCTGATGATGTGGAAAATCACCATCGGGACAAAAATCTTGAGACAACCTTGCCACATCTTGCTGGCGCTTTGCTGCTCAGGTGATTTGGTCAGGTATCCTGAAATGAGAATAAACAACGGCATGTGGAAGATGTAGATCAAGCCCATCACGGCATGGTTGAGAACATTGATGTTGTCAAGTGTCGTGATGCAGTGCCCCATAATCACAAGGATGATGAGGAACCCCTTCAGCGTGTCTATTCTGATGTCTCTGGCCATATATATACTTGTTATGCCTTGGTTTTAAAAGATCATTTGCATGAGTGCGACGTCGCGATAAGTGTTGCCGCGCTTCACCCATGACTTGAGGGTGCCGGCCCGTGAATAGCCGAAGTCCTCAAACAACCTGAGGCACACCTCGTTGTCAATAGCGATGAAGACATACAGCTGCCTCAACCCTATGTGGTCGCGGGCGTAGGCTGTGAGCAGTTCAAGTGCCTGTCTGCCGAGTCCCTTGCCGCGGAACTCACTGGCGATGAACAGGCCCAACTCGGCGCGGTTGTTCAACGGGTCGAAGTTGAGGAAATCCACGGTCCCGACGGGTGAGCCGTCAGTGGGCGTGGTGATCATCAGACGCAGTTGCCGCTGGGCATAGATGTCGCCCGTGTAATACTCGAGATAGTGCCACAGGGCCTCGCGGGAGTAGGGGGCGATAGTGTCGCTCACACTCCACAGGGCGGTGTCATTCTCCCACCTGTAGAGGGTGTCGAGGTCGGTGGGCTCCAACGCACGCAGGGCGACGATATCGTTGCTCAATAACTGTTTCATGACATTTTGGGAGAGATGATGATGCCGTGGCGGTCGGCAAAGATGTGAAACGCGATGCGGTCCTTGTCGCTGTGCTCGCGGATGTAGTTCACAACCTGCTCATAACTGTGGCAGCCATCATCGATGAGCACGTTGAGGTTGCCGTTAGCTGGCAGGCTGTCTTGGAAGGACTCAATCCTTGTGCGCTTGGCTACCTCGGCTGCTTTGTCGCTGATGATGACCCAGGGCCAACTCTCGCTCGCGGGCTTGGACCCTGCAGGCAGGATGCGCTTGATGAGCCGCTTGGCCATCGCCATGCTGGCCCGCACCATCACACCCAACTTGACGATGGGGTAGAAAATGACGTTAAAGCGCGGGAAATGCTTGCGGTAGAAGATGAGCATGGCGTCATAGAATATCCTGACGTAGCGCATCGAGTCCTTGTGGGTGCTCTCGCCCTTATAATGGACCATCGGGGTGGGCAGGAACCAGTTCTCGTATCCTGCCTTGACGATGCGGTAGCTCAGGTCGATGTCCTCGCCATACATGAAGAAGTCCTCGTCAAAACCACCCAATTGCTGCAGGACGCTCGTGCGGCACAGCATATAGGCTCCCGACAGGATATCAACACACTGCGGCTCCAGGTCGCTCAAGTAGCGCAGGTGGTACTTGGCAAACCATGGTGAGCGGGGGAAAAGTTTTGACAAACCGAAAATCTTGCAGAACGATACCCATGGCGTGGGGAAGGAGCGCTTGCTCTCGGGCAGGAACACGCCATTGCCGTCCATCATGCGGGCACCGATGGCGCCGCACTTGGGGTGAGACTTCATCCATGCGATGCCTTCTTGCAGGCATCGAGGGGTGATGATGGTATCGGGGTTGAGGATAAGCGTGTACTCGCCGCGTGCCTGCATGATGGCCTGGTTGTTGGCCCTGGCAAATCCCACATTCTCCTGGTTCTCGATATAGTTGACCTGAGCATGACGTTCCCTGGAAAAGGCGATGCTATCATCCTGCGACAAGTTGTCCACCACAATGACCTCGCCCTGCAGGCCTTGCATGGCCTGCTCCACCGAGCGCAAAGTCTGCTCCAGCAGGTACTTCACGCGGTAGTTGACGATGACGACAGTCAGTTCCATATCTTAATCAGGAATTAGCGGTTGATAAAAGCCAGTGCTGCACCCAATGCAGTGCAGAAACGGGCGTGTTCGGGAATGTGGAATTTCACGTCATACAGGCTCTCCATCATCGGGAAAATGATTTGGCACTCGGGCAGGCGCGTGAGGTTGCCGATAAGGACGAAATCCTTGAATCCGCCGTTACCCTGCGACAGCACGGCTGCCGAGCCGATGGTTTCCAGCACCATGCAGATCAGTCCCTTGGCAATGTCATCCTGATTGGCATTGCCGCTCACGGCCTTGCCAAACAGTGAAGCGGTGGCATGCATGGGCAACCCTTCGATATCACCTTTGCTGATGTCCTTGATTTGCAGGTTGATGTGAGAAATGTCGCCTCGTGAGGCCATTTCCACTACATCGCCAATGTGGCTGGTCTTGAGCAGCAGGTGAGACAGTCCCTGCAGGGTGCCGCCACCCATCGAAATGCCGCCGATGTGGCTGATGTCGTCACCGTCAACACGCACCAGTGTGGTGCCCGTGCCCATCGACACGACAATCAGTTGATCCAGCCCGCTGTCGTAACGAGCGCCCAAACCATCGGCAATGAATTCATCGACGTGGGTGGTGGGCAGTCCGTAGATGGGAGTGGTGACACTGCTTGCCCCCACGCCAGTGAGCATCACGTGCTCAATGTCGTCAAGGCGGATGCCATTATCATAAATGTACTTGCCGAACGCCCCGAACAATGACGTGATGGGGTCGTTGGCTGTGATGTTCATGGGCGACTTGATGCCGGTACCGTTCTCGATACCCACAATCTTGGTGGTGCTGCCGCCCACGTCTATGCCGATGACTAAACTCATTTTTTGGTTTCTAGTCCTTTGTTTTTTAGTCTTTAGTTAGTTGTTTGACGGGTCGCTGGGCATGTTGAGCCACAAGTGATAGCGGTCTCCAAAACGCGCTACAGCATCCTTCCACTGGTTGTCGTCGCCGTCTCCCATGAGCAGTTCGCGTCCGCAGTCATGGAGCACGGCCCAGTCGTGGCGCTGGAGCTCGCTGGCAATCTGATCCTTCTCCCAGCCACTGTAACCCACGATGAACTTGACGCGTCCCTCGACAGGACCGCCCAGCTCAACATAACGCTTGATGGCTTCGAAATCACCGCCAAACCACACGCCGTCACCCACGTCAATGGCCTCGGGAACGAGCTCTGGACCCAGTGTGTGCATGTAGAACAGCATTTGCGTGCCCACGGGGCCTCCCAGATATAACGGGATTTCCTCGACTGTCTCAATCTCGGGCATGATGTCGCGCAGGTTATAGCCGGTGTAGTGGTTCACCACCACGCCCATGGCGCCCTCTCCCTCGTCGGGGTCCACGATGAGTATCAGCGACCGCTTGAAAAAGAAGTCGCCCACCGTGGGCTTGGCCACGAGTAACGAGCCGCGCTTGGGTTGCGGCTGCTCATCGTTGAGGTGGAATATGTCCTGATCCCAGTCGTTCATCGTTGCAAATTTACAAATAATAATTTTTCCATTGGCCAATTCGAGAGAAAAACTGCCTTTTATGGAAAGCGGCTCTAATAAATCGCACAGATTCTCGTTATTAATTAAAAGAACTAATCAATGACGATTTTGTAATGATAGTGATGAAATTTGGTGGCACTTCGGTCGGTAGCATCGAGAGCCTGCTTAACTTGAGGGATATAGTCAATGCACAGGAAAAACCTGTGCTTGTGGTTGTTTCGGCCATGGGTGGTTTCACCAATCAATTGCTCGCCATGTGTGAGCAGGCCCAGCAACGTGACATTTCGTGCCTGGACACGCTTGAGACGGCGCGCAAACGCCATCATGATGCCATCGACGGTGTCGTCATCGAACCGATGCGTGAGCAGGTGCATGCCACTATCGACCGTTTTATTGACGAGAGCCTCAAGCCCTACTACCTCGCACTTGCTACCAATCCTCACATGCCTGTTGCTGAGATTGAACGCGTGTGTGACGCCATTGTCGCCCACGGCGAGATCCTGTCATCGGCGATTGTGACCGGTATGTTTGAGGACGGTGTGCCCCATCTGTCGCTTAACTACATGCGCACTGTGCCCGATGCTGCAGGCCGTGTGCTCGACTGGGAAGAAACCGAGCGTTTGGTTAAGGAGGATTTTGCAAATCTGGATAGCGGTGTGCATGTGGCTCAAGGTTTTATCTCACGAGATAAGAAGTCGGGTGATGTGACCAACTTGGGTCGTGGTGGCAGTGACTATACAGCCGCAATTCTGGCGACACTGCTGGATGCTGAATCGCTCGAGATTTGGACCGATGTTGACGGATTTATGACTGCCGATCCCCGTACCCATCCCGATGCCACAGTCATCCCGCAGATGACCTATGCCCAGGCGCAAGAGATGTGTGATGCAGGAGCCAAGGTGATTTATCCGCCCACCATCGCCCCTGTAGCCATGAAGCACATCCCCGTGTGGGTGAAGAACACCTTCAACCCATCGGCTCCAGGCACTGTGATTTTAGATAGTTGATTACAGCAGGAAGAATAGCGAAACTCCTATTACCGAGATAAATGCGCCTATCAGGCTCTTGGCCGTGATGGGCTGTTTGAACAGCCAGTAGGCGGGCAGGATGATGATGATAGGCGTCAATGCCATTAGGGTGCTGGCGATGCCGGCGGCCGTGTATTGAACAGCCAGTAGCGATGCGCCCACACCGACGAAGGGGCCAAAGATTGTTGTCAACACTGCGGCAATCATTCCCTTGCGGTCACGCAGACCCTTGCCCAATGGAGCAAAACCCTCGCGCAATGCCATTAGCAGCGCGAAACCGATTACGCCTGCAATGCAGCGGAAAAAGTTGGCATGGAATGGTAGCAGCCACCCAGGCAACGCTGTGGTGAGCGAGGCTTCATAGTGGTCCATACCAATTTTGCTCAGCACCAGTCCAACGCCTTGACACACAGCGGCTCCGATAGCAAACAGCACGCCCGCCAACGGTAGCTTCAATGACAGTTTGTGGTGACTGTCGCGGCCTAGCACGCTGATGGCAATACCTGCCAGCGTGACCAGCATTGCCAGTATGGCCGTGGGGCGAAGTTCCTGACCCAAAGTGAACCACGCCATGATGGCGGCTGTGATGGGGGCGAGAGTCATGAACAGCTGACCGAATTTCGAGCCGATGATAATGTAGCACTGGAACAGGCAGAAGTCGCCGATGACATAGCCCACCAGTCCCGACAACATCATCCACAGGTAGGCTTCAGTGCTGGCTTGGGCGGGCAGGGGAGTGCCGCCCATCGTCCAAAACAGGATTCCTGAGAAAATAAGTGTGATGGCCATGCGCGTGATGTTGAGCGTCAGGTTGCCCATGCGCTTGCTGCCAAACTCGCTCAACAGCGCTGTCGCTGTCCACGAGAATGCCACACCTATCGAAATCAGTTCACCAATGTACTGCATGCCTGCAAAATTACTAAAAAACAATGGCTATTAGGCATGCGCTGAAAACTTTTTTATTATATTTGCAGGTTAGTTAGTGCCATTTCCTCATTGATTTTTCTCAATGGGCTGGATGGCAATAGGTTATAGTAAACAAATAAACCAAGATATGAGCGAAAAAACTACTGGAAAGAAGAAAAACAAGCGCCGCAGCATCGTCCGCAAGATGTGGACGTGGTTTGCCATCTTTGTTGGTCTGCTGGTGCTGCTGTTCGTGTTGATTTACAATGGTGTGATAGGCTACATGCCTGCAATTGACCAGTTGAAGAATCCCACGGACAAGTTTGCATCTACTATCTACAGTGCCGATGGTGTGGAGATGGGCCGCTATTACCGTAGCCGCAGCAACCGCATCTATGTGGACTTTGATGAGATGTCGCCGCACTTGACCGATGCCCTTATCGCTACCGAGGACTCCCGCTTTGACGAGCACTCGGGCATCGACGTGAAGGCTATTGGACGTGCGATCATCAAGCGCATCATCATGGGCCAGAAGAGTGCCGGCGGTGGCAGTACCATCACGCAGCAGTTGGCCAAGCAGCTGTATTCGCCTGAGTCACATAACATCTTTGAACGTGCCTTGAAGAAGCCCGTCGAGTGGGTTATCGCGGTCAAGCTTGAGCGCTATTACACCAAGGACGAAATCATCAAGATGTACTTCAACCAGTTTGACTTCCTCAACAATGCTGTGGGTATCAAGATGGCATCGGAGGTTTATTTTGACAAGGACCCCAAGGACCTGAATATCCAGGAGGCCGCCACACTGGTAGGTATGTGCAAGAATCCATCTTATTACAACCCCGTGCGTCACACTGAGCGCACTCGTCAGCGCCGCAATGTGGTGTTCGAGCAGATGGTCAAAGCCGGATACTTGAGCGAGGCCGAGTGTGAGCAGCTCAAGACCTTGCCTCTGGTCATCAAGTTCAAGAAACTCGACCACAATGATGGTCCGGCACCTTACTTCCGCGAGGAGTTGCGCCGCGTCATGATGGCCAAGAAACCCAACCGCAAGGATTATCCCTCGTGGAACCAGCAGGCATTTATCGACGACTCGGTGGCATGGGCTGTGAACCCCTTGTTTGGCTGGTGTAACAAGAACACCAAGCCCGATGGTTCACATTATGATATTTATACCGACGGCTTGAAGATCTACACCACCATCGACTCCCGCATGCAAGACTATGCCGAGAAGGCGGTGCACAAGCACATGAGCAAGACGTTGCAACCCGCCTTCCTGCGTGAGCGTGGCGGTACCAAGAATCCCTATACCAACAACAAGCAAGAGTTGTCAAGCGCCGGCAAGCAGGCCCTTATCAATGCTGCTATCCGTCACAGCGAGCGTTATCGCGTGCTCAAGCAGCAGGGACTGAGCGATGCTCAGATCATGGACAACTTCAAGAAGCCGGTGCAGATGCACTTGTTCAACTACGAGGGCGGCTTTGATGCCCAGATGTCGCCGCTGGATTCGTTGCTTTACACCAAGTCGTTCCTGCGTTGCGCCATGATGTCGATGGATCCCGTCACGGGCTTTGTCAAGGCCTATGTGGGTGGACCAAACTTCCGCTTCTTTAAATATGACATGGTCTCCACCGGCCGTCGCCAAATTGGTTCGACGGTAAAGCCCTTTGTTTATTCCCAGGCTATCGAGTTCGGTGGTTTGACGCCGTGTTCGACCCGTCCCGGCGGTGCGCCTAACATCATCTGGAACAATGAGGTTTACAATCCCCAGAATGAAGGCAGTGGTGGCGGAATGGACTTGCGCAATGCGCTCAAGTACTCCAAGAACTGGATCTCGGCTGGTTTCATGCGCGGCACGCGTGAGAACTGGATTGAGCGCAATGGTTACTACACCATGACCCCCGAAGAACTGGCCAAGTGGATGCACAGTTTCGGTATCACCAGTTATCTCGATCCCGTTCCAGCTCTGAGCCTTGGAGCTTGTGAGGTTACGCTGCGCGAGATGGTGGCTGCTTATTCGGCTTTTGCCAATGGCGGTATGCGCGTTGAGCCCGTTTATGTGTCCCGCATCACCGATAACCGTGGTAATGTCTTGGCCGAGTTCACAGGCAGCCAGACCGAGATCATGAGCGAGGACACCTACCTGAAGATGCTCTCGATGCTCACCGAGGTAGTTGATGGCGGTACCGGTGCGCGTCTGCGTTACGCCTATGGCATCACAGCCGAGATGGGCGGTAAGACTGGTACAACCAACTTCCACAGTGACGGTTGGTTCATGGGCTTCACTCCCGAGCTGGTGACTGGCGTATGGGTCGGTGGCGAGGAGCGTTACATCCATTTCAACAGCATGGCCATGGGTCAAGGTGCCGAGGCGGCGCTTCCCATCCTGGGCTACTTCATGAAGTGGATTTACGACGACAAGAACTTGCCCTACAAGCAGAGCACTAAGTTTGAATTCCCCAAAGGCTTCAATGCTTGTGGCGACGAACTCAGTGGCTACTACGGCGGTGGCGGCGGTGGCTGGCACGGCGGTGGCGGCGGCGGAGGCGATGCCGGCGGTGAAGGCGGCGGTGGCGGCCAAGATGACGCCGTCGAAGGACTCTTTGATTAAACAGTTAACAGTTAATAGTTAACAGTTAACAGTTGATAGAGGGAATCAAATGGCAGATAGTTTGACATTAGACAAAAGCAAAGAATTCGCCATTAGGATTGTAAATCTTTACAAATACTTGTGCAGCGAAAAGCATGAGTTTGTCATGTCTAAACAATTATTACGCAGTGGCACATCCATCGGTGCAAACCTCTCTGAGGCAATGTATGGCGTCAGCCGCAATGATTTCATTGCAAAGGTGTTCATATCACTAAAAGAAACAGCTGAGACCGAATATTGGCTGGAACTGCTGAATAAAACGGATTATCTGTCTGATATCGAATATGACAGCATCAATAAAGATTGTAAAGAGTTAATTAAGCTGTTGACCAAAATAGCGAAAACATCTCGAGAAAGCAATAAAAGGGATAGTTAATTATTGAATATCATATAATTAAAATGAGGACATCGCCTAAATCGATATCCTCATTTTTTGATGTATGAAGAGTAGTTTATATAAACACGTTGATCTTCACTCCAACTGTTAACTATTAACTATTAACTATTAACTGTTAACTTGTTCTTTGCTGCTGTGAGGGTGTTTTTCATCAGCGAGCAGATAGTCATGGGGCCTACACCGCCGGGGACGGGCGTGATATAGGAGCACTTGGGCGCTACCTCGTCAAACTTCACGTCGCCGTTCAGGCGGTAACCAGTCTTGCTGTTGGGGTCGGCCACGCGGGTGGTACCCACGTCAATAACCACGGCACCTTCCTTCACTATGTCGGCCGTGACAAAGTCAGGACGACCAATGGCGGCAATGATGATGTCAGCCTGGCGGCACTCATCCTTAAGTGTTGTAGAGTGGCTGTGGCACACGGTCACGGTGGCATCGCCGTGCTCTTTTTGCAGCATGAGCTGTGCCATGGGTTTACCCACAATGTTGCTGCGTCCCAGCACCACGCACTTCTTGCCCGAGGTGGGGATGTTGTAGCGTTGCAGCAGGGTGATGATGCCCAGTGGCGTAGCCGAGATAAAGCAAGGAAGGCCCAAAGTCATGCGGCCAGCGTTCATCGGATGGATGCCGTCAACGTCCTTGCGGTAGTCGATGGTGTTGATGACGTGTTGCTCATTGATATGCTTGGGAAGAGGCAGTTGCACGATAAATCCGTCAACGTCGTCATCCTCGTTCAACTTCTTGATGCAGTCCAGCAATTGCTCCTCGGTAGTGTCCTCCTCCATGCGGATGAGTGAAGACTTGAAACCACACTTCTCACATGCAATCACCTTGTTCTTCACGTAGGCCTCCGAGCCCCCGTCGTGACCGACGAGCACGGCTGCCAGGTGCGGGCGCTTCATGCCCGCTGCTATCATTTGGTCCACTTCGGCCTTAATCTCTTCTTTGATGGCCGCTGCAGTCATTTTTCCGTCTATCAGTATCATAATTATCTTATTGTTGTTTATTGCTTTCTGAAATCGGGCGCAAAATTACCACAAAATTGTCAATTAATACATTAATCGTTGCTATTTTTTCCATTTCACCTGAAGCGCTGTCTTGTAATGCGAGACTCTGGCTCGCAAGCCTCCGTCACACGGGATCGACGTCATAATAGAGTTTCACGGTCTTCATGCGGGCGTCGGCGGCCAGCATCTGCTCGTAAAGGTTGCGCAGGATGGTCTTGACCTTGGCCATTGATGCGGTGGTCTCCATCTTGAGGGTGATTTGGCGGATGTACATGTTTTGTACCCTGGCCACAAACGGCGCCATCGGGCCGAGCACACGAGTGCCGAATACTTGCCGCAACAGGCTGCTGTAGCGCACAGCAAGTTCGCCAACGGTGGTGTCCTCCCGGTGCTTGAGGTAGATGTTGATGACCTTGGTGAATGGGGGATAGCCAAATTGCTTGCGGTCCTTGAGTTCATGTTGATAGAAGCCCTCATAATCATGGGCTTGCACAAACTTGATGACTTCGTGGTCGGGTTGGCTGGTTTGAATGATAACTTGCCCCTGCTTGTGGGCGCGGCCGGCTCGTCCTGAAACTTGTTCCAGCATGTCAAAGGCGCGCTCGTGGCTGCGGAAGTCCGGGAAGTTGATCATTGTGTCGGCATTGAGGATGCCCACAATGCTCACCCCGTCAAAGTCCAGGCCTTTGGTCACCATTTGGGTACCCACAAGGATGTTGGTGCGGCGATTGGAGAACTCGTCGATGATGCGGTCATAACTGTTCTTGCTGCGCGTGGTGTCCAGATCCATGCGCGAGATTTTCTCGCCAGGGAACAATGCGTCGATGTCGTCCTCGATGCGCTCGGTGCCGTAGCCGATGATTTCGAGACCTGGCAGTTGGCAGGCAGGGCACAGGTCGGGCAGCGGAATGGTGTAACCGCAGTAGTGGCACACGAGGCTGTGGTTGTGCTTGTGGTAGGTGAGCGATACGTCACAGTTCTCGCACTTGGGCACCGAGCCGCACTCTTTGCAGCGTACCATCGGCGAGTAGCCGCGTCGGTTCTGGAACAGGATGACTTGTTCACCGTCCTTGAGAGCCTTGCGGCAGTTGCTGATAAGATCGTTGCTGAACATGCCGCTCATTTCCCGTCGCTTGCGTGCGTCGATGGTGTCGATGACCTTGACGTCGGGCATTTTGATATCGCCGTAGCGGGTGAGCAGTTTGACAAGGCCGTAACGACCTTCCAGGGCGAGATGGTACACCTCGATAGCTGGTGTGGCTGAACCCAAAACGGTCTTTGCTCCATGCATCTGTGCCAGCACGAGGGCGGCATTGCGGCCGTTGTAGCGTGGGGCAGGGTCTTGTTGTTTATAGCTGCTGTCATGCTCCTCGTCGACGATGACTAGGCCCAGGTTGGAGTAGGGGAGGAAGACCGACGAACGCACGCCGATGACCACGCACGGCTCATTGCTCTCTAACAGACGCTTCCAGATGTCCACCCGCTCGTTGTCGCTGAACTTGGAGTGGTAAATGAGCAGTCGGTCGCCAAAGACGCGTCTCAATCGGCGTGTCAACTGTGTTGTCAAGGCGATTTCGGGCACAAGGTAGAGCGCCTGTTTCCCGAGTCGCAGGGCGTCAGCGATCAGGTGCATATAGACCGACGTCTTGCCACTGCTGGTCACGCCATGCAACAGGGTGATGGGATGCTGGCGCATCGACTGGTGGATTTCGTTGTAAGCCCGCTTCTGCTCCTCGCTGAGCGTGGGAGGTTCCTCGAGCACGCTTCCGAGTTCAGCAAAACGGTTGATTTCTTTCTTGTAGATTTCAAACATGCCTCGCTTGACCGCCTCATGGAGCACGGCGCCGCTCACCCCTGCCCGCTTAAGCAGGTTTTCCTTGCTCACTTCCTTGACCTCACCGCTTTGCAACCAGCGTGACATGTCCAAGTAGGCCAATAGCAGGACTTCCTGCTTGGGCGCGCGCTTGAGTTGGTCAAAGTATTGATGCAGTGCTTGTTCGTCGTCACGGGCAATGCTCAGCCGCACGCATGCCTCGGTCTTGGGGCGGTAGTTGTCAACAACCCGCTCGCTCACGTGCAGGGCATCCATGTCGAGCAGGTGGCTCACGCTGCGTTCAACCGTCTTGAAACCGGTGGCATTGGCGATTTCGGCAATCTGGACGCGTCCCCGCTGGGCTGTAAAATCCAGGATGACACGTTCGCGGTCGCTGAGTTGTCCTGGCTCGCTTTCCTCAAAGTCGGGATTGACACTGATGGAGGTCTCACTCTCGACCTTGAGCCCCGACGGCACGGCTGCCTTATAGACCTCGCCCATCGAGCACAGGTAATAGTCGGCAATCCATTGCCAGAACTCCAGTTGCGGATGCCGCAGGATGGGCTTGTCGTCAAGCGTGCCCAGTATCTCTTTAACGGCATATCCTTTGGGCTCCCTGTCGTGAAGTGTCGTCACGATAGCCGTGAAGATTTTTTTGCGCCCAAAGGGTACGAGCACACGCATGCCGATAGACAACCGCATCCCCTCGGGTACGCGATAGGTATAGGTGCCAGGAATGGCAAGTGGCAGCAATGTCTCGGCAAACAGGGACATGGTCTTATCGATATGAAATTATAGTTTACTGGAGATATTGGTGGTAGATGGCGTTTTCCTTGTCGGCTGTGGCAGTCCAGCTTACCTCGGGTGGTAGCTGCTGGTCGATACCGCCCTGCAGCAGTTGCACGGCACGGTCGGTAAAGCGTTCCACAAAGTTGTCGCCCAAGTCGATGGCATTATCACGACCCACGGCCTCGGCGGTGCCGATGACGTTGGTGGCGACCACATGGGCACCACAGGACAGCGCCTCAATGACCACCAGCGGCAGGCCTTCCAGGCTGCTGGGCAACACTAGCAAGTCCACACAATTGAGCAGGTCGGGAATTTCCTCGGGCGGCACCTTGCCGGTGAAGTGGCACTTCACGCCCTTGTCTTTCATCATCTGGCGCGTCTCTTCAAGCTGCACGCCGTCGCCGATGGCCCAAAAGCTGATCGGCTGTCCGTACTTACGTTCTATCTCATTATATATATCGGGCAACAGTGTCACATTCTTGACCGGTTCAAAGCGTCCCACAAAGGCAACCACTTTCTTGTCGTTGTCAATGCCATATTTCTCGCGCAAGCGGGCGCGCTTGTCGTCGCTGTAAACCTTGAATTGTTCGCTGGCACCGTTGAGCAGAATTTCGGCAGGAAAATCGTCGGCGGTCAGCTCGATATGAGCCTTGTCGAGCAAGCCCTTGCTGACAAAGAAATTGCAGGTCGCGGCCTTGAGCAGCTTAATGGTTATCTCCTTGATCATCGGGTCGCGGGGTGGGTCGGTATAGATGCTAGCGCCATGCCAGGTGATGAAACACGGTATGTGCAGTTTTTTGCCGGCAAACACGGCAGCATGGGCGGCGATACGGTCGTGGGCGCTCACCAGATCGTGGCCGCGCATCTCCCACCCGAGACGGTGCAGGCGGCGCAGCATGGCGCGGGGCGGCTTGTGGAACAGGCGGTGCATGATGGCGTCGCACCAGCGGCGGCGGAACCATGTGACATGGATCTTGATGCCGTCGGCAGATATTTCGTCGGGGCGGAAATTGACTTTCTTGCTGTGCCTGACGCGTCGCATCAGCCAGCCGTCATACACCTGGAACATGTACACGTCGATTTTGTAGTCAGCCACTTGTTGCAGATGCTTCACGCGGTTAATCACCGCATTGAACACGCCCAGCCGCCGATTGATATCACCCTCAAATAGTACTGCAATCTGTTTCATAGCCTGTAGGTTTTTTCTTCAAGCAAAGTTAGCGCATGCCTGAGATAGTGTAAGAATGGAATCTATCCGTTGTGGGTTGAGGATGCGCCTACCTTAGCCGAACGCAAATTTACACATTATTCTAATAACGCGCAATAACCGCCGTGTTTTTTCATGAAATCACGTAACAAAAAAGAGGTCAAGTACGAATGCTTAACCTCCTCGTAGTAGCGGGAGCCAGACTCGAACTGACGACCTTTGGGTTATGAGCCCAACGAGCTGCCACTGCTCCATCCCGCAATTTGCGAGTGCAAAAGTAATACTATTTTGCGACCTGGCAAGACTAATAACACAAAAAATGTGTTTTTTAACATATTTTTACTGAAAACAATAGTGTTTTGGCGAGATTTTGGCTTAAAAGCAGCCATGCGACCCGAAATTTTTGGGCCGCATGGCTGTTGTGATAAGGTCAAATGCTTGCGCTATTACAGGCCGATTTTCTTGAAAAAGTCGTTGCCCTTGTTATCCACGAGGATGAAAGCGGGGAAGTCCACGACGCGGATTTTCCACACGGCTTCCATACCCAGCTCGGGATACTCGACGCATTCAATGCTCTTGATGCTCTCCTGAGACAGGATGGCGGCGGGACCGCCGATGCTGCCCAGGTAGAAGCCGCCGTGCTTCTTGCAAGCGTCGGTCACCTCCTGGCTGCGGTTGCCCTTGGCGATCATCACCATGCTGCCGCCCAGGCTTTGGAACAGGTCAACATAGGGATCCATGCGGTTGGCAGTCGTCGGGCCCATTGAGCCGCAAGGCATTCCAGCGGGCGTCTTGGCCGGGCCGGCATAGAGTACTGGGTGGTCCTTGATGTACTGGGGGATACCCTCACCGCGGTCATAGCGCTCTTTCCACTTGGCGTGTGCGATGTCGCGGCCCACAATGATAGTGCCGGATAGCGACACGCGGGTCGATACGGGATACTTGTCGAGGATGGCGAGGGTCTCGCTCATGGGGCGGTCTAGGTCAATCTTGATGCCGCCACCTTCACCGGCCTGGCGCAGTTCCTCGGGAATGAGTTCAGTGGGATTGTCGTCGAGTTTCTCGATCCACACACCTTCACGATTGATTTTGGCCTTGATGTTGCGGTCGGCACTGCAGCTGACGCCCAAACCGATGGGGCACGATGCTCCGTGGCGCGGCAGGCGAACGATGCGCACGTCATGGGCCATGTACTTGCCGCCGAACTGGGCTCCCAAACCGATCTTGTAAGCCTCCTCGAGCACTTGCTTCTCCAGCTCGATGTCGCGGAATGCGCGACCCGTCTCGTCGCCAGTGGTGGGCAGATTATCATAATAATGTGTAGAAGCCAACTTGACGGTCAGCAGGTTTTTCTCGGCGCTGGTGCCGCCGATGACGAATGCGATGTGATAGGGCGGGCATGCTGCCGTGCCCAAGGTGCGCATCTTGTCAACCAGGAAAGGCACGAGGGTGCCGGGATTGAGGACGGCCTTGGTCATCTGATACAGGTAGGTCTTGTTGGCGCTGCCGCCGCCCTTGGTAACGCACAGGAAATGGTATTCCATGCCCTCGGTGCACTCTAGGTCAATCTGGGCGGGCAGGTTGCAGCGGGTGTTCACCTCCTCATACATGCTCAAGGGAGCATTCTGTGAGTAGCGCAGGTTCTCCTGGGTGTAGGTGTTATAGACGCCGCGGGCGAGGGCTTCCTCGTCACAGAATCCTGTCCACACCTGCTGGCCTTTCTCGCCGTGAATGATGGCAGTGCCGGTGTCCTGGCACAAGGGAAGCTGACCCTTGGCGGCAACCTCGGCGTTGCGCAGGAAGGTCAAGGCCACATACTTGTCGTTATCACTGGCCTCGGGGTCATGCAAAATCTTGGCTACCTGCTCGTTGTGGGAGCGGCGTAACAGGAAATTGACGTCGCGGAAAGCCTGTTGGGCCAGCATGGTCAGGGCCTCGGGCTCAATCTTCAGGATGGGTTTGCCCTCAAACTCGCCCACCAACACGTAGTCGCTAGTGAGCTTATAGTATTCGGTGTCATCTTTGCCCAATTGGAACATGGGCGCATAACGGAATTCAGGATTGTTTGCCATAAATCGTTTTTTAATTATTGATGTGATATGATGATTTCAATGCTGCAAAATTAATGAAAATAAATCACATGTCAAAGCCCAACCGCTTGAAGTCGTCGGGTAGGGGGGCGGTGACGTCGATTTCCTTACCGCTAACGGGATGGGTAAAGCGGATGCGGTGGGCCTGCAGTGAGATGCCGCCATTGGGGTTGCTGCGCGGTGCTCCATACTTGAGGTCGCCCTTGATGGGGCACCCGATGGCCGACAACTGCGCCCTGATTTGGTGCTTGCGGCCTGTGATGAGGTCCACCTCGAGCAGCCAATAGCGCTGGCTGGCGGCGATGACACGATAGTTGAGAACGGCCTTCTGGTGGTCCTCGCGAGGCACGATACTCACATGGGTTTTGTTATTGCTTTCCACACTCTTGAGATAATGGGTGAGCGTGTCTTCCTGCTTGGGCGGTTGGTTGCCCACCACGGCCCAGTAGGTCTTGTGGACCTCCCCCTTGCGGAAAAGCTCGTTCATCCTCGACAAGCCCTTGCTGGTCTTGGCCATGACCACCAGGCCGCAGGTGGGGCGGTCGATGCGGTGGGTTACCCCAAGGAACACGTTGCCGGGTTTGTCATATTTCTCCTTGATCCACGCCTTCACCGTGTCGATAAGTGTAGGGTCGCCAGTGCGGTCACCCTGCACCAGCTCGCCCGCCTCCTTGTTGACGATGACGATGTGGTTGTCGTCATATACTATTTCCATATCAGAATCGTTGCTTAATGGCCGCATGTTGCGGTTGTGCAAAGTTACACTTTTTCCAGCAGAATCCCCCCATGACTTCGGGTAAAAAATGTGACTGAAAAACAGGATAATTGCTTCACTGAAATCAGTAAAGGTGGATTAGTAGATGTCTAATATGTTATAAATAAATGATAATCAGATTATTAGATATCAAATTTCAAGGGTTGGTTGAACACTTTGGCCATAATGGGACAATGTGATTTTAACATTTAACGTTAGATTGCTGATTATCAAATCGTTTTGTAATTATTCTTGTGGCAATTTGGTCAAAAAAACAAAAAACTTATTGACAAAAGTACATTATATTAAAAAAAACTATTAACTTTGCAAGCCTTTCTTTTTTGAAAGTTTGGTGTTAAGAAACTGAAGAACTGCATAGTGCCATCCAGCTTGCGGAATGGCTTGTTAAAACGAACCGAGGCAGAACACGCTGTTTTGGATTGTTTACATGATATTGAGTTTTGAAGCCTACCATGTTCTAAGAAGAAGGGTGAAAAGTATATTGAAAACTTATAAAACATTAATAACTAATCAATTAAACTATTTTTATGAGTCTTAAACATTTACTCTTGTTCCTGGTCATGGCATTGACCACGCTTGGGGTATCTGCCCAGGTCAGTGGTACAGTGTTTGACGAGAACAATGAACCTGTCATTGGCGCGTCGGTCGTTCAGCAGAGCAATCCCAAGAACGGCGTGGCTACCGACATTGACGGTCACTTTACCTTGAATGTGCCCGCAGGCACAAAGATTAAAGTCACCTATGTGGGTTATGAGGATGCAGTGGTTAATGCCAAGTCGGGCATGACCATTACTCTGACCCCCAAGGGTGAGGTGCTTGGTGAGGTTGTTGTCACCGGTTATCAGAAGGTGGACAAACGACTCTTTACCGGTGCAACCCAGAGTGTGGACGCCGAGAAGACAAAGCTCTCGGGTGTTGCCGACGTCAGCCGTGGTCTTGAAGGCCGCGTGTCTGGTGTGCAGGTGCAGAACGTGTCTGGTACCTTCGGTACAGCTCCTAAGATCCGCGTTCGTGGTGCTACCTCTATCTATGGTAGCTCCAAGCCCCTGTGGGTAGTGGATGGTGTTGTTCTGGAGGACAACGTGGACATCAGTGCCGATGACCTGTCATCGGGTGATGCCAACACGCTGATTGCCTCGGCTGTTGCCGGTCTTAACGCCGACGATATCGAGAGCTTCCAGATCCTGAAGGACGGTTCCGCTACCTCAATCTATGGTGCCAAGGCTAGTGCCGGTGTGATTGTAATCACGACCAAGACAGGTCGCAAGGGCCAATCCAACATTAACTACACGGGTGAGTTCACCTATCGCTTGAAGCCCAACTACCGCAACTTCAACATCTGTAACTCACAGGAGCAGATGAGTATCTTGCGCGAGATGGAGCAGAAGGGTTGGCTGGAGTATGCTAACCTCGTGAATAGCACCTCGTCCGGTATCTATGGCCAGATGTACACCTTGATGGACACCTATGATCCGGTTACCGGTACCTTTGCTCTGCCTAATACCCAGAACGCACGTAACCAATTCCTGCGTGAAGCTGAGATGCGTAACACCGACTGGTTTGACCTGTTGTTCAACAACAACATCATGCAGACCCACTCGGTGAGCGTTTCGGGTGGTACCGACAAGGGCTCGTTCTATACCTCGGCTTCGATTATGACCGACCCGGGATGGTACAAGAGCAGCCGCGTTGAGCGTTACACCTTTAATGCTAATGCAATCTATAATCTGACCGACAAGATCAAGATCAAAATTCTGAACAGCGACAGTTTCCGTGATCAGAAAGCTCCTGGTACCTTGAGTCAGAATGTGGACGTGGTTAGCGGTGAGGTAAGGCGTGACTTTGATATCAACCCCTACAGCTATTCGTTGAATACTGCTCGTACGGTTGACCCCAACATGCGTTATACCCGCAACTACACGACTTTCAACATCTTTGACGAGTTGGAACAGAACTATATCGGCTTGACCGTGACCGACCTTAAGTTCCAGGGCGAAATCAACATCAAGCCCATCATGAAGCAGGATCAGTCGCTCGAGTTCAACTTCCTGGGTTCACTGCGTGTGGCTAACACCGAGCAGAACCACTACGTTCTGGACAACAGTAACCAGGCCAACGCTTATCGTGCTGGTATCGTTCCCGAGAATGCTACAATCCGTGCATCAAATACTTACCTTTATACCGACCCCGATGTGAAGAATGGTCTTCCCGAGACAGTTCTTGACAAGGGTGGTATGTTGTTCTTTGCTAAGAACCACAACAAGACCTTCACGTTCCGTGCTTCGGGTTCTTACCAAAAGGATTTCAACAACGGTACCCATCTGATCAACCTGTTTGCAGGTATGGATGCCGTTCGTCACGAGCGTTTCTCTCAGGCATTTGATGCTTGGGGTATCGTTTACTCCAACGGTAACTTGCCCTTCGGCAATTACAAGCTGTTCAAGCAGATGCAGGAGGAGAATGGTTCTTATTTCAGCGTGGGTGAGCGTCACAACCGCAACATGGCTTACTATGCCGTTGCAACCTATGCTTTCAAGAGCCGTTACATCCTGAACGGTACTTGGCGTTATGAGGGCTCCAACCAGATGGGTAAGACCACCCAGAGCCGTTGGATGCCTACCTGGAACGTTTCGATGGCATGGAACATCCATGACGAGCCGTTCTTCCAGAAGATGAAGCTGAGCCAGAAGGCCCTGACTTATGCTCGTATGCGCGTCAGCTACTCGCTGACTGCCGAGAGCGGTCCCATGACCCTGGCTAATGCCGAGGCTGCTTATTATCCCACCCGCCCCTGGCGTCAGGAGCTTGACACCTATGAGATGGGTCTTTACCTGAGCGGTCTGGGCAACAGCGATCTGACCTACGAGAAGAAGCATGAGTTCGACCTTGGTTTCGACCTCGGTTTCCTCTACAACCGCATCAACTTGAACTTTGACTGGTATTTCCGCAACAACTTCGACCTTATCGGTCTTATCCGCACCCAGGGTGTCGGTGGTGAGACCAGTAAGTATGGTAACGTTGCCGAGATGAAGTCTCATGGTGTTGAGTTCACCATTTCGTCTCGCAATATCGAGCCCACCCGTCCCGGTGGATTTGGTTGGAACACCGACTTGACCTTCTCCTATGCTAAAACCGAGATCACCAAGCTTGATTCACGTTCGCGTGTTATCGACCTGGTTTACGGTACTGGTTTCGCACTTCAGGGCTATCCCCACCGCGCCATCTTCTCAATCCCGTTTGCTGGATTGGATGACCACGGTATGCCCCTGGTTTATGATGAGAATGGTAACATCACCAACGGTTGGTTCAACTTCCAGAACTCCGACAATCTGGACTTCTTGAAGTATGAGGGTCCCGTTGATCCCACTATCACTGGTGGTTTTGGTAACACCTTCGACTGGAAGGGCTTCCACCTCAATGTGTTCATGACCTATTCGTTTGGTAACAAGCTGCGTCTTGACCGTGTGTTTGCAGCAGGCTATAGCGACCTCACTTCCTTTACCAAGGACTTCAAGAACCGCTGGGTACTGCCTGGTGATGAGGCCGTTACCGACATCCCCGCTATCGCTTCACGCCGTCAGGCTTACAACAACGAGTATCTGGGTACCGCATTCAATGCTTACAACTACAGCACCGTGCGCATCGCCGATGGTGGATTTATCCGCCTGAAAGAGGTGTCGTTGACCTATGATATTCCCAAGACTTTAATTTCACGTCTGCGTTTGACCTCTGCATCGTTGAAACTGGCTGCCACCAACATCTGTCTGCTCTATGCCGACAAGAAGCTCAATGGTCAGGATCCTGAGTTCTTCAACAGTGGTGGTGTGGCTTCGCCCAACCCCAAGCAGTTAACTCTCACGTTGCGTTTGGGTATGTAATGGATGTTCCACATTATATATAATATAGACTATGAAACTAAGATATAAAATATTCTTTTTAGGGTTGGCTCTCGTCGGTTTGAGCGCTTGCAACGACTTCCTGGATAAGGTTCCTGATACTCGTGTTTATCTCGTGAACCTCGACCAGCTGCAGCAGCTGCTTGTAACCGCCTATACTCAGAACAACTACGCCAACGTTTGTGAGTTGTCAACAGATAATGTCGCCGATAACAACTCTCCTGATGATGAGGGTATGCGTTATCACCTCAGCTCCTACGATCAATTCGATGAGCAGCTTTATGCATGGCAGGATGTGGATCTGGATATCAGCGATGGAGATTCTCCTTCAGGTATCTGGAGCGGATGCTATGCCGCTATTGCAGCAGCCAATGCTGTTCTTCAAAAGGTTGAACTCTTTGAGCAAACCGGTGAGATTGAAGGTGAGCCCCTCACCGCTGCCGACCGTGCCCGCATGAATGCTATCAAGGGCGAGGCCCACATGATTCGTGCTTATCACCACTATATCTTGGCGCAGATCTTCTGCATGCCTTATCGTGGTGCAACCATCAGCCAAACGTTGCCTGGCATTCCTTATGCTACCGAGCCCGAGACAAGGCTCGATCCTAAGTATGATCGTGGCACGCTGCAGGAGACCTACGACAAGATTGAGGCCGACCTGTTGACGGGTTTGCAATATGTAACTGATGATTTTTATGAGATTCCCAAGTATCACTTCAATGTAGCCGCTTCCAATGCCTTTGCTGCCCGCTTCTATACCGTGAAGCGTGAATATGACAAGGTTGTGCAATATGCTACTGCCGCCTTCAAGGGCAATGATCCTGCTACTATGCGTAATGATTTCTGGGATCAGGAAGACTTCTACTATTATAGCGATGTCGCACGCTACTACAGCAGTGTGCAGCGTCCCGGCAACTTTATGTTGATTGGTACTTATAGTACTTTTGACCGTCGTTTCTATGGTTATCGTTTTGCCTGCAACCGCGATGCCCTTCGTGCTACCATCATGGGTCCCGGCCCGTCATGGGAGAACTGCAAGTGGTCTTACCGCAGTGGTAAGAAGCAGATTTCATTCTCAATGATGCCTTGCTTCTCCAGCATGTGTGCTAGTGTGGGCTACGACTATGGCGCATTCTTTGTCGGCAACTGCTTTGAGCAGTTTGAGTACACCGACAAGTTGGCTGGTATCGGTTACGTGCACATGGTACGTCCCGAGTTTACCAGTCAGGAGACCATCTTGTTGCGTGCCGAGGCTAACATCTTCCTGGGCAACCTCGATGCTGCCTTTAACGACCTTGCTTTGTGGTGCGATGAGCATCTGCTCACCGACGGGTCACGCAACTACAACATGACCAAGCTGACCAAGGAACAGGTCATCAGGTTCTACACCAAGGATCCCGGTTTCGGTATCAAGCAGGATTTCCACATCGACGAGGTTTGCCCCAGCGACCGTTACCATGTGACCGAAGAGATTCTGCCCTATCTGCACTGCGTGGAGCACTTCCGCCGCATTCAGATGGTTCACCTGGGCAACCGTTGGTTCGACATCAAGCGTTTCGGCTTTGAGGTGACCCACAAGATGGGTATCAGTGATGTTTATCATCTGGGCGTACTTGATCCCAGGTATGCAATCCAGATTCCTAACGAGGTTATTGGCGCAGGCTTGCAGCCCAATGAGCGCGCTACTGTCAAGGCCGAGAACAGCCTCGTTGTGAAAAAAGACGCATTTGAGCGTGTCAACTAATCATTGAAATGACATTATGAAAAAGATTAAATATTTTATTTCAGCATTACTGCTTGTCGCTGTTACCGCGATGACGTTCTCGTCATGCAGTGAGGACAAGTTGGGCCCGACCATCTTCCCCGATGTAGATGAGACGCTTGATCCCAATTCCTATACCTATAAGCTCGACAAGTTCCTCAAGGTGAACTACCTTGATAAATACAATTTGACGTTCCTGTACAAGATGCCGGATATCAGCACCAACATGAACTATAACTTGGTGCCGGCTGAGTATAACAATGCTATTGATCTTGCAGTGTTGTGTAAGCACTTGTGGTTCGACGTTTATGACAAGGTGGCCGGTGAGGACTTCCTCAAGACCTATGGTCCCCGTATCATCCTGCTGATTGGCTCGCCCGCTATCAACCCCAACTCGGGTAGTGAAATCGTGGGTCTTGCCGAGGGTGGTATCAAGATTTCGTTGTTCAAGGTCAACTCGATGAACATCAGCGATTTTGAGCAGATGAACGAGTTGTACTTCCACACGATGCACCATGAGTTTTCTCACATCCTGCACCAGACCAAGACCTATCCCACCGAGTTCAATACCATTTCGGTAGGACGTTACGATGCCAACAACTGGCAGTATCGTGGTAATGAGGTTACCTCGTTGGGCTTTGTGACCCCCTACGGCTCAAGTGAGTACCGTGAGGACTTTGCCGAGACAATCGCTTGCTTCATCGTTTATACCGATACCCAGTGGAATCGTTTGATGGAACTTGCACGCCGTGGCTATGCTACCTCAGCTAGCGATGATGACCTGGATGCTGTTTACTACAGCTACTATTACTATCCCGACAATGATGCCGAGCAGGATCTCGTTTATGTTGACGAGCGCTTCGTTGTGGTTGTGACCGATGAGGACGGCACAGTTCATAAGTATTGGCGCAACAACCGCGACAAGGATGGTAACCGCATCGTCGTCTATGATGTTATCGACAAGGATGGCATCAACGGCGAGGAAGCAATCCTGCAGAAGGTGCAGATTGCACGCCAGTGGTTCCGTGACGCTTGGAATATCGATCTTGACTCCCTGCGTAGTGAGGTGCAGACCCGTCAGGCAACCTATGACATCAATCAATTGCGCCTGATGGTTTCCGACATCCAGTAATGTTTCACCATTATAACTAGTTGAGAAGAAATATGAAAAAATATTTTAATATAGCAGCACTGGCACTTGTGGCATTCACCGCACTCTCGCTCGGTTCATGCACCAACGAGATCGATGAGATATTTGACGAAGATGCTGTGGCACGTTTGGCTAAAGCCCAGGCCGAGTACGTCGATATCCTGACAAGCAATGGCGGCAAGTGGCAGTTGGAGTATTTTGCCAACTCCGATGAGCCTGGTTATGTCTATTTGATGACTTTCTCTACCGATGGCTCGGTGGTAGTTTCCGGCATGAACAAGTGGATTAACATAATTGATAATCCCAGTGCAATGGGTTCCGCGCCCGCTTTCGGTACCGCGACTTCGCTGTGGGATGTGATCGTTGACAATGGTCCCGTTCTCACGTTTAATTCCTACAACAAGTATTTCCACTTGTTTGCTGACCCCTATGATGTTCCTGGTGGTTCCACCGGTCAGGTAGACAGCGAGGATGAGAACGAGAGTGGATATGGACACAGCGGTGATTATGAGTTCTGCATCATGAAGTACTCGGGCGATACGCTCTACCTCTCGGGCAAGAAGCGTGGCCTGAACATGATCATGACGAGGGTCGCTTCCACGGTTGATGACCGCGTTTACATGAACGAGGTGACTGCCATGGCCGACTCCTTCTTCCATGCCAAGATACCTCAGGTGTATATCAACCTGCCGAATGATGTTCGCTGGATTGTTAAGAACGGCGCAACAAGCATCTTGAAAATCTTCCGTGAGGGCGCTGACGAGATCTCGACCGCCGAGAACTACAACGTCATTATCACCCATGATGGCTTGTCGTTCATGTCCCCGATTACACTCGATGGATACACGATTCAGAATTTCACTCGCCAAGCCGACGGCTCACTTCTTTGCCGTGATGATAACCAGACAACGATGACGGCCGACGACCTGAGTGATATTATGGCCAGCCCGCGCTTTGTCTGGAAACTGTCGCAGGGCGATTTGGGTGGCGTTTACGCACAGCTGCTTACTCAGATTGTCAATGAGATTAAGGCCTATAACAGTTCCACATTACAGGATGTGGTATTGGCTTACAATACGACAGCTCAGAGTATGGCCATCACTTTCAATGTCAAGAGGCGCACTGTAACCTATAAGCCCACCTATTACTTGACCCCCAATGTGATTGATGAAACTCACATCAAGTTCACGTTAAATCCCGAGGGTGACTCATGGGCTAAGAGCTTTGAGGCTCAGTGTCCTTCTATTAAGGAGTTTGCTACCAATATGGGTTCAATGACATTTGAGTTGAGCGCCAACTCATTGCTCGCTCCTGTAGTGATGAAACTTACTGATGGTTCCAACTTCATGGTTTGGAAGATTTCAGAAATGATCTAAGCAATATCATTCGCCGGGTCTTCTCTTTTGGGGAGAAGACCTCGGCGAATCTTTAATTATTGGATATTTTTTATTAATTATATAATTAATCAACAATCATTATGAAGAAGTTTTTACTTTTAGGCGCTGCTGTACTCATCGCAGTATCTGCCAGTGCTCAGGCTAAGCGCGTTAGTGGGGTCACTCAACACGCGACCTCACCCAAGCTCCAACTTGTTAAGGCTGATCCTTCCAGTTACTCTAAGGAAATGAAGGCAACCGAAGCTAACTTCGGTGCTTATTCTAGCAAGCTCAACAAGGGTCCGCAGAAGGCCAATATCATCGACCTTTGGTACACACGCCCTGCAGGTGCATTCCCCGTTGGACCCATTTGTGATTATGGTGAATATGTAGGTTCGTATGCGATCACTTGGTATCTCTTTAAACCCTTTAAAGACTATACTTTCCGTGGTTATGCCGAGGGCCTCGATGTGGGAGCCAATCCTTTGTATGCTTGGAGATATACCATCTATGATGAGGAGTATGATGACTATAGCAACCAAAAGGATCTGGTCATCAATTATCCCATGTACACCCAGGACGTGATGCCCGTATTCTACGCTTGCTTCGGCAATGACTATGAAGATGAGAATGCTGAGTGGTTTGAGTATCAGTCGATGTACTATACCTTTGAGTACAATGACAATCCCCCTTCATTGACCGATTACGAGCCCAACCTGGCTCTTGCTCTTCCTTCGTTTAACAGCTTCTCTAACGTTGAGGGTCGTGACGCGTATTGCTACCAGCATGAGTTCACTCCTGGTGGCCGCTTCGGTGAGCAGCCTTACACCGCCATCCGTTACACTGGTCTGAAGGCTTTTGATCCCGAGGAGGAAGCTGCCGAGGAAGGTAGTGGTTACTGGTTCGGTAAGAATGCAGGTTCTATTGATGGTCACACCCACGTCGATGGTATTGCTCAGGCTTTTGAGAAGCCCGAGCATCCCTATCTGCTCAAGAGGATTGGTGTCGAACTTGGCTATGTGAATCTGGTGGGTCCTGTAGAGTTCACTTGCAAGGTTTACAAGCTTGATGCACTTCCCGAGTATGATCCTGAGTATCCTGTAGCTCTTCCTGCTGAGCCGGGCGAACTGATTGCAACTGGTAAGTTCACCGCAACCCCCGACATGGTAGATCCTAACCACAACGACTTGTTCCTTAATTTTGCTCTGATGGGTCACGATGAGTTCGATCCCACGCTGGAGTATGAGATTACCCCCACTGTAGATTATCCCATCCTGGTTGTCCTTGACAACTACAACGACGAGGGCATGGAGAACTTGAAGCAGTTCACCACCTTCTGCGCCTATGACTGGGGTCGCATGAGCAGCCAAGACTTCGGCGAGACTGCCTACCTCAAGGTTGACCGTGCCGACGAAGATGGCGTGTTCCACAATGACTACATGTGGTATGGTATGCACAACTTCCTGGGTGATTACTACACCGCATTCCAGATCTCAATTAACATTGAGCAGCCGTTCATCACTACTTACTTGGTTGAGGATGATGAGTATACCTTCCCTGATGAGGGTGGTGAAATGATTAGGACTTTCCTCGATGAGGATGAGAATGGTAATGAAGTGGAAGTTGAAATGAATGGTGTGTGGTTCATGTCGAATGTAATTACCAGTGAGGGTGACTGGTATGTTACCTGGAATGATGAGGAAGAGTTGCCCGACTGGCTGCACCTCGAACTCGCAGACCTGCAGGTAGGTGATGCTTACTCCTATGTCGCAGCTACTCCTATCACTGCCGATCCTCTGCCCGAGGGCGTTACCTATCGTGAGGCAAAGATCCGCTTCGAGATTCCTGGCGATTACATTTACTACACCTTCAAGCAGGGTACAGCGCCTGAACCCAACCGCTATGATGTGAATCATGATGGTGAGGTGAACGTAGCCGACATCAACTGCCTTATCGATTACATCCTGACCGGTAGCGGCCAGCACGATGTGAACGGTGATGGTGAGATGACCGTTGCTGACATCAATGATCTGATTGACTACATCCTGAATCATTGATCATTTTCCTGATGATAGTACGAAATTGATTACAGTTTCTTAACATCATATCATCTATTACCAGCCGAGACGGGGAGCCTGATTTGGTTCCCCGTCTTGTTGTGTCTAAGCCTAAGACAGAAATGTGTGATTTGCGTTTTCAGCAGATTTTCACTATCTTTGCGCTCATGAATGAGGATATTGAAAGCAAGACATTGAAGCCGGTGCGCATTACCGCGATGCGACAGACGGTTTATCGTGACCTGATGGCGCAATATGAAAATCCTATCGAGCACGCCTGTGAATTGCATGTGGGTGACGTGTTCGTTTCAGTAGATGCGCAGCGTCCCGAGGGGCTGTGCGAGAGTGCGTGGGAGTCGATGCGAGCATTTGTTGAGGCCTTGGCCCGTGGCGAGGGTAACTTCTACGATGGCTGGATGCGGAACCCGCATTCGGCAATGATATCCTGCAATGACGGCTTCCGCCCCGTCTCTTTTTATCTCGAAACAATTGAAGACTGATAACAGAATATGAACATTAAATCTGCCGAATTCAAAATCAGCAACAGCGATTACCGCAAGTGCCCTGATACCAGTTTGCCCGAGTATGCCTTCATTGGCCGCAGTAACGTGGGCAAGTCATCGCTCATCAACATGCTCACGGGCCGCAAAGCCCTTGCCAAGACGAGCGCCACACCGGGAAAGACATTGCTCATTAACCACTTCCTCATCAACGGTGAATGGTTTATCGTCGATCTGCCGGGCTATGGCTATGCCAAGCGCAGCAAGGAAGACCGCGACAAGTTGTGGCGCATGATCCAGGGTTATGTGATGGGTCGCGAGCAGATGACCAACCTGTTTGTGCTCGTTGACAGCCGCATCAAGCCTCAGAAGATAGACCTCGAGTTCATGGAGTGGCTGGGTGAGCACGGCGTGCCCTTCTCCATCGTGTTTACCAAGATGGATAAGTTGGGCAAGGTGGCAGGCCCTGCTGCAGTCGAGGACTACAAGAAGGTGTTGCTCAAGACTTGGGAGGAACTGCCCCCTGTTTTCATGACGTCGAGCGAGGATGCACGTGGCCGCGATGAGTTGCTCGACTACATCGATTCGATTAACAAGGAACTGAAAAATAACCAATAAATCCAGACTATGTACAGGCTGATATCGACCTTGGTGGCATGCGCTATTGCCATGGCATCAATTGCTCAAGAACATCGTGAGGTGACACTCTCCGAGGGCTGGCAGTTCTCGCGTGATAATGTGCAGTGGCAGGAGGTGACAGTACCGCATGACTGGGCCATCAGCGGACCCTTTGACAAGAAATGGGACTTGCAGGTGGTTGCAATCAAGGAGAACGGCGAGGATGTCGCTACCGAAAAGTCGGGCCGCTCAGGTGCCTTGCCTTGGATAGGTAAGGGCTACTACAGGACCACATTCACTGTCCCAACGATTTACAAGCACGCTCAACTCGTGTTTGACGGTGCGATGGCCGATGCCCATGTCTATATCAACGGACAGCTGGCTGGGCATTGGGCTTACGGTTACAATGCCTTTATCGTTGATGCCTCTCCCTATATCCATGCCAATAAGACAGTCAATGACCTGGAGGTGCGCCTCGAGAACAAGGAGGAGAGCAACCGCTGGTATCCTGGTGGCGGCATCTACCGCCCCGTGAAACTGGTGATGACTCAAGGTTTCAACGTTTTGGACACCTGGGGAATGTATGTGCGCACGCTCAGCATCGATGACGACAAGGCCACACTGCAAGTAGAGCATCAACTCGATGCCGGCAGTTCGCTTAACTGGGACTATGAACTCGCTATCACATTGACCGATGCGTCGGGTAAAGTGGTGGCTGAAAAACGGACTGCTCCCGATGGTATGGGTCACTTTGCCACACAGTTGACCGTGGACCATCCTGCGCTGTGGTCGCCCGAGTCACCCTATCTATATCATATCACGACCGTGTTGACGATTGATGGTAAAGAGATGGACCGCCAGAGCACCCGCGTGGGCATCCGCACTGTCTCCTTCAGCAAGGAGGGCGGTTTCCAGCTCAATGGCGAGCGCCGTAAGATCAAGGGCGTCTGTCTGCATCATGACTTGGGACCGTTAGGCGCGGCAATCAACAAGACCGCCCTCATCCGCCAGGTCGAGATGATGAAGGCTATGGGTGCCGATGCCATCCGCACCAGCCACAACATGCCCTCGACGATGCAGATGGAGATTTGCGACAGCCTGGGCATGATGGTCATGGCCGAGAGCTTTGACGGCTGGAAGGAGGCCAAGGTGCGCAACGGCTACGGCAACTATTGGGATGAGTGGTGGCAGCAGGACATCCGCAACTTGGTGCTTAACCACCGCAACCATCCTAGCATCATTCTGTGGAGTGTGGGCAACGAGATCCCCGAGCAGTGGAAGCCCGAGGGCGTTAAGCGCTACAAGGACTTGATAGCCCTGTGTCACCAGTATGACCCCAGCCGCATGGTGACTTGCGGCATGGACCAAGCCGACGGTGCCATCTGGTGCGGATTTGCCCAGGTGGCTGATGTGCCGGGCTATAACTACCGCCTTCACAAGTATGAGGAGATGATTGAGCGCCTGCCGCAGGGCTTCATCCTGGGCAGCGAGACCGCATCGACCGTCAGCACGCGTGGCCATTACTATTTCCCCGACACCGTTGCGACCAACAAGGCTTGGCCTGATGGCCAGTGCTCGGGCTATGATGTGGAATACTGCTGGTGGAGCAACCTGCCCGACGACGACTGGAAGATGCAGGAAGACTTTGACTGGACGGTGGGCGAGTTCGTGTGGACAGGCTACGACTATCTGGGCGAACCCACCCCTTATGACGAATACTGGCCCTCGCGCAGCAGCTATTTCGGCATCTGCGACTTGGCTGGTCTGCCCAAGGACCGTTACTACCTGTACCGCAGCCACTGGAACAAGAATGACCACACCATCCACTTGCTGCCGCACTGGACTTGGCCTGATCGCGTGGGAAAAGTGACTCCCGTCTATTGCTATACCGATTATCCCAGCGCCGAGCTCTTTGTCAACGGCAAGAGCCAGGGACGCATCACCAAGAGCGACACTGCCCGCTTGGACCGTTACCGCCTGCGTTGGCGTGACGTCATCTATCAGCCCGGTGAGTTAAAAGTTGTTGTCTATGACGAGAACGGCAACAAGGCAGGACAACAGGTTGTTCGTACCGCTGGCAAGCCCAAGCGCCTGCTGCTGGAGCCCGAGCGCAAGACCATCAATGCTGACGGAAACGACCTGGCATACATCACCGTAAGCCTTGTGGATAAGAAGGGAACCCTGTGCCCCGATGCCGCCAACCGTTTGCAATTCTCTGTAACTGGTGCGGGCACCTATAAGGCCGCATGCAATGGCGACGCCACCTCGTTGGAACCGTTTACCGAGCCCCAGATGTGCCTCTTCCACGGCCAGTTGGTTGTGGTGTGTCAAGCAGGAAAAACCCCTGGCGTGATGACTCTCACCGTCAAGGACCCCGCCACTGGCATCAAATCCAGCGTCAACATCACCGTGAAATAATCGTTTTGTGGAGGGTGGCATGCCACCCTCATCCTATCATGGTGGACATTTATCTTTTCAATCCCGAGCATGACTTGGCGCTGGCGCATGGAGCGCACAATTATACTGCGCCACCGTTTGCGCGCCAGTTGCGCCGTGACCTGCGGCTACTGCCGTCATGGCTGGCTCGCGCGGGATCCTATATCGCTATTCCCGATGATTGCCCGATTGAAGAGGACCACCGTTGGCTCAATGATCATCAACTCGATGTAAACCCCGTCCCATTAAGCCAAATAGCGGAATTGGGAGCTTGCCGCATCCATCCGTGGGGATGGGATAGTACCCTGCGCTATCAATTATTGCAGGCGGGAGTGTTACCTGAATACCTTCCCACCGATGAGCAGTTGGACTGGATTCGCCGCTTGTCTCACCGCCGTTTGACTATCGCTGTCCATCAGGCTTTGGGGGAGTCTTTTTCCCCTTGTCCTGTAGAACTGGACAGTTACGATGACGTAATGGTGTTTGCGGTATCACATCCCGGTTGTTACCTCAAGATGCCATGGTCGGGTAGCGGCAAGGGCATCTACCGTGTCATCGACCCGATGGGTGACAATCATGTGCCGCGCTGGATCGACGGGGCGTTGAAGCGTCAAGGCTCGCTGCTGTGTGAGGTGGGACTGGATCGGTTACAGGATTTCGCCATCGAGAGTGAGTGTATAGATGGCAAGACTATGCTGACGGGTTACTCCGTCTTTGACAGCGACTTTCACAGCCAGTTCGGGACGGGTAGAGTAGCGCCCAAGGAGGAACTGCACCAGTTCCTGCTCAATCAGTATCCCGGTCTTGACCCAGTGGTGGAAAAAGTATTGAAAGCATTAGACGTCATCGTTGCTCCACACTATAACGGACCCTTGGGCATCGACATGATGCTCTATCGTGATGGTGATGGCAAAATTGCCCTGAATCCTTGTGTGGAAATTAACTTGCGCATGACCATGGGAATGGTGACTGCAGCCATGGGAAACCAGCATGCCCTGCGCGGCAACTTCATGATAACCAATGACCCATCAGGCCATTATCGAGCCCTCCTGAAATAACCCCATGTAATCTCTTATCTTTTATCTCTTATCTCTTATCTCTTATCTTTTATCTAAATAAAAGGCGTAGTACTCATCGAATGTGATTCCTTCGTCATGGATGCGGCGTGCCACATCGGTGCCCACGTAGCGCATATGCCACGGCTCGTAGCTATAACCCAAAACATGTGACTGTTTCTCGGGGTAACGCAGGATGAAGCCGTATTTGTGGCAATTCTCGCGCATCCATATCCCCTCCTTGGATTTGCCAAACGACCATTTCTCGGGATGCTGCAGTGACGTGACATCGATGGCAAAACCCGTCTGGTGCTCACTGTAGCCCGGAACGGCGACATATCTCTTGTCATTGCGCTTGTAAGTCCCTTTCTGGTCCTGATAGGAGCGATAAGCCGAGTTGACCATCAGATGGGCCTCGGTCTGTTCCTTGCAAGCCCGTTGCAACGCCACAAAGGCGTCAACCACGACACGCTGTGCCTTCTGGTCTTCATAGCAGCACGTCTTTTTGAAGTTGGCCAGACTGTCTGGTTTATAGTGTTCGTCAAGGTAATGGCGTCCATTGATCAGCATTAAGCGACCCTTGCTGGTGTCGCAGGGCACAGCTTTCTTATCTTTGTCAGGATAATGGCCCACGTTGACAATGGCGATGATATCGGCAAGTGAAGCGGTGGTGTCAACCTTGTGCAGAGCAAGATAGGAGTCAAAGTTCCTTGCGATGAAGTAGCGCTGGTTGATGATGGGGATGGCGATGGTGTCATGCTCGCCGCGAGCAATGAGTGAGTCGGCTTGAGCTTCGCTCAATACCGCGACCAGCATGCGGGCGTCCTCGATGGGGTAGCCCAACTTGTAGATTTTGCACTCGTCGCTATAGTTATAGACGATGCCCTTGCAACTCTTGACGAGCACTAGCAGCACAAATAGCGCTGCGACAGCAACGGGCACCGACATCCATCGATGGTCGCGGTCGCTCCACTGCTGCAGTGTGCGTTTGAATTGCTCAATCGTCATGACCGTAGTTATCGGTTGGCGCGCTTGGCCATTTCAAACAGTTCCAAGGGTAGATGACAGTAGCCGTCAGGGTTCTTGTCGAGGTAATCCTGATGGTATTCCTCGGCAGAGTAGAAGTTCTTGAGCGGCAGCAACTCTACCGCAAGGCGCAAGCGCACCTCGGCCTGTACACGGTTATAAACCGCTTGCAGCGTCGGCACATCGGCTTCGTCGGTATAGTAGATGCCCGTGCGGTACTGGGTGCCCTTGTCGTGACCCTGCTGGTTGACGCTCGTAGGGTCAATGGCCTTGAAATACATTTCGGTGAGGAACTCCAGCGAGATGACTTCGGGGTCATAGGCTACCCGCACGGTCTCGGCAAAACCTGTCTTGTCGGTACACACGTCCTGATAAGTCGGGTTCTCGGTATGCCCGTTGGCATAGCCCACCTGGGTCTCAATCACACCATTCACCAACTTAAAGTAATGCTCTGTTCCCCAGAAACATCCTCCTGCAAAATAGATTTCTTTCATCGCTACAATATCGTTTGGCTTGGTTATTTGCCACAAAGTTACACTTTTTTCTTGATATGACACAAAACAAGCGATTTGGACCAGAGAAAGTCCAAATCGCTTGATAATTCTATATCACTGGGGATTACTCGCCCAAGATGGCTGCAACACCAGGCAGTGTCTTGCCCTCGATGGCTTCGAGCATGGCGCCGCCACCGGTCGAGACGTAGGATACCTCGTCGGCAAGGCCGAACTTGTTGACAGCAGCTACCGAATCACCGCCGCCCACGAGCGAGTAGGCACCGTTCTTGGTGGCTTCGGCAACATACTTGGCGATTTCGCCGGTACCGTGAGCGAAGTTCTCAAACTCAAATACGCCTACGGGACCGTTCCACAGGATGGTCTTGGAATTGAGGATAATCTCCTTCCAGTTCTTGAGCGACTCTTCGCCGGCATCCATGCCTTCCCATCCGTCGGGGATATTGAAGATGTCAACGGGTTGGCGGTTGGCATCGTTGTCAAACTTGTCGGCGGCAATGGTCTGTACCGACAGGCTCAGTTTCACGCCTTTCTCCTTGGCGGCTGCAATCACGTTCAGGGCCTCGGGCATGAGGTCGTCCTCGTGCAGCGAGTCGCCGATGTGGCCACCCTGGGCCTTGATAAAGGTAAAGCCCATGCCACCGCCGATGATGAGGTTATCCACCTTGTCGAGCAGGTTCTTGATAACCGACAGCTTGGATGACACCTTGCTGCCGCCAATGATGGCGGTGAAGGGATGCTGAGCGTTCTTCATCACGTTGTTGATAGCGGTAACTTCCTTCTCCATGAGGAAACCAAGCATCTTGTGGTCGTCATCAAAGAAGTCGGCGATAACGGCGGTTGATGCATGACGGCGGTGTGCCGTACCGAAGGCGTCGTTCACATACACGTCGGCATAGCTGGCCAATGTCTTGGCGAACTCGGTCTGACGAGCCTTCATCTCCTTCTTGGCAGCGTCATAATTGGGATCGTCTTTCTCAATGCCCACGGGCTTGCCTTCCTCCTCGGGGTGGAAGCGCAGGTTCTCCAGCAAGAGGACCTCGCCGGGATTCAAGGCGTCGGCCTGGCTCTTGGCATCGGCACTGTCCTGAGCGAACATCACGGGGCGCTCGAGCGCAGCGGCAACGGCGCTTGTGATTTGACTCAAAGAGAACTTGGGATTGATTTTTCCCTTGGGCTTGCCCATGTGCGACATGATGATCAGGGCTCCGCCGTCAGCAAGGATTTTTTTCAGGGTGGGCACCGCGCCGCGGATGCGGGTATCGTCGGTAATTTCACCTTTCTCGTTCAGGGGCACGTTAAAGTCAACGCGCACGATTGCCTTCTTTCCGGCAAAGTTAAAGTCATTGATTTTAGCCATTTTACTATCTTATAATTGTAGATGTTGATTTGTGATTTGCTTTTACAAACTAAACTGCAAATATAGGAATTTATTCTCAAAGTGACCGTCATTTATGGAGAAAAATAATTATTTATTGTGTTTTTTTACTATTTTGCCATTTTTAAGAATTGCCTTTTATCCAAAATGAAGTTTTAGTGTTATATTTGTCAGCACAAAAACAAATGTTTATTGTTATGAAAGAGAGATTTATAAACAGAATGATGAAAACGGCAACAATGCTGATGCTGTCGGTCATTGTGATGTCCTGCGGCATGTTCTATCATAATGCCGATGATATCATTAATGACATGCGGGATGCCAGACATGCCCAGTACGTCAATGTGGGCAGTGGCTTGTTGGGCCTTGGACGCCTGATTTCTCCCACGTTGTCCGAAGCCGCCCTTGGCATCACGTCGGTGCAGGTGCTTGACTTGAGCAAGTGCAGTGTGGGCGATCGTGAAAAGTTCCGCAAGCGCGTCATGAACCTGACCAAGAACCGTTCCTATGAGGAAATCGTGACCAAGCAGGCTGGCTATGATACCAGGACCGCTCTCATTCGCCGTGATGGTCAGTATGTCAGCGAGATGGTTTTAGTGAATGCTAGCGACATGACTGATGTGATGGTGTTGATATTCGGTCACATCAATCTTGAAAACCTGGAGCGCATCATCAATGACCAGAGCATCTACACCATCAAGTAGTGCTTTAATCGAGTAATTGGTGAGGTACAGGAATTGCTTTTGGGCAGATTCCAGGGTTTTTGTGGGCTTTAACCCCTCAGGCCTTTGTGCCATTTAATAGAATGATTATGTAACTTATTAATATTGAAATCAAAATGAAAGAACAGATTAAGAATCAGTTCAAGCAGCGCTTTGGCACTGACTGTGTGGTCTATGCGTCGGCAGGACGTATTAACCTCATCGGCGAGCACACCGACTACAATGGCGGTTTTGTGTTCCCTGGTGCCATCGACAAGTACATCATGGCTGCCATCAACATTAATGGTACCGACAAGGTGCGTGTTTATAGTATGGATATGGATGCCTACTGCGAGTTCGGCCTCAATGAGGAGGACGCACCCCAGGAACAGTGGGCACGCTATATCTTTGGCGTTTGCCGCGAGACCATCAAGCGCGGTGGCGTGGTTAAGGGCTTTGACACCGTGTTTGCTGGTAACGTGCCCCTTGGAGCAGGCTTGTCGTCATCGGCTGCATTAGAGTCATGTTTCGCTTTTGCTTTGAACGACCTGTTTAACGAAAACAAGATCGACAAGTTCGAGTTGGCCAAAATCGGTCAGAGCACCGAGCATAACTATTGCGGCGTGAACTGCGGTATCATGGACCAGTTCGCCAGCGTGTTCGGCAAGAAGGACTGCCTGATGCGTCTTGACTGCCGTTCGCTCGAGCATGCTTACTTCCCCTTCCACCCCGAAGGATACAAACTGGTGCTGCTCAACAGCAAGGTGAAGCACGAGCTGGTGGACTCGCCCTATAACAAGCGCCGTGAGTCATGCGAGCGCGTGGCTGCAACGCTGGGTGTGGAGACCCTGCGTGACGCTACCTATACCATGCTGGCCGATGTGCGTGACAAGGTGAGCGACGAGGACTATCGCCGTGCGCGCTTCGTCATTGGTGAGAAACAGCGTGTGCTCGACGTGTGCGACGCCTTGGAGCGTGGCGACTACGAGACCGTTGGCCGCTGCATGTTTGAGACCCACGATGGCCTGTCGCGCGATTACGAGGTGAGCTGCGAGGAACTGGACTACCTCAACGATGTGGCCCGCGAGTGCGGTGTGACCGGTTCACGCATCATGGGCGGCGGCTTTGGCGGCTGCACCATCAACTTGGTTAAGGATGACCGCTATGACAACTTCATTGCCACAGCCAAGGAGAAATTCAATGCTAAATACGGACATGAGCCCGAGGTGATCAACGTTATCATCAGCGACGGCGCTCACAAGGTGGAGGATTAAGATGAAGAGCATCCGTATCGACACTTTTGAGACCGAGCGTGGCGAAATCACCACCTATGAACTCATTAATGCCAGTGGCGCTAGTGTAAAACTGTCTTCGTTAGGTGCTGGAATTCTGGAAATCAAGGTGCCCGACCGTGATGGCAATCTTGCCGACGTGGTGCTGGGCTACAAGGATGTTAAAGACTACTTCTATGACGGCCCGTGTGCTGGTAAGGTGCCTGGCCGCTATGCCAACCGCATCTGCAAGGGGCACCTCGACATCGACGGCAAAGTCTATCAGTTAAACATCAATAACGGCCCCAACCACTTGCATGGAGGCCCCGAGAACTTCTCCAACAAGATTTGGGATTGCGAGATGGACGGCGACACCGTCGTGTTCTCGCTGGAGAGTCCCGATGGTGACGAGAATTATCCCGGCAACCTCACTGCACGCGTCGCCTACACCTGGAACGATGACAACGTGCTCAAGGTTGAACTTGGTGCCGTGACCGATGCCCCCACCGTTGTCAACCTGACCAACCACACCTATTTCAACATGGCTGGCGAGGACAAGGAGGGAACCGCACTCAATCAAGTGCTCCAGCTCAACTGCTCACGCTACTTGCCCACCGATGACTCGCTCATCCCCACCGGAGAGATGGCTCCGGTTGAGGGCACACCTATGGATTTCACCCAGCCCAAGGCAGCCGGCAAGGATATCAAGCAGGATTTCCCCGCACTCAACTATGGCAAGGGCTATGACAACTGCTGGGTCATTGACGGCTATGAGGACGGTGATGTGCATCTGGCTGCTGTGCTTTGCGACGAGAAATCGGGTCGCATGGTGGAAGTCAGTACCGACCAGCCAGCGGTTCAGGTTTACACTGGCAATTGGCTGGGGGGCTGCCCCCTGAGCAAGAGCGGCAAGCAGTATCGCGATTACGATGGTGTGGCTATCGAGTGCCAAGGTATGCCCGACGCGCCAAACCATGACAATTTCCCGTCACAGCTGCTCCGTCCCGATGAGGAGTACCGCCGCATCATCTTCTTTGACTTCAAGGTAAATAAATAATTGTTCATTGTGCCGTGCTATAGCCACGGCCGGTAAAAAAACAAGAACTGAAAACTGAAAACTGAGAACTGAAAAATATGAAACCGACATTATTTGTGCTCGCTGCTGGTATGGGTAGCCGTTATGGCGGCCTCAAGCAGCTTGACGGTCTTGGCCCTCATGGCGAGACCATCATGGACTATTCGATTTATGACGCCATTCAGAGCGGATTTGGCAAGGTCGTTTTTGTGATCCGCAAAGACTTTGAGGCCGACTTCCGCGAGAAGATCTTATCCAAATACGAGGGTCACATTCCCGTTGAACTCGTCTTCCAGGGCCTGAACGATCTGCCCGAGGGCTTTACTTGTCCCGCCGAGCGTGCCAAACCTTGGGGAACCAACCATGCCTTGCTCATGGGCAAGAACGTCATCAATGAGCCCTTCGCCATCATCAATGCCGATGATTACTATGGCCGTAACAGTTTTGAGGTCATGGCCAACGAACTTTCCTCACTGCCCGAGGGCAGTAAGGGCCATTATAGCATGGTGGGCTTCAAGGTGGGTAACACGTTGAGCGAGAGCGGCACCGTGGCCCGTGGAGTCTGTGAGACCCGTGACGGATTGCTCACTGGTGTGGTGGAGCGCACGAGCATCGGCTATGATGCCGACCACAACATCGTCTTCACCGACGAGAACGGCGATGTGCAGCATCTTGAATTCGACACTCCCGTGTCGATGAACTTCTGGGGCTTTACCCCCGATTACTTTGCGCACAGCGAGAGATGTTTTGTGGATTTCCTTAAGGAGAATCTGGATAAGCCCAAGGCCGAATTCTTCATTCCCACCGTTGTCAACGAGATGGTTACCGCAGGCACGGTCCAGGTTAAGGTCCTCACCACCGAGAGCAAGTGGTTTGGAGTGACCTATGCTGCCGACCGCCAGGGTGTAGTGGACAAGTTTGCAGAACTGCACGCTACTGGTGTATATCCCAACAAGATGTTCTGATCGCGCCACCATTAGTTCCGTTAAGTAAACAGCGGCCCCGCCGCTGTAAAGAAAAATCCCGCAATATAATGTTATTGCGGAATTTTTTATACCTTTGAGCCATGAAAAAAATAAAGCAAGCCAAAATAGCAAAGCAGCCTAAGAGGCGGAAACCTGTCAAGAAGAACTCGTGGTACCGCAACTTCCGCGCTATGGTGTTGCGTCTGGATCGCCGTCAGAAGAACGACACACCGCCTGTCGTTCTGCATGATGCCGAGACACTCGTCTGTCAGCATTGCGGGGTAGAGTACACGGGCGCATTCTGTCCCAAGTGCGGCATGCCGGCACGATGGAAACGCTTCAACTGGAAACTGTTGTTCTTGAATTTCATGGACATCTGGGGCCTGGGTAACCGTCCCATGTTCCGCACTGTCCGAGATCTCTTCTGGCGACCGGGTTACATGATCCGGGACTACCTGCGTGGCCATCATCTTTCTTATTTCCCTCCCTTCAAGATGCTGGCGGTGTGGACGGTATTGCTGCTTTTCATGATGTGGCTGCTAGGACACTTTACAGGTGCTACTCCTGAAGATGCGACGTCATTTACGCGAGGGATAAAGGATTCGATGGGGGCGGGCAGAAATGTCTCATCAACGACTTCTCTGTTCCTCGGTCAGATTGAAATGGCGATGGCATTTTTGCAGGACCACATGCTTTACAGCATTATTGTCAGGAACATCTTGGTGGTGTTGGCTGTGAAGTGGGCCTTCAGCAAGGTGAGTGACTTCAACATGGTCGAGACCTTCATTTCTCAAATCTATATCAATTGCCAGTTTCATATATTGGCCTTTATCAGTATGCTGCTCACATGGAGCATTCCAGGCTCCTTTGTCATTTTCCCCTATTTGGAGGGCCTGATTAATCCGGCAATTGTTCTGACCTATGATTTCCATCAGCTATATGGAATCACATGGAAAAAAGCTTTATGGAAGACCATTGTGGTAACATTCAATTTACTAATCCTATATGGTATTCTGGTCTTGTTGCTTATAGGCGTGTTGCTTATCACTGAACGAATGACCAATCCTTCCTCGCCGTTATTCAAAATGCGGTAAGGCTAATCGGTTATCCTAATGATTGCAATTTCTCGGTAGTCTGTCGTTTTATCATCTTGCGCAAAATCCTTAAAATATGTAGTTAATTCATAAAAAATGTTGTAAAACAGGGCTTAGAGGGGTTACTGTTTGGGTTTTTCATTTGTTTATACTAATTTTGTTGCATAAGTTTTTTGCCGATTTGGGCCCGAGAAGCCAACGGCACTGCAATTTGATTTAAGGCAAACAAATGAATAATATGAAGAGATTGAGCAAAGTCCTATTGATTGTTGCTGCTTGCATGGCGGTGACGACCCCTGCGCAAGCACAGATGTTTACCCAAGAGCAGCAGGATGCTGTTCAGGAGGTGGTAGCCAGTAAACTGCCTGAGCACATGGGCGTGGGTGCCCTCAAGCTGCGTTCCCTGATGCTCGAGAACGACACTCTCAAGGTGGACGTGAGTGAGAACTTTGGCGACGTGCCGTTCACCCAAGACGGTGTGGAGAGGATGCGTGGCGAGATTCGCGATGCGCTGGGAGAAGGCTACAGTGACTACCCGGTGCTTATCACCATCGTGGGCAACGACATCAATCAGTATTTTGCCGATTATGAACCTGCCTATAAGCGCAGCCACAAGCCGTTCATCAGTGAGATGGATGCCAACAGGCACTACAAGCACGGCCTGGATGGCAATATCGTAGCTATGTGGCCCAGTCACGGCTGGTATTTCGAGCCAAAACTCAACCGCTGGGAGTGGCAGCGTGCCCGCTTGATGCAGACCGTCGAGGACATGTACACCCACAGCTATGTGCTTCCTTTCCTTATCCCGATGCTGGAGAATGCGGGTGCCTATGTGTGGAATGCCCGCGAGCGCGACACCCACAACTTTGGCGCTGTAGTTGATAATGACGGCGGTAACGCCCAGCAGGGCTATGCCGAGCATAACGGCAAGCAGAGGTGGGAGACGGGTACTGATGCAGGCTTTGCCTACCTGCGTCCGCAATACAAGGACTTTGAAAATCCATTTGCCGAGGGCACTTACCGCATGGTCAAGGCCGAGAAGGACAAGAAGAAACTCTCGACGGCTTCGTGGGATGTGGACATGCCCGAGGCTGGCGAATTTGCCATCTACATCTCTTATAAGTCGCTACCCAACAGCGCCCGTGATGTGAACTACACCGTCAATAGCCTGAGTGGAACACGCCAATTCCGTGTGGACCAGACGATGGCTGGCGGCGTGTGGGTTTATCTGGGCACATTCCCCCTTGCCAAGGGCATGAACAAGGCTGTTGTGGAGGTTTCAAACCTCAGTGCCGATAAGGACGCTGTCATCACCGCCGATGCGATCAAGGTGGGTGGCGGAAAGGGTAACATCGCGCGTCGCGTGGCCTTGCCCACCGAGGAAAACAGAAGGCTTGCTGCCGAGCAGGAGAATGAAAAATACCTGGGGAAGGAAGGCATGGATTACAGCTACGTCGGCAGCGGTGAGCATCCCTGGTTCCACTTGGGGTCGCGTTATTACCTGCAGTGGGCAGGTTTTCCCGACAGCGTCTATTCAACTTCTCATGGCATCAACGACTATACCGACGATTACCGCAGCCGTGGCGAGTGGGTCAACTACTTGGCTGGCGGTAGCGAGGTGCTGCCCAAGCGTGGTGGCTTGAAGGTGCCGGTGGACATCTCCTTCTGTCTGCACACCGATGCCGGCAGCACACCCGATGACGAGATTGTAGGCACCTTGCTCATTTATTGCACCAACAGCGGCGGCAAGCGGTTCGGCAAGTATGCCAACGGCACCCCGCGCGAGCTTTCACGTCGTTACTGCAACCTGCTCTCGACCGAGATTGTCAAGGATATCCGCGCCAAGTGGGAGCCCAATTGGACCCGCCGCGGCATGTGGGACAAGAGCTATTATGAGGCGCGCGTACCCGAGGTGCCCGCTGTGCTCATGGAGCTGCTCTCGCATCAGAATTTTGCCGACATGAAATATGGTCTTGACCCGATGTTCCGCTTTGACGTGAGCCGTGCCATCTACAAGGGCATGTTAAAGTTCATTGCCCAGCGTGACCACCGTTCCTATGTGGTTCAGCCTTTGCCCGTCAACTCATTTGCCATCAGCAAGACCGACAAGCATCATTATCTGCTCACGTGGAATCCCACTCATGATGACTTGAGCGACAATGCCGATGCCACGAGTTACATCGTGTGTGAACGCGTGGGTCTGGATGGCGCATTCAAGGAGATTGCTGTCGCACGCGGTCCGCAATATAGTGTGCGCATCGACGACAATAAGATACACAGCTACCGCATCATCGCTGTGAATGATGGTGGCCGCAGTTTCCCCAGCGAGACCTTGAGTCTGGGTGAAGCGGCAGGCAGTCAGGGCGACGTGCTGGTGGTGAACGGTTTCACCCGTGTGAGCGCCCCCGACTGGTTTGACGGACCTGAGCGTGCGGGCTTTGACGACAATAAGGATCATGGCGTTCCCTATATCCAGCAGATCAATTACCTGGGCTCACAGTATGAGTTCCGCCGCGCTATCGAGTGGAAGGATGACGATGCGCCAGGCTTCGGCTCGAGTCGCAGCGACCACGAGACGATTAACGTGGCAGGCAATACCTTTGACTATCCCGCTGTGCATGGCGAGGCGCTGATGAACATCGGCTACTCCTTCGTTTCATGCAGCCTGCAGGCCCTGGAGGCTGGTTATTATACCGATGATTACCGCCTGATGGACCTTATTTTGGGCAAACAGAAGGAAATCAAGACCGGTAGCGGCCTGATGCCCAACCGGTTTAAGATATTTACAACCGACTTGAAGGAAGCCCTGCGCTCATTTACAGGCAAGGGTGGCAGCGTGCTCCTGTCGGGTGCCTATGTGGGCAGCGACTTGTGGGACAATGCCGCCGGCAATAACGATGAAGGCGGTAAGTCCTTCGTCAAGAATGTGCTGGGCTACGAGGGTTTGCACGGTCGCGCATCACTCGATGGCACTGTCAATTCAGTTGACAGTCCCGATATCCGTTTGTCGTCTCCCGGTGCATGGACCTTTGTCAACAAATTGAACGACAAGGCCTATGCAGTGGAGTCGCCCGATGCCATTCGTGCCAGCGATGACAACGGCTTTACTTGGATGCGTTACAGCGAGAACGGCTTGCCCGCCGCTATCGCCAGTGACCGCGGAAACTACCGCACCGTCATCATGGGCTTCCCCCTCGAAGCGGTGACCACTACCCAAGAGCGCACCAGCCTCATGAGCCGCATCATGGAGTACCTCAAGAAGTGATGAGGGTCCTGTCGCTTTTAATGGCGGCCATTATTAAGAATCCTCACGGTTCTCCATGCCGCCACTCAGTGGCGGCCATTAAACGATAAAAATTAAACTATAATAACTAAAAGAAAAATCAATCATGGGAAGAATTAATTGCTTTATCCCGTTTGCCAATGCCGAGCAGGCAGCGCAAACCATCCAGAACCTCAAGGAACAGGAACTGGTGAACAAGATCTATCTCCTCGCTACCGAGGAAGGCGCTACCGCCGTCGAGGGTTGCGAATTGCTGCCCATCAAGGGCTTGACCTCGAGTGCAACAATGCGCGCTGTCGCTGAGCATGCAGACGCCGATTATGTGCTGCTCTACACCAAGTTTGACACCCTCAAGATGGGTCCTTTCTCCATGGAACGCTTTGCCAAGTTGGGCGACGATACCTGCTCGGGCATGCTCTATGCCGACCACTACAACGTTACCGAGAAGGGTGCCGACAAGGCTCCCGTCATCGACTATCAGATGGGTAGTTTGCGTGACGACTTTGACTTCGGATCGGTATTGTTCTTCTGTGGCAAGTGCTTCAAGCGCGCTGCTGGGGCGATGAAGGCCGACTATGAGTTTGCCGGCCTGTATGACCTGCGCCTCAAGTTGTCGCAGTTTGCCGCCATCACCCACATCAACGAGTTCCTCTATAGCGATGTTGAGCTCGACACCCGCAAGAGTGGTGAGAAGATTTTTGACTATGTGGACCCGCGTAATCGCGGCCGCCAGATCGAGATGGAGCAGGCCTGCACCGAGCACCTCAAGGAGGTGGGCGGTTATTTGGCTCCAACGCGCATCGAGGATGGCAAGGAAGTTCCCAACTTCCGCCACATCGAGTTTGACCAGGGCGATTTTGAGGTCGAGGCAACGGTGATGATTCCTGTGCGCAACCGCATCCGCACCATCCGTGACGCCATCGATTCGGTGCTCAAGCAGGAGTGCGATTTCAAGTTCAACCTGATGGTGGTGGACAACTTCTCGACCGACGGCACCCGTGAGGCCATTGCCGAGTACAATGACCCGCGCCTCATCCACATTATCGCCGATTTCTATGACATGGGCATTGGTGGTTACTGGAATCTGGCTGCTCACCGCAAGAACGTCGGCAAATTCATTGTGCAGCTCGATAGCGACGACATGTACAAGGATGAGCACACCCTGCAGACGATGGTTAACGCTTTCTATGAGCAGAATGTGGCCATGGTGGTAGGTACCTATCAGATGACCGACATCCACCTCAATCCCATTCCTCCCGGCATCATCGACCACAAGGAGTGGACTCCTGAGAACGGCCGCAACAACGCCCTGCGCATCAACGGCCTGGGCGCTCCCCGTGCTTTCTATACCCCCGTGCTGCGTGATGTGAAGATTCCTAACACCAGCTATGGCGAGGACTATGCTCTGGGTCTTAACATCTCGCGCAACTACCAGATCGGTCGCGTTTACACTCCCGTTTATCTGTGCCGCCGTTGGGACGACAACAGCGATGCTTCGCTTGATGTCGAGAAGATGAACCGCAACAACCTGTACAAGGATCGCATCCGCACCTGGGAACTCCAGGCCCGCATCGCGATGAATAAAGGTTGAGCCGTTAGATATTAGTTCTAGAATATCTAGAGATACTAGATGATCTAGATAGTGATTCAAGATAATGGACTATAGCAAGATTGTTGATAAACTGATTGCCAGGCAACTGCGCGACTGGGACATGGCTGGCGCCAATTATGCGGCGCTCGCCACTGCCGTCACGCGCACGTTGCAGCTGGGTGAGTCAACTGTCACGCTGCAGTTCAATCCCGAACGCCGCCGTTCGTCGGCTACCGCCCTCGACAAGAAGTCGCTGGCGAGTCGCAAGTGCTTCCTGTGTTCCGAGAACCAACCCGCAAAGCAGAAGGCCGTGCTGTGGGGTGACCACTACAAGATACAGGTCAATCCTTATCCCATTTTCAAGCGACACCTCACGATCGCCAACCTGCACCATGTGCCGCAACGCTTGTCAGGCAGAGTGGGGGATATGTTGAAGTTGGCCAAGTCGTTGCCCGATTTTGTCATCTTCTACAACGGTCCGCGATGTGGCGCTTCGGCTCCTGACCACATGCACTTTCAGGCTGGCATCAAGGGCGAAATGCCGTTGTGTGACGAGATGGCTCATGCCACAACCCATTTGCTTGCCGACGGCGATGAGGGCTTTATCGGTTATGTGGATTCGCTGGGTCGCAACCTGTTCACCATCGAGACCTCGACTCAACGCACTGCCGAGCGATATGCGTTGAGACTGCTGGACTTGTTGCCTATCCTTGAAGGTGATGATGAGCCTATGGTCAATGCGCTGTGCTGGTGGGATACGACTCATCGCCTGTGGCACCTGGTCATTTTCCCGCGTCGCAAGCATCGTCCCGATTGCTATGGCGAGGGAGAAGGCCGCTTGTTGCTCAGTCCCGGTGCCGTCGATATGGGCGGCTTGTGGCCCATACCCGAGATGAAGGACTACGATGTTCTCACCCCCGAGACCATTCAGGCCTTGTATAACGAACTGTGCATGTCCCGCAAGGAACTCACCCCCGTTTTCAATGGTTTTACCCAACATTGGGAAAACTTCCAGCCTTTTTAGAGTAAAAAGGGGGACGGCTCTTTTGATGACATAAAGATTGAATTGAAGCTAGAAACGTAATTATAATGGACGAGAAACAGATACCGCAAGTGAGAGTGGGCATCATGAATGAGCCGACGATTGACTTCGTGCTCAATGGTGACTACCGCGTGAATGGAACCGTCTGCAGCGGTGCCCAAACGGCCTGCTGTGTTGATGGACAGGTTGAGTGGAACGGCAATCGATATGGCGAACTGCTGTTTGAGCCAGTCGATACCGAGAACGCCTCATTTACACTGAAAGCGGTCACCATCGGTGTCAGCTTTCACTGGAAACGCCAGGAAGACCAGACTTTCAAGGGCGCGCTTCACCTTATCGTCGAGGATGGCAAGCTGACGCCTGTCAACGTGCTGAGTGTCGAGGACTACCTGCTGAGCGTTATCTCAAGTGAGATGAGTGCCAACGCTTCGCTCGAACTCTTGAAAGCCCATGCCGTCATCTCCCGCAGTTGGCTGCTGGCACAGATTCACACCGAGGAGACCGTCAAGCCTGCTGAGCGCAATCCCGATGCGCCAGGAGAAATGATGGATACGCCCGAGGAACTGGTAAAATGGTGGGACCGCGACGATCATGTGAATTTCGACGTGTGTGCCGACGACCATTGCCAGCGCTATCAGGGCATCACGCGCGCCACGACCGAGAAAGTGGAGCAGGCAGTCCGCGCCACATGGGGACAGGTCCTCATGCATGGCGGGGCCTTGTGCGACGCCCGTTTCAGTAAGTCCTGTGGTGGCGTGATGGAAGAGTTTGAGAACTGTTGGGAACCGCATCACCACGACTACTTGGAGGCACGTCGTGACGGTGAGAACGAAGAGGACTTCCCCGACCTCACCCGTGAGGACAACGCCGCCGAGTGGATTCTGTCGAGTCCAAGCGCCTTCTGTAACACCACCGATCCCGAAATCCTTTCCCAGGTACTCAACGATTATGACCAGGAGACCAAGGATTTCTATCGTTGGAAAGTGGAATACACCCAAGAAGAAATATCTAAGCTCATCCATGAGCGCACGGGTATCGATTACGGTCGTATACGTGACCTGCAGCCCGTGGCTCGTGGCACCAGCGGCCGCTTGTATCGCCTGCGCATCGTGGGTGAGAAACGAGAGCGCATCATCGGCAAGGAACTGACCATTCGCTACGCCTTGTCGCCCTCGTGCTTGTACAGTTCGGCTTTCGTTGTCGAGAAGCATGACAAGAACGAGGAAGGTTATCCCGCCAAGTTTGTGCTGCGTGGAGCAGGGTGGGGCCATGGTGCCGGCCTGTGCCAGATTGGTGCCGCCGTGATGGGAGCCAAGGGCTATGACTACAAGCAAATCCTGCTGCACTACTTTGTGGGTGCATCGATTGAGAAGAGATATTAACCGATTGCCTCCGGGCGATGGTAGTTGTACTTAAAACTGAAAACTAACAACTTAATACTGAAATATATGAAAGAAGTTCAGATTGAACCCAGACAGAAGACCCCGTGGTGGTGGGTGCCGACTCTCTATTTCGCTGAGGGTGTTCCTTACTTTGTGGTCAACAACATCTCGGTGATGATGTTCACCAAGATGGGCGTTCCCAACGGTGACATGTCATTTTTCACGACGTTGCTCTACTTCCCTTGGTTCTTAAAGGGTATCTGGAGTCCCATCGTTGATGTGGTGAAGACCAAGCGCTGGTGGATTATCGCCATGCAGGTCATCATGACAGCCATGTTGATACTGCTTACCTTGACCCTGCCGCACCCCGATACTGCAACCATCGCTGGCGGTAACACATCAATCAGCATTTTTTGGTTTACGCTGGTGCTGTTCATTATTGCGGCTTTTGCTTCGGCAACTCATGATATCGCGGCCGATGGTTACTACATGCTGGCTCATAGCCCAAGCAGTCAGGCTGCCTTTATCGGCATCCGCAGCGTGTTCTACCGTGTGGCTTCGGTCTTCGGTCAAGGTGGACTGGTATTCATCGCCGGTCTTATCGAGAGCAAGACGGGCAACATCCCCATGTCGTGGCAAATCACGCTGGGTGTTTCGGCTGCTGTATTCTTCCTGATCACTTTGTACCACACCTTCGCACTTCCGCATTCGGCTGACGATAAACCCCGCAACGAGGGCGCTGACGGAGCTGCCAAGAGCAATCTGGCCGAACTGGGCAACTCTTTCGTGACCTTTGTCAAGAAGCCTGGATGCTTGTTGGCTATTGCCTTCATGTTGCTGTACCGCCTTCCCGAGGGCTTCCTCATCAAGCTGTGCCAACCCTTCCTTGTTCACAGTACTGAGCAGGGCGGCTTGGGTTTGAGCACCGAGATGGTGGGTACCGTCTATGGCGTGTTTGGCGTCATTGCCTTGTTGCTGGGTGGTATCCTGGGAGGAATCTACTCCTCGCGTGTGGGCTTGAAGAAGTCATTGTGGGTGATGGCGGCATGTATGACGCTGCCTTGCCTGACATTCGTTTATCTGGCTATCGCACAGCCCACTAACATTGTCATCATCACCATTGCCCTGTGCATAGAGCAGTTTGGTTACGGCTTTGGCTTCACTGCCTACATGTTGTACATGATGTACTTCAGCGAGGGCGAGTTTAAGACGTCACACTATGCCATCTGCACGGCTTTCATGGCATTGAGTATGATGTTGCCGGGCTTTGTCGCCGGTTACATCCAGGAGGCCATCGGCTATGTGAACTTCTTCTGGATGGTAATGGCTTGCTGCTTTGCCACGCTGATAGTCACCTACTTTGTGGACCGCACCATAGATCCCAACTACGGCAAGAAAACCGATTAACCAACAACATGTTATAAAAACAGCTGATTTCTCTGATTTTTCTGATTTGATATGGTGAAGTATTTATTTCAGGACGAGACATATGCTATTAGAGGTTGTTTGAAAACGGTTGCTAATGAATTGGGTAGTGGGTTTCTTGAAAAAGTTTATCAAGAAGCATTAGAAATTGAGTTTCAGGAAGCCGGAATTCCTTATCAACGTGAGGTGAAGTTGAATATTTCTTATAAGGGTAAAGCGCTTCAACAAGAGTATATAGCTGATTTTGTTTGCTTTGGTAAAATTATTATTGAACTAAAAGCGATATCTCAATTGAATGAGGTTCATGAAGCTCAAGTTTTTAATTATCTGAAAGCAACAGGATATGATGTCGCTCTGCTGGTTAATTTTGGCGAAACTCCAGTTAAAATTAAGCGTTTGTTTAACTTTATGAAGACAAGAAAAGTTTCAGAATAATCAGGCGCAAAGAATGCGGATGCCATCAGAAAGTTCAGATAAATCAGTTGTTCAATAATAATCAGTTGTTAAGTATAAATGTTATGAAAAAGATATTATTTGTAGTGTGTATGGTGATGGCGGCGGTGGCTGCTGGAGCGGTTGTCAAGCCGGGTGTCGAGGTGCTGCGTGACGGCGGGTTCGCGCCGTTGCAGGGCAAGCGTGTGGGCTTGGTGACCAATCCCAGCGGCATCGACAACAACCTCAAGAGCACCGTTGATATTCTCAATGAGGCACCGGGTGTGAAGCTCGTGGCGCTGTTCGGCCCTGAACACGGTGTGCGTGGTAATGCGCATGCCGGCGATGCCGTGGGCGATGCCGTTGACCCGTTGACGGGCATCAAGATGTACTCGCTTTTCGGTAAGACCCATGAGCCCACTGCCGAGATGCTTCAGGACATCGACGTGCTGATTTATGACATCCAGGACGTGGGTTGCCGCAGCTACACGTTCTATGCCACGATGGGCGTGTGTATGCAGGCCTGTGCCAAATACGGTACCGAGTTCATGGTGCTGGACCGCCCCAATCCGCTGGGTGGTTACAAGGTGGAGGGTAACCTCGTGGAGCCTGGCTATTTCTCATTCGTGAGCAAGTATGCCATCCCCTATGTCTATGGTCTCACCCCTGGCGAGTTGGCCACTTTCCTCAACGAGGAGGGAATCATCGGTCAGGAGTCCAAAACGGGCCGTAAGTGCAAACTAACCGTCATCCCTATGGAGGGCTGGACGCGCGACATGAAGTTCCGTGACACGGGTATGCCTTGGGTGCTGCCTTCACCGCAGATCCCCACGCCCGAGAGCGCCTATTTCTATCCCCTGTCGGGCATTCTAGGCGAGTTGTACATCTTCAACACCGGCATCGGTTACACATTGCCGTTCCAGACGTTTGCCGCATCGTGGATCAATGCCGACTCGCTGGCGATGAACATGAATGCCTTGAATCTGCCGGGACTGCATTTCCGTCCCATCAACTACAAGCCGTTCTTCGCATTGAGCGTGGCTGTGGACAAGTCGTTGCAGGAGGTGCATGGCGTGCAGACCTACATCACCGATGTGGATGCCGCTAACTTGACACTCACGCAGTTCTATTTCCTGCAGGTCATCCATGAGATGTACCCCCAGGTGGAGCTGTTTGAGCAGAACCCCAAGCGCTACAACATGTTCGATAAGGTGTGTGGCAGCAAGGAAATCCGTGAACGCTTTGTCAAGCGTTACCGTGTTGAGGACATGGCCGATTATTGGAACAAGGACGCCGATGCTTTCCGTGCCCGTTCCTCCAAGTACTACCTTTATCATTAATAAGACTCATTATGGCTAAAGACAATAAACGATTGCTGTCACTCGACATCCTGCGTGGTATCACTATCGCGGGCATGTTGCTTGTGAATAATCCGGGCACATGGAGTTATATCTACCGCCCGCTGGAGCATGCCGACTGGATAGGGCTCACGCCCACCGACCTGGTGTTCCCGTTCTTCGTCTTCTGTATGGGCGTTTCGATGGCGTTCTCGTTGAAGAAGTTCAACTACAAGATGTCGGGCGCGCTGATCAAGAAGGTTGTGATCCGCACCGTTGTCCTCTTCCTCATCGGGTGGGCGGTGCAGTGGTTCGGCCACTTGGTGCGCGGCCTGTGCAAGGGCGACCCCTTCAGCGAGGCGGTCAATAACCTCGACACGTTGCGATATCTGGGCGTATTCCAGCGTCTTGCCCTGGTTTATTTCTTCGGCTCCTTATGTGCCGTGCTGTTTAAGCGTAAGTTCATCCCGTGGCTCATCGGCATCATCTTGGTTGTGTATGCCTTCATTTTGGGATTTGGCAACGGTTATGAATTCTCGCTCGAGAACATTATCGCCCAGATTGATAACAGCGTCTTGGGCACCAATCACATGTATCACGAGTGGGCCTATGGCGAGCAACTCTCGTTTGATCCTGAGGGTATCTTGAGCACCTTGCCTTGCATCGCCCATGTGCTCATCGGTTACACGGTGGGCCGCATGATACTCAACGTCCACAACAACACCGAGCGCATCACGACGATGCTCCTGTGGGGCACAATGATGCTGCTAGCTGGCTGGTTGTTGCAATATGGTATTCCCTGTGGCAAGAAGATGTGGTCATCGACGTTTGTGCTCATCACCTGTGGTATGGCGATGTGCATCCAGGCCATGCTTATCTACTTCGTTGATGTCAAGGGCAAGAAGGGCTCATGGACCCGTTTCTTCGAATCGTTTGGCGTGAACCCATTGGCTCTATACTTGATTGGCACCATTATGGCTATCCTGTTCTCTGCTATCCCCATTGGCCATGACGCCGAGGGCGGAAACATCAGCATCCACAGCGCGGTGTACAATTTCTTCACCTCGTTCTGCAATGAGTACACGGCCTCTGCCTTGTACGCCATCTGCTTTGTGCTGCTCAACTGGGTGATTGGTCACATCCTTTACAAGAAGAAAATTTATATCAAAATCTAAAAATATAGACATTATGATGATTTTAATTGCTGACTGCGGCTCCACCAAGATTAACTGGACGCTGCTCAACGACAAGGAGAAGGTGGCGCAGATTTTCACCACCGGCATGAATGCCTTGCTGCTCACCGAGGAAGAGATGAAGGAACAAATCAGGCGTGAGCTGATACCTCATCTGACCAATTACAAGGTTGACGAGATTCACTACTATGGCGCTGGCATCATCTCGGACGAGATCAAGCAGCAGGTGGTGAATGCCCTCAAGGCCAACCTGCCCACCGCTCAGCGCATCGAGGTGGCCAGCGACCTGCTCGCTGCAGCGCGCGCCGTGTGCGGTCGCAAACCGGGTATCGCCTGCATTCTGGGCACGGGCAGCAACTCGTGCTATTACGATGGCGAGAAGGTGGTGATGAATGTGTCGCCCCTTGGCTACATCTTGGGTGACGAGGGCAGCGGTGCCGTTTTGGGCAAACTGCTCGTGGGTGATGTGCTCAAGAAACAGTTGCCACAGCACCTGTGTGACAAGTTCATGAAGGAGTACAATCTGGACTACACCACCATCATCACGTCGGTGTACCGCAAGCCTGCAGCCAACCGTTTTCTGGCACAGTTCGCACCGTTCCTGGAGCACAATATCGAGGAGCCTTCAATCCACGACATCGTCTTCCGTTCATTCACCGATTTCTTCAAGCGCAACGTTGCCAGCTATCCCAACTACAAGGAGTTGCCCTGCAACTTTGTCGGCTCTATCGCATTGTGTGAAAAGGCCGTGCTGCAAGAGGCCGCCGAGGCTCAAGGAATCACCATCGGCACCATCATTAAGGACCCGATGGAAGGCCTTGTGAAGTACCACTCGACCGCCGAGTGACCCCATTTGTATAGTATAGAATAAAATTTGATTGAATTATGGCTTTTGTGAAAATCAGCGAACAACCTTCGCTATATGATAATCTGGAGCAGAAGTCGGTGCATGAACTCCTCACCGAGATCAACCAGGAGGACCACAAGGTGGCCGATGCGGTGCAGCAGGCGATTCCTCAGATTGAGAAACTCGTCACGGGCATCGTCGAGCGCATGAAGAAGGGCGGACGCATCTTCTACATAGGCGCGGGCACCAGTGGACGCCTGGGTGTGCTCGATGCCAGTGAGATTCCGCCCACCTTCGGCATGTCGCCTGGCTGGATCATTGGTATCATTGCCGGTGGTGACATAGCATTGCGCAACGCGGTTGAGAATGCCGAGGATGATACCGCCCAAGGTTGGAAAGACCTCCAGGAGTATAACGTGACACCGCTCGACACGGTCATCGGCATTGCGGCATCGGGAACAACACCCTATGTCATCGGCGCTCTGCGTGATGCCCGTGCCAACGGTTGCTTAACGGCAGCCATTACCAGCAATCCCGATGCTCCCGTGAGCAAGGCTGCCGAGATCCCCATCGAGATGATTGTCGGTCCTGAGTATGTCACCGGCAGCTCCCGCATGAAGAGTGGCACTGGTCAGAAACTCATCTGCAACATGATTTCGACCAGCGTGATGATTCAGATGGGGCGTGTCAAGGGCAATAAGATGGTGAACATGCAGCTCACCAACCAGAAGCTCGTGGACCGTGGCACCCGCTGGCTTGTCGAGGAATTGAAACTCCCCTATGAGGACGCCAAACGCCTGCTCCTGCTTCATGGCTCGGTGAAAAAGGCCATCGACGCCTACCGTGGCAACAACTAATCGTCCATCGCAGTCACAGCGTTAATCTGTGCCGTGACTCAGTCACGGCCCTTTAACAGACAATAGATTATGAAAAGAATAGCATTACTGGCAGTGACGGCATTGATGTGCCTCATAGCCATGGCACAGGCCAACCAGGACCCTTACTATGCTCGCCGGGCGACGCTCTTTGACGAGTTGCCCATCGGCAAGAAGGACATCGTGATGCTGGGCAACAGCCTCACCGACGGCTGCGAGTTCAATGAACTGCTGAATAACCGCCACATCGGCATCGTGGGTGACATCGTGCAGGGCTTGATTGACCGCATCGGTCCCATTATTGAGGGCCAACCCAAGAAGTTGTTCATTATGAGTGGCGTCAACGACATCTCTCACGACGTGACCGCCGACAGCATCGCCCGCGTGACCGAGAAACTTATCATGATGGTCAAGAAAGGTTCTCCAAGGACCAAAATCTACCTGCAGAGTCTCTTGCCCTTCAATAATGACGTGCGGGAGTGGAAATTGCTCAAGGGGCGTGAGCATGTCGTCGTCGAGGCCAATGCGCTGCTTGAGCAGGTGGCTCGCCGTCAGGGTGTGACATGGATTAACTTGTATCCCTTGTTTGTTGACAATCAGGGTAAATTGCGAGCCGATTTAACCAATGACGGCCTCCACCTCATGGGTAAAGGCTACCTCATCTGGCGCGACGCCATCAAGCCCTACATCAAGTAAATCTGCACACGATTACCTGAGGTATTCAAAACAGAGCAAGCCGGTTTGATGCCGGCTTGCTCTGTTTGGTTATTCTGTGAAATGCAGAATTACCACTGGGAATTTAGCACGTACTGGATCAGGGCGGTCACGTCCGAGACATTGATGCCATCCTGTTGGTCACATTCTGCGTTATCAACGCTGATACCGGTAGCATCATTGCTGAGGACGTACTGAATGAGAGCCGTAACGTCTGCAACATTGATAAGACCGTCCATATTCACGTCACCGCGCTTACCTGTGGGATCCTCAGTCTCCTCACCGTCAACCCACAAGTAGGCAAACATGTAGCGATCATCAAAGTTGGTGATGCGCTCGGCCTCACCTGTAGTGACATCGACCACATAGAACGAGGTGTCATATTTTCGGTTTTCAACCCAGTTCTTGTCCGACAGGGGATTCCAGTTGCCATGTTCGTCGTAGCCCATGCCACTGTTGTAGTATCCCGCCCAGTACATCTTGTTGGGGTCATTCTTGCTGAAGCAAGCTGCCTGGCGTTTCACCTGGGACATGTAGCCTGTGTTATGGCGGTTATCGGCTATGATACGTCCGCTAGTCAGGTCAAACTCAAACAAAAGGGCACCAGTGAGTTCACCGTTGATGTCGTAGCACTTGCCGTCCTCGGCGGGCATGGCTGCGGTGCCGCCGCTTGTCAGGGCAAAAGCACGGCCCTCGCTATTGATGGCAAAGGTGATGAAATTATGGTAATACAGGCCAGGGGTAATCTGGTGGATTTCCATCGTCTCGAGGTTAATCGTGCAGATGGCATAACCGCTGTCGGTCGAGTCGGCTGCTTCGTCGGCGAAGAAGTCAGGGTCATTGAGCAATGAATCGGGAAGATACTTGTTGGCGATGTAGAAAAGGCCGTAAACTTTACCGTCTATAGGGTTTTTGGCCATGCCGGCCGACTGCAGGCAATCCCATGCCGGACGGATTTCCTGGCTGATCAGGTCGCCAGTCTCGGCATTCCACTGGCGCACCGCAAATCGGGTGGTATCGTTGACCTGTGAGCCTGGCTCCACGTATGCGCCGCTGTTGCCGTCCATGTCGGTTCGCGACATCACGGTGGTCAAGATGCCGTTGTCGATAACGGCCCCCGAGTTGGCATACATCATGTTGAAATTGTTCACCCACAAGGCTTTGGCTTCATCGGTAATCATTCCGTTGCTGCTAAACTCTTCAATATTGATTTCGGGGTATTTTTCGGGCACGGTGAGCGAGTTGCCATCCCATTCCATCTTGTACATGCCTTGCTGAACGATGAAGATGGGTTTCATGTAGGTAAGACTCCAGCCCACATACTCGCTATATTCTCCGTTAGGATAAGCGTCGTCACGGCTGGTTTGGTAAATGCCACGAAAAGTGAGTTCTTGAGCCACAAGATTAAAGCTTGCGATTGCCATGATGGCAATCACCATTAAACGATTAAATTTAGTCATTCTTCTAATTGTGTTTAGTTAATGTTGATAATAAAATAGGGTATCACACCCTTGATTGTGTATTAGAAGTGAAAAGAAGATTTGGCAAAGATATGATACTTTTGGGTGAAATCAAAATATCAATAGCGAATTCAGTATTATTAAATCATAAAAATGCAAGATTTATCAGATTTGGTTATGGTTTGTAAGTTGTAAATTGTAAAAACCTATCAAATAATTAGTTGTGTAATTGTCGGGTAAGAAAAACACAAGTTGGAGGTCAAAAAAATTACAGATAATCCTAATTGTTTTTATTGTTTTTCCTAAAACCGTAAGGAGGCATGGCAGTATTTTTGCCACGTCAATTTATTGCCCCGACCCTCTATAAAAATAGTTACATAATACTTATTGCAGATCCTCCAAATATTCTATAAATTCAAACGAAAAACTGTTTGCCCGGAAGCGACTAGCCCCTCGCTTCCGTTTTTTTCTGTCCTGGGTGTGGGAGTGTGAAAAAATGTTGGCGCATTGCGTTTTTTTGGTGTAGCACGGGCTCATGTTTGAGTGTTTTGTAGTAATTTAGCCGTTTGTTAATACCTAATGAGGTTGTTTTTTTATTGAAAGATGAAACATATATTATTGATATTCACATCATTGTTGTTTGCATGGCCTGCTCTGACGGCTCAGGAAGTCGCTCCGCAGCAGCCTGGCACATTGTTTGCTTATCCCATGGCTCCCGACACCTGTTCAACACTCGAGAGCCGCTGCAATTACATCATTACTCACTTTTGGGACAATTATGATATCAGCAAGCCCATTGCTGATATGGATGCGTTTGAGACGACGTTCCGTGACTTTGTGGACTTCTTCCGCTACTCCCATCGTAACATCGTGTTGAACACGGTGCGCGATTTTGTCAATAAGGCCCAGTCCAACACGCAGAACCTCATCAAGGTGGGCGAGGTGGCCGAGCGTGCGCTCTATGGTCCCGACGCCGAGTACTGGAGTGACGAGGTCTATGTTGCCTTTGCCAAACCACTGGCCGCAGCCAAGTCGTTGCCCAAGACGCTGCGTGACTATTACGCTTCCCAACTGGCCCGCATCAATAGTGTCCAGGTGGGCGCTGTGCTGGACTTTGACTACACGGGTCTTGATGGACAGAAACACCGCTTGAGTGAACTTCCTGAGTCCGAGACCTATATTCTGTTCTTTATCAATGACGATACCGATAGCACTATCGGTCGTCTGCGCTTGAGCACCGATGTGGCGCTGAATGCCCTGTTGGCAAGCGGCCATGCCAAGCTGGTGTGCATCTGCCTGAACAAGTACAGCACCGAATGGGCGACTGCGGCTGCAGGCTATGCCGACGACTGGATCGTGGGTTGTGGCGAGGACTTGGAACGCAACCTTGACCTGCGTGTGTTGCCCTGCTGTTATGTCCTTGACGGTCAGCGCACGATAGCCAACAAGAGCCTTTCGGTCGAGGGGCTGATGTCGGCTGTGAATCCTAACTATTGAACCATATCACATCATCAGATAGGCTATGACTGGATTTTTCAAAAACCTCTTCCTTTACAGCGCTGGCCACACCTACAGCAACCTGTCGCGTCTGTTCCTGCGCCTGTTCACGGGTATCATGTTCCTGCAGTTGTGCATCCGCCAGATGCTCAACTTCGACGAGATTGTGCATGCCTATAATGGTATCCTGGGTCTTTCGCCCGAGACGGCCATTACTGTGCTGGTGGGCATCGAGTTGCTGTGTGCCGTGTGCATCATGCTTGGCTTCCTTACCCGTCTGGCGGTGCTGTTCCCCTTGTGCCTGATGCTGGTGGCCGAGAATGTCATTCTCTCATCCCCGGCCAATGTGTCGGACCTGTTGTTCAATTTCCAGCCCGGCTATCCGGTGATGTTCATTGGCATCTTTGTGTTTATGCTGCTTTCGGGGCCCGGTAAGATCTCGCTGGATTACATCATCGCAGCCCATTTCACCGAGAGCCCGGCCGACGAGGCTGTCGTGGATAATGCTTAATCAGGCTTTAAGCCCAAGTATAACATGCTGTGGCCAGGCCATGGCAATCAAACAACTGAAAAACTGAAAACTGCTGTACTCATATCGGGAGGCGTCGATAGCGCCGTGGTGGTTCACCTGCTCAAGGAGCGGGGCGAGGACCTGCACCTGTTTTACATCCGCATCGGCATGGACAATGACGAGGGCGATTGCAGCGCCGAGGAAGATATCGAGATGTGTACCCTCATCGCCCACCGCTACGGGTTGCCCCTTGATGTGGTGTCGCTCCATGAGGAGTATTGGGACCATGTGATGGACTATGCCCTGCGCACGGTCAAGGCGGGTCTCACGCCCAACCCCGACATGATGTGCAACCGCATGATTAAGTTCGGCTTCTTTGAGCAGCGGTGGGGCAAGGACTTTGACCAGACGGCCACGGGCCACTATGCCACGACCGAGGTCATCGATGGCGTGAAGTACCTGGCTACGGCCGTTGATCCCGTCAAGGACCAGACCGATTTCCTGGCCCAGATCACCTATGACCAGCTGAAGCACGTCATCTTCCCCATCGGCAACCTGCCCAAGGAGGACGTGCGCCGCATTGCCGAGGAGGCTCATTTGCCTAACGCCCACCGTCGTGACAGTCAGGGCATCTGCTTCCTTGGCCAGATTGACTATAACGACTTCATCCGCCGCCATTTGGGCGAGCGTCCCGGCCCGATTATCGAGTTGGAAACGGGCCGCAAGCTGGGCGAGCACCGTGGCTACTGGTTCCACACCATCGGTCAGCGCAAGGGCTTGGGCCTGAGCGGCGGGCCGTGGTATGTCGTTCGCAAGAATGTTGACGAGAACGTCATCTACGTTTCCAACGGTTACGGCACTGCCAAGCAGTATGGCCGCACGTTGCGCCTCGACGAGATGCACTTCATCTCGGGCAATCCCTGGGAGGGCGCTGAGGGTCCCGTGGACATCATGTTCAAGAACCGCCACACGCCTCACATCATGCGCGGCAAGTTCACCCGCACGGGCGACCGCCAGTGGGTCATCGAGAGTGAACAGGACGTTCAGGGCATCGCTCCCGGCCAGTTCGCCGTCATCTATGACCCGCAAGGGCACCTGTGCTATGGCAGTGGTGTCATCACCTTGTGATGCTCGCTGGTTAGAGGTTAATGGTTAGAGGTTAAAGCGGGTGTTAATAACTTTTTCCCCTTCGATGTTTGGTGGATTGATACAGAAATCAGTACCTTTGTATGATGTTTTCGATAATTGAACATATAGAATACCTGTTGACGCGCCACGATTGCGTGGTGATTCCCGAATGGGGCGCCTTCATTGCCAATTACAACCCCTCGAGCTATGACGAGGAGCGCGAGGTGATGACGCGTCCGTTGCGTTCCATCGGTTTCAACCCCAGCGTCATCCACAACGATGGCTTGCTGGTGCAGTCGCTCATGCGTCGAGAGTCCATGACCTATGATCAGGCCATGCGTTTCATTGCCGACAGTGTGACCTCGTTCCGCAAGCAGTTGAACCATGGCGGTGAGGTGTCAATGGGCCTGTTGGGCCACTTCCGCCGCAGCGAGGGCCGCAATGTCGAGTTTGTGCCGAGTTCCTATGACAACGCCACCGACCAGTTCTATGGCCTTGCCGACGTTGACGTTAAGACCGTCGAGGTGCTCGAGCGTGAGCAAGCCGAGCGCGAGGTTGTTGAGGCTCCCGCAGCCATCGTTCCCGAGCGCCGCAACCTGTTCTCGCGTCGAGGTACGCGCATTGCCGCTTCGGTGGCTGTGCTCATTGGCCTGGGCATCGTTCTCACCACGCCCATCATCGTCAACCGCGACCAGTCCGCCATGGCCAGCATGGCACCCACGGTGACCGGCCCGCAGACCCAGCACTTGAGCAGCGTGACCGTTCAGGAGGGTGTTATTCCCCAGGCGTTCCAGTTTGTGGAGTCCGACCCCGCTTTGGCTGCCGTGGGCAACACCTCAGGCAAGTACTATATGGTGATAGCCACCTTGCGCGACCAGCAGGAGCTGGATGCGTTCAAGAACAAGTATTCGGCACTTGTGCCTTACATGAAGATGCTTGACTACAAGGGCATGACGTGTGTGTATGTCGCCCGCAGCGACGATTACAACCAGTTAATGAGTTTGCGTGACGAGCTGCCTGAGCCGTTGCGCGACATCTGGATTTACAACTGATGCCGGCAGCATCAGGCAGGTGTAACGCTTGCCGTCCAGCATCAGCATCACCACATCATCCTTTTCAATGATATGTCGCACGTTGTCCCTCGGGATGACGTGCGTTTTCATTCGCTCGTCAGTAAACTCCAGGGTGATGCCCGCGTCGCCGATGGTAACAGACTTGTCCATGATGGACCAGCGGGCTTCTTGTGACAGGCCGTAGTAGAAGTAGAGTAGGGCAAGCACCATGGGCAGCACGATGAACAGCACCATCATCGCCACGATGGCAAAGCGCACGTCCACCCAGATGGCCAGCACGGCGCACACCGCGACGGGCAGCACCAGCCACAGCCAGTTGTCGGCCAGGAACATCAGGCACAGCTCCCTCATGTAGCTCCCAGCCGTGACATGACCACACTCAATGCTCATCAGTTTAGTTTTTTGTTTTTAGTCCCCAGTCGTTGGACCTTAGTATGCGGATGCCAACTCCTAACTCCTAACTGTTAATGCTTCTTCTTCCCCTTGTTGTAGATGGCGCGGCGCTTGGCAATTTCCTCGTAGCCGCGCTTGTAGGCCTGCAGGTTTTTCAGCTTCAAGGTCTGGCAGTAGCCCGTGCCGTCGTTGTTGTAGAGTTTCGACAGATTCAGGTACTGCTTGCCGTTGCCGCGGGTAACGGGAAATACTTCCTCCTTGCGCTTGTTCACCTTGTCGCACTGCACCGAGTGGTTATCGGCCGTCGTGCCCGTCAGTTCAGGAGCCACGCCGTCCTGGCCCACCCACACGGCATAGACTTCGGCACAGGGGGGATAACCCAGGGCGATCCACATCGTCGTCAGGCGGGGATTCTCACCGGGCACGATGCCCTCGATGACCACGCTCGCGCTCGAGATGCGGCGCGGGATGAAGTCCTGATCCACAATCCAGTTGTCGCCGCTGCGGGTGAAGTCCTTGCCCAGCTGCGCGTTGTAGAACGTGCGCGACAACTCCTCGGTAAAAGTGGCTGGGGTGATGTCCTGGGCTGCGATGTGGGGCGCCAGCAGGGCCTTCTCGTTGCGCTCGCGCACATATCCCATGCCCTTGTCCTTCTCGCCGCTGTAGCTGTAGTTGGTGCGGGTGAGGATGCCGCTGGTCGCATCGGCCAGGTCAAACTTCACATATTTGTAGTTGCCCGTCTCAAAGTAGGCGCCGTTGCCTTGGGCGTCAATCACGCCGAAGTTGGCCTCCACGCCCAGGGGCTTGGGCAGCGTCTTGAGCAGGTTCTCGAAATCGTCCACCGTCTTGCAGCGCTCCAGGGCATAGCGCATCAGTTCGCCCTCACGGTCCATCTCCTTCACGCCGTCGTTGCCGTTCAGGTTATAGGATGCCGTGTTCATGATGGCAAACCCCGCCTCGTTAAAGCCCATCCAGGCCGCCGTGTCCTGCAGGTCGCGCGCGTCGAACAGCGCCACAAACTCCATCAGCCCGTCGTGGGCCACGATGCGTTCCACACGGTTGTTCAGGTCGTTGGTGTCGCGGTTTTTCCACATCAGCGGACGCCCGTTGGCCGTCAGCTTGCCGCTCACGATCGCCGACGTGCAGGCGTCGGCCACCACGATCACACCCAATACAGCCACCAGGGCCATCAACAATCTCTTCTTCATATCCTTGACTTTTTAGTTACGTTGCTGCCACAAAATTAGTGCAAGTCGAGCACAGAACAAAAAGAATCCATTCTTTTTTTATGTCGCGACGCCGCCTCAGCCCTGAGGCAATTGATGATAAATATCACATCTGCCCCATTTGCTTTTACAAAAAAAAGAACGAGACATTGTCCCGCTCTTGATGTTTTCACAACGGAATTGTTCCTTATTGTGAATTGCTTCAAATTTGTTCTGCAAAGATACTACTTTTCATTATAATGTCAAAAAAATGGGCAATAAAATGCTGAAAAATTAGTGATTTATTATTACCTTTGTGAAAATTATTAATCTATCATTGAATACTCTATCATGAAAAGAATATTAGGACTAGACCTGGGAACAAGTAGTATCGGCTGGGCTGTTGTTGACCAAGCGGAAGAATCAAGCGAAAAATCCCAAATTATTAAAATGGGTGTACGCATCGCTCCAATAGACAGTCAAGAAAAGAATGATTTTGAAAAAGGCAAGAGTGTTTCTTCAACAGCTTTGCGCAATCAAAAGCATGGCATGCGTATTAATCTTCAACGATATAAACAGCGTCGCAAGCATCTTATCGACTTGCTCTTGAAAACAGGCTTTATCTCAAAGGATACCCTCTTATATGAGGATGGCAATAATACCACGTTTGAGACTTACCGGTTACGAACTAAAGCCGCTACTGAAGAAATCACGCTTGAACAACTCTCACGAGTCTTGCTCATGATCAATAAAAAACGTGGCTATAAAAGTAACCGCAAAGCAGATAAGCAAGAAGACGGACAACTGATTGACGGAATGTCGATTGCCCGCAGGTTATATGACGAGCATCTGACCCCTGGCCAATTAGTTTATGAGATTATTCAACAAGGAAAGAGGTACATTCCCACTTTTTACCAGTCAGACTTGAGAGCCGAGTTTAATGCGATTTGGGATTTCCAGGCACAGTTTTATCCTGGTATTCTCGATGATGAAATGCGGAATAAGGTAACGGGACGTGGCAAAAACGACACCTCAAGGATCTTTAATGGCGCTAAAAGCATCTCATCGGCTACTGTCAAAGACCGCAAAACGCGCTTACAGGTGTCCTATAGGTGGCGCAGTGAGGCTCCGAGCAAGCAACTGCCCATCGAAGAAGTCGTTGCAGTGCTCTGCGACATCAATGGCAATATCGCCAACTCCAGTGGCTATCTGGGCCGAATCAGTGACCACAGCAAGGAATTGTATTTCAAAAAACTAACTGTGGGTCAATATCTGATGCAGAAATTGGATGCTGACCCTCACTTCAGCTTGAAGAATCGTGTCTTTTATCGCCAGGACTACCTCAATGAGTTTAATAAAATTTGGGAGACTCAGCGACAGTTCCATCCTGAATTGACCGACGAACTTAAAGAGGAAATGCGTGATACCATTATCTTCTATCAACGCAAGCTGAAGTCTAAGAAAGGCCTTATCTCGTTCTGCGAACTTGAGGGTAAGGAAATCACAGTACAGGTTGATGGCAAGTCTAAGAAGGTGATGACTGGACCACGCGTGTGCCCCAAGAACTCACCATTGTTCCAGGCCTTTAAGGTCAGTCAAGAATTGAATAATGTAGTCATCGAGGATAAGAATACAGGCCAAACAACACTTCTCACGAAAGAACAGCGTCAACTCTTGTTCAATGAGTTAACTGTGAACAATGAGTTGAATAATACTGCAATGATAAAGTTACTTGGCCTCAATTCGAAGAAATATTCGACAAACCACAAGTCCTTACAAGGCAATACGACTCAGGTGCAATTAATCAGTGCCTACAAGCAAATTCTTGAATGGAGTGGCCATGACGTTGATGATTTTGATAAATTGGACTATGCCTCCAAGATGCAGTTTATAACTCAAGTGTTCAAAGCCATTGGCGCAAATACCGACTTTTTGGAGTTCAACCCCGAGCAGCTGGACAATTACCTTGACCAGCCCGCCTATAGGCTTTGGCACCTGCTTTACTCCTACGAGGGAGATAATAGCGAGACAGGGGATGTCCGCTTGAAAGAGCATATACAAGAACTCACTGGGTTAAATGAAGAATATGCAGCTGTTATTGCCTCCGTTCGATTTGAGCAAGACTATGGCTCGTTGAGTTCCAAGGCCATCAAGAACATCATGCCTCACTTGCTGGATGGCAAGAAGTATAGCGACGCATGTGTTGCGGCTGGATATAAGCATTCAGCTCAGTCTCTAACACGCGAGGAACTTGATTCTCGCTCCTTGCAAGCGGCTCTTGAAGTCCTACCTAGAAACAGCTTGCGCAATCCTGTGGTTGAAAAGATTTTGAACCAAATGATTCATGTGGTGAATGCCCTGATGCAGGAATATGGCGTAATGCGTGATGGCACCAAACGGTTTGATGAGATACATGTGGAGATGGCTCGTAGCCTCAAACAGACCCGCGACCAACGCGATAGGGCTTCCCAATCAATCGAAAGACGCACAAAGGAGAATGAAAAATACATCAAGGAGCTGCAGGAGCAGTTTGGAATCGCCCATCCAAGTCGCAATGATATCATCCGTTACAGGCTGTATTTAGAGTTGAAGGACAATGGTTTCCATACCCTGTACTCTGACACATACATCCCCCGTGAACAACTGTTTAGTAATAGGTTTGAGATAGAGCACATTATTCCTCAGGCCAAACTGTTTGATGATTCACAATCCAATAAGACTCTTGAAACAAGCGAGGCTAATAAAGAGAAAGGTAACAAGACTGCAATGGACTATGTTCTTGAGAAATACGGTGAAGTGGGTGCTGAGCAATACCGCCAGCGCATTGCTTTCTTGTATGATAGCAAGAACAAGAATGGCACAAACAAGAAATACAAGAATCTTATCACTACCGAACAAGAAATACCCGAGGACTTTTTGAATCGTGACCTTGCGGATACGCAATATATTGCCCGCAAGGCTAAAGAGATACTGATGCAAGTGTGCCGCACTGTTGTGCCCACGATCGGCGCTATCACAGCCCGTCTGCGTGAGGATTGGCAACTTGTTGACATGATGAAGGAACTCAACTTGCCCAAATATAAAAAACTGGAACGAGTTGAAACTTACATCAACCGCAATGGGCAAGAAGTGAAAATCATCAAGGACTGGTCGAAACGCAATGACCATCGTCATCATGCGATGGATGCACTCACTGTTGCATTCACCCGTTTGGAGCATGTGAATTATCTTAATCATTTGAGTGCACATGAAGATGAATTGCATGCCGAGGTCATGGCTCTTCGTTCAAAACTTATCAATAAAAAGACTGGTCGTTTCATGCCTCCAATCCCACTTGATAAATTCCGCAAAAGCGCTCTTGAACACATGGAAGATATCTTAGTTTCCATCAAGGCTAAGAATAAAGTCGCTACGCCTAATGTGAACCATGTGACAGGAAGCAACGTTCGTCAAGTGACGCTCACGCCACGCGCCCAGTTGCACAACGAGACTATTTATGGTCAACGACACCGTTATGTCACCAAAGTGGAGAAAGTGTCGGGTAAGTTCGATGCCCAGCGGATTGCAATGGTTGCTCGTAAGGACTATCGAGAAGCGCTCATGAATAGGTTGGATGAATGTGGAGGCAATGCCAAAAAAGCCTTCACAGGGAAGAATGCTTTGTCGGTAAATCCCATCTATACCGACGCAGCGCATTCACAACAGGTGCCTGAGAGTGTGAAGCTTGTGTGGCTTGAAACCTATTATACCGTACGCAAACCCATCGATCCTTCATTAAACATATCTAAGGTAGTTGATCGTAAGGTGAGGGATATCTTACAACGCAGATATGACGAATGTGGTCAAGATGCAAATAAGGCTTTCAGTAACCTTGATGAAAATCCCATCTGGCTTAATCAGGATAAAGGCATTGCCATCAAGAGGGTAACCATCACTGGTGTGGCTGTGGCAACCCCCTTGCATGACAAGTTGAACCGTGACGGAAGTGTCATGACCGTTGACGATGGAAAGACAATGCCTGTTGATTTCGTTAGCACAAGCAATAATCATCATGTGGCTATCTATGAGGATGCTGCAGGCAACTGGCAAGAGAAAATCGTTTCTTACTATGAAGCAATTGTCCGAATCAATAATGATATGCCCATAGTTGATAAGCGTCATAACGAGTGCGAGGGATGGAAATTCAAGTTCACGATGAAACAAAACGAATATTTTGTCTTTCCTGATGAGGAACATGGCTTCGTGCCCAGCGAAATAGATCTCATGGACGAGTCCAACTATGCCCTGATAGTTCCTCATCTGTTTAGAGTGCAGAAATTGACATCAAATGACTATTTCTTTAGGCATCAGTATGAGACCAGCGTGACCGCTGGAAACTCACTGCCGCAAGGAGTGGCATTTTTCAGAATAAGAAATGCCAATGGTCTCAAAGGAATAGTAAAAGTGAGACTCAACCACATAGGCAAGATCGTTCATGTGGGAGAGTATTAACGACTCATGGTGAAGAAAACGCTATATTTCGGCAACCCGGCCTATCTGAGTCTGCGTAATGGGCAGATGGTGTTAAGGCTGCCCCAGGTCGAGAAGAATGGGTCGTTATCCGAAACCTTCAAGAAGGAAGCCGAGCGCACATTTCCCATTGAGAATATTGGCGTGGTCATTCTTGATGACAAGCGCATCACGGTTACTCAAGGTTTGCTTGAATGTTTGGCCGAGAATAATTGTGCGCTCATAACTTGTGATAGCACTCATCATCCTACAGCATTGATGCTGCCTATGGAAGGCAATATTTTAATGGGCGAACGCTCTCGGCAGCAGGTAGAGTGCCCAAAACCTTTGCGTAAGCAGTTGTGGCAACAGACTGTTCAGGCCAAGATTGCCAATCAAGCAGCTAATTTGGAATGTCTTGTCGGAGCCGATAATGGCAACATGCATGCCTGGGCGAAGCAAGTGCGCAGTGATGATGCCGGCAATCTGGAAGCCCGTGCTGCAGCCTATTATTGGAAAAATATTTTTCCCGAGTTTTCTGGATTTACACGAGGACGAGATGGTGAACCACCTAACAACCTCTTGAATTACGGCTATGCGATTCTGCGTGCTGTTGTTGCACGCAGTATTGTTGCAGCAGGATTGTTGCCTTCTATAGGTATTCATCATCACAATCGTTATAATGCCTATTGCCTAACTGACGATATCATGGAGCCATACAGACCAGTGGTTGATGGTTTGGTTAGGAGAATCATAGCGAGACATAAGGATTTAGGAGAACTCACTCTCGAGATTAAGCGTGAGCTGCTGTCTCTACCCACAATTGACGTACACATCAATGGCCATGACCGTCCTCTTATGGTTGCTGTTGACCAGACAGTGGCATCATTATATAAATGTTTCTCAGGAGAGGCAAAATGTCTGATTTACCCCGAACTATAGAATAAGTGTCCCTCATGCTCATCAAACAAGAACGATTTAGCCAATATCGTATCATGTGGATAATGGTTTTTTATGATCTGCCCACCGAGACAAAGAAGCAACGCAAAGATGCAGCAAAGTTCCGCAAAGACATCATGGGTGATGGATTCATCATGTTCCAGTTTTCCATCTACTTGAGGCATTGTACCAGCAGAGAAAATGCTGAGGCTCACATTAGACGTGTAAAAACCATGTTGCCACCTTCGGGTAATGTGGGAATATTATGTGTGACTGATAAGCAATTTGGTGAAATGGAACTTTTTTATGGCAATTCAGTCAAAGAAAAACAATTGGCTGGAGTACAACTTGAAATCTTTTAGAAAATAAAAACCTCCTTTTAGGAGGTTTTTTTGTCTTGCAGATTAATTATTGTTTTTGAAGAAACAATGTAATAGGCTATGTTTCATTGTTTTGGAACTATTATACTGCAAAGATACTAAATTTGAAAGCAATTCACAACAGTCCCGTTGGCAGTACAAAAATAAAATTGGACTGCAAAGATACTAAATTTGAAAGCAATTCACAACCAGGCTTGACATGAACAAACACCATGACGTACTGCAAAGATACTAAATTTGAAAGCAATTCACAACACGCTGCACGGCTTCATCAGCGGCGACTCCACTGCAAAGATACTAAATTTGAAAGCAATTCACAACGGCACAGCCGAACATCGCCCGCATAGAGGCACTGCAAAGATACTAAATTTGAAAGCAATTCACAACCTGTCGCCGCTGATGAAGCCGTGCAGGGTACTGCAAAGATACTAAATTTGAAAGCAATTCACAACAATGTTAGCCCATCCCATGATACATGCGCCCACTGCAAAGATACTAAATTTGAAAGCAATTCACAACCGCATCACTGCGGCCCCCGCCCGGTCACTGACTGCAAAGATACTAAATTTGAAAGCAATTCACAACTACCCCCATCGGCTTAGCGGAGTGCCCATTGACTGCAAAGATACTAAATTTGAAAGCAATTCACAACATACCTTGATAGTGTCATCAATACCGCAGAACTGCAAAGATACTAAATTTGAAAGCAATTCACAACTGCCTCTGCTTTGTCCTGTGATGCACAATGACTGCAAAGATACTAAATTTGAAAGCAATTCACAACATCGGTCATCGGCACGATACAACAGCCGTGACTGCAAAGATACTAAATTTGAAAGCAATTCACAACGCTGGCGCTATCAGTGACTGTCTGGATGCTACTGCAAAGATACTAAATTTGAAAGCAATTCACAACTCCAGTACTGGACACCGCCCCGCCGATGAAACTGCAAAGATACTAAATTTGAAAGCAATTCACAACCAGTTGTCCATCCTGTCCCTGTCAAGTATACTGCAAAGATACTAAATTTGAAAGCAATTCACAACAATCTCCTCGCGTGTCATACGATACGCTTGACTGCAAAGATACTAAATTTGAAAGCAATTCACAACGGTGCGCCACTTGTCGTTGCCGAGCACGCGACTGCAAAGATACTAAATTTGAAAGCAATTCACAACAACTTGAGGAGTGGCACGAGGTGCCCATGGACTGCAAAGATACTAAATTTGAAAGCAATTCACAACTCCGTGACCCGCAAGTCGCCGCCCAGGAGAACTGCAAAGATACTAAATTTGAAAGCAATTCACAACCACGGTTGGCGGGCAACGTCTCATCCTTGAACTGCAAAGATACTAAATTTGAAAGCAATTCACAACTGGCGAGGGCAGCGCATCGCAGTGGCTCGTACTGCAAAGATACTAAATTTGAAAGCAATTCACAACGCGACGACAGCCTACATGATTTGTGGCTAAACTGCAAAGATACTAAATTTGAAAGCAATTCACAACAAAAAGTACTTTGAGGAACATGGTATCTTGACTGCAAAGATACTAAATTTGAAAGCAATTCACAACACCAGTAATACGTCATGGCCGTGGTACCCTACTGCAAAGATACTAAATTTGAAAGCAATTCACAACAACATTGGCACTATCAATGATTTCCGCTATACTGCAAAGATACTAAATTTGAAAGCAATTCACAACTGGACAACTACTGGCACTACTACATGCTGAACTGCAAAGATACTAAATTTGAAAGCAATTCACAACGCACGGCGACCGTCGGGCACGGCTCGTCGAACTGCAAAGATACTAAATTTGAAAGCAATTCGCAAATGCGTTATCACGTAAATTTGGATTAGTTTCTACTATTGTAGATGTGTAGTGCTAGATGACACCATTAATAAGGTCTCAAAGACATGTTTTGTCCGTTTCGTCCGCGCGTGCACGTGGTGGGGTTTCGGGAAATTTTTCAATTTTTTAGTCGGGAATGTGTCGTTTTACAGGAGTTGCGCTTCGCTCCACTCCTGCCTAGAATCTGGCCAGCCCTGACGGGCTTCCCCTCATTGAGCTCTTACGGTTTTTTATTGACAATTTCGCTAATTTTACGAACTCTCAACTAAAAACTTAGCGGCTTAGCGCCTTGGCGTGAGGTAAACGGCCACGCCAAGGCGAGGCCCTACGTGATGCGGCTTCTGCACCAATGCGTTATAAATTTTTAATGATAAGGTAAATTGATATTTGATTAGGTGGTCAATTTGTTGTACCTTTGCGGCGTGATTCAATGAGTTTGGGGGTGCCCCAATGGTATCAGGGGCTGAGAACATACCCATCGGATCTGATCCGGACAATGCCGGCGTAGAGAACAACTTATTAATTAAAAAATCGATGAAGAAGAATTTATTGATGGCTGCCACGATGCTGGCAAGCCTTGTTGCGGCTGCACAGCCTGCCGCGACCGACACGGTGCCCGCCATCGCGCTGAGCGAGGTGGAGGTGCTGGGTACGCGTGCCTCAAACAACACTCCCGTAGCTTTTACTAACGTGACGGCCAAGCAACTGGCTGCCGAGAACCATGGCCTGGATATCCCGTTCCTGCTGACGATGACGCCCTCGGTGATCACCACCAGTGACGCGGGCGCCGGCGTGGGCTACACGTCGATGCGCGTGCGCGGCACCGATGCCACCCGCATCAACATCACGGTGAATGACATCCCGATGAACGATGCCGAGAGCCACAGCATCTACTGGGTGAACACGCCCGACTTCGCGTCGAGTGTGCGCGACATCCAGGTGCAGCGCGGCGCTGGCACGTCGACCAACGGCTCGGGTGCCTTTGGCGCGAGTGTGAACATGAGGACGCAGAGTTTCTCCAGCGACCCCTATGCCGAGGTGTCGGGCAGCTATGGCTCGTTCAACACCAACAAGGAGACCCTGCGCGTGGGCAGCGGCCTGCTGGGTGACCACTGGGCCGTCGAGGCGCGCCTGTCGCACATCGGCAGCGACGGTTACCGCGACCGTGCCACCAGCGAGCTGGTGAGCTACTTCGGGCAGGTGGGCTACTTTGGCGACAAGACCTCGCTGCGCTTTGTCACCTTTGGCGGCAAGGAAGACACCTACCACGCCTGGGACGGCATCAGCCGCGACGACCTGAAGGATAACCGCACCTACAACCCCAACGGTGAGATCAAGCACGACGGCAAGGTGACGGGCTTCTACAAGGACCAGAAGGACATCTACCGCCAGACCCACTACCAGCTCATCTGGAACCAGACCTTCAATCCCTTGTGGAAACTCAACGTGGCGCTGCACTATACCGACGGCTACGGCTACTACCAGGAGTACAAGAACGCCCGCACCCTCAAGGAGTATGCCCTGGAGCCCGTGGTGACTGCCACCGGCACGAGCAAGAAGGCCAGCCTAGTGCGCAAGAAGTGCGTGGACAGCGGCTTTGGCGGCGGTGTGTTCTCGCTGCAGTACACCGGCGAGCGCCTGGCGGCCACGCTGGGCGGCGGCATCAACCGCTACAGCAACGACCACTACGGCCAGGTCATCTGGGTGGAGAACTACACCAGCCAGCTGACTCCGGACCATGAGTATTACCGCAACAACGGCCGCAAGACCGACATCAACATCTACGTCAAGGGCAACTACGTGATCACGGGCGGCCTGAGTGCCTATGCCGACCTGCAGTACCGCCACATCGGCTACCGCATCACGGGCAACAACGACAAGTGGGACTGGACAGCCGACCCCGAGCGCCTGCAGCGCCTCGACATCGACGAGCCCTTCAACTTCTTCAACCCCAAGGCCGGTCTGAACTGGCAAATTAACGCCAAGCACCGTGCCTATGCCTCGTTTGCCGTGGCCCAGAAGGAGCCCACGCGCAACAACTACACCGACGGACTGTTCCTGCAGCACCCCAAGAGCGAGAAGCTCTATGACTGGGAGGCCGGTTACGAGTTCCGCTCGGGCCGTTTCCTGTTTGGCGCCAATTTCTACTACATGAACTATAAGGACCAGCTCGTGCTCAACGGCAAGATCAACGAGATTGGCGAGCTGATGGCCGAGAACGTGCCCAACAGCTACCGCATGGGTGTCGAACTGCTGGCAGGAATGCAATTCACCGACTGGCTGCGCTGGCAGGTGAACGCCACGTTGAGCCGCAACCGCATCAAGGACTATGTGGGCTACGTGAGCGACTATGATGCCGACACGTGGGACGACATGTGGACCCAGACCGCTATCGAGGCCGGTAACACCACCATCGCCTTCTCGCCGAGCCTGACCATGGGCAGCATGTTGGCCTTTGACTACAAGGGCTTCACCGCGAGCCTGCAGTCACAGTATGTGTCGCGCCAATATCTGGACAACTTCGAGCGCAAGGAGGACTCTCTGGACCCCTACTTCGTCAACAATTTGGACGTGGCCTACACCTTCAAGCTGCCGCACATCCGCAGCATCACGGTGGGCGCCACCATCTACAACCTGTTTGACGAGCGTTACGAGACCAACGGCTACTCGATGACCAGCGCCATGTATCCCGGTGGCAGCAAGGACGCCAAGTACACCCTGTACAGTGATCCCCGCTTCTATCCCATGGCCGGCATTAACGCCCTGGGCCACATCACGTTGCGATTTTAAATGCTCGCTGTGCTCGCAGTTTAGGGTTTAGAGGTTAGAGGTTAAAGGTTGGCATCCGCATTCTGAAAACTGAAAACTGACGACTGAAAACTGAAAATGGAATACTTCGCTGACTTCACTTGGGTTAAGGCCATCGACATGGCGGGACTGGTGCTCGGGCTCATTTACCTGTGGCTCGAGTTCAAGGCCAGCATCTGGCTGTGGCTGGTGAGCGTTATCATGCCCATCGTGCATGGCTACCTGTACTGGGCGCGTGGCCTGTATGCCGACTTTGGCATGGAGGTCTATTACGTCCTGGCCGCCATCTACGGCTACGCGATGTGGCGCTGGAGCCGCAAGAGCGGGGCGGGGGAGAAGGCTGCCGAGCGTCCCATCACCAGGTTCCCGTTGCGGCAGGTGCTGCCAGTGGCCCTCATCGGGCTGGCCTTGTGGGGCATCATCTACTGGATACTGGTCACCTGGACCGACAGCAGCGTGCCCGTGTGCGACAGTTTCACTACCGCCCTGAGCATGGTGGCGCTGTGGGCGCTGGCGCAGAAGTATGCCGAGCAATGGCTGCTGTGGCTCGTCGTCGATGCCGTGTGCACCGTGCTGTACATCTACAAGCAGATTCCGTTCACAGCTTGCCTGTACGCGTTCTACACGGTGATGGCCGTCCTGGGCTACCGCCAGTGGCTCAAGAAGATCCCAGCCTCAGACAACTGATTTCTTTCAGACAACTTGAACAACGGTAAACAACTTGAACAACAATAAATTAATGTTGTTTGAGTTGTTCATTGTTGCTCCTGTTGTTTGGCATTAGGGTGCCTGAGGGCCTGGATGTAGTCGTAGAGTTGTTTGTAGAAGGGGTGGCGCGTCATGGTGGGGGCGTCGCCCAGGATGAAGAGCTTCATGCGGGCACGGGTGATGGCCACGTTCATGCGGCGCAGGTCGCGCAGGAAGCCGATTTGGCCCGCATCGTTAGCCCGCACCAGCGAGATGAGAATCACGTCGCGTTCCTGGCCCTGGAACCCGTCCACCGTGTTGACCGAGATCAGGTGGCGATAGGGCTTGAAGAAGGCGCGCTTCTTGAGCAGTCGGCGCAGGTACTGCACCTGGGCACGGTAGGGCGAGATGATGCCCACGTCGATGCGGTCGTCCAGGATGCGCTGCTTGCCGATGCGCTGGAAATAGATCTGCAGCAGACTCAGTGTCAGGTTGGCCTCGCCCTTGTTGATGCGGCCAAAGGTTTCGCCCACAAACTGTTCCCTGAAGTTGTTGTGCTCGTCCTCGCCCAGGTTGATGGTCGAGGTGTCGAACCACAGGATGGGCGCGTCGCCCTCGTGGACGAGGCGGTGGGCCACCTCGGGGGCTGAGGTCATCTTCCCGTTATAAAAATAGTCGCTGCTGAATTGCATAATTTCGTCGTTCATGCGGTACTGCACTTGCAGCAGCGACACGCACTCGGGCTTGTTCTTGACGATGCGCTCCATCAGCGTCACGCCCAGCCCGCCCTTGAGGGCCTCCAGACTCTTGACCGTGGGCGGCAGCTGGCAATGGTCGCCGGCAAAAATGACGCGGCTGGCCCGGCGGATGGGAATCCAACAGGCCGCCTCGAGCGCCTGGGCCGCCTCGTCGATGAACAGGGTGCCGAACCGCTGCCCGTCGAGCAGCTTGTTACCCGCCCCCACGAGGGTCGAGGCGATGACGCGCTCCTGCCCGAAGATGTCGGCATTGATGCGCACCTCGAGTTCCACGGCCATTTCCTTCATGCGCTCAAGGCGCTGGTGGTAGTGTTCGCCCTTCTCGCGACGGCGCCGCCGCATCTCGCGCATGGTGCGCCGCAGCTGCCACAGCTTGGGGTAGTCGGGATGGTCGGCAAAGCGGTGCTCGTAGGTGAAACTCAGCATCTTGTCGTTGACGCGCGTGGGGTTGCCCAGGCGCAGCACTGCGATGCCGCAGTCCACCAGCTTCTCGCTGATCCAGTCCACGGCCGTATTGCTCTGTGCGCACACCAGCACCTGGGTCTCGCGCATCAGCGTCTCGTTGATGGCCTCGACCAGCGTCGTCGTCTTGCCCGTGCCCGGCGGACCGTGCAGCACGCGCACATCCTTGGCCCGCAGCACGTCGTTCACCGCCTGTTGCTGGCTCGCGTTGAGCCACGGGAACCGCATCGCGTCAAAGGTGAAGGTCTCGGCCCGCTGGCGGCCATAAAACAGGTCGCGCAGGTAGGCCAGGCGGTTGCCCTTGGCACCGATGACCCGCTCTAGCGCGTCGAACATCATGCGGTAGCTCGTCTCGTCAAAGAACAGCTGCACGCCCAGCGGCAGGTCGGCATTCTGCAGTTCCAGGGCATGCCCCTCGGGGATGGCCACCACCATGCGGTCGCCGTCAACATAGGAGATGCTGCCCGTGAAGTTGAAGAAATGGATATGACCTGCCCGCTTGAGGTCGCCGTCGGGCACCTCGGCCCTGAAGAACACCACCGGCTTGCCATACTCGAAGTTGTGGTCAATCTCCTCGTCGGCCTTGCGTGTCACCTCGATGCAGAACTGGTTCAGCGAGTTGTAGTAGGTGTGGCCCGCACGCAACGGGAACCACGCGTCGCCGCGCGTCACCTTGCGCGCCAGGCCCATGCTCTCGCTGTGCAGGCGATAGGCCTCCTTCTCCTCCTGGTATTCCATCCGGAGCAGTTCCCGCTGCCGTTGCAGCTGCGCTATGGCCGCCGTGTTACTCATTCTAGCTGCAAATGTACACTTTTTTTCTCTCTCGCCGAGGTTGTGTAGTTGTTGTGTCGCCCCGATGGGGCTAATTGTTTTTGAAAATGTTCGTTGTTTACAGGGGTTTCACTGCGCTCCACCCCTGCCTATGCCCTCGTGGCCCCTACGTGGCCGTCGCCGCTGTGTTACTCATTTATTTTGATTGGCGGGTGGTGAGGAGGTGGTGCATGAGGTCGAGGCACATGGCGACATCGCCCTGGTGGACGAACTTGTCGCGGTCGGCTTCGAGTTTTTGCAGCATCGATTCGGCTTTGGGTCGGTCGTTGTTCAAGGCGAGGGCCACCGCCATGCTTGTCAGCTGCTTGTCGCTTTGGGTGGAGGAATGCATGACTACATATTTCTCGACTTCCTGGGTGTAGTGCCGTCGGGCTTCGTCGTCGCGTCCGGTGAGGATGCAAGTCTGGGTCATCATGTTCTCGACTTCCAGCTGGTAAAGCTTGATGTAATCGTCCTTGTGGTTGAGGGCCTCGGTAAGCAACTGGTAGGCGTCTTCCCACTGGTGAAGGGCTATCATCCTCGTTGCTGCTATCATGACGCAGCCCACATGCATGCTGTTTGTCCAGTCGATGGGCTTGGGCAGGGCGAACAGGCGCTCGGGCATCTCGCTGTAGGTCTCCCCCTGTTGGCTGCGGGCGTTGATGTCAAGGATGTTGCAGAAGCCCTGCTTGCCAGGGATGTCTTTTTCCAACTGCAGCAGGTTGCGGCCATCGTTGGCCACACCGCCCACCTTCATCGGAATGCCGTTCGTCAGCGCGACCAAGATGCCGATGATGATCATGTTAATCAACAACGCATCAAGCCAGAAGGGCAGGTCAAAGGCCCAAATCAGCACCAAGGATATCAACGCGATGAGGATGTTGGCCAGCACGCCGCCGGCATTGTACCAGCGCGTGTCAATCTCTTCCAGTGGCTTGTCGGGCGGAGCCATCAGGCATTGGCCTCCTGTTCCCGCCAGCTCAAAGTTGCGCCACCGCAAGTGCCCATCCTGGTTGATGAGGGTGAAGTTGAGGAAGCGGAACGACACAAAGCGGTAACCCGTGAGCAGTCCCGCCACCAGGTGGCCCCCCTCGTGCAGGATTATGTGCAGGATGAAGGCAATCAGGACCGAGATGACCATCCAGGCGATTCCGGCAACATCCTCCAGCGAGAGTTTGCTGGCGATTTTACTGTACACAGTCGTGATGGACTCCCCTTCGGTCAGGGCGATGACGGGGCCGACAATCACCAGGCCGATACACGCTCCGATGAGCAAATATCCGATGAGTTTCAACAGGGTTTTCATAGCTATGCTTTGATAAGATGAATTACCATCGGCAAAGGTAATAAGTTTTTTTGTTTTCACGGGCAACGATGCCTTGCACTTGCTGACGAAACGGAATGAGTTAGGTGTTAGGAGTTGCACTTCGCTCCTGCCTAGCATCTGCCCTAACAATTCTTCAATGCCAACCTTTAACTCGACGAAGTCAATTTCGCTAATAGTACGTACTCTCAATTAAAAAACTTAGCGTCTTAGCGACTTAGCGTGAGGCAAACGGTCACGCCAAGGCGAGGCCCTACAAGTAGACGCCTAAAAATGGTGGTTGTCGTTTTCTATGGTCTCATCATCTTTCGTCGTCACTGGTCAGGACCCAATCATATTTCTTGCTCCATCGCCAGACGGTAACGCGCGAGAGGTTGGTGATGTTTTGTATCTGTGGCTTGGATAGCCCGATACGCATGAGGTAACACACCTGTATCTGCTGTTCAGTGAAATCACCTAACTCGTTCAGCAACCTGTCCCGGAATAGGGGATAAAGTTCATCAACTGCCTGATAAAGTTGCTTCCAGTCGGCCGATGTCATATTTTTCTTGCCCGTAGAAGATTGCCTGATGGCTTCAATGACATCCTCGGCATTGTTTTCCAGTTCAGACTGATGCAGCAACTTGATGAAGGTCTTGTTCTGGTCCATTTTCTCAGACAACTGCTGCTCTTTTTCCTTCAAGGATTCTTCAGATTCTAACAGTTCGGCGGAGACTCGCTGGAGCTCGCTTTTCACTCTGTCGAGTTCTGAGGAAGTCTGTTCCAATGACGTACTCGACGTTTCCAGGTCTTTCTCCTTCTGTTCAATATCCTTGCGAAGCTGCTTTTCGTCATCTGACACTTGGCGAAGTTTTGTCGACAGATGAAGCACTTCCTGCAAATGCTTGTTGCGCCGCCTGATGTAAAGGATATAGGCGACACTCGCCAGCATCAAAGTAGCTAAAGACACAATAATGAGTATGTTCCTGTACTTGTCTTTCTGGTTTTGCAAGTCCTGCTCCCGCTTTTGGTCTAAATGATACTGAAACTCGTTGTTCACGGTCGCTGCCAATTCTTGGCGCTTTCCGAAATCCAATGAATCACTCAGTGCCATATAAACCGAGGCATATCGGTTGGCATTTTTCACGTCTCCCAGTTTATTGTATAATCGGCATAAGAGCCTTGACGCGTCGTATTGATTGCCGATGTCAGTCCCTTTTTCCAACACGAGGTTACAGCATAGGATTGCCGAGTCCGTCTTGCCGCACATGTCGTAGTATTGGGCAAATGCCATGCAGGGGAAGTCAGCGAAGTCGTTAATCGGGTCCACGTCAATCATTGAAAAACACTTCTTAGCTTTGGAATACTGTTCCATATAGGAATAATCATTGAGCAGATACAGGAGCGTGCTCTGATGACTTGGCGCATCATTGGAACGGATGATTTCATCAAGGACGGCGTCAAAAGCTTTTTCGGCCTCCTGCTGTTTGTGCAGTGCAAGATATGCCGTGCCGAGGTGCATGTACGGGAGTGTCGGGTCTTTTTTCAACCGTTGGGTAATCTCGAGTTCCCCTTGAGCCATCTTGATGGCTTTATCATAGTTCTGGACTTTATAGTAGAGGTCATTGAGGTTGGAGTAGGCATTGCGCATCATGATTGAGTCGCAATCGCCAGCACCGTTTTGTGCATACTCCAATGACTTGAGGAAATATTCCATGGAACGAGGGGCGTCTTGCAAATCGCGGTACACGCTACCGGCGTAGTAGGTTACTTCTTGTTTTTCAAGCGTGGATCCGTTGTCCTCAAAATAGTTGAGCAACTTTTTGATCATCAAGTCCGAGGTCGCCACATTAAATGCCTTGTCATTCAGGCGGATTCGCAATAAATCATACTTGTGCTTGGCATATTCACCCATTTCTCGGATTTTGATTTCCAGCGAATCTAGCATGGCAAGAGCTTGGTTAGGGTCTTCATCTCCAATCACTTTTATTTTCTCATAATCCCCCAAATCACGTTTGTCAGAACATGAGAATAACAGGCACAAGCAGGTTGCGCACACAATCTGAATGAAGTATAGCTTTGTACGCATATCAAAGTCTAGTTTATGGTCGCAAAATTAGGTAGAATAATGTGAACAGCCAAGCAACATTTGTTTCTCTGTGTTTCTCAACGACACAGATGCCGTATTCATAGATTGTAAGGCAAAATTATTATGCAAACGGTTGATACCATGGCGTTTAGTTGGGGGTATCTGAGGGTCTAATCGGTTAATTTCGTTAGAGAAACACAATGAAACACGAAAAATTTTTGAACTCAGAAAACTATATTTTACTTTGCATTCGTCATTTTGGCTCATTTAATACCCTTTTGGATATTAGACCAAAGAGACTCATCATAGTTTTTGCAACAGATGAAATGTAGAATGAAGTTTTTAGTAAAAATCAGTGCAATATTTGGGGGTTAAAATAGGAAAATGAACCTCATTTTCCTTAAAATGAGATTTTTATTTTTTATATCGTTGATAACCATTTTATTGCGATTTTGAAAATGAACTCAAAAACCTACTGAATTCCTTGGTTGTAACTTCTGAATACCGTAACTTTGCAATCGACAAATGGTCTCAAACAGGTATCTAAAAACACCCATTTGGGTATTGCATGACAGCCGAGCAAGATAGAACTTTGCATAACAAAAAAACAAATTCTATTATGAACACGACAAAGAAACTGATGACGATGCTGCTGGTGATGCTGGCTTGCATGACTGTAAGTGCTCAAGACCAAACGATAGACGAAACGTGTCCGCCTCAATTTCCAGGAGGCGATGCTGCGTTAATCGGCTTTCTTAATGCTTATGTCAAGTACCCTCTCAAGGCGGCACAAGATAAAATTGAGGGCAGAGTTATTGTGCAGTTTACGGTAAAAAAGACTGGAAAGATTGATAACGTCAAAGTCCTCCGTTCGGTGCGCAAGGACCTGGATGATGAGGCCGTCAGAGTCATTAAGATGATGCCTGACTTCCATCCCGGCAAACAAAATGGGAAAACCGTAGACATGCTTTACACGGTGCCAGTAAACTTCAAGCTGTTCGATGAAATGGAGGCCCTCTTGCCGAGTGAAGATACCGCTGCTGATATGCCCGATGATTTCCAGCCGCCAATGTTTCCTGGAGGAGAGCAAGCGCTGATGCTGTTCCTCAAGGCTAATGTCAAATATCCGCCACAGGCAGCCAAAATAAATGCCCAAGGCACTGTCGTAATGAATTTTGTCGTGGATAAAACGGGCAAAGTGACTGAAATCAAAGTCGCCAAATCGGTGGATAAGGCTTTAGATGCTGAAGCCATTCGCGTCTGCAAGTTGTTGCCTGATTTCTATCCCGCCCTTGAGAATGGTGAGCCCGTGAGCGTATGGTTCACCCTCCCCATCACATTCAAATTATAAAAAGCAATATTAAGATTATGATGAAAAAGATATTACTTGTATCAATTTTATGCCTCATGGGCCAAATTGCCGCTCAGGCACAGGACGCTCCCGAGCGCAGTCTGTCGCTGGAACTTTTTGGAGCGCAAAACACTGTCGGCATCAATTACGACAGCCGCTTCAAGGGTAATCACGGCCTGGGTTATCGCGTGGGCGTGGGCTATGGTTATAGCGAGACCAGCACAATCGCTAGCAGTTCCTATGCCTTGCAGGGTATTGCCGCACCCATCGAGATCAACTATCTTTTCGGTAAGGGACGGCATAAGTTGGAACTGGGCTTTGGAACCAGTTTGGGCTATTATTACGAGAAGTGCCATGTGCTGACCACTGTTGCCCCTCCTCCAGGCGATGTTGGTGGGCCACCATACTTTGGTTATGCCGATTACTATAAGAAAGTGACACACAACACGTTTGGCTATTTTATGTTCGGTAACATCGGTTATCGGCTGCAAACCAACCGTGGCTTCGTGTTGCGTGCCGGCATGACCCCGTCGTTCAATTTCGGCGACCAATATGGTATTTACCGCAAGTGGTACTACCCCTACATCAGCTTCGGCTGGAGATTGTAGCAAAATATGAGTTTAACTTATTTATATTATATTGTTATGGAAACGAAATTGTTCATTAAAAAGGTTGCAGTGGCGCTTGTCGCGCTCGCGGCAATGGTGCCGGCCACGATGTCAGCCTACGACTTTAAGGAAGGCGGCTTCTACTATAATGTGAATGGCAATGAAGCCACGGTGACCTATGAAATCGAGGACGTGGGCAGCTACAGCGGCGACATTGTGATTCCCGAGACCGTAGTTCACGATGGTGTGGAGTATGCCGTTACGGCTATTGGATATAAGGCTTTCGCCAATTGCCATAATATGACCAGCATCGAGATTCCTAACACGATTGTCAGCATTGGCCACCATGCTATAAGGAGTTGTGAGAAATTGCAAAGTGTTGTCATCCCCAACTCTGTCGTTAGCTTGGGCCGTTGTGCTTTCCACTCGTGTACTGGCCTGAAATCGGCCGTGATAGGTAACTCGGTACCCGTGATTGACGAGTATTGTTTCCAGTATTGCTATCAGTTGACCGACGTGGTGATCGGCTCGTCGGTGACCTATCTGGCAATCAAGGCGTTCTACTATGACTACGCGTTGGAGAATGTCACCTGCCTGGCTCCGACGCCTCCCGCAATGTATGCCTGGTATAGTTTTGATGATTCCAATTTTGGCAATGTCACGGTGCATGTTCCTGGCAGTTCAATGGCCGCCTATCAGGCCGATGAGTACTGGGGAATGTTCAGTAATTATGCCAGCCTGACCAGGGCCACTTCAATCACTATGGACCAGACGCTGGTGACTCTGGGCGACGGTGAGCAGGTACAGCTCACGGCGACCGTCGAGCCTCAAGATGCCAACAACTCACTGAACTGGACCTCGAGTGACAGCCATGTGGCAACAGTCAGTGCCAATGGTGTCGTGACCGGAGTCGGGGCAGGCGAGGCCGTTATTACAGCTACCACGCTCGACGGAACCGGCTTGTCGGCACAATGCGTCGTGCGTGTGCGCTCTACCAGTGTTCAGGGCGACAATGTGCTCTCGCTCCCCACAATGGTTATGGCCGAGTCGGGGATGAGTTATGCCCTGCCTGTAACGATGCGCAATGTGGCGGGCATCAGTGCCCTGCAGTGCGATCTGGTATTGCCCGAGGGCATTGAACTGGCACAGGAAGATGGCCAGTATCTGATTGACGTGAACGGCGAGCGCTTGGCTCCCAGCCATGCCTTGAACATCAGGCGACTTCTGTCGGGAGAAATGAGGGTGCTCATCACCTCGTTGGTGGCCGAGCCTTTCAACGGCAACGACGGTGAGTTGTTTGTATTGCACTTGAATGTCGCTCCCGATGCTCAAGAGGGCATTTACCCCGTGGAGATTAAAAACGTGGTGATGGCCGACGTCAATGCGTTGACCTACCATGCACCTGACGTGGCCACAAGCTTCGTCGTCAAGAACACGTTGAGAGGTGACGCCAACGGCGACGGCATGGTCGATGTGGGTGACTATGTGACCACCGCCAACTACATCATGGAATTGAATCCCGACCCGTTCATGTTCAAGGGTGCCGATGTCGATGAGAACGAGACCATCGACGTGGGTGACCTGGTGGGCATTATCAACATCATCTTGGGCGACTATGAGCCTGATGTTGAGCCTGAACCCGAGGGAGAGGTGCAGATGACAGGCTCCTGTGTCAACAGCGAGAATACATGCACCATGACGCTCGAGCTGAATAATGACATGGCACTGACCGCTTGGCAGATGGACATCACCCTGCCCGAAGGCATGAGCTTGAGGCAGGCCAATCTCACCTCGCGCGCCACTGGCCACAATCTGGTGGTTAACAAGCAAGAGAACGGCCGCGTCAAGTTGCTGGCCTCCTCACCCATGAATGCCGAACTGCTGGGCAACGAGGGCGCCTTACTGACGCTCACTCTCGACAACAATTGCAGCGGCGATGTGACCTTCGACAACATCGTGATGGCCGAGCCCGACATGACCACCCACAGGGTTGCCGCCTTCAAGGTGAATGCCGAGGGTAGCGGTGTCAAGGAAATCAAGAGCGATGTGCGCATCTATACTCAGGACGACAACATCGTCGTTGAGACACCTGTCGAGACCACCGTCGAGATCATTATGACCAACGGCATGAGCCACACCGTCAAGGCCCAAGCCGGTGTGAACACCTATCCCGCTTGCAGTGGCATCCACATCGTGCGTGTCAACGGCCAAGTGGCAAAACTCAGAATCTGAAAAAACTGATTCATAATGGAATAAAATGGTGAGTGGGCGCGGTGCCGAAAGGTGCCGCGTCCACAGTTTTTTTGTTTTCACGGGCAACGATGCCGTGTTCTTGCGGACGAAACGGTATGAGTTAGGCATTAGGAGTTAGGAGTTGCACTTCGCTCCTGCCTAGCATCTGCCCTCACAATTCTTCAATGCCAACCTTTAACTCGGCGAAGTCAATTTCGCTAATTGTACGTACTCTCAATAAAAAAACTTAGCGTTTTAGCGACTTAGCGTGAGGCAAACGGCCACGCCAAGGCGAGGCCCTACTTACAAGCACGCTCGGGGCGAAACAGCTGATTCACAATCGCCTGGTTGTGGCCGTGGATTTTTTTGTTGTTTTTAGCCTTTTTGCGAGTTTTATTTTGTGGGGTGGGGAAGAAGTGCTAAATTTGCAAGTTAAAATTGTTGTGCTGTTGTAGGGCACAACGCAAACGTTTAATTATCAATAACTTATTATGATTAACATCAAGTTTCCTGACGGCAATGTGCGTCAATATGAGGACGGTGTAACGCCTCTGGACATTGCCAAGAGCATTAGCGAAGGCCTGGCGCGTAATATCCTGGCCGCAACAATCAACGACGAGGAATGGGATATCTCACGCCCCATTTGTATGGATGGCGAGATCAAGTTCTTCAAGTGGGAGGACGCCGAGGGCAAGCACGCCTTCTGGCACACATCGGCCCACCTGCTGGCCGAGGCCCTGCAAGAACTCTACCCCGGCGTGCAGTTTGGTATCGGCCCTGCCATCGAGAACGGTTTCTACTATGACATCGACACTGGTGGCAACCCCTTGACCGACGCCGACTTTGAGAAGATTGAGAAGAAGATGATGGAACTCGTGCAGAAGAACGAGGCCGTTGTCCGTGCCGACATCAGCAAGGCCGACGCCTTGAAGTTCTTCGGCGACAAGGGACAGACCTTGAAGTGCGAGCTCATCAATGACCTGGAAGACGGTCACATCACTACTTATACCCAGGGCAACTTCACCGACCTGTGCCGTGGCCCGCACATCCCCTCGACCAACATCATCAAGGCCGTGAAGGTGATGTCGCTTGCCGGTGCCTACTGGCGCGGTGACGAGACCCGCCCGCAGCTGACCCGCGTCTATGGTATCTCCTTCCCCAAGAAGAAGATGCTCGACGAGTACCTGGTGCTGCTCGAGGAGGCCAAGAAGCGCGACCACCGCAAGATCGGTAAGGAGATGGAGCTGTTTGCCTTCTCGCAGAACGTGGGTCAGGGTCTGCCCCTGTGGCTGCCTAAGGGTGCCGCCCTGCGCAACCGCCTGCAGGACATGCTGGCCAAGATCCAGAAGCGCTACGGCTACCAGCAGGTGATCACGCCGCACATCGGCAACAAGCTGCTGTATGTGACCAGCGGACACTATGCAAAGTATGGTAAGGACTCGTTCCGTCCCATCACTACTCCTGAGGAGGGCGAGGAGTACATGCTCAAGCCCATGAACTGCCCCCACCACTGCGAGATCTACAAGACCGCTCCCCGCAGCTACCGTGACCTGCCCATCCGCTATGCCGAGTTCGGTACCGTTTACCGCTATGAGCAGAGTGGCGAGCTGCACGGCCTGACCCGCGTGCGCAGCTTCACTCAGGACGATGCCCACCTGTTCTGCACCCCCGACCAGCTCAAGCAGGAGTTCCTGGGTGTGATGGACATCATCTCGTTTATCTTTAAGGTGTTCGGCTTCAACTACGAGGCCCAGATCTCGCTGCGTGACCCCAACAACAAGGAGAAGTATGTGGGCACCGACGAGGTGTGGGAGAAGGCCGAGCGTGCCATCATCGAGGCCTGCGAGGAGAAAGGCCTGGTGGCCAAGCAGGTGACCGGCGAGGCCGCCTTCTACGGTCCCAAGCTCGACTTCATGGTTAAGGACGCCCTGGGCCGCCGCTGGCAGTTGGGTACCATCCAGGTGGACTACAACCTGCCCGAGCGCTTCCAGCTCGAGTACACCGGCGCCGACAACCAGAAGCACCGTCCCGTGATGATCCACCGCGCCCCCTTCGGTTCGCTGGAGCGCTTTGTTGCCGTGCTGCTGGAGCACACCGCCGGCAAGCTGCCGCTGTGGCTCGTGCCCGACCAGTGCGTCGTGCTGCCCATCAGTGAGAAGTTCAACGACTATGCCCACCATGTGGCCGACGAGCTGAACAAACTTGACGTGCGTGCCATCGTCGATGACCGCAACGAGAAAATCGGTCGCAAGATCCGTGATAACGAGCTCAAACGCATCCCTTACCTCCTCATTGTCGGTGAAAAAGAGGCAGGATGTGAAGAAGTTTCGATAAGAAAACAGGGCGAAGGTGATCAAGGTTCGAAAAAAATTACTACCTTTGCGGCCGATATTAATCGCGAAGTGGCAGAAATGACCAACTTTTAAGCCACTTCCGTGCGACGTGTGTCGTATGGAAGTGCTTGATTGTCACGATAATACTAACAATTGTAAAACTGCTGAATGAACAAAAAACCGTATCGTCCCGGGCCCAAGCGCCCGAGCAATGCCACCAGGCCCCGAGGCCGTAATCGCCAGATGGGCGGCAAAAATGACAAAGACACCAACCCGATTAACGATGAAATTCGTGCGAGTGAGGTGCGCCTGGTGGGTGACAACGTGGAGCAGGGCATTTATCCCATCGAGGAGGCCCTGAAAATCGCCGAAGGGCAAGAACTGGACCTGATCCTGATCGCGCCCCAAGCCGAGCCCCCCGTGTGCCGCGTGATGGACTACCAGAAGTTCAAGTTCCAACAGCGCAAACACGCCAAGGAACAGAAGGCCAAGTCCACCAAACTCGTGGTCAAGGAAATCCGTTTCGGACCACAGACCGACGAGCATGACTACAACTTCAAGCTGAAGCATGCCATCGGTTTCCTCAAGGAAGGTGCCAAGGTGAAGAGCTACGTCTTCTTCAAGGGACGTTCCATCCTGTTCAAGGAACAGGGCGAGGTGCTGTTGCTCAGGTTCGCCAACGACCTGGAAGAATATGGTAAGCTGGATCAGATGCCAGTGCTCGAGGGCAAGCGCATGACCATCATGCTGTCGCCCAAGAAGCCCGGCAGCGGCAAGAAGAAAGAGGCCAAGGAAGTCCCCGAGGCTGCCGCTCAGCAGCAGGACAACACTCCCGACGAGGAGTAAACAACGCGTGAGAGAGAAGAGCATCAGGCTTGGTAAGTGCCTGGTCTCGATTAATTAATAACATTTTTTAAACTAAAACAAAATGCCAAAAGTTAAGACGAATTCCGCTGCGAAGAAAAGGTTCACCTTTACCGGCACCGGAAAGATTAAAAGAAGACATGCTTACAAGAGTCACATCCTGACCAAGAAGAGCAAGAAGCGTAAACGTAACCTGGGTAAGATGAGCATCGTTGAAAAAGCCAACCTGCCCATCGTTAAGAAGCTCCTGGTGAAGTAAACAACTCTAAACAACTTTCTTTTAATCACAAGATTTTTATCTTTTATTATTAACCGAATGTCTAGCTCAAAGTGCCGCCTGGCGGCCGCTAGCAATCAAAACAATTCAAAAAAATGCCAAGATCAGTTAATCACGTGGCTTCAAGAGCCAAACGCAAGAAAATCTTAAAACTTACAAGGGGTTACTTTGGCGCTCGCAAGAACGTCTGGACCGTTGCTAAGAACACCTGGGAGAAGGGTTTGACCTACGCTTACGCTGACCGTAAGAAGAAAAAACGCAACTTCCGCGCGCTGTGGATCCAGCGTATCAACGCTGCCGCTCGCATGGAGGACCTCTCCTACAGCAAGCTGATGGGCCTGATTCACAAGGCTGGTATCGAGATCAACCGCAAGGTGCTCGCCGACCTGGCTATGAACAATCCCGCCGCTTTCAAGGCAATCGTTGACGAGGCTAAGAAGCACGCCTAATCAACCGAGGTTCATTCCAAAGAATTAATTCCGCAAAATGCAACCAGGCTCCAAGGGGTCACCCCCAAGGAGCCTGGTATTTTTTTGTCCTATGGCCTGGCAAGGCCGCGTTAGAACGTGAGCGCTTCAAGGTTACTCGCCCTGATACAGGCCGATGTAATCCATGATGTTGTCGATGGCCTCCTGGCGCATGTCCAGACGCAATGAGCCGTCATGAAGGACGTCGGACACCACCTTGTAGATCATCGACCAATCGCTGTCCAGGTAGTCCTGGGCATCGATGAGGGCGGCAATCAGATTGACGCTGAAGCTCTTGTCCTTGTTCTTCTTGACAGCCTTGTGGCCCAGCTCTTGTGCATTCTTGACGTTGAAATAGTCGCTCATGGCCACGGCATAGGCATACACAGCCAGCGTCTTGGCATCAAGTTTCTTGACAAGCTTGGCCTCGTTCTTGACGCGATAGCGTCCCATCAGGTATTCGCCTAGCTGTGCCCCTACCGAGGTGCCGTCGAAATTCCAGCCGATCTTGTTCACTACGGCCAGTCTCACGTCAATGGGAGCTTGCTTGTCGGCAAGGAAATTGAGCAACGTGGTGGGGATGTTGCCCTGCATCTCCATGTTGGCCATCTGCACCATCTCATGGTCGAGGTAGGCGTCGGCAAAGTGGGTCGAGGTCAACGGCGAGTCAGCCCAGCAGGCCGTCCACATGACCAGGACGGAAATAATGGAAAAAAGCCTTTTCATATTGATGACGTAGTTATGGGTTAGTAACTTTTACCAGATGATGACACGGTCGGCGGGGTCGCGCCACATGGGCATCTCGGGCTGGATGTTGAAGGCGTTGAAGAATTCCTCCAGGTTGCGGATAGCCACGTTCACACGGTTCACGCCCAGGCTGTGCGGGTCGACCTTGGTGCGGCGCAGCATCTCCTCCTTGGTGATGTTGGCAGCCCACACGTTGGCATAGCTCAGGAAGAAGCGCTGGTCGGGAGTAAAGCCGTCAATCATGGCGTCGCCCTTGCCCTGCTCGGTCTTCTTGAAGGCGCTGTAGGCTACACGCAGGCCGCCATGGTCAGCGATGTTCTCGCCCATGGTAAAAGTGCCGTTGGCATGCACATCGTCGGCAACAATCTCGGCACTGTACTGGGCACCCAACTTGTTGGCCAGCTCCTGGAACTTGGCGGCATCCTCGGGGGTCCACCAGTCCACCATGTTGCCGTTGTGGTCAAAGTTGCGGCCCTGGTCGTCAAAACCGTGGGTCATCTCGTGGCCGATAACAACGCCGATGGCGCCGTAGTTGCAAGCCTCGTCGGCATTGGGGTCAAAGTAGGGAGCCTGCAGGATGCCTGCGGGGAAGCAGATCTCGTTGCTCGAGGGCTCGTAATAAGCATTTACAGTCTGGGGCGTCATGAACCAGCGCTCCTTGTCAACGGGCTTGTTCAGCTGGCCGTATTCATATTCGGCCTGGAAACGGCGAGCTGCCATAATATTCTCCCAGTAGCTCTTGTTGGGGTCGATGTCCAGCTTGCTGTAGTCAAACCACTTGTCGGGGTAACCGATCTTGACCGTGAAGCTGTTGAGCTTAACCAGGGCGTTGACCTTGGTCTTGGGGCTCATCCACGACAGGGTGGCGATGTGCTCGCCCAAGGCCTTCTTGAGGTTGTCAACCAGCTGCTGCATCTTCTTCTTGGAGTCGGCAGGGAAGTATTTCTCGACATAGAGCTGGCCCACGGCCTCGCCCAGCAGGGTGTTGGGCACGTCAAGCGAGTGTTTCCAGCGCGGCATCTTCACCTGCTTGCCCGACATCGCACGGCTGTACATGTCGAAGTTGGCATCGGCAAAGGCATCACTCAGGTAGGGAGAGGCGGCATCCACATACTTGAAGATAAGGTACTCGCGCACATCCTCTTCCTTGAGCGACTTTATCATCTCGTTGACCTTGGCAATTGACTTGGGCTGGAATACGCACAGGTTGTCCAATTCACTGATGTTCAGTACTGAGAAGTACTGGCCCCAGTTGATGTTGGGATAGCTCTTCTTGAGTTGGTCATAACTCATCACGTTATAAAGCTTGCTGTAGTCACGGGTCTCCTCGCGGGTCATCGCTACCTTGGCAAGTTCGGTCTCAATGGCCATCACGTGTTGGGCAGCCTTGGTGGCAGCGGCTTTTTTGTAACCGATGAGCTGGAACAGCTGCTGGATATAGTTGACATAGGCCTTGCGCACCTTGACGGTGTTGGCGTCATTGTCCAGATAGTAGTCACGGTCGCCCATGCCCAGGCCTCCTTGCGTCAGGTACATCATGTTGGAGTTAGAGTCCTTCAGGTCGGCCATGACCGACGAGTTGAAGAAGGGTGACGCAATGCCGTTGTGCATGTCGGCAATGGCAGCCGAGAAATAGTTGCGGGTCAAGGTTTTCAGATTGTCGATATAGTCCTTGAGCGGTGCCATGCCCTCGTTGTTCAGGCGCACGCTGTCCATGCCTTGGGCATAGAGGTCGCCCACCTTCTGCTTGAGGCTGCCGCGGGGATTGTTGGTGCCCAGGTTGGTGATGATGTCCTTAACCTGGTTGCGGCTGTTCTCGGCCAGCTGGTCAAAGGTGCCGAAACGGGCATACTGCGGGTCCAGCGGATGGGCACGTTTCCAGCCTCCACAGGCATACTGATAGAAATTGGTGCCAGGATGTGTCTTCGTGTCCAGGTTGGCACGGTCGACGGCCTTGACCAGGTCGCCGGCAGATACTGTCATCGCTAATAGTGCCATGCAAAGAAAAATTATCTTTCTCATAATTGTGATAATGTTTAATATGAATAATGTTTATTGGTTCAGTAGTTCTAGTCGTTTCAGGAGTTGGGCTTCCATCACCTCATATCCCAGCGCGTTGGGATGAACACCATCGTCGGTGTAACTGCTGTTCATGGATTGGCCATCAAGCGTCATGTAAGTGAAATAGTCCAAGTAATACACATGGGACAGTTTGGCGATATAACCCATGATGCGGCTATTCAGGTTGGCTATCTTCTCCGGCACCCTCTGTGCTGTCGGGTTCCAGATGAACTTGTCACATGGCAACACCGACGTGAGGACCACCTCAATGCCATGGGCGAGGGCCAGCTCGGTCATCGACTTGATGTTGTCGAGCGTGATATCCTCGTCATATGGGCCATTGTTCTCGGCAATGTCGTTGGTGCCGCAGTTGATGACAACGATGCGGGGCTTGAGGTTGATGACATCTTGGCGGAAACGAGCCAGCATTTGGCTGGAAACCTGGCCACCAATGCCACGGCACACCAGATGGTTGGCAGTGAAGAAACCGGGATGGGTCTCTTCCCAAAACTCGGTGATGGAGTTGCCCATCATCACAACGCGCAGCGGGTCTTCGGGCATGGCAAGCAGTGTCTTGTTATCCTCGGCATAACGCGCCTTGTTGGCCCAATCGGCTGGCTCGGCTGCTTGGCCGAATAACAGGTTCCAGAACATGATGGTAATGATTAGAATTCGTTTCATGCTAATTATTGGATTTGGTGTGGGATGTCATCAGCATTTTTGCGGAATTGAGTCGGGCTCACGCCAAATTGCTGCTTGAACACCTTGGAAAAATACGAGGGGTCAGGAAATCCGCACTTCTTGGCGATGGTAGTGAGAGACATGTCTCCCTTGGCCATCATCAGGCGGGCACGGTTAAGTCTCACCTGTTGAACATAGGCCACAGGCGTCAAGCCAGTGATTGCCATCACACGGGTGCGCAGCTGCTTGCGGCTGATGGACATGGCAGCAGCAATATTATCCAGTTCGATATCGCCCTTGGTCATCTGGGCGCGGATAACGTCCACAAGGCGGTTAATGAAGGCTTTGTCTTCTTTGCTCAACTTGGCTTGGGCATCGCTCATGGGCATGCTCATCGTCTTGGTGAAGCGCTCCCTCAGGAGATTGTGCCACCTTACCATGTGACTCGTCAACAATACCAGTTCGGCTGAATTGAATGGCTTGACCAGCACGGCATCGGCACCAGCTTCGATACAGGAAATGCGCTCTTGCTCACTGGGGTCGGATGTCATAGCGATGATAGGGATGTGGGTGAGCGCATCGTCCTCGTGCAGCCGCTTGATCAGTTCTTTGCCGTCCATCACGGGCATTGCAATGTTGGTGATGATGAGGTCGGGTGAGAGGTTGCGCGCGTTGCTCAGCGCTTCGAGACCATCGTTAGCAAAACGCAACTCATAATCGTTGCGCAAGTGGCTGCCGATGAGAAATGCGATATCGTCGTTGTTCTCGACAATGAACACGAGTGGTTTGTGCTTGCTGGCATTACCTGTCAGAATGCGATTCTCTACAAATTGCTGGGACGTTTCGGGCTCGTAAGGCTGGGCCGGCAGGTAGATGGTAAATGTAGTGCCTCGGCCTGGTTCACTATCGAGCGAGATGTTACCGTTCATCGATTGGACAAGCTGGTTGACCAGCGCAAGGTCAATTACCGTGTCCACTGCCTCATGATTTGGGTTCCCTTGATAAAATGGCTCGAAGATGCGGTTTTGCTCTTGAACGGGAATGCCCTTGCCCGTGTCTGAAACACGCAGGCGCACCCACCCCTTGTCGGGGACGTCAACAGCAACTGTTATGGAACCGTCTTGTGGCGTGAACTTGAAGGCGTTGTCAATGAGTAGTTGTGTGATTTTGCGGATGTTCTCAGGGATGAAGGACACGTTCAAGGTGTTCAAGGGCGAGGTGAATTCCAGTTGAATGTGCTCTTGTTGTGCCCGCTCGGTATAGTTTTCGACGAGAAGCCGCACAAACATGATGATGTCACCCTGCCTGGTAATGGGCTTGTTAGAAGAAAGGGGCTCCCTTGATTTCTCGATGTCGAGCAACTGGTTGACAAGGCCCAGCATGTTGTTGCCGTGGTTTTGTATGATTTCTCCCAGATGCCGGTTCTCCTCGCCTGTGGATTTCACCCCTTTGCTCAGCTGCTCGCCGGCGTTGATGATGACAGTGAGCGGCGTTTGCAGCTCGTGGGTGATGTTGTCGATGAAGCGTGACCTCATCCCGCTGGCTTGTCGCAGCAGTTGCAGGGCACGCTTGTTGCGGCGCCATACATAGAGCAAGCCTCCTATGGTAACCAGCGTCATCAATGCCAGCAGACAGCCTCCCAGCGTGAGCAGTAATCGGTCATGCTTGGCATCCTTGATCAGCGCGGTTTTCTCCATATTGGTGGCAGTGGTGCTCATCACGTTAGTCTGCATGGCATCGATGTGTGCGTGTAGCGAGTCGTTCAATACCGTGTAGCGTTCGAGATGCAGCATGGCAACGGCAGGATTGTCTTCGCGCATGGTTTGCCACAAGCCGCGCTCGGCAGTCAACTCAACCTTGGGGGCGCCACACTTGATGCTCAACTCCAGCGCTTTCTTGTAGTGGGCAATGGCCTCGTCGGAATGGCCGGCTTTGGCGGCTAAACTGCCCAACTGATTGTGGCATACGGCTGTAGAATAGATGTTGGAACTGCACTCCAGCACTTTAAGCGCTTGGGTTACTGACACCTTTGCATTATCGAACATCGACATGGCTTCATAAACCGCACCCATCTGTGAAAGCCTAATGGCGGCTTTTTCCTCGCGCCCTTCTTTTTTATCTATATCATAGGCCTCTTTGATGAGCTGCATGGCTTTGTCAATCTGCCCGTCCATCAAGTACAACTCGCAGGCGGTACCCAGTCTGGTTGACAAGTGACCGTTATTCTTCATCTTGCGTTCCATGGCGATGGCCTTATCGATATAGACGATTCCTTGATCGGGCCGCTCAATGGCCAAATAGATGACAGCTAATGTGTTAAAGTCACTGCTGATGAGTTCCTTGTCGCCAAGATCCTTGTCTATTTTTAGCGCGGCAAGAATGGCTTCGAGTGATTTGTCATAGTTGCTGAGGCGGAAGTGGCCGTTGGCAAGCATAGCCAGGATCTCGCTCTTGAGACGTTCGTCATCAATGAGATCTACCAACTTTCGGGCGCGTTCGCTGGCTTGCATAGAGGCTTCAAATTGCTCTTGTATGAAATAGTATTCGGCTACTGCTTGGTGGGTCTTGGCATCAATCAGGTTTGCATTGACCGACTTGTCAAAATGGACATCGACGTCATTGAACTGCTCCAGCTTGAGTTGAGAGAACACCTTATTGGCTATCTCCGCCTTGGATTCAGGCTCGGCATTCATGTAAAGGTTGTAAAGTGAATCCACAGCACTGCCTGTCATGGCCAGCGGGCAAACGAGCATCAATGCCACGATGGCTGCGTATAGCCATAGCGGGTTCAGGCGTCTTTTTATGTCTTTGATAGCCCTTATCATAAACCGCAAATTTAGCCATTATTCTTGAATCTTGCTCTAATTCAATCTAAAAAACGACCTTTTGTATTGCCATTTTAAAAATATGTGTGTAATTTTGTGCCTGAAATAACGTGTTGAGGTTTCCGCCCGCTATAGCGGGTAGAGGAATCAAAAGGGAATCAGGTGAGAATCCTGAACAGTACCCGCTGCTGTAACTCCCCGCAACACATCGCGAGGCATCACGCCACTGGTAGTAAGGACCCTTGTCCAAGCATCATCACCGGGAAGGCGCCACCGCGATGGGGGAGAAGTCAGAAGACCTGCCTTCGCACGGCCAACGATTGTGGTTCACGCGGCATTTGGACCCTGGCTAAGTGAGATGATGCGGAGCAATCTGCCCATTTTATCGAAATGAATTGACCTGGTGAGGGCCTGTCGTGTCGCTGGATTCACATCGTGGTGTGAAACTGGATTTATATTGTGACATGAAGAGATTATTACTATTTGCAACGGCCTTGACGATGTTGACGGCAGCAGCCGACAACAATTCGCCATACATTGCCCGTATCTATGACTACCTGCCAGCACCGGCACAGTTTGTCAACGTTTACCCTGCCTACAAGCCTGGTTATACCAAGGACAGCATCATGGCTCAGGTCGAGACCTCGCTGTGCGGAAAACTAGGTGGCTCTGTGAGTTTAGGCAGCTTTGGTGGCTATGTCGTGTTCGGCTTTGACCATCCGGTGGTCAACATGCACGGTTATGACGTGAAAATCTACGGTAATGCTATCCAGAGCGAGGCTGTGCCTAATGTTGCTGGCGGTAGCTGCGAGCCCGGTGTGATCATGGTGGGTGTCGATATGGACGGCGATGGCGTGCCTGGCGATGCTGACCAATGGTACGAAATCAAGGGCGATGCCTACGACCGTTGCCAGCATGGTTATGAGATTACCTATTACAAGCCCGACGAGAACAAGGCGCGCGTGCCTCATGCGAGATGGAGGTTCATTAATGACATCGAGTATGTGTATTGGACCAGTAACGATGAGATGCCCGACAGTGTCAGCGGATATGTGTGGCGCAACTCGTTCCACAGTCAGCCCTACTGGCCACTGTGGATTGAGGACACGGTGCTCACATTCAGGGGAACCAAGCTGCCTAATACTGCCATCGATATGAGTGGTGGCAATGGAAATGACTGGTTCCAGCCTTTCTTGGGGCAGGGCTATGTGGACAACCTGCCCAATGATCAGGAACCCGGCTTCAAGATTGACTGGGCTGTTGATGAAGAAGGCAATCCTGTCGAACTCGATCACATCGACTTTATCAAGGTATATACGGGTCAGTTGGCCTATTGCGGATGGTTGGGAGAGACCTCGACCGAAATCTGCGGGGCCGAGGATCTGCATCCCGACGCTGTGCCTTCCAAGAAGGGCGATGTGAATATGGATGGAATCGTTAATGTCAGTGATGTCACGGCATTGATTTCCTATATCCTTGGCAATGAAGTGTCGCCGTTCAACGAGAGTGCGGCCTATGTCAATGACGATAGCACCGTCAACGTGGCTGATGTGACTTTGCTGATCAGCATGGTTTTGAACAACTAATTGATGACGATGAAAAAGATATGCATCATATTGATTGAATGCCTTGCTGTAATGGCGGCATGGGGTCAGGACTTGACCTTCACCAACGGCGTCTTCTTTATCAACGAGGACCGTTATGGACCCAATCAAGGCTCCATCAATTACTACAATTATGACTATGACGAGATGGAGTACAATGTATATGCCATGGTCAATCCTACCACTAAGCTGGGCGTGACCACCCAACAAGGGCAACTCTATGGCGGCAAGCTTTTTCTCGTGAGCAAGCAGGCTAACGGCAACGAGGCCGCTGGCAGCACGATGGGCTCCCGCCTGGCGGTGCTGGACGCCGTTACCCTCAAGCAGTTGGGCAGCGTGTTGCGCTTCGGCCAATCGCCCGACAGTGTGTACGATGGCCGCAGCTATTGTGCCGTCAGCCCAAGCAAGGGATATGTCGCTACCAGCGCAGGCATCTTCGTGTTCGATGTCAATGCGATGGAAGTGGGAAATCTCATCGAGGGCACCCAATCGAGCGCCAAGGGTGACTACAACAGCCTCTATCATGGCCAGTGTGGCGACATGGTGCGTTTTGGACAGTATGTGTTTGCCGTTCAGCAGGATGTGGGGCTCCACGTCATTGATCCCGTTAATGATGTGGTTGTGAAGACCTTGCCGTTCCCTCACATCGTGACGGTCTTCGTGACGGCTGGCGGCAACGTGTATGTGGCAAACAATTCACGCGAGGTGTATGACTTTGGATCAGGCCCCTACGAGGCCAATTTCACCAGGATTGATCCGGTTAACTTGTGTTCAACCGAGGTCTTTGAGCTTGAAGACACCCGTGGAGCATTAAGTTCATGGGGCGCATGGCGTGCCCGCATGTTGTGTGTGGACCCTGTCGAGGAGAAGGTATATTACAGCTATGATGAATTCCAGAACTACATCAGCAGTTATGACTTCAAGACCCGCGTTTTCACCGATACGCTGATTCTCCTGCCCGAGGCAGCCGAGATTAACTGGGATGGAACCCGTAACCGTCAGGGACTCTATGCCTCAGCCTTGAGTTTTGATCCTCATACTGGTGATCTTGTGGTGCAGACTCTTGAGGCGGCACCAATGTATGCCTATCAGATTTTCAATCACAATTGGGTGCTGTTCTATGACATGGCGACACGACAGTTCAAACGCCAGGTGCGCCTGCAGGACGCTTATTGGTTCCCAGCCATGGCAGTCTATCCCGACCTGTGTGCTCCAACCGTGAACATCGGTGAACAGGTCATTGCTGTGGGTGAAGAAAAGGTGATCTCATTGCTTGACGCAGTCAAGGATGCCGACAACATGGTGTCGATGGCAGTGACGACTGTTGATGGCGTCGATGAGAATGTTGCCCGAGTCACGGTGAGGGGTTTGGAACTTCATGTGAAGGGCGTAGCTGCCGGCAGGACAACTGTTGATGTCATCACCGACAGCAATGGTAAACTGGCAACCACCTCGTTTACCCTGACAGTGACCGCGTCTTCGAGACCGGGTGATGTGAATATGGATGGTAGGGTAGATGTGGCCGATGTCACAAAACTCATCCAGGCCGTCCTTGGCTCAGTCCTTTGTGACTATGACCCTGCTGCTGGAGACTTGGACCATAACGGTATACTTAATGTGGCCGATGTCACAATGCTCATCAGAATGATTTTAACAACATAACACAGAATAAACTATACTTGTTTAACCTTTAATTTTATTAATGGAAATGAAAAAGATTTTTACTTTAGCAGCAAGCGCCTTGATGGCTTCGGCCATGTGGGCTGGCGTGATCACGCTCGACATGAATGCTCCAATCAACCCTGCCAGCATCCAGTATGGTGATAATGGCGTGTGGACCGAGTGCTACAATGACGTGGATTACACTTGGTTGGAGTTTGGCAACGAGAACGGCACCTTCATGCTCTCTCACCTTATCGATGGTGAAGGCGCATCTTGGGGTGGCTATTATTGGGACGGTTTCACACCCGCCATTGGTGGTGACCAGACCGACTATGGCCAGGCCGGTAGCAGCGCTGGCTGGACGACAATGTTTGGCGGCTGCATGGCCGGTGGCGGTTGTGTCATCAATGCCGATGGCTCGGTGACTGCCGATGCCACTCAGCCCTATTTCGTGGCTTATTACAGCAATTGGGCGGCTGAAGGTCCCAGCAACCAGGTGATGTTTGTTGACAAGGACGGCAATACGACCTTTGAGCCGGTTGGCGTTTACGTGTGCAACCACCCCTGGCCCTATTATGGCTGCGCCCATGGCGACGGCTTTGGCACTGGTTTTGCCGAGGGCGACTACTTTGAGCTGATTGCCCATGGCGTTGATGCTGACGGCAACGAGACCACCGTCTCGATGAACCTGGTGGACTTTACCAACGGCGAACTGCATGCCGCTAACGACTGGACTTTCTTCGACCTGTCGAGCCTGGGCGAGGTTGAGTCGGTTTACTTCACCATGAATTCTACCGATGTAGGCCCTTATGGAATGAATACCGCCGCCTACTTCTGCATGGACAAGTTCCAGGTGAAGGGTGCTGACGATACCCCCGTTAATCCCAATGAGAAGACCGATGCTCCCAGCAGCGCTAAGGAGAACTACGTTTACAACGACGGCAACCTGTACTACAACGCTTACACCGTCACTCTGATCCCGACCGAGCCCAGCACCATTTACTACCGTGTTGGTGTCCTGGTTGACGGTGAGTATGTATATGGTGAGTGGATGGAGTACACCGGCGAGTTGAACTTCGACGATGAGGGCACCTACATGATCGAGGCTTATGCTGTCGCCGAGGGCAAGACCGAGAGCGACCACATCTGGGACGGCTTCACCGTATCCAAGATGGTTGACGTTGAGGAGCTCTTCGCTGGCAAGACCGTTGCTAACGTACGC
>CAJOFM010000008.1 GCA_905233915.1 uncultured Muribaculaceae bacterium | reverse complement strand
TTTTCCGCTATGCAATAATCGCCTTGAAAATTCATCCTGCAAAATGAACCTTAGAACCACTATATGTGATTTTCATCCTGCAAAATGAACCTTACGCCTCGCTTTTTGGGGTATTGCCTGATGGAGTAGTGGATTACTCGTCAATTGTTTCCTTTTGTTTGGTGGTTGCTTTCGCTTTCTCGATGCTTGTGACGATCTTGCCGTCTTGGGCATCGATGACGATGGTGTCGCCAAGCTTGGCTTCCTCACGCAGCAGCATTTCACTCAGCGGGTCTTCAATCTCGCTTTGGATGGCTCGCTTGAGTGGGCGTGCACCGTACTGGATGTCAAAGCCGTGATCGGCAACCAGATTCTTAGCAGCATTGGTGATATTGAGTTTCAAGCCGTTCTCCTCAACACGCTTGTAGAATGAGTCAAGCTCAATATCCACAATTTTAAGGATGTGCTCATGGTTCAGTGAGCCAAAGGTGACGATATCATCCACACGGTTAAGGAATTCGGGTGAGAACTGGCGGTTCAACGCTTTGCGGATGACAGAGTCGCTGCGCTCCCTTGTCAATTCACCCGTGTTGAAACCTACTCCGGCGCCAAAGTCCTTCAGTTCCCTTGTGCCGATGTTGCTGGTCATGATGATGATGGTGTTCTTGAAGTCCACCTTGCGGCCCAGACCGTCGGTCAGATTGCCCTCGTCAAGCACTTGCAGCAGCATGTTGAACACATCAGGATGTGCTTTCTCAATCTCATCGAGCAGCACCACGCTGTAAGGATGACGGCGCACTTTCTCGGTTAATTGGCCACCCTCTTCATAGCCCACATAGCCCGGAGGTGCACCAACGAGCCTCGACACGTTGAACTTCTCCATGTATTCGCTCATGTCTACACGTATCAGTGCCTCGTCGCTATTGAACAGGAACTGGGCGAGCTTCTTGGCAAGCAGGGTCTTGCCCACACCAGTCGGTCCTAGGAACATGAAGGAGCCGATGGGGCGCTTGGGGTCACGCAGGCCTGCACGGTTGCGGCGGATGCTGCGGGCAATCTTCTCAATAGCCTCGTCTTGGCCGATGACTTGCTTTTTCAGTTCGTCGGTCATGCCAAGCAGTCGTATTCCTTCACTTTGAGCGATGCGTTGGGCCGGTACGCCGGTCATCATGGCGACAACCTCTGCAATATGACCCTCGTTAACGGTCACGCGGCGGCTGTCGAGTTCAGCCTCCCATTGTTCCTTGGCCACTTGCAACTCTGCTTTGAGTTTCTCTTGCTGGTCGCGGTAATTCGCTGCGCTCTCAAAGTTCTGTGCCTGGACGGCCTTGAACTTATTTTCTTGTGCCTCAGCGATGCGTCGCTCCAGGTCTTCAATCTCTTTGGGGGTATCAACCCTTGTGATGTGTACACGTGATCCGGCCTCGTCCATCGCATCGATAGCCTTGTCAGGGAAGAAACGGTCGCTGATGTAACGGTCAGTCAGTGTCACGCATGCTCTCAAGGCTTCTTCAGTATAATTCACACCATGGTGCTTCTCATACATGTCCTTGATATTATGAAGGATTTCCAGCGTCTGTTCTGGAGTTGTGGGTTCAACAAGGACCTTCTGGAAGCGGCGCTCCAGGGCTCCGTCTTTCTCGATGCTCTTGCGGTACTCGTCAAGGGTGGTGGCACCGATACACTGGAACTCGCCACGGGCAAGGGCAGGCTTGAGCAGATTGGCGGCATCCATCGAACCGCTGGCGTTTCCAGCACCCACAATATTGTGGATCTCATCGATGAACATAATGACGTTCTTGTAGGCACTCACCTCATCGATGACCGCTTTGAGACGTTCCTCAAACTGGCCGCGGTATTTGGTACCGGCCACGATGGCTGCCATGTCGAGCGAGACAATGCGTTTGTCGAGCAGGGTTCGTGCAACCTTGCGCTCAACGATGCGCTTGGCAAGACCCTCGATAATTGCGCTCTTGCCCACACCGGGCTCACCAATCATCACGGGGTTATTCTTCTTGCGGCGGCTCAGGATCTGTGACAACCGCTCAATCTCCACCTCACGGCCCACAACAGGGTCAAGGCGCCCCTCGGCAGCCTCACGCGTGATGTCTTTGCCATATTTATCGATGACGGGAGTGGCAGAATTGTCACCCCGACTGACATTTCGTCGCTGTCGTGTCTCACGGTAGGACGGATTATCGCTGTCACTGCCGCCTGTGCCGCCGGGCATTTCATCCTCTTCATCTTCTTCCTCATCGGGGAAGTCGGCACCGGCCTTGGGCACGGCAATATCCTGTCTCCAGTACAGTTGTTGCTTATTGTGCTGGTCGTTGTTCATTATTGTTATTTTCCTTTCTTCGTTATAGTGTTATTGTCGTATTATAAAATGTCATGTCAATAGTAGCAAACACTATGCCAGTTTTTAGGCATTAGGCTTTAGGTGTTAGGCTTTAGGCGTTAGGCTTTAGGCGTTAGGCTTTAGGTGTTAGGGGAAATTCACAACCTAATGCCTAAAATTAAACCATTAACCACTAACCTGTAAACTTTTCTTACTACCTTTGCGCCATGATGAAAAGAACAATAATCATGGTAATGGCGTTGCTGGCCTTTGTTACCGCCATCCAAGCCCAAATGATGAATAAAGACGAGATGACAAAGCGCATCGACGAGGTCTTCGGTGCAGTGTACAACAATCCCAAGGAGCCTGGTGCGGCTGTGTTGATTATGCAGGGCAGTGACACGATTTATAGTCGTTGCTTTGGTGTGGCTGATATGGTGACCAAGGCTCCGGTGACATTCGAGTCTAATTTCTGCATCGCCTCGGTGTCAAAACAGTTCTCGGCGGTGGCGCTCATGCAGCTCGCCGAGCAGGGCCTATTATCCCTTAACGACCCGTTGTCAAAGTTCTTCCCCGAATTCCAGGCGTCGTTCTTCAACGATATCACCTTGCATCACATCATGAGCCACACCAGCGGTATCCCTGATGCGCGTCCACGCAACGACCGCAATTTCGTGCTCTACAGCACCGATGTTAATTCGGTGCAGTATATGCGCACGCTCGACCATCTGAATTTCCAGCCGGGAACTCAATACGAGTACATCAATCCCACATTCCAGCTCATCTACCAGATTGTGGAACGCGCCTCGGGCATTCCCTTTGAGGCATATATGCACGAGAATGTGTTTGGCAAGGCTGGGATGCAGACCTGCCGATACTTTGAGCCTGACCGAGACATCGCCCACCTGGCACACGGCTATGAACGCGATGACAAGGGACGATGGCAGGAATACGACTATGGCGAGGAGAGTTTCTTTGCCACCAAGGCCGATGGTGCCTTGTATTGCTCTATCAACGACTTTGTCAAGTGGGAGCGTGCATTGCGCGACAACACTGTGTGGACTGCCTCCAGCAAGCGCCTTGCCTACAATCCATGGATACAGATTCCTGCCGATGCCGAGTATGGTTACCAGCCACACACGGGCTACGGCTACGGTTTTTTTGTTCAGGATATGCCTAATCAGCCCACCCACGTCTATCACTTGGGCGACAATGGCGGATTTACCATCTATGCGGGAAAAATTCCTGAGCGGGATTTAATCTTTCTTTTCTTCTCAACCCGCCCCGACATCGACCGACTAGCAATGGTCAACAACGTCTATCGCATCTTGGGCTTCAGCTTTTGACGTTAAGCAGCGGTAGGCCCATGCGGCGATAATGATGCTGGCTATGAAGCTGACAATAGCTAGCCAGGGTAGGGCGCCCTCGGCGGGAATACCGATATTGTCGGCGAACCCCTCGGGGACAAGTCCCTTATTAGTGAGATAGCTGAATACAACGACTGTGCTATTGTTGAGGGTGTGGGCGATAATAGGCACCCACAGGTTCCTGGTCCACACAAACAGATAACCCAACCAAAGTCCCAGCACCATGCGAGGGATGAACCCGTAGAACTGCATGTGGAATGCGCTGAACAGGATGGCAACGATCCACACCACGGCATGGGTGCCTAGACGGCTGTCCTGCATGGTGCGCAACATCGCCCCGCGAAAGAGCATTTCCTCGCTCAGTCCAGCCATAAAGCCCACGACAAACACCGAGGCAGCCAGCATACCAGCTGAATTGATGTCAAGAATCCTTTGAGTAGCTTCGGCTGCGGCATCCTCGGCTTCCCGCATCCAACTCTCCAGGCCTCCCATCCATGATGGCAGGGACATCGCTTCATTGAATGATACCAGCCAGTTCATGGCAGGAAGTGATACGATATAAAAAAGGATAATAACCACGAGAGATAACCAACCGGGTGCACGGTCGAGCCCCATGGCATGGAAGGGTCGGCGGTAGAAAATCGCCATGGCGACGATTGCAGGCACAATGAAGGCCAGCAAGTCCTGTACTGTGAGTAGTGTGAGCAAGCCCTGTTTAATGAGCAATATGCTCAACACCGATGCAAATATCAATCCTACGCCCATCAGCACCAATAGCACCAGCAAGCGGGTTCCCATTTTCATGTTGGTTTTCATATCCTAAATGGTTTTGATTTTTTTGATAGGCAAAATTAAACATTTTTTCACTTATTTGGTCTAATAGATAGACAATAATCAATAAAACCTCAAGGACAATGAAGAATTTTATATTAACATTATGCGCCATCATACCCCTGGGAGTGTTTGCCCAGGTACAGTCACCCGATGCCTCCCAAATTGAGAGCGACGAGAACGTGAGACTCGAGAAGATCGACCAGAAGGAGACAGTTAAAGAGACAAAGAAGGAGAAGAAGGCTCGCGAAAAGAAGATGCGCGAGCTCAACGAGGATATCGCCTATGCCAAGGCCTCCAACTCAATGCGTCGTGGCTATTTTGTTCTCCTCGCCAACAGTGTTGATATGGGTCGCCGATTCACGGGCCTGAACGAAGCCGCCAACTTCGTTCTTGTTCAGGATGAAGACGGTATCATCCAGTTCGCTTTCAACACCTATCGTCCCGGCCCCAATGGCTTGGGAGGATGGACCACCAAGGGCACTGTTCGGGACAAGCGCATCAAGTATGACGATAACGGAGATGTTCACTTGGAATATCAGCTTGTAAGCACCAAGGAGATTGCTTATGTGTACATTACTCTATATCACAATAGTAATCATGCTGTTGCTCGCATCAGTGGAGCTATCAATATGACGGTTTATGGCGAGATCCGTCCCTATCGTGACAAGGATCATCGCTAAGCGGTAAGCGGTAGTTAGGAAGAAGTTGAATAGATGAAAGAAAAGCGGTAATAGATGATAGCTCAATGTGAGCAACAAGTCGTGCGCCCCGCCAACCAAGTGATGGTTAGAGCGGGGCGCAGTATTTTTTAACAAAAGGTGTTTTCTAATTATTGCCGCAGGTTGATGCGCTGAAGCATGATGACAATGTTGCCCTTGTTGTCAAGTAACGCCATCTCATACTGGTTGATGCGCTTGCAGGATTCAGTGCTCTCGAGGGCAAGCAGCAGTGCTGTCTCGTTGTCAATCTCCTCGCAAGCGTGATCCGAAGAATGCAAGTCCTCGAACTGGATGGCCATGTCCTTGGTCGGGTCGAGAGTGATGATGCCGTTGATGATATTGCATCCCGTGTCGCCGTGGATCGTCTGCATTACAGCATCGATGACAACACGCATGTTGAGTTCACTGACGTTCTCGTTGTTAATCTCTTTGATAAGCCATGCCCCGTTCATGGCGTCAAGGTTGTGGCGCTTGAGCACCAGGATGACGTTCCCCTTGGAATTCATCAGGTTGAGGTACTGGGCATTGTATTGGGTCTCGAGAGTGTAGCGGCGCGTGTCGGCAAGGGCGTGCATGATGGTCTTCTCGCTCGTGACGTTGTGGCAAGATTCATTCGTCGATATGAAATCGTTGAATTTCAAGTTGTTGCCGCTCAGTTGGAAGGTGCCATTAATGGTGTTGCATCCATTATTGCCGTACACCTTGTTACCTCCTGCAAAATCCAGATACAGGTAGGCGCGCTCCAGGGTATAAACTTTCTTTTTGCGCATTATCACGATATCCCACTCGCCATAAAGTTGCTGGGCGGGATTGGTGATAGCGACCTCGCGCCTGGGCTGTTCCACGTCGGCGATAACGTTTTCAACCTCAACGACGCGTTTCTCCATTTTCTTGTCTTTCTTCTTGCGGGCATCCATGTTGGCCGGGGCCAACAGAAAGGCCAACAAGATTCCGATGACGATATATTTTCTCATTCCGAAAGTCCTCTTTTTTTGTTACAAACTTCAAATTTCGCACTTTTTTCCCATCCCGCCAAATCCTAAGACACTTTTTAAGAAATAATGCCTAAAAATGTGAAAATACATGAGCGGGTTCATAGATTTTGGCATTATAATTGTAATTTTGTAGTTGATCTCAATTATCCAATCATTATCATAATCATGAATGATCCTAGCAATAATTATGAAGCACCTCTCGGCGGCTGTGTTTTAGTAGTTTCAATTGTAACAATAATTATTATGTCACTATCTGGAGCGTCTATAGACATTATCCTAATTGTTGCATTTATATTTTTATTGGTGATAATTCCTATAATAATTGTTGAAAGATTACCTGACAAAAGAAATAGCACAGGTTCCATCAACCAATCAATACCAGACAATCATCAAGTATCAATAGATGAGGAGAATGAATATAGCATTTTATATGATGCTCTTACTAAAGTTGAAGACCATCGTTCTCAAAGCGAAGGTATTTCTTTAATTGATGAGGATATCATGCTCTCACGTGAAGAATACCAAAAAGGCAGAACTGCTATCAAAAAACTTATGGAGTTGATTGAGAGAATGAGTAAGGATTCTTGTTTGCGTGAGGCTGTAATTGATAACGGTAGAGGTATTAATGCTGATGAGGGAGAATATAATAAGTCTAGTTTCTTTCTTTCGCTTAAGCTTTTATTGGCGAAAGATATTATCTATTGCTACGAGAATTTAGGGTTAAAGACCGAATTTATTCTCGACACACCAGAAAACCAATTACTGATTCCCATTACCGTAGCTTTAGTTGAAGACAAAGAGAATGATTCATATAATGATTTAAGACGAGAGTTGTTATTGAATGAACCGTTGTGGAAGGAAATTCGTGAAACTCATGAGGAAACGTACAAGGTTTTTCGCGATGAAACAGAAACCAAGGTGACGGCAGAAGGAATTGATGATTTTCAACTAGTATTGCTCGTTAAGGCATTGGATCCTGAGGACAAATATCTAATTGAATTGCGTCAAGGACTGTTAGAAATGGCAGAGACTATTGCTGGTATTGCTGGCATGAACAAACGCATGGAGATGACTCTTGAGGATTTCCGACTGCGAGGAATAAAGGACAAAGAAGAACTGGAATCAAAGACAAAAAAGCCGATAGACAAGCCAGAGATATCCAAATCAGAATCACCAAGCTCATCTATTGACGCTTTGGATTCATTGATTGGCTTGAAACAGGTGAAAAAGGAAGTTTTGGCTATGAAAAACTTCATTGAAATTAATCGCCGACGCGAAGAAGCAGGATTGAAAAATCCACCAATATCTTATCACTGTGTATTTACAGGCAATCCAGGTACTGGGAAAACTACAGTGGCTCGCATTGTGGCTGGTATCTATAAAGAATTAGGAATACTTAAGAAAGCGCACCTTGTGGAGACCGACCGTTCAGGACTCATTGCAGAATATGTGGGACAGACTGCAGTAAAGACCAATAAGATTATAGACAGCGCTCTTGATGGTGTTTTGTTTATTGATGAAGCATATTCCTTGATAGGTGCAGGCAAAGAGGATTTTGGTAAGGAAGCCATCGCAACGTTAGTAAAGCGAATGGAGGACAACCGTGATCGTCTTGTAGTTATTTTGGCAGGCTATGAAGACGAGATGCAAAAATTCATTGAATCTAACCCTGGGTTGCATTCGCGATTTAATCGCTACATTCATTTTGAGGATTACTCGGCTGATGAATTAAAACAGATTTTCCTCAGAATGTTGCGAGAGTATGATTTCATGTTGGAAGAAGAGGCAGAACAAGTTTTGTCTGTCCATCTCGAAAGCTGCATAACTAACAAAAAAAAGGATTTTGGTAATGCTCGTTATGTACGCAATCTCTTTGAAGGTTCAATTAAAGCACAAGCGGTGCGGCTTGCGGCATCACCTGATTCATGTAAATCACAATTGACAACAATTACAGTTGAAGATATTAATGCAGCAATAACGGATGTACATTAATTATGTAAGATTAGTTAATTCTATCGTTGAATTAAATTTTTTATCTACTTTTGCCGTTTAATAAAGGCAATGAAGGAGAATAAATCGATATTATGGCGCTTAGTGTTGCTGCTTGCAATGTTGGTGGCAACTGTTGGTTCGCAGGCTCAGATTAATACTGATCAGGTTGTGAAAATAGGCCGTAATGCCCTATACTTTGAGGACTATATCCTGGCCATCCAATACTTCAATCAGGCAATCAAGGCTAAGCCGTTTCTTGCCGAACCTTATTTCTACCGCTCTGTGGCCAAAATCAGTCTGGAGGATTACCAGGGTGCGGAACAGGATGCCGGAATGGCGATAGAGCGCAATCCCTTTATTGTCGATGCCTATCAGGTGCGTGGTGTTTCCCGTCAGAATTTGGGAAATTATGCGGGAGCCGTCGAGGACTATGATGCCGGACTCGAGCTGATGCCCGAGGATAAGAACCTGCTCATCAATCGAGCCGTGTGCCTGAGTGCCTTGAAGGATTATGACAAAGCTCAAGAGGCTTTTGACCGGCTGTTGCAGCTTGACCGCCGCAATGACCGGGCCTATATCGGATTGGCCCAAATGAACCTGGCCCGCAAGGACACGGTAACTGCCCTTGATAACCTGAATAAAGGTATCGCATTGAGCAAGAATAATGCCGTTGCCTACGTCATGCGTGCCGAAATAGCCTCCCGCTCCAATCATGACTTTGAAAGTGCTGTTGCCGATATGGATAGCGCCATCATGCTTGAACCCCGCTATGCAGGCTACTTCATCAATCGAGCCTACATGAAGTATAATCTGGATGACTACTTCGGTGCGATGGCTGACTATGATTATGCTATCAGCCTTGCCCCGTCCAGCCAGGAAGCACACTTCAATCGTGGTCTATTGCGTGCCGAGGTGGGGGACAACAACAAGGCTATTAGTGACTTTGATTTCGTGCTCAAGAGCAACCCCTCCAATTTCATGGCACTCTATAATCGTGCCCTGCTTCACATGCGCACCCGCCAGTACCGCAATGCAGTCAATGACTTCACCGCCATTCTGAAGAAGTATCCTAATTTTGAGGCTGGTTACATGGCGCGAGGTGAGGCTAAACGCCGCATGGGTGACACCCGTGGCTCCGAAGCCGATATGGAGAAGGCGATGGCAATCTTCAAGCGCAACAAAACCCATGTTTCCACCTTTAACCCTGCCGAGATTGAGGCCACTGCCGCCATCAAGAAGGCTGAGCAGCGTGCCTTGAACAATGAGGAGGAACCCGAGACTGCCGAGGAGATCATGAACCGTTTCAACACGTTACTCACGGTGACCGATAATGAGCCGGTCAAGCCAGAGTATGCCAACCGTCAGCGCGGCCACATTCAAAATGACAACATCGAGGTAGAGCCGATGCCCATGTTCACCTTATCTTATTATACCAAGGACAACAAGCTGAACGGTAATACCTACTACATCCGTGAGATTTCAGATATCAATGATTCCCGCCTGTTACCAGCCACACTTGCACTCGTGCAAGGTGAGACCCAGTTGAACGAGGATGATATTCGCCGTCATTTTGCCGACATTGAGTATTATAACTCCCTGCTGATTAATTCCAAACCTCGCAGTGTGGATTACTTTGCACGTGGCCTTGATTATCTGTTGGTCAAGAATCCCGAATCGGCCATCAGCGATGCCGATGCTGCGATTGCCTCGAGCCCTTCTTTCATGCTGGCCTATTTCTTGAGGGCTGATGCCCACTATATGCAATACCTCATGTCGCGTGCTCAAGATGCCAATTTGGGCGACCAACCTCTTGATGCACCTGACGCAAAGACCCATGCCATGTTGCGTCAGCGACAGGACGTGACTGTACTTGACCAGGTGCAGAGTGACTTGGACCAGGTGATCAAACTGTCACCCCGCAATGTGTACGCCCACTACAACAAGGGCTATATCTATATGCTGCAAGGCGATATCACAAGCGCCATCAGTTGTTACACTACCGCCATCGAGATGAAGCCCGACTTGGCCGAAGCCTACTATAACCGAGGACTGATGTACCTGCGCATGGGTAATAAAAACATGGGTGTGGCCGATTTGAGCAAAGCCGGTGAGTTGGGCGTCCTTCCCAGCTACAACGTCCTCAAGCGCATGACCCATTAATACATTATTATATGGGTGTGGTGAGTCATTGGATAAAAATGACTACCTTTGCGGCAAAATTCAGAGAATATGATAAAAATTAATCCAAAGAGAAAGTTATGGCAGGAAGTAATGGCCTACGTCCTGCTCGTTGTGGGTAGTCTGTTATTCGCCATCGGCGATGTGATGTTTGTCAATCCCTATCTGATGGCACCAGGTGGTACCTACGGTTTGAGTAACGTGTTCAACACATTGTGGCCCTGGAAGATCTCACTTTACGCCATCTGCATGGATATCCCCCTGCTCATTATTGGCACATGGATCCTTGGCCCCAAGTTTGGCGTCAAGACCATTGTATCAACGGCTCTGATCTTTTTATTCACTTTCGTTCTTGAGAGCTGGTGGGGTTACAACCCTGTCATCCATGATGGCGCTATCACATCCACCGTTGACCCCTCGATGGTGAAGTCGATGGTCGAGATTCCTCATCACGGTGGCTGGTTCCATCCCGACTACTTCCTCAACACGGTGGTGGCAGGTATCATCTATGGTGTGGCTATCGGTCTGATTTTCCGTTCTGGTGCCACCAGTGGCGGATCGGACATTATCTCGATGATTCTTCACAAGTACACCAAGATTTCCTTGGGTACCCTTGTCATGATTGTTGATGGTATCATCACCTTGAGCACGCTCGTCGCCTTTGGTGACATCCGTTTGCCCATTTACTCCGTCATCATCATCTTCATCGAGGGTAAGGTTATCGACCTGGTTGTGGATGGTATGAAGAGTTACAAGACGATGTTCATTATCACCGACACGCCAGACCCCATCCGTGACTTTATCATCAATGACATCAAGCGCGGTGGTACACTCATCACCGGTAGCGGACTGTATAAGGGAACCGAGCGCAAGATGCTCTATGTCACCCTCGACCGTTCTGACATGATTAAGTTGCGCTCAGTGCTCTACCACATTGACCCGAATGCCTTTGTCAACATCATGGAGAGCAGTGAAATCTTGGGTGAGGGTTTCCGCCGTCTCCCACGTGAGTAAGAGAAGTATTAGGTATTAAAAAAATAGGAGTTAGATGGCAGGCAAGCTCTCTAACTCCTTTTTTATTTGTGTATTGAATTCTTACTTAAACAGAAATACCGAACTGATGGATTTCTTCATGTTGACGTGCTGAATTGTGTGGGCAAACAGTTTGTCAATGCTCAGCACACGCACCTTGCTGCATTTCTCGGTGTCATATGGAATGCTGTCGCTGATCACCAACTCGTCGAGGCCACTCTTCTCTACGCGCTCGCTGGCGGGATCGCTCATTACCGCGTGAGAGATGTATGCACGCACGCTGCGGGCTCCGTTGTCCTTCATCAGCGTGGCAGCCTTGCAGATGGTGCCTGCAGTATCTACCATGTCGTCGATGAGAATGACATCCTTATCCTTCACATCGCCGATAATTGTCATGTTCTCCACAACATTGGCCTGAAGGCGCTGCTTGTGGCAGAGCACCAGCGGCTTGTTGAAATACTTGGCATAGGAGTTGGCTCGCTTGGCACCACCCACGTCGGGCGAGGCGATGACCATGTCCTCAAGGTTCAGCGACTCGATGTCGGGGACAAACATTGTCGAGGCATACAAGTGGTCAACAGGAATGTCAAAGAAACCTTGGATTTGGTCGGCATGCAAGTCCATGGTGATTAAGCGGTCGATACCCGCTGCAATCAGCAAATTGGTCACGAGTTTGGCGGCAATCGACACGCGGGGCTTGTCCTTGCGGTCTTGACGTGCCCAACCAAAGTAGGGAATCACGGCAATCACCGATTGGGCAGAAGCACGCTTGGCCGCGTCTATCATCAGCAACAATTCCATCAGGTTCTCGCTAGCGTTGAAGGTGGATTGCACGAGATAAACCTCGGCACCTCGTACCGGTTCCTCGTAGCATACTTCAAACTCACCGTCGGCAAAGTGCATGATATTGATTTTTCCGAGCTCCACACCAAGTTGCTCGGCAATTTTCAGGGCCACATAACGTGAATTAGTGCCTGAGAAGATTTTTAGTTCAGCCATAGTTATTTAGGGTTTAATCGATTTTTCTTTGCAAAGATAAAGATAATTGATGGCAATCTCCACATTTTTGAGGATTATTTTTCAAAAAACAAAAAAACAAGGCGGCCCCGTTACGAGGTCGCCTTGTTTTATGTCGATAAAGACTATCGGCTTGGGTTATCCCAGGAAGCCCAGGAGGACACCTGCGGCAACTGCTGAACCGATCACGCCAGCCACATTGGGACCCATGGCGTGCATGAGCAGGTAGTTGCTGGGATCAGCCTTCAGGCCCTGGTCGTTGCTGATGCGTGCAGCCATGGGAACGGCCGACACACCGGCATTACCGATAAGCGGGTTCAGTTTCTTGCTCTTGGGCAGGATGAGGTTGAAGATCTTCACAAACAAAACACCCGAGCAGGTGGCGATGACAAAGGCGCAGAAACCCAGGAAGAAGATGAAAATGGTCTCCTTGGTCAGGAACTGCGATGCCTGTGTCGAAGCACCCACTGTCATACCCAGCAGGATGGTCACAATGTCGGTCATAGCATTGCTGGCAGTGTGTGCAAGACGCTTGGTCACGCCACTCTCACGCAGCAGGTTTCCAAAGAACAGCATACCCAGCAGTGGAATTGCCGAGGGCACGACAAAGCAAGTGAGGATCAAACCAAAGATCGGGAAGAGAATCTTCTCGTTCTGTCCCACCTTGCGAGCAGGTTTCATGCGCATCTTGCGCTCCTTCTCGGTCGTGAGCAGTCGCATGATGGGCGGCTGAATCACCGGCACGAGTGCCATATAGCTATATGCACTCACGGCGATAGCACCCATCAGGTTAGGAGCTAGCTTTGACGACAGGAAGATGGCCGTGGGACCATCAGCACCACCGATGATGGCGATAGCGCCGGCCTGATCGGGCATGAAGCCCAGGGCAAGGGCGATCATGTAGGCACCAAAGATACCGAACTGTGCAGCAGCACCCACAAGCATTAGCTTGGGATTGGCCAGCAGGGCGCTGAAGTCGGTCATAGCGCCGATTCCCAGGAAGATAAGAGGCGGGTACCATCCGTTGCGTACACCTTGATACAAGATGTTCAGCACGGAGCCCTCCTCGTAGATGCCGATCTCATTGCCCGGCTGGAACGGTATGTTACCAATCAGGATACCGAAGCCGATGGGCACAAGCAGCATGGGCTCAAAATCATGCTTGATGGCGAGGTAGATGAAGAACAAACCCACCAAAATCATGACCAGGTTAGTCCAGTCAAAGTTGTAGAATCCTGTAAAGTGCCAGAAATCCAACAACTTGGTAAACAGGAAATTGTCAAGCAGTATCATAGCTTTTTAGTTTTCAGTTGTCAGTTTTCAGTTGTCAGTTTTCAGTTTAATGCGGATGCCACTGAAAACTTAAAACTTAAAAACTGAAGACTTTAATTATCCGATTACCATGATAGTGTTACCCTCGAGAACCGAATCCTCCTTCGATACCTCGATGCTCTTGACAGTACCGTCAACGCCGGCATGGATCTCGTTGCCCATCTTCATGGCCTCGAGGATGCAAACGACGTCGTCGGCCTTTACCTGTTGGCCAACCTTGACAAAGATGTCCTTGATGACGCCGGGAAGCGGCGACTCGATGACGTGGCCACCAGCGGCTGCGGGAGCGGCTTTGCGGGCTGCGGGCTTGGGAGCGGCAGCGGGAGCATCGCTCACGGCAACGCGCTTGACAGCGGGAGCGGCCTTGGGCTGCTCGGGCAACTCAACGTCATAGGCCACACCGTTCAGCTGGATGTGGGCGATGTTGCCCTCAATGTTATCGATGGCAACATTGTACTCGTTACCATTGATCTTATATTTATATTCCTTCATGAGTGAATGTTTTTTAAGTGGTGATTATTTCTTGATAACGGGTAATTCACGCATCAGACCAGACTTGCTGCTCCATGCCGAACCATCGCGGGGAGCGAGCGTCAGGACGCCGCTCTCTTGATCGTGGGCATTGAGGTGCTGATACAGGGCGAAGCAGATGGCTGCCATCTTCTCGCCGTCGAGGTCGCCACCGGCAGCGGGAATTGCTGCGGCCTGGGCGGCTGCGGGAGCCGAAGCCTGCTTCAGGTCATCCTTCTGCAGCGTCTTGCTGGCAAAAATGCCGAAGAGTTTGAAGAGGATGTACAGCACAGCCAAGGAACCAAACACTACCGACATTGCCAAAATGGCAATCCAGTATCCGTGCGGGTCCTTGATGTGGAAGGCCTCGATGTTCTCGTTCACCTCGCGGATGTTGTAATTCCCCTTGGTGATGGCCGACTCGATGGTCTTTCCGTCCTTAACAGTCCATTCGGTCTTGCCGTCGTCCAGGATGCTGGGCAGGCGGCCTTCGGCCTTGATAGCGTAGCTCTGACCAATCTGTAGCGTAGCGGGAACCGTTACGTCATCAACCAGGTCACCATTCACGTCATAGAGGGCGATATAATTGTCCTTGCCGGCAGTGAAGGTAAAGGGCATGTGGAACGTGCCAGCCTTGGGGTCGCCGTCGGCTTCCATGACAAAGTGGGTGCGGGGTGCGATCTTGGTGTTGCGCTCGTCGCCTCGGGGAATCTCATAGATGTCCATGGGGCGTTCTTCACACAACTCAAGCAGCACCTGATTGGGCTTCTTGTTAGTGCCCTTGTTCTTATCGAAGATACTCTGAATCTCCTCGCGGCTAAGCGTGGTGATGAACATCTTCTCGACGGCATTGGTGCCATATGACGAGTTGTAGAACTCGACCCAGCCATTGCCGCCCGTGGTGTCCTGCTGAACCATAACCTCGTTGATGCGCACGTTCTTGCGGCCCTGGGCCAGCGTGGGCAGTGCGAGGATGGCACACAGCAGCATCAGTGTCAATGCTCTTTTACTCATAACAGATTGCATTGATTACAGGGGGATATTGCCGTGTTTCTTGGCAGGGTTGGTCAACTTCTTGGTACGCAATACCTCGAGGGCGCGGATTACGCGGAAGCGGGTGTTGCGCGGCTCAATCACGTCATCGATGTAGCCATAGCGGGCTGCATTGTACGGAGTGCAGAAGAGGTTGTTGTACTCGTCCTCCTTGTCCTGGATGAACTTCTTGCCAGCCTCGAGGAGTTCCTTAGCCTTGGCTTCGTCACCGGCAGCCTTGGCCTCTTCGGCCTGGGTCTTGAAGTTTTTGCTATCCTTGGCATAGAGAATCTCGGCAGCACCAGCGGCACCCATCACTGCGATCTCGGCGCTGGGCCAAGCGTAGTTGAGGTCGCCACGCAGCTGCTTGCAGCTCATCACGATGTGCGAACCGCCGTAGCTCTTGCGCAGGGTAACGGTCACCTTGGGCACGGTAGCCTCGCCGTAAGCATACAGCAACTTGGCACCGTTCATGATGACGGCGTTATACTCTTGTCCGGTACCGGGCAGGAAGCCGGGCACGTCAACGAGGGTTACCAGAGGAATGTTGAAAGCGTCGCAGAAGCGCACGAAGCGGCCGCCCTTCTTGGAGGCGTTCACGTCGAGCACGCCTGCCATGCAGTTGGGCTGGTTGGCGACAACACCCACGGCCTGACCGTTGAAGCGTGCGAAACCAACAATGATGTTCTTGGCAAAGTCCTTGTGAACCTCGAGGAACTCACCGTTATCGACGATGGCGCTGATAACCTGATACATGTCGTAGGGGTCATTAGCACTCTCGGGGATGATGCTGTTCAAGGCATCCTCCACGCGGTCGATGGGATCAGTGCACTCCACGCGGGGAGTCTCTTCCATATTGTTGCTGGGCATGTAGCTCAACAACTGGCGGATGATGGCGATAGCCTCTTCCTCGGTCTCGGCGGCAAAGTGTGCCACACCGCTCTTGCTGGCATGAACACTGGCACCACCCAGTTGCTCCTGAGTCACGTTCTCGCCAGTCACAGTCTTAACCACCTTGGGACCAGTGAGGAACATGAACGAGATACCCTTGGCCATGATGATGAAGTCGGTCAGGGCAGGGGAGTAAACGGCACCACCGGCACAGGGGCCAAGGATGGCGCTGATCTGAGGGATAACGCCCGAGGCGTTGATGTTGCGCTGGAAGATCTCGGCATAGCCAGCGAGGGCGTTAACGCTCTCCTGGATGCGGGCACCACCCGAGTCGTTCAGGCCAATGACAGGAGCACCCTGCTTCATGGCCAGGTCCATAACCTTACACATCTTCAATGCCATCGTCTCACCAAGCGAACCACCAATAACGGTAGCATCTTGGGCGAAGACGTAAACCAGACGGCCGCCGACGGTACCGAAACCGGTCACAACGCCGTCACCGTCATAGGTCTTCTTCTCCATGCCGAAGTTGGTGCAACGGTGCTGAACAAACATGTCCAGTTCCTCAAAGCTGCCCTCGTCAAGGAGCATGTTGATGCGCTCACGGGCAGTGAATTTGCCCTTCTCGTGCTGCTTGGCAATGGCTTTCTCGCCACCGCCCAGGCGTGCTTTCTCGCGACGCTCGATCAGCTCTTGGATTTTATCGAGTTGTTTTCCCATGTCTGCGGCTTATTACTTGTTGGGGTTCTCGCAAAGCTCTAACAGGGCACCGCAAGTGGTCTTGGGATGCAGGAAGGCGATATTCAGGCCCTCGGCACCCTTGCGGGGATGGGCATCAATCACGCGTCCACCCTTTTCCTGTACCTCGTCAAGTGCATTCTGCACGCCATCCTCAACAGCAAACGCAACATGCTGGATGCCGCCGCGGCCACCGTTCTTCTCGATGAACTTGGCGATAGCACTCTCGGGGGCGGTAGCCTCGAGGAGTTCAATCTTGGTCTGACCTACCTGGAAAAAGGCGGTCCTTACCTTCTGGTCAGCAACTTCTTCAATAGCAAAGCACTTGAAGCCCAGCATTTTCTCGTAGAAAGGAATAGCCTCCTCGAGCGAGGTGACGGCGATTCCCACGTGTTCGATGTGCGAAATGTTCATAACTTTCTGTTTTTTAAGCAATTATTTAATTGAAATAAATGAGTTTTCTAAATAACGCACAAAGGTACAAAAATTTATTTTATAATATTGTAGCATATTGCCAATAGTTTTATGTATTTTTGCAAAAACAAGTGCTTTGGTATATCATGCAGGTTGCTTTCATCATATTGTGTGTTATTTCGCTGATCCTAGTTGCGGCGGCTGTGGTCATCTTCATTGGAAAAGGGGATGACATGATTGTGGGTTATAATATCTCCTCAAAGAGAACCCGTGACCATTTCCATCAAAAAAGGGTGCGCATCATCGTGGGCACGCTGCTCATTCTCATTGCAGCGGCCCTGCCTGTGTTTGCCACCTTGCTGACGTTAGGGTATAAAGAGCTGGCAATGACGGTGTTTCCTCCTGTCGCTTTTGTGCTGATTGCCGGCACCTTTGCTATGGTGCATCTATGGGCGAAGAAAAAGTGAAATTGACTTTGCCTTGCAGACGGATGTCGGTGCTGGATGCTCCAACCAAAATTTCAACATTACCGGCCTCTACCATCCAATTCATATTTGCGTCAACGATGGCAAAATCGTTGTGATTCAGTGTCATTGACACGCGTTTGGTCTGATTGGGTTCAAGGGTAACTCTGTCAAATGCCTTGAGTTGCCGCTCGGGCTGAACAACTGATGACCTGTCGTGCCGCAGGTAAACTTGAACGACTTCATCACCTGTCCTTGAACCAGTATTGGTCACATTGAAAGAGACTTCAACCTGGTGCTCATATTGGGTCTTACTGATTACAAGATCGCTGTACTGGAATGTCGTGTAACTCAAGCCGTAGCCGAATGGGTAGAGCGGTTGGGCACTCATCTCGACATAGTCATGGGCGGCGGGACGAGGCTTGTTGTAGTAAACCGGCAGTTGGCCCACATGACGAGGCACCGAAACTGGTAACCGCCCTGCTGGATTATAATCTCCAAACAGTACATCGGCAATCGCGTTACCGCCTTGTTCACCAGGATAATAGGCGGTGAGCAGGGCGTTGGCATTCTCATCGGCCCAATTCTTGTTGAGGGGGCGTCCCTCAATATAGATGACGACAAGGGGTTTGCCTGTCGCTTTCAAGGCTTGGAGTAATTCATTTTGCTTACCCAGCAAGTCGAGTGTGGCACGGTCAAAGCCCTCGCCGCATTCCATGTCGCTCACCACTTGTTGCTCAGCGCTGGCGGCTCCCGTGTCCTCGTAGGAGGTCTTAAAATCCCTGGCCGATGAACCACCCACAACGGCCACGACCACGTCGGCTTCACGGGCGGTGGCCACCGCTGCAGCGATGTTGTTTTGGGTCGTGTCGCGTATCGTACAACCCTTGGCATAGGTGCAACATGACTCACCAATCAGGTTCTTAATGCCTTGATAAACAGTGATGACCTTGCCGTCGGGTTGAGGTGCGGTATAGTCTCCCAGCATATTGTAGATGTTGTCGGCGTTGGGGCCAATAACGGCCACTTCCGTGTCTTTTTTCAATGGCAGTATGCCATCGTTCTTGAGCAGAGTAATGGACTCTCGGGCCACCTGCCTAGCTATTGCAATGGCGTTCTCATCATGCACGGCCAGGGCAGCGGTCTTGCTGTCAACATAGGGGTGTTCAAACAGGCCCATCTCAAATTTTAACCGTAGTACTCGTCGTGTCGCGGTCTCTAGCTCCTGTTGGCTAATCAGCCCATTTTTACAGGCATCGATGAGTTTTGCGTAGCAATTTCCACCCAGGTCAACATCGACTCCAGCTTGAATGGCTTGAATACCTGCATTTTGCCTATCTGTTGCAGTGCGATGGGTTCCTGCTAAGCCGTCGATGCTGAACAGGTCACTCACGACAAATCCTCGATTGAATCCCCACTCATAGCGCAACACGTGATTAAGTAATTCACCGTTAGAGGTGCATGGCATACCATCAAGTGAATTGTAGGAAGTCATCACCGACAGAGCACCGGCATCGATAACCCGTTTGAATGGGGGCAGGAATACCTGTTTCAATTCCCTGGGCCCAACAATGCTGCGTGCACCGTTTTGGCCCCCCTCGGTGGTGCCATAGGCGATAAAGTGTTTCAAGGTGGCGATGGTTGAGTAGGGGAGGCTCAGGTCGCCGCTACCCAAGCCCTTGACCATTGCTGCTCCCATTTCACCACTCAGGTAAGGGTCTTCGCCCAGCGTTTCCTCGACACGTGACCATCGCGGTTCACGGCTCAGGTCAAGTACGGGACCATAGCTGATGTGGCCACCTTGCAGCCTGATTTCTTTGCCGATAACTTCGCCCACTTGTTGCATTAACCCAGAATCCCATGTGGCTGCCATGCCCAATCCTGTGGGGAAAACGGTAGTGCCAATGGCCATGTGCCCATGAGGCGCTTCCTCGGCAAGGAAGATGGGAATGCCCAATCGGGTGTGCTCGATGGCATAGCGTTGCATGGCATTGGCTGCTTGTGCTGCAAGTGAGGGATTCAGGCCATTTGCGATAGTCTTTTGTGTCCAAGGGTCGGCACGGAACACCGCCCAATACATACCCACATGCAGGCTATCAATCTCGTTGCGGAATTGCTCGCTGACGGTAACTTTCTTGCCATTAATCTGATAGGAATTCCAGCCCATGAGGCAGACAAGTTGTCCTGCCATCTCCTCGATGGACATGCGCGAAATCAGGTCATCCACGCGTTGGTCGATGGGCAGCGAGGCATCTTGATAGGGGTACTTGTCCTTGGCGTTTAAGCTTAGGGCCAAGAGCGCCAATGCTATGATAGTGGCAAGAGAGCGTTTCATCATAATTGTATGGTCGTCTTAGTTACATTGGTGCCGGTGATTTCCACAATGGGGGTGGTACCACGGGTGTCCTCGTTTTTCCATTCGATGCCGATGGTGCGGCTCTCGCCGGGCATGAGGTGGAAGTAGTTATCGCTGTAGATGACGGGCAGAATCTGTTCTCCATCATCGCCCTTGAGGTTCAGCCGGATCATCACGGCGGGCACATTGCCGTTATTGACTAGAGTGATGCTCTTGCCGCTGGTGGTGACACTTAATTGGGCGCGGCGCAGGTCGTGTAAGGCTTCGCGGCTGTCCGTACCGAGGGTTTGGAAGTAATCGTTGAGCGAGACTTGCTTGCCGTTACCATCGGTCAGGGTCAATCTCAAGAAATACACGCCCTCAAAATGATGCGGCACCTCAACGGTCATCGCGTCAAAATACTTGTCTTCTTGGAGGTCATAGGGCATTTCTTTGCTCCACAACAGCGTACCGTCCAGAAGATAAACACTTGCTTTGACTGTGCCGGCCTGGTGACCTGCCGAATGGTTGATGACTTCAACCTGATTGGTGATCGGGTTCCATTGCACATGTAAGGGCTCACAAGCGTGTTTCACGCCAAAATAGGCTGCGGTGGGCTCCAGGTAGTAGTCATAGGTCTGCCACACCATTGATGGCCAGCAGGGGTGGCTCATCCAAATCAACAAGCCCATGGCATTTTTGTTACCGCCCTCATACATGGCACGGTATCCCTCATAGTTGATCCATTGTGCCCATTCGCAGAACTCCTCAGCCGAGGTAGGCTCGCTGAAGTAATCTTTAATTAATTGGTTGAACGAGGCTCCGCGTTGTGCTCCCTCCATCGTGAAGTCATGGCGGCCCCAATAGAGGTTCTGGGGCCACAGATGTTCAGCATCAAGCGTACGGCTCAAGCCCTCGTAGGTCATCACGTTTGGCATACCGCGTTCGGTGTGCAGTTTGCCCGTTTGTTTCTCAAAATACTCCTTGGCTTTCAGGGCATTGTAGGGGCCGTGCCCGCTCACGCCGTCATCAGCCGAACTTGAGATGTAGTCAAGGCCAGGGTGCAATGTGGCAACAACAGCTCTCAGACCATCGTCAATTGTTTTGGGGGGATAGCCCTCGTTGCGCCCACAGTAGATACCAATGCAAGGATGATTGCGGATTTTCAGCACCAGGTCGCGGGCGTTATCCATAAACATTTTCTCGTTGTCAGGGTCGGGACCGTCGGCAGGGTTGGCCAGCCAGAAGTCCTGCCACACCATGAGGCCATAGCGGTCACAAGCTTCGTAGAATTCTTTGTCACCAGTCATGCCCACCCAGTTGCGGATCATGTTGTAGTTCATCTCGCGGTGATGACGCACGGCAGCATCAAATTCACGGCCACGGTAGTTCAGGTTATTCTCGCTGAAGGCCCAGTTTCCGCCTTTGGGCACCAGTCGGCGGTGGTTGATATAGATGCGCAACCACGTGTCTTTTTCAGTTGTCTTGACTTCACGGATACCAGCCTTGTAATCAACATGGTCACTTTCTTGTCCATTGATCACAAAAGAGAATTGCGCGTCATACAGGTAGGGTTCGCCGTAGCCATTAGGCCACCACAAGCGCATCTGCTGTTGCTTGAGTTGCGGGAACTCGTTTGGATTAAAGGATTGTTCAGTCGTCTCACCAGCAGCAAGCGTGACCTGTTTCTCGAAACTGATGTCACCGATGTGGCCACGCAGCTTGCCTGTAACTGGCTTGTTGCTGTGGTTGGTAAGCATCACTGCGGGTGTCATTGTGGCTAGTGTGTCTCTCTCGCCAAGTGTTGTGGTTACCACGGGATCGCTTACCGTCACATCGCCCGATGCGGTCAGGTAAACATCGTCCCAAATGCCGATGTCACGCCCGCGGATAGTCGAAATCCAGTCCCAACCGATTGTGGCATGGAAGGTGGGATTGTCAGCCCCAAGGATGCCGCCGTTGAAGTCGGTGTTCTTTTCGGTCTTGACCTTCACACCACCAGGGTTGTCGTTGGCGATGATGCGGATTTTCAGTTTATTGTTACGTTCTTTCAAGTAGGGTGTGATATCAAACTCGCCTCGCATGAAGGCCCCATCGATCGTGCCTAACTCCTGCCTGTTAAGGGTCACCACCGCCTTCCAGTTGATACCGTCAAGGTGGAGTAATACACGTTTGCCTTGCAACTCGGCAGGCAGGTCGAATGAACGCTTATAGATAAAGTCTCCATCGAAGAAAGACTCTGATGAAAGCATCAGGTTGTCATCATGGTTCATGTCGGGCAGGGCACCGGCATTCACGAAACTTGACAGTACTGTAGCCGGTACTGTTGCGGGCAATGCCGGGCTCATGGGATGTGAAGCACGTTGCAACCGCCAGTCGCCGCCATTGAGCAGCCATCGTCCGTCTTGCCATCCACCTTGGGCATGGTCTTGGGTTGTCAAACCTCCAGTACCCCACACCTCAATCTCTTTCAGGCAGTAGGGCTGGCTTCCGCCTGTCAAGTTAACTCTCACATAACGTGCCTGCACCTGCTTCCCGTTGAAGGTAGATACATTTGCCTTGAATTGTTCGCTGCTAACGAATGAATGCCAATTCTTATTATCGTTGCTTACTTTGATGTTGTACAGGGTCGCTTTATCGGTCCAGTGTAGAATAACCTTGTCAATAGTGGAGTTTGCTCCCAGGTCAACGGTTACCCATTCGTCGCGGTTTCCCAAGCTTCGCCATGCGCTGGAAAAGCGTTCCGACGGCAACAAACCCTCAGCCTGCAAGCCGCCTTTGCGCATCTTCAGTTCGGTGATGGTGTAGTGTGCTGCAGCAGGTGCTACAATCTCTAAACGCAAGTGAGAGATGGTTTTCTCCTTAAAATGGAAGGTATGGTCGATGTCACGTGTTGACAACAGGTCGTTGCCGGAATTCTTATTCGGGTCACTATGGACTTTGCGATATGAAGCTGTGCCAGGCAAGGAGTCGCCCTGCCATTCATCGGCTACGGCCCAATACATACCGTCTTTAGATGTGTACACCCGCATTAGGAAACCAGCGGGAGCGTCGTCGCGGTAAGCCATGTTGCCGATCATTTCTATCTCATCGATGCTGATGCTCATGCCCTCCCAGTCATATTGAATCCAAGTCTCTTCACCCATCAGGATGTTGCAGGTCCACTCGTTTCCATCGATACAGGCCTCTCGTTTGTGAGGAGGCAGTTGGCCCTCGGGGGTGGTCACGTTGAGCCATGCAGGTGATTTCTCGTCAATGATGCCATCGGTGAGCAGTTGGGAAGTGAGGTTGAAATCCCATGACGAGGACTGGTAAACGGTGCGGAACTGTGCCAGATTGCGATAACTGCCGCTAGCATCGGCTACTATCGTCGGACCATAGTATTCACCAGGATTTCCGGGATACTGCCCGATAGGGCGGTTTTGCACTTGAGCCGTTGTCACTGTCGCAATTAACAGTAAGGAGAGTATGATGATAGAATGTTTCATGTGATTATGTTATTAATTCGGCAAATATACTCATAATTGCTCAAAAATGGATAGAAAACCTGCCGATTTCAAGAAAAAGCAGTACCTTTAGGGGCGAAAATCAAATGAAAGCCTATGTCATCAGATCTTGACTTCATCAATGTTGCGATAAGCCAAATCAATGAAGCGTTGTGGACCTATCTGCTGATAGGAGCCCTCATCCTGTGTGGATTGTATTTCACGGTTCGCACCCGTTTTGTGCAGTTCACACTGCTTGGCGACATGTTCCGCCAGATCGTTGACGCATCTCCTTCAAGCAACGGGAGAAAACACATCTCGTCTTTCCAGGCGTTTGCAGTGTCGGTAGCCACGCGTGTGGGTACTGGCAACCTGGCGGGTGTCGCGACAGCGATTGCCGTGGGAGGCCCGGGTTCGGTGTTCTGGATGTGGATTATCGCCCTGGTCGGCTCAGCTACGGCATTTGTCGAGGCTACATTGGCACAGCTCTACAAGCGACCCGATAGTGAATCCTTTATTGGTGGCCCGGCCTACTATATCAGCCGTGGCATGAAAAACAAGTGGATGGCGGCACTGTTTGCTGTCCTGCTTACAATCACATTTGGCTTGTCCTATAACTCTATCCAGAGCAATACCATCTGCGAAGCTCTTCATCAGGCTTTTGGGTTCGAAAAGACTCTTGTCGGCATTATCCTTTCGTCCATCGCATTGTTCATCGCCTTTGGCGGCATCCAGCGCATTGCCCGAGTAAGTAGCGTGCTGGTGCCGGTCATGGCAATAGGATACTTTATCCTGGCATTGGTGGTCGTGATCATGAACTATGACTTGATACCACATGTGGTTAAACTCATTTTTGAAAACGCCTTCGGTTTTGAACAAGTTGCCGGCGGTGGCTTGGGCATGACCATCATGATTGGCATCAGGCGCGGTCTTTTCAGCAACGAGGCGGGCGAGGGTAGTGCGCCCAACGTTGCCGCTACAGCCCACGTCAGCCATCCCGTCAAGCAGGGCCTTATTCAGGCGCTCGGCGTGTTTACCGATACCTTGCTGGTGTGCAGCTGCACGGCATTCCTCGTGCTCATCAGTGGCATGTATGCCAACGAGAAGCTTCAGGGCATTCAACTCACTCAGGCCTCGCTAGAGAGCCAGGTGGGCAGTTGGGGCACAATTTATGTAGCAGTGGCGATTATCCTGTTCGCCTTCAGCAGCATCATCGGCAATTACTATTATGGCGAAGCGAATATCCGTTACTTGACCGATAATAAAAAGGTGCTTGTCATCTTTAGGCTCCTTTCTGGCGGTCTGTTTGTTTTCTTTGGCGCGGTGGCCAGTTTTGACTTTGTATGGAACATGGGTGACCTGTTCATGGCATTATTGACACTGTGTAACCTTATTGCCCTTGTATTCCTGTGCAAACATGCCTTTAAGCTCTTGGACAACTACCGCGCTCAACGGCGCCAAGGCATCAAGAATCCCGTATTCCACCGCAGTGATATGCCCGAAGTTGCCGATGACCTTGAAGCGTGGGACTAAAAATGTTAAGTAAATTGTGGCATTACCGCAATACACGATATTTCAATGAAAGGACTCGTAATCAAAAATACTGGAAGTTGGGTCACCGTGCGTCTCGGTGACGGCGGCATTGTTAATTGCAAGATGCGTGGCGTGTTGCGTCTCAAGGGGATGCGTTGCACCAACCCTGTTGCCGTGGGCGACATCGTGCAGGTTGATGAAAAGGGAGGCGAGGCCCCTGTCGTGGCATCCATCGAGCCGCGCAAGAATTACATTATCCGTCGTGCCAGCAACCTCTCCAAGGAATTCCAGATTATCGCCGCCAACTTGGACCAGGCAGTATTGGTGGTTACCTTGACCAATCCTGTCACAAGCACCACTTTCATTGATCGTTTCTTAGCAACTGCCGAGGCCTATCAGGTGCCTGCTGCAATCGCTTTTAACAAGGTTGACCTCCTTGTAACCGAAGAATTGCGTGAACAATTGGAGGAACTGAAGGCTATTTACGAGAGTGTGGGCTATCCAGTCATTGCCATGTCTGCAGCCACCGGTGAGGGTGCTGATGACTTGCGCGCATTACTTAACGGCAAGATGTCGCTTCTCTCAGGCAATAGCGGTGTGGGTAAATCTTCAATCATCAACTTGCTCGTTCCTGACGCCCATGTCAAGGTGGGTGACGTGAGCCACACCCATCACAAGGGAATGCACACGACGACTTTCAGCGAACTGCTTGACCTGCCCAATGGCGGTGCCATCATCGATACTCCAGGCGTCAAGGCTTTCGGGACAATCGACTTTGAACGTGCCGAGGTAGCCCATTATTTCCCTGAAATTTTCAAAATTTCCAGTGATTGCCGTTTCAACAACTGCACCCACACCCACGAGCCAGGTTGTGCCGTGCTTGCGGCTGTTGAGCAAGGTGAAATCTCCCAATCCCGTTACACCAGCTACCTGAGCATCCTTGACGAGGATCCCAATAATAAGTACAGGAAACCGTTTTAGGAGTTAACAGTTAACAGTTAATAGTTAATTGAATTTTTCATCCATTCACTGTTAACTGTTAACTGTTAACTAAAAAAGCTAATTCATCACGATGCGTAGCCGCGTGTGTGGCCACAGGGCTTCGATGTATTTGTTGAGGGCGTCTTGGGTCAATGTGGGGAATAAATTGTCATAGCCGCCCACGATGTCTATACCCAAAGCACGATGTTGCAGGGCACGCAGCCAGAATTCATTGGTCTGCAAGGCACTCTCGTGTTGGCGTGCCACCCGTTCTTTCATTTTGGTAAACAGGTCTTCGCTCACGCCGCTGTGGAAGATGGCGTTTACAGCATAGTCGGCATACACGAGCATGCTGTCCCTGTCGGCCGTGCTGGTTTCAAACTCATAGTTAATCATCCATCGATTGTGGTAGATGGACAGGTTGCCGTCGGCGACCACATCGTAGGTGCCGTGTTTCTCATGCCTCAAGAACGTCAGCAGGGCAGTGCCGACCGATTCGCCCACCAGGTCCATCATGAATTCGTCATCAAAGCTGTATTGCTTGTCGCCCATGATGGAGACATAAATCGAGGACTTGGGATTGCGCATGGGTACTTTAAAGAAATTATCCACCATGCCTGTTGCCATTTCGGGACGATAGCCGCTGCCATAGGTCTCACGCAGACCATTGTCGGGCAGTGAGGCCAGGTATTTCCTGATCAGGGGCCTTATCTCGTCAACCGTGAAGGCGCCCACAATCGAGAAAGTATAGTCACCCGCATTGGCAACTCGTTGTCGGTATAACTGCAGCAAGCGTTCGCCGTCAAGCTGGTCCACCTCTTCGGGCCGCAGGTTGCGATACAAGCGGTTACCTTTATATATAGTGCTCCCAATGGAGTCGCTGTAAATCATTTTGGGATTGTAGCTGGCTTGTGACACTTGGGAGCGGATGCGTGCCTTGAGGCTTTGAAAAGCGTCCTCGTCAAGGCTGACGTCGGTGAAGTACAGGTAGCACAGTTGCAGCAGGGTTTCCAAGTCGGAGCTCTGGCACTGGCCGTTCAGCTGCTCGTTGGGGTCATTAAGGACAAAGTAGATGCCTAACTGCTTACCACTCAAAATCCTGTTAAGCTGGTTGATGGTGTGGCCGCCCAGGGCACATTCCTCTATGACTTGACTCATGAGGCGCACGTTCACATCGGCCGTGTCGCCGTAAGCCCATTCCCCACCTAGGCTGAAAGCGTTGAACAGCACCTCGTTGTTCTTGAATGTTGTGGGTTTTAGCCTCACGGTAGCGCCATTGCGCAAGGTCATGGTCGTTATGCCGGTCGCCTCTTCATAGGTCTCGTTCACGATGCCTCCCTTCACCGGCTCAACCTCAATCAGTCTGTCGTTGGCCACCATGTCGATATAGGGCGACTGTGGTGTGCTCATGATTCGGTTAACGTGGGCTATCACGTCGCGTGAAGTGGGGTAGCGGCTGACCGTGCCCATCGACTGTGGCCCGGAAATCATCACACTGACGTTGTCTTTGCCAGTCACTTCCCTCAGATAAGCGTTTACCTCGTCGAGTGTGATGCGTTCAGCCTGGTCAATCAGCATGCGGGATTCAGCTGTCACACCGGGCACATATCCACCATTGATGTAGTGGTCCATGTATTCGTCGGCATACTGGCGGCTGGTGCGCTTGTTGGCTTCAGTCTGCAGGTCGGTATAGACCGCAATGGCATTGCGGCGTGCACGTTCCAATTCGCCGCCTGTGAATCCGTGTTGCATCACCCGTGCGGCTTGAGCGACAAGTGTGTCAAGTGCCTCTAGTGCCCTGCCTTCATTGACCAGTGCCACAAGGGTCAGCGCGTCACGGGTGCGGGAAACTAGGAAGCGGCGGTCGTAGGCCATGCCATAGCTGATGGGGGAGGACTGCTCGCGAGTCTGTTCGCTAAGGCGGTCGCTGAGCATCTCCTGCACTAGGGACGAAACGACATTGTGTTTCAAGTAAGAAGGCTGATTGCGGTGTTCTATGGGCACCTGTGCGTGCTCAAACATCAGGTAAACCATCGTGTTTGATGCCTCGGGGTCGGTATTCAGCGCATAGTTGACGCCGGTGTGGTCGGGCAAATACCCAAGTCGGGGGTCCGGGTCTGCATTGTCTAGCCTGGGAATATCGCTTAGGGTCTTCTTGACCATGCGTTCCATGCGTTCAGCATCAAAGTCGCCCACGATGACCACGGCCTGCCGCTGAGGGCTGTACCAGCGGTGATAGAACGAGAGTAATTGGGCACGGGTGACATTGCGGATGACCGTCATGTCGCCGATAGGGATGCGATGGGCATATCTTGAGCCTGGCATCAGGATGGGAAGTGTGTTCTCATACATGCGCATCATCTGGTCGGCATGCATGCGCCATTCTTCCTGGACAACCCCGCGTTCCTCCTCGATGGAACGGTCTTCAAAATTGAGTTCGCTTGACAGATCCTTAATCATCATCAGCACCGTGTCGAGCAATTCAATTCGTGCTGTGGGAACGTTGGAAATTTGGAAACGAGTGTCGTCAAATCCCGTGGATGCATTGATGTCGCGGCCATAGGAAACGCCGTTGTTCTGCAGGATATCCACCATGTCGATGCCAGGGAAATTGCTCGTGCCCTGAAAGGCGATGTGCTCGATAAAGTGCGCCAAGCCCTGTTCGTCATCCTCCTCAACCAGCGACCCGGTGTTCTGCACCAACCAGAACTCGGCACGTCCCTTGGGCTGCTCGTTGTGGCGGATGTAATAGGTCAAGCCATTGTCCAACCGCCCGATTCTCAACTCCGGGTCAATGGGCAATGCTTTCTCCCTGGCCGCCGCTGTCAACGATAGCACAGCAATGAACCCCAACAATATCGTCTTCTTCCAGTCCATCTCGTCTATTTGTCCATTCGTCTAATAACCGTGCTAGCGCACGGGAAATTATGCTTCTATGATAATATATTAAATGTAATTTGATAAATTTCCCGCCCGTCAGGGCGGTTATTATGTTAGGCGAACAGGTCTTGCTTTTCCTCGTCGCAGATGACGGTGTCGCTGGTGACGATGCAGTCCAGCGGGTGGTCGTGGGGCTCGACGGGAACCTCATCAACTAGCTGGAAGTCGCACACCACGCCGATGGTGGGGCAATCGGTGCTGCTCAGCAATCGGTCATAGAAGCCTTTTCCTCTACCCAGGCGGTTACGCTTGCCGTCCAGCGCCACAGCGGGCACGATAATCAGTTCCAGGCAAGAGGCGTCCACGCTGTCACCCACGGGCTCCCCGATGTGGAACTTGTTATTGTCGTCCAGGCTTTGTGCGCCATGATAGGGCACAATTTCCAAGTCGTCGCCCTTGACGCGTGGCAAGTAGATGTTTTTGCCCTCGGCAAGCCAGTTGTTCACGCTCTCATGGGTGGGTAGCTCGTCGGGCAGTGACCAGTAGCACAGGATGTGCTGTGCATGTTGCCACGCTGGCATCGCCTTGATGGTGTTAAAGACCATATCTGCTTCCACCTGCCTGAGAGCCAGTGGTGTCATCGCCTTGAGCTGCTTGATTTGTTGCCTTAATTCCTTTTTTGTCATCATTATAATAGATCAATTACTTTGCCCGCAAAGGTAGCGTCTTTTTCAATAGGAGCCACGATGACGTGATAAAAAATGCTTAATGACGCTATTAAAGTTTTAAAAAAGCAATACTTAATGTTACCTTTAGTTTAATGAGATAATCTTCTATTATTCACTAGATTAACATTATAATTGCTAGTAGAGACGCAAAATCTTGCGTCTCTACTAGTCAAGAAATGTCTAATTCCCGTTACTCCATGTTTAAGATTTTGTCGATCAAAAACGTGACGTCACTGACGTTGATGAAGCCGTCACCATTCATATCGCCTGCACTATCCTCGTCAGGAATACCCGAGATGTTCTCAAACCGTGCCCACTCGATGCTCTTGCAATAGGCGACAAGTGAGGCTTGTGGCACACGCAGTGTGGCATATCGGTAAACAGCGTTATTCAGAGTTTCATCTTCGACCCAAGTATCCTCAAAGGTGTAATAGCCAATCTCGGGAGGGGTTGTTGCAAGGCTGGTCACACTGCGGATGTTTGAACAACCTGTAAAGGCCCAATCGTCGATATGGGTGATGGAACTGGGTAAGGTGAGAGTGGTTAAGCCAGTGCAGCCGGCAAAAGCATAGCCACCAATCGTTTTGAGGCCTTCGGGTATAGTGATGGCCGTTAACCCGGTACAGTCAGCAAATGCTGATGCGCCAATGGATGTGACAGTATATTCCTGACCTTGATAAGTGACGGTCGAGGGAATTTCTATATGGCCGCTATAACTGCTGTCGGGGTGGCTCGATGCAACGGCCACTTCATTACCAGCTTTGACGTTGTAGAAGATGCCATCTTTCATGAACTGTAGAACTGGTGATGGAAAAGCAACTGTAAAAGTTTGAATACAAACAAGACTGGGAGCAAAGCCAGTGATGCCGTCACAATAAGCCTGGACAATGTAATCTCCTTCCTCTGTAAAAACTAGAACCTCGCTGTATTCTTTCCAATCTCCTCCATTCACATTATAATAAATAATGGCAGGAGGGTCGTTATAGTCTTTGATGGTGATATGAGCGAAGTGATCGCTGTCCCAATCTAGACTCATTGACGGACTATATAACCTTTCAAGTTCAACTGTATCGGTTTCAGTATAGCTGGGTCCATTGACAACAGGAACCGGGTTGCTGGCTTGAGCAGTCGTTGCTATAGCCATCAGTAATAATAGCAAGAAAAAGTGTTGTTGATTCATCATAACGATTGTTGTTTTAAATAAATATAATAGTTATTAAGACAAAAAGGACTTATTATGATACTTTAGAGTGTTATATATCTTATTGATTTATATGTGTTTATATATGTTTATCAATAATTGGAGCTATCATTCACATATCTCGTATGCAAATCTCGCAAGAATTCTTGAAATATGCAAAACAATTTTACAAAAAATTATAGTATCACCTGTAAAATCCTATGTTAGCTCAACATCCCTCGTGAAAAATCCCCTCAACCTCTTGACAAACCCCAAAAAATTCACTACCTTTGCACCACAACCGCCAGCATGAGGCGCCCCTCATGTCAATGTATTGCGAGCCTTTGGCTCGCACCAGTAATAACAACAATTTAAAACCAATAGAAAAACACCATGGAAATCAACTATTATCGCCAGAACAACGCCCAGGGCTACGACCAGGCCTGGAGCGCATGCCAGTTCACCAGCAACACCGACCTCAGCCAGTTCTCAGTCAAGCCATTGGTCACCATCAACGGCCAGCCCTACCTGCGGCAGCACCACGTCACCTACCTCACTGGCCGCGAAACCTGCCGCGCGCACCACTTCGCCAAGCTCCTCGCCATCCAGGTCCTCTCCCAGCAGCGTCAGGGTCGTCAAGTACTCGGCGATGCCATCGCCGACAAGAAGCGTCCAACCACCTGCAGCGTCCTGTGGATTGACACCCACAACGGCCCCCACGTCGCCGCCGCAATCTACCGCGAGCTGTCACAGCACGTTGCCGCAGGCAACGCCCTCCACTACACCTGCCTCGACATCCTCGGCGGACAACGAGACGACCACTGGTGGCTCAACCGCCACATCGAGCAGCTCATCAACAGCCTCAATCCGCAACTGGTCGTCATCGACGACATCGACCACTTCATGCCCTACTGCGGGACACGTGTGGCCGGCGAGTTCAACCGCGTCGTCCGCGATGCCGTCAACCACACCGACACCGCTTTCCTGCTCATCGGCTACAACCACATCGGCAAGAAGGCCTGCACAGCAGGCGAACTGGGAAAACTGCTGTTCACCAGCGCCAACGACATCTTCTCCCTTTCCACCGTCCGCGAGGTCACCACCGTGCGACACATCAGCGGATACGACCTGCGCGTCCTCCCCGACCACTCCCAGTTCCACTTCACCATCGGGCCCGACAACCTCCCGCAAGAGACCACGCCCACCGCCAAGTCCGCACCCTCAGGCATCGACGACGACACGCTGCGCACCATCATCGACGACATCATCCAGCCCGGCCAGGACATCCCCACCAGCGACCTCCTCGCCCAGGTCAAGGCACGGCACACCCAGCTCAAGCGTCACACCCGCGACGCCGCCCTCCTCGACCAGATCCACCGCCTCCACCTCCTCGACCCCATCCCCTCCAGCAAGGCCAGCGAGGAAAGCAAGCCCAGCGAGGAAGGCAAGGAAAGCAAGGAAGGCAAGGAAAGCAAGGAAGGCAAGGAAAGCAAGGAAGGCAAGGCGAGTCCACTATGCCACGGCTCAGCCATGGCCACCAGCAAGTTATCCCACGGTATTAACAATTCATTAACACTTCCGACCCACCCTCAACCAGTCGCACCATGTCCCGTGGTAAAAAGTGGATCAGCGGAAAAAGGCTGGGCACTGTAGTCAGGTCGTACACCTCGACAAGGCCGACGGCCTTGACTTGCACTAACCCCAGGGCGCACTGGCCGTAGGTCAGTGGGGCCTGGGGAATAAGTCTACAATTGGACGGGCCTCGTAAGAGGGCCACTCACGTCAGGCTATCCTGACACTTGCCATTGTCTATTAAAAACTCCCGTGGGTGGGGCACTGCCACCGTAATCCCATCCGGCAATCAACCATACCCAGCCCATGACAATCCATGCTATAACACAGCCTTTTGCAAGTGATCCTAAAAAATCTGTTGTTTTCAGTGAAAATTGTGGGTTTATTGCTTGTGGATCAGGAATTTTGTTGTACCTTTGCAGTCGCGCTTTTCGGGAACGTGTCCGAAAAGGCTGTTTAACTAACTTATTATTAACAATTTAAATGAGCGAAGAATTAAAAAATTCTCCAATCGCCGATTTTGATTGGGACGCCTATGAGAAAGGCGAGACCAAAAGAGACAAATCTTTTGAAGAACTGGAAAAAACCTACGACAACTCCCTGAACAAGTTCCAGGAGGATGAAGTGACCGAAGGTACTGTAATCTCGATTAACAAGCGCGAGGTTGTGGTTAACATCGGTGCTAAGTCGGACGGCATCATTCCCGTTAGCGAATTCCGTTACAACCCCGACCTCAAGGTGGGTGACACTGTGGAAGTGTATGTAGAGAACCGTGAGGACAAGAAGGGTCAGCTCGTGCTGTCGCACCGCAAGGCTCGTCAGGCCAAGAGCTGGGATCGCGTTAACGAAGCGCTTGAGAACAACGAGATCATCAAGGGTTACATCAAGTGCCGCACTAAGGGTGGTATGATCGTCGATGTATTTGGCATCGAGGCCTTCCTGCCCGGTTCGCAGATCGACGTACGCCCCATCCGCAACTATGATGACTACGTTGACAAGACCATGGAGTTCAAGATCGTGAAGATCAATCAGGACTTCCGCAATGTTGTTGTCAGCCACAAGGCTCTCATCGAGGCCGAGCTGGAACAGCAGAAGAAAGAGATCATGTCCAAGCTCGAGAAGGGTCAGGTACTCGAGGGTACCGTCAAGAACATCACCAACTACGGTGTGTTCATCGACCTGGGTGGCGTGGACGGTCTGATTCACATCACCGATCTGTCGTGGGGTCGCGTAAACAATCCCGCCGACATCGTTCAACCCGAGCAGAAGCTCAACGTGGTTATCCTCGACTTCAATGAGGAGAAGAACCGCATCGCTTTGGGTCTGAAGCAGCTTCAGCCGCATCCCTGGGATGCTCTGGATCCCGACCTCAAGGTGGGCGACCACATCAAGGGCAAGGTTGTCGTTATGTACGACTACGGTGCATTTGTTGAGGTGGCTCCCGGTGTTGAGGGCCTGATTCACGTGAGCGAGATGAGCTGGTCACAGCGCCTGCGTCCTGCACAGGACTTCATGAAGGTGGGCGATGAGGTCGAGGCCGTTATCCTGGCTCTGGACCGCGAGGACCGCAAGATGTCGCTCGGTGTTAAGCAGCTGACCAATGATCCTTGGGACACCATCGAGGTTAAATACCCTGTTGGCAGCAAGCACACCGCCAAGGTTCGCAACTTCACCAACTTCGGTATCTTCGTTGAGATGGAAGAGGGCGTTGAGGGTCTGATTCACATCAGTGACCTGTCCTGGACCAAGAAGATCAAGCACCCGAGCGAGTTCACCAAGGTTGAGGCTCCCATCGACGTTGTCGTTCTTGACATCGACAAGGAGAACCGTCGCCTGAGCCTGGGCCACAAGCAGCTCGAGGAGAATCCCTGGGAGACCTATGAGACCATCTTCACCAAGGGTAGTGTTCATGAGGGCACCATCAGCGAGCTCACTGAGCGCGGTGGCCAGATCCGTCTGGATCCCTACGGTGTTGAAGGCTTCGCTACTCCCAAGCACCTCACCAAGGAGGACGGCACCCAGGCCAAGCAGGGTGAGACCCTGATGTTCAAGGTGATCGACTTCAACAAGGAGGCAAAGCACATCATCCTGTCGCACAGCCGCATCTTTGAAGATGAGCAGCGCAAGGAGGCTCGCAACGCACGCCGTCAGGCTGCTGCCGCCAAGCCCGCTGCCGAGGCTGCTCCCGCCGCTCCCCAGGTCGAGAAGACCACTCTGGGCGACGTGACCGACCTGGCTGCCCTGAAGGCTCAGCTCGAGCAGAACGAGGGCGCCAAGGATGAGCCCAAGACCGAGGAGTAAATCCTAATCAAAATCGTTAAGCCGCTGGCATCCCTTCCATCGTGGGGTGCCAGCCTTTTTTATGGCCTTTAGCCCGTTGGTTATAAGCTCATATACTGAAAACTGAGTCAAAAATTACTGTTTTGAATAAATATTTGTCGAAAAATTTCTGTAATCCAAAAAATGGCGGTAATTTTACACCCCGAAAACCAAGCATATAACCTAAATCAATTTATAACAACAATAACTAATTCATTATCAACAACGTGAAAATACTTTCTATTAACGACCTCAATAACTTGAGGAAGCGTGCGCAACAAGCATTGGCGCTGCGTGAGGAAAGTTCTGACTCCACGTCAGAGCAGTGTTGTGGTCTTGCAACTGGAGCCGAGCATCTGCAGGTGCTGTGCTGCGGCGGTACCGGTTGTAAAGCATCCGACAGCCATAAAATCGTTGATAACCTGAAAGCCATCTGTGAGGAGAACGGCATTGCCGACAAGGTTGATGTCATCACCACCGGTTGCTTTGGTTTCTGCGAGAAGGGCCCGATCGTTAAGATCATGCCCGACAACACCTTCTACACCCAAGTGAAGCCCGAGGATGCTGCTGAAATCGTCAAGGAACACCTCATTGGTGGCCGTCGCGTGGAGCGTCTGCTCTATGTTGACCCCAAGACCAACAAGACGGTGAGCGACAGCAAGCACATGGACTTCTATCGCAAGCAGATGCGTATCGCTTTGCGTAACTGCGGTCTGATTGACCCCGAGAACATCGAGGAGTACATTGCCCGTGACGGTTATCAGGGTATTGCCAACGCATTGCTCAACCAGACCCCCGAAGAGGTGATTGAGGTCATAAAGGCCTCAGGTCTGCGCGGACGTGGTGGCGCTGGCTTCCCCACCGGTATGAAGTGGGGCTTTGCCCGTGGCTATGAAGCCGACGAGAAATATGTGGTCTGCAATGCCGACGAGGGCGACCCCGGTGCATTCATGGACCGCTCCATCATGGAGGGTGACCCCAACTCGGTGATCGAGGCAATGACCGTCTGCGGTTACTGCATTAACTCCCACAAGGGTCTTATCTACATCCGTGCCGAGTATCCCCTGGCTGTACACCGCCTGAAGATTGCTATCCAGCAGGCTCGCGAGTACGGTTTGCTGGGCAAGAGAATCCTGGGTACCGACTTTGACTTTGACATTGAAATCCGCTACGGTGCTGGCGCATTCGTCTGCGGTGAGGAGACCGCGCTGATCCACTCGATGGAAGGCAAGCGTGGTGAGCCCACCCTGAAGCCGCCCTTCCCTGCCGAGGCTGGTTACAATATGAAGCCCACCAACGTGAACAACGTTGAGACGCTCGCCAACGTGCCTATCATCTTGACCAAGGGCGCCGACTGGTTTGCCTCGATTGGTACCGAGAAGAGCAAGGGCACCAAGGTGTTCGCTCTGGCTGGTAAGATTAATAATGTGGGCCTTATCGAGGTTCCCATGGGTACCACCCTGCGCGAGATCATCTACGACATCGGTGGTGGCGTGAAGAACGGTAAGGAATTCAAGGCTGTTCAGACTGGTGGCCCCTCGGGTGGCTGCTTGACTCAGAAGCACCTTGACACTCCCATCGACTATGAGCACCTTACTGCTGCTGGCTCGATGATGGGCTCTGGCGGTATGATTGTCATGGACGAGGACGACTGTATGGTAAGTGTGGCCAAGTTCTATCTTGAGTTCACCTGTGACGAGAGCTGCGGTAAGTGTACCCCCTGCCGTATCGGCAACAAGCGTATGCTTGAGATCCTGACCCGCATCACCGAGGGTAAGGGCACCATGGAGGATTTGGACCGCCTCAAAGAACTGGGTGAAATCATCAAGGATACCGCCCTGTGCGGCCTGGGTCAGACTTCTCCCAATCCCGTGTTATCGACGATTAACAACTTCTGGGACGAATATGTTGAGCATGTGAAACAGCACACCTGCCGCGCTAAGCAGTGCAAGGCCCTCGTGACCTACAGCATTGAAGCCTCCAAGTGTAAGGGTTGTGGTGCCTGCGCCCGCAAGTGCCCCGCCAACGCCATCATGGGCGACATTCGTAAGCCTCACATTATTAACCCCTTCGAGTGCATCCGCTGCGGTATGTGTAAGTCCAATTGCCGCTTCGACGCCATCTCGGTTTATTAAATTTCGATAGCATCATGGAAGAAAAGAATATGATCACTCTGACGATTGATAAACACGAGGTTACAGTTCCCGCAGGGACCATGCTGCTCGATGCCGCCAAGACCGTGGGCATCAGCATTCCCACCCTGTGCCACATCGACCTTGAGGGCACTTGTGTACAGAATATGCCCGCCTCGTGCCGTATTTGTGTTGTGGAGATCGAAGGTCGCCGCAACCTGGCTCCCGCATGCGCTACCCGCGTGACCCCAGGTATGGTGGTTCACACCAACAGCGCCCGCGTTATCCGCGCCCGCAAGACCGTTGCCGAGCTCATGCTTAGCGACCATCCCAACGATTGCTTGACTTGCCCCAAGTGCAGTGACTGTGAGCTGCAGCGCCTGGTAATGCGCTTTAACATCCGTCAAATGCCCTACAATGGTGGCGAACAGAGCGAGCGCAAGCAAGAGCTCACCCCCGCAATCTCCCGTAACATGGAGAAGTGCGTTTACTGCCGCCGTTGCGAGAGCGTCTGCAACAATGTTCAGTCGGTAGGCGTGCTGAGCGCTATCCGCCGTGGTTTCAACACCACCATCGCTCCCACCTTCGACAAGATGTTCACCGACACCAACTGTACCTATTGCGGTCAGTGTGTTGCCGTATGTCCCACTGGCGCCCTCACCGAGCATGACTACACCAACCAGCTCATGGACGACCTCACCAACCCCGACAAGGTGGTTATCGCTCAGCCTGCTCCCGCCGTACGTTTCGCACTGGGCGAGGAATTCGGCATGAAGCCCGGCACCATCGTGACTGGCAAGCTGGCTACCGCTTTGCGCGACCTCGGCTTTGACTATGCGTTTGACACCGACTTCGCTGCCGACCTTACCATCATGGAGGAAGGCACCGAGATCCTGCAACGCCTCAACAAGTTCCTGGCCGGTGATAAGGACGTGAAGTTGCCTATCATGACCTCTTGCTGCCCCGCTTGGGTTAACTTCTACGAGCACGAGTTCCCCGATCTGCTTGACTATCCCTCGACTGCCAAGTCGCCCGCTCAGATGTTCGGCGCTATTGCCAAGACCTACTGGGCCGAGAAGATGGGTATCCCCCGCGAGAAACTCGTCGTTGTTTCGATTATGCCCTGCTTGGCCAAGAAGTATGAGGCCGGCCGTGAGGAGTTCAAGGTGGATGGCAATCCCGATGTGGATTACAGCATCTCGACCCGTGAGCTCGGTCGCCTGATCAAGCGTGCCAACATTGACTTTGCAAACCTCCCCGAGAGCGACTTTGACTCGCCCCTCGGCGAATCGACTGGTGCTGGTGTCATCTTCGGCATCACCGGCGGTGTGATGGAGGCTGCTCTGCGCACTGTTTATGAGGTACACACAGGCAAGACCCTGCCGCACCTCGAGTTCAACGACGTGCGTGGTTTCGAGGGCATCAAGGAAGCTACTATCGACCTTAACGGCTTCGAGCTGAAGGTCTGCGTGGTCCACACCTTGAGCAACGCTCGCAAAGTGATGAACGCCCTGCGTGCCGGCAAACTCAACTACCATGTGGTTGAGGTGATGGCATGTCCCGGCGGTTGCATCGGTGGTGCTGGCCAGCCCTACCACCACGGCAACATCGAGATTCTCAAGGCCCGCGCCGCCGCCGTTTACCGCGAGGACGAGGGCAAGGCACTGCGCAAGAGCCACGAGAACCCCGACATCCAGAAGCTCTATAAGGAATTCCTGGGTGAGCCCTGTGGTGAGAAATCACATCACCTGCTTCACACGCACTATTTTGATAAGAGCATTCATTAATCGACACAAAACATCAATAACGATATGAAGAAGAAAGAAGAAATCAAACTGGCGTGTACCGTAGTTCAACAGGTCGAGGAGATCTGCGACAAGCACGGCAATAAGCCCGGTGAATTGATTAACGTGTTGCACGAGTGCCAGGCTCTGCACGGCTATCTGCCCGAGGAGATGCAGCGCATTATCGCCCGCAAGCTGGGCGTGCCCGCATCCAAGGTTTATGGCGTGGTGACGTTCTACTCGTTCTTCACCATGACCCCCAAGGGCAAGCACCCGATTTCAGTGTGCTTGGGTACCGCTTGCTATGTTCGCGGTTCAGAGCGTCTGCTTGAGGAAATCAAGCGCATCCTCAACATCGAGGTGGGCGAGACTACCCCCGACGGCAAGTTCTCGCTGGACTGCCTGCGTTGCGTGGGTGCCTGCGGTCTTGCTCCTGTTGTCATGATCGGCGAGCACGTATATGGCCGTCTTGATGTCAAGGACGTGCGCAAGATTCTTGACGACGTGGCTGCTAATGATTAATCGTCCGCATTGACTTAATCACTTCTGTATAATGGCAGGATATCCTTAATGGGGTATCCTGCCATGCTATTATAGAATAGTGGTTCTTTCGTGACAATAAATTGCTTGCCATTTTTGTAAAGTCAGCAAAAAAATGTAACTTTGTGACCGAAATTGATAACATTAGTTGCTGCCACTTGTAGTCAAACTGGAATAATCAACAAGCTGCCAATGGATTCACTGAATAATGAGTCAACTAGCCAATCACTGCCAACCTATGGGCTGACAGCTAATAATCATGTGCAGATCTTGTGCTGCTGTGGGTCGGCGTGCTACGCCTCAGGCAGTCTCAAAATCATTGATAATTTCATCAGGGTGATTGGTGAGCACGGGTTAGGAAGCCGTGTCGATGTGGTGGCTACAGGATGTTTCGGTTTTTGTGCTAAGGGGCCTATCGTGAGGATAATGCCCGAGAACACAACCTATGTCCACGTTCGTCCCGAGGATGTGGAGGATATCGTTTCGACACACATTATCGGTGGAAAACTGCTTGAACGTTTGCAGTATGTGGACTTTGCTGCCCACCAGCTTGTGGACGATGCCAAGCACTGGAGTTCCCAGCCCAAGCAGTTGTCGATGGATGCGATGTTGCATGACTACATCTATGAGATAGGCGGCAAGAAGTTTTTGTCGGTGATGTCCTATACGATTGATGCCGACAAGTGTAAGGGCTGTGGTGCCTGCAAGCGTAATTGTCCCAGCCATGCTGTTGTGGGTGACCTGCGCCAACCTCATGTGGTTAATCCCTACAAGTGTACCTGCTGTGGTCATTGTTCAACCAAGTGTAAGTTCGATGCCGTTTACGGGCCTGTAGGGGCGCTTAATGAGCGCAACTATGTTGAGGATCTCCTTGTTGATGTCGCCGACCCCGATAAGATTGTGGTAGCCCAGACGGCACCAGCCGTGCGCTATGCCTTGGGTGAGATGTTTGGCATGCCGCCAGGCACCATCGTCACAGGCAAGATGATTTCGGCCCTGCGCAAGGTGGGCGTTGACTATGTGTTCGATACCGACTTTGGCGCCGATATCACAATTGTTGAGGAAGCAGCCGAGATTGTTGACCGCATCAGGAAATTCATGGCAGGGGACAAGACGGTGAGAATTCCCATTACCACCTCGTGCTGCCCGGCCTGGGTCAACTTCTTTGAAAACGATTATCCTGACCTGCGTGAGTACCCATCGACATGCAAGTCTCCGGCCCAAATGCTCGGTGCTGTGCTCAAGACCTATTGGGCGCAGCGCATGGGAATACCACGGGAGAAACTGGTGGTGGTGTCGATCATGCCGTGCCTGTCAAAGAAATATGAGTGTGCCCGCGATGAGTTCATCACCGATGGCAATCCCGATGTGGATTACTCCATTACAACCATCGAGTTGGCTGAACTGATTAAGCGAATGAATATCGACTTTGGGCGTCTGGCCGACGGCCAATTTGACCATCCCCTGGGTGATTCCTCGGGTGCAGGCGCTATTTTTGGTACGACAGGTGGTGTCATGGAGGCCGCTTTGCGTACTGTTTATGAGGAGTTTACCGGAAGGCCTCTGCCGCGCATCGAGTTTGATGAAGTGAGAGGGCTTAATGGTATTAGAGAGGCCGTCATCGATCTTGACGGTTTTGAATTGAAAGTGTGCGTGGTCAACACGTTGGCCAATGCCCGTATCATTATGGATAAATTGCGTGCAGGAGAGCTGGACTACCATGTGATTGAGGTGATGGCATGCCCGGGTGGCTGCATTGGTGGAACAGGTCAGCCCTACCACCATGGCGACATTGAGGTCATCAAGGCCCGCCAGCGCGCCATCTATAGCGAGGATGTGGGCAAGAAACTGCGCAAGAGCCATGAAAACCCTGTTATTCAGCGCCTTTACCGCGAGTTCCTTGGAGAGCCCTTACATGATAAGGCTCACGAACTGCTTCACACCAAGTATCGTGACAAGTCAATCCTGTGACTTCTCATCGCATCTTGATGTAAATAATTAATTGCTAAATTATTACTCTTATTTAGGGTAGGGACACCTTTCCGAGAATGTGCTTAATGTGGGCGATGGTGATGCCGTAATTGGTCATCGGCACGCCTTGCTGGCGGCATTGCTCCACGCGCTGCAGCATGAAACGCCGGTTGAACATGCAGGCACCACAATGTATAACGAGATCATACCCGGTTAAGGCATCAGGGAAATCTTTACCGGCAACAATATCCACTTCCAGGCCTTTTCCAAAACGCTGCCTCAGCATGCGGGGGATTTTCTCACGCCCGATATCCTCGGCTAGCGGAGCATGGCTGCAAGCCTCGGCAATGAGCACACGTGACTGTTCTGTCAGCCGGTCGATGGCAGGCGCGCTTTCCACAAAGTAATTGATGTCGCCCTTGTATGCAGCCATGAGGACAGAGAACGAGGTAAGCCGGGTGGCCTCAGGCTTTTTCTTTTCCACAATGTCAAACACCTGGGAGTCGGTGATGATAAGCTGAGGCGCCTCTCGCAGCGTGGCTAATGTACGGTCGATATCATCTGTCGTGCAACAAACGGCGGTACAACCCTTATCCAATAGGTCGCGCAAGGTTTGCACTTGCGGCAAGATCAGGCGCCCTTTGGGAGCCTGGGAGTCTTGAGGCATGACCAGTAGCACGGTGTCGCCAGCATGTGCGAGGTTGCCTGTCAATGAGCGCTTTTCATTATCGGGCACCATCCCGGCGAGAGTCTTGCGCAATAAGTCGAGTCCGTCACCACGATGGGCGCTCACGGCAATCACCTCACATCCAAGGGCTTTTGCAATGTCGTCGAGTAGGGCAGGGGGCGGAGTTTCCATCAAGTCTACCTTGTTGAGCACGGCCACATAAGGCACGCCAGCCTGCTTGAGCAGACCAGCCCAATTGCTTTCATCGGAAAGAGAAACTCCATCGGTGACAAGTATTGCGATATCGGCTTGCTTGATGACCTCGCGGGTGCGTTCGGTGCGCAGGTCACCCACCTTGCCCATGTCATCAAATCCGGCTGTGTCAATGAGCACGCAGGGCCCCATCGGCAGTATTTCCATTGCCTTGACAACAGGGTCGGTCGTGGTGCCTGGCACATCGCTGACGATAGCGACCTGCTGCCCAGTGAGGGCATTGATGAGCGAAGATTTGCCTACATTGCGTCGACCGAACAACGCAATGTGCAAGCGCTCGCTGTGCGGAGTCTGATTAAAAGTAGAAGTCTCGCTTGCCATTGGCAATCTCAATGAGGTGCTGTGTCGCAATCTCACGGACACGCTCGTTGGTCAATTTGGCCAATTCATCCTTGATGAGAGCTTCGCCCTTGGCGACAGTGTCCTCGCTGGCAAAATCCATCAGGTATTCCTTGAGGGTCATCAAGGCATTGGGGGTGCATATGTTGCCAATCTTGCCGGCCTTGCACAATTCCATAAAGCGGTCACCGGTGCGGCCCGAACGGTAGCATGCAGTGCAGAAACTGGGCAGGTAACCAATCGACAGCAACCAGTTGATGACCTCGTCGAGGGTGCGCGTGTCACTCACGTCAAATTGTGCAGTCTCGTCATGTCGTTCAACTGTGGTGTAACCACCGACGCTGGTGCGGCTGCCACCACTGATCTGTGATACACCCAGGTCAAGCACCTTGGCGCGCACGCTCTGGCTCTCACGGGTGGAGATAATCATGCCGGTATAGGGCACAGCCAGGCGGATAACGGCGATGATGTGGCAGAAGATGTCATCGGGCAACACATCGGGGAACTCATCAAGTGAGATGTCCTCGGCGGGGCAGATGCGCGGCACGCTGATGGTGTGGGGACCTACGCCAAAACGGGCCTCAAGATGTTCGGCATGCATCAGCAGACCCACGAAATCATAACGGTAGGTCGTCAAGCCGTAGAGTACGCCGATGCCCACGTCATCACAGCCACCCAGTTGAGCACGGTCCATGGCCTCGGTGTGATAGCAGTAGTTGCTTTTTGGACCCGTCGGGTGCAATGCTTCGTAATTCTTACGGTTATAGGTTTCCTGGAACAGGATGTAGGTGCCGATGCCGGCAGCCTTGAGTTTTTGGTAGGCCTCAACCTCGGTAGCGGCAATATTGACGTTCAGGCGGCGGATTTCTCCATTACCCACCTTGGTGTCATAGATGGTGTGGATTGACTCGAGAATATACTCAAGCGGGTTCATTACGGGATGCTCGCCAGCCTCAAGGGCTATGCGTTTGTGTCCCATCTTGACCAGTGCCTCGACTTCGGACCGGATCTCATCCTGGGACAGTTTCTTACGAGGAATGGTCTTATTCTTGGCGTGGTAGGGGCAATACACGCAACCGTTGATGCAATAGTTCGAAAGGTAAAGTGGTGCGAACATCACGATGCGATTGCCGTAGAAGCGACGTTTTACATCTTTTGCCAGTTGCTCGTAGCGTTCAATCAGGTCGGGTTGGTCACAGTCGAGCAGAACTGCTGCCTCACGGTGAGTAAGACCCTTGCACAAGGCCGCTTTATCGATAATCTTTTCAATTAGAGCTCGGTTACTCTTGTTTTTCTCGGCATAAGCCAGTGTTTCCAGTATTTCGCTGTCGTCGATGAACTCATCGGCATGGTTAGACTTGACGTTATACATAATATTGCGAATAGTTATTAGTTGTTATAATCCGCAAAATTAACAAAAAGTTGTTATGTTGTCATCAATAGCCTACTAAAAAAAGATAATAAAACAAAAACTTGCTTGTAGTGCTGTAGATTTGCATTAATTTTGCAGGTTGAAACTGAATAATTGGACATTGACTACTAGGAGTCTCCATATTATGTTGGCATTGATTGCGGCAATCACCTTGCTGCCTGCTTTTTCACATGGTCAAGTCACGACGGTGGATTTGAATCAGGCCGTGGACTCTGTTGTCAAGGCCGAAGGCGATTCACTTAACGCTCCCCAATCTGCCCTCAGCTCAAATGAAGGGCAAGCCAGCCGTTTTGTCAGGGAAATGGTGGATTTGGACCATGTGGTGGAGTTCAGTGCCAAGGACAGTATCATTTTGTTAGGCCGTAATCATGCAATGATGTATGGCAGTGGTAAAATCCTGTATGGTGATATTGACATGAGTGCTGCCCAAATCAGCATGGATATGGACAGTAGCCAGGTTCAAGCCATCGGTGTGGCCGATAGCGTGGGCGAGCTTAAGGGCAACCCCGTCTTTAAGGACAATAGTGGTGAGTATGAGTCCAAAATAATGAAGTACAACTTCAAGACCAAGCGCGGATATATCACCGATATCGTCACCGAGCAAGGCGAGGGTTTTCTCACCGGAGGCATCACCAAAAAGACCGAGGATGATTACTACTATATCAAGGATGGCCGCTACACTACCTGTGATGATCATGATCATCCCCATTTTTACTTCCAGTTAACTAAAGCCAAGGTTAAACCCAAGAAGAACGTGGTGACAGGACCTGCTTATATGGTGCTTGAGGACCTGCCTTTGCCCATTGCTGTGCCCTTTGGCTTTTTCCCCTTCAGCGAGAAATACCAGAGTGGTATCCTGGTGCCCACCTTTGGTGAGGACTATAATAGGGGTTTCTATTTGCGTAACGGTGGTTACTACCTGGCATTGAGTGAACATGCCGACCTTGCTATAACAGGTGAAATTTACACTCGTGGGTCGTGGGGCTTGTCGGCTCAATCATCTTATTCTCGCCGATATAAGTATTCCGGCTCTTTCAGCGTCAATTACTTGACAACTGTAACTGGCCAGAAGGACGACCCTGACTACAACAAGATTAAGAACTTCCAAGTGTTGTGGAGTCATAGCCAGAACCAAAAAGCCAATCCTTTCCTGACTTTCTCGGCAAGCGTGAACTTTGCCACGACAGGTTATGCCCGCAACAGCTTGAACACCTACTACACCAATGCCTTTACCGAGAACACAAAGAGCAGCACGGTGAACTTGACCTATAAGATTCCCAACAGCAAGTGGACTATATCGTCAACGGCCAATATCTCACAACGTACCGCCGATTCCACGTTAACCGTGTCATTCCCTAATTTCACGATTAGCATGACTCAGACGGCACCGTTCAAGCGCAAACGGTCGGTAGGTGATGAGCGATGGTATGAGAAAATCAAGGTTAGTTATACGGGCCGTTTCCAAAACTCATTGACGGCCAAGCAGAACGAATTCCTGCACAAGAGTCTTGTCAAGGACTGGCGTAACGGCATGAGTCACTCGGTTCCCATTCAGGCAACATTCAACGTGATGAAGTATTTCAACATCACTCCGAGCATCAACATGAATGACCGTATGTACACCAGCAAGATACGACAACAATGGGATCCCAACGCAAGTGCTGTGGTGCGTGATACCACTTACAGTTTCTATAACATCTTTGACTTTAGTTTTGCTGTTACGCTTAGCACCAAGATTTACGGCTTTTTCACGCCATTGAAGTTCTTGGGAAAAATCAGTGAAAAGTTGCAAACCGTGCGCCACGTGATGTCTCCCTCCATCTCTTTCTCGGCAGCACCCGACTTTAGTGATCCATTCTGGGGGTATTACGGTAATTTGGATTATGTGGATAATGCTGGCAGACATCACAATTCTCGATACAATTATTTCCAGCATGGACTGTTTGGTGGTGCGCCCTCGGGCAAATCAGGGACCATTTCTTTCAATATAGCCAACAACCTGGAGGCAAAGGTCAAGAGCGACAACGACAGCACTGGTTTCAAGAAAATTTCGCTCATCGAAAACTTTACATTAAGCCAGTCCTGTAACCTTGCTGCCGACTCCTTGAAGTGGAGTAACCTGAACACAAGCATCATGTTGCGTCTCACCAAGGGATTTAACCTTAACTTGAGTGCGACTTGGGATGTCTATAAATATGGTCTCAACGAATCTGGTGCACCTGTAAGGATCAACAAGTTGCGCCTGTTCAATGGTGGCGGCTGGGGACGCCTTTCAAGTACGGGCACCTCTTTCTCCTATACGTTTAACAACGATACGTTCAAGCGTAAGAAGGATAAGGACAAGACTAATGACCAGAACAAGCCTCCACAAGACAATATCAAAAAGGATAATGATAACCAAGAAGATGAGGATACCAACGCGACTGGCCCCACCACCGATTTGGAGCTCATCAATGGGTATGCCAAGTGGGATTGTCCTTGGAGCTTGACTGTCAATTATTCGCTGTCTTACGGATACGGCACATTTAACTACGATAAGCTCGAGTATAATGGCAAGTGGACACAGAACCTGAGCATGAATGCCAGCATCCGACCAACAAAAAACTGGTCGCTGTCGGCATCGGCAAGCTACAACTTCGACACCCACAAGATTGCCTACATGAATTGCAGTATCTCGCGTCAGATGCACTGCTTTGAGATGAGTGCCAGCTTCGTGCCCGTTGGTCCATACAAGAGTTATAACTTCCACATTGCAGTCAAGTCGTCGATTCTGCAGGATGTGAAATATGACAAACATTCCAGCATCAACAATGGTGTCACGTGGTATTAAACTCTTCGCCATTATTTGGGCATTGTGCTTTTCATTACCGCTCGAGGGCCAGTGGATGAATAATCTGCGTGAAGGCGATCTGCTTTTCTGTTGCCCGGATTCGGCCAATGCAATAACCGCTGTGACCAGTGGGGTAGAGGAACTGCCCATCGACCATGTGGGCATTGTTCACCGTATAGGCGGGGAAGAAGGATTGCTGTATGTCATCGAAGCTGTAAAACCTGCCGTACAACTCACACCCATTAACTCGTTCTTGCTTGAAAACCCCCGCTTGTTACTCGGCAGGGTAAGTGTTGATGTGGACTTTGATAGGTCGATAAAGCATTGTCTTGCGATGGTGGGTAAGCCCTATGATGACCTCTATATGCCTGGAGATAGTGCCCTGTATTGCAGCGAATTGGTACAGATGAATTATGTCAATCATCATGGGGCACTCATTTTCGAACCAATCTCGATGTCATTTCATGACAAGTCAGGGCAAGTGACTGACTATTGGCTGAAGTTTTATGCCGAGCGTGGCTTGACTGTACCTGAGGGCGCTCCGGGAACCAACCCTGGGGAACTGTCGCGCAGGCAGCAAGTGACCATTATTGCTAAGATTTACTATAACGATCATGATATTATATTTCAGCGGAACAGGTAACACAGGGTTTGTTGCTTCACAATTGGCTCAAGCTACCGATGACCGTCTAATTTCAATAGCTGATGCGGTTGTTAAGGGTAATTATGATTATCAACTGACTGCCGATGAGCGCATCGGCTTCTGTTTCCCCATTCATGGCTGGCGCCCGCCCTTCATTGTGCGGGACTTTATCAAGCGCCTTCGCTTGACCGGTTACCAGGGTCAGTATTGCTATGCGTTTGCGACCTGTGGCGACGATGTGGGTTTGACCTTTGATTATTTGACCGAGGATTTACAATCGATAGGAGTCTCGCTCGACAGTGTCTTCTCGGTGATTATGCCCGAGACCTACAATTTCCCGCTCATCGACCAGATTGATACTCCTGAGAGCGCTGCCCGCAAGGTAGCTGCGGCTCGTGAGGAGTTGTCGGCGATATTGCCTCAAATCGTTAACCGCAATAAGGGCGTGCGGCACATCAATAAAAGCCGCTGGCCCCGCACAAACAGCAGATTGCTGGGTGGCTTCTTCCTCAAGCACTGGGTAACTGATACTAAATTTACCGTCGATACCAGCACCTGTATCCGCTGCGGTAAGTGCCAGCAGGTGTGCCCTGTCGGTAACATCGACTGCGCTAATGGAAATCCGCCCGAGTGGCAGCATAACGGCCTGTGCACCACCTGTTTTTCCTGCTATCACCATTGCCCGACACATGCTATCGACTTTGCGGGCCGCACACGAGGCAAACGTCAATACTATTTTAACAAGTAACTGACAGCGGTTTATGTCAATCTGCACTAAAAACAAGTGACTATAAACTGGAAACTAAAAAACTTTTTATTATCTTTGCAAGTTGTAATCTAAACCTCCAGCAGTGGGTACTATCATATCCATATTAGTCGGTTGCATGTCGATAGGTATTATCCTGTCGGCACCGATGGGACCTATAGGTATCCTGTGTGTCCAGCGCACCCTGAATAATGGCCGTGAGTCTGGCTTCTTCACTGGAATAGGTGCCTCGCTTAGCGATTTGTTCTATTGTCTGCTGGTGGGTCTCGGCATTTCCCTGGTAACTGACTTTATCGCCGATCATGTCAACGTGCTGCAAATCATAGGCAGTATCATCCTAATCGTCTATGCCGGCTATATGATTATGCACAACCCCGTGAGTCAGATCAGGGAAAACATTGAGCAACGCAACGACCATTGGCGCGACATGGTCACGGGTTTCCTGTTCACCTTGAGCAATCCCCTCATCATGTTCCTGATTATACCGCTTTTCGCTCGATTTAGTTTCCCTCTACCAGAATACAAGTTTTATCACGTCATACTCGGCTATCTCTTTATCGTTGCCGGTGCTTTGGCATGGTGGGCTGTCATCACCTTCTTTGTGGACAAGGTGCGCACCCATTTCAACATCCGCTCCATGTGGCTCATCAACCGCATCATCGGCTCCATCATCCTGATTTTGTCCCTCTACGGCCTTGTGACAGGCACCATCGCCTATCTGCAACAGCTCCACATCCTTTGATTTTAATTTTCTTAAACTTTCTCTTGGTTTTCTCATTCTTTTTTTGTTATTTTGCCGATGATAATGGGTGTATAGTTCTATCCCCGTTTTTTCAAAGGACTTTGTGCATTTAATCTATAACCATGCCATAGCCACAGAATCCCATGTGGATTGCTGTGAGTGATGGTGCACTGTGACATTTCAATACCTGTAATATTATTAACGATAAAACCATTGATCGAAATGAAAATAATGTTTTTATCCCTGTTGATGGCGTTGTCAGCCATCGTGTTGTGCCAGGCCGAGGTGGTCACTGCCGACCGTGCCCTGGCCGTGGCGCGTGACTTTGTCAACCAGGGCGGCCACAGCCTCAAGGCCGGGGCAACCCTCAAGCTCGCCCATCAGGCGCGCTCTGTTGACGGCAAGCCCGACTACTATGTGTTCAATAACGGTGATGACGGCGGCTTCATTGTCGTCAGTGGCGATGACCGCACGGTGCCCGTTTGGGGTTACAGTACGTGCGGCACGTTTGACTACGAGTCGCTGCCCGAAAACGCAAAGTGGTGGCTGGGCGAGTACCAGCGGCAGCTCCAGTACCTGCGTGACCACCCCGAGGTAAAGGCCCGCAAACCGGTAAAACTCAATACTAGAGTCGGACCCTTACTTACCACCAAATGGGATCAGTGTTATCCATATAACAAAAGATGCCCTTTTGCTTATGGAGGGAACGACGAAAATCAAGAACATGCATTAACAGGTTGCGGACCGACTGCTGTGGCACAGATCATGAGATTCCACAAGTGGCCAAAGGTTGGCATTGGAAGTAACCGTTATACCAGCGAAGTTACACAATATGTTCCTTATCCTTACGATCCTACAGGAGCATTGTTGCATGAAGAAAAGTATCAGGTCACTATGAGTGCCAATTTTGCCAATTCCTACTATAACTGGGATTTGATGCAAAATAATTATACAGATGGCAATACATATACCATAGAGCAAATAGATGAGGTGGCAAAACTAATGTATGACCTTGGCATAGCAAGTGAAGTTGAATATGGAGCTCGTGAAACAGAATCAACTGTGGGTGGCATAATAAATGCTGTTTCTAAACATTTTGAATATGACTATACTGGAAATCAAAGAGCGAATTTCAATTCTGTTGAGGAATGGGATGAGTTGTTAAGGCAACAATTAGATGAACAATTACCCATTATATATAGTGCCGATGATTCGAAGTCTGGATCAGGTCATGCTTTTATTTTTGATGGCTATGATGAAGATGGCAGATTTAGTGTGAATTGGGGATGGGGTGGTGTTGGTGATAACTATTACTATAGTTATTTGCTAACAGTTGAAAGTTATGATTTTTCTGTTTCTCAACAGGCCTTAGTTTTAACGCCTATGAGAAATGAGAAGTCACTCTCGACACAGTTGACGGGCAGGCGGTTCGGGACGGTGAACACCAACTCACAGCACACAGCCTCGCTGTCGGTGGTAGGTCAGAATTTGGACCAAGATGTGAGCATCTCTCTCAGTGGGGCCAATGCCGGGATGTTTTCTGTGGTAAACTCGGTGAGTGCTGCCGATGCCAATGCCGATGGAGGCAAGACCGTTAAGGTTGACTATAATCCCACTGCTTCGGGCGACCATACCGCACTGCTCACAGTTAATGCTGGTGATGGTATTGACCCCGTGACCTATACATTGACTGGTACGTCATGCGCGAACTATGACACTAATGGTGATGACGTTGCAGACGTGGGTGATGTGGTTGCTGTAATTATGGCGGTACTTAACAATGGTTCAGTATCATTCACTGATGACCAAATAGATATAGCAACAATCGTTGCTATGATTCGTGCTGTCCTTGACAGTGAGACTAATCTGGACCTTAATGACGGCCTTGTGGCCTATTACCCCTTTGATGGCGATGCCCGTGACGCCAGTGGTAACGGCAATCATGGAGAGGTGCATGACTTGTGGAGCACCCATGGTGTGAATGGTGATACGGGAGGAGCCTGGCACTTTGGCGGCTACAACCATCCAGGCTACATCCGCATCCCCAACAGCCAGTCGCTGCAGTTCACCGACGGCTTCACCTTTGCCTGCTATGTCAAGCCCCTCGACTGGGCCGGCATGGATGGCTGGGGAAATTACAGCAGCAGAGGTACACATTGTATTTTTGCAAGAGACCATGATCGAACAGGACCAGTTTTGGAGATTGGACTCAATGATAACTCCAACATGCATGTATGGGGTGCAACATGGTTAGGACAGAGTCACTGGATGGAGTTGAATTCAGAAAATAAGATTGACGGTAACAAGCTCAATGAGTGGGTGCACATTGCTGTGACCTATAGCAAAACCAAGGCGCGCATGTATGTTGACGGTAGGTTAATGGATCAACGAGACATCAATGCCAACTTCACTGAGATGAACAGTCACGACCTCTACCTCGGCAAGTTCTCGGACTACTGGTACCCGTTTAAGGGCGTGATGGATGAGGTGCGCATCTATAACCGCATGTTGACTGCCGATGAAATCAAGAATTTGGCCGCCGACAACGTGGTCACACAGGAGGAGACGCATCCCTTCAAGCTTTCCCAGAAGTCGGTGACTCTTGCCGTGGGCGAGTCTGTCACCATCGAAATGCTCAACGGCAGCGGCAGCTACAGCGTGGGCAGCAATGTCGGCATTGTGGATTTCACTCTTGACCGTGAAAATGAAACTATCACCCTTAAAGGAATTACCGAGGGCTCCACCAATGTAACCGTCATAGATGTCAACACCCAAACCACCATCATGCTTCCTGTCACCGTCACCAAACCACTGTATAATGGACTAATTGTGATGGAGAGAAAGTATTGGCTAAACTCTGTTAATAGCGATGCCGGTTCTTATTGGGGAGGAAGTGCAAAATACGCGTATCAACAGACTGATTTAATCTTGGATAACAATAGGTCTGTTAGAATAAACTACCATAATGCTTACTATTGGGATGGCTCTTGGAATAAGAATCATTTAGGTATCTTTATTCGTGCGGGAGCAAGACCTTTATTAGATTCCGGAGAGGAGTGGTTTATAGCACCAGTTAGATATAACCAATGGATTGATGAAAGAATAGAGATTGATCAAGATGGCACTATTCGCTATTATATGAATGGTGAGTATATGGGAGAGCATCAATTTAGTGATTTGACATTTACTGATGCAACCAATGTAGTATTTGACATGGATCCATATGGTTGGTGGTATTATCATTACCATTACATGGATGATTTCAAACTATACACTCCATCTACATATATTACTGATGATTTCAATGACGGGGTGATTGATTTGAACATTTGGCAAGCGCCAGTCAATCCTGATGGAGTGAGAGAGGAAGATGGAATCATGAAAACGGAACAAATTCGTACTGATAAAGACTTCCACCTGCGCAGTAATCCAATTAAACTGTAATACATTCCAGCTGATGGCGAGAGGATTATTGCTTACAACAGTAGTTCTCTCGCCATAAAACGGTTTTTATTAGAATCATAATAAACAGATTTAAAGCCACAAAGAATTGATGAAAAAACGAATAATATACTTATTTGTCTCCTTACTCTCAATGCAGATAATGTTCCATGTTGCACCAAATGTTCAAGCGGCAAACAATTCTAAAGTTGACGTGAATGGGGACGGTGAGATTAGCATTGCCGATGTTAACGTTGTCATTGACTTTATTCTTAGCAACAAAAAAGAAGGAGACGCAAACAATGATGGTGAGGTAAATATTGCCGATGTTAACTACGTCATCCAGTATGTACTGGATGAGCAAATGACACAGTGGGAGGATAACTCCAGGGCTGTAGAACAAATCCAGAACCTAGTAGCCAATGGTACAGTAATTGAAGACGTAAGGCAAGCGGCTAATGGCATAGAGGTTGTGATGTCCAATGGCACCATCTTTACTATCTCCAACTTAACCAGTGCTACCGTCTGGAAGGTCGGTAGTGATGGTTACTGGCATAAGGATGGAGTAAAGGGTGATTACTATGCAATTAGCAATGATGGTGCTCATAGTACTTACTATGTGCCTAATTCCTCAACTGGTTGTTGGGATATTTACAACAGTGACGGTACGATAAAAGAGCGCACCTCAATTCCGTGGAAAGACACTGCTGAAGGAATCACTGTGGTCATGGATAGAGCCAAACTCAAGTTGTATAACATCAGAATCACAAGCGGCTATGTTGACTACACACTTGCCATAAACAACAGACCGCAATTGACCAGTCTAATTTTCCAGCCAGAACTTTATGTTGACGGAATTCCAGCATTTCGTGTTGCTTTGTTCGGTTATTCACCTTACCAAATGACGAGAATGGACAATGGCCAAAATGGCAGTAGCATGGGTATTGAGGAGTTCTCTGGTTTTGGCTCTCAAACCTACAAGGCTAGAAAAACCTACATACAGTATCACGTGAATCCTGCAAATGCTAATGTTGAGGATTTGAAGAACCTTAGGTTTGTCATTAAGGCGAACAACAAGAGAAATGGTTCTGCCCATAATGCACGTGCTTCCAGTGACTTTAACGCAGAAGCTCATTTTATGAATTATTCCAATGGCACACTGACTGTTGAAGTAGTCGTGACAGGGGCACCTGCAACCGAAGAGTACATCTCAGTTGTAGCGTTGCAAGCCACTCGAACTGATGGTGTGACTGTTACCTCTGATTATGCAGCCGTTGAGGCGATTTCCATGAATGATATCCACATTGCAGATAAAGCTAGATTTAATGCTTCCAGGCAAGAGTACCACTATCGAACCGTTCTCCATAGTGCCGATAATTCCTGTCCTTGTATTGGCATTCCTGAATATCCTGTTACCTACATGCAGGACTATAATGGGGAGACGTGCGATCTTCAACTCAAATGGAATGGTCAGTTAAACATTTGGAATTATGTGATGGCACACTTTTATAGTGATTACTGTATTGCTTGTGACATTGAGAGGGAGTTTGGATTTACGTGGAAGCTTGAACTCTTGAAGAACTTCTATTGTGGCAGCAACCTAACTGATCAATCCGAATATGTTGACTTTGATCCTGAAACCGGAATCTTGAAGGTAAAGGAGAAATATGGAACATCTGCTGTTGATCGCACTCCAGTGATTCGCATTCGCATCATGGACGGAGACAAGACAGTTAAGTTAGCCTATATCAAAGTAAAAATCGTTAACGCAAATTATAGCGAAAACAGTATCGTTCCCTTGTGATGGTTTCACAATTAACGGCAACTATCAAAATTGGCATTCGCATAGACAAAAATGCGAATGCCATTTTTGATAAATAGTATTAATTCTATCTGCGAGAAATGGACTAACAATAGTAAAATTAGTATTTCTTGACTTCGATTTCGCCTTTCAGGACGGCCTCGGCATTGGCGGCCAGTGCTGACATCTCGTCCTCGCCGGGATAGATGTGAACAGGAGCCATCCAGTCGATGCGTTTCTTCAACTCGTCAACCATGTACTGCCAGTAGGCGATACCGCCAGTGATGAGAATGGCATCAATCTTGCCGCACAGCACAGCGCCCTTCTCGGCAATAGCCTTGGCAATGTGATAAATCATGGCGTTGATAACGAGCTTGGCTTTCTCGTCGCCATTGTTCATCATCTTCTCGGCCTCGATCATGTCGGTAGTTCCCAGGTGCGAGAATACGCCTCCCTTACCAGAGATCATCTTGAGAATCTCATCCTTGGTATATTTGCCGCTGAAGCACAGGTTTACCAGGTCTTTAGCAGGCAAGCTGCCGGCGCGCTCGGGTGAGAACGGGCCTTCACCATCCAAAGCGTTGTTTACGTCAACGGCACGGCCATGGTCATGGGCGGCTACCGAGATGCCGCCACCCAGGTGGGCAACGATGAGGTTCAGGTCCTCGTAGCGTTTACCGTTCTCCTTGGCGAAGCGGCGGGCGATGGCGCGCTGGTTCAGGGCGTGCCAAATGCTCTCACGCTTGAACATCGACAAGCCGCAGATGCGGGCATAATCGTTCAACTCGTCGGTAACAACGGGATCGGCAATGTAGCAGGGACAGCCCAGACCCTTGGCAATCTCGTTGGCAATAACGCAACCCAGGTCGCAAGCATGCTGGTGCTCGCTGGCATAGGTGGCCTGAATCATGTTCTCATCGACTGCATAAACACCGCCAGGAAGAGGCTTGGTCAAGCTGCCGCGAGCGACGATGGCATCAAATTTAACGGGAATTCCGGCATTCTCAAGCTCGTTGAGAATCATTTTGCGACGGAAATCAAACTGGTCGGTAATCTTTGCATACGGAGCCAACTCCTCGGCGGAGTGACGAATCACTTTAATCAAGCGGGGCTCGCCGTCCTCAACGACAGCCATCTTGGTGGATGTTGAACCGGGATTGATGACTAAGATAATCATATTCTAGTTTAATGGTTAAAAGTTTAATGGTTAATGACTTAGAATTAAAAAGGGTCAATGGTTAGTGATTAAGGGCTATACTTTAACCTTTAAACACCAACCATTAACCTCTATGGGATTACTCGGCTGCCATGGTGGCTACTGCCAAGCTATAGAACTTGGACTGTGCGCTGTCGGCACGTGAAGGCACAACAGCGGGGCACTTTGCACCCAGTAGCAGGCCAGCGGTGCTGGCACCGGCAAACAGGGTAATGGCCTTGTAGAATACGTTTCCGGCCTCGATGTCGGGCATGATGAGCACGTCACTGTCGCCCTCCAGGGGAGACGTCAGGCCCTTGGCCTCCATGGCATGCATGCTGCAAGCGCACTTGGCATCCAGCGGTCCGTCAACGATGCACTTGCCAAGTTCGCCCTTGTTGGCCATATCGATGATGACGGGATAATCCTCGGTGAAGGGGAAATGCTTGCCGTTAACTTTCTCGGTGCAGTGGATGAGGGCTACCTTGGGCACCTCGACGCCAAAGTTGCGGGCCACATTGGACATATACTTCACCATCTCAATGCGTTGAGCCTGGTTGGGGTAGGGAATTACAGCGGCATCAGTGAAAATCAATAACTTGTGGTAGTTGGGGATGTCGGCCACAGCAGCGTGAGTCAACACATTACCCTTGGGCAAGATACCGGTTTCCTTGTTGAGCACGGCACGCAGCAGATTGTCGGTGTTGATCAGACCCTTCATGAGCACGTCGGCCTTGTCCTCGCGCACGAGAGCTACAGCCTTGGCTGCGGCATCGTCGGCATCGGTAGCGTCAACGTAGCTGATGTTGGCGGCAAAGGGCTTCAAAGCCTCATTGGCCTCAAGCTTGTCTTGGCAACCAACAAAGATGGCCTCAATAAATCCAGCCTCAAGCGCCTGAGCACAAGCGGCGGGAGTCTTCTCGTCGGCAGCCCAAACTACAGCAACACGTTTCTTTACGTTGTTTTCTTTGAGATGAGCAAGCAGCTCATCAAAATTCTTAATGGTATTCATTAATGATTCGTTTATAAAAGAAGTTAATGGTTTTTTGATGCCCAAAATTACTACATTTTTGCAACATGGCACAATTTTTTTATGAACATCTTAAAAAAATGTGTACCTTTGTATTCAGCAAAAATCTTTTAATAAATAAAGAACTATGACACTTAACGGAATACTGGCTTTATTTAACTTGGGAACAGGCGAGATAATTGCTATTGTGCTGGTGATCTTGCTGCTTTTTGGCGGCAGGAAAATCCCTGAGCTCATGCGTGGTCTTGGTAAGGGCGTCAAGAGTTTCAAGCAAGGCATGAATGAGGTCGAGGACGAGTTGAAAAAGCCGCTCGAGGATCTTGACAAGCCGTCATCTAACAACAAGGAACAACAATAATAACTACTCTTTTTCACTTTTCGTTTGTAGTTTTGTTGTTTGATAACCAAGAGGACTGATGGACGAGGACAAACTCGAGGAAATGTCGTTTTGGGATCACATCGACGCGTTACGCGCGGTGCTGATTCGCATTACTCTTGTCCTTGTGGTGGTGACACTCGGGCTGTTCTTTGTGATGCCCACGATATTTGACAAAGTCATCCTGGCCCCGTGCCATGGTGACTTTGTGCTTTATCGACTGTTTGAACGCATGACCTCGGCCGTGTCATGGTTGCCGCAGTTCTCAACCCAGGACTTTGAGGTCGAGCTGATCAACATCAAGTTGGCCTCTCAGTTCTTCATACACATGTCTTCATCATTCTGGTTGGCATTGGTATTGACATTTCCCATCATGCTTTACCTGTTGTGGACCTTTATTGCGCCTGCATTGTATCCAGGAGAGAAACGAGGCGTCAAAACCGCATTCCTTATCGGTTGCCTCATGTTTTTTCTTGGAGTCGCGGTGGGCTATTTTGTTGTATTCCCTGTGACGTTGCGGTTTTTGGCTGATTACCATGTGAGCGCGTTGGTGCCTAACCAGATTTCTCTCGACAGTTACATGGATACCTTCCTGATGCTCATCTTCATTATGGGCGTTATCTTTGAATTACCATTGGTGGCTTGGCTGTTGGGCAACTTGGGCGTGTTGCACCGCGACTTCTTCAGCACCTATCGTCGCCACGCCGTCGTTATTCTTCTCGTTCTTGCCGCCATCATCACCCCCACAGGCGACCCCTTCACTCTCATGGTAGTCTTCCTGCCCATCTATCTCCTCTTCGAGGTGAGTGCCTTTCTTGTTCCCCGTTCTGCAACATCCGAACATTAGTAAAAATGACGGTTTTGTCCAAAATTCTGCAAGAAAAATTGATATAATTCGTCAAATGTCAGCTTTCTTTCTATTTTTGTCAAATTAAACTCATTTATATTAACATTAAAAACCTTAACGCAATGAAGAAATTTATCTTATCTTTAATGGCTTTGGCCGTTGCCGCAAGTGCATTTGCCGTGACACCTGCCGACCCAACTGATGTATCCTGGTTTGACTATGGCAACGAGGATGGCTACAGCAAACTGAGCTTCTCCTTACCACAATTGTCCGTTGAAGGCAACATCCTCAACACCGACAATTTGGGTTATCGTGTATATCTTGATAATGACCAAATTTTCACTTTCGAAAGATCGGTTTATACCTATGATAACATCTATGGTGATGTGACCGACATCTACAGCTGGCAGTATGAAGGAGGCACAGACTTCACTCCCGATTACATCTATTTTTACCGCACTAATGCCGAAGGTTATGATCCGTTCTTTACATGGCGTATCGGTATTCAGGTGTTCTACGTGAATGATGACAACACCAGATCTTACTCCAACATCGTTTATGACGAGGTATTCCCGCATGCAACACTGCCCAAGCCCAAGACACCCAGAATTGATGAATGGTTGGATTCGAACCCTACACATATACATCCTGAAGACAATTTTTACATGGTTTCGTCTCAGATAGGTTTCACATTGGGAACAGATATCATGGGTAATCCTGTTGCTGATGACTATCCCGGAATCGATGGTGATGAGATTTTTACTGGTGAGTGCACCTATACCAAACTGGACCCTGAAAAAGTGACTTTTAGCGTCTTTACCGACAATGACAAGCTCTTTGAATTCACTTCCGATAGATTCAGTGAAGAAGAAGACTTTGGTTTAGTGTTACCCACAACCGAGATTCCCTTCGGATATGATGGCTATGGGATTAGTGGAGCTGATTTGCATTTCCCGCAATTGACCAACAATATTCAAGAATTGCTCGATAATGGATTTGAGGTTGAGCCGTTCTTCACCTGGCGCATCGGTATCCAGAGCTATTATACCGATAACGGTCAGAGGAGTTCATCTGACATCTGGTATATGGAGGTCTTCCCGCAGTTGAAAGAAGCAGCCGACGTGACTTCAACCTCATTCCTTGCCGACTGGTCATGTGATGCCGAGAACACTTATATGCTCGGTAATTTCCTGGGTGGAGAGAATAGTGGCTATTTCCTCCATGTCATTGACAAAGCTACCCAAGATACTGTTTTAGTTATGAATGTTGAGCCCACTCATCCTCAAACCGAGATTAATGAATACGGTGAGAGCGTTGGCGTCGAGAACCCGATTCCTGGTGCATTCTACACCGTAGAGGGTTTGACTCCTGGTGCTACCTACGAATATTATGTTGTTGTTAGAGATAATGTGAATAGGTCCTATCAATCTGTTGTTCGTGAGGTGACGCTTCCCATGGGTGGTCACGGTTTTGAGTCGGGTGATGTCAACCACGATCGCCAGATCAACGTAACTGATGTTACCACCTTGATTGCCATGATTCTGCAAAGTGACTACACATTGGGTTGTCCGATTTGCGGTGAATTGACTGGTGAGGGCGAAATTAACGTTACTGACGTTACTGCCCTTATAGCTAAGATTCTCAACCAATAATCATTGAGATAATCCTGAAATAATAAAGGGCTGTGACCTCGAGGTCACAGCCCTTTAAGTATTTATTGGAAATCGTTTACTCGGCTAACAGTGCGTTGGCCATGTTGAGGGCAGCACGGCGGCCGTCGCCCATGGCAAGGATAACGGTTGCACCACCACGCACGATGTCACCACCGGCGTAGAGGTCGCCTACCGACGACTGCATGGTCTCCTCGTTAACAACGATGGTATTGCGCTTGCTGATGTCCAGTCCAGGAATCGAGCGGGGCACGAGCTGGTTGGGCGATACACCCACAGCCACGATGACCAGGTCAACAGGGATTTCCTCGATGGCACCCTCGATGGGCACGGGGCTGCGACGACCCGAAGCATCGGGTTCGCCGAGTTCCATCTTCTGCACGCGCATGGCTACCACGCGACCCTTGTCATCACCGATATACTCGATGGGGTTGTGCAAGGTCTTGAACTCAACGCCCTCTTCCTTGGCATGGCCAACCTCCTCACGACGGGCAGGCATCTCCTCCTCGCTACGGCGATAGATGAGGATAACGCGCTCGGTGCCCATGCGCAATGCGGTACGGGTCGAGTCCATAGCGGTGTTACCGCCACCGATAACAGCGATGGTCTTGCCGCGTAGCACGGGGGTGTCACCACCGCGACCAGCCTCCATGAGGTTGATGCGGGTGAGGTACTCGTTGCTCGACATGATACCGTTGAGGTTCTCGCCGGGGATGTTCATGAAGCGGGGGAAGCCGGCACCAGAGCCTACAAACACGCCCTTGAAGCCCATCTCGTGCAAGTCCTCATAGCTGATGGTCTTGCCCACGAGGCAGTCCTTAACGAACTCAACACCCATCTTGCGAAGGCCCTCGATCTCGTAGTCCACGATGTGGTTGGGCAGACGGAATTCGGGAATACCATACTTCAGCACACCACCAATCTCGTGCAGTGCCTCAAAGACGGTCACGCTGAAGCCCTTCTTAGCCATGTCACCAGCAAACGACAGTCCTGAGGGACCACTACCGATAACAGCGACCTTGATGCCATTGGCGGGAGCCATGGCGGGCACCTCCTGGGGCAGATTGTCGCGCTGCCAGTCGGCGGCAAAGCGCTCGAGATAACCAATGGCCACAGCGGGGTGCTTCATCTTGGTGTGGATGCAACGCGACTCGCACTGCTTCTCCTGCGGGCAAACGCGGCCACACACGGCGGGGAGCGAGCTGGTTTCCTTCAAGGTAGCGGCAGCCTGGCCAAATTCACCACGCTCAATGTTCTTAATGAATTTGGGGATATTAATGTTCACGGGACAGCCGGTCACACACTGGGGGTTCGCGCAGTCCAGGCAACGCGATGCTTCGACGACAGCCTGCTCGGCAGTGATGCCCTGGTTAACCTCCTCGTTGCAAGTGATGCGATATTTGGGGTCGAGTTGCGGCATCTCCACGCGGGGGATTGCGGTGCGCTCCTTTGGAGTCTTAGAATTGCGCAAGTCGATGCGCCATTGTTCGTTACGGGAATCCATATTATTCTGTTCCATTGTTGTTCTTATCGTTTTAAAATTAAGTCAATAACTGTTAACTATTAACTGTTATCTGTTAACTGTTAACTAATTACTGGGCACCCTTGAGGCGCATCATCAACTCGTCAAAATCAATCTCATGGGCATTGAACTCGGGACCCTCGACGCACACAAAGCGTGTCTTGCCGCCCACGGTCACGCGGCACGCGCCGCACATGCCGGTACCGTCAACCATGATGGCGTTGAGTGAAGCCTCGGTGGGCACCTCATACTTCTTGGTCAACAGGGCACAGAACTTCATCATGATGGCGGGACCGATGGTCACGCAGTAGTCCACATGCTCACGCTTGAGCACCTCTTCCATACCCACGGTGACAACACCCTGGTTGCCGTAGCTGCCGTCGTCGGTCATGATGATGACCTCGTCGCTGGATGCACGCACTTCGTCCTCAAGAATGATAAGGTCCTTGGTACGTCCTGCCAGCACGCTGATGACGCGGTTGCCGGCCTCCTTCATCGCACGGATGATGGGGAGTAGGGGAGCGGTACCCACACCGCCACCGGCGCACAGCACGGTGCCATACTTCTGGATGTGAGTGGCCTGGCCCAGGGGACCTACCACGTCATGCAGACATTCACCCGGTTCCAGCGCACAAATCTTGCGTGTGCTGTCGCCCACACTCTGGATCACCAGCGTGATGGTGCCGGCCTTGGGGTCACTGTCGGCGATGGTCAAGGGAATGCGTTCGCCTTTTTCGCCGCAACGCACGATCACAAAGTGACCTGCACGGCGTGACTTGGCGATGAGGGGAGCCTCAACGACAAGCTTCGTCACGTTAGCAGAAAACTGCTCTTTACTAACGATTTTGTTCATTGGTTCTTTTAGTTACTAGTTGATTGTATGAATTGTGTTTCTTGTTCTCAGATTTTTAGAGGGCAGCGGCAAACTCCTTGCCGAACTGGCGGCTTTGCTCCAGGGCATCCTGGTCGGGAACCCATGGGGTGCGGATGCCGTCGTTCACGGTCTCAATGCCAGCTGCTTTCAAGTGCTCGGTGATAAGCTTAGCGGCCTCACCGCTCCAGCCGTAGCTGCCGAATGCGGCACCTTTTTTCTTCTTCAGCTTCATGCCCTTGAGCATCTCCAGGATGCCTGCGATAGCGTAGCTGTAGCCGTTGTTGATGGTGGGAGAGCCCACGAGCACGGCACGCGAGTGGAACACCTCGGTGAGGATGTCGTTCTTATCGTTCTGGGCAGCATTGTAAATCTTGACGGTTGTCGAGGGCGACTGTTCGCGGATGCCGTCGGCAATGGCTTGCGCCATCAGACGGGTGCTCTGCCACATGGTGTCATAGACGATGGTCACCTGATCCTCCTGGTAAGCATCGCTCCACTGCAGGTACTTCTCAATAATCAGACCAGGGTTGTTACGCCAGATGATGCCGTGGCTCGGGCAAATCATCTTCAGCGGCAGGTTCATCCCCACGACTTCCTTCACCTTGCGGTTGCACAGGGGGCTGAAGGGGGCGATAATGTTGGCATAGTATTTCTCGGCCTCCTGTAGCACCTCGGCCATGCACACCTGATCGTCATAGAGCGACTCGGTAGCGTAGTGCTGACCGAAACCGTCGTTACTGAACAGGATTTCTTCACCGCTCAGGTAACAGAACATCGTGTCGGGCCAGTGCAACATCGTGGCTTCGATAAAGGTGAGCGTGGTGTCACCCAGTTCGAGCTTGTCGCCGGTCTTGACGTTGACAAAGTTCCAGTCCTGGTGATAGTGGCCACGGATGATGGCCTCGCCCTTGGCAGTGCAGTAGATGGGCGTATCGGGGATTTCGCGCATGAGGTCAACGAGAGCTCCGCTGTGGTCGATCTCGTTGTGGCACATCACGATATAGTCAATCTTGTTGAGGTCAATCTCCTGCTTGAGGTTTTTGACGAACTCGCGGCTGTAGGGCAGCCATGAGGTGTCGATCAACACATTCTTGTTGTCACGGATCAAGTAAGAGTTATAGCTTGAGCCGCGGTGAGTGGACAGCTCATCGCCATGGAAACGCTTCAGTTCCCAGTCCACCTTACCAACCCAAGTCACTCGGTCAGTCAGTTTTTTACCCATTGGTCTATAGTATAGTCAGTTAATAAGTTGATTTTCACAATATCGTGCAAAGGTACTGCTTTTTTTATTCTCAATGCCCCAAAAAATCCAATAATTTTCTTTTTTATTGCGAGTTAGTGACCGTGCAGGCAAAAAGCTTTTCAAGGATTTCAAAAACGAAATCGCTAATTCTTTGATTCTCAGCAAAACAATTTGACAATTCAAAAATTAGTGGGAGGAATGAACCTCTCACTAATAAGGCTTGCGTTGAGCCAAGAAAAGTGTAATAAAAATTATGGTTAGTCGCTCACATGAGTTGGTAAACGTATTCCATCAGTTGCCACAGTAGGTGCCGATGAAGAAGATGTTGCGGGTGCTCTCCTCGAGTATGAAATACAGGAAGGGGCGGTTGGCATGGAACTCGGCTTTTTCATAATGCTGTGGTCCAGGGGATGTTGGTCCCATCTCCGCAACGGTCACTGCCGAGGCTTTGGCGCCGTCCTCGTCAACTTCAATCTTGGCCTTCTGCTTCATCATGGATACAAACAGCCTCGTGTCAGACATGTTTGAGAAGTCGGCGCTGGTGGTGAACGCTGATTTGATGCCCATGGGTTCGAGGACATCTATCAGGTCGATGTCGCTCACGATTTCAAACCGAGGCATGAGAATATCCACCTCGTGGGGCGTCATGTCGATGGCATCCAGATGGTCGGTCAATTCCTGCTGGCTCATCTCGCGGATGAGGTCGCCCGTGGTCTTCCCCTCTGCAGGTAGCATGACATACATGCTATAGCCGCCGCTGCCAAAGGGTATGCGCAGCATGGAGCACAACTCGCTCTCGCAGCCTTGTGCGATGGCCTTGCGGTGCATGAGTTCACGCGTCACGATAGATCCGTCAGGCAAGGTAAAACTCGAGTTTCGGGTGTCGTTTTTGTCAAATTTCTCTTTCCAGTCAGCATTGAAATAGATGGCGTTCAACAGACACATGGCGGCATTGGGATTCAACTCGTCTAGGATACTGGGAATCATCCCGGCTGTGTTCTTTGAGCACCACTTATTGATTTTCTCCAAGGTACTGCTCTTGGTGAAGTCCAGAGCTTCGATTTGAGCGCTATAATAGTTCTTCATGTCGTTGACATACTGTTTGAGCAGACTTAATCCCATAGCAGAATTGACGTTGATGCAGTTGGCGATTTTAACGGTCGCGGCCGGATCGACATTGGGCGCTCCTTCAATCATTTTCTTGCAGAATTCGTTCACCGCCGTCGGGTCTGAGCCGAATCCCAGCGTTGCGGTGATTTCGTCGCGTGTTGTCCCTGCTGCACCGGCGTTAAGCATTCCCAGCATATAGGTCACGCTGATGGGTGAAAGCACAGTGCTGACCTCGCCTTTCTGCTCCTGCATGGTCTGGAACAGCCGCCAGGCAAACTCATTGTTGTTGTCACGCATTTGCTTTTGTTCAGCACTCAACTGGATGGGCTTTTTCTCAGGAAGCATATAAACAACATCACCGTCATCTTTACAGGCCGTCAGTGCCAGCATCACCAGCAACAATGTCATCAGTTTCTTTGTTGTGTTCATGATTCTATGCTTTATTTCAAGTGCAAAAATACTATTGTTAAGTTACAATGCCAATACCCAAAAGGGTGTTTTTCTCATCTCACAATTAAAAGCGGTAGCCGATGGAGAGTTGGGCGTTGCCGTTCCTGGCGTTACCGTCTTTATATAGCGGGATTAAGCCCAGGGTGTAGCGGAGCTGAACAAAGACCTTTTCATTGAAATTGTAGGTCGCGCCAAGACCGAGGCCGAAATCAAAGTTTCTATGGTACATGTTGTGCGTTGCTTTCATCTTTTTGCCATCCTCCTCCCACTTATCAGTGTACTTGTCATAGACCTTAAAGCCAAATTGCGGGCCCAGGTCAATGCTCAATTTTGAAGTCACATAATACTTGAACATGACAGGGATGTTGATGTAGTTAGTGTGATAAGTCGTGATAATATCACGAGCAGGATACTCGTTCATCCACCAGTCTTGCCACTCCATCTTGGGGCGATTATGAGCAGCGAAAACCACCTCGGGGGCGATAGCGAACTTATTGTTCAAGCGGTATTCCATGAACACACCTGCCTGGTAGCTCAAAGCGCTCTCGTCGTTGATGTTTTTACCCCACCAGTGGGTATAGTCCACACCGACTTTGGGGCCAATAGTGAAATTCTTCTGCGCCATGGCCGTTCCGGCGGCCATCAGCATGCACACGAGTGCAATCATTGTCTTCTTCATGATCAATCAAATTTTATTATCCAAATATGATATAGGGTTACTTAAAGAGGTTACCACTGAAGTCATGATGGCTCACTTTGGTGTTGAATGAACCGGAAAAATGGGTGCAGTCCCTATCGATAGTAATATCCACGTCAGTGAGGTCGTAATAGCTGTCATGAGTGGCCTTGGCTTGGTCAGCCTTGATGATGTAGCCTTGATCGGTAATCGTCATGTTCAAGCCCTTGTATTCAACAACTGCCGCATGTACAGCGCCATTGGCAACCGGTACAAAATCGCTGATCTGCATGATACAAGTCTTAGCATTGCTGTCCATCATAAACAGATAAGATGACATGTTGGTATTAATGGTCGCGCCCGACACATCGCTGATGTTTGTAATGACATTGTTGAACAGCAGATTGGTGGTGCAGACCATGGCGTAATCATCCTGCTGAAAAGCGTACCACATCATGCCAGTTTGAATGTCGATGCTGCCATGCAAGTTTTTAATTCCGTTACCCAGATCATCGGTCATGGAGAAAGAATGGACATTAACGGGAGAGCCATATAATGAGGGCATTTCCAACTCAGGCGTGATGATCGTGTGTGATTGCCCATCAATATCCTTGTATGTGCTTGTGATTTTGATGGTGTGCATCGCTGTGCGAGCAATAAAGTTGATTTCGACCTCAGCCGTGCCTTGTGAAAAGACGACCTCGCCATCCCTATATGCTCGGTTATTGATGGCAGTGGTGAATTTCTGCTTGTTTTCATGCTCATCATCGTTGCAAGATGTGGGTAAAGACATCGCCAGCACAGCCAGCAGCAGTGCCATCAGTTTCTTAATCGTGTTCATGATTTATTGTTTTTATTATCGATATTAAATTCATGAATGTTATCACATGGCGAGGCGCAAGCCGAGAGAGCTTCCTTTTACATTTTGCGTTGCACGGTCACGATACCACACGAAGCACATCTGGCAATATGAACCTCCGCGAACTATGCGGTATGCATAGCTTGTCCCATCGGCCATTCTAAATGAGATACAATTTAGGCACCATTCACGCACGTTGCCGCTCATGTCATAGAGGCCCAATTCATTAGGCTTTTTCTGGCCGACAGGATGCGTCATGTTGTCGGTGTTTCCAAGACACCAAGCCACATCATCAATGTTATCACTTCCCGCATAGGGGTAGCCGTGCGTCTTGTTTCCTCCACGGGCTGCAAACTCCCACTCGGCTTCGGTTGGAATCCTGAAGTGTCGCCCCGTGAGTTCGTTCAGCTTTTCAATAAACGCTTGACAGTCATCCCACGATACCCATTCGACAGGTCGGTTCAGGTCATCCTCAAACTCCCCCTCTTTCTCAACCATAAAGATTTCGTTGCTTGAGAAATAACTGGGATTATTGCCCATTACGGCTTGCCACAAAGCTTGTGTGACCTCGGTTTGGCCGATACTGTAGTCGGCAAGGGTGACATCAAGGGTTGAGTCCTGATATAGTACGACTGTCGGGGTTAACGGCAATTCCATGTTCATCGTCAAACTGCCGCCCTTGAGTTTTACCATGTTGAACGACACGCCATTGACCGTGAATGACTCGATCGCGTTCTTGTCGGGTGTGGGCTCGTCCTTTTCGTCCTTACAGCCCGCCAGTGCCAACAGGCACACAAGCATTATCAATAGTATCTTTTTCATCGTCTTTTATTGTTGCAAAGGTAAACCACTTGTTTGTCGCTCACAATATCCAAATGGGTGTTTTGGGATAAATTAGTCGTTATAGGTCCAGACAGATCGCTGATTCAGCGTATCACCATAGTAAGGACCATCAACAAAACCGGACAGTTTCCTGTCCATGATGATTCTGCCGGAATTCTTCTTCAAATCAACCGAAACGATGGTGTACAACTCGTCAGAATAAAGTGCGTTACTCCACCCGGGATTGTCCTTCATGGATACCGTCAAAACAGTCTCGTTGACCGTGTATTGGCGAATGCTTGCGTAAGGGCCCAAACTTTCGCTATACTCAACGGTTCCATCCCTGTGGATGTATAACGGACCACCAGGCAAGGAGACTTTATCGGACACATGTTCTTTGTCGTAGAAAAAGAACGAGACGCTTTTCCATTCATGTTTGCTCAGTGCATAGGTCAACATTTCCTGAGAGAAATCGGTATTGGCCTCTACCAGCACACCATTTTCAATAAAGGTCTCGCCAGTAGCCTCTTGACTGTAATAATCAGGCTCATCATGGTCGCAGGAAACGGCGATAACTCCAATGACAAGCATCAATAGTATCTGTGTTATCTTCTTCATAATTTTGTATTGTTAAGGATGAATTCAATCTACGCTGCCAAGGCGATTCAGGCTGGACTCGATGATGGTGGAGATGCGGTCATCTGGCCTATTGACAGGAGGGAGTTGACATGCAAAACGTATATATGTCTTGAGGAGATACAGTTGCTCGTCAGGCAGCGTTGTGTCGTAGTGATAGGCAATAAAACCGCCGAGTAGATAGGTGAATGCGAGATTGGTGTCCTTGGTCCCATCGTTAAATCTTGAGGTTACGACTTGTGCTAAACGGGCTACCTGCTCATTGGAAAGCACCTTGTGATCCACAGCGGAGCAGACAAAGAATGTCCAAGGCTGAAAGCGCGTGAACGAGATGTCCAGTGCGCGGCCGTCCAATTCAGCATACAGGTCCAGCGTGGCCTGCAGACCGCCCTTGCGTTTCATGAGTTCAGCATATCCGTTAAAGTCTACGATGGTTCCCAGAAAGCCTTTGTAAGCATCGTTGTAAGCCCCGAATATTGCATTATACGGGTAATTTGAGCAGGTTATGACCAAATTTCGGGTTGACATGGCCTTCAACAAATCCTTGGGGATGTTGCACATGGCCATCATTGCCTCAACACTCTCTGCCTCGGCCTTGTGCTGCTGCCAGTAAGCGAAGTCATAGCCACCGCCTTGCAGCCCACTGTCATCTATCGATGGCGTTGGCCAAAAGGCAAAATCTTTAGTACCGTCGTATTCAAACATGGGCAAATCCTGATTGTTGTCATAATCCTTGGACAGCAGCGTTTCCGAGTCATCTTTCGTGCAGGCTGTCATGGCCATTAAGGCCATCATAGCCAATAATAACATTTTCGTTTTCATATCTTTATTGTTGTTTAATTAGTTAGTTGTCTAAAGCCTAAAACCTAAAGCCTAATTTAATTGACTGTTTCTTGGGTGCGTTGCAGCATGGCGTCATTGCCGCTGCGGCGCTTGAACGGGTTGTTGATGGTGTTGAACGTCCACCTGACCATGAGCGAGACGCTGCGCGAGTCGTTGTGGATTTCGGTGCTGTTGAACACGTTCACGTATTGGGTCTCGTTGCGGGTGCTCATGCTGCGCTTGAACACGTCATTGAAATTAGCACCCAGGGTGAGCCTGTCGCCGAGCAAGCGGGCCATCACGCACAGGTTCAATCCCAGCCTCGAATTGCAGCGGGTGCTGCAGCCCGAGGTCCAGGGTGTGGAATACAGCAGGTCGCACCCCAGCATCACATGCTGCGAGAGGTTGTAGTGAAGGTTGCCATGCAGCACGGCAAACGGTCTGCTCTCGATTTCGTCCCGTCCCAATGAGGGAACAGGAATGCGGGGCCATGTGCCCGATGCCAGCAAGAAGACGTTGAAATATCTGTTGCTGAAGGAATAATCCAGGTCGAGGCTCAGGGAATGGATGCGACCGATGTTGATGGGGCTCTGGAGCAAGGCTCCTGAGCTTAACAACTGATGTACAGTCTGGATGGCATTGTCCACACGGTTGTAGGACAGCTGGGCCGCAAAATGGCGATACTGTGCCGTCAGGGCAAAGCGGTCGGTCGCCGTGGGGCGCAACTCGGGATTGCCCGTGGCGATGTCATCAGCGCCCAGGTAGATGATATTGGGCGACAGGTTATTGTACGGCAAATTCTCTTGCGAGGAATAGCCCGTCATGAACTCAGAGCTTGACAAGGATGAATAGCCCAGACTGTTGTGCGGCAACACGTTAAAGTAGAATGTGGTGCGCAACTGGTTATAGGAAGGGCGCACGAGCGTGCGACGATAGCTGGCCTGCAGGTCCAGATCACCGTTAAACCGATAGCCGATTATAAGACTCGGCAGCAGATCATGATAGTTCTTGTTATAGCGAATGACGGCATCCTGTATACTATGGGTGCGGTCAAACTCATAACGCAAGCCAGCGTTCACCCGCCAGTGGTTCCAATGCCGGCTCAGCGTGTAATAGGCGGCAGCCCAATAGTTGTACCGGTCACATCGCTGTTCGTCGCTCTCCTTTGTCACCTGGCCGAAATTATTAGCGTATCCGCCTTCAAGTCCGGTCTTGTGGTTCCATCCTTTAGTGGCACAGTCATACCTTGCCGTGCCTGTTGCGACGGTGTAGTCGTTATAGTAGGTGATTATACTCGGCTGGAACGGAGCATTCAAGGTTTTTATCTCCTGGTCGTTGGTTTGGAATAATACGGCGTAATCAGCAATCAACAATAGACGGGAGTCGTTGGTACCTTGCCACAGATAGCTGGCAGAGTAACTGTAGCGTTCTGATTTCAAGGCCATGTCGCACTTTTTGTCTGTCTGCTCAATGACAAAACCATGGTTGTACTTGCGTGAGGAGTGCAGGTCAATACCCGTCTTGCTGAAATCGCCACTGTATTGAACACCCATGACACTCTTGGGGGTGAAGGCATAGTTGATGCCGGCGAACACACGGTAGTTGTCTCCGCTGCCCTGATAGCTCGTGGTGTCGTTTTTCACGCCACGGCCATAGGCATGGGTATATTGCATGTTGTAACTGCGGGAATAGTTGCGGCTGTAACCCAGCGAGACGTTGCCCGACAGCTTGTTATACTTGCCGTCAATCGTCAGGGTCGTGGCGTTGGACACCTTGTGCTTGAAGTCCACGATGTCGGTAAGGCTGGCGCCCAGATGGTTCTTGATGGAACTGTGCGTGTATAACTTGATGACCGCATCGGCAGTGGAGGCATATTGAGCATCGGGGTCGCGGATGATTTCGACTCGCTTGATATCCTGCGAACTCAAAGCCCTGAGTTCCGACCTATTGGTGATGCGGCGGTCATTGACATACACCTCAGTTGAACTGCGCCCGATGACCGAAATAACGTCACCCGCATCGACCATGATACCCGGCGCCCACCGCAACAGGTCCAGCGCGTTGCCCGCGTTACCCATGATGGTGCCGTCGATGCTGTAGATGGTATAATTGGTCCCGTCGCGCTCAACTTGCATGATGGGCGCAATGACAAGGGTTTCCTGGAGTCTGGTAATCTCGGGTTCCATCTTGATGGTACCGATTCTCACCGTCTTACAAGGCTTATACACGGTCTTGTAACCCACATGACTGATACGGGCAATGACCTTTTCACGCTCAACGGGAATGACAAAAATGCCGCTGGCGTTGCTCACACCGTGGGTGAGCAGGGTGGAATCCCGTGGGTCCATGATGATGATGTTGGCATACTCCAGCGGCTGTCCTTTCTCATCAATGAGGCGACCGATGAGGCGGCGGTCGGTCTTGTGGGTGCATTCCACATAGATCTCGTGCTTGTCGTTGACGGTCATGGCGATAGGGTAGAAGCCGATGAGTTGACGGATGGCATCGGGGATGGATTTGCCCCTCACATCGGCAGTGACACTGAAGTCCTCGAGTTCGTTGAAGATGAACACGATGCGGTAACGGTCAGTTTGGCCTTGCAGATACTTCAGCGCCTCGCTCATCGATACCCGATTGAAACGATGCGTGATCTGTTGTGCATCGACGCCTAAGGCCATAGCACAACCGATTAGGAACAATATCAGCAACCGCAGTCTCATCATTCATTAGCCATCATGTCGTTCCCGGTAATCACCAGTTGATTTCCATCGAGCTTGACGCTGAATGCCTCGAAATTGTTGAGCATCTCAACGACCTCGTCGAGGGTGAAATCGGGTTCCCACTTATAGTATAACCGCAGTGAGCGCACCTCGTTTCCATGCCACACGGGCTGGACGTTGTAGTGTGCTGCCAGGTCATTGATAATCTGCTCAAGCGGCACGTCATCATACAGGTGCGCCTGAGGCTTGTCCGCCTCAGCATCAACGGTGCCCTCTGTCCTGTCGGTCTCTTGCGGATTTACGTTGGGAATGGTGTTTTCAACGGTTTCGGTTTGGGGAATATGGGCGAAATGGGAATAAATGGCCGCGGCAGCGAGGCCGAAGACTGCCAGGACGACAACAGAGGCAGCGATTTTTCTCCAGTCAAAGGGCTTGACATCGCGAGCCTGATGGACTGCGGCAAAGCGTTCCCATTCCTGGTCAACCGTTTCGGCCGTGAATTCCTGATCAACCTGCTCTGCGTCAAGGGCACTTCGCGATTTGCACATCATCTCATAGAGCGATGCACATTCCTGATCGGCGAGGATTTCCCGCCATTGTTCGTCGGTATATTGTCCCGGATTGTCCATCATGCGGAACAGTAAATCGGTCTTTTCCATCATCCCATGTTTTTAATTGTTAAACGTAATTGATTGAGCGCGTTGCGCAGATGCTTGTAGATAGTCGTCTCGCTCACGCCCAGCCGTGTAGCGATTTCCTTGAACGTCAATCCATCGTTGTAGTGGAGCAAGATGATTTCACGGCAGACGGGCGGAGTGAGCTGGCTGATGCCATCCTGCAACGCTTGGATCTCGCTTTCAAACGCCTCGCTGTCACCAGGGTCCTCATCATTTATCGGGAAGTCACGCATGGCACGCTCACGGGAGTCATGAGAGCGCATCACATTCAGGCAACTGTTGCGCACGCACGATAACAAGAATGCTCCCGCCTTGTCGCTGTCGAAACGGATGTCGCTGTCCAGCAACCGGGCAAAGACATCGTATACGATATCCCTGCTTTCCTCCATGTCATGCAACATCATGAATGCCAGGCGATACATCGCTTGGTAATGCTGCTTGAACAAAGATTCGATATGTCGTGTCTTGCCCTCCATTCACTATATAGAAACGCGAAAACCGATTTACTAAACCATTTTCCAGAGATTTTTTTACAAAAACAATAACCGCCCGCGGTGGACGGGCGGTTAATCGTGAGTTGTTGACGGTTTAGCTGGTGATTTCGCCGCCGGTGTAGAGTTGGTAGTATTTGCCTTTTGCTGCCAACAATTCGTCGTGGGTGCCGCGCTCGATGATGCGGCCTTTCTCAAGGACGATGATGCAGTCGCTGTTGCGCACGGTCGAGAGGCGGTGGGCGATGACGAAAGTGGTGCGGCCTTTCATCAACGAGTCCATGCCACGTTGCACGAGGGTCTCGGTGCGGGTGTCAATACTGCTGGTCGCCTCATCAAGAATGAGGATTGGCGGATCGGCAACGGCGGCACGGGCGATGGCAAGCAGCTGGCGCTCACCCTGGCTGAGGTTGCCTCCGTCGGCGTTGAGGACTGTCTGATAACCGTCGCTCAGGCGGCGAATGAAGCTGTCGGCATTGACGAGTTTGGCGGCCTCAATACATTCCTGGTCAGAGGCCGAGAGTCGTCCATAACGGATATTGTCTAGCACTGTTCCAGTGAAGAGGTGCGTCTCTTGCAGCTCCATCCCCAAGCTATGGCGCAGGTCTCGCTTGCTGACGTCGTTGATGTTGAGGCCGTCAATCAGCACCTTGCCGTCCTGGATGTCATAGAAACGGTTAATGAGGTTGGTGATGGTGGTCTTTCCAGCGCCCGTGCCTCCCACGAAGGCAATCTTCTGGTCGGGCATGGCATCGATGTCGATATCAAAGAGCACCTGCTTCTCCTCATTGTAGCCAAAGTCCACATCGTTGAACTTCACGCCGCCAGACACCTTGATATAGCGCAATCGGCCATCTTCCTGGGGTATCTTCCAGGCCCAAATGCCCGTATGGTGGTTGCAGGGATGCAAAAGACCGTCCTCGCCACGCTTGGCATTGACCAGCTTGATATTGCCCGCATCGGGTTCGGGTTGCTCGTCCATGATCTTGAAGATGCGGTCGGCACCCACCGAGGCGTTGAGCACGCTGTTGATTTCCTGGCTGATGCTGGCAATGGGGCGAGCAAAGCTCTTGTTGAGTGTGAGGAAAGCCACCAGGGTTCCCAGTGTCATTCCCGTGTGGCCATTGAGGATGAGCCATGCGCCCAGCACACCCATGAGCACATAACTCAAGTGTCCCAGGTTGCCGTTAACCGGCATGACGATGTTGCCGATGCGATTAGCGTCATAGGTGTTGCTGCGTAACTCCTCGTTGATGGTCTCGAACTGCTCAATGGCCTTGTCTTCGTGGCAGAAGACCTTGACAACCTTTTGACCTGTCATCATCTCCTCGATGAAACCATTGACTTCGGCAAGCTTCTGCTGTTGTACACGGAAGTGCTTGCGCGACCGCTTGCCCAGATAGGTAGTAGACCAAGCCATAATCAAGGCCATGACAATCGACAAAATGGTCATGGGCACACTCATCACTATCATGCTGGCAAAAGTGATACCCAGCGTGATGAGTGAGTTGAAGGCCTGCGGCAAGCTGTTTGAAATCATCTGGCGCAGCGTGTCCACATCATTAGTATAGGTGGACATCACGCCGCCATGCGCATGGGTATCAAAATACTTGATGGGCAGCGTCTGCATGTGCTCAAACATGCTCTTGCGCATCCTGAGCATCGTTCCCTGAGTCACATTGATCATCAGGCGGCTATGCAGATAGGAGCACAGGGCGCCAAATGCCAGCACGATGCCCAGTTTGACGAGCGTGTCAGCCAGTGGGCCGTAATCAGGATGAGCCTGACCAATCATCGGCGTGATGTAATCGTCGATGAGCGTGCGGGTGAATAGGGTAGAGGCTAGGGTAGTGCACGCCGTCACAACGATGCACACGGCCACAGCCAGGAACGAGAACTTGTAGTGCTTCATTACAATCTTGAACAGGCGCCACAGGGTGCTGCGCTTGTTCACGCCAGTGGTATCTACAACGACATGGCGGTTGCTGGGTCCTCCGGGCATTCTCATGATTGGACCTCCTTTCTGTTCTCTTGGGGTTTGTCAAAGTCGCCTCCGGCCGTCTCTTGGATAGCACAGATTTCCTGGTAGATCTTGCACGAGTCAAGCAGATTGTCATGTGAGTCAAAACCTACCATCTTACCATTGTCGAGCACCAGGATGCGGTCGCAGTCCTTGATGCTGCTGATGCGCTGGGCAATGATGATCTTGGTCATTTCAGGCAGATTGTCACGCAAGGCCGCACGGATGCGGGCGTCGGTCGTGTTATCGCAGGCGCTGGTGCTGTCGTCAAGCACCATGATTTTGGGTTTCTTCAACAGGGCCCGGGCAATGCACAGGCGTTGTTTCTGGCCTCCTGACACGTTGGTGCCGCCTTGCTCGATGCGTGTGTCATAGCCGTCGGGCATTTCCATGATGAACTCGTCGGCGCAAGCCACGCGGCAAGCTTCACGGCATTGCTCCAGAGTGGCATTCTCGTCGCCCCAGCGCAGGTTGTCGAGAATGGTGCCCGAGAAGAGCACATTCTTTTGCAAGACAACTGAGACATTGTCACGCAGCACCTCGAGATCATAGGTGTTGACATTATTGCCACCAACCAGGACTTCGCCCTTGGATGCGTCATACAAGCGGCTCACCATATTGATTAATGAGGACTTGCCGCTACCTGTGCCACCAATCACGCCGATGCTTTCGCCACTGGCGATGTGAATGTCGATGTCGTTGAGGGCATATTCACCGCTGCCTCCCTTGTAGGCGAAATAGACGTGGTTGAAATCGATAGAGCCATCAGGGATTTCAGTCACTGCATTGTCGGGGTTGACGATATCTGGAATCTCGTTAATCACCTGAGCCACACGCTGCCCGCTAGCAAGACTTTGAGTAATGGTTACAAAAATCATACTTAGCATCATCAGCGACATCAGGATGCTCATCACATAGGTGAAAAGTGAGGTCAACTGACCAGTCGTGAGGTTGCCAGCAACAATGAATTGGGCGCCAAACCACGATAGGGCGATGATGCAGCCATAGACTACCATATTCATCAACGGTCGGTTGAGTGCCATCAGGCTTTCGGCCTTGACATTCAGGTCGTAAAGTCGCTTTGCGGCATTCCAGAATTTGGTGTTCTCATGATCCTCACGCACAAAGGCCTTGACAACACGGATGCCTGAAACATTCTCCTGAACAACACCGTTCAAGACGTCATATTGCTTGAAAACAAGGGCAAACATTTTGGATACTTTGCTGATAATCAGCGCTAAAATAACACCAAGAATCACGCTTGCGACGATGAAAATCAGGCTCAGCTGAGGACTGATGACGAAGCACATCACAATGCTGGATAACAGGTTGAAGGGCGCGCGAACCGATGTGCGGATAATCTGCTGATAAGCGTTCTGCAGGTTGGTCACGTCGGTAGTCATGCGTGTCACAAGACCTGAAGTGCTGTACTTGTCGATGTCACTGAAGGCAAAACGCTGGATATTTTTGTACATGGCATCACGCAGGTTGCAGGCAAAACCCGATGAAGCGTAGGAGGCATACCGACCAGCCATGATGGCCGCCATCATGCTCAAGAAAGCCATGACGATCATGATGAGTCCGTATTTGTAAACGCTGGGCATGTGACCTGCACTGATGCCATAGTCGATGAGCTTGGCGGTCACAAACGGAATGAGCACGTCAAGCACAACTTCAAGCATTATAAATACTGGCGTCAGCAGCGACGCCGTTTTATATTGCTTGACTTGTTTGAGCAAGGTCTTTAACATGTTGACAATAATATATAATGTGGTTATCTGCTACAAAAGTACAAATTTTCTACTGATTTTGAGTTGAGATACAAGAAATTCAGTGCTTTTGCTCAAAAACCTTAAATTAAATGACAATTTGTATTATGTAAAATAAACAATAGCTCAAATCGAAGGAGAATAATACGAAAGCCACCCCACCGTCGAACTGAGGGAGTGGCATGCACTGGTGGTCAGTGGAACTGAATTACTACTTGTTGTTTCGCTTAGATTTCTTTTTATAGAGAGCCTTGCGCAAGCGTTCAGCAATTTCTTGTTCCTCGTCAGCAAGATCATCAAGCCCAATCTTCTCATAGATAGTCTGCAATCGTTCGTGAGGTTCAGGACGCTTTTTGTCGGCTTTTATCGCTTTCTTGTACGACTTAATTGCTTCAGGCAAATCACGCTGCGTTTCCATCAATTCTCCCATCAACATGTGTGCCTGGTAGTTTTCCTTTTCAATTATCAACGCATTCTTCAATTGCTCTTCAGCGCTATCTAACTGATCTAGCGTCATGAGCAGACGTGCTTTGCCAATCATCGCTTCAACACAGTCAGGGACGATGCGCAACGCCTTGTTGTAGTTGGCCAAGGCAGATTTGATGGCAATGTCATCAAGACGTTTGCCGTAGGGCGCACTACCCTCTCCCACTACCCCACTCTCGTCAAGGGCCAGCGCTTGGTCACCCATCGATGCGTATTCCAATGCCAGGCCGCGGAGCGTTTTCTTCTGGCTTTCAATCATTTCCTGCAAACGCTCAATCTTTCTCAGTTGTTTTTTGAAGGTATTTAGTTTCCTGGAAATCAGTCGTTTTACCGCTGTATTTTGAAGCTGATCTTTAATCTTCATAGCATCGGCAAAATAATTGACACAGTCCTCAAATTCATGATGCTCAAAGGCATGGATTGCGCGCCGGTATAATTGGTTGGCCCGTTCTTGCTCCATCGCCTCATTGATGATCTGGCGGTTATTGAATTGTCGGCTGAACTCCACTACTGCCGGGTTGACGATGATGTCCCTGTCACTCAATGGTTTCAGCAATGTGATGCCTTCCAGTGAAGTGCAACGAGACAATGCCACGTAGGTCTGACCGCCAGTGAACGCTCCGCCCGCAAAGTCAATTACCACATGGTTGAACGTGAGACCTTGGCTCCTGTGAACTGTTAGCGCCCAAGCAGGTTTGATGGGAATCTGAGAAAACGAGCCCAGCACTTTTTCTTCTACCTTTTTTTCTTTTTCATTATAGGAGTACTGCATGTTTTCCCAGACCTCCCATTCCACGCGCATCTCGCTACCATTCTCAAGGGCGACGAAGACCGACGTGTCGCTCAATCGAGTCACCTTGCCAATGGAGCCGTTGCACCAGCGCCCCATCTTGTCGTTGCGGATGAAGATAACCTGAGCGCCCTCTTTCAGGACCAGGTTTAATGATGTTGGCAGACTGTTCTCAGGGAAATCGCCCTCGATCACACCCTCATAAGTGAATTCGGGCGTTTTGAGCGCTTTCATGTGATCATCGTTGATGGAATCGACCGTATCTCGTCGTGTGGCCAGTGTGATGGCGAACCCATCGTTAGCTTCCTGATAATCAGGATTGCAGCGTTGGTTGAGGCATGCCAAATCGCTAGCTGTGGCGCGGTTGATGCGCACGCGGTCGAGCAAAGCGATAAAGTCGTTGTCGCTCTGACGGTATATTTTCCGCAACTCAATGGATACCAGGTTGATCTGCTCAAAAGCGCGGGCATTGAAAAAGAAGAAATTCCTGTAATAACGCCGCAGGATATCGCGCGTGTCATGGGTCACCACAGGCTCCAACTGGAAAATATCACCCACCAGCAGCAATTGCTTGCCGCCAAAGGGCTCACGCATATTACCGGAATAGACCCGCAAAACCCTATCCACAAAATCAATGATATCTGCTCTGACCATCGATATCTCATCGATGATGATGAGTTCAAGCTCACGGATGAGCTTCACTTTCTCCTTGGTGTACCGCAACATCTTGCGCATCCTGGCAGGATTAGCGTAATCAGGGTCATCGGGCAACATGGGTTTGAAGGGAATCTTGAAAAATGAGTGCATCGTCTGGCCGCCCACATTCACGGCGGCGATCCCCGTGGGTGCAAGCACCACAGTCTTCTTGTTGATGTTATCCCGTATAAACCTTAGAAAAGTGCTCTTGCCGGTTCCCGCTTTTCCTGTGAGGAACACCGAGCGATGGGTGTGTTGCAACACGCCCCAGGCGTCCTGAAATTCAGGATTGTCGAGGTCAATATGCTGCAGGTCGTTACTCACCTCTACCCCAACCTATTAAGATGATTAGTCAAGTTTCAGCACAGCGAGGAAGGCCTTTTGAGGCACTTGCACTGTACCGATTTGCTTCATGCGCTTTTTACCAGCTTTCTGCTTCTCAAGCAGTTTGCGCTTACGGCTCACGTCACCACCATAACACTTGGCGGTCACGTCCTTACGTACTTGCTTAACGGTTTCGCGTGCAATGATTTTGGCACCAATGGCCGCCTGGATGGCAATGTCATATTGCTGACGGGGGATCAGTTCCTTAAGTTTCTCGCACATGCGTCGACCTAGCGACACGGCATTGTCCACATGGGTAAGGGTGCTCAGCGCGTCAACCGGCTGGCCGTTGAGCAGGATGTCGAGTTTAATCAGTTTTGAGTCACGATAGCCGTTGATGAAGTAATCAAACGATGCGTAACCCTTGCTGATGCTCTTAAGCTTATCGTAGAAATCGATGACGATTTCACCCAATGGAATGTCAAATGTTAACTCCAGACGGTTGCCCGAGATGTATTCCTGCTTGGCGAGTTCGCCGCGCTTAGACAGGCACAAGGTGATAATGGGACCCATAAACTCGCTCTGGGTAATGATAGAAGCGCGGATATAAGGTTCCTCAATCTTCTCGATGACAGCGATGTCAGGCAGGCCGGCTGGGTTGTGCACCTCGGTCATGCCGCCCTTCTTGTCATATACCTTATAAGATACGTTGGGGACCGTAGTGATGACCTCCATATTGAATTCGCGGCTCAACCTCTCCTGTACAATCTCCATGTGCAGCAATCCCAGGAAGCCGCAACGGAAACCGAAGCCCAATGCTACCGACGACTCGGGAGTGAACGTCAATGCGGCATCGTTGAGCTGTAGCTTCTCGAGAGAGGCGCGTAGGTTCTCAAAGTCCTCGGGATCAATGGGATAAACACCAGCAAACACCATCGGCTTCACTTCCTGGAACCCCTCGATGGCACTTTCGCACGGACGTTGCACGTGGGTGATGGTATCGCCCACCCTAACCTCGGTCGAGTTCTTGATGCCCGAAATGATATAGCCCACATTGCCCGTGGAGAGGCGATCGCAAGGCTGCTGACGCAGCTTCAGCACGCCTAACTCATCGACATTGTACTCCTTTTGGGTATTGACGAACTTCACGAAGTCGCCCTTGGCAATGGATCCGTTAAGGATCTTGAAATAGACGATGATGCCGCGGAACGAGTTGAACACCGAGTCAAAGATCAATGCCTGCAATGGCGCCTCGGGGTCGCCCTCGGGAGCGGGAATGCGGTCGACAATCGCATCAAGTATCGCGGGAACGCCTTCGCCGGTGCGGGCACTGCAACGGATGATGTCACCAGGGTCACAGCCTAGCAATTCCACAATCTCGTCCTCCACCTCGTCGGGATGGGCGCTATCCATGTCTATCTTGTTGATAACGGGTATGATTTCTAGTCCGTTATCGATGGCCATGTACAGGTTAGAGATAGTCTGAGCTTGAACGCCTTGGGTGGCATCCACTACAAGCAACGCACCCTCGCATGCCGCAATCGAACGAGACACCTCATAGGAGAAGTCCACGTGTCCCGGGGTGTCAATCAGGTTGAGTGTGTATTTGGAGCCGTCCTTGATGTAGTCCATCTGGATAGCATGGCTCTTGATGGTGATGCCGCGCTCACGTTCCAAGTCCATGTCATCAAGTACCTGGGCTTGCATGTCCTTGCCAGCTACAGTATTGGTGACTTCAAGCAGGCGGTCGGCGAGCGTGCTCTTTCCGTGGTCGATGTGCGCCACGATGCAGAAGTTGCGTATTGTCTTCATTCTTAAATGTTGTCCTTTCTTGATTTGGAGTGCAAATTTAGTCAGAATTTCCCGATGCGGCAAATACTTGTCGCATAAAACTGACAAACTTAAAAAGTTTCATTATCTTTGTGGCGAATATGAAGAAAGATACGATACAACTCATTGTAATATTGGTCGTGCTGGCAGCGGTGGCCTTTGCCATCTTGAAGTATATGCCTCACGACATTGTGACTATCTACAACTGGTACAAGGAGCATCTCACTTATGGCACTATCCTGTTGCTGATGGCTATCGAGAGCTCGTTTATCCCCTTCCCTAGCGAGGTGGTGATTCCACCAGCAGCCTATTTTGCAGCTCGCAATGGCGACATGAACATCATCATGATTGTTGTTATTGCCACGTTGGGCGCACTCATCGGCGCTGTCATTAACTATGTGCTGTCATTGCTCATCGGGCGCCCTGTGGTTTATGCATTTGCCAACAGCCGCATCGGGCACATGTGCCTGATTGATGCCGAGAAGGTGCAGAAGGCCGAAGCTTATTTTGACAAACATGGAGCCGTCTCGACTTTCCTGGGCCGGCTCATTCCCGCTATTCGCCAGCTCATTTCCATTCCAGCGGGCCTGTCACGCATGAACTTCGGCACCTTTGCCTTGTTTACTGCCTTGGGCGCTGGCATCTGGAATGTCGTACTGGCAGGCTTGGGCTACTGGCTGAGTCTTCATTTCCCCGAGGAACAGTTGCTTGCCCAGTTGGAGCACTACAACCGCTACCTGTCGTGGGCAGGTTATGCCCTCGCCATCTTCATTGTCGTATTCCTAGCCTACCAAGCCCTCAAGAAACGACCATCCAGCAATCAAACCGAGTCCAACAAACAACAAACTCCTAACTCCTAACTATTATGATAGTTTCTCCCTCCCTGCTGTCTGCCGACTTTGGCAATCTAGCCAAGGACATCGATATGATCAACCGTAGCGATGCCGAATTGCTGCACCTCGATGTGATGGACGGCGTGTTCGTCCCCAACATCTCGTTTGGATTTCCTGTCATCAAGCATGTGCAGCGGCTGTGTCAAAAGCCCCTTGACATGCACTTGATGATTGTCGAGCCCCAGAAATTCATCCCCCAGGTGCGTGACTGCGGCACCCGCATCATGACCGTCCACCAGGAAGCCTGCATCCACCTCAACCGCGTGGTGCAGCAGATCCACGATGCCGGCATGCAGGCTGGTGTGGCCCTCAATCCCGCCACCCCAGTGATGATGTTGCGTGACATCATCTGTGACGTGGATCTTGTGCTCCTCATGTCGGTCAACCCAGGATTCGGCGGCCAGAAGTTTATCGTCCAGACCCTCAATAAAGTGCGCGAACTGAGGCAACTCATTACCCTCAACGGATCCAATGCCCAAATCGAGATTGATGGTGGTGTGAACGATGTGACAGGCGCACAACTCGCTGAGGCTGGAGCCGATATCCTTGTCGCTGGCAGCTATGTTTTTGGTGCCGAAGACCCTATCAAGACCATTGAAGGATTAAAAAAACTATAATCACAAGGATTTCTTAACCAAAAAGTTATTGTAGTTAGAAAAATCCGCCAAAATATTTTGTCGGGTAAAATATTTGCCGTAATTTTGCACCCGCTTTGGGAGAGAAATCTTGTGCAAACCGAAGGCAAACAAGCTTGCTTTATTTGCTGAGGTGCAGCCAAGGTTATCCAAAACCTGGAGCATGACTGGAAAGGTGCCGGAGTGGTCGATCGGGGCGGTCTCGAAAACCGTTGTACGCTTTGCGTACCGTGGGTTCGAATCCCTCCCTTTCCGCAGAAAACGGGTTATTTGTTTGGTTATCAGACAAGTAACCCTATTTTTATAAATTTACTCGGACGATTTTCGGACGGTAATTTTTAGGTATAAGTGATAGCATTTTTTGGAGCATCCGTTAAGGTGCGATAAAAAATGTAAAAAAATGTTGTACCAAGCTAGAACTAAAACAACAGTTCAATTAATAGGATTCACCTATCCAAAACTTCACACCGGCAAGAATTGGTATGTAGATTTCTATGCTCTCGATCCCGCGTCTGGAGAGATGAGACGCAAGAAGTTCATGCTTGATGGATTAACCAAGGTAGCTGAAAAACGCAGGCGTGCAGCAGAAGTAATTGAACAAATTATGCGGCAACTCCGCGAAGGTTGGAACCCTTGGGTAAACACCCAAGAGAGTCGTGGATTCACACCTTTACAGGAATGTCTTGACCGATACTTGGAATATATTGACAAGAAGGGTGATCGATATAAGACTAGGATGAGATATCATTCAAGCGTGAACATCCTTAGAGAATTCATGGCGACGCTTGTTGTTCAGCCGAAATATGTCTATCAGTTTGACCAGTCTCTTATTATCGACTTTCTTGATTGGCTCTTGCTTGACCGTGATGCAAGCGCAAGAACTAGAAACAATTATCGCTCATGGCTGTATGGATTGAGCGAGTTTCTAAAAAAGCGCAAATACATCACCGTTAATCCCGTTGAAGATGTTGAAATTCTAAAAGAGTCGGCGAAGTTCCGCAAGGATTTGAGCAAAGAGAAGCTGGCAACGATGCGCCGTCATCTCCTTGAGACAGACCCGCATTTCTTGCTCGCTTGTGAGCTTGAATACTATACTTTCATTCGACCGAACGAGCTAAGCCATCTCCGAGTCAAGGACGTGTCAATCAAAGACCAGACCATCTTTGTCTCAGGCGATTTCAGCAAAAATCACAAAGATGGATACGTAGGTATTAACCGCCGCATCTGCAGGCTCATGATTGATCTGAAGGTGCTTGAACAGCCTGGCGAGTTCTATCTTTTCGGGAAAGGTTTTATTCCAAGAAAAGACCGATACAACGCAGACCAGTTCAACCGTCGTTGGAAAAAGATGCGTGAAGAACTTGGATGGGAAGACTGCTATCAATTCTACTCCTTGAAGGATAGTGGCATTCGTGACTTAGCTAATGATGCGGGTATAGTTGTAGCTCGTGACCAAGCTAGACATAGCGATGTCGCAACCACTAATAAGTACATCCAAGTCCATCCGAAAGATGTCCATGAAGTAACTAAGACATATGAGGGAGAACTTTAGCTCTCTATTTTATAGAAGCAACCTTTGAGTAACTGCGACATTCCATCCTCTGTGAATGTCGCGGTTATTTTCTCGCAGAGGTAGCGTTTGCCGTCGATGTGGAAGACGGAGCGGACGTTGGGAATCTTGTCGGCAAGGAAGGAGAATGTGTATTTCTTCTTCTGGTCGACGGGATAGAAGGTGTCGCGCTCAACGCCCTGGCCGTAGGCGGCATTGTTGATGCGTAGCGAACAGGTCTTGCCGCTATTGATGCGGTTCCAGGTGACCGAGAGTACGCCCGAGTTGCTGTTGGGAGTCGGTGCGTAATAGGAGTAATCTAGGTCGAACGTGTCCGTCCAGGGATGCGGGTGTCGGGGCGAGAACATCGTGTAACTGCCCCACCAGAAAGCGACAAAGAGCTTGTCGAAGACGGCTCCGCTCTTCTCTCGCTTCCCGGCGCTGACCGTGGGCAACGCGCCCCACTGGATGGGCACGTCCTGGTCCACCTTCTCCGACGAATGGGGGCGGCCCGTGTGCGACTGGTTGGAGTAGGCGTTGTCGCCCTCCCCCGTCTCGCCGCACTCGAGGAACGGGACGAGACCTATGATATCGTCCGTCTCGTCGAGCCAGGCGGGAACGATCTTCATCTCATCCACATCGTCAGGGTCGTCCCTGTCGATGATCAGCGGGCCGAAGCGGTTGATGGGAACAAGTCGGGTGACGTTGCCCCAATTGTCCCACTCCTCGCGTCCTCCGCTGCGGTACTTCACCCTTTTCATCACCTCAAGCACGAAGTAGGTGTCCACGTCCTGCGCGTAGTGCAGGCCCCACACTCCGCCGCTGTCGGGAACGGCCTCCTGCCGGACATTGCTCGAGATCAGGGCGTTGAGCGTGGCGTGGGTGGTACACCTTACCGTGCCGTCTGCCTTGGTCATCTGGTCGATGTACCACTGGCAGTTGTAGATGTTGTCAAGGCGGTGGCCACCTGCGGCGTAGCCCTGGTTGAGCATCGCCTTGTAGCCGCTCTTCTCCTCGTCGGTGGTCACCTCCACAGTGAAAGCGTCAACGACCTTTGAGATGTGGATGGTGCCTGCCGCCTCGATGTTGTCCGCGGTCGCAGTGCAGGCAATCGTGCTGCGTGCGTGGTCAATGTCGAACTCACACAGCAGGAGTTTCTCCAGTTCCTGGAAGAACTCGTTCACCGTCCAATGCGGCAAAGCACTCGCCCATGTGCGGTTGCTGTTGGCGTATGGCGTGGTGTTCATCAGCAGCAGGTGGCGGTAGTCGCTCTGCTCCCACAGCGAGAAGTCATAGGCGTAGCCCAGGGCTTCGCAGATCTTCTTTGTCAGCCACAGCAGGTACGGCTGGAACGAGAGGCCACGGGAGAAGTCCGTGTCGTCCTCGTCGTCTGGGTTGACCTTCCACTCGTACTTGCTGGCTGTGGCGTTCCACTTGGCGCAGTTCTGCAGGTTGCCGCTGGAGTTGTTGACCCACGGCAAGGCGGTGTAGTCCTCCGTCCTGCTCCAGAGCTGCGCCGGTGAGGCGTAGGACACTTCTTCACCCGGTCGTGGCTGGGCTCCTCCGCCGGTAGGCGAATTGTCGGGATATATGCTGGGCCATTTGCCCAGGTCAAGCTCGTCGATGTAGGTCTCATCGAAGCGTGGGAAGAAGTTCTGGTAACTGCGCTTCTCCAGGAACTGCACCTTGACTGATTCCTGCGTGATGCCGGTGATCACGACGGCACCGCGCTTGAAGAAGTTGGTGTCCTGCAGCACTGCATCGAAGAAGATATCGCCAGTGTCCACGTCCTTGCGGGTGATCATCCCGAAGATGTCAAGGTTCTGCGGACAGTCGGCCAGGGGCAGTTCAATCTCCATGGAGTAGTCGTCGGCGTCGGTGAAGATGCGGTTCTCCGATACATACTCTATCGAAGACCCCTTCTTCAGCGCTGCCTGCTTTCCGTTTATCGTGAGTATCATAAAATAGCGGTTGATTTACTTAATGCAAAGGTAAATCAACCGCGTATGCTGTGAAAAGACGTACCGATAAATTGGAATTTATGTTATTGTTTCTTGAAAAAGGGACAACGGGTTCCAATACATTGATTGTTCTGTTTATAGTGCTCACATACCACCATCGGTTTTTCCATTTCCACATTGAAATGCTCTTTGACATAATCTATGGCAGACAAAATGGACAGATAGGAATCGCGCTTACAACAGCGTGGTCCACCTATGTTGCCGATTGCACTCAATGATTTTGCCGTCATCTTGTGAGACAAAGCAAATGGTTCCTTTGCCAGTGGCGTAGAGTTGGAGATGATTGATACAAACATCCCCGAACTGATTCCCGCACCACAGGCTCCCCAGAAGCCACAAGCTCCACCAGGCACACTCTTTCCTCGATTCATCATTTCATAGAGTGACTGTTGCAGGTCTATCTGCCCTCCTGCATTCTTGTATGCGGTCAACAAGGCTGATCCAACCATGACATGATGCTCTGGGCCATGCATGTGACAGAATGGTAAGGCCATCATCTGTTTGATGATGTGGATAGGGTCTTTGGATGTCTCTTTGAGACAAAGCCCAATAATGGTGTCAAGTCCTGTTGTATGACAATCGTTACAGACATAATGACCTTCAACACAACGAGTCTTGCTATTCTCTTTTTTATGGCAGATGGCACACTCCATCAACTCATCGACTTCCAGATACTCTAATGGCGCCTTACATATCAAACATTCCTCTTTCATGATCCAATAAATTCCGATTTATCGTTCAGTAAACGTAGGCAAAGGTAGCGATTTTATCGCTCTAAACACTCATTTTCTTTTAGATTTCGGTGATTTATTGTTCATGAGGCGCTGGTACTCGTCCTGCGCCTGCTTTATGCCCTTGTCGCCGGTCACGGTGTTGACCGTGACGAAGGGCTCGTCCAATCGTTCGCTGAGGCGGGCGATGGTCTCTCTCAAGTCTTTGCTCTCCTGGACTATCACCTGCGGCTGGCTCTGTGCCAAAGCCATCGGCGCGGTGATTGACCTGGACACGTCGGCTCCCTTCAGAGAGC
>CAJOFM010000007.1 GCA_905233915.1 uncultured Muribaculaceae bacterium | reverse complement strand
TTAAAAGCAGATTTTTGGCTGAAAATTTTGAAATGCCCGTAAAGCCAGTATTCATCGGCTCTACAGGCATGTCTTATCCTGCAAAATGACCCATAGGCCAAAAGCGAGACGGCCCTATAATTGAGCCGTCTCGCTTTACTCATTTGGACATCAAGCTAAAGCCTAACACCTAAAGCCTATTGCCTTACTTAATCACCTTGGCGGCAGTGCTGGTACCATCGCTATAGCGGGTAACCACGATGTTCACGCCATCAAAGGGAACGTTGCTTGACATGCCGGCAACATTATAATAGGTGTGACCAAGCACTTGCTTGTCGACTACAGGCTGATCGACACTGGTATCAGGTGCGAATGAGGTGAAACTGAGCATGGGAGCTACGGCAAGCGACAAGGGGTCGTCGGTGTTCTCATACCAGGTCCCTGTCTCGAGATATTCATAGCCTTCCTCGTCATACACGAAGTGGTAGGCCGTGCATTTCTCACCCAGGTCACGGTGGCACAACAGGATGGCGATATCATCACCATAATCATTGGGGAAGGGACCAACGACAGCGAAGAACTCAGTACCTGCAGGGATGCCCACGGGATCGTCAAAGACAAACTCGGTAGCATTGATCGTAGTCGGATCAAATGCCAAGTCGCCAGCCTTCACGCTAGTAGTGCCCAGTACCTGGTCGGGCATGCCATCGGCTCCGGCAGTCATAATCTTCATCTCGATATCGGCATCTGTCGAGACGGCGGTTGTCTTGCCGAAATAAACGTTGACTTGAGAAATCACCGCATCAACGACAGGAGCATCAAAATGCTCGGCGAACTCACCGATACCCAACCAGTTGGTTCCAGCGTAGTTGCCATACCAACCCATCTCCATCATCATCAAGTCGCCATTTTCCTCAGGTGCAATGTTCCATACCTCCTGCTCACCACCTGCTTGAACAGCAGTGCTCACATACTCGTCGACACTCGAGCCCACCTCGTTAGCCACTTCAAGTTTCAAACCATAAGTACCTTCCTGAAGATAGGTCACGGTGGGATTCTGAAGGTAACTGGTGGTAATGTCGGTGCCGTCAAATGTCCACTCCCATGAAGTGGGATTGCCAGTAGAGGCATCCTTGAAAGTCAGGGGTTCTCCAACGGGAACGAACATCATTACCCATGGCGAGAGATAGGCGCCATCGGGCAGGCCGACATGTGCTACAGGAGCCTCGGCATGAACATTGACATAGGCAGCGCGGGATTTAGTATCGGTCGACGTGCCATCGCCAACAGTGAGTGTTACCGCATAGGAACCGGCATGATTGTAGGTCACCACAGGGTTCTGTTCGGCACTGGTTGCGGGTTCCCCCCCTTCAAAGGTCCAGTTCCAAGATATTACGTTGCCAGTTGACATATCCTTGAAGTGAACACTCTCACCCTCGTTGATGTTGATGACGGCATCATCACCATCGTTGGCCTGCAGAATCCTGAAGCCATCGATAGCCTCGTCCTCGCCATAACTGCCTTGATAGACGAACGAGAACTGCACCTGCTTGCCAACAAACTCAGCAAGATCAACGGTGAAGCGTTCCCAACTGGGACCATCATAGCCGGCATCCTGAGCCCACATGAACTGGTCGATGAGCAACGTGGGAGTTTCATCAACAATAGCATAAAGCTTCCATGCGCCATAAACCAGATAAATACCGCTGGCATAGCAGTAGAACTCGAGCGTACTGTTAGGCCTAATTTCTATTGCAGGAGAAGTAGCTGTCTCATTCTGGTTCCCATCATAATCCAAAATCATCGAGGCTGTGCTCGACGGGTCTATTACTTGGAACAATTGCGAACGGTTTCCCTGTTTCCAGGTGCTGCTACTGGTAGAGCCATAAGTCCATGTCGCAAACTCGTCGGCAGTGTCCCAACCCATCTGGTAATAAGGAGCCGAAGCCTCATCGGCAGCAAAAGATGCCGTCAGGCCCTGTCCCCAAGCGCTCAAAGCCACAATAGCGGCAAAGAGCATAACAAAAGTAATCTTTTCATAAGCAATGAATTTAAATGGTTTATAGCTATCTGATAGTTTGTATAGTCTCTATGTTTTAGATGCATCAGAATGGGTAACCTATGGCTAAATGGAAGGCCAATCCGTCCTTGAATTTGGGAATGTTGTAGTAGCCCCTCTTTCCCGTGTCGTAGGGAGCATGAATGCCAATACCCAGATCGGCCCTCACAACCAGCATCGACATGTCAAATCGCAGACCCAATCCCGTGCCCAGTGCCAGTTCGTCAATGAAATTCTTCATCTTAAGCTGTCCACCAGGGCGGAACTCATCGTTCTCGAGCAGCCAAATGTTGCCTGCATCAAGGAACACAGCACCCTTAAAGTAGCCCAAGATGGGGAAGCGATATTCGGCATTGGCCTCAAACTTGAAGGTACCCGTCTGGTCATAATAGGAATATCGGTCGCGGTAAACAGGATGATAACTGCCGGGACCAATGGTGCGCACGGCAAAGGCACGCACCGAATTGGAACCACCCACATAGAATTGCTCCCTGTAGGGCACCTCGTCAAGATTGCCATAGGCATGAACCGCCCCCAACATCATCCTTGTGGCCAATTCACCAGCACGTCCCAGTTGACGGGTCCACACGACCTGAGCCTGAGCCTTGACAAACTGCGAGAATGGTGTGCCAAACAGTTCCTTGGTGCCCTTGGACTTGAAAATCGACCAAATGCCCGAGAAGACATTGCCAGCCTCGGCAACACCCACAGTGAATGTGATGTGGTCACGTGGGGTAACATCTCGATTATAAGTGTAGGTATACTCAATCTTGGGGACAAATACATTCAAGAAACTCTGTGCAAGGGCAGGATTGGCCACCATGGCAGAATCAAATTCCGCTGTGCTGCTCAACAATCTATTATAGGTGAGACGGAACGGAGACAAAACATGACTTGAATAGCGGCTGCCATGCCACTCCCAAGTCATTGCAGCACTCATCTGCGCCATCTTGAAAAAGCCGGGACGATTCATCAGGTCGGCACTAACCGAGAAACGGGTCCAGTTGGTGTAACGACGTGAGGGATACAGGAACTTGGGAGCCAGTAGACGCGGGAAATCAAGTTTACCTTCGATACCAAACTCATAGGAATCCAAATCAGAGTTCTTGTAATCACCACCGCTCGTCTGCCACTCATAGTCGCCATAGATGTCCATCGAGAACTTCTCCCCGGCCCCAAAAGCATTCTTGTGAGAAGCTCCCATCTCGACACCGGGGCCAATGAAGCTGTTGCTCTTGGATGTGCCATGCATCTCAAAAGTCACCTCCCATGGCTTGTCAAGCTGGCAATAAATGGCCAGATCAAGCAAACCTTCGCCCTCAGGGGTGACACTGTCGAGCGGTGTCACCTGGATGTCAACCGTACTGAAGATGCCCAACCGTGACAACGCAGCCTGGGTGCGGTCGATACTGTTGACACGGAAGATGCGCCCCTTGCGGGTGCGAATGCACGATGGTATAACATAATCCTTGATATAGACCGGCTCATATCGAATGAGCGTGCAACGAGAGTCATAGACAGTATCGGCCTCGCCTACCGCGTCATCGTTGACGACGGTGGCGGTAATGTCGTGGGTGATGTATCGGCGCTTAGCATTATTGGGGATGTCTCCCGACTCTATCAACCGCATGTGTATCACACCTGGCTCCTGAACACTATCGGCCAAATATTGGATATACTCGGGTCGGAAGAAATAGTAGCCATGATTGCGCACATAGTTGGTGATATCGATGCGTACGGCACTGAGCGAGTCCAGACAGTATCGGCTGCCCGTGCGCAGGTAATGATTCACGCGGGCCAGCGAGTCCACCATCTGCATCACCGGCTCGTTACTGCCCGAGTACTCGACGTTGCCGATGGTGTAGGGCGGATTGATATTCACATCATAGGAGATTTTAGCCTTTTTGGGATTCTTGGCAGGGTGCAGGGCATATGTCGCCGACGAGGTGAAATAACCATTGTTGCGCAAGATGTTGTTGATCATGTCCACGCGCGCCTGTGGATTAACACGACGAATGAGCACAGGCTTGGCAGCAAAATGCTTATAAATCCATCCCTTGAAACCTGTCGCATTCTCGTCAATGTTATTATATAGCATCAGCCCGATAGGGAAAGGCGTACGGTAATAGGGCGAATAAAGAGGGTTGTTGGGGCGCACATTGATAGCCGTGAAGATGTCATCCTTGACACCAGCATCCACCTTGACTGAATCCTCATGGTACTTGAGGTGCTTTACCCCCGTGTAGAGGATATCATTCTCGCCCAGCTTCTTGGTCGTTGAACAAGATACCAGCAACAGCAACATTGCTGCCAAGATGAGATGGCAGATGTCACTCCCGTTATGGCGTATTGTCTTCATCTTTCTTGCGGTTTAGGGTGGGACGGTCGATAGCGTTATCATTTCCATCGAGGGGGACAGTGAATTGTTCCTCCTGGGTGGTAATGGCTTCGATGGCTTTTTCCTGGAGCTTGAGTTGTGCCTTGCGGGCTTTCTCCAGGGAATCGCGCAACAGATACTCACGTGAGTGCTTGAACTTGAACAGGTTCTTGAGATTAGTGAGCTTGCGCTTGAGCACATAGGCGACACCCGTCTCGGTCACCTGTCCCTCGAGCACATTCTCGTAGCTCGCATGGCGGAAGAGCTTCAAGTAACGGTTACCGGCATCGTTGAGGTAGTACTCCAGCGAGATGTCGTTGAACAGGTTCTTGGCAATATTCTCCTGCTCGGCAGCCTCGGTGCTGTACTCTCCACCCACGACAATCTTGAAACGGTCATTGAACAACGACTTGGCAAGGCGGTAGCTGTAACTGGTCTCGGTGCCACCGCTGCGGGCTCCCTCATACTGGTTAATGCCAAACGAGAGGTCGATGCCGGGCAGTGTCTGTGCGGCCCATGTGTTGAGCTGGGACTGCAAGAACGAGAACAGTGCCGATGATGCTGTCAGGCTATTGATGTTGCCAGCGCTATTGGTACCCGAATAAGTATTATATAGCAGCAGGTTGATGGCAGCCTGCGAACGCTGGTTGTCACTCATGGTCTGCAACTCATTCTGCACGGTCATGTCACTCTCGCAATTCAGGTCAAACTTCAAGTCGATGCTGTTAAGGGTGCCACCCACATCGGCATTGATGGTGAATTCAACCAGTCGTGTAGCGTTACCCTCATTGTCACCCGTTACACTTGTCTTGAGTCGCTCGGTTCCTGTGAGTTTAAGTTGCGGGTTAAGCATCTCACCTGTCCAAACGATGGAACTACCGTTATTGATGTCGAAGTTTTTCTGCGAAATCAGTGGCGGTGTGTAACGCACATTGCCATTAGAGATGATATAGGAGCCTGTGAGGTTGTCACGCCCGGCAAAGTCGAGCCAATACTTCAATCGTCCATTGCCATCAACGGTTGCGCGGTTCTGGCCATCCTCGGACAAGAAAGCATTGATTTTAGCCCCCTGCTCTACTGTGAGGTTAACAAGGATGTTATTGGCACTGCTGCCACGACCAGTCACCAGGATGGTTGATTCTGATCCCGTGTGATTGAAATCGGTGAAGGTGACCATGTTCTCGTCCACTGACGTCGAGAGCTGCGAGATGTCATTCTTCATCACATAGGTGATATTGGATCCCGACAGCAATGTGGCATCGGCTCTCACCGTCATCATACTGCCATTGCTCTTGACAGTGGCGTTGATATCGGCAAGGCCTTTTCCAAAGATTTGAGTCACATCATCCTGCTTGCTGTCCATGAACTGTACCTCACGTCCCTGGGCGGTCAGGTCGATGACCATGTTATTCAGGTCACGCAAGTCAACCTGTCCATTGATGATAACGGGACTGTGATTAGTGCCGGTGAGCCTATAGTCGCTGAATGTGATGATATTGTCATCAACAGGGATGCGGTCGGGGGACAATCGCAATGAACTGCCATAACGGGGCAGATTGACCGTTGCCGAGTCGGCAATGAGGTAGCCATGGATGTGAGGAGCGTCGGTGGAACCGCTGACAGCCATTGTGCCGACTGCATAGCCGTCAAGCCAAATGTAGTTGCCAGGGATAAATGCATTGGCCCGAGCGAGCGGGAAACGATTGAAACTGGCCTCCATGTTGAGGGGAGTTGCAGCTGTAGCATCGTTGAGCGAGCCGCGCAGTGTTACAGCCTCTTCTCCATCAAGAATGAGGTCGGCAGTAAGACTGGTTGTGGAAGTCCTCGGGTCAAAATCAAAGTCGGCATTGAGGGTCACATCGCCCTCGGGCTTGCCGTTATAGACAAAGTCCTTGATATCGATGGCACCGTCACCATCGGCATTGTATCCGTCCCAGTTAATGTCCACAACAGCATTGAGCGTGCCGCTTGTCTTGTCGAGCATGGGCACGATGCGGGTCCACTCCTCCAAGCGCAGATTGTCGATATTGAGCTGAACATTCTCGGTGCTGTCGCCAGGCAGGCGTGTCGTCAAGAGTTCCACACTGCTGCTATCGCTCTGCAACATGAGGTTGGCGTCAAGCATGCGGGTACGGTAATCCACGTTTACATAATTGTCGTCATTGACCGTCCAGTGACGGTAGCCAATCACGGGATCATCACCAAAGAGGCGCATGCGCACTTCATCATCATTCAAGCGGGCGTTGCAGCCCAAGTGATAGCCTGTCTCACGCTTGATATTCTGCTGGTGAAGCATGAAATCCAAGGCGTGGCCCTTGATGCCGCCCTCAATGTCCACTGTCGCAAATTCATCCCATGTTCCTGGTCTGTTGCCCATGTGGGCTTTAAATGCCAGGTATTTGTTGTTCAACTCGTTGGCATGGACAGTGATGGAGTCAATATTGTTCTCGCCATAGCTGATGCCGAGTGCACGGCCATCGAGATAGAGACTGGTGTCACGGCTAATCTCACAGCTCACGTGGCGGAAGTCCACGTCATACTGCTGCAGATAGCGCTGGACGAGTCCGTCGGCACCCATGTGCATGTCGAAGTCGAAACGCGGCATGGGTTCTTTCAGGCGCTCGATGTCCACCCACCGCTCCTTGTACTGGCGCTGGAACTCAGTAGCTGTTTTCTGGAAGTCCTCGATAAGCGGCATCATACCCATCGGGGAGTTGATGTGGGCATAATTGTCCTCGTTCTCAACCATGATGCAGGTGAGCCACGGGGTACTATGAAGTGAGGCGTGAGCCTCGTCGGTTATGAGTTGACTGCTGTCTAGAGCCCAGTCGATATCACTCAAGGTCATGTCGGCATCCCATTCCTGGGTGCGCAAGTTGATGTCACCCTGAGCATGGAACTTGGTTTTACCATTGCAGGTGCCGTCATACATGCCCAGGCGCTTCAAGTCCAAATCGCGCACATTGCCATCGGCAGTGAACACATAGTGATCGTTGCAAATGGTGCCGTGGGCATTCATGTCCAAGTCACAGCCCTTATTGGCGCTTGAGGCATACACATCGGCATAGCCGCCACGCAGTTTGCCACGAGCCTTGAGATTGCCGTAGTGGGTACCATTGTAGCGCACACTGGCCAGGTTGACAGTTGCGTCGGTCCAAGTGCTGCCACAGTCGGTGAAATCAAAACCATGGCCGCGGGCATTGACGCTGCCCGTCAGATTCTTCACGTCGTAATTGGGAAGGAATGACTTAACGGGGAAGTTATTGAAGCTTGCGTCAACATCATAATTCTCGTTGCACACGTCATAGTAACCGTCGCCACGCATCGAGCCGCCACCAGTCGAGATGCGCAGGTTGCGGGCTACCCACTTGCAGCCTTCCTTGTTGATCTTTCCGCTCAACTTCATGGGCGGCAACTTCACGTCATCAAGGCCCAGCATCTTGTTCAGCACGCTCGGGTCACGCAGGTCCACCTCGGTGTCGAGGTCGGCCTTCATGCGGTCTATGTCGGTGGGATTATAGATAGTGCCCTTTCCCTTAACGCGCCCTACACCCGGGATATCGGCATCCAGCGACTGAACGTCAACGCGCTTGTCATTGCCGCGAGCCTTGGCCTTGATCTTAACGGGTTTGTTATGAGGAATGTCCTTCAGGGCTTTGCGTGCCTCGGGAACCAGTTTCTCCACCTCGTTGAGGTCGATTTTACTGTCGGTATCGATATTTGCCTTTCCGTTGGGCTTGCCGTCGAGCATATCTTGGTCCACATGGGCATCGAGTTTAATGTCGCTGCCCTTGGTCTTGAGCTTCATGTCGTTCAGGTCCAAGCCGTTTTTATTCTTGTTGACCGTTCCGCTGGCATCCTTCACCTGCAGACCGCTGCGCTCCTTGCCTGATAGATGCTTGACGGGAACATTCATGTTCTCGCCGTCATATTCAAAGTTATCAACATCGGCATTGACGTCCTCAACCTCGATATTCTTGGGGTCCAATGTCGTGCCAGGTTTATTGGGCTTGTGACCAGTCTCGGAGTATTTTCCCTTGCTGTCCTTCACGCGCACCTTGCCTGCTTTCACTTTCCAAGGCTTATCATCCTCCTGATCCTGCTTGGCGTCCTTGGGCATGGGATGATCCTTGCGGTATTGCTTGGCATCTTTCTCGCTGGGATGCTCGTAATTCACGTCGGCCTTGTCAATGTCGAGTTCACCCACATCGACTGTCTGGTCTCCAGTATCGACCTTCACATCCTTGGCCTCGGCATGGCCCACCTTGGCATCAAGTTTATCAATGGTGGGTTTCATGTCCATCTTGAAGTCCACATCATCGGCCGTGACTTTATCGGCATTGACTTTCCAGGGCTTGCTCGGTTTCTTGTCAGGATCAGGTTTCTTTTTCTCGGGTTTACTGCTCATCTTGGCCTTGCCGCCCTTGAGCGATGCATTACCAACGTCAACCTTGTTGTTGTTCAAATCCACCTTGGCGGCATCGATTTTGGCTTCATCCACATCGACATCGAGGTCCATAGAGCCATCATCGGTCTTAATTTGGCTCTTGGCACCCTTGAGCGAGGCATCTTCTACCTCCACCTTCTTGTCAAGCAAGGGTTTAGGCTTAACATTGGCTTTGACCTCGTCGGCCTTGAACAGGGTATCTCCATTCTGGTCAATGACCTGGACATCGGTGGCGCTCACATCAAGCGGAAATTTCACACGCACGTCGCCCACGCTGATGTCCATGCCGGTCTTATTGCTGGCATACTCAGCGGCGGCATCGGCAACTTTGTTCTGGACCCAAGGAATATACATGGCAAACGGCAAAGCCGCAACCATACCCAAGACACCCGCACCTACCCAGGCAGCAATCTTGGAGAACATATTTCCCTTTTTGCCAAACATCTAATCTGTCGCTAATGCGAAATAGTCCATATTAACCCACAAAAATACAAAAGAATCGGCAAAAGCAAGTAAAAAAACTACGATTTTTGGTTTTTCGGGCTTATTCCGTCAAGATTTCTATTTTATAACCAACCATCGCAGCACAGAACGAGCAAGGTCATGTAGCCGGGATCTGATAGTAAAAACCAGAAATAAAGCAGATGCCCGCGAGAGCAATGAAGTCTCGCGGGCATCAGTTAGTTTTTATCTCAAGCGTTGATTAAAACCACTTGAGGTAGGCGAAGTCCTGACGGTGAGGCAGGTTCTCGTTCCAGGGATAAGCGCGGTAAGCATAACGGAAGATGCCGTTCTCGTGGAATGGAATCTTGCAGTTATAGGTAAGGATGTTGCCATCCTGGGCCACCACCTTGAAGTGCTCTGCCCTGTAGAACTTGACCTGACCATCCTCCTCCGCATAAACGACGAGTTCGAGCTTCACATCATTGCCCAGGCCAGCGGTGTCGATGCGCATCGTGACGTCGATGTCGGCAGTGCCATTGGCTATGGCATCGCGGTTGCCCATGATGTCGCCAACGAGCTGAACGTCCTCCCAATGTTCAGCAACCTTCTTCTTCCAAGCCACGATTTCCTTGGCGAGCGCATACTTCTTAGCCATGAGCTTGTGAGCGCGCTCGGCCTGAGGACGATAGAACTTGTTGAAGTAGTCCCGCATCATGCGTGACATGGTGTAATTGGGAGCGATGTGTACCATCGAGTTCTTGATGTACTGAACCCACTCGGGTGAGTAACCCTTGCTGTTCTTGGCAAAGTACAGGGGGATAATCTCGTTCTCGAGCATGGAGTAGATGGTAGCGGAGTCGAGCTTATCCTGCTGAGACTGATCGGTGTAAGTGCGCTTGCTGGTCAATGCCCAGCCGGCACCCTCACGGTAACCCTCATACCACCAGCCGTCGAGCACCGAGAAGTTGAGCAGACCGTTCATCTCGGCTTTCTCACCCGATGTTCCGGACGCCTCGAGGGGACGCGTGGGTGTATTGAGCCACACGTCAACACCGGTGATGAGTCGCTTAGACAGCGTCATGTCGTAATTCTCGAGGAAGATGATCTTGCCCAGGAATTCGGGCATCTTGCTGATCTCGATAATGCGCTTGATGAGGCCCTGGCCGGCACCGTCGGCGGGATGAGCCTTACCGGCAAAAATGAACTGCACAGGGAACTTCTCGTTGTTGACAATCTTCTTAAGACGGTCCAGGTCATTGAAGATGAGGTGGGCACGCTTGTAGGTGGCAAAACGACGGGCGAAACCAATGAGCAGCGCGTCGGGGTTGATCTTGTCCACGATGTTGGCGATGCGGGTGGGGTCACCCTGGTTCTTGAGCCAGCTCTCCTTGAAGTCACGCTTAACAAAGCGGATGAACTTCTGCTTCAGCATCATGCGCATCTCCCAAATCTTCTCGTCGGGGACATTCGTCAGGGGAGCCCATGACGACTCGAGTTCCTGATGCTCGAGGAAGTCCTCGCCCAATACCTGATTGTAGAAGATCTTCCACTCGCTGGCAGCCCAGGTGGGCATGTGCACGCCATTGGTGACGTAACCCACATGTGACTCCTCGGGGGCATAACCCTTCCAGATGCCAGCAAACATTTTCTTGCTCACCTCGCCGTGGAGCCAGCTCACGCCGTTGCTCTCCTGAGTGGTGTTCAAGGCAAAGGTGCTCATGCAGAAACGCTCGTTGCTGCCAGGATTCTCACGGCCCATGTCCATGAGTTCCTGCCACGAGATGCCCAGACGCTCGGGATACTCGCCCATATACTTGCCGAAGAGTTCCTCGTCAAAGTAGTCGTGGCCAGCGGGAACAGGGGTGTGGACGGTGTAAAGCGAGGTGGCGCGTACGACCTCAAGAGCCTCACTGAAGTCCAGGCCTTCCTCCTGCACATAGTCAACCAAGCGCTGCAGATTGAGCAGTGCGGCGTGGCCCTCGTTGCAGTGATAGATATCGGCCTTGATGCCCAGTCGCTTGAGCAGCAGCACACCGCCGATGCCCAGCAGGTACTCCTGCTTGATGCGGTTCTCCCAGTCGCCACCGTAGAGCTTGTGGGTGATTTCGCGGTCAAATTCGCTATTCTGCTCCACATCGGTATCCAGCAGATAAAGGGTGACACGGCCCACATTGGCCTTCCACACGTTGGCATAGATAGTGCGGCCGGGATAAGGCACCTCGTGTACGAGCTGGTTGCCCTTCTCGTCGAGAACGGGCTCGATGGGCAGCTGATGGAAGTTCTGCGCCTCGTAGTTGGCAATCTGCTGGCCGTCCATCGACAGGGTCTGGGTGAAGTAACCATAACGGTACAGGAAACCGACGGCAGTCATGTTGACGCAGCGGTCGCTGGCCTCCTTGACATAGTCACCCGCAAGGATACCCAAGCCACCCGAATAAATCTTGATGGCATTGCACAGACCGTACTCCATGCTGAAGTAGGCAATCGAGGGGATATCGCTGCGCAAGGGCTTCTTCATGTATTCCTTGTAGAGCTCGTAGGTGCTGTCGATGCGCGCCATCATAGCCGTATCGGCCTGGATGGCTTTAATCTTCTCGTTGGAGAGGCGCTGAAGCATCTTCACGGGATTCTCGCTGGTGGCACGCCAGGTGTCACGGTCCAGGTCATGGAACAGGGTTTTGCCCTCGGTGTTCCACGCCCACCACAGGTTGCGAGACAGTTCATTAAGTTTATTAAGTTTGCCCGGCAGTTCGGACTTTACAGTAATGTTCCTCCACTGAGGCTCGTTGCTGTTGCTTACTTGAAATTTCATAAAAACGAGTAGTTATGATGTTGTTTTGATTATTGTCGTTATTGTTTATTCATGCGTTGAGCGGCCATATCGAGGGCATGTTTGTAGGCCTCGTCATAGCAGGCGATGAAATTGTCCCACGAGGCTGCCTTGCTGGTCGTCCGGTTGGCATTGCGGATAGCGCGGTTGACCTTATCGCTCATCACATATAGGTTCATCAGGCTCATTGAGATGGCCCTGACGGTTTCATCGTAATTGCTGTCGGTGCGGTGGAGGACCTTCACGCCATAACGGTCGGAGTCGTCACCAAAACGGTCGAGCACCCACTGGCCAAAGCCAGCCAAGTCGGTCGTGATGGTGGGAACGCCAAAGGCAGCACTCTCCAGCGGCGTATAGCCCCACGGCTCATAGTAGGAGGGGAACACCGCTGCATCAAGACCTGCCAACAGGTCATAATAAGACATGTTGAAAATGCCGTCGTCGCCGTTCAGGTAGCAAGGCACGTCGATAACGGTCACCTTGTCCTGAGGCTCGTTGTGGAAGCCCAGCATATTGATGCGGTTATAGATGGGGTCACTATCCTGATTGTGCAGGTGATGGGTGATCACGGGGTCAAACAGGCGATGACGCTTAGCAGTATGGAGATTCTCAATCAGGTCGATGCGAGGCGCCTTCATCCATGCGGGCACAAGCACCAGGGCTAACACCTTGCGTTTCTTTGAAACGAACCGGAGAGAATCTCGCAGCGAGGCCACTGAATCCAGATAGACGTCAATGCCCTTGTTACGCATCTCAAGGCGGCCTGAAGTGGCTATGATGAGCGTGTCGTCGGCATATTGCTGTCCAGTGAGACAACCAGCCACCTGCAACATGCGCTGACGGGCAGCGTTACGCATGGCCGTGAACTTGGCACCCTTGGGGACATAGTTCTGTTCAAAGCCGTTGGGCGTCACCATGGGATAACGCTCCAGCAGCTGGCGGCATTCCCGCGCTGTCACGTCGCTCACCGTCGTGAAGGAATCGGCAGCATGGGCTGCGGCCTTCTCGAGGGAGTGCTTGGACTGCATGTTAAGTTCTACCGCCATCTGGTCGCCATAGTAGCCCTGCATGTAGTCATACAGCGGCTTACCGTTGCCACAGATGCTGCGGCCAATGCTCGTGGCATGGGTGGTGAACACGGTTGCCACCTGCGGCAGGTGCGTCTTGATGTGGAGCAATCCCATGCCTGTTGTCCACTCGTCAAAATGGGCCACAATCTTCAAATCAGGATTGTTTTTCCACTTGACGATACTCTCAATGACAAGTGCTGCAGCGTAGGCAAACATGCACGACTCGTCATAGTCGCCATAGGCATGCAGCGAGTCCACACGATAGCGGTTCCACATGTCGGCATACAGGGCATTCTTGTAGGTATAAATTGCGCCAAAGGTCACCAGCACCGCGATGGGTTTGCCGGGAATATCCCAGCGCCCTACCCTCACGCGCATCCCGCCGGGCAGCTTCGCCTTGCGCTGCCATGGGGCAAGTGGTGTGCGTGCCTCGATAAAGGAAGGGGACGGGTTCTCATCGGTCCACAGGTCTGGGCCGATGAAGATCAAGTTGTCTTTATATTGTTGATGGAGGGTCTTGGCCTTGGTCGACAAAACGGCATAGATGCCACCGACCTTGTTGCAGACCTCCCAACTGGTTTCAAACAGTAAGTCCAACATTATTTAGTAGTTAAACATTGAAAATTTGGGCACAAAGGTACAAAAAATTCCTCATTATTGAGCCTATTTTTACGAATTATTTGACTCTCAGAGTGTAATCGATTGCTTAAACATAAAAACTAGCAAAAAAATGGCGCAGAGCAATCACTGCTCCACGCCACGCTTTATTCAATTTATTAACCCAAAAACTTGTTATTTCACTTCTTCATAAGTAGTGTCCTCGACATTGTCACCACCCTGGTTGGGAGCTCCGCCGCCGGGGTTGCCCTGGAAGCCTGCACCACCCATGTTATTGGGGTCGAAGCCTGCACCGGGTTGGCCTTGTGCTCCACCAGCCTGCTGATACATCTTCTCGAAGAGCGAGTTCAGTTCGGCAGTTGCGGTGTCGATGGCAGCGAGATCCTGGTTCTTGTGGGCATCTTTCAGCTTGCCCAGAGCGCCCTCGATCTGGCCCTTGATGTCGGCGGGCAGTTTGTCACCGCTGTCCTTGAGGACTTTCTCGGTTTGGAAGATGAGGGCGTCGGCGCCGTTGATCTTGTCGATGCGCTCCTTCTCGGCGGCATCGGCAGCGGCGTTGGCCGTAGCCTCGTCCTTCATGCGCTGGATCTCGGCGTCGCTCAGACCGCTCGAAGCCTCGATGCGGATGCTCTGCTCCTTGCCGGTGGCTTTGTCCTTAGCGCTCACATTCATGATGCCGTTGGCATCGACCTCAAAGGTTACCTCAATCTGGGGCACACCGCGGGGAGCGGGAGCAATGCCATCGAGATGGAAGCGACCCAGCGTCTTGCAGTCCTTCGCCATGGGACGCTCGCCCTGCAGAACGTGGATTTCTACCTCGGGCTGATTGTCGGCAGCGGTCGAGAAGACCTGGCTGCGGCGGGCGGGAATCGTGGTGTTGGCCTCGATAAGCTTGGTCATCACGCCACCCAGTGTCTCGATACCCACTGACAGGGGCACCACGTCGAGCAGCAGCACGTCCTTGACATCACCGGTGAGCACACCGCCCTGGATTGCGGCACCCACAGCTACTACCTCGTCGGGGTTAACACCCTTGGACGGAGCCTTGCCAAAGAACTTCTCTACCACCTGCTGAACGGCGGGGATACGGGTTGAACCGCCCACGAGGATCACCTCGTTGATGTCGCTGGTGCTCAGACCGGCGTCGGCAAGAGCCTTGCGGCATGGCTCGATGGTGCTCTGAATCAGATCGTCACACAGCTGCTCAAACTTGGCACGTGTCAAAGTTTTCACCAAGTGCTTGGGCATGCCGTCAAGCTGGGTAATATAGGGCAGATTGATCTCGGTGCTGGTCGAGCTGGAGAGCTCAATCTTGGCCTTCTCGGCAGCCTCTTTCAAGCGCTGCAGTGCCATGGGATCCTTGCGCAGGTCCATGTTGTTCTCCTGCTGGAACTCGTCGGCGAGCCAAGTGATGATGCGCTGGTCGAAGTCGTCACCGCCCAGGTGGGTATCACCATTGGTGGCCTTTACCTCAAACACGCCGTCACCAAGTTCAAGAATCGAGATATCAAATGTACCGCCACCCAAGTCAAACACAGCAATGCGCTTGTCGCTGTTGTCCTTGTCCAGACCATAAGCCAGAGCGGCAGCAGTAGGCTCGTTCACGATGCGCTGCACCTTAAGTCCGGCAACTTCACCGGCCTCCTTGGTGGCCTTGCGCTGTGCGTCATTAAAATAAGCGGGAACGGTGATGACAGCCTCGTCAACGGTTGTGCCAAGGTAGTCCTCGGCAGTCTTCTTCATTTTCTGGAGAATCATAGCCGAAATCTCCTGCGGAGTGTACTGGCGGCCAGCGATCTCAACGCGGGGCTGGTTACTGCCGTTGTTCACCACCTTGTAGGGCATACGGTTCACGTCGTTGAGGACGTGGTCGTAGGTCTCACCCATGAAACGCTTGATAGAAAATACGGTACCCGTGGGGTTCATGATGGCCTGGCGCTTGGCGGGGTCACCGACGATGCGCTCGCCACCATCCTTGAAGGCAACTACCGAGGGAGTCGTATTGCGGCCCTCGCTGTTGGGAATCACAACAGGCTTTGAACCTTCCAAAACCGAAACACACGAGTTAGTTGTTCCTAAATCGATACCAATAATCTTTCCCATAATAAAATCTCTCTTTCTGTTTTTATTTATTTTTTAATGTTGTTAATTCTAATTTCTGGTGGTGAATGTGCCAGTAGGATGGCACACGTCACCGCCCCAATAACTGCAAACGGTGTGCCAAAGTGGACAGGGTGACACATTGTCAGCATTTATGTCAGTCTTTGGCTCATTGCTGGCATTCGCGCAACAAGTCCTCATGTCAAGGTGGAAAACCGACAAGATTTTTATTTTTTTCTACAAAAAACGAATTATATAGCTACAATTTTACTACATTTGCATGTTTGAATTGTGCCCAGGCGGTATAATTCTATTTAATGTGTGACCTCAAAATCAAGTTAATGTTATGATTATCATCGGTATTGCCGGCGGTACCGGCTCAGGTAAAACTACAGTAGTGCGCAAGATTATGGAACGCCTTCCCGAAGGCGAGGTAGGTGTCATTTCTCAAGACTCTTACTATAAGGACTCGAGCCACGTGCCCCCCGAGGAGCGTCAGAACATCAACTTTGACGAACCCGCAGCCTTTGACTGGAACCTGTTGTTGGAACACGTGAAGATGTTGAAGAAAGGCGAATCCATCGAGATGCCCACCTACAGCTACCTCACCTGCTCGCGCCAAAAGGAGACGGTTCCCATGGGTCCGCATGACGTGGTGCTCATCGAGGGCATTATGGCGCTTGTGGATTCCCGCCTGCGCAAGATGATGGACATCAAGGTCTTTGTCGATGCCGACGGTGACGACCGCCTTATCCGCGTCATCTCACGTGACTGCATCGAGCGTGGCCGCACTGCCGAGGCTGTCATTGACCGCTACCAGCGCGTCTTGAAGCCCATGCACCAGTTGCACATCGAGCCGACCAAGAAATTTGCCAACATCATTATCCCCGAGGGCGGCAACAACGAGGTGGCTATCAACCTGATCACTGACTACATCAAGGGTCGCCTGACTGCCGGCAAGAAATAATGAAGTTACCTTGGCACAACTCCCCCACCGCTGCCCTGATGAACACTCAGGCTCCTGCCAAACGCAATGACAAAGAAACAGCGGCTCAGCTTAACGCATCGGGCGAGGCTGGAACACTCGTATTGAGCACCGACAACCTGGTGAAAAAATACCGCCAGCGCACGGTGGTCAATCACGTGTCAATCAATGTGCATCAAGGTGAGATCGTGGGCCTCTTGGGGCCAAACGGCGCCGGCAAGACCACCACATTCTATATGACTACTGGGCTGGTGACCCCCAACGAGGGCCGCGTGTTCCTCAACGATGTTGACATCACCACCCTACCCGTTTACCGCCGCGCCCAACTGGGCATCGGTTACCTGCCGCAGGAGGCATCAGTGTTCCGCACCCTGAGCGTGGAAGATAACATCCGCACGGTGCTCGAGATGACAAACCTGACACCGGCAGAGCAGAAAGACCGACTGGAGATGCTCATCAGCGAGTTCCACCTGCAGAAGGTGCGCAAGAATCTGGGTAACCGTCTCTCGGGTGGTGAGCGCCGCCGCACCGAGATCGCCCGTGGCTTGGCTATCAACCCACGCTTCATCATGCTCGACGAGCCCTTTGCGGGAGTCGACCCCATTGCAGTGGAGGATATCCAGAGTATCGTCTATAGTTTAAAGAGCAAGAATATCGGTATCCTGATCACCGACCACAACGCTCCCGAGACGTTAAGCATCACCGATAGGGCTTACCTACTGTTTGAGGGCAAGATTCTGTTCCAGGGCACGAGCGAGGAACTGGCCGATAACCCTACCGTCCGCGACAAGTACCTGGGCCGCAACTTCGTCTTCCGCCGCAAACACTTTGACTAAAACAGGAAAAACGAGTAAACAAGTAAACCAAAAATCAGATACCATCCAAACACTCTCATTCTGAGAAAAAATAATCTACTCGATAAAAATGACAAAAGTCCCGGGACTCCCTTGAGTCCCAGGACCTATATGTCATGTGTCGCGTCATGCTTCATCAGCAGTTTGACACACAGTTGAAGTGTTTTATTATTAAGAAAAAGTCAGTTTTATTTGTTTGAAGCATTTTCTTTTCGTAATTAAAGACTAAAGAAAATCCAATTAGTTTAATCGGGTTTTAAATTTTAACACCAATTAACAATTTCAGCACCTATATGACGCAAAAAAGTTCGCTACGCTCACGCGCGACGAACTTCTTTGCAAATAACATTTCTCCAAATTTATTAACTTTTAACTTGAATAGAATTGATGTAGAAGTTGGAAATAACCAAACAACCTAAAGGTTTGCTTGGTGATGCAAAGATATATACTTTCTGAATAACAAAAAAATCTTTTGCAAAAAAAATCAGCAGAATTAAGAAAAATAAAGATAAAACCAATATTTTTTTATTTTAAGGTATATTCCCGACGGTGGCTATTCCTGTTTATCAATGAAATTTCTATTATAAGATAACATCTGACACACATAATTTAATAAAATGAAAAGCAACTATCAGAAAGAACTACAAATTAGGCTTTTTCACCATCATTGGAGAAAAAAACTAATTAATATGTGAACCATTTTAAAAAAATTTGTAATTTTGGCATCATTAAAAACCATCAACATTAGAACTACTAAAAACCAACATTCATTTATGAGTATCAAGAATTCTTTTAGAGTAGCATGTCTGCTGCCTATCATGGTCGCCATCTGCATGAGTGCCAATGCGGCCAATATTGGTGCCAACACGGCTCGTTCGATGGCCAGTGAATTCCTCAAGCATCATTCGTCGGCAAGGCACGGATCAATTAATGCCCCGTCAATTTCAGACATCAAACTCGTTTATGCCGAACAATCGGCCATAGTCGATGGCGGGCATGATTACTATGCCTTCAACATCGATGGCGGCGGCTTTGTCATCATCGCCGGCGAGGACCGTGCCACCAATGTGCTGGGCTACAGCGATAGCGGCCATCTGGACTTCAATAACATGCCGGATAACTTCAAGGCCTTGCTGGCCAGTTACAAGGAAGAAATCGAGTGGCTGCAAGCCCATCCCGACTATCAGATGACACCAATGGTGCGTGCGACTGGCGGCGGTGGCGTTGCCCCGCTCATCAAGTCACTTTGGGGCCAGGAAATGCCCTACAACCTGCAGTGCCCCATCTATGACGGTGAGTATTGCGTAGTGGGCTGTGTCGCCACGGCAATGTCTCAGGTAATGCACTATTGGCAGTACCCGACAACCAGCCCCGAAATAAGCTCATATTACTGTTATGATATAGGCCAAACGCTGCCAGCCCTTCCCGCGACCAATTTTGAATACAACAAGATGCTGCTCTCATATTGTCACTGGGATTGGGACAACAGCCAATTAGTACAAGACACCTACACCGATGATCAGGCACAGGCTGTCGCCAAACTCGGCCGCTACTGCGGCCAGGCCGTTAAGATGGGTTACAGCCCTGAGGGTAGCGGCGCCTATGTGAGCGACCAGCTGGCAGCCATGAAAAAATTCGGTTATAGTTCCAGCGCCCGCGATGTGAGCCGCTCGAGCTGGTGGAGTGAGAACTACACCACCGCCGAATGGGAAGCCATGATCAGGGAAGAGCTGGATGCCCTCCGACCCATTCTCTATTCAGCCAATGACATTTATGGCGCAGGTGGCCATGCTTTTGTGTGCGACGGCTATAATGCCGAAGGACTGTTCCACTTCAACTTCGGCTGGTATGGCACCTGCAATGGATGGTATGCATCCACCGCACTGAACATGACACACCGCGATGGCGATGAATTACAGTTCAACTCCGACCACGAGATGCTCCTCGGCGTCGTTCCTCCTGAATATTGCCTTGTAGAGACCGAACTGACGGCCTCCAACGAGTTGCTGGTGCTTGACGACGCGCTGAATGTACAAGCCCTCGACTTCAACGTCCACATGACTGCCCCGTCCATGAATTTTGTGTTCTCTCTCACCAATGCCAACGGCCGGCGTGTGTGCAGCAGCAATGCCATCAATGTGAAAGCTGACGATTTTGAACAAGGCAGCACACTCGAGGGATCCATCACCCTTCCGTCGACACTCGAGCCGGGCACCTATGACCTGCGCTTGTACCGTTATGTTTCGATGCCGCGTTCAGCCACCGAGGTATTATGCACCAGTGGCACGTTGAGCGTGGTCGGTCACGTGGCCAAGTATGGTGAGCCATTCAGTGTTGCCGATGTCACTCAACTCATTTCTTATGTTCTCAATACCGAGAAGCCATATGTCAATATCGCTGACGTCACCGCTTTAATTCAAGCAGTGCTCAACAACTAGAATTATCTTTTTTTACCATTTATATCTTAATCTTTAATCAACTTCCAAATTATGAGAATGTTTAAATTCTTCTGTGCAAGTCTGCTGGCTGTATCGGCATTCACGGCGGCCAATGCAGGCAACATTAACGCTACCGCAGCGCGTGCGGCAGCCAACAGTTTCCTTAAACAACATGCCGCAACAGCACCTGGCTCTTTAAGAGCACCAGCCATGTCCGACATCAAGCTTGCTCATGCAGAGCCTTCAGCCAAGGTAGCAGGAGCCAACGATTACTATGCCTTCAACATCACTGGCGGCGGTTTTGTCATCATCGCCGGTGAGGACCGTGCCGTCCAAGTCCTGGGTTACAGCGACAAGGGCCATATCGACTTCAACAACCTGCCCACCACGCTCAAGGGCTTGCTGGACAGCTACAAGAAAGAGATAGAGTTCCTGCAGACCTACAAAGGCAATGACCTTGTCATTGCCAACGACACTAAGCTGACCGCAACAGGCGGTGTGGAACCACTCATCCAGACCACTTGGGGTCAGGAACTGCCTTACTACTTACTGTGCCCGGTAATGAGGGGAGAGTATAGCGCCGTGGGGTGTGTTGCCACTGCAATGGCCCAAGTCATGAACTACTGGCAGTATCCCACCAGCTGCGCGGCTATTAACAGTTACTATCTCAGTGGCTACGGTACCGTAAGCGGCCTTCCTGCCACTACGTTTGACTACAGCCTCCTGCTCGATTCCTATTGCCACTGGGATTATGACAACAGCCAGCTCGTTCAGGACACCTACACCGATGCACAGGCACAAGAAGTAGCCAAGTTGGGTCGTTATTGCGGCCAAGCAGTTAAAATGCAGTATGACCCTGATGGCAGCGGTGCATATACCACCGACCAGTTGTCTGCAATGAAAAATTTTGGCTTCAGCAATTCTCAGCGCTACAGCAAAGGAGGTGGTGGTAGCTGGTGGAGCTCAGGCTACACCACAGCACAATGGGAAGCCATGATCAAGACCGACTTGGATGCTGGCCGTCCCATCCTCTACTCTGCCAATGACCCTCAAAATGGTGGCCATGCCTTCATTTGTGATGGTTATAACAGCAACGGTTATTTCCACTTCAATTTGGGTTGGTATGGCACCTGCGACGGCTGGTATGTAAGTACAACCTTGAGCATGATTCACCGCGATGGCGACCAGCTCAACTTCAGCTCTGACCATGAGATGATCACAGGCATCCAGCCGCCCACCTACTGCATCGTGGATGCTGATGCATTGAATGCAAACAGCGACCTGCTCGTGCTGGGCGAATCGCTCAGTGCCCAGGCTCAGAACGTGACCTTCAGAACAAGCTATAACGGCCTGAACTTTGCATTTGCATTGGCCGATGCCAATGGATCACGCATCGCCAGCAGCAGTCCTGTGAATGTCAACAAGAACAGCTTTGTACAGGGTAGCGCCGTGGACGGAACGATCAAGTTGCCAACCGATTTGGCATCTGGCACCTATGACCTGCAGTTTAACTACTACACGACTGACGCAAATGCTTTGCAAACCGTCAGCCATGCCGAAGGCCAACTCGTTGTCGTGGGCAACGTTGCCAAGTTTAACGAGCCCTTCAACGTCAACGACGTAACCACCCTGATCAATTACATTCTGAACAGTCACCCCAGCGAGGTAACACTCAACGTCAATGATGTTACCACCCTGATCGCCTACATCCTCAACAACTAATCCACTAGCGAAAGGATATTTAAGAATAATCATCCCGCTCATCACGTGCGATTGCATTAGATGAGCGGGATGATTCTTATTACCGCTTCGTTCTTCTCAAATGGATTCATTTTAAACTCTTGTTTAGCCATTTCCCCAGTGGCTGCCATAACATGATCCTCAGTTTATCAATCAAGATGGAGCCAAAGAAGACACAAACAATCAAAATAAAAACATAGAAGATGAACAGGGGGCGTGGCACGGTTTCATGCCATGCCAGAATCTGTTGGTCATAAAATTTACCGATAAAACTGCTAGAGTGCGTGAGATATACAGCCAACGCAGAAACAGCCAGCCAGTTTATCACACGGCTACGCAATTTAAGTTTACTGAAGAACAGTAGCAGGGCTGTTGCCGAAACGATTGTCGTGGGCGAGTTATAGAAGAAGAGCAATCCGCCCAGGTTGAAGTAGCGCTTCAAGAAGAAGAATGCCGCTGCCACAATACTGCACACGGCGATGTATACAGCGAGGTCTCTCCATGGGCTATGTTGGGAAAAACGAGGCCTGTGCAAACTGATGTACCTTGCCAGCAGGTATAGACACATGAATGACGGGAGCGAATAGCCCGCCTTGAGCCAAGAAGTCGCCTCAAAGACCCATCCGAACGCCCACTGGAAAGTGAAAAGCGATGCGAGCAGCAAAGCCATCTGTTTGCTTGTTGCCTTTTCCACGAAAGCATTGAGCACTGGCGAACACAAATACAGCGCAATATAGGTCTTAATGAACCAATAGTCTTTCTCTCCCAACATCAGAATCGACTTGGCCGCATTTTCCGGTAGAACTCCAGTAAAAGCATATAGCACTCCCAAGCACAAGATGCCGAAAAACAGCACTTGGAAAAACAGTTCGGCTAAGCGGTTCCATCGCAATCTTATGCCATACCAACCCGAAAGCATCACAAACACGTTGACAGCCATCACTGAAAAGCTCTCGGTTATAATCTGCAGGAGAGATGACACTGGAGCGGCGGCAATACTATCAGGCGTAGGGCTGGGCAAAGCACGATAGCTGGCATGTATCACCATGACGAGAAGCATTGCTACCAGCCGCAGCAACTCCATATTACTGTCACGAGACTTCTTGTCTTGTGTCATCATTCAATTTTCTTTTTAGTAATAAACAATACTGTTTCCTTAAAGATGGTCGATCCCAATAACCAGAGCACAACACAATAGGAGATGCCAACCATCAACACCTTAGCCAAAAGGGAGAGATAAATGTTGCTGATCCCGCTTGTCAAGAAATGGGTTGCGACAACAATTACGACCGATAATATCACATAAGGAGCTATATCACCGACTGCCTCTCTCACACTCAAGCCAATTTCGCGGCGTGCAAACCAGAACCACACTCCCAGCCACAAGACGTTAACGGCAGTAAACACCAGAACCATTCGGCTAATACCATAAGGCACACACAAGCCGATGCACAACAATTGGCAAACGCACAACCCAATAGTGCACCACATGTGAACCCCAGAACGCCCCCTGCTGATAAGCAGATTGGAAAAGAGGTAGCTGATAGGCATTACCGCGCCGGCCACACACAACACGCGCAGGATGTGAGCACTCGATAGCCACTTCTCGGTTATCAGGATGACAATGAATTCCTCACTGACAAGCGCCAAGCAGAGCATGGCAGGAAATGACACGAATGCAGTGAAGCGGAGCAGTTTGCGAAAAACGTGTTTCTGCCGAGCCGCATCATCTTCAGTCTTGGTGAGCAGGGGCTGCGCTATGCCATAGAGCATATTGGTAATGAGAGAGTGACCCATTGTATTCCATTTGTTGGCTTGGGTAAAATCACCAACCTGGTTAGCGGTATAAAATCGGCCCAGCAGCACTGGCAAGATATTAGTATTAACTGCCGTGACGATGTTGGTTATTATCAGACGGCTGCTGAAACCGATAATCTCACGAATGGGATTCAAATCGATGTGTAACGTGGGCCGCCAACCCGAGAACCAGTAATTCAAAACGCTCACACTAAGGGTGAAAACAATATTTTGTGTGGCCAGGCCCCAATAGGCATAGCCTCGATAAGCCATAATAATTCCCACAATACCCGACAGGGCCATTGAGACGAGAGCGATGATGCTGCTCTGTCGCACCATCATATTCCGGAATATATAGGCACGCGGGGCGATGCTGAAGCTGACGAACAAGAAACTTAGAAACGAATAACGGGCCAGCGCTGTAAGTCTTGGTTCCCCATAGAAACGAGCGATGAGAGGGGCTAAAAAGAAGAATAGCAGGTAAAAGACTATACTGGTGAGCACACTGGCCCAGAACACTGCATTATAGTCGCGATGGGTCACCACCTTCTTGCGGTTCAGGGCCGAAATGAAGCCCCCATCCTGCATGCAAGCAGCCACCGCCGAGAAGATGGCAAGCATGCCTATCATGCCATAGTCAGCCTGAGATAACTTGCGGGCCAGCACAATGCCGAATAACAACCCCAACAGCTGCTGCAGGCCATTACTCATGCCGCCCCACAGCAGTCCACGGGCCGTCTTCTCCTTTAATGTCTCTTGAGTTGCCATGCTATTTCAGTGCCTACTTCTCAACATATCGAAATGCAAAGGTACATAAAAATATCTATTCTCCATCTAGAGAAAACGACCAATGACTATTAATGGTACTGAATCATTCATGTCACAGATTCAGTGACTTCACAATATCGTCTATTACATTCTGTGCAACACTCTTCCCACCAGGAGGCAATAGATAGTCCTTGAAAAAGTGCTCTCGCTGTGGACGCATCGGGTCATTACCGCCAAGCACCACATCATCAATAAAGTGACGGATGTCCTGTTCACTAGCACCAATGTAATGCATCGCATAGGCCTGCTTGCCAAAGTCACTCTGAGTGGAAAGCGTGTCATCCATGTTTTTGGACATGAACATCACGGGGTTTTGCGAGTAGTGATACTCCACGGCAAAGGAGCCACTATCATGAATCATGGCATCACTGGTCATGAACAAATCGGCATATTGGCCAGTCTCTAGCTGCGTATTAGGCATCTGCTGCCACAATTCATAATACTGATCGGTGCGCTCCTTTCCCCAATCGGGATGACTGTAAAGCTGTGTCATTAATGACGGGTGAGGTTTAAAGGCGATTTGTAACCTATCGCTGTAGGTTTGAGCAATATCAACCATCAACTGAGCCATCCACAAGAAATTGGAACGTGCCGGTATAGAGCCCTCTATGTGCTTTATTGTGAAATGTGGTGCCCAAATAATGCGCTTGCGCTGCTGGCCATCAGCCATCGGTTTCCACACATCCGTATGTTCTTTTTTCAAGTAATCATCAGCGTTGGCATAGCCCACCACCCGCACGTTACGCCCATGGTTTGAGGCTTGATTCACTGCAGACTGCCGGTAAGATTCCAATGGATAGTATAAACGCCATGCACGATTGCAAAAATGAAGATTATAAGCAAATGTAGCAAACGTCCAAAATGCATATGGCATATAGCAGACAAGGCGATCAAAGAACCGTCGGCAATCATATTCCGGGAGAAGCAAGTACTCATAAGGCTGAGTGTAGAACATGACATCAGGATTCAAGCGGCTACGAATATCAATCGGTCCCACTTCTGACCGATAATCAATATAGGGAATGCCTCGTTCTTCGAAATAGTTACGAAGAGACTCTAAGTCACGTTCATAGTTACGCACTATGCATGGTGTGAGCACAATGTTCACGTTAAAACGATTGTCAGCAGCCATCATTTCATATACATGCTGGTAACGCCAAAGAGCTACATCAATAGCCATAAAGACAACATTAATAGGCGTTCGTCCAGAAATGTCTTTGACGTAACGCTTATGTTGTCGTTCATTGGCCTTATATTTCCACAAATGCAGCCAAAAGTAATTTGCCGCCTTAAATATGAGACTATTGTGGTTCATTATATAAGTGTAGTTATTTATGCAAAAGTACTCTTTTTTATTGGGAGTTGAAAAAGTTTTACTTAATTTTGCACCAATTCTAAACAATTATCATATGACAATAGGATACACTACAGGAGTTTATGATCTCTTCCACATCGGGCATTTGAACTTGTTGAAGAATGCTAAGGGTATGTGTGACAAACTCATCGTTGGAGTAACAGTTGACGAATTAGTCGCCTACAAAGGTAAGAAGGCAATGATTCCCTTCGAGGACCGCATCGAGATTGTGCGCAGCATCAAGTATGTTGACGCTGCCGTACCCCAATATGACATGGACAAGTTAGAGGCGTGCAAGAAATTAGGCGCCAAGTTCCTGTTTGTCGGTGACGACTGGTACGGTACCGAGAAGTGGCAGGAATATGAGAAACAGTTTGCTGAGGCAGGCATTAAAATCGTCTATTTCCCATACACCAAGGGCGTTTCGTCAACGCAGATCACCAAGGCCCTGAAAGCCGTGCGCGGTGATGAATTACATGACGTTAAATAATCACATAAACATAACCAAAACATGATTGACAAAGATTTTTGTTTGAGTTCTTACATCGCTTTCCGCTACATTTGGAAAGACGAGATGGAATTTGCCGAGGGAATGAATCATGACCTCATCGAGTCAATCCCAGCAAATGAACGAATACCCGTTACTACCGCTAGAGATATTGACCGCGAGATACAACGGCAATTTGATGAGCTATATGCCCATTATCCCAATATCGGCATCCTGTTATCGGGAGGCATGGACAGCGCTATTCTGGCCTCATATCTCAAACCAGGCAGCCATGCCTACACCTTTACGGCACAAGGAACTAGCGTCTTCAATGCCGACGAGGAACGTGCAGCGCATTATTGCAAAAAGTTCGGGCTCAATCATCATTTTGTTGATATCTCATTCGATGATTACCAGGAGCTCACGCCCATCGTCATGGAGAGCAAGTGCGCACCTGTCCACTCCATTGAGCCTCAGATTTACAAAGCCGCTATGATGGCAAGAGCCGATGGTGTTGATCTCATAATCGTTGGGGAGAGCAGTGACTTGATTTTTGGTGGCATGGATAAGTTGCTGGCCAAGGATTGGAATTTTGACGAATTCGTAAAGCGTTACACCTTCCTTGATCCAAATCTGGTATTGACACACCCTGTTGACATGAGCGAACTGTTTGAGAAATACCGTCAAGGTGACAACATCGACTTCATGACCTTCATGGATGAAGTTTTCTCGATAGAGAGTTCCAGCTCATATCTCAATGCGTTTGAGACAGCTGTTATGCCCTACTATGACCCCTACGCACAACTCGTGATGAGCGAGCCACTGGACTTGAACCGTGTACGTAATGGTGAGCCCAAATATCTGATTCGTGAACTGTACGCGATGAAGTATCCTGAGGTACCCGTCCCTGACAAGATTCCTATGCCGCGCCCAGTGGATATGATCTTTAAGGACTGGGAAGGTCCCAAGCGTCCTGAATTCCGTCAGGACATCCCGATGGACCAGTTGACGGGTAACCAGAAGTGGCAGCTGTGGTGCGCCGAGCAATTCCTTGACATGCTTGACAATTAATAAACACTCCTTTTATAACGAGTGCGGCATCGCCCTGATGGGATGATGCCGCACTTTGTGTTTTACCGTAGCGGGTTTACATGATGCCGCGTTCGCGAAGTTTCTTTTGCCAGTTCCAGGCACTGAGCATGGTGTCGTCGAGGGAGATCTCGGCTTTCCAGCCCAGGACTTCGTTGGCGCGCTTGGGATCGGCCCAAATCTGGATAATGTCGCCGGGACGGCGCGGGGCAATCTTGTGAGGCACCTTCACGCCAGTGGCACGCTCGAAGGAATGCAGCAGCTCGAGCACCGAAGCGCCGTTTCCTGTACCAATATTGAAAATCTCCAGCGACTCGTCGCTCTTGTCCTCGAGCATGCGCTCCAAGGCCTTGACGTGGGCCTTGGCAAGGTCAACGACATTGATGAAGTCGCGGATGCATGAGCCGTCACGCGTGGGATAGTCGTCACCAAAGATGCTCAGCTCCTTGCGCACACCAATGGCCGTCTGGGTCAGGTAAGGCACCAGGTTCTGGGGCACACCGTTGGGCAACTCGCCAATCTCGGCACTGGGATGGGCTCCGATGGGATTGAAGTAACGCAACAGAATGGCCTTGATCGGGCTACCGCTGCGGATGACGTCGTGGATAATGTCCTCACAAATCTGCTTGGTGGCACCATAGGGCGAGGTGGCCTTCTTGGTGGGAGCGTCCTCGGTAATGGGGTTCTTGTCGGGCTCGCCATAAACCGTGCACGACGACGAGAACACAAAACCCTTGACACCGAACTCGGGCATCAACTCCAGCAGGTTGAGCAGGATGTTGAGGTTGTTGCGGTAATACTTAATGGGTTTCTCCATGCTCTCGCCCACCGCTTTGCTAGCCGCAAAGTTGATGATGCCTTGAATGCCGGGGTTGTCCTCGAACATTTTACGGACCACGGCACGGTCGGTGCAATCACCCTCAACAAACACGGGGCGAATACCCGTAATGTGCTCGATGCCGTCCAGCACCTCGATGTTACTGTTACTCAAGTCATCGATAATCACCACCTCGTAGCCTGCCTGTTGCAGTTCTACCGTGGTGTGCGAACCGATAAAACCGGTTCCGCCAGTCACTAAAATCTTACCTTTCATTATCAGTTTGTTTTTATGATTTTGCTAATATCTGATCGATCCACTCACGCACGCAGGCGTCACCGCCACGACGTTGCAGGATATGGATTCCCTTTATAGACTTGACCTTGTCACAAGCATCGGCGGGGCATGCCGCCCAGCCCACTGCAGCCAAGAGATCGAAACAATTCACGTCGTCACCCACATAGGCCACCTGTTGCAAGGTAATTCCCATTTCAGCACATATCTCATTGACAGCGGCAAGTTTTCCACCATCTCGTGCGCTTTGCTTCAGGTAATCCAGTTTCAATTTGCGAGCACGATTCACGTTGATGGCCGTGTTCTCGCTGGTAACGATACCCACCTTGACACCAGTCTGCTGCAGCAGTTGCAGTCCCATACCGTCGCGGGTATTGAACTTCTTGAACTCGGTGCCGTCACTTCCATAATACATACCGCCATCGGTGAGCGTACCGTCAACATCGGTCAAAAACAAGCGGATGTCGTTTACACAAGGTATCATAGTTTCTGTCATTTTCTCGGCCATACCTCACTTTAAGTATTGCTCAATGTGATAACGGGGACGGTGCTTGTCCTCGGTGTAAATGCGCCCGATGTATGCCGCAATGATGCTTAAGCAGATGAGGACACAGCCGCCCACAAACCAGATGGACAGCATCAGTGAGGCCCAGCCCTGGACACCTTTACCCTCGGCCAAAGAGACAATTACATAAACCAGTATGGCCAGGCTGATGAGCAGGAAGATGACACCTAAATCAAATATCATTCTCAAGGGCTTGACACTGAAGGATGTAACTCCGTCGATGGCAAAGGATAACATCTTACTCAAGGGGTACTTGCTCACTCCTGCTTGGCGCTCTAAGCGGTCATAATACACCTTATCGGTCTTGTATCCCAGCAACGGCACTAGCCCGCGAAGGAAAAGATTGCGTTCCTCGTATTGGCACAAGGCATCGAGAGCGCGACGGCTCATCAACCTGAAGTCGGCATGGTTATATACCGATTTCACACCCATCCCGTTCATGAACTTATAAAAAGCCTGGGCCGTCGTGCGCTTGAAGAATGAATCCGTATCACGCTTGCGGCGCACACCATAGACGATGTCACAACCACCGTGATACTTTCTCATCATCTCGGGAATGGCATTGATGTCGTCTTGCAGGTCGGCATCTATCGAGACTGTCACGTCGGCGTCCTGGCGAGCCGTCTCCAGCCCGGCCATGAGGGCGTTTTGATGCCCAACATTACCGGCAAGCTTCAATCCGCGCACGCGGTTGGCACCACCGGCAAAGCCCGAGATGAGGTCCCAGGTGTGGTCACGTGAGCCATCGTTGACATAGAGGATATAACTACCCTCTCCCGCCAGACCATCCTTTATCATACCATCGAGCAGAGCTGTGAGCTGCGCATTGGTCTGCGGTAGCACTTCCTCCTCGTTATAGCAAGGCACTACTATAGCTAAAATTGCATTATCCATATCTCATGATCGTCATTTGTCATGACTAAACCGCAAAGATAGTGTTTTTTGAATGATTGTGCAACGCTGATGAGCATGAAAGATGATATTTTCTTTGCCAATCGGGCGGTTTTATGTACTTTTGCGGCCAAATTTCATAAAACAATATCACGAAAACTACAATGATAAGAAAACCATTCCTGATGACGGCATGTGCAACCATGCTGTGCCTTACCGCAATGGCTCAAGGCAACAACACACGCATGGGCGGTGACGAGAACGATAACAACGAGTCGCTAGCCGAGCGCATCTTCAATCTTGAGAAAAAGACCGACGCCTTTAATTTCCACATCAATTTCGCTTCAAGTTTTGTCGCCGAGGACGCCAACCATGGCGAGTGGGACTCCAAGTTCATGTGCCGCGACCTGCGTCTCGACATTAAGGGTGACATCACGCCTAAAGTGTTTTACCGCATCCGTCACCGTTTCAACAGCAGCCAAACCGCCAAGGGGCTCGATCGCTTTGCCAAAGCAACCGACATCATGATGGTGGGCTACCGTCCAAGCGAGAAAGTCGATATTGCCGCCGGTAAACTGTGCCAGATATGGGGCGGCTTTGAATATGACCAGAACCCCATGGAGATATACCGTTACAGCGACCTCATCGATATGATGGACATCTTCATGGCCGGTGCAATGGTGAGTTACCACCCCACCCCAACCCAGGAGGTTGCCTTTCAGATCACCAACAGCTACAACGGCAGTTTTACCGAGGATCTGGGCGACGATCCGCAAATCGTTACCGACGATTTATCCAAGCCTGAAAAATTGAGTCGCAGCCGTGCCCCGTTCACCTATATCTTGAACTGGAACGGCAACTTCATGCAAAACCAATTGCAGACCCGCTGGGCTTGGGGTATCCAAACCCAGGCCAAGCACAAATACAGCCGCATGATCACTTTGGGTCAGAGGTTGAACCTGCAGGATTTCCAGTTCTACTTCGACTACTTTGGCGAATGGGACGATGTTGACCGCCTGCACTATGCCACCACCGACCTGCAAGGCATGATTGCTCCTGGCTCGACCCATCTGGGCAAGGTACATAGCCACACCTTTATTGCCAAGATGAACTGGCAATTCGCGCCCAAGTGGAACCTGATGCTCAAGGGCACCTACGAGACCACCAGCATCGCCAAGATCGATGACCTGCACAACTACCGCAAGTCCATCGGCTATCTGGGCAGCCTGGAGTACTGGCCCGTTCCCAAGCACGACTTCCGCGTCTTCCTGGCCTATCTGGGGCACAAGTATGACTTTAACAAGCAGTGCGGGCTCGAGGACTATAATACCAACCGCGTGGAACTCGGCTTCATGTACCGCATCAAGTGCTATTGACGGAACAGCCGCGGCAGAGCCACGGCACGCGGGACTTTATCGAGAGACGAGACTTCATTAACAAGACGGCCTTTCCTGTTGCGGGGATGGCCGTTATTATGTAAAAAACGGGTTTTAATAATTATTTTGAGTTATTATTTTATAATGTGGGGAATTTGGCTTACTTTTGTGGTGAAGTTTAGAAACATGTAATGAAATACCTGAGTCTGCCTGACAACGCGACACGCATCCTCCCCTTCTATTTGGCAATGGAGGAGCATGCTGCACACATCATTGGGGAAGATGACATCTTCTTCATGTGGCAGGTTGACCCTACGGTCATTTTTGGGCGCAATCAGCTGATTGCAAGCGAGGTGAACGTGGAGTATTGCCGTGAGCATGGAATCGCTTTTTACCGCCGCCGCAGCGGTGGCGGGTGCGTGTATGCCGACCGTGACAACATCATGTTCAGCTACATCACACGCAGCGATGAGGTGCAAACGACATTTTCACGTTACACCAACGCTGTTGCACAGATGCTGTGTGGCCTGGGGCTGAATGCCACTGCTAGCGACCGCAACGACGTGCTCATCGACGGTCGCAAGGTGAGCGGTAATGCGTTCTATCACATCCCGGGACGCAGTATCGTGCATGGCACAATGCTCTATGGCACCAACATGGAACACATGCTCAATGCCATCACACCGTCGCGCGAGAAGTTGACGAGCAAGGGAGTGCACTCGGTGCGCAGTCACATCACGACCTTGAGCGAACACTTGACGATGGACATCGAGGATTTCAAGCGCCACGTGCGCGATACCTTGTGTGACGGCGAGATTCTGCTCACTGCTGATGATGTGGCCGAGATTGAGCGACTCACCCTGCCCTACCTGGAGCCATCGTTCCTCATGGGGAACGACCCTAAAAGTGAGATGACCAAGGGTGGACGCATCGAGGGCGTTGGCAGCATTCACGTGATAATCGAGCTCAAGCACGGCTTGATTCACGACCTGCACTTGACGGGCGACTTCTTGCCCCTGTGCGATGCGCGCCAGGCTATGCTCGACGCCCTGCGCGGCGTGAAACTCGAAGCCCAAGCCCTGCAAACCGCCCTTGACGGTCAAGATGCAGGAAAATGGATACTGAACTTAACTAACAAACAATTAATAACACTATTAACTGATTAAAAACCATTAGAACCGTGACTGAAGAAATCAAAGTTACCTGTCTGCATGACAGACACGTGGCGCTAGGCGCTCTCATGTCCCCGTTTGCGGGTTACGACATGCCCATCCAGTATGTAGATATCACCACCGAGCATAACGCAGTGCGTCAGAAGGTGGGTGTTTTTGACGTGTCACACATGGGCGAGGTGGAAATCACCGGTCCCGATGCCGCCAAGTTCACCAATTACATCTTCACCAACGACATCAACGCCATCAAGGCCGGCCAAATCCTGTACGGCATGATGCTGTACCCCGACGGCGGCACTGTTGACGACCTGCTGGTGTACCGTGTTGACGATAATGACTATTTCCTCGTGATCAACGCCGCCAACATCGACAAGGATGTTGCTTGGATCATGGAACAGGCCAAGAACTTCGACGTGAAGGTTGATCACCAGAGCGAACAGTACGGCCAGATTGCCGTTCAGGGTCCCGATGCCGAGAAGACCATGGGTACCGTGCTGGGCATCGACACCACCGACCTGACGTTCTATACTTTCAAGAAGATGGAATATGACGGCAAGACCATCATCGTGAGCCGCACCGGTTACACTGGCGAGGATGGCTTCGAGGTTTATGCCGACCCCGCTATCATCTGCAAGATGTGGGATATGCTCATGGAAGCAGGCGTTCAGCCCTGTGGTTTGGGTTGCCGCGACACCCTGCGCTTTGAGGCTGGTCTGCCCCTGTATGGCGACGAGCTGACCCCTGAGATTTCGCCCATCGCCGCTACCTTCGGCATGTTTGTGAAGCTCGACAAGGAAGGCGGTTTCATCGGCCGTGATGCCTGCGCTCAGCAGAAGGCAGAAGGCACCCCCAAGAAACTCGTGGGCCTGGAGCTTGAAGGCAAGGCAATTCCCCGCCATGGCTACGAGGTGCTCGACGGCGAGAACGTGGTAGGTTACATCACCACCGGTTATCACAGCATCACGCTGGACAAGAGTGTGGCATTCGCATTGGTTGACCGTGCCGTAGGCGCCCTGGGAAACACCCTCAACGTGCGCATCCGCAAGAAAGTCTTCCCCGCCACCGTGGTGAAGAAACGTTTCTACACGCCTAATTATAAGAAGTAAGGCTTTAGGCTCTAGGCTTTAGGTTTTAGGATATTCATATTTAGAAAACAAATATTAATTAACTAATCAATTTATAACAACAATGAGTAAGATTATCGACGGACTCTATTACAGCGAGTCACATGAGTATGTAAAGGTAGAAGGCGACTTTGGCTTCATTGGTATCACCGACTATGCACAGCACGAGCTGGGTAACGTGGTTTACGTTGACATGCCCGAGGTTGACGATGAGGTAACCGCAGGTGAGGACTTTGGTGCTGTTGAGAGCGTGAAGGCTGCCAGCGACCTGATGTCGCCCGTTAGCGGTACTGTTGTCGAGGTAAACGAGGCTCTCGAGGATGAGCCCGGCCTGATCAACAAGGACGCCTTCGAGAACTGGATCATCAAGGTTGAGTTGAGCGACAAGAGCGAGCTTGACAACCTGATGGACGCCGCTGCCTACAAGGACATGATCGGTGAGTAATTCTTGAGTTAGAAGTTAGAAGTTAGGAGTTAGGAGTTAAAAGTTAACCGACAACTGTAAACAATAAACAATGAGTTATAAATTTTATCCGCACACCGACGATGAGTTGCAGGCCATGCTCAAAACGGCAGGCGTCAAGTCGTTGGACGACCTCTATCAGGATGTGCCCCAGGAGTTGCAGCTCAAGAAAGAGTATGAACTCCCCGAGGCCATGAGCGAGATTGAAGTGCGCCGTTTCTTTGACGACCTGGGCATGGGCAACATCACCATGCGCACCTTCTTGGGCGCTGGTTACTATGACCACTACAGCCCCGCTGTCGTTCAAGATATCGTGAAGCGCAGCGAGTTCCTCACCGCCTACACCCCTTATCAGGCCGAAATTTCGCAGGGCACCCTGCAATACATCTTTGAGTACCAGAGCATGATGGCCGAGCTGACCGGCATGGAAGTGAGCAACGCTTCGATGTACGATGGCACCACTGCCACTGCCGAGGCCATGATGATGGCTATCTCCAATGCCAAGAAGCGCAACCGCATCCTGGTGAGCGAGACCATCAGCCCCTATGTGCTGCGCGTGGTAAAGACCTATGCCAAGTACCAGAGGGTGCAGATCGACATGGTTCCCGCCAAGGACGGCGTGATGGACAAAGAGGCCCTGAAGGTGGAACTGGAGAAGGACGACGTGGCCGGCGTTATCGTTGCCACGCCCAACTTCTATGGTATCCTCGAGGACTACACTGGTGTTGCCGACATGTGCCACGAGCACAAGGCGCTGCTCATCATGAACTGCGTGGCAACAGCACTGAGCGTTGTCAAGTCGCCCGCTGAGTGGGGCGCCGACATCGCCGTTGGTGACGGCCAGAGTCTGGGTATCCCCTTGAACTATGGCGGTCCTTATGTTGGCTTCCTGTGCACGACCAAGAAACTCATCCGCAAGATGCCAGGCCGCATCGTTGGTGCCACCAAGGATGCCGATGGCAAGCGTGCATTTGTTCTCACCCTGCAAGCCCGCGAGCAGCACATCCGCCGCGAGAAGGCCACCAGCAACATCTGCTCCAACCAGAGCCTGATGGCGCTGTACGTGACCGTCTACATGGGCCTGATGGGTGCCAAGGGTCTGCGTGAGGTGAATGAGATCAGCTACAGCAACGCCCACTACCTGGCCGACAGCCTGGTGAAGACGGGCCTGTTTGAACTGGCTTATCCCGACAAACCCTTCCTCAACGAGTTTGCTGTGAAGACCAAACTCAATATCGACGAGTTGCAGGAATATTGCGGTGAAGAGTACATGCAGTGCGGTCTCAAGATTGCCGACGACACGTTGCTGCTCGCCGTTACCGAGACCTACAGCCGTGAGGATTGTGACGACCTTGTTGACGCATGTGTAACCTTTAACGAAGAAAAGGAGGGCAAGTAAGTTATGAATAACACTTTTTACGGTAAACTCATATTTGAGTTGTCACAGAATGGCCGTCAGGGTTATTCCCTGCCCGAGAACAAGTGTGCTGAGTACAAGATGAGCGATCTGCCCAAGGGCCTGATGCGTGAAAACGCACCTCTGCTGCCCGAGGTAGATGAGCTGAGTGTCGTACGTCACTACACCAACATGAGCAACAACAACTTCGGTGTGGACACGGGCTTCTATCCCCTGGGTTCCTGCACCATGAAGTACAATCCCAAGATCAACGAGGAAATCGCCGCCCACCGCGAGTTCACGGGCCTGCACCCGCTGCAGAACCCCGAGACCACCCAGGGCGCCCTCGCCGTTTACTACTTCCTGCAGACGAGCCTCGCCGAGATTTCGGGCCTGAGCGAGTTCACCTTGAACCCCTATGCAGGTGCCCATGGTGAGTTGACCGGCCTGATGATTATGCGCGGTTACCACCTGGAGCGTGGCGACGTGAAGCGCACCAAGGTCATCATCCCCGACAGCGCCCACGGCACCAACCCTGCCAGCTCGGCTGTCTGCGGACTTGATGTTGTGGTTGTGAAGAGCCGTCCCGACGGTACCGTCGATGTGGACGACCTGCGTCCCCTGCTCGATGACACCATCGCCGGCATGATGATGACCAACCCCAACACGCTGGGTATCTTTGAGCACAACATCGGCGAAATCGCCAAGGCTGTACACGATGCTGGCGGCCTGATGTACTATGACGGCGCTAACCTCAACCCCATGCTGGGTAAGGTGCGTCCCGGTGACATCGGCTTTGACATCATGCACATCAACCTGCACAAGACCTTCTCGACGCCTCACGGCGGTGGCGGCCCCGGTAGCGGCCCCGTCGGCGTTCGCGCTGGACTGGAGCACCTGCTCCCCAACCCCCGTGTCGTGAAAGTCGAGGAAGAGGATTATGACTACTTCAAGCTCGAGTGCAGCGACCAGTCCATCGGCAGCATCAGCAGCCACCTGGGCAACTTCGGCGTAATGATGCGCGCCCTGGCCTACATCCTGACCCTGGGCCGCGACCAGCTCAAGTGGGTCGGCCCGTTGGCCACCCTCAACGCCAACTACATCAAGGAATCGTTGAAGGATGTTTATGAGCTGCCCATCGGCGGTGTGTGCAAGCACGAGTTCGTCTATGACGGCTTGAAGGACAAGTCCACCGGTGTGACCACGCTTGACGTGGCTAAGCGCCTGCTGGACTATGGCTTCCATGCTCCCACCATCTACTTCCCCTTGCTGTTCCACGAGGCCCTCATGATAGAGCCCACCGAGAACGAGAGCAAGCAGACCCTTGATGAGTTCATCCGCATCATGCGTGTGATCGCACAAGAGGCCAAGGACGATCCCGAGATGGTGAAGACCGCTCCGCACAACACGCCCGTGCGTCGTCTCGACGACACCCAGGCTGCATTGCATCCCATTGTAACCTGGCGCGAGCTCGTTGCCGACAACCAGTAAAAACTGACTACAGAAATTGCTCACGCTAAGTCGCTTAGACGCTAAGTTCATTATTCTTATAAGATTCTTAGCGACTTGACGACTTAGCGTGGGAATTTGTTAAACAACTAATCAAGATTGAACTATGTTTGACATTATTATAATAGGTGCAGGTCCTGGCGGATATGAAACCGCTTCCGATGCTGCCGCTCACGGCCTGAACGTTGCCATCGTGGAACGCGACCAGATGGGTGGCACTTGCCTGAACCGCGGTTGCATCCCCACCAAGGCCCTGTGCCGTAACGCCGAGGTCATCAACCTCATGCGCGAGGCCGAGGTCTGGGGTATAAAGACTGGCGAGATGGCATTTGACTATGCGCCCGTATTTGAGCGCAAAGAGGCTGTTGTCAAGCAGTTGCGAGAAGGTGTGGAGATGCTCATGGGTGCTCCCGGCATCACCGCCATCAAGGGCGAAGCCAGCCTCAAGGACGCTAACACCGTCATTGTCAATGGCGAGGAGTACAGTGCCAAGAACATCATTATCGCTACTGGTTCCGCACCACGCGGTCTTCCCATCGAGGGTGCCGACCTAGCCATGACCAGCGATGATATCCTGGCGATGGAAACACTTCCCAAGAGCCTGTGCATCGTGGGTGGTGGTGTCATCGGCATGGAGTTTGCCGCCGTGTTCAGCACATTTGGTGTTGAGGTGACCGTCATCGAGTACTGCAAGGAAATCCTGCCTCCGTTTGACAAGGACGTGGCCAAGCGCCTGAAGACCGTCCTGAGCAAGCGCGGCATCAAAATCATCACCAGCGCTGCCGTCAACGGCATTTCTCAAGGCGAGGACGGCTTGACCGTGACCTATGAGCTCAAGGGTAAGCCCCAAAGCGTGACTGCCGAGAAGGTGCTGATGTCCGTTGGCCGCCAGCCCGTTTTGCCTCAAGGACTTGACACAGTTGGTGTTACCGTGGGCCGCCGCGGCATCGAGGTGGACGACAACATGATGACCAACGTGCCCGGCATTTACGCCATCGGTGACGTGAACGGTCGCATGATGCTCGCCCATGCCGCCAGCGCACAGGGACTGCGCGCCCTGCACGCAATCATGGGCAAGGCAGACGATATCAAGCTGGACATTGTGCCCAGCGCTGTATTCACCGTACCCGAACTGGCCATGGTGGGCCTCACCGAGGAGCAGTGTGCCGAAAAGGGAATGGACGTGACCGTGAAGAAGTCCTTCTTCCGCAGCAATGGTAAGGCTGTCGCCATGAATGAGACCGACGGCCTGATCAAGATGATTGTCGATAACGCGACACGTCAGATTGTGGGTTGCCACATCTGTGGAGCTCATGCTGCCGACCTTATCCAGGAAGTGGTTACCGCTATGAATGCGGGTGCCACCGTTGACCTGCTTGCTCGCAGCATCCACGGTCATCCCACACTGAGTGAGGTGATGCTCACTGCAGCCAAGCAGTTCTAACCTATTATGCAAGCCTATGGCTTGCAATACATTAACACGCCACCTGCTGTGAGAATAACAGCAAGTGGCGTGTAATATTGGAAGTTTTGGGTAAATATTGAACGATTATTTGGAAATAATCATTATCTTTGCGGTTTAGACAATTACGACTTGACGTTATGACGACTGGTAATATGATCCGATTTATTTGCATCCTGCTCCTTTGGGTGGGTTTGTGCTGGCTGCTGCTCACTAGGGCGGCACGCATCGACTTCATGGTGATTTTTACCATCGTGGCTTCGGGCATCATTGTCTTTGTCCCTCTCTACAAGAAATATGTGAGAAAAAGAGACTAATCTATGACCAAGAACTCATACATAAAACAACACTGCCCACTGCTGGCAACCATTGACGTCCCTGCCGACTTGAGGCGCCTCGACGTTGACAAGTTGCCACAGGTGTGCCAGGAATTACGCCAATTCATGATTCATGAGTTGTCGAGCAATCCCGGGCATTTCGCATCCAGTATGGGAGCCGTCGAGATTGTGGTGGCACTACACTATGTGTTCAACACACCCGACGACCGTCTGGTATGGGATGTGGGACATCAAGCCTATGCGCACAAGATACTTACCGGACGCCGAGACCAATTTGACGACAACCGCAAGCTCGACGGCCTGAGCGGATTTCCCAATCCTGAGGAAAGCGAATATGACACTTTCACAGCCGGTCACGCCTCAAATTCCATCTCGGCAGCCTTAGGCATGGCTATAGCCGCTGAACTGCAGAATAACCATGACCGCAAGGTGGTAGCCATAATCGGAGACGCAAGCATCAGCGGCGGACTGGCCTTTGAAGGCATCAACAATGCCGCGACCAATCCCAACAACCTGATTATCGTTCTCAACGACAACGACATGGCCATTGACGCCAATGTGGGATCGCTGAGCCATTATATGAGCGACCTGCACACGTCACACCGCTATAACAAACTGCGCTACAAGACCTATCAGTTCCTGCGCCGTCACAAGGTCATCAACGAGAACCGCAAGGGGTTGATCCTGCGTTTCAGCAATGCGTTGAAGTCATTGTTCTCAGGCCAGCAGAACATCTTTGAGGGTCTCAACATCCGCTATTTCGGGCTCTATGACGGCCATGACGTGAAGCGCTTGGTGAAGGTATTCCGCGAAATCAAGGATATGACCGGTCCCAAACTGGTCCACGTGCGCACAGTTAAGGGCAAAGGATTTGCAGCCGCTGAGGCCGATCCCGCCACATGGCATGCACCTGGCAAATTTGACGAGGAGACCGGCGAGCGTCCCAAGAGCGGCAAGAGCGGCCCCATCAAGTATCAGGACGTCTTCGGCAAGACACTTGTTGAACTTGCCGAGAAAAACGATAAGATTGTTGGCATTACTGCTGCCATGCCCAGCGGCACATCGATGTCGATGATGCTCGAAGCCATGCCTCAACGCGCCTTTGACGTGGGCATCAGCGAAGGTCATGCAGTGACCTTCTCAGGTGGTTTGGCCAAGGACGGCATGCATCCCTATTGCGCCATCTACAGCACCTTCCTGCAGCGCGGCTACGACTCCATCATCCATGACGTCGCCATCCAGGGGTTGCCTGTCACCTTCTGTATCGACCGAGGCGGCATCGTCGGCGAAGACGGTGTGACCCATCACGGCCTGTTTGACCTGGCCTACCTGCGTTGCATCCCTGGCATGGTCGTGGCATCTCCCATCAACGAGCACGACCTGCGCCACCTGATGTACACCGCCCAACTGAACGGCATGGGCCCCTTTGCCATCCGCTATCCGCGCGGCAAGGGCGTCATCGCCGACTGGAAAAACGAGATGAAGGAACTTCCCGTGGGCCATGGTCGCCGCATGAGTGAGGGTGAAGGCGTGGCCATTTTGAGCATTGGCCACATCGGCAATGAGGTCATTGAGGTGGTGAAGCGCCTGGCCGAACGCGGCATCAAGGTGGGTCACTACGACATGATCTACCTCAAGCCCATCGATGAGGAAACCCTTGAAGAAGCCACCACGCGTTACCACAGCCTCATCACCATTGAGGACGGCACCGTTGTTGGCGGCCTGGGCTCGGCAGTCGCCGAGTGGATGACGCTTCATGACCGCCATCAGCATCTCAAGATGCTGGGCGTGCAGGATGAGTTTGTTCACCAAGGCACTGTTGCCGAGCTCTATGAGCGCTGCGGCATGGATGCCCAATCACTGGAGAAAGCCATCCTTGAACTATTAAATGACAACAACTAGAAACTAGGGACTAGGGACTAGAAACTAAAAACTTAAGACAATGAGAATCGTTATTGCCGGCGCAGGAGAAGTCGGGACCCATCTGGCCAAGATGCTCAGCAACGAGGAGCAGGATATCATCGTCATGGACGTTGAGAACAGGAAACTCGAACCGCTCGAGAACTATAACCTGCTTACACATCAAGGCAGCGCCATCTCGTTTAACGACCTCAATGCCATTAAGACGGGCTACTGTGACCTTTTCATTGCCGTGACAAAAAGCGAGGCGCGCAATATCCTTGCCTGTTCGATGGCCAAACGGTTGGGTGCCAAGAAAACTGTTGCCCGTGTTGATAATGACGAGTTCTTCAACGCCAAATGGCGTGAACACATCAACCAGCTTGGCATCGACCACCTCATCTATCCCGAGATGCTGGCGGCCAAGGAAATTGCCAGTGCCCTCAAGCGCACATGGGCTAGAAACTGGTTCGAACTGTTTGACGGCGAATTGATCGTAGTGGGTGTGAAAATCCGTTCCAATGCGCGCATCGTCAACCAGATGCTTAAGGATGTCTCCAATATCAGCCACTTCCTGCACGTGTCGGCCATCAAGCGCAACCGTGAGATCATTATCCCACGCGGTGATGACCGTGTGCTGGAGAATGACATCGTCTATATTGCCACCACGCGCGACCACATCGATGAGGTGCGCGACGTGTGCGGCAAGATACAGACACCTGTTGATAATGTGCTCATCGTGGGCGGCAACGACATCGCCGAGCAATTAATCAAGAAACTCGGCAAGACCGTTGACATCAAGGTCATTGAGCCAGACCTCAACCGCTGTGACGAGCTGGCGCAACGCTATCCCAACTGCAAACTGGTGCAGGGCGACTTCCGCGATACGGAGCTAAATGAAGAGGAAAGTGTGAGCAACTATGACGCCTTCATTGCCTTGGGCGACAATAGCGCGGTCAACATGATGGCCTGCATGATTGCCAAGACCAACGGCGTGCCCAAGACTATCGCCCAGGTTGAGGATATCCAATTCATCTTTGAGGCCGAGGCTTTGAACATCGGCACCATCGTCAACAAGAAGTTGCTGGCATCGAGCCGCATCTACCAGATTATGATTGATGCCGACGAGGACAATGCACGTTGTCTCGCCCTTGCCGATGCCGAGGTGGCCGAAATCATTGTCGAGGAAGGTGACCGCGTGACCCGTGCACCCGTCAAGGACTTGAAACTGAGTCGTGACTTCACCATTGCCGGCCTCGTGCGCAACGGCTCGGGCCAACTTGTCGACGGTGACACTCAAATCCAGGCTGGAGACCATGTGGTGGTATTCTGCCTGCAAGGCGCTATCCACAAACTTGATAAATATTTCTCGTGATGCGCAAGCGTGCCAACCAGAATATCAACTTCGCCATTGTATTGAGGGTACAGGGCTTGCTGCTTCTCATCGAAGCAGCCTTCATGCTGCTACCACTCGGAGTGTCATGGATATATGACGAGACCGCCTCATTGCGAGCGTTCATCTATAGCGTCGCCATCACTGCTGGTGCAGGTGCCATCATGGCATTTGGCATACATCCCCACAGCACCTCGATGCACAAGCGTGAGGGCCTGATGCTCACAAGCATCATTTGGGTATTCTTCTCGCTATTTGGCATGCTGCCCTACTTGTTCACCAACACATTAGATAATGTTACCGATGCCTTCTTTGAGACCATGGCGGGCTTTACCACTACGGGTTCAAGCGTCATCCCTTATGTGGAAGAGATTCCTCACGGAGTGCTGTTCTGGCGCGCTATGACTCAATGGATTGGCGGTATGGGAATCATCCTGTTCACGCTAGCTGTCCTCCCCATGCTGAACCAGAAAGGCGGTATCGCCCTATTCAATGCCGAGGTAACAGGTATCACACATGAGCGACTGCGTCCGCGCGTGAGTCAGACCGCCAAGGACTTGTGGCTCATTTATATAGGACTCACGGCCCTGCTCACTATCCTGCTGTATGTGGGACCAATGGATTGGTTTGATGCCGTGTGCCATGCGATGACCACGACCTCGACTGGAGGTTATTCCACCAAGAACATCGGTCTTGACTACTGGCAATCGAGTTATGTGTTTATTGTGGTCATCATCTTCATGTTTATTGGCGGTATCAGTTTCTCGATAATTGCCGCCACAATACGCGGCAACTTCAAGCGCATCATCAGCAACAACACCCTCAGGTGGTATTGCATGACCACGTTGATCACAACTGTGGCCATCTTTGCTTACATGATTTACCGTGGTTTCCTTGACAACAATACTGACCGCTTTATCTACGGAGCGTTCGACACGCTATCGGCCATTACGTCAACCGGTTTCTCGACCTTTGACTATGAGGACAGCGGTGAATTTGTCACGGTCATCCTGATGGTGATGATGTTCTTTGGCGGTATGGCGGGTTCAACCTCGGGCGGTGCCAAGATGGACCGTCTCATCGTTCTGCTCAAGCATACGGCCAACGAGTTCTATCGCGTGTTACACACCAACTCGGTGCGCGCAGTTCACATCGACGGCAAACCCGTACCCTCTCACTTAGTGAGCAAGGTGAACACTTTCTTCACGGTTTACATCCTGATTATCATGGTTGTAGCCTTATACCTCACTTTCTACAACGTGCCCGTTTTTGATGCGATGTACACATCCATGTCGGCCATCAGTAACGTGGGCATCGGTCATGGTATTACAGGCCCCAGTAGCTCATGGGTTGTGCTGCACCCCGGAGCCAAATGGGTTTTGGCATTTGAGATGATGGTGGGACGCCTCGAATTGTTCACCGTTCTTGTCATCTTCACCCGCTCCTTCTGGAAAAAAGACTGATAGCCTACGACTTCAGGGAGCCTTTCTGTTAATTATTATTAATTAATCGGGTTCAGTAGTCTTTGCTGATTTATTATTGTAAATTTGCAATTGATTTCATAGAAACACTTACAGTATTATTTCTATAATTATTAACTACTAAACTATCAAATCATTATGAAGAAATTACTCTTTGCTCTCGTTGCTCTGTTGATGGCTGGTAACGCCATGGCCGACCGTGTTGTGACCATCTATCCCTCGGACTTCACCGAGATGACCGCTGCTGACGCTTATTCTGTTGAGAAAGATGGTATCCGCGTAAGCGTAACCAACGGTATGGCCAAGAAGAACCACATCCGCATTTACAAGAACGAAACGATGACCGTTGAGTTGATGGATGTTCCTGAAACCCATGTGAATAATCCTGGCATCTCAATGATTGAGGTTAGCTGTCTCGGTGAAGACTATGACGATTATGGTCCTGCCGGTTTCACCAACGAACTTGAAGATTTCAGGGGTGAATATACCTTTGATGGCTATATTGGCACTTGGGTAGATACTGAAATCGAGATTCCTGAGACCATGTCCGACATGTACTATGAGCATGCTATTGCTGCCGCCCTGATTGCCAGCAACCATCAAGTGCGTGTTGATCAGATCACTGTGTACATCATTGGCGAGGATGATCCCGTGACTCCCGTTGATCCCACCGAGAAGACCGACGCTCCCAGCAGCGCTAAGGAGAACTACGTTTACAACGACGGTAACCTGTATTACAACGCTTACACCGTCACTCTGATCCCGACCGAGCCCAGCACCATTTACTACCGTGTTGGTGTCCTGGTTGACGGTGACTATGTCTATGGCGAGTGGATGGAGTACACCGGTGAGCTGAACTTCGACGATGAGGGCACCTACATGATCGAGGCTTATGCTGTCGCCGAGGGCAAGGCCGAGAGCGACCACATCTGGGACGGCTTCACCGTATCCAAGATGGTTGACGTTGAGGAGCTCTTCGCTGGCAAGACCGTGGCTAACGTGCGCTACTTCAACCTGATGGGTCAGGAGATGCAGCAGGCTAATGGTGTAACCATCATGGTTACCACCTTCACCGACGGCACCACCAACGCCGTTAAGGTTGTGAAGTAAATTATCCTGTCAATATCATTTGAATCCACAAAACCAGGTGGCCAAAACGGCCATCTGGTTTCGTTTTCTATAAAAAGTGTAAAATCGTGAAAAAAAGTTTTGGATTTGCGTTTGTAAACCGATTTTATTTTGTAACTTTGAAGCCCCAAATCGATAGCAAACGACAATGAGCAAGAAAAAGAATAAACCCAATAAGAAAGCAACTGAGAATCAGAGCTATTACGGTCCTGATATCAGTTCTGTGAAGAAATCCGAGGACTACCTCAAGCGACGTGAAGCCGAGGAGGCCATCAACAATGAAAATGTGACCAAATGGCAACGCTTTCTGGCGTTTTTCCAGAATGGCCAATTCAGGCTAGGAGCCGGTTGTGTCATGTTGCTGATAGGTATCTATCTGTTGATCTCGTTCCTGTCCTATTTCCTGTCGGCAGGCATGAGTGACCAAAACCGCATCCTTAACTACTCGATGATCGAGAACGCCCAGGTACCCGACCAGATCCGCAATGCCGGTGCTGCAGTCGGTGCCTCGCTGAGTGACTTCTTCATCTCGAGCGGTGTGGGTGTTGCCGCATTTATCATCGTGGCATGGTTCATCACGCTGGGCATGAGACTCGTGCGCAAGGGAAAGAGAACTCATTTCTTCTCCTATACGTTTGTCTGCCTCTTCAGCATCTTCACCTTCTCGATGATCGTTGGAGCCGCTACCTATTTCATGAAACCGATCACCTTCTTCCCATTGGGAGGCTACTTCGGCTTCTATGCCAACAAGTGGTTGTTGGGATTGTTTGGCGGCTTTGGCATGGCTGCTGTCAACTTTATCATTTTCCTGTTGTGGGTCTTCCTCACCTATCAGACACTCACCGCCCTTTACAAGCAGGTGCAGCGGGGTATTGAGAATAAACGCAACCGCAGCAAGGAGGAATCTGAGAAGGTTATCAGCGAACCTGGACAGTCCACCTTCTTGGGCGCTGAGCGCAAAACGGCCGAAGAGCCCAAGACCAGTCAGGAGCCATCGTCCCGCTTGAGCCGCATCTCGAGGCCCAAAAAGGCTAATAAGCCAGTGGCAGCAGACAATGGTGAGACCGCTCGCCTGAAGCCCATTACGGCCAGCACTGATGTGAGCAACCCTCATGACCCCACTGGTGAATACCGTCACTACCGCTTCCCCACCCTAGACTTGCTTCAGGACATCCGCATGAACCCCAACAGCGTGGATAAGCAGGAGCAGGACGAAAACAAGGAACGCATCCGGGAAACGCTGAGTAAATATGGCATCGAGATCAAGGAAATCATGGTGCACGTGGGACCCACTGTTACCCTGTTTGAGATCGTGCCGCAAGATGGTGTGCGCGTTAACAAGATCCGCGGCCTTGAGGATGATATCGCCTTGAGCCTTGCCGCCCTGGGCATCCGCATCATCGCCCCCATGCCTGGTAAGGGAACCATCGGCATCGAAGTGCCCAACCGCGACCCGCAGGTTGTGCCCATGCGCGAGGTGCTGGCTTCAGAGGCCTTCCAGAAAAGCCGCGCCAAGCTGCCCATGTGCTTGGGTTGCACCGTCAGCAATGAGGTGTTCATCGCCGACTTGACCAAGATGCCCCACCTGCTTGTCGCCGGTGCCACTGGTAAGGGTAAGTCGGTTGGACTTAACGCCATCATCACGTCCTTGTTGTACAAGAAGGGACCGTCGGAACTCAAGTTCGTCCTTGTGGACCCCAAGCGCGTTGAGTTCAGCGTGTATGCCGACCTGGAGAAATACTTCTTTGCCAAGGCTCCCGGTGAAGAAAAAGCCATCATCACCGACACCGACCGCGTCATCAAGACCTTGAACTGCCTTGTGCAGGAGATGGAAAACCGCTATAGGGTGTTCGAGGAAGTAAGGGTGCGCAACGTGAGCGACTACAACGAGATGTGGCGCCGTGAACTGCGCGAGGTGCGCGACGAACATGGCGAGAAGAAATATCAATACATGCCCTACATCGTGGGTATTATCGACGAGTTCAGCGATATGATCATGACCGCCGGCAAGGAGGTGGAAACGCCGCTCGTGCGCATCGCCCAGAAGGCGCGTGCCGTGGGTATCCACATGATTATCGCCACTCAGCGCCCGTCGTCCAAGGTGATTACCGGTCTGATTAAGGGTAACTTCCCTGGCCGCATCGCCTTTGCCGTGGCACAGCGCATCGACAGCCAGATCATCATTGACCGCACCGGTGCACAGCAACTGATTGGCCGCGGCGACATGCTGTTCCAGATTGACGGTGAATTGACCCGCTTGCAATGCCCGTTTGTCGATACGCCCGATATTGTACGCATCAGCGACTTCATCAAGGATCAGGAGGACAAGGACCGTGACATCAATCACGAGGAGCCCTACATGCTGCCCGAGTATGTGGGCAAGGACGAGGGCGGCAGCGGCGATGCCAATGTGGGCAACGTCAAGGACCGTGACCCGCTGTTTGAAGAGGCAGTGAAGTTTGTCGTCATGAGCAACACCGCCAGCACCTCGTCGCTGCAACGCCGTTACGAGATCGGTTATAACCGAGCCGGCCGCCTGATGGACCAGATGGAACATGCCGGCATCGTGGGTCCTGCCCAAGGCAGTAAGCCCCGTCAGGTGCTCGTTAGCCCCATGGATATTGACCAACTGTTCAGCTAGACCGCATCACAAGAGTGCCACCCTGCCACAGGTTGGCATTCTTTTTGCTATCTGTTGATTTCAGATAATCCGGAAACTCTGGAGAATCATAATAACACAACGAAGACTACAATGAGATCAAAAAGAATCATTTCAGCTATTCTTATGGCTTTGACCGCTATCATCGTGATGGCTCAAACACCCACTGCCATGCTCGACAAGTGCGTGGCAGCCATCAACGCCAGTGGTGGCGTGACGGCCAATTACAGCATCACTTCTAATCAGGGCACCAGCAATGGCACCATTGCCATGCAGGGCAACAAGTTCCGTATCATCTCTCCCGAGGCCAAGTGCTGGTATGATGGAAAAACACAGTGGTCATGGTCACCCGTTACCAGTGAGGTCAACATTACCTCGCCCACTGCCGACGAGTTGCAGATGACCAACCCCATTGCCGCAGCCAGCCATTTCAAGACCAACTTCAACATGAAGAAGGCCAAGACGAAGACGGCCAACACCTACGTCATCAAACTCACCCCCAAGAAGAAAAAAGACAGTATCAAGACCCTGTGGCTCTACTTCGATGAGAAGACGTCCCTGCTGCGCACGGCCCGTTTTGACATGAGCGACAAGAGCGTCTATTTCGTCAAGATAACTGGCTACAAACACAAGTCATTGCCTGCCTCCACATTCAATTTTGACAAATCGCAGGTGCCTGCAGGTACCCAGATTGTGGACTTGAGGTAATCGGGATTTTTGGTTTGAAAACTGCAAACTGATCATGTATCATTATTTCATAGGTCCTGCCGTGGGGGCTGTGATTGGCTATATCACCAATGACATTGCCATACGCATGCTGTTCAGGCCACACCATGCCAAATACATCCTGGGCATGCGTGTGCCGTTCACCCCTGGCATCATCCCCAAGGAGAAAACGCGCATCGCTGCCGCCATCGGCAAGGCGGTGAGCGAGAACCTGATGAACCGCGAGGTGCTCGAGAAAAGTCTACTCAGCGATGACATGCTCGCCAAAATGATCGATGCCATCGACGTATTTGTCACTACCCAACAAGGCAATGAGGAGACTATCGAGCAATTTGCGGCCCATTACCTGTCGGACGAGGATATCGCCGCGATGCGCAGTAACGTCACCGACGGTATCGTCAAACTCATAACCGGCAAACTGCAAGACACGAGCATGGGCGACAACATAGCCCACATGGCTACTGAGCACGCCATGGAAAAGACGCGCAACAGCCTAGCCGGAAGATTTGGCGCCGAAATGCTCGTCCAGGCTGTAGCCCAGCCTATCGAGAAGATTCTCGCCAAACACATCAACGAGATCCTACAAAACAATTCCGCACAGATGGTGGAAAGTTTGGTCAAGGACCAGTCCGCCCAACTGATGGGAATGACCATGAGCCAACTCACGACAGGACGCGATGAACAAATCAGCCAAATCAAAGGCGGCATCATCAATGCCTACCGCGTCATTATTACCGAACACCTGCCACGCATCCTGCAAGACATCGACATCAGCACCATCATCGAACAACGCATCAACGAGATGGACATGGACGAGGCCGAGGCCATCATCCTAGATGTGATGAAAAAGGAACTACGGGCAATCGTGTGGCTCGGCGCCCTGCTGGGCAGCATCATGGGAACATTGAACGCAATCTTATGATTGCGTTTTTTGGTAAATTTTCACCCCATTTTTTGTGTAATTATTATTATTTGCTATTTTTGCGACATCATAATCGATAAATAATGGGACTTATATGCTCATTTAGCATTCAATAATTAGTTATATTAACCATTAAATTTTTAATAAGATGAAAAAATTTTACATGATTCTCGCAGCAATCGCTGCTCTGACAATGGCTGCCCAGGCTCAGAACTATGCTGAGATCAATGTGGGCAACATTGAAACCGCCTCCACCTACGATGGTTCTTACTTCAGCATGGCACCGACCACCTTCTATGTGGCTCACACTGGTGCCCAGATGCTTTACACTCCCGACCTGTTGGCCGACATGAACGGCAAGCAGAACGTGAGAATCAAATCTCTGGATTTCTGGTTCCACTGTGAGACATTCGAGGAGATTTTCCGCGACGTGAAGATTTATCTGCAGGAAGTTGATGCTACAGAGTTCGCAGTTAACGATGAAGGCGTTAAGCAATTCTTCACCTTCGACCAGCCTGTCAAGGAGATGGAATTCAACATTGACATGCTCGATTACTATGGCGAGGACGTTTGCTTGAACTTTGATTTTGAGCCTTTTGCTTTCACTCCTGGCAAGAGCCTGCTTATTACCATGGTCTTTGACGCTCAAGACGACGACAACTGCACCATGGGCAGCGACTACGCTCCCTTCTACAGCTCAGGCATCCGCAGCAAGGCTATGACCTACACCGACAACTGGACCAGCTTCGTTGACTATGCCATGGGTAATGACTTCCCCGATGCAACCGCTATGCTGGGCTGCGGCACCAATGTTGATCTTCCCGTAACAAGAATCGGTTACAACTATGATGAAGGCACCGAGCCTGGTAGCAAGACCGATGCTCCCAGCAGCGCTAAGGAGAACTACGTTTTCAACGACGGCAACCTGTACTACAACGCCTACACCGTAGATCTGATCGAGACTGAGCCCAGCACCATTTACTATCGTGTTGGCATCTTGGTTGACGGCGAGTATGTATATGGCGAGTGGATGGAGTACACCGGCCAGCTGAACTTTGACGAGGAGGGCACCTATATGATCGAGGCTTATGCTATCGCCCCGGGCAAGACCGAGAGCGACCACATCTGGGACGGCTTCACCGTATCCAAGATGGTTGACGTTGAGGAGCTCTTTGCTGGCAAGACCGTTGCAAGCGTACGCTACTTCAACCTGGCTGGCCAGGAGATGCAGCAGGCCAATGGTCTGACCATCATGGTGACCACCTTCACCGACGGCACCACTAGCGCCGTTAAGGTTGTGAAGTAAGCTATCAGCTATTAACAGTTAGCTTTTAGAAACAAATCAGGCGACCCCGCAAGAGGTCGCCTGATTATTTAATATGGTATTGGAAGGATTATTCCACTTCCCAGGTGTCACCAGCCATGATAACGTCATGCAGGCAGGTGAAGCCGTGCATAGCCTTGGCTTCCTCGACCTGTTCGGCAACTGCGGTCTCATAGGTGGGAGCCTCGACAGCGCGGATAACGCCGAGGGCAACAGGCAGGTCGGTGCCGTCCATCTTGGCCAGCATCTGATGCAAGAAGTTGCTCTCACAATGTGCGTCGTGAACAAGCACATCGTCGATGGTGTAACCATCCTCGCCAATAGTCACAGCCTTGAGGCCGAAACCATCCTGCACGAGGCCACGGTTCTTGTCCTTGCCGAAAATCATCTTCTCGCCATGAACGAGATGGATGGTGCGGTCAGGGCGATTCTCACGATCGGTGATGTAGTTGTGGATACCGTTATTGAAGATCATGCAGTTCTGCAGGATTTCAACCACAGCACAACCCTTGTGCTCGGCAGCAGCGATCATCACTTCCTGGCTGATATCCAAGGCCACATCGAGGGTGCGGGCAAAGAAGGTGCCACGGGCGCCAAAAGTCAACTCGGCAGGCACAAAAGGATCCTCGGTCGTGCCATAGGGCGATGATTTGGACTTGAAGCCGCGAGCACTCGTGGGAGAGAACTGTCCCTTAGTCAAGCCATAGATGCGGTTGTTCAACAACAGCAGGTTCACGTCGATGTTGCGGCGCACCTCATGAATGAAATGGTTACCACCGATAGCGAGGCAATCACCATCACCCGAGATTTGCCAAACCGTCATTTCAGGATTGGCGGTCTTGAAACCGGTTGCCACGGCACCACCACGGCCATGAATGGTGTGGAAGGCATAGGTCTTGGTGTAGTAAGGCAAACGCGAACTGCAACCGATACCCGAAATCACGGCAGTTTTCTCGGGGGGAATCCCCAGTTGAGCCATCGCCTTGAGCAACACGTTGAGCACAGCGTGGTCGCCACAGCCTGGGCACCAGCGCACGGGCTGATTATTCTTGTAATCGAGAGGCTTGAGAGCCATGGGCTGATTATTATTGTTCTGTTCCATTAGATTTCCTCCTCCATCATGATGTTCTTAACTCCGTCAACAATCTCCTGAACCAGGAACGGCTGTCCCTGCACCTTGTTGATATGGCAGATGTTCAGGTTAGGAATCTTGCTCTGCAGGTAACTTGCCAACTGGCCGGTATTCAACTCGGCAACAATCACAGTCTTGAAGCGGCTAAGCAGCTCGGCTGTGTTCTTGGGCAGCGGGTTGATGTAGCGGATATGGGTCATCGCAATCCTGATACCCTCATTATTCAAGCGGTTAACAGCATCCAGGATGTGGCCATAGGTGCTACCCCAACCCAGGATAATGGTATCAGCGCCCGAGTCGCCCTTGAGCTTGAGCTCGGGGATGTCATTGGCGACATTAGCGATTTTCATGCGACGGGTCTCAACCATGTGGGCATGGTTGATGGGGTCGTTGCTAAGCACGCCCAGATTGTAATCCTTCTCCAAGCCACCCACGACATGCTCCAATCCCTTGGTGCCGGGGATAGCCCAATAGCGGATACCCAATGCGTTGCGCATGAACGGGGTCCAAGTGGGTTTCAGAGCCTCGGGTACGTAGTTGGGCTTGATCACGGGATACTCACCCTCCTCGGGCACGCGCCATGCCGACGAACCGTTGGCGATAAAGGCGTCGGTCAAGAGGATGACGGGTGTCATGTGCTCAATAGCGAGGCGGGCAGCCTGGAAAGCCATCTTGAAGCAATCGGTAGGCGATGCGGCGGCAAGCACTACCAGAGGGCTCTCGCCACTGCGGCCGTACAGTGCCTGCTGCAAGTCGGTTTGCTCAGTCTTGGTGGGAAGACCCGTTGAGGGGCCACCGCGCTGCACATCCACGAGCACAAGAGGAAGCTCAGCCATCACAGCAAGACCCAGAGCCTCGCTCTTGAGGGCCAAACCAGGACCCGATGTGGTCGTCACTGCCAGGTGACCGGCAAACGCCGCACCAACAGCGGAGCAGATGCCACCAATCTCATCCTCCATCTGGATTGCTTTCACACCTAAATCGCGGCGCTTAGCCAGCTCATGCAGGATATCGGTAGCGGGAGTGATGGGATATGAGCCAAGGAACAAGGGGCGTCCGCTCATTTCCGAGGCCATGATCAGACCCCAAGCAGTTGCCTTATTGCCACTGACGTCAGTATAAGTGCCAGGACGCACGTCATCGCTCTGGATACGATAGGTCGAAACTGTAGCGTGGATATTGTGACCATAGTTGTAACCACCCTTGATGACCAACTCGTTAGCGGCATACACCTCGGGTTTCTCGGCAAACTTGGCCTTGAGGAACTTCAGGGGAGCCTCCATGGGGCGGTTGAAGAGCCAGCACACGAGACCCAGGGCAAACATGTTGCGGCACTTGAGCTGAGCTTTCAGGTCCATACCGGTGTCCTTGAGCGCCTCCTTGACCATCGTGGTGATGGGGGCCTCAATAACCTGAGCCTTCAAATTCAACTCCTCGTAGGGGTCGTCAGTCGTGTACAAAGCCTTGTCAAGACCAGCCTGGGTAAAGGTGTCGATATCGACGATGGCCGCACCGCCCTTGCGCAGGAACTGAGCGTTAACCTTGAGGGCTGCGGGGTTCATGGCCACCAACACATCACACTCGTCGCCAGGGGTGTGCACACCGTGACCGATGTGTACCTGGAAACCTGACACGCCGCCCAGCGAACCCTGTGGGGCACGCACCTCGGCGGGATAATCGGGGAATGTTGAGATGCGGTCACCAAGTCCCGCACTCACGTTAGAGAAAATGTTGCCAGCCAACTGCATACCATCGCCGCTGTCGCCTGAGAAGCGCACGACAATGCTCTGACGGAACTGGACTTTTGCTTTTTCTGCCATTTCAATATTAATTCAATACATTGATGTTAGCTAAAACTGCTGCAAAAGTACAACTTATTTCTCGACCAAAACATTTTTATTGAATAAATTTGCACACCTCTCAAGAAATCTCCTTATTGTGTCATTCATTGGCAATTTCCGACAACAATAATTTCTCATCAAAAAATTAAAAAATATAAATATTTTTTCCCTCAGATTTGTGGATTAAACAAAACTAAACTATCTTTGCGATATTATTACCAACTATGATGGTTTTTCATTACCCTGTAATGATTTAACCCCTTGACATGACAAATCCTTTTAATTTATAATTTGTTTCAACATTTTAAAATTTTAATTGTCTATGAAGAAATTCGTTACTTTATTTGCAATGATGGTAATGCTAGCCTTCACATCGCAGGCGGCTTACTATCTTGTGGGGAATGAACCATTCGGCAAAGGATGGAGTCCCAGTGAGGGTGTTGAAATGACCCAGAACGCCGATGGCAGCTATAGCTTTAAAGCTACCATCAACGGTTCTATCTGGTTTGTGTTCACCGATACCTTTGCCGAGGCCGGTGACTGGACCACTTTCAACAACAACTATCGTATTGGTCCCACTGGCGGCGATGTCACTGTCACTGCTGGCACGTGGACCCAGACTCAAAGGTCTGGAGGTGACAATGGTGCTTACAAGTTCACCGGCACAGGTGAGGAGTATGTCATCACTCTCATCCCGGCTGCCATGAGGTTCATGATCGAGGGTTATGTGGCTCCGCCCGATCCCATGAGCGTTTACACTGTTGCCGGTACGCCCGCTACGGTATTCGGCACTGAGTGGGATCCCACCAACACCGACAACGACATGGTTGAGCAGGCCGATGGCACGTTCAAGCTTGTCAAGAACGGTTGTGAGTTGGGCGAAGGCTCCACTTTGTCGTTCAAGGTTACCGGTAACCACAGCTGGGACAACGCTTGGCCCGATCAGAACATTGACATTCCCATTGAGCAGAGCGGTAACTATGACGTCACTTTCACCTTCAATCCCAATGACAACAACAAGATTACTTGTGAGTTGAAGATGGAGGGCAGCATTGATGTCCGCACCGGTGAGCTCTACATGCTGGGTGAGGTGAACGGCAACAGCTGGGCACCCAACATCGGTCTCCAGATGGCTACCGAAGACCAGAACATCTTCACTTCGACCTTTACCGCCAACGGCGAGAACGTTGATGAGAATGACGGCATCGGTTACAGCTATTTCTCGTTTACCACCAAATTGGGCGAGAGTGCTGACGACTGGAATGGCATTGCAGCTTATCGCATTGGCTCAACCGCCGATGGTTTCCCCCTGACCGAAGAAATGTTCGGTGCTGAAATCGACCTGGGCGGCTTTGCTTCAACCAACAGCTTCAAGGTTCCCGCAGGCGAATACGAGGTATGCGTGAACCTGGATAACATGAAGCTTGTCATCAATCCCGTTAAGCAAGAAGAGAGTCCTTACACTATCGAGAAGGTTTGGAGCATCGATGACCTGTCATTCCTGTCCGTTGGTGACGTTCGTCAGGGCTTCGGTATGAACGGCAAGTTCTACATCAACGACAAGGCTAACCAGAAGGTTATCGTTGTCGACGAGAATGGCCTGGCTAACACTGAGTATCCTGGCGGTGCCAACTGCGGTATCACCCGCGACGAGGCCGGCAACCTGATAATCAGCACTGCCGCATTCCCCGATGCATGGACCGCTGAGGCAACCATCAAGGTTATCAATCCCGAGACCAACGAAACTAAGGAATACACCGTTCCTGAGGAGTGCGGTATCCTGGGGCGCTGCGATTTCCTCGGTTTTGCCAAGGGCAACCTGATGGAGAATGGTTTCATTTACCTGACAGGTGCGACCAACTCTGGTGTTTCTGTGCTGAGCATCGGTGGTGATGGCGGCGAGGTTATTGTTGACGAGTGCTACCCTGCCCCCTGTGATGGTCTGACGCCCACCAGTTCAACTGTAATCAACTACTACCAAGATCTGGCTGGAGAGGACGCTCTGCTGTATGTTACCCGCAATGCTGTTCCCTTGAAACTCACATTAGATGATGGAGATGGCTTAGTTGGCGAGAATATCGTTGTTCCCGGCAAGGGTGCTTGCAACGGCATGTTCCCGCTGATCTGGGACGGTAAGGAATACTTCGTATATCCCACCCTGCCCAACTACCAGAACGGTTTCGCTGTTGCTGAGGCTGGTGCCGAGGCTCCCATCGTGGAAGTTCCCACCACCGTTGCTGCTAACGCTAACGCATATCAGGCTAACTGGCTGAATGCCGAGGTTGACGAGTTTGGTGTTGTTACCATCTACCAGTACTATCCTGGTGGCAACATTGCCGTTTACCGCTTGACCAGCGCTAACATTCCCGAGCCCGAGCAGACCGAGGCTCCCGTGATTTCCACCGAGGTAACTGAGGACGGTGTCATCATCACCGCTACCGGTGAGGGTGAGGTTCACCTGTATGTAAACGGTGAAGAGGTTGAGAATCCTTACACCATCGCTCGTGGCGAGGAAGACGTGACCATTGTCGTTACCGCTACCGCCAAGGCCGAGGGTAAGCTCATCAGCGAGACCACAACCCTCGAGGTAGTTGTTCCTGCCAAGGAGGTTAAGCCCGAGAATCCTTACAAGCTCGAGAAGATTTGGGAGATCACCGACCTCTCATTCCTGGCAACCAACGACGTTCGTCAGGGCTTCGGTATGGGCGGCAAGTTCTACATCAACAACAAGGCCGATCAGGCTGTTCTGGTTGTAGATGAGAACGGCCTTGCCAACACCACCTATCCTGGTGGCGCCAACTGCGGTATCACCCGCGATGAGGCCGGCAACCTGGTTATCAGCAACGCTGCATTCCCCGGTGCTTGGACCGAGGCTACCATCAAGGTGGTTAATCCCGAGACCAATGAAGTTAAGGAATATGCTGTTCCCGAGGAGTGTGGTATTGAGGGCCGCTGCGACATGCTCGGCTTCCCCAAGGGCAACCTCATGGAGGACGGCGTCCTCTATCTGGTAGGCGGAACCAACACTGGTGTTTCCGTACTGACGATTTCTGGTGGCGAGGTGAACACTGACGAGTGCTACGTAGCAACCTGCGACGGCTTGTCACCCACGACCTCTACTGTCATCAACTACTACATCGACCTGGCTGGCGAAGAGGCTCTGCTGTATGTAACCCGCAACGCCCAGATCGCTAAGCTCGCTGCTGATGGTGACAACTTCACTGCCAGCACCATCGTGCTACCCAACAGGGGTGCTTGCAATGGTACGTTCCCGTTCATCTGGGACGAGAAGGAATTCTTCGTATATCCCACTCTGCCCAACTACCAGAACGGTTTCGCTGTTGCTGAGGCTGGTGCCGAGGTTCCCATTGCCGAAGTTGCTTCGACTGTTGCCGCCAATGCCAATGGCTTCCAGTGCGACTGGCTGAATGCCGAGGTTGACGAGGATGGCGTAACCATCTACCAGTACTATCCCGGCGGCAATCTCGCCGTATATCGCCTGACCAAGGAACAGGGTGGTATTGAGGAACTCATCAACGACACCGACAAGGTTGTAGCCAACGTTCGTTACTACAACATCATGGGTCAGGAGATGAACCAGGCCAACGGTATCACTATCGTGGTAACCACCTACACCGATGGCAGCAGCAAGGCTATCAAGGTGATCAAGTAAGGATTTAGGTATTAGGCGTCAGGCCTAGTATCCAACCTATTAAAACGAGACGGCTCAGCAGTTGGGCCGTCTCGCTTTTTTATGTCATCAGAATTAATTACTTGATGGTGCGGTAGGTGTCGTCGTCAAGATGCTCGACAAAGCCCTCGTCAACAAGAAAAGAAAGCATTGAGACGATCTCGTCCTTGGGGAATGACAGGGTGTTGAAAAATTCCTCCAAACGGCGAGGGCGCAGCCCGGCCATGTAGAGGATGCCCTGCTGGACGTCGGCCGGTTGATGGTCACCTCGCTGGCGGCGATCGATGCACAAGTCACAATGGCCACAATCGTCTTGTGACTGTTCGCCAAAGTAACCCAGCAACATTCGTTCACGGCAACCCGTGTCACTGTAAGCATAGTTGATGATCGCATCGATGCGGTCGGTCATGCGCTGTCGCAGGTCCTCATAGACGGCACGCGGGATGAGCACATGCTTGGGCTCTTCACGTGATGTGGTATATATTATATAAGGTGTACGCTTGCGGGGCACATAGTGGAGGATGTGCATGCGGGTGAGTTCGAGCAGGGAATTGTAGATGGTTTCCTGGTCAAGGCCTGTGCGGAAGGCGATGACATCCTCGTTGATGAACACATAGTCGGCAAAGAGGCCGGTATAAAGCCTGAGGATGGCCTGCAAGACCTGATCGGCTCCACGCGTGACGGTTTCCAGGTCATAGAGATCTTCCTTCTTGGCATGTATCATCACACGGGACTGCGTCTCGATTTCTTCGACAAACTCGATATAACCTGCCTGAGTGAGGATTTTCAAGGCATTGTGGGTGGGTAATACCGGCATGTCGAAGGTTCGGCAGAACAGGTTGAAGTTAAAATCATACATCTGCTGAAAGCCCTCACCCAAGCTCACGCCCAGAAAGTTTCCTACCCGTTCATAGACCAAGCGGATAAAGTCCTTGTCGGGGAAGGCTTCGGTGACATGACGGCGCAGGGTGGCTTTATCGGTGTGCTTGACCAGCAATACGGCATAGGAGCGTTTGCCATCGCGGCCTGCCCTACCCGCCTCCTGATAATATTCCTCTAGGGAGTTGGGGATATCCATATGAACGACCAAGCGCACGTCGGGCTTGTCGATGCCCATACCGAAGGCGTTAGTCGCCACCATCACCCGACACTCATTATCGGTCCATTTGTTTTGTTTATCCTCCTTGTCCTCGACATAGAGCCCCGCATGGTAGAAATCGGCATGGATTCCCGCTCGATTGAGTTCGTCACTAATCTGCTTGGTGCGTTTGCGGGAACGCACATAAACGATAGCGGTTCCTGGCACAGAGCGCAGGATGTGGATGAGTTCCGTGATTTTTTCCTCGGTGGGCCGTACGACATAACTCAGGTTGCTGCGAGCAAAGCTCATTGTGAACACGTTGGGCTGCTTGAATTGCAGACAGCGCTGGATATCCTCGACAACAACCGGTGTTGCTGTCGCCGTCAGTGCCAGCACGGGGGCCTTGGGGAAAAGTTTGCGCACCTGGGCGATACGCAGGAAGGAGGGTCGGAAATCGTAGCCCCACTGCGAGATGCAGTGCGCCTCATCAACCACGATAAGCTTGACGGGCATCTGACGCAGCCGCTCCAGGAAAGATTGTGACTGGAGGCGTTCAGGGGAAACGTAGAGGAACTTATAGTTGCCATAGAGGCATTTCTCGTAAGTGCGGTTCACTTCGGCACGCGTTAGACCTGCATAGAGGTAGGTGGCCTTGATGCGCAGGGCGCGCAAGCGGTCCACCTGGTCCTTCATGAGCGAGATGATGGGCGTGACGACAAGGGCCATCCCATCGATAGCCATGGTAGGAACCTGAAAAGTGATGGATTTGCCACCGCCTGTGGGCATCAACCCTAACGTGTCGCGTCCAGCAAGAACCGACTCGATGATGTCTTGCTGAAGGGGTCTGAAGGCGTCATAGCCCCAGTATTTCTTGAGAATGTCAAGAATTGGTGTGGAGTGGCTCGGCATCGTCGTGCAGTTTGATGGCCTTGACCATGAGTTGCACCGAAGAGGTCATGCGATGACGCGTCTCCTCGATCGTGTAACAGATGTCGATGGGTTTTCCAGCCTTGAGGGCATCGTTAAACTCTGCCATGCCAAAGGCGATAGCGTTGGTTACTGTATTACCCTCCTCATCTCGCAGATCCAGCTTGATGTGCTCCATCTTCTTGCCCACAACCTTGCTCGTGCCCACGTCATAGACTTTACGCGTCATGAACATAGGCTTGCTGTTGCCCGGGCCATAGGGATTGAGCATGCGCAGGTAACGCAGCAACGAACCATTGATATCGCTGAAACTGATTTCGCAGTCAATGTCCATAGCCGGGGTCACCTGCTCGTCATGAATGTGATTCTCAACATAGGCTGTGAGACGGCGACGGAACTCGGGGATATTCTCCTCTTTAATCGACAGACCCACCGCATTGGTGTGGCCACCGAAGGTCTCCAACAGGTCACGGCAGGACTTGATAGCCGAGTAAACGTCAAATCCACGCACCGAGCGTGACGAACCTGTAGCGATGCCGTCGGCATAATAGGTCAGCACCACCGAGGGGCGGAAGTACAACTCCGCCAGACGCGCAGCAACAATGCCGATGACGCCCTTGTGCCAGTTGCGGTCATAGATGACGATCGGCTTCTTGCCGTCAAGCACCTGTGCATGGCTCTCGATGATCTCGTTAGCCTCGACAGTCACCTGGCTGTCCAATTCCTTGCGGTTATTGTTATACTGGTCGATGCGCTTGGAAATCTCCATCGCGCTCTGCATGTTGCGGCTCACCAGCAACTCTACCGACTCCTGGCCCGACTCCATGCGGCCCGATGCATTGATGCGCGGACCTATCTTAAAGATAATGTCATTGATTGTAAGTTCGTGACGACTGAGGCCGCAGGTGCGGATAATGCTTCGCAGGCCCACGTTGGGGTTGTTGTTCAGGCGACGCAGGCCATAGAACATCATCACCCTGTTTTCTCCAGTCAGCGGAACGATGTCGGCGGCGATGCTCACAGCCACGAGGTCAAGCATGGCCTCTAGGTTATACATCGTCCCCAAGCCATTACTCTTGGAGAAGGCCTGCATGAACTTGAAGCCCACACCACAACCCGACAATCCCTTATAAGGATAATGGTCATCATCCTGCTTGGGATTGAGGATAGCAGCGGCATCGGGAAGGACATCATCAGGGACATGGTGGTCACACACGATGAAATCTATGCCCTTTTCCTTGGCATACGCGATTTCATCGATTGCCTTGATGCCACAATCGAGCACGATTATCAGACTCACTCCGATGGATTCCGCATAGTCGATGCTTTGCAGCGAAATACCATACCCGTCGTCGTCGCGTGTCGGGATATAGTATACCAGATCGGAGTAAATGTTTTGAAGATACTTATAGACGAGCGCTACAGCTGTGGTTCCATCCACGTCGTAGTCCCCGTACACCATGATCTTCTCTTTGGCCCCTAACGCGCGGTTCAGCCTTGCCACAGCCTTGTCCATATCCTTCAACAGGAACGGATCGTGCAACTGTTGGAGCGACGGGTAGAGGAAGTCGTGGACTGCGTCCGCATCCTTCAAGCCCCTGAGCGAGCGATGGCGGGGCACTTGGGGAACTGGGCCGCCAACTGCTCCTGGGCAATGCGTTCGTCGGATGTTAGAGGTAAGTAATTCCATTTACTTATCATTTATGTTATTCTTTTTTGTGTGCAATAATAGGGGCTCACTACAATGCGGTAGCGAGCAAGTGGAGAAAGCAGTATATCTAGTTGAGGGTTAAATGGTTGAGTGATCCGGTTTTTAAAAAGCCCCCATCGACAGGTTGCCACCAGTCACTGGATAACCCTCATTTCAGCCACAAAATTACTGCAAAAAGCACATTTTTCAAAGAAAAAACCTGCAATATTTCAACGGAATTACACATTTTATGGAAATTTAACAACCACAATCACCCAATATGCACAATACATCGATGAGTAAAATGCGTTTATATTTAAATTATCACTTTAAATAATTGTGCTTACAACACTAAAAACCATAGTTTTATCGAATAATATTCAAGAAAATCCATTTGAAACAGGAGACTCATTAGCAAAAAAGAAAATCGCCAATCGGCAGAATGCCAATCAGCGATTTTTCAAGAGGTCACTAGCGGATTCGAACCGCTGTACCCGGTTTTGCAGACCGGTGACTAAACCACTCATCCAAGCGACCTTTTGTGTTTAGCGGTGCAAAATTACAGCGACTTTTTGACTTGTGCAACTTTATCGGCACATTTTTTTGCAGAATTTTTCTCTGGTTTCTGGCAAACGTCCTGTAACTTGCATCCCAAACAGGCCGATAACGGTGTTTTGCGCATCCTTGCAGCGCGGATGACAGCGCGGACTGCGGCCACCACTGCGGCAGCGACAATAACGCCCGCCAAGACATATTGAAACAGATCGCTCATCCTTTTTGTGACTTAAAATTCTTTTTGATCAGCTTTGCCAGTTTTGCCGGGGTCGAGTCGGCAGGATAGTCGGCAAACGGAAGCACCGTGTGGCAACCATTCTTGTATTCACTGCAGCCAAAGGCCTTATTGCCCTTGACCAGATGTCCCTTTCCGCACACCGGGCACGGGATTTCCTCTATGCTCTTCATGCGCGGGGCACGAGGTTTCTTGGGTTTATCAGTCGCACCAGCCGCTGGGGATTTTGGTTTGGCAGGCTTCCCCTGCTCAACGGCAATGCCGCCGTTACTGTTGTCACGCAGCACATTCAGGACAATCTCACCAATCATCTTCTTGAGTTCTTCGATGAACTGGGCCGCGCTGTATTCCCCACGTTCTATCTCACGCAACTTTTTCTCCCACAGGCCCGTCAGTGCCGCACTCTTGAGCAGCGGCTCCTGGATGGTGTCAATAAGCTGAATGCCAGCCATTGTGGGCGCCAGGCTCTTGCGTTCCTTGCGGATGTAGCGGCGCTTGAACAGGGTCTCGATGATGGCGGCTCGCGTTGAGGGGCGCCCGATACCGTTCTCCTTCATCGCATCGCGCAACTCCTCATCGTCAACAGTCTTGCCGGCGGTTTCCATCGCACGCAGCAGCGTTCCTTCGGTGTAGGGCTTGGGCGGCTGTGTCGTGCGCTTGAGCACCGAGGGTTCATGGGGGCCGCTCTCCCCTTTCTCGAAGTGCGGCATCACGCCATTGTCCTCATCCTCAGCCTTTTCCTTTCCGTCCTCATCATTACTTTTATCACCAGGCTTGTTATACAGGTCACGCCAGCCCGCTTTAAGGATTTCCTTGCCCGTAGCCTTGAAACCATACTCGCCCACCTCGGCCATAACGGTCGTCGTATTAAACTCACAATCAGGATAAAAGGCTGCGATAAAACGTATAGCGATAAGGTGATAGACCCGCTTTTCCTCGGGCGTCATTGCCACCGTTGCCGGGTTGACATTGGTGGGAATGATAGCATGGTGATCGGTCACCTTGCTATTGTCAAACACCTTTTTGCTTTTTGGCAACTTGTTGAGGGACAGAACAGGAGCAGTCAAGTTGGCATAAGGCACCATCGCCTGCATGATGCCAGGCACTTGCGGGTAGATGTCGTCGCTCAGGTAGGTCGTGTCAACGCGGGGATAGGTCGTTACCTTTTTCTCATAAAGTGATTGAATGGTCTTGAGCGCGTCGTCGGCCGACATGCCAAACTTCTTGTTGCACTCCACCTGAAGGCTCGTCAAGTCAAACAATCGAGGCGGCGCTTCACGGCCTTTCTTGGTTTCAACCGACGTTACCGTGAGTGGTAACTGCTTGATTTTATCGACAATATCATTTGCCTCACCCTCGGTCTTAAAGCGGCCCTTGGTGCTATTAAAGGTCACTCCACGGTACTTGGTCTTGAGTTCCCAGTAGTTCTCGGGCACGAAGTTGTCAATCTCGCGCTGACGGGCGACGATCATGGCCAGGGTGGGTGTTTGCACACGGCCAACCGACAACACATCGCGCGAGCGCGAATATTTTAAGGTGTAAAGGCGCGTGGCATTCATGCCTAAGATCCAATCACCGATGGCACGGGACAATCCAGCAAAGTACAGATTATCAAAGTCTTTTGAATCTTTCAGTTGCTCAAAACCCTTACGGATGCTCTCATCAGTCAGCGACGAAATCCACAGGCGCTTGACCGGCTTGTCGCATTGGGCCTTTTGATACACCCATCGCTGAATCAGCTCTCCCTCCTGGCCTGCATCACCACAGTTGATCACCTCTTCGGCACCAGCAATCAGGTTTTTTATAACATTAAACTGTTGCTCGATACCTTTATCGTCTTTTAGCTTAATACCAAAGCGTTGCGGTATCATCGGCAACTGTCCAAGACTCCACCATTTCCATTGGTCAGTGTAGTCATTCGGAGCCTTGAGCTCACACAAGTGGCCAAAGGTCCACGTCACCTGATAGCCATTGCCTTCAAAGTAGCCTTCGTGCCTGTCGTTGGCACCAAGTAATCGGGCAATGTCACGTGCAACACTCGGTTTCTCAGTAACGCAAACCTTCATTTATCAAAAGTTTATATTTACGAAATTAAAGCAACACTTGAAAATTACTATTCTCCAAGTTTCATTTTCTTAGCCTCATTCCACAGTTCATCCATCTCGTCAAGGGTCAGTTCGTTGACATGACGGCCCTGCTCGTTGGCTTTCTGCTCAATGTAGTTAAAGCGGGCGATGAATTTGCGGTTAGTACGCTCCAACGCATTATCTGGACGCATGTCATACAGGCGGGCAGCGTTGACCAACGAGAAAAACAAGTCTCCAAATTCCTTCTCCCGGTCCACCTTGCTATCTCCCTTCAACTCGGCCTCGACTTCGTTGAACTCCTCTCGCACCTTATCCCAAACGTCCTCGCGCCGTTGCCAGTCAAAGCCCACATTGGCAGCTTTCTCCTGGACGCGCTCGGCCTTGATGAGAGACGGAAGGCTGCGAGGCACACCACTGAGCACCATCTTGTTACCATCCTTCTCGCTCATCTTGATCAGTTCCCAATTCTTGAGCACCTGAGCTGCCGTTTCGGCTTTTTCTTCGCCAAAGACATGCGGATGGCGGTAAACCAGTTTATCACACAAGGCGTCGCACACGTCGGCAATATCAAACTTGCCTCTCTCGTCTCCGATTTTGGCATAAAAGATAATGTGCAACAGCACGTCGCCCAGTTCCTTGCGCATCTTATCATCGTCCTCGGCCATGATGGCGTCGGCCAGCTCCATTGTTTCCTCGATGGTGTTGGGGCGCAGGCTCTCGTTGGTCTGCTTGCGGTCCCACGGGCACTTCACGCGCAGTTCGTCAAGAATGTCGAGCAGGCGTCCGAAGGCCTCCAGTTTCTTCTCTCTGCTATTATTAGGCATGTTTTGATTATTGTTGTATATAATGACTTACAGCGTGCAAAGATAATGATTTTTTGGGGCCTTTGTGGTGGCGGATTGATATTTTTTGTAATTTTGCGGGATATAGTAAAAAATCTGATTGACTATGATACTTTCGATGACCGGGTTTGGCAAGGCAGTTAAGGTGTATAACAACAAGAAAATCACCGCCGAAGTCAAATCACTGAACAGCAAGCAACTGGATTTTGGGGTACGCACACCCTTAAATCACCGTGAGATTGAAATGGACCTGCGCAACTACGTGTCCAAAGCGTTGATGCGTGGCAAGATTGACCTGTTTGTCTATTGCGAGCCCATTGAGGGCGCTACATCGGGCACCATCAACATCCCGATGCTGAAACAATACAAAGTTCAAATCGAGGAAATGGCAGATCAACTCGACCTGCCGCTGCCCGAAGACTGGTATGCCACCCTGCTGCGCATGCCCGACGCCATGAAGACCGACGCCAAATCGTCGGAAGTCGATGAGGAAGAGCTGAAGGTTGTGCGCGAAGTCGTCGCTCAAGCGACAACACAGCTGATAGAATTCCGTCGCCAAGAAGGCACAAGGCTGGCCTCATTCTTTGAGGAGAAGATCGCCGCCATTCAAGCGTTGCTCAACGAGGTGCCGCGTTACGAGGAACCCCGCACCCAGAAAATCAAGGCCCGCATCCTTGACGCGCTCACCAAAATCAAGGAAATGGACTATGACAAGAACCGCTTTGAGCAGGAACTCATCTATTATATCGAGAAACTTGATATCACCGAGGAGAAGATACGTCTGCAGAACCATCTGAACTATTTCCTCGAAACCATGCACGGCGATGAACCCGGCCAAGGCAAAAAGTTGGGTTTCATCAGTCAGGAAATCGGGCGCGAGATAAACACCATGGGCTCCAAGGCCAACCAAGCCGACCTGCAGAACCTGGTAGTGCGCATGAAGGATCACCTGGAGCAAATCAAGGAACAGGTGCTGAATGTGCTGTAGATTGGCTTTGCCAAGTTTAGGGTTTAGAGATAACTGAAATTTAAATATAATTATGAAAAAGTACATTTTTATGGCTATTGTAGCCATCGCCGCAGTTTTCAACGCATACGCTGAGCAGGGTGATGTTTCATTAGGTGCTCAGTTTGTTTACGCATCCAAGCACTCCATGGCCGGCCTGGGCGCTCAATTGCAGTATGAGCCCATCACCAACTGGCGCATCGCCCCTGAATTCATCTATTACTTCAAGGACGATGGTCTGAGCGCACTTAATGTCAACCTGAACGTGCATTACATTATTCCGACAAGCAACTCTGTCTCCATCTATCCTCTCGTGGGATTCTCCTATGGTCACTATATGGCAGATGCGCCTGGCGGCACTATTTCCGATGATCATTGTGGCGCAAATGTAGGTCTGGGCGCACAATACCGCATCAATGAGCGTCTGCACTTCTTCACCGAACAGCGCTTCCAGATTATGAAGGACTTCAACCAGTCGGTAACGGCCCTTGGTCTCAAGTACACTTTCTAACAGACAACACCAATGGAACAAGGTAAACTCATTATTGTATCCGCACCATCGGGGGCCGGCAAATCGACCATCATTGGGCGCATCATGCAGGACGAGTCGTTGCGGCTGGCCTTCTCGGTCTCGGCCACTACCCGACCCCGCCGCGGCAAGGAGAGGCATGGTGTGGATTACTATTTCCTGTCGCCCGACGAGTTCAGGCAGATGATTCTCCACGATGAATTGGTGGAGTATCAGGAGGTGTATGAGGGACGTTTCTACGGCACGCCCAAGAGCGAGGTGGAGCGCATCACCGACATGGGTTTGAACGTGATGCTCGACCTTGATGTGCTCGGTGGCGTGAACGTCAAGAACATTTACGGCGACCGCGCTTTGTCCATTTTTATCCAGCCGCCTAGTGTGGAAGTGCTGCGAGAGCGCCTCATCAAACGCGGCACCGACAGCATGGAGGACATCAAGGCCCGCGTCGATAAGGCCGAATTTGAGATTTCCATTGGTCCGCAATTTGACCACACTGTCATCAACGATGACCTCGAAACCGCCGTCAGTGAAGTTCATGACCTCATAGCCGCGTTCATCAACGCAGCCGAAGACGAATAAATTTACCCATAATTTATCACAACGGTAAATGAGAATCGGGATATTTGGGGGGTCGTTTGACCCTATACATATTGGACATGCGATTATCGCACAGCACATCATCAGCAGCGGTGCGGTGGACCGATTGTGGCTCATGGTATCTCCAGTGAATCCGCTAAAGGCTGGCAAAGAGCGGCAGGTGGCCGACACCGACCGCTTGCGCATGGTGGAAATGGTGACACGTCCCATGGAGAATGTTGAGACATCAGCCTTTGAGTTCACGATGCCCCGCCCGTCCTACACTATCGACACGCTCAACGCCCTGCAAGCCAAGTTTCCCGATGACGAATTTTATCTGATTACCGGCGCCGACAACTGGGAATTGTTCGGCAAGTGGCGCAACAGTGAAGAAATCCTGGCCAAGTACCACCTGCTCATTTATCCCCGCCTGGGCTACAAGGTGAACATTCCAGTTGAGCTGCAAGATCGCGTCCAACTGATCGACGCGCCAATCATCGAACTGTCATCGACCCAAATTCGGGAACGCCTAGCCGCAGGACTGAGTGTGCGCTATCATGTGCCCGACGAGGTGCTTGGCTATATCGAGCGCCACAATCTGTATCAACCCAAAGAATTACCAAATCATGAATAAACTGACGCCTAATGAATTGGCGTTCATCGCATTGGCCAATGAATATTGCCATGCCCTGGAACATGCCAACGAGAATGAAAGCCGTGACCAGTTTGTGGCCCAGATGCTCAAACTGCTGCCACGCCTGTATATCACCATCAACGACATCGACGACGACACCTATAGCGAAGAGTTCATCGACTCGGCGCTGGAAGAAGATGTGTATGACCTGGTGCGTGAGCGCGTGGCGCAAATCATGGCCGAAGAGGATATCTATCTCGAGGTGTTCATGGAAGACATGAAATACAGCGACACCCCGATATCGGCATCGGTATCAGAAAACCTCGCCGACCTGTACCAGGAGTATTTCAACCTGATTCACTCGATACAGGACGCACTGACCGAGACCCAACATGAGATGCTGTGCCAGTGCAAAATCAACTTCATCAACTACTGGGGGCAGACCCTGTGCAACGTCCTCAGGGCATTGAATGCCATTTATTACGGAATTTAATCAACAAGAATCAATCATATCATTATGAGCAAGCCCAAGAAAGACTATGTGAGCTCACTGCTGGAGTTCCTCGATAACAGTCCCTGCAACTTCCTGGCAGTGGACACCGTGAAGAAAATCCTGACCGCCAATGGCTTTAAGGAAAAGAAAATCGACGATAAGATGACGGCCAAGGCTGGCGAGAAGTTCTTTTTCACCAAGAATGACAGCGCCATCTTCGCTGTGCAGGTGGGTAAGAAAAAGCCCGCCGATACAGGCTTCAAAATCATCGCCGCACACAGCGACTCACCTTGCTTCCGCATCAAGCCTGCCAGTGAAATACCCAGTGACGGCGGCATCCTGCGCTTGAATACCGAGGTCTATGGCGGCCCGATTCTCTACACATGGTTTGACCGCCCCCTGTCATTGGCAGGTCGCGTGCTGCTCAAGGGCAAAGATGCGCTGCATCCCGTGACCAAACTTATCAAGATTGACCGTCCGCTAATGTGCATCTCACACCTGGCCATCCATTTCAACCGTGCTGTCAACGAGGGCAATCACCTCTCGAAGCAGAAGGACATGCTACCCATCCTTGCCAAGATCAACAAGGACATGGAGTGGCAAAACTTGTTGCTCAACCTCGTTGCCAATGAATTGCAGGTTGAAGCAGCCGACATCCTCGACTTTGACCTGATGCTCTATGACGTGAGCAAGGCCAGTCTGTTCGGTTTGAACAACGAGTTCATCTCGGCAGGCCGTCTCGATGACCTGAGCATGGTGCATGCCGCCATCACAGCCATCACCGAGGCCGAAGATAAAAATGCGACCCTGGTGGCTGCCATCTTTGATAACGAGGAGACCGGTAGCGGCACCAAGCAAGGAGCCCATTCACCCGTGCTGGGCAACATGCTGCTGAGGCTTGTCATGGCCCTGGGTGGTGACTTCGAAGACTTTGGGCGCGCTGTTCATCGCTCGTTCATGATCTCGGCCGACAATGCCCATGCCTTCCACCCCAATTATCCTGAGAAGTATGACCCGACCAACCATCCTTCGTTGGGTGGCGGCCCATGCATCAAGGTAAATGCCAACTGCAAGTACATGAGCGACGCTCACTCGGCGGCCATCTTCAAGAGCCTGTGCGAGAAAGCAGAAGCACCCTTCCAGTACTTTGTGAACCATAGCGATGTAGCTGGTGGTTCAACCTTGGGCAACATCTTGACAGGCCAGCTTGATATCGAAGGCGTTGACGTGGGCAATCCTGTGCTGGCCATGCACTCGGTGCGCGAGACCGGTTCATGTGACGACCACGTGAACATGATCAAGGTGATGAAACAGTTCTTTAGTTGATTTTATTGCCGTGGCGGTGCCACGGCATACGGGACAGGATATGGTGAGTTATTTGCAGGTTGAGGGGCTGAGCAAAGCCTTTGGGGTTGATGTGCTCTTTGAGGACATCACCTTTGGCGTGGCCGAGGGAGAAAAGATCGGACTCATCGCCAAAAACGGCACGGGCAAGTCCACCCTGCTCGATATCATCGCCGGCGTCGCTTCACAGGACAGCGGCACGGTCATCTACCGCAACAACCTGCGCGTGGGTTACCTGCCACAGTTGCCAGACCTGGGCGGTGCACACACTGTGCTGGATGCCTGCTTGCACGGCGATGACCCACGGTCAGCAGCCATCCATGACTATGAGGAGGCCCTGCGCACTGGTGACAGCGATGCCATGACAGTGGCCATCCAGGCGATGGACGCTAATGTCGCTTGGGACTACGAGGAACGGTTCAAGCAAATTCTTACCCAGCTAAAAATCACCGACTATAACCAGCCTGTCAAGGAGTTAAGTGGCGGCCAGGTCAAGCGTGTGGCTCTGGCGCGGTTACTCATCGACGATCCCCAAATGCTCATCCTCGACGAGCCGACCAACCACCTCGACATCGATATGATCGAGTGGCTGGAGAACTACCTGCAACGCAGCCGTGTCACCCTGCTGATGGTAACACACGACCGTTACTTCCTGGACAACATCTGCAATCGCATCCTGGAGATGGATCAGCACTCCATTTTCTCCTATAGTGGCAACTATAACTACTATCTCGAGAAGCGCGCCGAACGCATCGAGGCACAAAACGCCCAAGTGGAACGCGCCCGCAACCTGTTGCGCACCGAGCTGGACTGGATGCGTCGCCAGCCTCAGGCACGAGCCCACAAGGCACAGTACCGCATCGACGCTTTCTATGACCTGCAAGAACGGGCCCAGCAACGCCGTGATGACGGCGAGGTGGAATTGAATGTCAAGAGTGCCTACATCGGCAAGAAAATCTTCACCGCCCATCATGTGAGCAAGCGCTTCGGCGACAAGGTGATTCTTGACGATTTCAACTACACGTTTGCCCGCTACGAGAAGTTGGGCATCGTGGGTGATAACGGTGTGGGCAAGACCACATTCATCAAGTTGCTGCTCGACATCGTCAAGCCCGACAGCGGCTACTTCGAGATCGGCGAAACGGTGAAATTTGCCCACTACAGCCAAGAAGGCATGCAGTTTGACGAGGGCAAGCGCGTGATTGATGCCGTGCGCGACGTGGCCGAGTACATCTACTTTGATGAGAAGCACCACTACACCGCCATGGCGTGGTTAAACCACTTCCTGTTCACGCCTCAAGACCAGCAGAAGTATATCGCAAAATTGAGTGGTGGCGAACGCCGCAGGCTCTACCTGGCGATGGTGCTGATGACCAAGCCCAATTTCCTCATTCTCGACGAGCCTACCAACGACCTCGACATCTCCACGCTGGAGATTTTGGAGGAATACTTGTCGCAGTTCAACGGATGCGTCATCATCGTGAGCCACGACCGTTTCTTCATGGACCGCACGGTGGATCACACCTTTGTGTTCACAGGCAATGGTCATGTCAAGGACTTTCCTGGCAACTACAGCGAGTACCGTGCCTGGAAACAACGCCACGAGCAGGAGGCTGCTCAACGCGCCAAAGAGCTGGAGATTGCCAAGCCCAAGGAGAACACCTGGGCGAACCGTAGCGAACAGAAACGGCTCAGTTACAAGGAACAACGCGAACTCGAGCAGCTTAATATCGATATCGAGGCCCTCAATAAGGAAAAAGCCGAATTGGACGCACTGTTTGCAAGTGGCGAAACTCTAGACGACGTGGCCGCCAAAGCCGCCCGTTACCAGGAGGTCAAAGACCTGCTTGATGAGAAAGAGATGCGCTGGCTGGAACTCTCTGAGAGTTAGGAGTTAGAAGTTAGGAGTTAGAAGTTAGAAGTTAGAAGTTAGAAGTTAGGAGTTAGAAGTTAGGAGTTGAATATCTATTATCTATTAACTATTAATTGTTCACTGTTAACTGTTCACTGAAAAAAAGATGTACGGGCTTGTTGACTGCAATAACTTCTTTGTGTCTTGTGAGCGGGTGTTTGACCCCAGGCTCAATGGCAAGAAGGTCGTTGTCCTCTCCAACAACGACGGTTGCGTGATTGCCCGCAGCAACGAGGCCAAGGCTGCAGGCATCCCTATGGGTTGCCCAGCCTTTAAAATCAAGGAATACACTGACCCACGTCAAATCATTCAACTGTCGGCGCGACACATCCTGTACCGTGACCTGTCCGACCGCGTGATGAAAATTCTCAGCCAGGAGGTCGAGAACCTGCAACAATACTCTGTCGATGAAGCATTTTTCCTCTTGCCTCATGAGGATGTAGAAACCAGTCATCGCGTGATGGCCGAAGTGGTGAAAAAAGTCAAGCAATATGTTGGAATCCCCGTTAGCATTGGCTTTGCCCCGTCCCGCACACTTGCCAAGGTTGCTAACCACATTGCGAAACGAGACCCTCGCATCACCGATGGCGTCTATTGGCTCGTGCGCCCTGAAGCGATCGACATCATCCTGCGCCGCACGGCTATCGAAGACGTATGGGGCATCGGACGCAGGCTATCAGCCAAACTTAAATCACGAGGCATCATGACGGCCGCCGACTTTGTGAAAATGCCGCCATCATTGGTGCGGTCATTGTACTCGGTAACCGTGGAGCGTACCCAGCGCGAACTCATGGGGCACGACTGCCAGATTGCCAACCCCGTGGACATCGCCCACAAGACCATCATGACATCACGCACCTTTGGCAAAGTGCTTACCGACCGTGAAGAGATTGCTGATGCCATTGTCAGCTTTGCAGAACGCACAGCACGGCAGTTGCGTGACGAGGGAAGTGTGGCAGGGAGCATCATGACCTACGTGAGAGGTGACCGTTTCCGCGAGGACCTACCGTTCTACTCCAACTCGTGCCAACTGCAACTCGCGACCCCGTCGAGTGACACGATGACCATCGTGCGACAAGCGCTCAATGCCTTCAATAACATCTGGCGCGACGGTTTTGGCTACCGCAAGGCCGGGGTGATGGCTCTTGACATCCAGCATGGCGGAGGCATCCAGCTCAACGTGTTTGACCCCGACGACCACGGCAAGCTTCGCCGACTGATGACCAGCATCGACAGCATCAATAACATGTATGGCCGTCGCTCGATTAAACTTGCCCCAGGAATACAACGTGGAGAATGGTCACCTAACCAGAAGCACTTCAATACCATGAGCCAAACCCTCCACTTCTACACCGGGATGATTGATCCCCATTCTCCCGATAGCACTTCTAGCGATTTAGAAAGACTTGATAGTATAGAAAAATTAGAGGATCTAGATCAACTAGACCCTCTATAATCGTGAATTAAAATAATCTGTTAATTGGTTAGTTCTTGAGCGAGTAAGTGACGGTAGTAACCACGCGAACCTTTTTGATCCAAGGAGTGTACTCGTCGCGATTCTCAATGGAGAACTGGCCCTGGTCAGCATTCACAATCTTATTGAGCTTGCTGTGTGAATTCTTAGCAAACTGCTCGGCGGTGGCTTGGGCATTCTCTATCGCCTCCTGCATCATCTTGGGCTTCATCTCCTTGAAAGCTTCAAACTCATATCTAATCTGGTTCTCGTAGCTGTCACCTGTGATGGCCACACCCTCACGCAAGAGATCGCCTTGCTTGGAGATGAGTTTGCGCACCTGGTCCACATTCTTGCTCGTCACGGTAAGCACCGAAGTCACGATGTATCGATAGGCCCTGTTGCCCGAATCATACTCGCGCGCCGTCAAATCGACCACTTGTGGAGCATTAAAGCTAATCTCCTCTTCCTTGACACCACCCTTAATCAAAAACGCCTTGATTTTGGCCTGAGTGGAACCAATGCGCTCATAGAGTCCGGGCAAGTCGTTGCCCACCTCCTTGGAGACGATGGGCCATGTCACCTTGTCGGCAGGGACTTCCTGCTCGGCAAGACCTTTCACACTGACCTTGCGGTCCTTACTTGCAAAATCATCAATACCAGCCTTGATGAACCAGCCCAAGCAAAAAACGCTCAATGCGATAAGGGCTGCAGCAATAACTTCTTTCTGTTTCATGAGAGTGTGATGTATTAAAATTAAACTTTAACGCATAGATAACTGCAAAAAGCGCGCCATATTGTGCACATCAAGAAAAAAAATTGATGTTTTATTAATAAACTTGTTGTTTTAGCGTTTCGGCGAGGGCCTCGGCACAACGTTCGCCGTCGATGGCGCTGGAAACTATGCCTCCAGCATAGCCAGCACCCTCACCGCAGGGATAGAGCCCCTGCAGCGTGACATGGTGGAGCAGCTCCTGGTCGCGAGGGATGCGCAGGGGGGATGATGTGCGGGTCTCTACTCCAATGACGATGGCATCATTGGTCAGGAATCCGCGGGCGTTCTTACCGAAGACCTTGAAACCCTTGCGCAGGCGGTTAGCGACAATCGACGGCATCCACAGGTCAAGCCTTGAAGACTGGACACCAGGCAGATAGGATGACGGCGGGATGTTGCGGGAAGGCTTGCCGTCCACAAAATCCTTCATGCGTTGGGCGCCAGCGATGAGGGTATTGCCCGCCTCGGCAAAGGCCCGGCGCTCCATGTCGCGCTGGAACATCATCATTGCCAACACACCATATTTCTTGTATTCATCGGGCAAGTCCTCGGGGTGCAGTTCAACGACCATACCCGAGTTGGCCCAATGCGAACCGCGGTTACTGGGCGACATGCCGTTAACCACCAGCCCATCGGTCTCGCTCACAGCAGGCACGACAAAGCCCCCGGGACACATACAGAATGAATACACACCACGGTGATCCACTTGAGTGACAAAGTTGTACTCGGCCGCCGGCAGGTACTCACCGCGACCCAGCACACTATGATATTGGATCTGGTCGATGAAGCGTTGGGGATGCTCCAGTCGCACACCCACCGCAATGCCCTTGGCCTCGACAGTGATATCGCTGTCATATAGCATCTGATAGACATCGCGTGCCGAGTGGCCTGTGGCCAAAATCACGGGGCCGTCAAAACGCTCACCCGCAGCGGTTTCCACGCCAGCAACCTTACCATCCTCGACAATGAGGCGGGTGACACGGGTCTGGAAATGAACCTCACCGCCACACCTCAGGATAGTTTCACGCATGGCCTTGATGACACCTGGCAACTTGTCGCTGCCGATGTGGGGATGGGCGTCGATGAGGATGTCTTCACGCGCGCCATGCTGGACAAAGATGCCCAAGACACGCTCCACCGAGCCGCGTTTCTTGCTGCGGGTGTATAGTTTACCGTCGCTGTAGGCTCCTGCCCCACCCTCACCATAGCAATAGTTGCTTTCAGGGTCCACAATGCCCTCGCGCTGGATGCGGGAAGCATCCACGCGGCGTTGCAGCACATCCTTGCCACGTTCCAGGACGATGGGTTTGATGCCCAACTCAATGAGCCTGAGCGCCGCAAACAAACCGCCCGGCCCCATTCCCACAACGATGGCTTGGCGTTTGCCGTCAACTGGCACATACTCAATGGGCGGCACCAGATAGTCCTGAGTCATCGGTTCATCGATATAGACGCGGACCTTGAGGTTAACCACCACATTGCGCTGCCGAGCGTCAATAGAGCGTTTCAATATCCTGATGCCCTGGATGCTCTGGGCAGGGATGTCGTTATATTTAGCAAGGTGCTGGGCAATCTCGCCCATGCTTGCCGCCGTGCGCGGACTAACGCGTAATTGCAGTTCCTGAATCATAGTCGTGATGAATTATGCCACAAAAATAGTGAAAATAGCCCGAATTTCACTAATTTTGCGACTTAAATCATTAGAAGAAGATTATCATGAGCGAAATGGCTAAAAAATGCGGAGTGCTCTTTGACCTGGATGGCGTGTTGCTGGACAGCGAGGGACTGTACACCATCTTTTGGGACCAAATGGATAAGGATTACCCCACTGGAGTTGAGAATTTCGCCAGCTTTATCAAGGGGTTTCACCTGACGCGTATTCTCGGTTACTTTGATACTGATGAGGTGCGGCAGCAAGTGCTTGATAGACTGCTGGATTACGAGCGCAACATGCGGTATGAATTCTTCCCCGGCGCGTTGGAGTTTGTGAAACGCCTGCGCGACTCAGGTATCCCCATGGCTATCGTCACTTCAAGTGACCGCAAGAAGATGCAATCGCTCTATCGGCAACATCCCGAGTTCCCCACATTGTTTGACCACATCATCACCGGTGACATGGTCACTAAGGCCAAGCCCGACCCTGACTGTTTCCTGATGGGAGCCAAACTGCTGGGCATCGACATACGGGACTGCATCGTCTTTGAGGATTCCCGTAACGGATTGATTGCCGGGAGGGCTTCGGGTGCTAAGGTCATCGGCATTGCCACAACCCTCACAATCGATGAAGTGAGCCAGTTGAGCGACATGACCGCCCACTCGGTGAGTGAGCTGGATATTGAGCAGGTGATTAACTGTGTTTCCAGAGAATAGTTTTATTACATCATTTCTTTGCTCGATTCCAAAAAAGGTTGTACTTTTGTCACACCGATGACGACCGTTCCAAATATCGAGGATTTTGTTGATAGCACCAACCCTTTTGTACGCAGGTTCAGTGACTATCTTGACGAGCATGGCATGCGCAAGACCACCGAGCGTTATGCCATCCTGCAACACATCCTCAACATCAATGGTCTGTTCACGATCGAGGGGCTCCAGCAGCTCGTCGACAGCGACGGCTTCAGGGTAAGCCGCTCAACGGTATATAACACTGTTGAGTTGCTCATGGATGCCCAAATATTGCGCCGACATGTATTTGAAGGCATGCAGGCACAGTATGAACGCATCACCCTGCCGCACACCCACTTGATCTGCACCTCCTGCGGGAGAGTCAAGGAGACAAGGGACCCAAACTTTGCGGCGTTCATGAATGCCCGCCGTTACAATGCGTTCAACGCCGACCACTACAGCCTGTATGTCTATGGCACATGCAGCACCTGTGCCCGGAAGCTGAAACGCGCCAAGCAATCAACCACAAAAAAGAACAAGAGAGACAAGCAACTTTAATAACCTATTAATACTTTTTAAACCAATCATTTATCATGGCTAAAGTAAAACCGTTCCGTGGCGTGAGACCGCCGAAAGAGTATGTAGAAAAAGTAGCATCCAAGCCCTATGACGTCCTCTCAAGCGAGGAGGCACGTGCCGAGGCTGGTGACAACGAAATGTCCCTGTATCACATCATTAAGCCCGAAATCGACTTCGAGCCCGGTACTGGCGAACACGAGCCCAAGGTCTATGACAAGGCCGTTGAGAACTTCAAGAAGTTCCAGGACAAGGGCTGGCTGGTTCAAGACACCCAGGACTGCTACTACATCTATGCACAGACTATGGATGGCCGCACTCAGTACGGATTTGTAGTTGGTGCCAGTGTTGAGGACTACCTCACCGGCCACATCAAGAAGCATGAGCTCACCCGCCGCGAGAAAGAGGCTGACCGCATGCACCACATCGAGATCAACAACGCCAACATCGAGCCGGTATTCCTGGCATTCCCCGATAACCGTATCCTCGAGGACATCATCGACCGCACCGCCCAGACCACTCCCGAGTATGACTTCGTGAGCGAGGACGGCATCGGCCACACCCTGTGGGTCATCAAGGACAAGGAGACCATCGATACCATCACCCGTGAGTTCGGTGAGATTCCTTACCTGTACATTGCCGACGGTCACCACCGCACCGCTGCTGCCGCTCACGTGGGCGAGGAGAAGGCTAAGGCCGACCCCAACCACAACGGCACCGAGGAGTACAACTACCTGCTGGCAGTATGCTTCCCCCAGTCACACCTGAAGGTCATGGACTACAACCGCGTGGTTGTTGACTTGAACGGCAACACCGAGGAGCAGTTCCTCGAGAAGCTGGCCGACAAATTCATCGTCGAGGAGAAGGGCACCGAGATTTACAAGCCCGCCAAGCTGCACAACTTCTCACTGTATCTGGGTGGCAAGTGGTACTCGCTGACCGCCAAGGAAGGCACCTATGACGACAACGATCCCATCGGCGTGCTCGACGTGACCATCAGCAGCGACTACATCCTGCGTGACATCCTGGGCATCACCGACCTGCGCACCGACAAGCGCATCGACTTCGTTGGCGGCATCCGCGGCCTGGGCGAGTTGAAGCAGCGTGTTGACAGTGGCGAGATGAAGATGGCTTTGGCGCTCTATCCCGTGACCATGAAGCAGATCATTGACATCGCCGACAGCGGCAAGATCATGCCTCCCAAGGCCACTTGGTTTGAGCCCAAGCTGCGTTCGGGTCTCATCATCCACAAGCTGGACTGATCTGACATCTTCAGATAACAGTTTTTTGCTTTTTGCCGAAAACTGACAACCGAAATACTAAAAAGCGTTATCAAGACAATTGATGACGCTTTTTTTCGTTTTTTTATTAACAACGTCTCATTATTAAAGAAAAAAACACTAAATTTGTAGGTTAAAAGAAGAAATTAGAGATTAATAACGATATAAAGAGTCATAACTGTATGAAATTCAACGTACAAAGCAAATTATTGCTCTCGCGCCTGAATGCCGTGAGCAAAGTGGTGAGCAACAAGAATGCTTATGCCATTCTCGACAACTTCCTGTTCGAGCTGCAAAGTGACCGCCTCGTGATCACCGGCAGCGACATGGAAACCCGTCTCACAACCAACATCGAGGTTCAGAATGTGGAAGGCAGTGGCAAGTTTGCACTGGATGTGAAACGCACCATCAACTCCCTCAAGGAATTACCCGACACGGCACTGGCCTTTGAAATCAACGATGAGACGCTGGCAGTGAAGGTAACCTACGTCAACGGTTATTATGATGCCATGGCACTGAATGGCGACGAATTCCCCGAGAAGGCAGCCAATGCCAACGACATGAAGCAGTTCTCGCTGCCCGCCAAGAGCATTGCCAGTGGCATCGGCCACACCCTGTTCGCAGTGGGTAATGACGACATGCATCCGCAGTTCACGGGTATCTTCTGGGACATCAAGCCCGACATGATCGTGTACGTCGCCAGCGATTCCCACAAACTCGTCCGTTATCGCCAGACCAATGTGAAGCCCGAGTTTGAGCGTTCATTCATCCTTCCCGCCAAGCCCGCCGGCATTCTTGCCAGCATCATCGACCGCAACAGTGATGATCCCATCAGCATCACCGTCGATGAGAACAGCGCCACCTTTGAGAACGCCGATTATCAACTCTCGTGCCGCTTCATCAACGGCCGTTACCCCAACTATAACTCGGTTATCCCCGAGGACAACCCCTACACGATGGCCGTTGACCGCATGACATTGCTCAACGCTGTTCGCCGTGTTGCCGTGTTCGCCAATGTGGGAGGACTGGTGCGCCTTGACCTCAAGCCCACCCAGGTTGTACTCACCGCCCAGGACGTTGACCACTCGACCGCTGCCGAGGAGACCATTGCCTGTGAATACAATGGCGAGCCCATGAACATTGGCTTCAAGAGCGCCGATGTCATCGATGTGGTGAACAATATCGACAGCGAGGGTGTTTACCTCAAGTTGCTCGATCCCGCCCGTGCAGGTGTGTTTGTTCCCTGTGAGCAAAAGGCCGGTGAAGACCTCATCGTGCTCCAGATGCCCATGATGATCTAATCCAGCAGTATAATATGGAACTGAACCTGAAACGCCCTCTCGTGGTCTTTGACCTGGAATCTACGGGACTCAATATCACCGAGGACCGCATTATCGAGCTGTCCTACGTCAAGGTTTATCCTGACGGCCGCGAGGAGAGTAACACGTTTCGTTTCAACCCTGAGAAGGTCATTCCCCAGCAGGCCATCGACGTGCATGGCATCACCAACGAGGACCTGAAAGACGAGCCCACCTTCAAGCAGCGGGCCCATGATATTGCCCGCGTGTTTGAGGGATGCGACATCGCTGGTTTTAACAGCAACCACTTCGACATTCCCCTGCTCGCCCAGGAGATGAGCAAGGCCGGCGTCAGCTTTGACCCTTCCCAGCACAAGTTCATTGACGTGCAGACCATCTACCACAAGCGCGAGAAACGCGACTTGGAGGCGGCTTGCATTTTCTACTGCGGCCATCCGATGAAGAATCATCACTCGGCCGAGGATGATGCCAGGACCACGCTGGAAGTGCTCAAGGCCCAATTGGACCATTATGCCAACGATGCCGAGCCACTGGTCAACGATGTGGATTACCTGTCACAATACTCGACCCACAACCGCAACGTGGACTTGGCAGGACGCATCATCTACAACGAACTGAAACAGCCCGTCTTCAACTTCGGTAAGCACAAGGGAAAGACTGTCGAAGAGGTGTTCACCAAACTCGACTATGGCTACTATGACTGGATGATGAAGAGTGACTTTGCCGAAAACACCAAGCAGGTCATTACCAAGCTCTACATCCAGTACAAGAAAAAATAACTAAATCCCAAGAGAGAGAAACATCATGTTGAAAGGCAAGCACATCATCCTGGGCATCACTGGCGGCATCGCCGCTTACAAGTGTGCCACGCTCACGCGACTGCTCGTTAAGGCTGGTGCCGAGGTACAGGTCATCATGACCCCCAATGCCAAACAGTTCATCCAGCCATTGACACTCTCCACGTTGAGCGGCAAGCCCGTCATCAGCGAGTTCTTCACCGCCAATACGGGTCAATGGAACAGCCATGTGGACTTGGGGTTGTGGGCCGATGCGTTAATCATCGCACCCGCTACAGCTTCAACTATCGGCAAGATGGCCAACGGTGTCGCCGACAACATGCTGGTGACGACTTACCTGTCGGCCAAGGCGCCCGTATTTGTCGCCCCTGCGATGGACCTGGACATGATGCGTCATCCCAGCACCGTGCGCAACATTGAACTGCTGCGCAGCTACGGCAACCACATCATTGAGCCGGCCGAGGGCGAGCTGGCAAGCCACCTGATCGGCAAGGGTCGCATGGAAGAGCCCGAGAACATCGTCAAGGCCCTTGACGAGTTCTTTACTGCAAGCGAAGACCTGCAGGGCAAGCGTGTGCTTATCACAGCCGGTCCCACGGTCGAAAAGATCGACCCCGTGCGCTACATCAGCAACTTCTCGTCGGGCAAGATGGGATTTGCCCTCGCCGAGGAGTGTGCCAACCGCGGTGCCCAAGTGACACTTGTTGCCGGGCCTGTCTCTCTCAAGACCGAGAATGCCAACATCGACCGTATCGACGTGATGACCGCCGTTGAGATGCACGATGCCGTGATGCAGGCCTTACCTGCCAGCGATGCCGTCATCCTGTGTGCCGCCGTCGCCGATTACCGCGTCGAGAATGTCGCAGACAAAAAAATCAAGCGCGAGAAGGATGCGGCACCCGTTATCCAACTCACGCCCAACCCCGACATTGCACGTGCCGTGGGACAAGCCAAACGACCCGAACAGGTGACCGTTGGATTTGCGCTGGAAACCGATAATGAAAAAGTCAACGCTCAAGGAAAATTGGAACGCAAAAACCTGAATTTCATCGTTATGAACTCTCTGCGTGACAAGAATGCCGGTTTCCAAGTCGACACCAACATGGTAACCATCTTCACCGACAAGGGTGAAACCATCGAGGGTGAATGCAAGTCCAAGCGCGACGTTGCACACGACATTGTTGATGTTTTACACAAGTATCTGGTCAAGTAGTAATGAAAAAATTCTTTTTACTGATGACGGTGGCACTGATGTGTGCTTTTCCCGTCCTTGCCGATGATGAAGCTACCGAACTCAACTGCGAGGTAGAAGTCAATAGCGACAAAATCACCAGCGGCAGCAAAGACGTGTTCAATGAGCTCAAGGAGGCCATAACCGACTACATGAACAACACCAAGTGGACTAATGCGGTGTTTGGCACCAACGAGAAGATCAACTGCAAATTGATGCTCACGCTGAGCTCTTGGGACGATGGCACGGGACTGATGAAGGGCGACCTGCAGATTCAGTCACAACGTCCTGTGTTTAACAGCACCTACACCACAGCACTCATCAACTTCAGGGACACCAAGGTAGATTTCACATTTGACAGGGGCCAACAACTCGTATTCTCAGAAATGGAGATGGAAGATAATCTAACTGCCATCCTCAACTTCTGGGCCTATATGATCATCGGCATGGACTTTGATTCGTTTGAACTTCTGGGTGGCGACCCGTACTATGAGAAGGCAGCACAAGTGGTGAGACTCGCGCAAAGTAGCGGCGAGAGCGGATGGAAAGCCTTTGAGGACAACACCAACCGCAGCGCTGTACTGAGTGCTTTTACCGAGAACAACACCGCCCCTATCCGCCAGATGCTTTATGACTATCACCGCATGGGCCTTGACCAGATGGTAGTCACCGTGGACAAGGGACGCTCGGCCATCACCCACACCCTGGAAAATCTGGCCAAGATCTATGAAGTGGCACCCATGTCGGTGTGCCTGACAATGTTCAAGGACGCCAAGCTTGACGAACTCATCAACGTTTACAGCAAGGCCAACACCACCGAAAAAGAGGCGGTCTATGAGATGCTCTATCAGGTCTTCCCTAGTGAGACCGACCGTCTTGACAGAATCAAGAAAACAGAGAACAACTAGAATACCGAGAGTGTGTAATGATCAAGCAACTGCACATCTCTAACTATGCGCTCATCGACAAACTCGACATCGGGTTTGCCGATGGCTTGACTATTATCACAGGCGAGACCGGAGCGGGAAAGTCCATCATCCTGGGCGCGCTATCGCTCATTTTGGGAGAACGTGCCGACAGCAAGGCCATCCGCGACACGTCGGTCAAGACAGTGGTCGAGGCTACCTTCGACATCGTCGGCTACCGCTTGGATGGTTTTTTCAAGGATAACGACATTGATTGGGACGAACAGGAATGCATCGTCAGGCGCGAGCTGTCACCCAACGGGCGTTCACGCGCCTTTGTCAACGACACTCCCGTGTCACTCAATGTGCTGAGGGAGTTGAGCACCCGGTTGCTCGATATCCACTCCCAGCACAACAACATGCTGTTATCGCAACCTGCGTTTCAGTTATCGATTCTTGACAGTATTGCAGGCAACAGCAGTTTGCTCACGGACTACCGCAAGGCCTACCATGAGTACCGCGATGCAGTCAAGCGGCTTGATGACACGCAACGGGAGATGGAACAGCTCAGGCTCAATGAGGATTACATACGTTTCCAGCTCGACCAACTGCAGGCCATGCAACTGCAGCCCGACGAGGACCAGCATCTGGAAACATTGCAGTCCAAACTAAGCAATATCACCGAACTCAAGGATGCCCTATGGACTGTTGAAAACGAACTTGATGGCGAGGAAAACGCCATCTTGCAACGACTCTCAACGGTTGCACAACGGCTGGAGGAAGCAGAGCGTAATCTGAGTGATGTTGACGGAATGGCAGAAAGAGTGCGTACGGCCATCATCGACCTCAAGGACATCGCCCAAAGCGTGGGCAGTACCATTGATACCCTTAATGATGACCCTGCCGAACTCGCCCGCGTTGACGAGCGCCTCAACAACATATACAGCCTGCAACGCAAGCACAATGCACATGATGTTAATCAACTTATCGACATCCAGCATGACTATGAGCGCCAACTGGGTGAAATCGAACACAACGATGAGCTCATTGATGAACTGAAAGCGCTGGTCAACAGCAGCCGTGATGCCGCTATGGACATCGCTAAACAACTGTCGGCCAAGCGGCATGAGGCAGCGCAACGCTTCGGCAAGGAGCTGATGGCGTTAGCTTCCCCATTGGGCATGAAGAATATCGCCTTTGATGTCGATTTCAACACCATTGACTTGAGTCCCAACGGCATAGACATGGCCGAATTCATGATGGCCTTCAATAAAAACCAGCAACTCGTGCCTGTCAAGGATACGGCATCGGGAGGCGAAATTTCTCGTGTGATGCTATGCATCAAGGCTATCATCGCACGCCACATGCGCCTGCCCAGCATCATCTTTGATGAGGTGGACACGGGCGTGAGCGGTGACATTGCCAACATGGTAGGCGAGATGATGTCCGACATTGCCCGCAGCATCCAGGTCATCGCCATTACCCACTTGCCTCAAGTGGCCGCCAACGGAGACCATCACCTGCGGGTATTCAAGACTGACACCGACAACGAGACGCTAACCCGCGTCGAGGACCTCAATGAAGAGGAGCACGTGATGGAAATCGCACGCATGCTGAGCGGTAAGGGCCTTAATCAAGCCGCCATCGATAACGCCAAATCACTCATCAAGCATAATAATAAACAGATATGATTGACAAGACACAATACATTTATGGCATCCATGCCGTGCTCGAGGCTATCGAAGCAGGCAAGGACATAGACAAGATTTTCTTGAGCAAAACGCTGAACGACGAGACAGCCCGTGAAATCAGCGACAAGGCCCGCCAGCTGCGCGTGCCTGTTCAGCGGGTGCCCGTACAGAAAATCGACCGCATCACCCGCCGCAACCATCAGGGCGTCCTTGCCATGATGGCAGCTGTCACCTACTACCGTGTCGAGGACCTCGTGCCACAACTGTTCGACGAGGGTGAGAATCCGTTTATCGTTGTGCTGGACGGAGTGACCGACGTGCGCAATTTTGGTGCTGTGGCACGCACCTGTGAGTGTGCCGGGGTGAGCGCAATCGTCATCCCCGACCGCGAGAGCGTGAGCGTCAATGCCGATGCCGTCAAGACCTCGGCAGGTGCGCTCAACTACCTGCCCGTCTGCCGCGAGCACAACCTGGTGAATGCCATCAAGCTGCTGCGTGACAGCGGTTTCAAGATTGTGGGCACCAGCGACAAGCAGCAACTGCCCTACACCCAAGCCGATTACACTGGTCCTGTTGCCATCGTGCTTGGCGCTGAGGACAAGGGCATTTCACCCGATATCATGAAACTGTGCGACACTCAGGTACTGATTCCGGAGTTCGGACACATCAACTCGTTGAATGTGTCGGTTGCAGGCGGTATCATGATTTATGAGGTTGTCAGACAACGGCTCAATGACAACCAAAATGTTGAATAACCCGCTATATTCTTGTTCAAGCCGACATTTTTCAGTAATTTCGCAAGTTCAAATTTTCTCATTATGATAAATCGAGTATTAATCAGAACAAAAGTCGTACAGAACCTGTACTCCTATATGCTGACCCGTCCAGAACGCTCACTAGCCGACGCGTTAAAAGACTTTGATCATTGCATGGAAAAGACCTACGAGCTGTATCATTACCTGATGAAACTGCCCGTGGAATTAACCCATATCCAGGAAATGCGCCTTGACGAGGCCCGCAACAAGTACCTGCCCACCGAGGAGGAACTGAATCCCAACATGAAGTTTGTCAACAACCGGCTCGTTGCAGCATTGGCTGGCGATGAGCAGTTGGAGCAGTTCGCCCAAGATCACACCATCACATGGAACGATGACCCCATCCTTGAGCGCATGTTGCTTGACAAAATCATTAAGAGCGACCTCTACAATGATTATATGGCTGATGACGAGGACAGCATGATGTCCGACAGCCTGTTGTGGCAACAGCTCATGAAACAGGTTATCCTGCCCGACGAGAATCTGGAAGATGCAGTGGAGCAGCGTTCACTTTTCTGGACAGGCGACGACCTGGACCTCACTGGTCAATTTGTGTGCAAAACTTTCAGGCGAATCGCCGAAGGTGACGAGAATGCCATCATGCCGATGTACAAAGACGAGGAGGACAGCGAATTCGGCAAGGAACTGCTGCAAGCCGCAGTGACTCAAATGCCCGAAAGCAACGCGCTCATCGACGAGCTGGTCGAGGGCAGCCGCTGGGACAAGGATCGCATCGTGCTCATGGACCGCATCATCATGTGCACGGCCCTGGCCGAGTTGACCTCGTTTGAAAAGATTCCCACAGCGGTAACGCTCAACGAGTATATTGAGTTGGCCAAGAATTTCAGTACCGCCGGCAGCGGACAGTTTGTTAACGGCATCCTCAACAATGCCGTCAAGCAGCTTCGCAAGGAGAGCAAGATTCTAAAACGATAGACAAAAAATTTCTAAACAATAACAACTGAAAAAAAGACAACATTATGCTTAACACGATTTTATTGCAGGCTGGCAGTGCTTCCGGTCAAGGATGGAGCAGCATGATCATGATTATCGCGATCATCGCCATTTTCTACTTTTTCATGATTGCCCCGCAGCAGAAGAAGCAAAAGAAGATTAACGCCTTCCGCGACAGTCTCAAGAACGGTGATAAGGTGGTTACCATCGGTGGCATTTATGGCCGCGTTCGCGAGATTAAGGACAACACCATCATCCTTGAGGTGGCCGACGGTGTGCGCATCAAGTTTGACAAGAGCGCCATCTCAATGCCCGATGCCTCTGAAGTACAGACCAAGAACAATTAACTGATTTACATCAATCAGCAGCCAACATGAAACTCTGGAACAGATTACGGGACCACATGAACGAATCGCCACGCACGAGGTCGATATTCCTCTACGTTGGCTTTGTGGTCATTTCTGCCGTATTCTGGAGTTTCTTGACCTTCAACAGGGACGTCCAGCTCGACATTGAGGTGCCCGTTGAAATGAGTCTGCCCAGCAATGTTCACTTACTCTCTAAAGTCCCCGACACGCTCACTGTGACAGTGCGTGACCGCGGCTACAGGTTTTTATCTTACCTGTTTGACAAATCACCAAAACTCACCCTGCGTTTCTCGGACTACAGCGATGGCAACAGCATGTTCAAGATTGACCAAAGTCACTTGAAAAGGGCTATTGCCAATGTGTTGAACAAGCGCGCCACCATTGTGAATGTCCTACCCGAGGCCATCAACGTCAAGTACACCGACCTGCCGGGCAAGAAGGTTCCCATCAAGGCCGATATCATTGTGGAACCCCGCGAGGACTACACCCAGTTTGGCGTACTCATCCAAAGTCAAGACTCGGTGCTCGTGTTCAGTGACGCCAAGACGCTGAACGAGATCAACGAGGTTTATACCTACCACGTTGAGGAGAAAGAGCTGACCGACACTTTGCGCCGCAAAATTTCCATTGCGCCAATCAATGGAGCCGTTGTTGAGCCTCGCGCCATCGATATCGTAGTCCCCATTGAGAAGCTGAAGCAGCAGACCCGCTCGGTCAAGATTGTCGTGCGTAATGCACCTCCCGGCGTCAAGATGCTGCTCTTCCCTGGTGATGTGGAGGTGACTTACCGCTCACCCGTGAGCCGCATCAAGGACGATTCAGGCATCACCGTAGTTGTCGATTACAACTCGGTAGACTTCTCATCACCCAACAATAAGGTCAAAGTGATGATTGGCGAGGTGCCTGCAGCCTATCAGGACGTCAAGTTCACACCCGACAGTGTCGAGTATATCATCGAGAAGCATTAAGCAGATTTGACGCAGTGATGAAGCTTATCGCTATCACAGGAGGTATCGGCAGCGGCAAGAGTGTTGTCGCGCGTTTGGTCCAGGTCATGGGTTACGACGTCTATGACTGCGACAGCCGTGCTAAAGCCCTGATGCTTGAGAATGACACGGTAAAACAACAACTCGTTGACGCCTTTGGCAAAGAGACCTACCTCGATGACGGCACATTGAACCGCCAGCACTTGAGCGCAGTGGCATTCAGTGACGACTCTGCACTGGCACGGCTTAACGGCATCGTCCATCCCGCGACAGCGAGCGACATGCAGCAATGGGCACAAGCCCAAGCTGGAACTGGTCATGAAGTGGCATTCGTCGAGACCGCACTGCTGCGCACCGCTGGGCTGGACCGACTTGTGGATGAGGTGTGGCATGTGACCGCCCCCGTTAGCGTGCGCATTCCGCGGGTCATGGCCCGCAGCGGACTCACAGAAGGTCAAGTGGCTGAACGCATTGCAGCACAAAGCCTAGAGGAAACAGTTGCTCCTGGAGAGCAAGTTATCATCAACGATGATGACAGCGCAGTGCTTCCTCAGGTCTTGCGGCTGCTTGGAGAGAAACAATAAAAACAAAAATTATAATCTACATTATTCATTATTATTAAGTATGCTGAAGAAAATTTTATCCATTTCGGGTCGTCCCGGACTTTACAAACTTATTTCTTACGGAAAAAACATGTTGCTCGTCGAGGGCCTCTCCGATAAAAAGCGCTTTCCTGTTCACTCACGTGAGCGCGTGATGTCACTGGGTGACATCTCCATTTTCACCACCAGCGATGACCTGCCCCTGTCACAGGTATTCGAAAACGTGGGCAAGATATTTGACAATAAGGCTATCGACAAGAAAGCTTATGCCACCCCCGACCAGCTCCATGAGTTCATGGGCAGCATCCTGGAAAACTGGGATGAGGAGCGCGTTCACAATAGCGATATCAAGAAAATCATCTCGTGGTACAACATCCTTATTGGCGCCGGTATCACCGACTTCACTACCAAGGAAGAAGAAGAGGAAGCCAAGGCCGACGAGCCCGCCGAAGAGAACAAGGACTAAAGACTTATGTCTAAATACGGCAAAAAGATACTCTATCTGGCAGCGGCGATCCTATTGTCGCTGCCAGTGGTATCGTGCCGTAGCACCAGCAACAACACACACACCTACCGCCCCTACCATGAGCGCCGCAACCGTGGAGGCAACGACAACACCGAAAAGTCCACTGAAAGCACCGAAAAGAAAAAGCCCATAGCCCAAAGCGGCCATGGTCTGGTGAGTGATGAGTGGGCTCGTCTCGACATCAAGTTGGACCGTCACGACAACAAGAAACTGTATAAGGAACTCAAGCGCTGGTTAGGCACCCCCTACGCCTATGCCGAGCACACCTGCGGTGAAGGCACCGACTGCTCAGGAATGGTCATGGAAGTTTTCCTTAAGGTATATGATATCAGGGTACACCGCAACTCTGCAAAAATGCTGGAAGAAAACTGCCAGGTAATCGACCTCGATGACCTACGCGAGGGAGACTTGGTGTTCTTCTGTACCAATGGCGATGGCCGCGTTTCTCACGTGGGTATCTACCTGAAAGACAACAAGTTTGTTCACGCATCATCTTCCCGCGGCGTCACGGTCGATGACCTCCGGCAAAACTACTACGCCACCCACTTCCACGCCGCAGGACGCGTCATCAACAAATAATTACAACTTAAGGTGTCGCCACAAGGAACGTGGCAGCCGTCTCCATAAGGCGGTCAATATAGCATACCGCCAGTCAATCACTTTTACATGACGCTTATTAATGACTGCCCTCACGATTTGGCGTGCGACCTTCTCGGGCTTGAGCATCATGGGGTAACGGAAATCGCCTTTCAGCAGGTCGGTCTCGACAAAGCCCGGACGGATATCGGTAAAACGGATTTTCAAACCACGTGCATGAGCTTGCTGCTCCAGGGATTGTAGATAGACGTTCTGCATCGCCTTTGTGGCAGAATAGGATGGAGCCGGGCCTAGGCCTTTGGTGCCAGCAATCGAGGTAATGGCAGCGATATGACCCTCGCCGCATTCAGCAAAATAGCGGTAAGCCTCGCCTATCATGCGGGTAAAGCCCATCCCATTGGTATTAACAGTATTGAGTTCGATGTCGGGTGTGAGCATACGGTTCTGTTTGCCAATTCCCGAAGAATAGAAAAACAGGTCCATACCTCCCAGTTCATCGATGAGCGCACGTAAACGCTGAGGTGCATCATCGGCAGTGACGTCGATGGTTGCGGTCACTACCCTATCGGGCGCAAGCTGTTTTATCGCTTGTAAACGATCCTCACGGCGAGCGGCCACACCAAGCATGCAGCCCTCAGCCAAAAACAGTTTTGCCACTTCCATCCCCATTCCAGACGAGGCACCAATGATTACTACACGTTTCATGCTGTACTGATTTCCTGGAATTTCAATGTTCTCTATTCGTTATTATCGTTAAGCAAGTTTAACTGCTGGCGGACGCTTTCCTCATGTATTGCCTGGATAATCTGTTGGGTGAAATCTTCAGGCAGGCCCAAAGTGGAACCTTCGGCAATACGGGCTTTCATTACATCCTGATAGCGGGCAGGTTGCACCACACGCAAGTTGTGCGCTTTCTTGAACAGTCCGATTTCGCGCGAAACGCTCATGCGTCGTGCCAGGACAGCGAGCAACTCGTGGTCACAGTCGTCAATCTGCTGGCGCAACAGGCTCAACTCGTCATCAATAGGGGCGCCAGAGCGCACGACGAGCCGTTCAAGAATGTGTTTGAACGCTGTTGGCGTAACTTGTTGAGCGCTATCGCTCAAGGCTGTATCCGGTTCACAATGACATTCTATCATCAGGCCGTCAAAGCCTGCATCGAGCGCCAATTGGGACAAGGGCTCGACAAATTCCCGCTTTCCGCCAATATGGGAGGGATCACACAAAATGGTCATGTGTGGCGCACGGCGGCGCAACTCAAAGGGGATGTGCCACTGCGGGTCGTTACGATAGATGTGGGCACCTGCTGAACTAAAGCCGCGATGCACTGCCGCCAAACGTGTAACACCGGCACTGAGGATGCGCTGCAAAGCACCAAGCCACAGTTCCAAGTCGGGATTAACGGGATTCTTGACCAGCACAGTGACCTCGTCATGCCCCTGCAATTGGTCGGCGATGTCTTGAATGGCAAATGGATTGGCTGTGGTGCGAGCACCCACCCAGAGGATATCGACGCCCGCATCAAGGGCCGCACGGACATGCTCGACGGTAGCCACCTCGGTAGTCACAAGCATTCCCGTCTCGCTTTTCACCCGCTGAAGCCACGGCAAGCCTTTATCGCCAACGCCCTCAAAACTTCCCGGTTTGGTTCGCGGTTTCCAGAGCCCTGCCCTAAAAACCTTGACACCCGTCGCACTCAACGCCCGAGCCGTATCCAACGTCTGTTCTTCGGTTTCGGCACTGCAAGGGCCTGCAATGACAATGGGACTACCGCTCTCTACACCAGGTATAGAGAGCGGTGCTACTTCCCGTAATGAAATTGTGGCGCTCATCAGCACGCCTTAAAACTCATGTCGAGAGACTTGATGGAATGGGTCAATGCGCCCACCGAGATGTAGTCCACACCGCACTCGCCGTAAGCGCGCAACGTGTCGATGGTGATGCCGCCGCTTGACTCAGTCTCTACCCTACCGTTGATGAGTTCGACAGCTTTGCGGGTATTCTCGACAGTGAAATTGTCGAGCATCACGCGGTCCACGCCACCATGATCGAGCACCTGCTGCAACTCGTCGAAGTTGCGCACCTCGATCTCAATCTTGAGGTCCTTGCCATTGTCCTTGCACCACTTGTGAGCATTCTCGATGGCAGGCACGATGCCGCCAGCGAAGTCCACATGGTTGTCCTTGAGAAGAATCATGTCGAACAGACCGATGCGGTGGTTGCAGCCACCTCCAATCTTGACCGCATCCTTCTCAAGTAAGCGCATGCCAGGAGTGGTTTTGCGTGTGTCCAGAACGCGTGTCTTAAGGCCTTCCAAGCACTTGGCATATCGGGCCGTGGTCGTAGCAACGCCACTCATGCGCTGCATGATGTTGAGCATCAGGCGCTCGGTCTGCAACAGGGAGCGCACCTTGCCAGTCACCACAAAGGCAATATCACCAGGCTTCACATGGGCGCCGTCTTCGATCATGACCTCCATCTTCAGTTCAGGGTCAAATTTCTCAAACACTCGGCGGGCAATTTCCACACCGGCCAGAATACCTTCTTCTTTCACAATAAGACGTTGACGGCCCATCTCATCGGCAGGGATGCAGCACAATGTGGTGGCGTCACCATCACCGATGTCCTCGGCAAACGACAAATCGATCAACGCATCAATCAGTTCTTCTCGAGTTTTCATATTCTTCAGTTGTTAGATGATTTCCGACCACAAAGTTAGCGTTTTTTCGAAGGAATTGCTAATTTTGCCGAAAGAAACAACAAACATCATCAAAAAATGAAGATTACACTCGCCGTCATCGGTAAAACTGAGGTGGGTTTTGTGCGACAAGGCATCGAGGAGTATGTGAAGCGCCTGCAACACTATGTGGCGTTCAACATCCAGTACATAGGCGATGTGCGCAACACCCGCAACATGAGCGAAGCTCAGCAAAAGGCAGCCGAGGGCAAAGCACTGCTCGCCACGCTCGAGACGAGCGATTACGCTGTGCTTCTCGATGAACACGGCACTGAACGCACATCGGTGGACTTCAGCCAATGGTTGCAGCGACGCATGGCAAGCGGCAGCAAGCGGCTGGTGTTTGTCGTTGGCGGACCTTATGGGTTTTCTCAAGATGTTTACGACCGCGCCAATGAGAAAATCTCATTGAGCAAGATGACTTTTCCCCACGAACTGGTAAGGCTCATCTTTGTCGAGCAACTTTACAGGGCATTTACAATCCTGAAGCATGAGCCTTATCATCATGAGTAGGCCTTTTGGGTAGTTAGGAGTTAGAAGTTAGAAGTTAGAAGTTAGAAGTTAGGAGTTAGAAGTTAGAAGTTAGAAGTTAGGAGTTGATGAAACGGATTCTTTATATATTATCATTGGTGATGCTTCTTGGGGGCCTTGAGGTGAGTGGGAAGTCCTATTATAACTCAATAAGCAACCAGTTTGGTGGGCTCAACGCTCATCCCGGAATGAGAATGATGGGACGTTCCAAAGCGATTGTCGATGACAAGCTCGTTGAGGAAAATGCATCTATCGGCACTGCCATCACCATCGACACGATAGAGGTCAACAGCAGCGCCTACCGCTACCAGCTGCGACTTGCCAACCTCAACAACAAGCAGGGCAAGACCATGTCTATCAAGAACCCGATGACTGGCGAGAGAACCACTATCACGAGCCCCGAGTGGGGACTCATCTTCAACTATGACAACAATAGCGGAAACTACTGTGCAGTGGTCCTGAGTTGTGACAATAGCACTCCCTATGATGACATTACCGACCAACGGACAATGAAGGTAACAATCGTCCATCGCACGGACAACGGGACTCATGAGTTGGCACAAACGCATCTAACCAAAGGCATATCTCTCGAAGATGACATGAACACCATCTGCGTTGACGTTGACGAGCACCATGTGACGGTATCCATCGGAAAGAACGAGCTGCAGCAAGTGCTGGAAGCCTCTATCGACCGCCCTGCTGGAGCTGTAAGTGTTGGTTATCTTGTCGGCCCTGGAGCGCGTGTCGCCATTGAGCGTGCCGTGCTCACCATCGACAATGAAAAGCAAGTGAACGCAAGAATCATGTGGACCCGTGAAGACCTCGATGCCTATCTTGAACAGAGCGCCGACCCCATCGAGGGCTACTGGAAATACCTTGACCGCGACATGCAGGATGAGTGGCTGCGAATAGGAGGTCGTTACACCCTCGCTGTCGTGCGGGCTGATGACGGCTACGACATCATCTACATCGATGGTGCTCAAGTCAAGCAATCGCTATGGCAATGTGGAATGCTGAAAGGGCACATGACCAAAACCGTCTTTAGCGGCAATTATGACCTGTGGTGGATTGACGCCACGATGGAACCCATCGAGAAGGATGCCTATGCCACTATCGAAAACGGCATCATCATGACGCTTAACTTCCCCGTTTTCAAGAGTCAGGTGCGCTTTGCCAAAGTGATGAGTATCGACTAAATGACGAAAAAATTGCACAATTCAAATAAACTGACTACTTTTGCGTCAGTTTTGAATAAACAAGTTATATAATTTGTATAAAATGAAAAAGATTGCTTTAGTATTTGCAGCCATGTTTACCATGGTTCAGATGTATGCGGCTTCTAATGATGCTGCCGCTACCGTTGCCGAGGCTCCTGTAGCTGCTGCTGCCGACGAGGACAAAGACGTGACTTATGACCATCCTTTCAAGGGTGAAAATGACACCAAGCACTGGTCCATCATGACTAGTGGCGTATATGTTGGTATGGGCGTGAGCCACAGTTGGGACCTGATCAACAATAGCGTTGAGGCCGGTCTGCTGAATGCTGTAGCCGTTAACTATAACAGCCTGCACGGCCAGAACCTCTCGCTTGGCGTGGGTATCCAGCACCGCTCCTATAGCATGAAGCGCCCGCATATGCTCTACCGCGAGACCGGTGGCAACAAGGTGGATATTACCACCTATCCTTCACAGGACGTTGAGAAAATCAAAGACCGTTCCTCCAACCTGAACATGTGGTCGGTCCAGGTGCCGCTGATGTTCAAGCAGAGGATTGTCAAGAAGCTGGAACTGGGTGTTGCCGGTATCCTTAACTGGAACACTTATGCCCGCGTGGATAACCACTTCGAGTTGGACAAGGTAGAATACGACGAGAAGTTCAAGGGTCTCAAGCAGAACAAGATCAACTTCGACTTCATGGGCTCTCTCACCTGGAATGACTTTGGTGTTTACTGCCGCTACAGCCCCGGTAAGTTCTTCAAGGAGGGTTACGGCCCCGAAATCAAGAACACCTGGACCGTGGGTCTCGTGTTCGGCTTGTAATTGAATTACAAAGCATCACGACGGGAATTCCTTTGTTTTTTAGGGAATTCCCGTTTTTTTTGCATTATCTTTGTTACAAAAAGCGACGCCCATCGTTTATAGGATAGAAACAACTGTTAAGAATGGCTCAACCTGACCGCATCACTAACGCATTCACCACCCTACGGGAGCAGATGCTCTCGCTGGCCGAACGCATCACGGGCAACCGTGACGATGCCGCCGATGCCGTTCAGGATGCCTTCGTCAAGTTGTGGCAGCAACGGGGACGCTACGAAACCACCAGCCATGCCCAAGGAGCAGGAATGATGACCGTGCGCACCACAAGCATTGACATGGCACGGCGAAACAGCCACCAGGCAGATGTGCCCGTCGAACAAGCGACCGACATCATCGAAGAGCCGACTAACGAGGAGCGCAACATTGCCTACCAACAGGTGCGGCGCATCATCGACAGCGAATTGTCCAACAATCAGCGGATGATTATCGACATGCGCGAGGTGCAGGGACTGGATTTTGACGAAATCGCAGCACGATTGGGGATGCAGCCCGCCAATGTGCGTGTGGAACTGAGCCGAGCACGCAAACGCGTGCGTGAGATCTACAAAGCAAGAAGAAAGGAGATGAACTCATGAATACAAATCTTCACATCAACAACCAAGCCGAATTGGAAGCGCTTATCGAACGCTACTTTGAGGGCGAGACTACTGTTCTGGAGGAGCAGACGATGCGTGCCGTCCTTGCCGATTGCCCCTGGAATAGTGAGATGATTGATGAGGCCCGGGTGGTCATGGGCTACTTTGCAGCCCACAGCAGCCAGCATCGGCGCCATGCCGCCAAAGGTTCGCGCCAGCGCATCATCGGCATCGCAGCAACTATCGCCCTGGTGCTCACCGTGGGAGGATATGCGCTGTGGCATCAGCTGGACCAAACGGATAACGTCTGCATCGCCTATGTCAACGGCCACGTTGTCCAGAACGATGACCAGGTGATGGCGATGATTGCCAGCGACATGAACATGATTGACCATGCCGCGGACGGAATGGCCGAACAACTTTCCAGCCTGGGCGAAGCCCTAGAAATTGATAACTAATAACAACTACCGATATGAAACAGTTCATCATCATTATCTTGACCTGTATGATGGCCACATCAACGGCTATGGCTCAAAAAGGACTGAACATCAATCAGCTGTTTGACGGGCGGTTCAAGAAGGCAACGGGTGCTACCGAGATCATCGTTACCGGCAGCAAAGCCAGTGAAATTGGTCTAGACATCTATCACAGCCTGAGTGTGACCGATGACGTGCAAGCCGAACTCGTTGAGAGCTATGTCAAGAAGGACGGGGTCAAAGCCGTTGACAAGGAAGTCGAATACCGCAACGGCCAGCTCTATTATGGCTTTTACACCTTGAAACCCGAAAAAGGCTGCAAGCGATACATCTTCTTCCTGAACCAGAATTTGGCACGCAAGTCGCCCAAAAAAGTTGTTACGCTCATCTACATGGAGGGCAAAGCCAGTGCCGAGAAAATCAAAAAACTCATCCGTAAATAATCACTCATAATAATATAGACGACAATGAAAAAGACGTTTTTTATCATCGCAACCATGTTCGCCATGGCACAAGTGTGCAACGCTACCAATGACACGGTGACCGTTATCGAGCAGCCCAGTCAAGTCATTATCACCGAGACGCCCAGTGGCGTTAAAGTAAACGTGCTTGGGTCTAAAGAAGATGATTCAGCAAAATATTCCTATAGTGTTGAACATCAGGCAAACGACAAGATGACCACAAGCCAAGATCGAGATTGGGAATTGCGCTTTCCGTTCTACAAAAACGATACCCGCAACCATCACTGGGCAATCGTTATGGACGGCTTCTACATGGGTGGCGGCATCAGCCATTCCTGGGATAACATCAACAATAGCTTTGAAATCGGTCTGCTCAACATTGCGGCAATCAGCTATGACAGTCATCACGGCCAGGGCATTTCATTGGGTGTGGGTATCCACCATAAGTCTTTCTCGATAAAACGGCCTAACATGCTAATGCGCGACGAGGCAACCAATATTGTGAGCTCTTCGTTTTACCCCAACGGAGTAGAGGAGAAAAACCGCACCTCAAACCTGAACATGTGGGCACTGCAGTTCCCATTGTTGTTCCGCCAGAAGATTTATAAATCCCTTGCGCTCAGGGTTGGCGGCATCATGAGCTGGAACTACAAAGCTCAAGTGAATAATCATTACAATATCGGCAAGACGGAATACAACATCACCCAAAGGGGACTGAAACAGAATAAGATCACATTTGACGTGATGGGAGGATTAACATTGAGAAGCATCGGTATCTACTGCCGCTACAGCCCCAACGAAGTGTTCAAAAAGGGATACGGACCCGAGATCAAGAATACCTGGACCCTGGGCGGAACAATTGCTTTTTAAGTTAGGAGTTAGGAGTTAGAACGAGATAGATGATGTTTCATCTATCTCGTTTATTTCGCGTTAGTGGCGAATGCCAACTGTTAACTGTTAACTGTTAACTATAAAAAGGGGTTGAAGCGTTTCTCGTCGGCGATAGTGGTTGTCGGGCCATGACCCGAGGCGATGACGGTCTCGTCGGGGAGCGGGAGGATTTTCTCTCGGATGCTGTTGATGAGCTGGGCCATGTCGCCGCCCCACAGGTCGGTGCGGCCCACACTGCCGTTGAAGATGGTGTCACCGCTGATGAGCAATGCACTCTGCGGCAGATAGAATGCCAAGCCGCCAGGGCTGTGGCCAGGCACATGCAACACGTTAATCACCTCATCGCCCAAAGGAATCGTATCGCCATCAGCGAGATTGCAGTCGATGATCAATGGATCGCTCTCAATTTTAAGTTGAAATTGCGCCACCTGTTCGGGTAGCTCGCGACCTAATTGGGCATCCAAAGCGCTGCCGCACACGTCGGCGCCGGTTTGGTTGGCCATCCAGCGAGCGCTGGCAATATGGTCGATGTGCAAGTGGGTGAGTAACACGTGGGTCACATTGAGTTCCTGCCCCTCAATAAATTTGGTCACCATCTCACGCTCAGCGTCACGCATCATGCCCGGGTCGACGATGACAGCCTCGCGTGTTGTCTCGTCCCACAGGATATACATATTTTCGCCAAACGGGTTGACGGTCATCAATGTCGCATTGATCATAATTGTTTCAGTTGTAGGGCCTCGCCTTGGCTTGGCCGGTTATTGTAATATATATTAGTTGTCATTACTCTATTATTGAATCACCCCAAACGAGATTGAACATTACATCACACATTCAAGACGGCCACGCCAAGGCGAGCCCTTACATATTATAACAGTCATCGTGCCATCTAAAAACATTATTATTGATGTAATCCACTATCATATTGAAACTATCAGTGTCGCGAATGATATGATCATGAAAACCGTTCTGCCAATCAAATGATAATCCATGTTGGTTAGCAAATCTCTTTACGCCCGCCTTAAAACCACCAACGATTACAGCCAGATATGAATGAAGCCCGCCTACTGTAGGGCCTCGCCTTGGCGTGGCCGTTGGTAGCGAAGGAGGTATCACTTGTGAACTATCAGAAACGGTTGTTTGATCAATCCGTTTTTGGTATATGCTCCCATCAATACCGATTATAAAGTGCACATGATTTGGCATCACTACCGAAGAAAGAACTTTTACGCCATACCAATGTGAACTAATCTCATTTATATTGTGGGCAGTAACCATACCTATTTCAGAATAAAGGATTTCATTATTAGTAATGTTTCCAAATAAATGTTGTTTATCCTTGGTGCAGATGGTAATAAAATATAAACCACCATTATAATCATGCCATCTGTAGCGGGCATGTTTGCGTTGAGGATAATCCATATTAATGCAACTTATTATTTGGTTACGGCCACGCCAAGGCGAGGCCCTACTAATTCCTGGCCCCATCAAGTCTTGTCTCTAAAGAGGCAAATAGAGTATCTTTTTGGTTTTGAAAAAGTCTTCTTTGAAATAGCTGGACAGGTCGTCGATGAGTACCTTGTTCTTATATTGGGCGATTTCTCCACTCAAGTCGCCCCCCTTGAGGCAGATTAGGCCGTTGGGCACGGCGTTGCGGTCCTCGCTGTCGATAAATCGCTTGACTAATGGCACCATGTCACCCAGGTCCATCACTGCGCGACTCACCACAAAGTCAAACTTGCCCTTCACCTCCTTGACGTCTCCATGCTGGAAGGTGACATTGGTCAAACCAATGCGCTCGGCAATATCCTGCGCCACCTTGAGTTTCTTGCCAATGCGGTCCACGAGGTGGAAAGTCACCTCAGGGTAATAGATGGCCAACGGAATACCGGGCAATCCCCCACCAGTCCCCAAGTCCATGACCCGCGTGCCTAGGGTGAATTTCACAAACTTGACAAGGCCTAAGGAATGCAACAGGTGGTTAATTTCCAGATTGTCTATGTCCTTCCGGGATATGACGTTTATTTTAGCATTCCACTCGGGATAGAGCGTCTCGAGCTGCGCTAGCTGGTCACGTTGCACCGCGGTCAACTCAGGAAAATATTTCAATATATACTCCATCGTTCTTACTTCAAACGGTTGATGATGCTTTCGTCACACAGGAACGGGTCTAAATCGCTAAAGGCGATGGTGATTTTGGGCTCGCCCACTGCTTCAACAGCCAACTCGTTGGGCAGGTAGCTCCATGTCACGCCCTTATCGTCGAAATAGAAATTACGCGTCACTGTGATATTCTCAACATTGAAGAAGCCCAAGTCATTCAGTTGCTCGTTACCAGTCGCGTTGTTCTGCTTGAGTAGTTGATCTTTGAGCAACTGGCACACATCGGCCATGGCATCGTCACGGAACAGACGATTCACATCGATAAAGGTATTGGTTTCTACATCAAAGTTATAGTAGCGGTGGGTAATCGATGTAACCTTGTCGTTTTTCTTGACCACATCGACACGCTCGAACGTCACCACTCCGTTCTTGTTATAGATAGATGTAACGCGGGTGCTCGTAGCATACTTGAGCGTGGTCATGGTACCATCCTCGTCGGCCTCGGCTGCCTCATCGGCACTCATGGGCTCATTCATGAAGTCATACTGGTGCATGCTGTTGGAAACCACTTGACGCATCGCCTCTTGTAGTGAGAGCGAGTCACCCGACTCCAGCACATAGGCGGCAAATAACCGTTGCAGGGTATCTACCGCAGCCCCCTGTGCCGTTGCTACAGGATAATCTATAGTTGCGTCGGCCACGATGGTGCAGCGCTCGCCATTACTCATCGTGAAACCCGAGGTGTCGCTTAATTTCTGGGTCTTGAGTGTTACGGCGGGCTTGCCGTCACCGCCTTTTCCTGATTTCAACTTACCGCAAGAGAAGAGTAATGCCGTGGCTGACAGTAATATAAGTAATGATAATACCTTCGTTTTCATTGCATTCTAACGTCACAAGATGTTATTAATTTCGCTAAGGTAGTACAAATTTGAGAAAAAGCAAGTCGAGAAATGGATTTTTTAGCCTATTTTTGCAAAATAAACAGGCCTTGGGTTTTCCCTGTCGCAAAACCTAACGCCTAATACCTCAAGCTATGAAGATTGGAGAATATAACGAGTTGCGTATTAACCGCATGGTCGATTTCGGGGCCTACCTGATTGACGACGATACTCACGAGGTGCTGCTTCCCAAGCGTTACCTCACACCCGAGATGAAGGTGGGTGACAACATCCGCGTTTTTGTCTATAACGACAGTGAAAACCGCCCTGTAGCAACGACCGAGGTGCCCAAAGCCGTGGTGGGTGACTTCGCTCTCATGCGCGTTAAGGCGGTGAACAAGGTCGGCGCTTTCCTTGACTGGGGTCTCACGGCCAAGGATCTGTTGGTGCCCTTCAGCGAGCAGCGTGTGGACATGCAGGCTGGTCGCAGTTACATCGTGCGCGTGTATCTCGATGAGGCCAGCCATCGCATTGTCGCCAGTGCCAAACTTGCCAAGTTCCTCAATCAGACCGAGCCCGACTACTATCACCGTGAGAAAGTTGAGGTGCTGGTAGTGCAGCGCAGTGACTTGGGTTATCGCGTCATCGTTGACAACGCCCATTGGGGACAGATTTACCAGAATGAGACTTATCAGGATGTCAACGTGGGAGACCGACTGACCGCATTTGTCAAACAGGTGCGCCCCGATGGCAAGGTGGACCTCACCCTCGCCAAAATCGAGAAGATGCGCGTTGACGACCTCGCCGACCGCATCATGGAGTATCTCAACGCTCACGGCGGCGAGATGACGCTTACCGACAAGAGCAATCCTGACGACATCAGCAAAGCCTTCAACTGCAGTAAGAAAGACTTCAAAAAAGCCTTAGGTCTGCTTTACAAGCAACAGAAAGTCACCCTGGGCGACACGGTTAAGTTAACAGTTAACAGTTAACAGTTAATAGTGAACAGTTATTAGTGATTTGCAATCGGGATGAAGAGTTATCGTTTTTTATTGATCATCGCCTTGCTGGCTAGCCTTAACGCATTTGCTGATAACAGTGTGGCACCAGAGGCTATCAGGCCGGTACCGACGCCGCAACAGGTGGAGTGGCAAAAGTTGGAAACCTACGCTTTCATTCATTTCGGGCCTAATACATTTTTGGACCAGGAATGGGGTTATGGTGATGCGCCAGCGTCATCGTTCAACCCTAGCCGACTTGACTGTGAGCAATGGGTGCAGACGATTGTCAAGGCGGGCATGAAAGGGGTAATCCTGACGTGCAAACACCATGACGGTTTCTGCCTTTGGCCCAGCAAATATACTGATTACAGCGTTGCCAACTCACCTTTCAAACGCGATGTCGTGCGCGAGTTGTCGGATGCCTGCAAGAAGTATGGCATACGCTTCGGCGTCTATCTCTCACCATGGGACAGGCATCAGGCCAGCTACGGCACGGCAGAATACATCACCTATTACTACAATCAGTTGGAAGAGCTGATGACACAATATGGTGATGTGTTCGAGGTGTGGTTTGATGGTGCCAACGGTGGCGACGGCTGGTATGGCGGGGCATGCGAGAAGCGCGAGATCGATCGCAGCACCTACTACAACTATCCCAAAGCATGGGGCATCGTGAACCGCTTGCAACCCAATGCTATCATATTCTCGGATGGCGGCCCCGGCTGTCGCTGGGTGGGCAATGAAAAGGGCTATGCCAACGCCACCAACTGGGCCTTTGTGCGTGGCAAGGAGGTTTATCCAGGCTACCCACAATATCAGGAGTTGCAATCAGGCCATGCCGATGGCGACATGTGGTGCGCCAGCGAGTGCGACACCAGCATCCGCCCAGGGTGGTTCTATCATGAGAATGAGGACGACAAGGTCAAGAGCGTGGATGAACTCACCGACTTGTACTACCGCAGCGTGGGCCACAACGGCACCATGTTGCTCAATTTCCCCGTAAACCGCGAGGGTCTCATCCACCCCACCGACTCGGCAAGGATTGTAGCATGGCATGAACGCATCATGAGCGAGTTGAGCGACAACCTGCTTGCAAATGCCAAATTCACTGCCAATGACACCCGCAGCAAGGGTTTTGCAGCCAGCAATATGGGTGACGGCAGCTGGGAGACCTACTGGGCAGCAAGCGATGGAGTGACATGTGCAGACATCGAAATAAAGACCAAAAAGGATGTCACCCTCAACTGCATCATGCTGCAGGAATACATCCCCCTGGGCCAACGAGTGAAAGAGTTTGTTATTGAATACAAGACCTGCTGTGGCAAGTGGGTGCCACTGCTCGTGGATGAGGAAACAACGACAATCGGCTACAAGCGCATCGTGCGCTTCCACGAGAAGACCGCGAGTGAATGGCGCATCCGCATCCTCGATGCACGTGCCTGTCCCTGCATCAACAATATTGAGGGGTACTATATTAGTTAGAAGTTAGAAGTTAGAAGTTAGGAGTTACATGATATGGGACAAGTGAGTGAACGCGCATTGCGCATTGCTGAGGAAGTCACAAGGCGTACCGCCTGTGAACATTACCGCCTGGTATTGAACGAGGAGCGCGAGCCCTCGATTACAGGCAGCAAGATTGGCGGCAAGCCTTATTGGCCGGCTGGCAAGGAATACCCGACCGATGAGCAGGGAAGACCCATGCTCATGGTCATGCAGCTGAACTGCGCCGAGGCGGGCCTCAAGGCCCCGCTGCCTGAACAAGGCATGCTGCAGTGGTTCATCAGCATGAATCCCGAGATGATGTACGGTTGCCAGGGCAACTATGATGAACAGGGCAAGGGATTCCGCATCGTCTATCATGATACTATCGAGGCAGATGCCACACTGCGCGCCGTGCCCACCCATGACCATGTTGATGATATGGTCACACCCGTCAAGCGCGAGGTCGCCATCGACGTCGAAGTTGAGCAAACCGCTATGGGCGTGAGCGACGGAAGATTTAACCGCCTGTTCTTCGAGATTGTGAAAGAGATTACGGGTGCTGACCACACCGACATGATGTGGTATCAGTATCTCGACAATGAGGACGGCCTATACTTTGAACGTAATCTCGGCATGAAGGCTCCCCGCCATCAAATGCTTGGCTACCCTGTTTATACCCAAGACGAGAGCCGTCGTGACATCGACCGTCACGACACATTGTTGTTCCAGCTTGATTCCCAGTTCTCAACGGTTGACCGCAAGGAAGTCGTCATGTGGGGCGACATGGGCAGCGGCTTCATCTTCATCAACCATGATGATCTTGCCGTACGCGACTTCTCCCGCGCCTACTACTGCTGGGATTGCGGGTAAACTGTTAGGAGTTAGAAAAACAAAAGGTATAATTGCTTTACAATCGCAAATATAGATTATCAGGTCTAATACAACAATATATAGCGACCGAACATAAAGAAAAATCCGCCCAAACGGGCGGATAATTCAACAAATGGTATCTTATTCAAGACATAAACCCAATCTTGCTGATGGCGTAGGATTATCTCTTGTAATACAAATCAAAGGATATTGACAATCCTGTAATACTAATTTTATATCTGAAAACCAACTGGTTTTGAGTCAATCTGGGAATACTCATGTTTATTACCATGCCAACAATCTTATCCATGTCCTCACACCAGAATTTGCCATTGGAATAATAGCGATAGGGCACTTTTTTATTCACGTTGACATAGGTCATCTCATCCTCGGTAAAACTGAGTTTTTCATCAAGAATCACAACCTTATCGGTACCGGCCTGCTCTTGCATGTAATGAAGGATATCATCGTAAGACATCTCTATTTTTTGGCCAAGCACGTTGAGATCGGCCTTTTCAAATTGCCATGTGCCGCCCATGAGCAATGATACATCACCATCGCTCAGAGGCTCGTCGGCTTCATCGCCACAAGAGGTCAGCACCATCGGCATCGCCAACAATGCGATCAAAAACACGAAGTTATAAATCTTTTTCATAATTTCAATCCCTGGGTTTGTGTCGGGCGCAACTATTATATATTCTACTACAAACTAATTATCTGATTATTCACACGAGAATAAAAATATTTCTCAACCGGCTGAACTCAGAAACTGTAGTCCAGGATTTGGGGGTTGAAGTGGATGCTGCGATTGTCAAACAGGTGGTCCATGGCCCCGTCGGCAACCAGCTGGCGGGTGCTGCCCGTGACCACTTGGCGGTCGGTTGTGATGAGCCACAACTCGTCGGCAAGCATCAGCGATTGGGAAATGTCGTGACTGGACAGGAGCACCGCCTTGCCGCGGTCGTGAGCCAGGGTCTGCAGCAGGCGCATCGTTTCGATGCGGCTTGCCACGTCCAGGAAGGCTGTGGGTTCGTCAAGGATAATGATGGGCGTTTGCTGTGCCAGAGCGCGGGCAATCATCGCCTTTTGACGTTCGCCATCGCTCAACGAGGCAATATACTCATCGGCCTTGCCAATGATACCCGCGTCGGCCATCGCTTGACGGACAATTTCACGGTCCTCATCATCCATGCGTCCCAAGAAGCCCGTGTGGGGTTGACGTCCCAGGCCCACAAGTTCGGTCACCGTGAGAGCTCCCGCCTGGATGCGCTCAGTCGATACCAGGCCTATAAGGCGCGAACGCTCCTTCTGACTCATCTCCAGCAGGTTTTTACCGTTAACCTGGATGCTACCCGACAAGGGACGTTCGTCGCAGGTGAGCGCGCGCAAGAGCGTGGATTTACCTGCTCCATTCTGTCCGAGCAAGGCAACCAGTTTACCCTTCTCAAGGGTGAGGTTCAACCCCTCAAGCAGCGTTACCACGTTTTTTCCGTTACGGTAACCCACTGCAAGATCATGGGTGACAAATATGGCGTTTTCGTTCATAATCAGTTAAAGTATTGGATGCGACGACGGTTCAAAATGATGTACAGGATAATGGGCACGCCAATGATAGGCGTGATGGCATTGATGGGGATAATGCCATGAGGATTATTCACGCTCACCAGAGCACACAGCAAGGCGATATCGGCTCCGGCAAGGATGGTTGCAGGCACCAAACGGGCATGGTTACTCGTACCAAGTGACATGCGGGCAATGTGCGGCACCACAAGTCCGATAAAACCGATAGGACCGCAAAAGGCCGTCACCACTGCTGTGAGTACACCAGTGATAAGGAGCAGCATGTTACGCGTTCTGGAAACATTGATACCCAAATTGCGGGCGTAACGGGTGCCCAGCAGCATGGCGTTAAGGGGCTTGACCATGAGAGCCGAGCCCACGAGAGCAAGGATGATGATTCCCGCATAGACGGGCATCTGGGCCACACTCACGCCCGAGAAATTTCCAAAGCCCCACGATACATAGTTGTGCACTCCTTCCTCGGTAGCCACCGAGTTAAGCAATTGCACGACACTCGACGTGAGATAGCTCACAAGGATACCGATAATCAGCAACATGGTGTTACTGCGCACGATGGCCGAGAAAGCGATGAGCACCACAAGCACGACACCAGCCCCCATCAATGCACCGAGCAAAATGGCCATGTAGCTGCCGACGCTCTCACCGAACAAGCCGCCCAGTGAGCCACCTAAGGCCAGGATGACGATGGCGACACCCAAACCAGCGCCCGACGACACACCGAGTATCGAGGGACCAGCAAGCGGGTTATTGAATGTCGTCTGCAGCAACAAGCCCGATATGGATAGTGCTGCACCCGCCAGAGCAGCCGTGGCAATCATGGGGATGCGGGACTGCAGGATGATGATGTCCCATGCCTTGTTGCCGCTACCATTGCCTGTCAGGATATCTAAAATATTGCCGGCAGGAATATCCACTGAGCCAAAGACGAGGCATGCCAATGCCAGCAGCACCAGCAGCAACGTCAAGGCCACGAGAGTGACGGCGAAACGGCGATATGTCATGGGGGTGTCAGTCAATGTGATGATACATTTGATTGGTGAAATCAAGGAACAACTCGGGGTGCATGATGGCGGCAAATTCACGCAAGAGCACCTCGGGGTGGAATGGGATGCGGTCAAAGAAACGGGTCTTGTCGGTATCGCATACATAGACGCGCTTATTCTGGAAGGCCGCCATCTCCTTGTTCAGGTCATAGGCGCCCTGCAGGTCCTTGAGTGAATTGATGTTGGTCCACTTGATGAACCAGTAATCGGCATCATGTGCCACGGCGAGTACCTGGTTGAAATCCAGGGCCAGCGAACCCGTATTCTCGTCATCAGCCCACAGGTATTTGCCGCCTGCATCGGCCAGGATGCGGGCCATGTAGCTCTGTCCGCCAGGCACGTTCCAGATGCCGTTGATGACCATCTCGGTCACGACCGTGGGATGTGTCTTGGCTCCAGCAGCCATTTCTTTCACTGCATTGTAAGCAGCAACAACGGCATTATACAGGCTATCGGCCTCAGCGCGCTTTCCCACCAACTCACCGTAGAATTTCACCCACTCGGCACGTCCAAGGGGGTCGTACTCCAGATAGTCGGCACATTCAATGATGGGGATGTCCATCTTGGCAATCTGCCCATAGCTGGCGTCTTGATAAGGCGACAGCAGAATAGCGTCGGGCTGCATATCTATCACCTTCTCGACCGTGGGATTCATCGAGTTGCCGCAGTCGGCAATTGTTCCGGCCTTCAAGCCACCTGCGATAATGGAATCATTAAAGTACTGACTATCCACAACGCCCTTCACAGTGCCGATGGCTCCCAACTCATTCAACAGGCTCGTGTGCACCGATGAATAGACCAGTGCGTTCTTGACAGGCGTGCGCACGATGGTTCCCTCAGGCAAATCGGCAGGCAACTGTGCCTCAGCAGGCACCAGGACATATTGATGGAGCACCCCACCCTTCCACGGGTCGGCCACGGTGACCACAGTATAATCGGCTGTACGCTGCATCGAGAGCAACTTGGCGCTGGTGATGACTGAATCCTGGGCATCAACAGTCACACCGCTCTTGCCACTCCTGAAGCAGGAGGAAAGCAGCAATACAAGGGAGAGAATCAATATCGGGTTAAAACACTTCTTCATCTATCAAAACGATGTTAAAAACGATTAATGGATAAAACGTCATTCTGTGAGGTCAACTATATTGGGCCGCATGATATCCTCGGTTGCCCGGTCAACATACTTAAGGAAATATTCCTCAATGATTTCAGGGCTCTTGTAGTCCTTCATGCCTTCGTAGCGCATCAGCAGGTCGTTGTATCCATCAAGCAGGTTACTGAGTACCGAGTGATCTACCTTAAGCACCTTGTGGCGCATGAAATCGATGTAACAATAGTTAACTACTTTCTTGATGGCACCATCATAACTGACTTCTCCAAACAGGTAATCATTCAATGAGACCGACCATTCATCGTAGCGGACATAAGTAACATATGCCACTTTATCATTGAAGAAAACAGGGACATATCCATTGAGCATCTTTGTATCGCCCTTGAAATCCCGTTTCAGGTAATAGGAATTCACGAGCCAGATGCTATCGCCCAGCGACAAGGCAATATGCTTATTGTTAATCTTTTCATTGACGTTGTCATTACAAGCGTCAACATACAACTCATAAGGGGATATGGTCTCAATGATCGGATCTATAATCACTGCGACGGGGGTAAAATTGAGCATTTGCTCCCACGTGTCGTAAAAGTAAACTGTATCCTGCGTACTAGTGCTAGCATGAGTAGTCACAGCCGATGCAGCCATGGCGAGAAAAAGAACAATATGCAACAGGACGCGCCTCATCACAGAAGGTCAAGAATGTAAGGCCGCATGATATCCTCGGTTGCACGGTCGATAAACTTGAAGAAATAATCTTCGATGATGTATTGCTTCTTGTAATCCTTCATGCCTTCATATCGCATCTGCAAGTCATGATAGTCCTGTAGCAACGAGCTAAGGTAACTTGGAGTAACACGCTCTACCCGGCGGTTTAGAAAATCAATATAGTATTTCTCACTTTTAAAAACAGCTTCACCGTCTTCAAACGACCAATTGTTCCCAAACAGGATTTCTTTCACACCCATATTGGCGTTGTAGGTAATAAAAGCCACCTTCTCATTAAAGAAAACGGGTATAAAGCCTCTCAGATCGCGCACGCTCCCCTTGAAATTGTTTTTCAAATACTTACTGCTGATGAGCATGGTACTGTCACCCAACGAGATGGCAAGGTGGTCATCCAAGAGCATCTCATTGATGCTTTCATCACCAGTAATGATATATACTTCGTAGGGAGTGAATGTCTCAATGTATGGATCGACAACCATTGCCACGGGCTGGAGATCAAACATCTGCTCCCATGTGTCGTAGAAATAGACCGTATCATGTTCAGCAGGTTCCACTGCAAAGCAATGAAGTGAACACATGACCATCGTAACCAAGGCCAATATATTTCTTGTAAAATTCTTCATGACCATATCATTCATTAAAATGTTTTCAACAATTGGTAGAGTTTGCGGGTGGGCAGACCCATCACATTATAAAAGTCGCCGTTAATGCCCGAGATGCCGATGTTGCCGATCCATTCCTGGATGCCATAGGCTCCGGCCTTGTCGAGCGGGCAGTAATGCTTGATGTAGTAATCTATCTCATCATCGGTGAGCTCGGCAAAATGAACGATGCTAGTGTCGGCAAACGACTCACAGCGGTCGCGCGTTGTCACGCACACGCCACTGATGACCCTGTGGGCACGGCCCGAGAGGGCGCGCAGCATGTGATGGGCATCGGACTCGCCAACGGGTTTTCCCAGCACTGCCTCGTCAAGGACGACAACGGTGTCGGCGGTGATGAGCAGTTCATTCTCCTTAAGCGGATGGCCTTCGGCCTTGATCCGGGCAAGATAGACGGGAATTTCCTCAACGGGCAAGCTGGCGGGATAGGTCTCGTCGATGCCCTTAATGGCCTCGACACGGAATTTCACTCCCATGTCGTTGAGCAGTTCGCGGCGGCGGGGGGAGTTGCTACCCAGCACCACGTCATATTTTTCCAGATTATTGAGCATTGTCGTCAATCGGATTATGATTCATGATAGATTGTGACACCATGTCATAGATGTCGCGTTTGTCGCCATTGAGCATCGCCAGATGGTTCTCGATGACCTGGATGTCGTGACGCACGGCGGGCCCCGTCTGGGATTTTGCCGGCGCCAAGCGGTCCAGTTTATCGACAGTGGTGCGGATGAGCGGCAGCAATGCGTCAAAGGGCAAGCCTGCCTCGCTGAGCACCTCGTCGGCCAGCGTCCACATGTGGTTGGCGAAGTTGCATGAGAAAACCGAAGCCACATGCAGCAGCTTGCGCTTGCCGCTATCGGCCTCAATGACATGACAGGACATCAGTTTGCCTAACTCCATCAAGTCGTCGAGCGCAGCCTCGTTGTTGGCCTCGGCAAAGAAATGCACCTCGTCGAGAGGCGTCACCACTTCGCGCGAGAACGACTGCATGGGCCACAACACACCACAGCGGGTGCGGCGGCCGGCGAACAAGTCTATAGGCTTGCTGCCCGAGGTGTGAATCCACAAGGCACCGTTGTCGGGTGTTGCCGCAATCACATCGGCGATGGCATCGTCACGCACCGCGATAATATAGGCATCGGCATCATTAACAAGCAATTGCAGGTCATCTGTAGCGTTGGTGCAACCCACAGCATCGGCAAGCGCCCGTGCATGCGCCAACTGGCGGCTGTAAATCTGAGCCACCTCGCAACGGGCCGCCAAGCCATGAGCCAGACTGGTCGCCACATTACCTGAACCTATGATCACTACCCGTTGATCCACGAATTGATCGAATTAAACGAATGGCATCCGCCATCATTATTGATATTGCAAAGATAGTGCAAGCCGAGAACAGCACAAAACAATTTACTGTTTTTTGTCAAGGCACGGCCTATCTTCGAGGGCGTAAGCCCTCAAAACTACCTTTATGACTTGAAACCGCCAAGAAAGTTTAACGTTTTCACCAATATGCCAAATGGATAAAGCCAATTATTTCGACTTCGAATAATTATTGAGATTAAACTTGTATACTTTTATGTCAAAATTTGGTTTTCAGAAATAATATCTGTATTTTTGCGGCAAAATGGACATCTTAAATCAAATGTGCGATTATGAAGAAAGCATTTATCTTAACTATTTTTGAGCTATTGTTGGTATTTGCGTCTCATGCACAGGTGGCAGACGACACATCAATGTATTCGAATAGCCGCTATGCCGACGTTGACCTGAGCTTGGAATTACGTGGTGCCCGTTCATCCATTAATCAGAATATGATACTGCAAAAGCCAATGATGACCGATGAGAATGATCAGTCAACAACTTTTGTTGTGGACAGCATCTGTTACTTGGTAACAAGTGAGAATGAGGTGAGTGTTATCAATGAGATTGAATATGGTTATTATCGAGGAGATGTCATCATACCTGAGACTGTCACTTATATGGATAGCAATTACAAGGTGACAGCAATTGGTAACTATGCTTTCTGTTCATGTCATGAACTAACATCTGTTGTAATCCCCAACACGGTTGAAGTGGTTAACGCCTACGCTTTTGCATATTGTGCCAATTTGACAGATATAACGTTTTCTAATTCCTTAGATATTATTGGAGAACAAGCATTTTATGGATGTACAAGTCTTAAAACAATTACACTCCCTGAATCTTTGACTAAGATTGATGCTTGGGCATTTTCATATTGCTACGATTTGGAGGAGATAACTATTCCTGCTTCTTTGAAGTCTATTGGGGGATGTACTTTTGTATATTGTGACAGTCTGAAGAATGTACACATATCAAGTATGGAAGCTTGGTGTGGAATTAGTTTTCAAAACTGTACTTCTAACCCGCTTACTTATGCCGATCATTTGATAATAAATGGCGAAGAAGTCAGTGATGTGGTTATCCCAAATACGGTGGAATCGATCAACCCTTATTGTTTTAATGAATTCAAAGGGTTGAAGAGCGTGACCATCTCCAACTCGGTTACAGAAATAGGTTTTGAGGCTTTTTATGGTTGCACTCAGTTGACTGATGTGAACTTCGGAGACGGGGTCACTTCAATAGGCGATAGAGCTTTTATCTATTGCTTTAGGCTTTCAAACGTCACTTTGCCCAACAATCTTACAAGGCTTGGCCATGGTGCATTTACTGAGTGTCGTGGAATTACAAGTGTTGATATTCCCAATAACTTGACTTCCATGGGAAATTATGTGTTTTATGGCTGTGAGAATTTGAGATATGTGTTACTTGGGATGAGGATGCAATCTATTCCATCCCAGACATTTGCAGAATGCACTAACCTCGTTGATGTACGTTATAACGAAGCCCTGACATCCATTGGAAAAGAGGCCTTCCTTAACTGCAGTAGCTTGAATTATATTGAATTACCTGATAATGTGGTAAACATTGGCGATAAAGCCTTCATGGGATGCAACCAGGTGACAGATCTTTCTTTACCGGATGGTTTAGTTAGCATTGGTAATTATGCTTTTCAAGGATGTGGGCAACTCACTGAAGTGACAACACCTCCGCGACTCGAAAAAATAGGCAATCACGCCTTCGATGGTTGTGCCAATATCACTCGAGTGGTGATTCCAAGTGCTACGACCTCAATGGGCAGTTCTGTGTTCTACTCGTGCGCCAGTATCACCGATGTCGTTTTAGGCGATGATGTAAACAATGTTGGTGACCATGCTTTCTACAACTGCACGGCACTTGCCAATGTTGACTTGGGCAACGGCATCAAGAATATTGGTGACAGTGCATTCTCTGAATGCTCAACCATCAAGGATATTGTGATACCTGAATCTGTGATTACCATCAATAAAGGCGCTTTCCAGAATTGCGTTTCACTGAATACTTTGACATTAGGCAATTCGATTGAGGAAATTCTTGATTACGCATTCTATTTATGTTTGAATCTTAAAGAACTGAAGCTCCCTAACTCATTAAAAGGAATTGGATCTCAGGCATTTAATGGATGTCATGCTCTTGAGAATATTGAATTTGGCAATTCATTGGAATTCATTGGACGATATGCGTTCAGCAACAACTATTCATTAAAAAGCATCACATTACCGAAAAGTTTAAAAGTAATCTGCAGGCATGCATTTTCATATTGCAGAACTTTGACTCAGGTTAGTATAGAGAAATCTTTAATATCAATTGAAGCTAATGCTTTCTATGAGGACAACGCTTTAGAAAAAATGACTTGCAAGGCTTTCATTCCACCCGCAATGGAAATTTTACCACCTATTCATCTTGAAAATTCAACAATTGTATATGTACCGATACAATCATTGGCACTGTACAAGAGCACATGGCCTTGGAAATTTATTAAAAACCTTGTAGGTGTGAACTTTAATACTGGTGACGTTAATGGTGATGGCGAAATCAACATTGCTGATGTGAACAGCGGTATTGACGCGATCATTAACGATGATAGTGATTTGATATATGATGTGAATGGTGACGGAGAAATCACTATCGCCGACATCAATGCCATCATCAACAGCATCACGGAAGAAGAATAATCAGATCTTGTGATCGATTTATGACGACAGCCTTGGCAAATCACCAAACAGCCAAGGCTGTTGTAGTCTATACATTATTTGAGCGAAATGTTGTAACAATTTCAGAAAGAATCATTATCTTTGCACACGTAAAGCGATAAATCGACTATAATCAAGTTTTCCTAAAATACTATTTAATCAAAGAAACATGGAACCTTTGTTTGAGAAGCTGAAAAGCAACGCGATTGCCAAGAGGCAACGCATCGTTCTTCCCGAGAGTACCGAACCCCGCACGCTGACGGCTGCCGACCGCATCATTGCCGACGGCATCGCCGACATCGTCCTCATTGGCGACAAGGCCGAGATCATGGCCAAAGCCAGCGAGCTGGGACTTAACAACATCGACAAGGCCACAGTCATCAACCCCAAGGATGCCGAGGGCGTGGAGAAATACGCACAACTGTTCTACGAGTTGCGCAAATCCAAGGGCGTGACCATCGAGGATGCCCACAAGAAGGTGCTCGATCCCTTATATTTAGGCTGCCTGCTCATCAAGGCCGGCGATGCCGACGGACAGGTTGCCGGTGCGATGAACACCACTGGCAACGTGCTGCGCGCAGCCTTCCAGGTATTGAAGACCGCCCCCGGCATCAGCACCGTGAGTGGCGCGTTCCTGATGTTGCTGCCCGAGGGCTCGCCCTACGGCCACAACGGCGTGATGGTGTTTGCCGACTGCGCCGTGGTGCCTGATCCCGATGCCCAGCAGCTTGCACAGATTGCCGTGAGCGCCGACCGTACCGCCCGCGCGCTCGCCGAAATCGACGATCCCAAGATCGCCATGCTGAGCTTCTCGACCAAGGGCAGCGCCAAGCATGAGCGCGTGGACAAGGTGATTGAGGCTACCCGTCTTGCTAAAGAGATGAATCCCAACCTGAAGATTGACGGTGAACTCCAGGCCGATGCCGCCATCGTTCCCAGTGTGGGTGCCAGCAAAGCTCCCGGAAGCGACATTGCCGGTCACGCCAATGTGCTCGTGTTCCCCGACCTGGGTGTGGGCAACATCGCTTACAAGCTCGTTCAGCGCATCGCCGGTGCCAAGGCCGTGGGTCCCGTCCTGCAAGGTCTTGCCGCCCCCGTCAATGACCTGTCGCGCGGCTGCAACGAGGACGACATCTACCGCACCGTCATCCTGACCTGCAATCAGGCGATTAATAGGTGATAGGCTTTAGGTGTTAGGCTCTAGGCTTTAGGTAATAGAAAACAAATTATAACAAATAAACAATGAATATTTTAGTATTGAATTGCGGCAGCAGCTCTGCCAAGTATAAACTCATCGAGATCAAGGAGAACAAGACCCTCGCCGAGGGTGGTGTGGAGAAAATCGGTCTGCCCGACGGTTTCATCAAGCTCAAGTTTGACGACGGCAGCAAGAAGAACATCGACCTGGGCCTCATCGACCACAAGGGTGCCATCAAGGCCATCCTCGATGCCCTCATCAACCCCGAGTATGGCTGCATCAAGGACCTGAAGGAAATCGACGCCGTGGGTCACCGCGTGGTGCATGGCGGCGAGAAGTTCAGCCGCAGCGTCCTCATCACCGACGAGGTGAAGGACATGATACGCGAGTGCTACGGCATCGCTCCGCTGCACAACCCCGTGAACATGGCAGGCATCGAGGCCATCGAAGCCGTGCTGCCCGGCGTTCCCCAGGTGGGCGTGTTTGACACCGCCTTCCACCAGACGATGCCCAAGTCGGCCTTCATGTATCCCCTGCCCATGGAGTATTATACCCAGGACCACGTGCGCCGCTACGGCTTCCACGGCACGAGCCACCGCTTCGTGACCCAGCGCGTGTGTGAGATGTTAGGCACGACTCCCGCTGGCAAGCGCATCATCTGCTGCCACATCGGCAACGGCGCCAGCATCAGTGCTGTCAAGGACGGCAAGAGCATCGACACCACCATGGGCCTCACCCCCACCGAGGGCCTGATGATGGGAACCCGCTCGGGTGACGTCGATCCCGGCGCCCTGCTCTTCCTCATGGAGAAGTACAACCTGAGCCCCAAGGACATGCTCAACATCATCAACAAGAAGAGCGGTGTGCTGGGCATCACAGGCCTGAGCAGCGACATGCGCGACGTGGTAGACGCTGCCGAGAAGGACAACAACGAGCGCGCACAGCTGGCTCTGGACATGTATGAGCTGCGCATCTTGAAGTACATCGGTGCCTATGCTGCCGAGCTGGGTGGCGTGGACATCATCGCCTTTACCGGCGGCGTGGGCGAGAACCAGTACCAGACCCGCAAGCGCGTCTGCCGCCAGTTAGAGTACCTGGGCGTGAAGATCGACGAGGAACTCAACGACACCCTGTGGCGCGGCAAGGAAGGCGAGATCAGCCTGCCCGACAGCAAGGTCAAGGTCGTTGTCGTCCTCACCGACGAGGAGTACATGATCGCCCGCGACACCGAGGCCATCGTCGAAGGCCGCGAACCTTGATTTCAAAAGCCTGAGTCCATTTGAAAGAGTTCCCAATGGAATAGCAACTCCCCTTCTTTGATTAGAGGGGGAGTTGTTTGACTACATTTTATAAACTTGCTTTACACCCTGCATTGGGTGTGAAGGTGTTAATCCTTGCCAGGCTTGCCTGATCCGAGAGGATAGCGTGTTTCGACAGGACGGTAGGCGGTGTAATTTGTTAATTTCGCATCAATTGATAATAGCAAATAGCCGTCTTCATTGAAGCCATAGTACATCTCCTCATGGTAACCATCATCGAACCAGACAGCTAAACGATTGGCTTGTTGCTCCCATCGCAATTGAGTATAACTTATTGAATAATAGCTGCTATCGGGGTAACTGTGACGAACATAACAGCCCCATGTACCAGTTTGGTCCTCATCGAAGGTAAAACACACACACATTTCGGTAGGAATATTAAATCTATCTCCATCATCATAAACGGCATACTCAGACAACCAGCTACCAACAAGGCTTGTATCGGGATGATAGTCTCCCAAAATGACGCCAACAACGGCATTGACATCCGAGACATTTACCTCGCCGTCGCCATTCACATCTCCATAAATATAGTTTCGGGCAGATACACAGCAAGGCATAGCAAACATCAGTCCAATAAGAAGAATTTGAATCTTTTTCATCGTAATCATTTTTAAAGATAAAAGGTATTAACTGCTTATTAAAAAAAATAGTCAACAATTGCACATACAGTTGATTTATAGCAATATAGCGCAACAGAAAAACGCTGAACCAAATCATCACATGAACAAGTTATATGCAAATTACGGAACATTTCTTGATGTATGCAAAAAAAATTCATAGATTTCACAAGGGCACTTCACAAAAAAACTGAAGTCTGTTAACTGTTAACTGAATAGTAATTTGTACAGTTGGCCTTCGGCCGAAGGTACTCACACTCGGAAAAGCAAAGAAAAAAAAGTTTTTCTTTGGCTTTTCGCTCGTTTAATCCTCCAGTTGGCATTCGGCCGAAGGTACTCACACTCGGAAAAGCAAAGAAAAAAAAGTTTTTCTTTGGCTTTTCGCTCGTTTAATCGTACCTTTGCACGTTAATTCAAAGAAAACGACTATGTTAAAAGACAAAATAGAGGCGCTGAAGGCGCAGATTGCAGACCTTAAGGCCGAAAATGAAGAGGCACTGGAGGCTTTGCGTATCAAATACCTGAGCAAGAAAGGTGAGATAACTGCATTGTTTAACGAGTTCCGCGAGGTGGCTCCCGAGGAGAAGCGCGAGTTGGGTCAGAAGCTCAACGAGCTGAAGAACCTCGCTACCGAGAAGATCAATGCCCTGCGCGAGGCAACCAAGCAGCAGGCCAAGGAGCAGAACAAGATCGACATCACCCGTCCGGCATTCCCCGCTGAGTTGGGTACACGCCACCCGATCTCGGTGGTGCGCAAGCAGATTATCGACATCTTCTCACGCCTGGGCTTCACCATCGCCGATGGCCCCGAGGTTGAGGACGACTGGCACGTGTTCAGCGCGCTGAACTTCGCTGCCGACCATCCCGCACGCGACATGCAGGATACCTTCTTCATCGAGAAGAACGACCAGGACGTGACCCGCAACATCGTGCTGCGCAGCCACACCAGCTCGGTACAGGTGCGCACGATGGAACGCCAGCAGCCGCCCATCCGCATCATCTGCCCCGGCCGCGTTTACCGCAACGAGGCTATCACCGCCCGTGCCCACTGCTTCTTCCACCAGATTGAGGGCCTTTATATCGACAAGAACGTGACGTTTGCCGACCTGAAGCAGGTGCTGCTGCACTTCGCCAAGGAACTGTTCGGCACCGAGACCGAAATCCGCCTGCGTCCCAGCTACTTCCCGTTCACCGAGCCCAGTGCCGAGATGGACGTGACCTGCATGCTGTGCGGCGGCAAGGGCTGCGGTTTCTGCAAGCACACGGGTTGGGTCGAGATCCTGGGCTGCGGCATGGTGGATCCCGCCGTGCTTGAGGCCAGCGGTATCGACAGCACCGTGTATAGCGGTTACGCCTTCGGTTTGGGCGTTGAGCGCATCACCAACCTCAAGTATATGGTGAAAGACCTGCGCATGTTCAGCGAGAACGACGTCCGCTTCCTCGACGAGTTCAAGAGTGCGCATTGATGATTGCAGGGGCAATCATCAATGAGGCTTTAGGCATTAGGTTTTAGGCATTAGCTAATAATCAAACCTATCACCTAAAGCCTAAAACCTAACACCTATCATGACGATTAAGGAGAGATACGAGGGAATTCTCGAGTATTTTAAGGAGAATCAGCCTAACCCTGAGACCGAGTTGCAGCACCGCGACCCGTTTGAGTTGCTGGTGGCTGTGATGTTGAGTGCCCAGTGCACCGACAAACGGGTGAACATGGTCACACCTGCCTTGTTTGCCGCCTACCCCACTGCTCAAGCCATGGCTGCCGCCAGTGTGGAGGACATCCTGCAGTACGTCAAAAGCGTATCCTACCCTAACAGCAAGGCAGCACATCTGCAGGCCATGGCTCAGAAACTCGTCGACGAATTTGACGGACAAGTGCCCGACAACATGAAGGACCTGACCTCACTGCCTGGCGTGGGTCGCAAAACTGCCAACGTAGTGCTGGGTGCCGCTTTTGGTCAAGCGACTATCCCTGTCGATACCCACGTGTATCGCGTGTCGCACCGCTTGGGCCTGTCACAAGGCAAGACGCCCGACGATGTGGAACGAGATTTGGCACGGCACATTCCCGAATCAATGCGTTTTGATGCCCACCACTGGATATTGCTGCACGGCCGCTACGTGTGCAAGGCCCAGCGCCCCGACTGCCTGAATTGCGGCATACAACAATACTGCAAGCAGTATGCTAGGCTTTAGGTTTTAGGCTTTAGGCTTTAGGGGGGCATCTGCATTCCTTAAGTGTTCCAAATGAAGGAATAAGTGTCCTAGATTATACTAAAAATGGTATTTTTCATTAGGTTGATTAAACCTTGCGGAATTCATTTTGTCAAAAATTAGCTTTTTTGCAAGAAAAGGCACATTAATAATTCAGAGAACTATAAAACGCTTTATTAAAAGAAAGAGATTTTATGAAGAAATTTTTTGTTTTGATTGCTGTTGCAATCGTTAGCATGAGCGCTATGGCTCAAGTTCAATTTGGTGGAAAGGTGGGTTTTGACTTGACTCATTTTTGGGGTAAAGATGTGCCTCATGGCATGCAACCCAACTATCAAGTGGGCTTGATGATGGAATACAAGTTCAATCCCAGGTTTGCCATCGCCCCCGAGGTCGTTTTCGCTGCCCAGGGTGGCAAGGAGACCGAGGATGTTAATATTGAAGATGTTCCTGGCATCGTTGTAGCCAAAGGCACATACCACACCAACTATATCAACGTGCCCGTGATGCTCAAGTACTATGTGACACCTGCCGTGAGCATCGACTTTGGTCCCCAGGTGGGTTTCAACGTGTACAGTAAAATGACTGCCTCGGGCAAAGCCGGCAATATCGAGGCAAAGGAGACCGTTGATCTCAAGGATTTAACCAACACGGTTGACTTTGGTCTGGGACTGGGCGCTACATGTAACTTGACCGACAACGCCTTTGTTCAGGCTCGTTACAACTTGGGTTTAACCAGTGTGTTCGACATTGAAGATGCCAAAGCCAAGAACGGCAACATCCAGGTTGCCTTCGGTATGAAGTTCTGATAGACTGTCAGTCAAAAAAATAAAGTGGTTGCTTCTTCATCGGGGCAACCACTTTATTTTTATGTGTCGCAACAGTGTCACTTGGAACGCTTGGGCACGCGCTTGGAGACGCCGATAGCACCCGTCGGGCACACGAGGCGGCACAGGTGGCAACCCACGCACTTGGTACCTACCAGATGCGGCAAGCGGTCATCGCCGAAGGTAATGGCCTGATGGCCTCCATCCATACATGAAATGTGGCAGCGTCCACAGCCGATGCACTTGTCACGGTCAAAGATGGGATAAACAACGGTTTCACGGTCCATCTCACTGGGCCTTACGAAGTTAGGAAGTTGCTCTCCCACCAGATCAGCCAGTTTATTGATGCCACGGCTTGCCATGTAATGCTGCAATCCCAGCTTGAGGTCATCGATGATGCGGTAGCCGTACTGCATGACCGAGGTGCACACTTGCAGGTTGCTGCATCCCAACTGGATAAACTCCAGCGCATCACGCCAGGTCTCGATGCCTCCAATGCCGCTGAGCTTCAGGTTCTTCATCACAGGATTCTTGGCCATCTCAAGGATGAAGCGCTGAGCAATGGGCTTTACTGCTCGTCCCGAAAGACCCGAGACGGTCCATTTTCCCGACACCTCGGCCCGCTCATCCATCGTCACGCTCTTGATGGTGTTGATGGCACTGATGGCGTCTGCTCCGGCAAAATAGGCACCCATGGCCGGATTGCTCATCAAGGTGATATTGGGTGTCATTTTGGGGATGATAGGGATAGACACAGAATGCTTGACATAGGCCGTATAGAATGTCACCAACTCAGGGTCCTGACCCACGTCGCTACCCATACCTGCAATGCGCATCTGGGGGCACGAGAAATTCAGCTCCACGGCATCAACGCCAGCGGCCTCGGCCATCTTGGCGAGTTCAATCCATTGTTCCTCGGTGGATCCCATGATGGAAGCCACTACAATCTTGGAGGGATAGTTCTGCTTGAGGCGGCGCAGGATGTCGAAGTCCACCTCGGCGGGGTTCTCACTCAACTGCTCCATGTTGCGAAGGGCACTGAAGTCACCCTTGTCACCCTCACGATAAACGACGTCGAAGCGCGGTGACACCTCGTTGATGTCGTCCATGCAGATCGTCTTGTAGAAGACACCAGCCCAACCCGCGTCAAAAGCACGGGCTACCATCTCATAGTTGGTGCAAATGGATGACGAGGCCAAGAAGAACGGGTTCTCGCAGTGCAGACCGCAAAATTCAATGGCCAAACTGGGTAATTCCTTCACAGCGGTTGCAGCAGGCAACTGCCTTACTATCTCGCTAATGCGGACGGGACGGTCGTAATGGATGCACGCCTGTTCGGCTCTCTCCAAATCTTCTGGTTGACAACCTTCCAGCCATTGGGCGGCAACTGCCTCGTTGCCGAATCGCACGGCACGAATAGCCCTGGCAACATCACCCTTGCCACAAGCACGACTACAAGGTGCCTCATTGCACAATAGGCATCGTGCAACTTCCTCATGCATGTTCATATTTCCCTGTTTCATATTTCAATAAAATTGAAAAAATTAATAATCAAACGCCATCCCGACTGTCACGGCACCAAACGGGGCATCACATGGTCAATGTTCCGACCTATCCATTTTCAAGTACCGCCTGCCATCATTCAGTTATAGAATATTGACGGGCAATAATAAGCCATAACAAAATCTAAATTTATATATAAAAATCTAAATATTTCTTAAAATATTTGTACAATTCAAAAAATACATTGTACATTTGCAAGTGTGTTTTTCATGGTATTAGATTTAAGGTTTGTGGAGGCTGTCGTGAGACATCTTCCACTTTCATTTTATTTCCTGCGTTTTGCAGGCGCCACCTTGCAGCGGTAACTGCATGAAACCTTCCCTTTTATCATATTGTTGAGTTTGCTGCGGATGAGCTGTTTGCGGATAGGCGAAATGCGGTCCACAAAGAGCGTCTTGTCCAAATGGTCACACTCATGCTGGATCACGCGGGACAAGTAACCCTCGATATCTTGGTCGTGCTCCTGGAACTGCTCATCTTGCCAGTGCAGATGTATCTTCTCGTGGCGGTACACATTCTCGTGGATACCCGGCACACTCAAGCAACCCTCTTCACGGCAGATTTCAGGTGCTTCCTCGTCAATAGTAATCTCGGGGTTGATGAGCACCATATTCACGCCCTTCAGCTCGGGGAAATCCTCGGCGAGCACGTCAACGTCTATATAGACAATGCGGGCATTAACGCCCACCTGGGGTGCGGCAATGCCGATGCCCTGGGTGTGGTACATCGTCTCTTTCATGTTCTCAATCAGTTCCTGCAGGCCGGGATAGTCAGGAGTGACAGTAGCATTTTCGGCACGCAGTACTGGATGGCCATAAATGTAAATCGGTAAGACCATAATCAGTTGATATTAGTTGGTTTTGTTTTGTTTACTTTGCAAGTAGTCGTTGAGGATAATGGTAGCGGCAATGGCATCAACGCGGGCCTTGTCGCGGCGGTCGCTCTTCTTCATGCCACCGTCAATCATCGCCTGATGGGCAATGGTGCTCGTGAAACGCTCGTCATACATCACGACAGGCATTTCGGGCAACTCCTTGCGCAGGCGGTTGACAAATGGTGTGATGTACTTCATGCTCTCGCTAGGCTGGCCGTTGAGCTGAGTGGGCTGGCCGATGACGATGCGTTCCACCTGTTCACGCGCGATGTAGTCCTTGATAAACTGCATGAGCGTGTGGGTGGGTACGGTCGCCAAATTGCCAGCGATAATCTGGAGCGGATCAGTTACCGCCACTCCAGTGCGCTTGCGGCCATAGTCGATGCCCATGATGCGTCCCATCGTCCTCAACAATTAGTAAATTAGTCTTGCTGCATGGTGAGCAGGAATTCCTCGTTGTCGCGGGTGCGTTCCATGCGTTCCTTGACAAACTCCATGGCTTCGACCGAGGTGCGGTCGCTCAAGAAGCGGCGGATAATCCACATCTTGTTAAGGGTGTCCTGCGGCAAGAGCAGGTCGTCGCGACGCGTGCTCGACGCCATAACATCCACGGCGGGGAAGATGCGCTTGTTAGAGAGTTTGCGATCGAGCTGAAGCTCCATGTTACCTGTACCCTTGAATTCCTCAAAGATGACCTCGTCCATCTTGGAGCCGGTCTCGGTCAACGCTGTCGCGATGATGGTGAGACTACCACCCCCCTCGATGTTACGTGCAGCACCAAAGAAGCGCTTGGGGCGCTGCAACGCGTTAGCATCGACACCACCGGTCAAGATTTTGCCCGATGCCGGGGCGATAGTGTTATAAGCACGTGCCAGACGGGTAATCGAGTCAAGCAGGATGACCACATCATGGCCGCATTCCACCAATCGCTTGGCCTTGCTGAGCACGAGGTCGGCGATTTTCACATGGCGGTCGGCGGGCTCGTCAAAGGTTGATGCAATGACCTCGGCATTGACGCTGCGGGCCATGTCGGTCACCTCCTCGGGACGCTCGTCGATGAGCAGGATAATCATGTAGGTTTCGGGATGATTCTCAGAAATTGCGTTAGCGATTTCCTTCAAGAGCATTGTCTTACCCGTCTTGGGCTGAGCGACGATGAGGCCGCGCTGTCCCTTGCCGATGGGCGAGAACATGTCAACCACACGCTGCGACACAGTGGGATGACGCTTGCTCACCAGGTCAAACTTCTCATCGGGGAACAGGGGCACCAGATGCTCAAAGGGCACGCGGTCGCGCACATAGGCGGGAGTGCGGCCATTGATTAGCTTAATCTCACTCAAGGGGAAGTATTTCTCTCCCTCCATGGGCGGACGGATGGTACCCTCGATAACGTCACCGGTCTTGAGGCCATAGGCCTTGATCTGCGACTGCTGCACATAGATGTCATCGGGTGATGTCAGGTAGTTGTAATCGCTGGAACGCAGGAATCCGTAACCCTCAGGGGCGATATCAAGCACACCCTGTGCCTCGAGGATGCCCTCGAAATTGTAAGGCTGGTCCAGATAGGGATTGACTTCGGCAATCTGCTGCTGCTGTTGCAGTTTCATCTTGCGCTTCTTATTCTTGCTTTCCTTGACCACCTTGGGTTCCTGGATGACGATGGGCGCCACTGCAGCCTGTTCAGCGGCACGTTTACGCTCTTCCTCGGCACGGCGCTGTGCCTCCTCACGCTCCTGTTGTGAACGGGGCTTGAAGGTAAAGCCGCTGCCAGTATTGAAGAACGAGTTCAATGACACGTCCTCGCGCTCAATGGTTTCACGCTCGGGTTGAGGCGCTTCTTGTTCGACAGGCATTTCCTGAGTGAACTCAACGGGTTCCGGTTCAGCAGGTGCCTGTTCAGGCTGCTCGCTAATGGCATCCATGTTATCGAAGGGAAGCACGGGTTCCTTGGGAGCTTGTTTTGCCTTAGCACGGCTACGACGCTTGGTCGGTTCAGCTTGAACAGCGGGAAGCTCCGCTTTCTGGGCCTTAGGTTCCTCGGCATTTTCCTCCTGGGGCTCGGCTAGTTTAGCGTCGCGAGCTGCTTTCTCGGCAGCCGAGGGACGTCCGCGCTTGCGCTTAGGAGTTTCTGCCGCAGCAGGTTGCTCTTCAGGAGCTGCAGCGGGTTCTTGTGGTGTGGGCTCAGGTTTCGGAGTCTCCACGATTGTATTCTGTTGATTCTTTTTGTTCTTGGTTGCCACAGCATCATCTTTCGTGACTTCGTTGCCATTGGCCTTTGCAGCCGGCTGGCGGGCGATGCGTTCACGACGGCGCTTAGTAGTGGTGGGTTCAGGAGTGTTAGCCGCTTCGGTCTCAGCCTGATGGTCTAGAAGATCATACACGAGTACATCACGGGTTGATGAATCGACATGCTTCAGCCCCAAAGACTTGGCCAGCTCACGTAGCTGCTCATCACTCATTTGATTCAGTTGATCGATGTTGTACATATTATACTTTATATAAGTTTGAATGGTGCCACCGGATTAAAATATCACCTGATGTGGAGCACCTTATCGCGCAATCCTGCGCTAAAAATTCTAGATAAAATGGTTTTGTTTTATCCTGCAATTCTCAATCAGTCATCACATTACATGAATGGATTTGACATTAATTGATTTGTCAATTAGCTCAAAAAAGACTCAGAAAAATTGCGGGAATTTTTGATTTTGAATCGATAACGGCTTATTTCCTGCCGTTTTTACGGTGCAAAATTAGTGATTTTTGTAAACATGCGCAAGAATTGAGCCAAAAAAGCAGTATTTTTGCAGTCTAAAAAAGCGCAATTCATGAAAATTGACCGTCAAAAAATACAGGAGCACATTGACCTGCCCGTCATGAAACTGGTGGGCAGCGTTGCCGATGAGTTGCATCGCGAGTGTTATGTTGTCGGGGGATACGTCAGGGATATCTTTCTTGAACGGCCCAGCAACGACATGGACTTTGTGACCGTGGGCAGCGGCATCGAGGTGGCTCGTGCGGTAGCAGGCAGGTTGGGCAAACGTGCCCATCTGGCGGTATTCCGCACCTATGGCACCGCTCAGGTCAAGACGCGTCAATGGGAACTGGAATTTGTGGGCGCCCGCCGCGAGTCCTACCAGCGCGAGAGCCGCAATCCCATCGTGGAGGACGGAACGCTTGATGATGACCAGAAACGCCGCGACTTCACCATCAACGCAATGGCCATCTGCCTGAACAAGGAGTGCTATGGAGAGTTGCTCGATCCGTTTGACGGCATCGGTGACATGGAGCGGCGCATCATCCGCACGCCTCTTGATCCTGACATCACCTTCAGTGACGACCCGTTGAGGATGATGCGCGCTGTGAGGTTTGCCACACAGCTGGGATTTGACATCTTTCCTGAGACATTCGACGCCATCAGGCGCAATGCCAAGCGCATCAACATCATCACCCGTGAACGCATCGCCGAGGAACTGATGAAAATCATGCGCAGCAACCAGCCCTCACGAGGCTGGGCCCTGCTCGACGAGTGCGGTCTCTTGCCGCTCATCTTTCCCGAGTTGGCGGCCCTCAAGGGCGTGGAAACAGTTAACGGACGCGGCCATAAGGACAATTTCATGCACACCCTGCAGGTACTCGACAACGTGGCCGAAGCGAGCAACGACGTGTGGCTGCGCTGGGCCGCGCTGCTCCACGATGTGGGTAAAGCCCGCACCAAGCGCTGGGATGCGCAGATGGGGTGGACTTTCCATAACCACAATTTCATCGGCGAGAAGATGGTGCCCAAGATTTTCGCCAAGATGCGTCTGCCGCTCAACGAGCACATGAAATATGTGAAAAAACTCGTGGGCTTGCACATGCGTCCCATCGCCCTCGTTGAAGACGAGGTGACCGACAGCGCAGTCAGGCGGTTGCTGTTTGACGCAGGCGACGATATTGATGACCTGATGACCTTGTGCAAGGCCGACATCACCAGCAAGAACCAAAACAAGGTGCAGCGATTCCGCGAGAATTTCGACCTGGTGAAGCAGAAACTGGTGGATATTGAGGAGAAAGACCGCGTGCGCAACTTCCAGCCGCCTGTTGACGGCCAAGAAATCATGACAACCTTCGGCTTGGAACCCTCCCGCCCCGTGGGCTACATCAAGGATGCCATCAAGGATGCCATTCTCGACGGCGACATCACCAATGACTATGCCTCGGCCTACCGTCTCATGCTGGACAAAGCCACTGAATTGGGTATCGAGCCTGTGCACAAGGGACAACTGTGCCACACCACAATGGAAACGCCCGTGGGCATCATACACATCGCTGCAAGCGACCAAGGCGTTGCCCTCATTGGATGGAATAAGGACGACATCGACAAGATTGCCAAGAAACTGAAGTTACAGCCAGTGGAGGCGGTCACTCCCCTACTCGCCCAAGCCATTAAACAACTCGATGAATACTTCAACGGCAAACGTCGCCAGTTCTCGCTGCCCCTGCACATCACAGGCACCGAGTTCCAGATGGCTGCTTGGGAAGAATTGCAGCGGGTACCATACGGCGAGAGCATCTCCTATGGCGAACAAGCCAAGCGCATGGGTAAGCCCAAAAGCTCACGAGCCGTGGCACAAGCCAATCACAACAACCCCGTTGCCATTGTCATTCCCTGCCACCGTATCATCAATGCTGATGGCACCCTGGGCGGCTATGCCCCGGGTCCTGACAAGAAACAAACCCTCCTGGCGTTAGAGAAAAAACACCAATAACCATAATGTAAGCATCAGAAAAACCGCCTCATTTCTGAAGGCGGTTTCTTGATTCGTTACTCATTATAATTGGTAATGACCCATCGGTCCCACGGGAAACCTATATCATTGGGGCTATCGGTACTGATGACATCGTCGCCGGAATAATAGCCGCGCACGGTATAGCGGTGGGTGACATGATGATAGTCATACTGAAAGGGGTCAAACACTTGGAGGAAGGTTTCCTCACTTTGAAGGTCAGTGCCCTGCCACACCATCATGGTGCCGGTAGTCTCAAATGCCGAGCTGGATGTCATGCGATAGACGACCATGCGTTCAGGATCATAGTAAAAGTCGCCGTTGAAAACCGTAAAGCCATCGTTAGATGCACGAGCGAAAAGTTCTTGTTCCCTATCCCACAAAATCAAGGCACTGTATTCGCGGTTGCAGCCTGGGCCAATCAAGATATCGACATTGCCGTCGAAATTGGCGTCGATGAAATGCACAACCTCGCGGGTGATAGCATCGTCCTCACTTATGGGGACACTCTGCATCAACATCCCTTCGGCATAAATCTCCACCTTATCAATGCAGTATTCCCCCTTATGAAGCCTCACCTCAAGCACGTCATGGGTAGTGGGACAGTCTGCCACCGTGAAATACCCGTACTCGTCGAGCGCAACCTCGGGAACGGCCAACGGATTACTCTGCTGCGCCATAGCACTGCACGATACTAATGCAGCCAGCACAACGGCCACTGCAATCATTTGCCTTGGAATCTGAATAACCTTTTCCATAAAAAATGAATTAATCCCCGGGAGTGCCTTTAGGATCAACACGGAAGGTGACCGTGCGGTTGTACATATAGTTGGCCAAGGTATAGGCCACCATGGCGAGAACCATGACAATGTTCTGACCAGCCTTCTGCATCGGGAAGAAGGGAATGATGTCGTCGGGCAGGTTCTTCCAGCCCAGACCCTCGAGCAGAATCCAGCTCACACACAACTGCAGTGCAAGGCAGATTAAGAAGCCGCAAACAAACAGTGCCAGCTCCCGCTTGAAATTTTTCTTGGTTTTGAATACCCAATTGCGGTTCCACAAGAAACTGTTGATGACACCAAGCACATAACCTGTCACGTTAGAGATACCATAGGAAAGGCCCAGCCTGGTGTTCAGGAGATAGAAAACCACAAGCGTGATGAGCGTGTTGAGCACGCCTATCACTCCATACTTGAGCAGTTGAATACCCATTTGACGGGCCTCGGCTTTATCTATCTTCATGATAACAGTTTTTAATCGTGGCAAAATTAGGTATTTTTAACGAATTGACCAAATAAATTAGTGGGGAGTTGCAATAATGCCCACATCTGTCAGCCCCCGCAACGTGTCACACCCTTCCATCGCCTGCCACACAACGACCGTATTGGCTTCATCAGGTTTCACGCCACGCGCTATCGTCAACACTTGCTGATACAGGGCCCCGAAGCCTCCGCCCAGCCAGTTACCATACTCGTCGGCAAGAGCAATGTCCACGGTTTGTCGGTTCACCGACGAGTCAGCTGTGAAGACGTCCATCACAAGGGACAGATTACGGTAAGGGTAACTATTGTCGTGCCGCAGGGCAAGCGTCAGGTCATAAGCCCTGGTGGAATCATCATACTCAGGCTTGAACGACAACGGCAAGGACTTGTGCCACCCGGCTTCAGGCAGATGTTTGAAGCGAGAATGAGTCAGCACCGGTTTACGCTCACAGCCTGCCATGATGAGCATGGCGGCGGCAACGACTATCGTCATTGCCACCGCATGTGCTATCACGTAACGCACGGGGCGTTTACTCGTTTCCTCCGTTATTTGGCTTGCCTTGAGCATTGCCGTTTTGAGACGCATTGGCCTCTTTGCGAGGTTTAAAGGTCTTCAAGGGACGCTGTTGACGGTCTTGCCGCCGCTTGTTGGAATGCTGCTTGCGCTCAGGCTTAGGGCCATTGGAAGCCTCGGCGCCCTCGCTCTTATTGGGAGCAGGTTTCGGTTGCGGTTGCTTATTCTCGCCAGCAGACTTGTCGCCACTCGATTTCTTTTTCTTTTTCTTTTTCTTTTTGCTGTCAAAGCGGCTGATGCTGTCCTGATCCAGGAGGTCGCCAAAAGGCGATGCCGACTTCTTGCCGTCCTCATCGGGTTTGAGACTGTCGGGCTTGACACCGTTCTTATTCAGAGCGATAACTTCAAATGCCTGAGCCGCCGTCAACGTAACAGTCTCAACAGGAGCATTGCGCTCGGTGGAGTAAATGATCTCGCGCTTGAGAGCATCGGCCTTGAAGTAGTAATAGGTCTTGTCCTTAGTTTCAAGGTGCACATCCTTGGCCGGCAACTGACGGATGGCCTCGACATAGGTATTCACCTCAAAGTTGATGCAGCACTTAAGCTTGGCGCACTGGCCAGCCAGATTCTGCGGGTTGAGGGAAATGTCCTGGAAACGTGCCGCACTCGTGGATACCGACACAAAACTCGACATCCATGTGGCGCAACACAATGGCCTGCCGCAGGGACCGATACTGCCAATGCGGCCAGCCTCCTGACGGGCTCCAATCTGTTTCATCTCAACACGAATCTTGAACACGTCGGCAAGCACCTTGATGAGTTGGCGGAAGTCCACTCGTTCATCGGCGATATAGTAGAAAATCGCCTTGTTACCGTCGCCCTGATACTCGACGTCTCCAATCTTCATCTTCAGGCCCAGATCCACCGCAATCTTGCGCGAGCGTATCATCGTGTCTTCCTCGCGTGCCTTGGCCTGCTCATAGCGTTCCATGTCGGTGGGTTTGGCCTTGCGGAAGACACGCAAGAACTCGGTGTCCTTGCGCAGGTTCACGCGCTTCATCTGGTTCTTGACCAAACGGCCCATGAGCCCCACACGACCGATGTCGTGCCCCGGATTAGCCTCGACGGCTACCCAATCGCCCTGTTTGAGCGGGATGCGGGCGCTGTTACGATAGAAACCGCGACGTGTGTTTTTGAAGAGCACCTCGACAATTTCAAATTCGTTGTCAGGCACATCGTCAAGCCAGTTGGTGGACGTCAGGTTGCATCGCCCGATGTCACCATCGCAGCAGCCACCGCTACAGGCTCCGGCATCACATTTTACGCAGGTGTCGGTACCCTCGGGCACATTTACTGGGATGTTCTTATTCTCGTCCATCGTGGTACGCGCAGTTGTTATTTAGCGTAGCTCACGGCGCGAGTCTCACGGATAACGGTGATGCGCACCTGTCCGGGATAAGTCATCTCGTCCTGAATCTTCTGAGCAATCTCGTTGGAGAGTTTCTCGGTCTCGGCATCGCTGATCTTGTCAGCACCGACAATCACGCGCAATTCGCGACCAGCCTGGATGGCATAGGTCTTGACAACACCAGGATAAGACAATGCGAGACGCTCCAAGTCATTCAGACGCTTGATGTAAGCCTCTACAATCTCGCGGCGGGCGCCAGGACGGGCACCGCTGATGGCGTCACACACTTGGACGATGGGTGCATACAGGCTCGTTGCCTCTTCCTCATCGTGGTGAGCACCGATGGCGTTGCAGATGTCGGCCTTCTCCTTATATTTCTCGGCCAACTTCATACCCAGCTGAGCATGCGGCAGTTCGGGCTCGTCATCGGGCACCTTGCCGATATCATGCAACAGACCGGCACGGCGAGCCTTCTTGGGGTTCAGGCCCAACTCGCTGGCCATAATGGCACACAGGTTGGCCGTCTCTCGCGAGTGCTGCAACAGGTTCTGTCCGTAGCTGGAGCGGTATTTCATCTTACCAATGAGTCGGATAAGTTCGGGATGCAGGCCATGGATACCCATGTCGATAGCCGTGCGCTTACCCGTCTCAATAACCTCTTCCTCGACCTGGCGGCGCACTTTGGCCACCACCTCCTCGATGCGGGCAGGATGGATGCGACCGTCACTCACGAGCTGATGCAGAGCCAGGCGGGCGATCTCGCGGCGAACAGGGTCAAAGCCCGACAACACGATAGCCTCGGGGGTGTCATCAACTACGATCTCGACGCCGGTTGCGGCTTCCAGAGCGCGGATGTTGCGGCCCTCACGGCCGATGATGCGGCCCTTGATTTCATCGTTGTCGATATGGAATACAGTCACGGCATTCTCGACAGCGGTCTCGGTAGCCACACGCTGGATGGTCTCGATGATGATGCGCTTAGCTTCCTTGTTGGCAGTCATTTTAGCATCATCCATGATATCGTTGATATAGCTGGCGGCATTGGTCTTGGCCTCATCCTTGAGCGACTCGATGAGTTTTTCCTTGGCCTCCTCGGCCGACAGACCGCTCACGTGCTCCAAAGTGTCGCGCACGGTCATCTCCATCTTGTCAATCTCCTTCTTGCGGTCGTCGAGGAGAGCCATCTGGTTGTCCACATTCATCTTGAGGGTTTCAACGCTCGACTTGAGGTTCTCCACCTCATTGCTTCGGCGCTTGAGCTCACTCTGCTGCTGGTTGAGAGCCATCTCACGCTGCTTGAGCTTAGCCTCGTTGGTCTGCACCTTGGTCAAACGCGCATTGGCCTCTTTCTCGGCCTCGCTCTTGATGTTCATGCCGGCTTCCTTACCCTTCAGCACCTCGTTATTCTTGAGGACTTCAGCCTCAAGACGAGCTTTCTCAATAATCTCGTTGGCTTGCGACTTTGCATTCTTTTTTGAGAGGAAGAGCGCGATTCCGCATCCAATTAACATAGCCACAATGGCTATAATCACAATTACTATTATATTCATTACAATTGGTTAAATATTAAACAAATAGCGCCACCATAGGAAGCAAGCACACTGCGCTGATTTCCAGCTCAGTATAACATCTATCCTAAAGTGGTGCAGGAACCTAATTTCTATATCAATGTCTTCGTCATGACACCGCACCCATCGGGATGCGGGCAGGGCTAAACTCACTCTTCGTTACCCAACAGGGCATCGAGTTGATTATCAATGTCAGCAAGGGATTCATTGACCTGACGGTTTTCACCGTACGCCTCAAGATAGAGACGCGCAAACTGGAACGCAACCCTGGCAAGCACATCGTTCGACGTGTCATTAAAGCGGTTCATCCACTTGGTCCACAAGGTGTTGACAAGTTCTTCCGCTTTCCGATAGTTCTCCTCCTCGTCCGGGTTGATACTCAAGGCGATTTGGTTAGCATCGGCGAGTTGTATCCATATTTTCACTTTATTATTGTCGGCCATAACGGTTGATAATCGTTTTAAGCGTTCAACTGTTTGATGCACCGGTCAATGTCCCGCACCATTTTGGCAATCTGCTGCTTGTAGCGTGCAACCGTTTCCGGGTTAGCAGGAACAGAGTGGGCCACCCTCAGGAATTCGTTGTCGATCTTCAGTTGGGCTAATTCCTTTTCCAACTTGGCAATCTCCAACTCCTGGCGTTCAATCTGGCGCGCCATCTCTTTCTTTTCGTTCTGGAGCGCAATATAACGGCGTCCCAAGGTTTCCACCTTGTCCGTCATGCTCTGAATTCTATCTTTCAACTCCATTTTTGAGCGCAGTTTACCAATTTTCCTGCAAAAGTACTATGTTTTTTTCAATATTCCGCCTCAAGCACTAAAATATTTCCCACTCCATGGCATTTTTTTTGCATTTTGCCACACTTTTGCCCACACAATGATCAATGCAGCGTCTTGATAAAGAAAAATAAGCAAAATTTTTACGAAAAAATTTGTCAGTTAAAAAAATGGCATTACCTTTGCATCCGCAATTCGGGGCATTAGCTCATCTGGTAGAGCGCAACACTGGCAGTGTTGAGGTAAGCGGTTCGAGTCCGCTATGCTCCACAATGGATCTTATAAGTGGCTGATTTTCAGTCACTTATTTTTATTTCTACTCGGTGCTTCCCCCCAATGTACCCCCCTTTTGACCTTCCGGTACTTGCTTCGATATGATATTCTGGATATCATTGTCGAATAGCCTCTGCTCAGGGCTCACGTTGCGTTCCTTCAATTGCTCCACGTTAATCGGCGTACCATCTTCTTCAGAGAAAACGGTAGCAATAACTGTTTTCACTTGGGTATCCTCAACAGCATCACTTGACAACATCCTCATCAGACTTAACAGACAGAAGAAACTCGTTTTATTTGTTCTCTTCGCCTTTTTTAACCATCTCAACTTGGCCGGTAAAGCTAATACTGACACATTAAATATGCTAACAAAATCATTCTGCTTACCAGCTTCTAGACATCCTTGATTTACCAAATAATCATACACTTCCCTCAGCGTGCGCAAATTCAATTTGGTGTCCAAAAATGGAGTCAGCACAAATCTCTCGTCAATCTTCAGGTTAAATTTACGGCCCAATTCTGTGACGATAGAGTGTAACTCAACAAGGTAAGTCTCATAGTCTTTAGGTGCCCTGCTTTGAAAAAAATACACCTTTTTATACTTTTCGTGAAGTATATTCAAGTATTTATTCTCATTCAAGTCGTTGCCGTGTTCCCCTAAATTAGTATCATCGAATCTGAAAGTCTTTTTTATCGGCCTATCATAGAACTCCAATGTAGAGTAGATCCAGCAATCGTGCAACATTTCCGCGACAACAGCAAGTTGGTCTGCAGATGTGATTCCATTGACATAGTACCGGAACGCAGACAATGAAGGCAATTTCAAGCTGTGGTCGATAATCGCACACTTCAGTCGATAGCACATAGACTCCAACTTAAACATGCACATATCATCGTGCCGCTCATCAAGTATACCCTGAAGGGCTGCCAACAACGTGTCTTGTTTCTCCATTGCTGCGGATTCAACATTTCTTTTACTCATAGTTATAACTGTGTTTTCGTGATGCAAAGATAATGCTTTTTCATCATAAACACAAATCAATGGCACCATCACGCAATAATGATGTTAGCCCTAATGCAATGGCCAAGTCACAGATCACCGTACAAACGTCACACAGCCCTTTACCTATACATATTCACCCCAAAATGGACTTTTTGTCACTACCCTGACAAGCCAAAATGGCAGATGTCAGCAGATCATAAATTTATTATCTCGTCCCCTTAGCCCCAAAAACAACTCATTCTTCTGATTTTTAGATATTTATCTGTGTGCGTTTTATCCCCTTTCTCCCCTTGGCACGACGGTAAAATTGTTGCCGATATGGAAACCGATGAAAACGAAGAAAAATATCATAAACGATCAGTTGCTCGGCAAACGAGTGGTTGACATGACTGGCGAAGAAATCGCCAGCCTTATCCGCGACGCCGTCGACGTTGCTGTAGCCGAGAAGTCTTCACCCGTGCAGGCGAAAGACAAGAAGTTGCTCCACGGGAAGAAGGAACTCGCCCGCGCGTTGAGTGTATCTGTCTCGACCGTGAGCAGATGGCTGGCTGGTCCTTCGGCAACGCTGGCGTCACCTGCTGTGATTAGAGCAGGGAAGGTGTTACTCTTTGATTACGACCTGGTACTTGAACAGTTGAAGGACTGCGAGGAACTCAGGTGGAACAAGCGTAAAAGCGCCAGCTAACTGACAATGGGTAACGATTGCAACGATCTCACGGCCTTAGCGCCGTTCTCAACCAAGGGTGGCTGCCACCCAACCAAAACGGCAGCACTACGATCCTTGACGTATTGGCACCTGGAACCATTGTATAGGGTGGTTCCTCTATGACGATAAGGCCTATACACGTTATCTATTAACCTAAACCCGTGAAATTGAAATAGATATATGAATAGAACTTCTATTTCTTGGACTGAGTTTAGCTTCAACCCCGTAACTGGGTGCCAACATGCTGGTACTGAGGAGTGTGACCACTGCTATGCCAAGGCATTTGCTAAGCGCCTGCAAGCTATGGGTAATCCGCGCTACAGCAACGGCTTCAAGGTGACGTGCCACCCCGATGCTTTGAATGAGCCGTTGGCTACGGACCCTAACAAGGAGCTCCTGTGCTTCCTGCCCTCAATGGGTGATCTGTTCCACGCCGACGTTCCTGAGTCGTTTATCGACCAAGTTCTTGACGTCGTTGAACGTACACCCTGGATCACTTACCAGATCCTGACCAAGCGCAGTGCACGTATGGCCAGCTACTTCACCTCGCACCGTTGCCCGGCCAACGCATGGCTTGGTGTTACGTGTGGCTGCAAGAGGTCGCTCACCAGAGTGGATGACTTGCGCAACATCGCTGCTCCTGTTCGCTGGTTGAGCATTGAGCCATGCCTCGACGACCTGGCTACTTTGGGTCTTGACCTCCGAAACATCGATTGGATCGTAGTGGGTGGTGAAAGTGGTCCTCAGGCTCGCCCAATGCAAAAAGACTGGGCTCTGAACTTGCGCGATCTCGCTCGTGTAAGTGGCACTGAGTTCTTTTTTAAACAGTGGGGTGCTTTCAATGCGAAGGGCCAGCGTGGTAACAAGATAGCTAACGGTCACTTGTTGGATGGCGTGGTATACCACAACTATCCGACGCCGCGCGCGAACTACTAATCGACAGTTTCAAGGGGGCACACAACCCCAACGACTTGATTTAGTAGGTTTGAATGATCTCACGGCCTGGTGCCGTCAACAACGGGGCTACTGCCCAACTTAAAGGCAGCAGCTAGTCAAGCTCGATGCGGAGTTTTTTATTCACGGGCGAGTCGCGCATCCTCCGACAAGCCCAACAATATTAAGTGAAAATGGAAAGAATTATTTTTTTAATAACAGTAGTTTAAATAACAGTAGTTTATATGACTAAAAGTTATAGTAGAAATAGTCTTGGGGCCTCGTCCCCGTCGGCCAAGACGGCTGGCGTAAAAAAGTCTGCAACCCCTATCTACGATGAGTTGCAAGCGAATGCCAAGTACCCGTTAACAGCCGACAAACGCAAGTGCATCGAGGACACTGTGAAGCAGTTACTCGATAATGGACCTCACGCCGAGGACCCTGGCCTGCTGCTGGGATATGTCCAAGGCGGCAAAACCGACACGTTTGAGCACATCATAGGTTTGTGCTGTGACCGTGGCATTGATGTTGCGGTGCTGTTCACCAAGGGCACCAACGCCCTCGCCAAGCAGACGCTCAGCAGGCTTCAGCAGGACTTCGCTCCTCTCAAGCCGTCGAGCAACCTCAACCAGGCGGCCACCGTGGAAATCCACGATATCATGGCATTGCGCAAAACCGGGCTCGTTCAAGCGAACGTCAACAAGAGCAAGTTGATTATCGTTTGCAAAAAAGAGGTCAACAATCTGAAGGCTCTCATCAAGTTGTTCAAGACGGATTGTCCATTCATGAAGGACAAGAAAGTGCTTATCATTGACGATGAGGCGGATTACGCCTCACGCAGCTACAAGGTTGGCAAGAGCAAGACCACTCCTAAAGGCAAGGTGCCCAAATGCGTGACACAGGTGGCAACAATCGGCAAGCAGATCAACGATTTCCGCAAGTTGCTCAAGTACCACAGGGTACTGTTGGTAACAGCCACACCATACAACCTGTTCCTGCAGCCTGATGGGGAACTCGTCCTGGACAACAAGCGCATCAAGAGTATCCGCCCCCGATTTGTGAGCCTCGTGCCCATGCACAATGCTTATATTGGCGGCAAGCAATATTTTGATGAGTCGAGTGACCCCAACTCTATGTTTAGTCACTTGTATCGTCCTCTCGGCCAAGACTCCATCAACCTGCTGGCTGGCGGTCAAGGCAACGACGAAGAACTCATCTTCGCTATCGGGCAGTATCTGGCCGGTACTGCTATCCGACGCATCCAGCAGCGCGCCAAAGGCCTGGACTTCAAGTCGAGCATGATCGTCCATACCCAGATAAAGAAGGTCTACCACAATGGGCAAGCCAATCTTGTGAGCACCATTATGCGCTTCCTCACAAAGCCCTTTGCAACTGGCTCACTGTCCCAGGATGTAGAGGACATGCTGAAGCAGGGTTATTATGACTTTGCTGCGTCGAGCCAGAAAGCTCGCAATCAGAAGTTCATCACTGTCCCGTTCCCTACATTTGATGATGTACTTGATGAGATACAGGACATCTTTATCTCGAGCAACCATTGCGTCAGAGTAGTCAACAGTGACAACGACGTATATGCACTGCTTGACCAGAGCACTGGTGAGCTCCGACTTGATGCTGCCGTCAATATTTTCATCGGCGGCAATATACTCGATAGAGGCGTTACCATAAGGAATCTGTTGAGTTTCGTTTATGGCCGTTGTCCCTTGACATTCCAGCAGGACACGGTAACGCAGCATCAACGCATGTTCGGTGCGCGCCCCTTGGAGGACATGGCAGTCACGCGATTCTACACATCACCCGATATCTATAATCAACTCAAGAACGTCTATTATTTGGACGAGTACTTGAGGGAGCAGCTGGGGAGCACGGGGACGGGTAAGCCCTTCAAGGTCCAGGTTCTCGGTGCAGCCAGCAATATCCGCCCCTGCGCCGGTAACAAGGTCATGGTCTCAGACATCCTCGCTGTGAAGCCCCAGATGCGCTACTTCGCAAGAGGCATCCAAACGGGTAGCCAGCGAACGATCGGGAAAGCTATCATGGACATTGATGCACAACTTGACGCTGCTTTTCAGGCTGGCACGCCCGATGCCAATGGCTTCATCGAGATGGCGGTTGATGACCTCCTGGTTCTTCTGGAGAAGATCAAGTCCACCTATGTGTATGGCTCCAAATATGGGAACTCAGGATACCGGCTTGAGCCTGAAGCGCAGAAGGCCATATTAGAGCACTGCAGCAAATCGTCCAATGGCAAGGTCTGGGTGGCCAGACGCACTGGTCGTAACACCAGCCGTACCAAGCAAAACGGCGTCTTCACCAATGCGCCCGACAATGGTACTAGTGATCTGGGACCCGCACGTGCCAAGGCCATCGACAAGCCTGTGGTGTTGATGATTCGTCAGGAGGGCAAGCAAGCCAACGGCTGGAGGGATGCGCCCTTCTATTGGCCTGTGCTGCTCACACAGATGACGACCCCTGGCGCACTGTTCGCAACCAGGGTCAAGGAGAACCTGCCGTGATGGCAGTCTAAATAACAACTTTTGGTTTCATATATCAACGGAAAGGATATTAGTGTTATATTTCCAACGGTACTATTAATTTCTAAAACTGAGGACTATAAGAAGAGAAACGTCATTTGAGTTAGAGTTTTGAGGAGAATAAAGGTAGCGGAGCGGCAAGGGTCGCTCCTTTTTTTGTGCCCATACGTGGCTGCTGGGCGCGTTTAGTAGATTGACTGGGTATCGCTATCGCCTGGGGGTGGCAGAGGGAGTCCACGGCCTTCTATGCCGGTCAGGGGGATATAGCCATTACGCAGCGGGTTGAAGTAATCATCAAGGCCATAGAAGTAGTGTCCCAGGCGACACTCATCAAGGGCGAGAAGGGGCCAATTGTTGTTGACGTCCTAAGTATTATAGGATTTCGTGAGCGTCTCATAGGCACCAAGGCGGTTTACTTCACGATCTCGGTCTTGATGTCCATGTTGAATTTCTGTGAATAGGCAAAGATGGTTTTGCGTTTCTCCTTTGCGTCACCGGCCCCGAGGACAAACCATTGTTCATTTACCGTGCTGTAAAACTTTTCTTTGCCGTGGGGAATATGCCGTGTCACGATGGGCATTCCCATGAAGTGGAAGCGAGCGGATTCAGCACGCTCAAACCCTATCCTGCCAATAACAAACACGAGGGCATCGATTGGAGACAGAGTCACATCAACAATGCCCATATCCATTGTGAGGTGGATCTTGTAGTGCCTCATGCCTGTTTTGGATTTGGGCTTCTCAGTGGCCTTTAACCAGACCTTGGCAATCAGACCGCTCCAATCTGAAGGACTCATCTGCGGAAACTGTTGGCCGTAGAATCTATTGATAGCCATCATACAGAAATCGGTAGTAGCGGGATACTGAAGATGTATGATGGCATAGAGCAAGGAGATAAGCCGTGGGTTGGTAATCAGCGACAGTTTACCGTCCTCCTTAATGTATGGCTGTTCTATTTCTGAGATTGGGACTTCGGTGATATTACTCAAGTTCATATCATCAGGCTGTATCACAGCTTCGCCAGTCTGGATGAGTTTGTTCTCTTTGGCCTCAAGGGCTTGCAGGAAGATTCCATACTGCCTATATACCTTGGGCATGTCGCTATACTTGGCGTTGATGTGGTTTGCCCATTTGACGGTGAAAATTTCATCCAACGTGGACATCATCGCCTCGACGGTATCAATTTCTCTAAGCCTGATAACATCGGGGATACCCTTCAGGCGGTCAATATACACCTTGAACTTGGTCATCGTGTCTTGCGCCTTGGCTGGGGACATTCCTTGGGCTGGCAACCATTCGTGCTTGAACAGATTGCGCAGTTTGATGTCACAGTATGCTTCCCAAACAGTCATAACTCAAAAATATCTTGAGAACTAAAAACAGTCAACGGTGTGTAATTCTCGTGCCACGGCCAGGAACTTGTCGAAGTTCTCACCCCACTGGTTATAGACAACGACCTTGATGCCGTCGGATAGCGTGAGCACCTCATCGTCTTCCAAGAAAAACCGATTGCGCAGGTCGGGCTGGTCGGCTAAGCGAGCCATCACACTGTCATACTTGCGCACTACTCCGTTCAGCGGGCTATGGCTGAGCGATGACGGGAAACGGTTCTCAAGGTCATAAAAAGTGATACCTGGATGGTCAGCGATGTACTGCTTGACAACGGTAAATACAAAGCGTCTCTTGTTCATGAACTCGCCACCGTCGATGGAGTATCGGGTGCGACGACCAGGAGACATGTTACGGGGTGCCTCGGTGCGACCCTCTACAAAATCAATACTCACCCCCGTCTCTGGCTGATAACTCACCTTGAGCTTGAAGCGATGCCTCAGTTGCGAAATGAATGGAGTCATCTCTCTTGTAACCTCGGGAATGATGTTTTCTTGCAGGTATTCCTTCTCAAGTCTGGCTATACCCTCAAGCTGCGCTTCGCTCACGGGCAGGTTTAGTGCCTTGAGCATCTCGATGGCCTCATGTGCTTTATTCAGTTCCTCAGTCCTCATCGCCAATAATGCTTACTTTTTCAACCTTCAGTCCCAAGTCCAACTGACGGCTGATGGTCAATATCTGCTCATATTTCGTATTCGTATTGGTGTGGCCATAGACATATAGTCCAGGTGCAACCTCCTTTTAGCTGCACGGTAACGCTCAAGCTCGTGCAACTCACTTGAAACAAGATTGAGCCCAGCAACCATAATGCCTAACTGTTGCACCCTCTCGGGGCCTGCGTAACGTATCACGTCGTTCATGGTCTTCCACACGATTCTATGGCACGATACACGACCATCAGGGAACGTGACCTTGAGGATATATCTCTTCTGTCGTGTTCTCTGTACGGCATCATCATCGAACAACACGGGTTGAGTCACGGGCTGTTCCACGACCGAAATATCAAGGCCACTCTCGGTATCGTAGGTTACCTCCATGTCAAAGTTGTTGATCATCTTCTCAACAAGGGGCAACATTTCTTGTTCAAGCAGTGGAATCACCTCGTCACGCAGATATTCTTTCTCAAGTTCTGCGATGATGTTACTTTGCTCTGCACTGATGGGCATATCGATAGACTTGAGCAGATCGACGGCTTGGTATGCAATTTTCAGTTTTTCCATTGTCATGTCATATTAAGTGAGTGGTTTTGATCTTCTGCCAGTGACGGCCGATACCCAGGGCCATGTTGGTCGCATCCTTGGTTATGAGCTCACCGATGGTCAGTCCGGCAATGGCTTGCTTGAGTTCGTTCAGCGCTGCGCCCGTGACAGCGAACAGGTCCTTCAGCACAGCGTCGTTCTGCTGTTGTTGTTTCATAATCAGCGGGTACTGGGCGTTGGCGTAGAAGTCGAAGTACTTGCTCTTGAAGCTCTCCATGTTCTGAGTGGCAAGGATGATGCTCATGCCCTTGTTGCGTCCAACGGCAATGAGGTTCTGCAAGGGCTTATTCTCGAAGTTGAGCATATAGTGGGCCTCATCGATGATGGTGAAATGACGCAGTTCCACACGTTTCTCGTCGGCGGCCTGCTTGGGAAGGCTCTCATAGATGTTATAGAGCTTCGAGATCACGAAATAGACGATGGCTTTGGCCAGGATGCCGTCTTTCTCAAAGCGTCCCAGGTCGATGATGTAGCAGTCATTGATGAGGTCGATCTTGTCCTCGTCGGCAAACAGGTTGGCACGCACGAGTTGCTTGAGCGCAGCCACGACGCTGTCGGCATCGTCCTGTTTCTTTTCAGGAAGTAACTGAGTGTAGTTGTCGAGCACGTCCTGGAAGGTCACGGGCTTGAAGTTATTGTCTCGGTACGCATTGATGATGGCCTCGGTCAATCGTTCCTCCATCTTGGCACTGATGGTGACACTGGTGATCGCCTTCAGTGCAGTGGCCATTGTGGTAGCGTACATGTTTAGTTCATTGATGTGTTTACCTGTGAAATCCTTGAACGGCGTGAACGGCAGTGGGCGCTCAACAGGTCTTAATATGGCGCCACTATCAGTATCAAACTTCTCAAGCCATGAAGCGTTTGCTGGATCCGAGAACTCTCCTTTGTAATCAAACAGCAGAAAGTTGACCGGGTAGTGTGAATCTGACGAGTTGGTGCATATCTGGTTAATCAGCACAGCCAGCAGGTTGGATTTGCCCGAGCCTGTCGTACCGGCAACAAGGATTTGCGTGTTGGCGATGGCGCGGCTGTTGATGTCGAGCATGGCATCCATACCGTTCTCATATTCACCGATTCTCAGGTTCAACTCGGGAATAGCCGCAGCCATCCTGCCTCCAGCCATCGTAGGTATATGGCAGAGCCAGTCCTCGATGCCACCTTCCTTCATCAATACCTCACGACCACGCAATATTTCACAACCTATTGCTTTGCTAACGTTGCCAGCATAACTCCAATCTAAATCCACGTCACTGTAACGTAACTTTAATAGTGCCTCAAAGAGGTCTCCAATATGGGATTTGGTAAAGAATGTCGAAGCGTATGGAGTTCGATCTATCTGCATCTTAAAGTCGTTGATATCATCCTCAGTGCGCGGAGTTTTATCACTCAAGCCAGCCAACAGACAAATGCGCAGCACGATACTGTTGTTCAGTGTGATAGGGCGAATATTTTCAACGTGATACTCCTTGAGGTTGATACATTGTTCCAATGCGGTTTTCACGTCCTGAATGCGGTCATGCATCCCGACGATAGCGGTGACGCCCTTTACTGTTAGGCAATCAATATTACTCATGGCTTAATCCTCCCTGGTTTTGCAGCCGAAGTAGTCCTCGGTGATAGTTGTACATTGGTTCTCCTTGTCACGGTGCAGTGTATAGGTGCGGGCGACGTAGGCTTGAATCTTCTCAAAGTCGCGCTCAGTGGTGATCTCGGTGTCGGTACTGAGCAAGATGGTTTGATCGGCAAGGTCAGGGAAGTAGCTCTCCAGGATGACCTCACGGCTTTCCTTGTCAAGGACACCCATCACAGTATCAATCATCACGGGCGGGTCATAGTCCCCCAAGTAGTACAGGACCTTGAGCAGCACTTGCATGACGGTTTGCTTGGCTCCTGCATTCAACTGGCTCAAGAAAATTTCATTGCCGTTCTTGTGGTATATCTTGAAGGATGTCTCATCGCTGCCGGCATTAGACAGTTCTACGCGCCCAATCACACCGGCATAGACCACCAGATTCTTGTTTAACTGGTCACGCATCATGTTCTCGATACGGGCTTTCTTGGAGCGCAGCAGTCGTTGTGACAGTTCCTTGAAGAAATCAGGCAGTTTGCATAACAGGTCATACTGCGGGTCGGGTATCTGTGGAATGTCATAGTCGTAGGTTGCTATCCGTTTCTGTAACTTCTCTATCTCATCTTTTATACCGTCGATGTTGTCCTTGATTTCGTTAATGCGCCTGTTATTGCGCTCATACAGCTCAATAATCGAGTAGTCCGAACTGTTGAGGGCTTTCCTGTAATCGTCTAACTGTTGTTGGCGACGGGGCAGTTCCTCGGCCTCGGCATTGATGCGGTCGCGCTGTTCTGCCAAGGCATTGAACGGATTCACCACAGCGGAATTAACAAGTTGCTCCAGCTGTTGCATATCCTGTTCGTTTAAGTGGGCGTAGGGGTCGCTGACAACAGATTCGTTCTCTTGCAGGTCTTTGAGTTCTCTCACAATCAGGTCCACGTCAATCCTGCCCGTTTCGATGTAGCGTTGTTCAATCAGTTCAACTACCTGATGGGTGATACGTTTAAGTTGACTATCACTCAAAATGTTGCCTCTTGCGGTAGCGACTTGGCGCTTAGCATTGAGGATGACCTCTACCTCGGTGCGGATGATACTTGCCAATTTGGTGAAAACCACGCGCGTTTCCAGTTCCCTCGCTAGCGTGTCGGCACTCTTTCGGTAATCGGTTTCACTCCGGTTAAATGCCCGAATCGACTCCTCAATCTGTCGCATTTTGTCGCGCGTCACGTCGTCGGCATCGCGTCCCTGCTTCACTTGCTCATAAAGGGCTTTATTGTCGTTAGCGAAGTTGATGGCAGTGGTGTATTCACTTTCGGCTTTTTCCTGTTCCTTTTCTTTTTCGACTTTCTGTTTGACAAGTTCTGAGTACTCCTTACGCTGGTTCTCGTTCTCCAGTCGCTCTGCCTTCTTCTCGGCCAGCAATGCCTCAGCCCCCTCTTGCAGCTGGTGATACTTGTTGAAGCCCATCACCATGTTGATGTTGTTCTGGATGAGTTTGTTAATGGACTCTTCCTTCACGAGGTCGCTGGTCTTCATCGCGTCAAACAGGAAGTAGTTGCTCAATGCAGCGGGCAGGTTGGCTGCGAGTATCTTGTTGACAATTTCCTCGTTGGTGGCACGCTGTGAGGCCGGTGCCTCAGAACCGTAGTGATAGGTAGCCCCGCCCATCTTGAGCGTTACTGACTCCCTCACGCGCTGGTCATACAGCAGGTAGGAGCGCTGTAGCGAGTACTGTTGCTCAGTGCCCAGAACCATTCCCGAGAAGTGGATCTCAAGCACAATTCTCTTGCCATCCATGCCTGACTCCAGCATCACTCCGGCATTGAACAGCTCTTCAAATTCCTTGGCATTCTTGATTTTCAAACCATACAGTGCGTGATAGATGGCATCAAACAGGGTCGTTTTGCCACAGCCGTTGGCGCCTCCAATAAGGATGATGGGACGATCGGGCGCAACCTCCAGGTTCAAGTCCAAAGCCTTGTAGGTCTTGTAGTTCTCGGCTATAATTCGTTTTATCTTCATGACGGAATGTTTTTAAGGGCCTTTTTCAGGATTTTGTTCACCATTTTCTTCTCACGTTTCTCTTTCTCGTCGGCCTTTTCGTCCTTGACAGCGTTGTCGTCGTTGCGCTGGCTGTTGTAGGGCTTGAGAATCTGTTCCTTGAGCCATTCTGCATCGATGTCGTTATCACGGCAGGCCTGCTCAATGATCTGCATGTCGTCACTCTGGACTCCGTAATGCAGAAAGATGCTGTTTATCGTCTTATCCTTAGCCATATCGTTACTTGATTTTATTGTTATGCTTGATGTGGGTCAAAAATGCTCCAGCCAGTAGTATCACTGGCATCCTCAATCTTCAATGGGCTGTAGATCCAGTTGCCGTATTGGTCATTTTTGATGATACCACCGTGCAGGTTATTTCCTTTAGTGTTCTGCTCGTTGATGTAGTCGATGAGGGCGTTATGCTTGTTCTCAACCTCAGGGTCTATGTCACCTGCGCCAGCATCACCCTTGGTATCAAACAAGAAGACTTTGCCATCCTTCATCCTGATCACGAAGTCCACGTAGAATAGCCCCTCGGTGCCGTCGCTGGTCTTGTAGCGGATTGCATAGTGTTGTTTGCCGTTGTCACCGTTCTTGTACCACCAGTCCAGATCTTGCTGGTTTTGCTCAAGGAAGGCTGCAAATTTCACCTCTGGATTTGATGCTTGATTCAGTTCATAAAATGGATCCAAAGCATGAATATCGCAGAGCACCTTGTGATGGGTGTCGTTATCATAGATGCGCTCCTCGGGGACAGTCCAGTCATAGTCGGTGAACACTCTCGCTGGCTTACCGGCCTGGGCACTCGCGCGCTTCTTGGCATAGCGGTCAAGAGCCATATCGAGCAGACGGTCAAACTTGGACCTGTTATCGTGATAGAGGATGACCTTCTTGGCATCGGTCTCAAAGATACCAAAGAAATCGGCCATCAACTCCAGCAGGTAACTGGCGATCTTGTCTGACCGGCCCTTACTTTCAAATTGTCCACCCTTGCCGTTGATGTAGGTGATGAAAACGCGGTCTATTTCGCCCATCGTGCGTGCATACTTGATCTGGTTGACCTTGATAATCTGTTCCTCATTTTGGAAATGCACATCGACGGGTATTTCGGCATTGATATTCTTCACGTCAAGGCGGATGCTGGTCTTAACCTTCAGGCGGTTCTCGTTGATGCGGTCGTCGTCACTCTTGGGCAACGGGGCAGAAATATCGGCCTCATCACTCATGGCTGCCAACTGCTCAAATGTGAACAGGCTGGCGTTGGCGCGTTCAATATTGAAGAACTCCTCAGCGGTTTTGTAGAGTGTCTGCCTGAAGTCAGGTCCCAAATAGTTGCGACCGGCATTGGGGCGCTCGCTGTAGGTACTGGGCAGCATCACTTCGTTCAGGTTCTTGCGCTTGTAGGCGATGGCTGCGTTATTGTGGATGTAACTGGCATCCTGGGCGACAATCTGGATTTTGTCCTTGGCTATATCGGTATAGACGTAACCCACGTTGAGTCGTCCATCAGGATAGTGGCGCTGCTGAGGCATACGCAGGATGCGTCCCACGGTCTGGATGGTGAACGTGTCACTCTCCAGTTTCCTGAAGATGAGCAGCACGGCAGCACGTGGGCAGTCCCAGCCAAGGGCAATGGCTTCCTTGAACAGGAGCACTTCGGCCATATTGTCTGGCTCCTCAATATTAGGCAGGTTGCATTTCTCCCCTGCGAGCCAGAGGGCCAGTCGCCCGTTTTCGGGCGTGATGTTCCATTTGGGGTTGGCGCTTAGGTAGGCTTTGACGGTTTCTGCTATCTTGTTGTCCTCAACGGTCATGCTCTCTTTAGTGTCATTAGGCAACTGTATGAGCAACAGCGGATTGATGTTAACTCCAAGCGCTTTATAGGCATCTGCCAGTTGCTGTCGCTTGGTCAGGGCTGTCTCTATCAGATGCTGATTGAGGGTTCGCTCATCACTGATGTTCACGTCGATATCAGGGTTCAGCACCACTTCACGCTTGATCATTTCTGCATCAATCACAGCATTTCGCTCGACCACCACATTATACAAGGTATGGGTCTTGGGCGTGGCACTGATACGGATTTCCACGTTGGGATTGATGCGGTCCAGTACTTGACTGCTCTTGTCGGCAGTTTTGCTCCAGAACATGTGTTCCTCGTCAATGATAGCCACAATAGGCAAACCCAGTTCCTCGCGGGTGCGACGGGCGACCTCATAGATGCTTGCTCCCGCCTCACTGTCCCGCGCCATGATGTTGGTGTCCTTGTTGACGCTTTCCCAGTTGACAAACAGGATCTCACCAGGCTGAATACCCTCGCTCTGATCCAACTCATCAAACATCACTGGAGACAATCGGTTATTTTCCTCGTAGGCCAGTCGCAACTTGCCATAACTCTGCAAGTGTAGTTTGCGGGGAGCAAACCAGATGAAGGCGACTTCCTGGTATCGGCTGTCGCCACGGTCTTGAAGTTGCTCAACGATGTGGGCAAGCACTTCACAGGCCATCACGGTCTTGCCACTGCCCGTGGGTGCCTGGAACACGATTTTGCGACGCTTCTCGCCGGTATTGAGCAAGGTGATCACCTTGTCTGTGAGTTCGGCGATGGCTTTCTGTTGATATTGCAATTCTTTCATTGGGCACCTCCTTCCTCGTTCATGTCAAACAATGTGGGTTCCGATGCTGGCACCTCGGGCTTCTTGGATGTCTCTTGATCGACGTAGATGACTTGCTTGCGACGCTTGGGCAACACGCGACGGTATGCATTGAGAATAGCCATCGGCAGGGCGCACAGGGTAATTTTGTCTTCCACCGGCTCAAACTCTCCAGCCCAGGGATCCTCGCTGGGTGAGAATACATACACCTTGATGCGTTTGCCATCGGGCAGGTCAAGCCGATCAATAAGGTTCACCAGGTCAGGGACATATTCTTCACGATAGATGATGAGCATTCGTTTGCCGCCCTGCTCAAAGTAGCGGAAGAACTGCTTGCGAGTCTTGACTCCAGCGAACTCACGGCACTCGGTATAGAGATTCTCCTTGATGCAGAGCATATCAGTTGAAAGTTCGACTAAGCGACGCAGGTTTTGGGGTGTACGGTTGCGACTCACGTAGGCAGTGCGATAGTAGCGCAGGTTATTGGCATGAAGGCCCTCCACATGGTCGCCGTTGGGCTTGGTATAGCCGTTAATGACGCGCTTGTTACGCTCGTAGGTCACGTTCTCGCAGATGCCATTCTCGTTATTGGTCACGAGGATACACTGCCGTTGCCCTCCGTCCTCAGCATTTAACTGCATCACAGCGTGAAGGGTCGTTCCGCTGCCAGCGAAGAAATCGAGAACATTCGACGATTCTGACCCAAACTTCAACAAGAATTCTATTAAACCATTGGGCTTTGGATTCTCAAAAACATGAGTTTTATTAAATATATCTTTTAATTTATCTGCACCAGAAGATGTTGTACCAACGTCGTTCATAAGAGAACGGGGTTTATATCCAGCAGGTTGTCTTTGTTTAAAATGTACTGTCCATTTTTCTCCAACCTTTATTATCCGCGCTTCTCCCTTTTTTAAATCTGACAAGAATCTGGGCTCTGAGCGTAGCCAACTAATTGGCTCACCGTTTTCTTCATATTGCAAAATAGAACCATCTGGGCATTGTATTGGATAATATTGTTTTCCAGATTTTCTTTTAAACGTGTCCCAAAAGAATCTACCTTCGCTATCTTTTTCTTTGTATCTACTTAAGTAATCTTGGCCGTAGGGAATGAATATGTTGTTTAAACTTGATGTATTCTTTGCATATAACAGCACGTACTCGTGTTCTGTTGCAACATATTTAGAATCATTACCTCCACCTTTCTTCTTTTGCCAAATTAATTGAGCAATGAAATTCTTTTCGCTAAACACATCATCACAAAGCAGTTTCAAGTTCGCTTGCTCATTGTCGTCGATGGAGATGAAAATAATGCCACAGTCGCTGAGGAGTTTCTTGGCGATGCGCAGGCGCTTGGACATGAATGAGAGCCATTTGCTATGACGATAAGCGTCCTCGCTATCCACGAATGCGTCATTATAGACAAAGTCTTTATTACCTGTATTGTATGGTGGATCAATATAGATGACGTCAATCTTGCCAGCGTGGGTGTAGGCCAGTGTGGTGAGAGCCTCCAGGTTGTCACCCTCAATTAAGGCGTGGTTAGGGGCATCGGGGCTGTCGCTGATAATGCGCTTTGTCTCGTCCTCGACCAGCACAGGCAGTTCATCGCGCAGCCGTTCCTCAACGTCCTCAGGCTTGTTTTCCCACACAAGTCCATACGCCTTCTCGGTGCGCAACAATTCAAGCAAAGCGCTGCGCTCATCATTAGTCAGGCCTTCCAGCGACTTAACACGCTCTATCAATCGAGCCTTGGTCTCGGCGTTCATGGTTTTTTCATAACATTCACCACTCGGCCCCTTGAGTGACGTTTTGCTAATGGTACAAAAAAAGCGAGAGGCCATATTGACTCGTCCCGCTTCTCAAAGGCCTTCTCACGTGCCCATGCCGCTGAACGAGCAACGTAGAAAGCCTCACGCTGATATGTACAACCACCCCATGCCACCCGCAGGAAGCGTGAGGGCGGTGTGTAACACACCTATGAAGCATTCATTGTTACTCTGCCTCTGGCGGCATTTCAAGTAATGTGAGAAGTTCTTGAGAAGCCAAAGAACAAAGCGCAATAAACGCTTTTTGTTAATTATTATGTCATCATTGCATCAGCCACCGCTGTGACCCGCAATGAATTGTCGCAAAGTTACAGAAAATTTTGCACACACATATTCAAAATCTCAGTTTTTTCAAATATAAAACGATTCACTACATGTCAGAAACGTAAAAAACGCGCGCCATTTCCGTCCCAAGCCTTATCCCTGAATAAAGCGTAAATGTTTGTTAATTAATCTTTAAGTTAAATAACAGTAATGATACAGTTGTTACAGGCTATGTTCTCGTCAATGGCGCAGACATGGCATGGGCCGACGATGGATGTGCGCGCTGCCATTCCTGAGGCTCAAAAGGAAAAGAGTATTATTAGCGCGCCGTCGGTGAAGGGTGATGATTCCTACGCTGACGATATACACAGGCTTGAGGATGCACTTAACGATGGCCATCCTCTTGATAATGGGACCTGCATCGAGATTGCATTGCAGGACCTACTACAGATAATTCCGAAGAAGCGCAGACGTATTGACGCTTATCGGGGCTTAGTGAGCAGGCTCAATAGGATGGGCGTGACACTAAGGATTAACTCACAAAAAGCCAAACGACATGATTCAGAACTTGAGAAACGGTGACTTGTACAGTAACCGGAAAGAGGCAAAGATGCGACTTGGGGGGCTTGGTGCCTTCAACGCGTCAATGAGAAAAGGAGAATTGCTGTTCATCAATGACAGCAACTCTGTTTATAACCACTTAAATCAGAAGCTATCTTATGGAAAAGAAGGAAAAAAAGTTTAAAGCGTATGTTTACATGCTGATACCGGATTGCGATGAGGCAAGAGCTAACGGTGATGACAAAAAGGTGTATATTGGACAAACCGATGATATCAAAAAGCGACAGGCGGACTGGCGAGACCTCTATACCCCTTATGCAGGAGAAAAGATCAATCGTGCTCGTGAGAAATATGGCTGGCAGAACTGGAAACTTGTGATACTCGAGGAGAGAGAATATGTAAATGAGTCAACACGGGATAAGAAACTTGACGATCTCGAGACAAAATGGATTAAACACTTCAATTCAGTGGAAGAAGGGTTCAATACGTCATACGGGCGAGGAATGAAAGGGATTCATCACACCGAGGAGGCCAGACGCAAGATGTCATTGGCAAAACTTGGCGTTAAGAGGAGCGAAGCTGCACGAAAGGCCATTTCTGATGGCATGAGAAAAGCCAGAAGGAAAAGGGAACGAGAGCAACGCAAACTGCAAGCCTTAGGTGCAGCAGCTTAACAAGAATCGTGGTCATTCAAAGAGGGACGGGCCTGAAGCGAAAGTTTTGGACCCTCCTTCTTAACTAACAAATTGATAAAGGAAATGAAAAGAATTGATATAAAGGTCCCGAAAGAATACCAGTATCTATCTCAATGGACCGATTTTGACAGCATTTTGCCAGAGGGACATATTTTACTGAACAAAGAGATTTGTGGTTGTGGATGTACTGACTACTATCTAACGAACGGCCAGCCCAACATCCTTGTAAGCCCGAGAAGAAACTTGATTACCAGCAAGCTCAAGAATGGAAGGACAGCGGGTAAACTATTCTATTTCGACAGGAGTAGCGGGACAATGGATGATACGGTTGCCGATATGGACAATTACCTGCTCAGATGCAATCCCAATCCTTTTGACAGCCGATCTTTAGTGCCGAAGATTATGGTGACTTATGATTCCCTGCCTTATCTGAAAGAGGCTTTAATCAATCGCAATATGATGGACAAGTTCAATCTGGTGGTAGACGAATTCACTTGCATCTTCACCGATGTCAAACTTAAAGGATCAACAGAAATCAACCTGCTGCATGAACTGAACACCTTGCCTAACCGGATTGTCTATATCAGTGCCACTCCGTTAAAAGAAGCCTATCTGGAGTTATTGGGCGAGTTTAAAGATATGCCCTACGTATCGCTTAAATGGG
>CAJOFM010000006.1 GCA_905233915.1 uncultured Muribaculaceae bacterium | reverse complement strand
ATTGCGATTGGTGACGAGTTGCTCATTGGACAGGTGACCGACACCAACTCGGGCTGGATTGCTCGCCACATGACACCGCGCGGCTGGGATGTGAACACCGTGCAGGTGGTGCCCGACGATGCCGAGCAGATTGCGTTGGCTATCGACCGGGCCTTTGCCCAAACCGATGTCGTGCTCATGACCGGCGGCCTGGGCCCCACCAAGGACGACATCACCAAGCCGACGTTGTGCCGTTACTTTGGCGGCGAGATGGTGCTCGACAAGGACGTGGAGCGCAACGTCATGCAAGTGATGAAACGCCGCCACCTCAAGCTCAACGAGTACACCCGCCTGCAGGCCATGGTGCCCTCGTCGTGCCGCGTCATCCAGAACGAGATGGGCACGGCACCGCTCATGTGGTTTGAGCGCGACGGCAAGGTGCTGGTGAGCATGCCTGGCGTGCCCTTCGAACTGCAGGGCATGATGCAGCGTGCCGTGATTCCGCAGTTGCTGGCCCGCTTCAACGACGGCGAGGACATTGAGTTCCGCACCTTTGTCGTCACAGGCATCATCGAGTCGGCCTTGGCGATGCAGCTCGACGAGTTTGAGCGCAACCTGCCGCACGGCATCCACTTGGCCTATCTGCCCGAGGGCGGCATCATCCGCCTGAGGCTCACGGGTTCCTCAACCGACGCCCGCCAGATCAACGACGACATGGAACGCCTGTCGCGCCAGCTGCACGACATCCTGGGTGGCCATATCATCGCCGATGGCGACAAGCGCCTGCCCGAGATACTGGGCGATCGTCTGCGCGAGAAGGGCTTGACGCTGTCCACGGCCGAGAGCTGCACGGGCGGCAACATTGCCCACCAGATCACGAGCATTGCAGGCAGCAGCGACTACTTCAAGGGCTCGGTGGTGAGCTATGCCAACGAGGTGAAGATGCAGCTGCTCGGCGTCAACGAGCAGGACATTATCGAGCATGGCGTGGTGAGCGAACCCGTCGTGCGCCAGATGGCCGAGGGCGCTTGCCGCGCCTTGGGCACCGACTGCGCCATCGCCACCAGCGGCATTGCCGGCCCCGGCGGCGGAACACCGACGAAGCCCGTGGGTACCGTCTGGATGGCCGCCAAGTGCGGTGACCGCATCGTGTCCCAGGTCAAGCAGTTGCCGGGCGACCGCGACCGCGTCATCACCCGCGCCACCCTCGAGGCCCAACTCCTGCTACTTCAATTAGTTAACAATTAATAGTTAACAGTTAATAGTTAGTGGAAATTGTTGATGATGAAGAGATATATTATTCTGGTGCTGGTTGCGCTGATGGTGGCCCCGATGGCGCTCGCCACGGGTGTGCATGACGATGACGACAAGGATCCCAGCATCAAGCCTGGCATCCGCCGTCTGCATCCCGAGCGTGAGCGAGCCAAGGCGATAAAAAAGTTGCGGGAGCAGATGTCACGCAAGGCTGAGCCCAAGGATGACCCTTGGGACACCAGCGATGAGGTGTGGGGCACTGTTGATGTGGAGCCTGTTGCTGTCGCCGACAGCGGCGCTGTAGTGGGTCACCGCTTGAACCACACCAGCAAGACTGCGGTTGAGCAGGCCGCCGTTGACGACCTCATCAGCACCGATTATTCCATCAAGGAGTACGGCATGGGCATCCGTCGCATGACCTGGCATGACGAGCCTGTGACCCGCACCATCGACGATTTGATTCCCTTTATCACAGTCGATGACAATGGCGACTGCCTGTCTAAATATGTCAAACGTGACAAGACCAGTAATGAAGTGTATTTCGCCTTCTCTTTCGAGGACAGTGTGGCCGGGCCGTTGCGGCTGTGTGTGCAGTACTGTGCCGACGATCCGCTCCATTACGATCAACTGACATTCAATGTGGATGGGTTTGACTACATGTTCTATCCTGCCGAGCCGCAATACGGCGAGGCTGACGGTGGCTTGTATTGGGAGATGAGCGACGATGTGTTGCGGCCAGCCTACAAAGATCTGGTTTATGCCCTTGCCCACAGCCACTGGGTGATCTTCAAACTGACGGGCAGCAGCGGCATCAGCCACGTCAAGATGCTCACCGATGGTCAGCGCGACGACTTTGCCAACACGCTCGCCTTGTATCGCCTGTTGGGCGGCATCATCTGAAAGCAGCATCAAATTGTAGCAAAAAGTTACCTATGCAACGGATTGCATGACTATTTTCGGTTATTTGCATGACTTTTTGCATAGTTTTTTTGGCGGAGTCTCTAAAAATCAGTTACCTTTGTGGTGATTTTTCAAAATTGATTGTTTTATTAAAAGGTTTAAAGTTTTATTAATTATGAACGTAGAGAACATTGGAAATTGGGCTGGTCTCGTGTGGAACGCCCTGAATGACGCTAAGAAGCCCCTCGCAACCAAGGATTTGCGCAAGGCCGCTAAGCTGAAAGTTAACGAGATGCACTGCGCTCTGGGTTGGCTCGCCAAGGAAGGCAAGCTCAACTTCGCCGAGGGTAAGGACGACATCATGGTGTCGCTGCTCTAATTTGAGACTCAGAACAAGTTCTGAATTTATAGAAAGAAATTTCATATCCTATATAACAGTGATGGCATGGAAATTGTTCCATGCCATCACTGTGTATTATGGTATTAGATCATATTTTTCGAATAACCCGAGCTCGTGGCTCGGGTTATCGTTCTGTAAAACAAACCATTACTAAGCACTTAAAGTCATTCGCGGCTTCACAGCTTGCGATAAACAATCATTCATTCCATAGCACATGAATTTGCTTGAGTGCACAAAGGTAAACACAATTTTGGAATTTACAAAACAAAACGAAGATATTTTCAAAAAAAAATTATTTCCGTTATGTAAACTATCCCCGAATATTCCCGGTCAAGGCTTGAAGAACGCATTTGCAGGCAAAAACAATAAAAAGTGTTGTAAATGTGTTGTGTAGTTCAAAAAATGTATCTATCTTTGCAGCCGATTTCGCGGCACATGTCTTGCTGGCGATGATGCTCATGCGTTAGTCAAGTCAAGAGTGTGACACTTGATCGTTGAAACTTCGATGTCAAGGCTATGATGCTAAGTGCCTGGCAGTCAAGCGTAGGACGATATTAAAACGAGCGAGACACCCAACCGTTGTTCCATCCCGTGATGCCGGTGACCTTCTCACACCGGTGGGGTAGAGCAGCCTCTCCACGCTGGATGTCCACACCAGGAATATTGTGCTGCGCCTGTGTTTTTCTGTGCACAGGCAAGCGTGTGTAGCGAGTCGATGAAACGAGAAAGTAAAACAAGAACAATAACTAAACAAAATTAGAAACTATGTCTAAAGTTTGTCAAATCACCGGAAAGAAGGCGATCACGGGCAACAACGTGTCGCACTCCAAGCGCAGGACGAAACGCAAATTCAACGTTAACGTCTTCAACCGCAAGTTCTATTGGCCCGAGCAGGGTCAGTGGGTACGCCTGACCGTATCGGCTGCAGGCTTGCGCAACATTAACAAGATGGGTCTCGATGCCGCTCTGAAGAAGGCTGCCGAGGATGGTCATCTGACTGAAATCCAAGTTATCAACAAGTAAGAAAGGAGTAACAGATTATGGCAAAGAAAGCAAAAGGTGATCGCGTGCAAGTGATTCTCGAGTGCACCGAGCAGAAGGGCACTGGCGTTCCTGGCATCAGCCGTTACATCACGACCAAGAACCGCAAGAACACGACCGAGCGTTTGGAGCTCAAGAAGTACAATCCTTATCTGAAACGCATGACCGTTCACAAGGAGATCAAGTAATACAGTAGAACCCTTTAACAACTATATAATCATATGGCAAAGAAAGTAGTTGCAACCCTTCAAACTGGTGAAGGACGCTCATGGAGCAAGGTGATCAAGATGGTCCGCTCCGAGAAGACTGGCGCTTACGTATTTGAGGAGCGCATGGTCCCCAACGACAAGGTTCAGGACTGGCTGAAGTAAGAATTCAGATAAATGACTATAATATAAAGAGCGCATCTGCCGCGGGCGGATGCGCTCTTCGTTTGTTGTTAGAGGTGATGTTGTCAGTTCAGTGCAAAAGCGATGCCGCCGGCGCCTACCAGCTGCTGATAGGCCAGCACGCCGGGCTGTGACAACTCTACAGTGGTGTAGTTGCCGTCGCGGGTCAGGATGTTGACATGGGTGTCGTCGACAAAGTTGAAGAGTTTCACTTCCTGACCATTGTTCACCAGCGACCACGAGTTATCCTCGGCGTTGAAGTCAAAGCGGGTAACCTGCTTGGTCGTCATGTTGGTGATGGTGTAGCCGTTCTCATTGCTGGCAACGAGGTACTGGGCATCCTTGCCGTCGATGACCTTGGTCTGAGCCAATGCGGGATTGGAGCCCGACCAGAACTCGATGGTGTTGAGGATGAACAGGTCGGCAACAAAGCTCAGCTCATAAACGGGCAGGATCCACATGGCGGCAAAGACGAGTTCGTTGACGAACTTGTCACCTACATGGTCGTTCCAGTTCTTTACCTTGTTGAACAGCGCGAAGCTGCCGATACATGACTGCATCATCATTGATGCCGAGAGTGCCACAACGGTGGCGATAATCAGATGTTTCTTTCTCATGATGTCGTCTTTTTAGAGTTGGTTATTTCTTGTAATTCTTCTTATAGTTCTCGTAGCAGTTGAGTACCTTAACAACATAGTCCACCGGCTCGGTGCCGCGGCAATAGCCGTTGGAGCACACCGAGTCGTTGTAGTATTCGGGATCCATCTTCCACAGCATGGCTTGCTCCACGTTCTCGGCCCACACGCGCGGGTCAAGTTCATATTTGCGGGCCAGCGCGATGGCATCGGTGACATGGCCGGAACCGGCGTTGTAGGCGGCTAGGACAAACTTGATGCGGTCGCCTGGTCCGGTCTTGTTGCGCATGATGCCGTCAAGCTCCTTGAGGATCTTGGAGGCCACACGGATGCTGACCTCGGGATTGCCCAGGTCATTCTCGTCAACACCAAATGAACGCGCCGTCTTGGGCATCACCTGCATAATGCCGCGTGCGCCCATCCATGACGTGGCGTTGGGGTCGAAGCCCGATTCGGAATAGGCAATGGCAGCCAGCAGCCTCCAGTCCCATCCCATCTCCTGGGCATACTGCTTGAACACGTGGTCATAGGGTGAAATGCCGCCGGGAGGCGTCACGGCCAGGGTATCCACCTTGACCGAGTCGGGTTTGGGGCCGCGGTTCATCTCGAAGTAGTGCTTGAGCGCTTGCTTGGAGTATTCCTGGGCATTGGCGCTTGCTGCCCACGCATTGATGGTGTCGGCAAGCCACTTGTCACGCTTAGCGACAGCCCATGACGAGCGTTGCGCAAAGCTGACTTTCAAGCCGATGTTGATGCTGTCGTAATAGGAGAGATTCATCTGGGCGATATCGCTGTCCACGATGGTGAAGGGAATCTCGTGGCGGGAGACGTGCTGGATGAGTTCGGTGGGGAGGGCCGCTTCGCTCTCAACGGTGTGGATGTTGATGCCGCCGCCCACCTCGTTATCGAGGTTGCGCAGCCGTGACTCATATTTCGAGCCTTTCTCGACATACACGTCCCGCCCGATGAGTTGTGTCACGTCGTAGATCATTCCGGCGCCGCTGTGCTGCACAAGCACCTGGTAGGTCTCGTTGATGGCGCCGCAGTGGAGCACCCTCGCCTTGTACTCGGCGGTGACGGGAATCTCGCAGGCCAGCACGTCAACCTTCTTGTGCTTGAGCATATCCAGCAGGTCGGTCATGCTGCGGGCAACCTTGAACCGCAGGGCTATACCGCGTGAACGGGCAAAGTCGCAGATGCGGTCATAGTCATAGCCCATGGTGTCGCCCTTGAGGATGAAGAACCCTGTAGGGCTGTAGAGTGTCCCCACGTTGAGCGTGTCGGGCAGGCGATGGGTCTGCTCGGCCGACTTATCGCCCCTGCCGCACGAGAGCGACAGTGACAGCAGCCACACCAGCAACAACGATGGGATGAGATGACGCATGGCAGTGCCGTTCAATGGATATTGGGAACGATGAGCAGCAGGTAGATGAGTACGGCGGGAACCACCAGCAGCAGGCTGTCAATACGGTCTAGGATGCCGCCGTGTCCAGGCAGGATGTTACCTGAATCCTTGACCCCCACGGTGCGCTTGATGAGAGATTCCACCAGGTCGCCAAAGGTGGCAAACACGGCGATGACTACACTCAGGCCCAACCAGATGGTCAGTTCGGGGACTTGGAAGAACTCGTCGAACCAGTAGTGTGTGGCATAGGCTCCAGCGATGCAGGCTACCACGCCACCGATGACACCCTCCCACGATTTCTTGGGCGAGATGCGCTCAAACAGGCGATGACGTCCCAGCAACATGCCCACGCAATAGGCTCCCGTGTCATAGAGCCAGATGAACATGAACACGCCGAGCAGCAACCGTGGAGCAGTGATACTCATGATGCAGTTGAGCAAAGCCACGGGCAACGCCACATATCCTAATGAGAAAAATGAACGTTCCAGGCTGTGGACAGCATTCTGTCGCGGACGGTATAACTGCAGGATGGTGCGCAGCAGCAGGTAAACGACAATGGGCAGGAGCCACAAGGCGCGCGTCTCGGTAGTCGTTCCCTCATAGTGCATGTAGAAGGCTACAAATATTCCGGCGCCACCCAGCATGTCGATGATGTTGACCAGCCAGGACTGTGTGGCGTCATCTTTGGCCATGGTGATCATCTCGGCGATTCCTAGGATAATGATCAGCGGGAACACCAGCAGATACATCACTGGAGAATTGTCCAGCAACAGGATAGCCGTCACAATCAGTGCGATATAGATGACACCCGACAGGATGCGTTTAATCAAATTCATCATGATGGTTCATATATTTTGTGCAAATGTACAATTTTATCGTGAAATGGGCAATACCCAAGTGCCGCAGATTGAAAAAAACAGAGAAGCCTTCCTGATGGTCGTCACGGAAGGCTTCAATTCATTTCCTTTGGAGAGGGGTGGGCTTATCAATTCAGAATCATTGATTCCAGCCCTCGTGGTAACTCGACGTTATACTGGTAAGCCCTTGCAAACTGCTTGAGGAACTCTAAGGTTGCCTTCTTGGGGCCTTTCACTGATGTCATAACGTCTTGATTTGTTTTGTTCGAAGTAGTGATTTTGTGCATAGGCAATCCTTGTTAAAAAATTCTTACATACTGATAACGCAATCATGTGGCATATTATTATGCGGCAGTGTCGTTTTAAGATTTTTTTTGTTTTTCAGGTTACACTTTTATGGCTATAAAGAAAGGCCTGCGACTATCCAATAGTCGCAGGCCTCTATGATAAAATACCTTATTTCGAAAACTCGCTTATTCGGTAAGTCGCTTAATGACGGTCTTGACAAGATCTTCGACTGCTGTCTTGTAGTTGGGGTTGACATCGGTGGCCACACGGTTGGCGATGATGGAGCAGACGGTCATCGCGCGATGACCCAGCATGAGAGCCAAGCCCTGCAGGGCGCTGCTCTCCATCTCATAATTGGTGATGTGGCCGCCATTGTACTCAAACTTCTCGATGCGACTGTTCAACTCGGGCTCGGCAAGGTCCAAGCGCACCCGGCGTCCCTGGGGACCATAAAAACCTACTGCCGAGATGGTGTAGCCACGCACCATATCGTCACGGCCGATTTTCTTGACCAGCAACGGGTCGGCGTCAACGACATAGGGACGGGCAAATGTCTTGTTCCACTTCACGAACTCGCAGAATTTCTCCTCGAAGTCGAGATCGGCAACCTTGTTGCGGTCGGCATAGTAGTTGATGACACCGTCAAAGCCGATAGCCTTGGAGGCGATGACAGGGGTGCCAACGGGGACGTAGGGCTGCAAGCCACCCGATGTGCCGATGCGCACGATGTTGAGGGTGCGGTGTTCGGCCTTGGGGGTGCGGGTCTTGAAGTCGATGTTAGCGAGGCCGTCAAGCTCGGTCATCACGATGTCGATGTTGTCAGGACCGATGCCGTGTGACAATGCCATGATGGGCTTGCCGTTATAGGTGCCTCCGATGCCATGGAACTCGCGGCTGGAGGTCTCCCAATCACGGGTCTCAAAGTAGGACGCAATCATGGTCACGCGTGCAGGGTCGCCACACACGATGATGTTGTCGGTCAACTGTTCGGGCTTCACGTGGATGTGAAATGCTGAGCCGTCATCGTTGATGATGAACTCTGAATCGGGAATTCGGTCGGTATTCATATTGTTGTGATATTTAAAACGCGTTTTTAATGATAGAATGAAAATGTAAAGATACTACCATATTTCATACTATCAATTGTATTTAGTGTTAAAAAGAGTGAAAGTCCAGTTTTGCCATCCTCGCGGCTATGGGGTCAAACCACTGAATAACGGCAGCCGGGCAGGGTCGCGATGATGTTCTTGCAGTCGAGTTCGACAAGGAGGCTCATGAGTTTATAGACAGGGAGTTGCAGCGCGTCGGCAAGAGCATTGATGTGAATCTCGCCATGGTTGCGGATGACATCAACCACAGCTTGTTCCTCCTTGGTGAGTTTTGGAAACAGGTCGAGTTGCCGGGGGTCCTTGCTGGCGCCTTCCCAACGCATGGCGGCCATCAGGTCATCGGCGCTGGTGATGAGAGCGGCCTTGTTGGTGGCGATAAGTTTGTTGCAACCTGTTGAATACTCGTCGCCGCAACGGCCAGGTATCGCCATCACGTCGCGGTTGTAGCTCATGGCGAGCGATGCGGTGACCAGCGCGCCACCCGACCCGGCCGACTCAACGACCACCGTGCAGTCGCTCAGTGCCGCCACAATGCGGTTGCGCGCCAGGAAGTTGGCTTTGTGAACCTCATCCTGACTGGTGTAATCGGTCAGCAACATGCCGCCGTGTCGGGCTATGGCAATGGCATCGTTGCGGTGGCTAGCGGGATAAATCTGGTTCAGGCCGCGAGGCAGGACGGCCACCGTGGCCACGCCGTGCTTGAGAGCGGCGCGGTGGGCGGCGATGTCGATGCCGTATGCGAGTCCGCTCACCACGACAAGATCGGGCAGACGTTCTGCGAGCTCGCTGATGAGCGTGTCGCAGAATCGGATGCCGTATTGCGTGGCATGACGTGTGCCGACGATGCTCACCACATGGGCACTCTCGAGGTTGCAGCGACCCAGGGTATAGATCATGGCAGGAGCGTCGGGCGCCTCGAGCAGTCGGTGTGGATAGGCCTCGCTGGTGAAATAGGTGGCGGCTATACCGTGCTCACGCGCAAACACCTCCTCGGTAACAGCTTGTTGCAGGCAGTTGCGGCGATAGTCGTCGCTGTAAATCTTGCTGCGTCCGCGCGTGAGATTGCGCAGGTCTTTCTCGCTCATGGAAAAGAATTGCTCCTCGCTGCCCACGACGTCGAGCAGCTTGCGGGCCAGGTCCACGTTCATGCCCTGCAGGTTGGCCAGGGCCATCTGGTAGATGATGGTGGGGTGGGTTGGTGTCATGCTTTGTCAAGGTATTTGCTGATATGGGCCGCCAGGTCATCACCGCGGTTAATCCGTCCGTTTTCCATGCAGACGATAGTGACAACGGCGTTGACAATGGTCTCTCCACTCGCTTTGTTAAAGATGTCTTGGTAGAAGATGAAGCGGGCGCCCTCCCGCTCGATCCACAGGCGGCTGAGCATGACATCACCGCTGCGCAGGGGGGTGTGATAGTCAATCGTCATGCGCCTGACCACTGGTATCAGTCCGTCTCTCGTCAAGCTGCCGAAGGGGATACCCTCCTGCTTGACAAAGGCATGACGGGTGTGTTCCAGATAATGCAAATAGATGGCGTTGTTAACGATTCCCTCACTGTCGAGTTCATAGTCCCGCACCGCTATCTCAAGCGTGAAAATGTATTTGTCCTGCTTCATCGGTCTGTTTTCTTTTTTCAAGCTACAAATATAGTGGTTTTTCTGGAAATGGATGTTTGAAAGACAGATTAATCACTTGGGTCGGATAAGAAAAAACTATCACCTTCAAGCATCATCGCTTGGAGGTGATAGAATTATAAAATATCGTTTGATAGTTAAGCGCCAAACATTAGGCCTCGAGAACCATCCTGATAAGCGCTGTCACATCTTCAACGTTCACTTCACCGTCCTGATTAACATCATAGGCAGGAACATACTCAGTAAGTTCTGAATAAAGAATGGCGTGAACCAAGATGTTCACATCGGTAACATTGGCATATCCGTCACCGTCTATGTCACCAACGATAGGCTCCTCGGGCTCTTGAGGATCTTCGGGCAATTCGGGTGCTTCACCCAAGCGGATGGATTTAACTGGACTTTTCTGCTCGATGATGGTAACGCTAGTGATGTCGAGCCAAGCTGAGTTGGCGGCCATGTATGCCGTGCTGTCGGTGGACATGAACGTGGGATAACCGTTTGCATCGACGCTCAGCGCCATGTATTGCGGAGCTCCTACAGTTGCCTGCTCGGGGATATAGGTCTTGGTCACATCATAGTCGATGAAATCGGCATGGTTGGTGAAAGCGCTGAAGTAGTTGCCCATGAGCAGATCGTTGGAGATGGGCATGGTCCTGTGGTTGGCAATGTCACCCACGGGAATCACCTTGTTGCCGCTAGCATAGGGAGATGCACACTTGAACAGGATGGGCGTGGCAGCGGGGACAACCTCTCCCTGGCCATAAACCTTGACAGGCTCGGCATAGAAGATACTGTCACAACCCATGGTGATCTCACGGATGGTGTAGGCACCCTCAACGCCGCTTCCCTTGGGAATCAGAATCGGGAAATCGCAGCACATCGTGGCCCAATACCAGCCATCGGTGTTGGCGGTATCGTTGATGATGGGCTGAAGGCCGAAATAGGAATAATCCATCGACTCCTCGTTGACGGGCTCAATCCACCAGTGGGATTCGGCTTTCCTCTTGCTGCCGCCGGCAGTCATGCCATTGCCATAGTCGCGGAAGTAACAGTTAAAACCATTGTAGAACGTGTGGGCCACATAGGTGGGAAGACCGTTTTCCATAACAGGTGCCGCCTCGACGTCGAGGAGCAATGTTGTGAGGGAATAGGTGTCCACGCCTTGGGAGTAGAGTCCCACTTGGATGGTGTCGGGAATGTAGATAATAGACCCCGGGTCAGTTAACTGAGCCGAGTCCGTCTTCATCTTGGCACAAGGCCAGAAGGCATCAGGATTGGTCGACTTTTCAAAATGAGTTCCGTTGATGCAAATGTAGCTGTTGGAAAATACATTGTGAACGCGATAAAAACCCGGTCCGGAATATTGCGCGTTGGCAATAACCGCAACCAGCAAACAAGCCAATAAGATAAAATGTCTCATAGAGCAACGTAATAGGTTAAAACATGATAATAACATCATACAAATGTGGAGTACGTCTCGCACTCCCGTTAAAAACGCACAATCAGCAGGATAGCCCACTTGCCAATTGAGCATACGCTTCAACTGATGGCACAAAAGTATATACAATTATTAATCCCTGCAAGAGTTTGCCGAAAAATAAAGAATTATTTCCATAATTAGTTGTTTTCGGTATGCTATTGCTTGCTTATGGGTGGATTATGTATTATTTTTGTGCCCATAGAGTTATAGTATTGTAAATGATAGTGTCAATGATGTCAAGAATAAAAATCAATGTACGACTGGCGGTGTTTGCCCTCATGGTCATGGCGGGAATGGCATTAGCTCACGCCACGGGATGGATTCGCATCAATCAATTGGGCTACCTGCCCCAAGCCGTCAAGGTGGCGGTTCTCATGAGCGAGGACGCAATAGATGTGACTGAATTTGAACTGGTTGACATTTACACAGGCAAGACGGTTTACCGCTCAGCCAGCATGCATTCTATGGGGCCGTGGGGCCAGATGCAAGCGACCTGGCGGTTGGATTTCAGTGACTTCCACGGCGAGGGAGCCTACCGCATCGTGGCTGCTGACATCGAGTCGCCCGTCTTCCCGATTAACGACCGCGTGTGGGACGGTACTGCCGATTTTGTGCTTAATTACATGCGGCAGCAGCGCTGTGGCTTCAACCCGTTCCAGCGCGACAGCTGTCACGTCAAGGACGCCTATGTGCGCTACCATCCCGAGAAGGAGGGGCAACGCATCGACGTGCGCGGCGGCTGGCACGATGCTGCCGACCTGTTGCAATACACTACCACCAGTGCTAACGCCATCTACCAGATGATGCTCGCGTGGCAGCAGTGCCCGATGGCCTTCGGCGACCATTATCAGGCCAATGGACTGAAAGGGGCGAACGGCATCCCCGACATCATCGATGAAATCTACTGGGGTCTCACATGGCTTGACAAGATGAATCCCAGCAAGGGCGAACTTTATAACCAGATTGCCGACGACCGCGACCACATCGGCATGAAACTGCCCAAGGATGACCCTGCCGACTACGGCTGGGGACCCAACAACGGCCGTCCCGTCTATTACATCGACGGCATGCCGCAGCAGCGCGGCAAGTTCATGAACGCGACAATGGGTGCCGCCAGCACGGCGGGCAAGTTCGCGAGCGATTTCGCACTTGGAGCAGAGGTATTGGCCCCTTATTACCCTGAGTTTGCCGCCAAAATCCGCGCCAAGGCTGCCGACGCCTATCAGGTGGGCCTCGACAAGCCCGGCAATGCCCAGACGGTGAGCGTGGTCTCGCCTTACATCTATGAGGAAGACAACTGGGTGGACGACATGGAACTGGGCGCCATCGAGCTCTACCGCATGACAGGCGATGGCAAGTATATGACTCAGGCGGTGGAATATGGCCGCCGCGAGCCCGTCACGCCGTGGATGGGTGCCGACAGCGCACGCCACTATCAGTGGTACCCATTCATGAACATGGGGCACATCCGTGTGGCGCAGCAAGCAAGCGGCAACCAGCGTCTGCAACTCGAGTTCATTCGCAATATCAAGGCGGGTATCGAGCGCGTCAAGCAGCGTGCTGAGCAGACGGGCAACCCCTTCCTGTGGGGCGTGCCGGGCATCTGGTGCAGCAACAACCTGACCACGGCGCTGCTCACGCAGTGCATCCTCTACCGTCAGATGACGGGCGACCGTAAGTTTGAGGAAATGGAAGCCGCCCTGCGCGACTGGTTGCTGGGTTGCAACCCGTGGGGCACAAGCATGATTGTGGAATTGCCACGTGGCGGCACTTATCCGCATGCTACCCACAGCAACTTTGTGATGGAGCGTGTCGGGATGCCCACGGGCGGACTTGTGGACGGCCCGGTGTATGCCACCATCTTCAACAGCCTCAAGGGCGTGAACCTGGCCGATGACATGCTCAACATCGAGGGCAATACCTATGACAAGTTCCAGCCTGGCGATGTGGTCTATCACGACAACACCCACGACTACAGCACCAACGAACCCACGATGGACGGCACCGCGTCGTTGACGTTCCCGTTCTCGTTCTACGAGATGGAAGGCAAGGGCGCGAGTGGCAACTTCATGTGGGACGAGGGTGCCATCGTGCGCGGCGACACGACCAAGAAGCAGATTTGCCTCGTGTTCACAGCCGACGATCGTGCCGACGGGGCCGACCGCATCATCTCGACGTTCAAGAAAAACGGCATCAAGGGAGCCTTCTTCTTCACAGGCCGTTTCTTCGACATGTATCCCGATGTGGTAAAGCGTTTGGTGGACGACGGTCATTATGTGGGAAGCCACAGCTACGGCCATCTTGTTTATTGCTCATGGGAGAAGCGCGACTCGCTGCTGGTGACCAAAGACGAGTTCTGCAACGACATCATCAAGAGTTACGGCAAACTGGCCGAGTATGGCATCACGCCCCAGTCGGCACCCTATTTCATTCCCCCTTACGAGTGGCACAACGCCACCATCGCCGCATGGGCACGCGAGATGGGACTGCAACTTGTCAACTTCTCGCCAGGTACCCTGAGCAGTATGGATTACACCTATCCCGGCATCACCGGCAGCAACCCCTACCGCGACAACAAGTGGTTGTGGGACCGCATCATGCGCTGTGAGCGCGAGAAGACCCTCAACGGCCAACTGTTGATGATCCACTTCGGTACCGACGAGCGCCGCATCGAGAAATTCTACGACCGCTTGCCCGCCCTCATCAAGGAATTGAGAAAAAAAGGCTACACCTTCGTCCCCCTCACCACGATGTTGAAAGCTAACTGAAGGACTCCACAAAACTAAATATTCCCTAGGTATCCGAGTTTTTGTGTCTTTGGATTGCAGGCGACACCAGTTTCAGGCAAGCAGGTCTTCGACCTGCTGCCACTCGACCTTGCCACCGTCTTTCGACTTGGTACCCCCGATTTGCCACTGCTTAACCTACCTTCACATGGATTGTTGTAGCCTGCTAGCTTTATTTTGTCCACTCATTTTTAATAATTCCCAGGAATTGTGGTTACCTTTGTGATAGGATTTCACAATTATAAACTTTCATGAAACGCGATAATACTAACTTGTCGATTTGCAAGGGATTGGCCATCATCCTGATGTGCATGGGGCACACCGAGGGACCCTCACTGCTCATAAACTTTATCTACCTGTTCCACATGCCGCTGTTCTTCATCGCGGCGGGCTATTTCTTTGACAAGAAGTACCTGAGCGACCCGTGGACCTTCTGCGTGAAGCGCTTCAAGGGATTGTATGTTCCTTTTGTCAAGTGGAGCCTGTTCTTCCTGGTGTTGCACAACCTGTTTTTCAAGATCGGGTTGATGAACGAGCAGTACGGCAACTGGGACAATGGTGTGACCCATCCCTACAGTTGGTTCCAGTTCTGGCAACGGCTGGTGCACATCATCTTCTCGATGGGCGGCTATGACGAGTTCCTGGCAGGAGCCTTTTGGTTTTTCAGGGCCTTGCTGGTGTCCAGCATCGTGTTCCTGGTGCTGTATCTGTTGCTATATAACCGCCGCAGGTGGCTCAATCACGACACTGTTCCCGTCGTGATTGCCTCGCTGGCCTTGGGCTTTGCGGCCTTCAAGATTGCCAATCATCTGAATATCATCACGATTGTGCAGGGTGGCATCCGTGAGTGCTGGGGCGTGTTCTTCTTCAGCATGGGTGTGTTGTATCGTCGTTATGAGAGCCGCATCCCCGAGCATTGGGCCTTGACGTTGCTGTTTCTCGCCTTGCTGGTGGGCGGCAGTATGCTGGGATTCCAGGGCATGACGCTCAAGGTTCAGCTGCGCACCGTCGCCACATTGCCCGTCACCGGGGTTATCGGTTTCCTGATGGTTCATTCCATCGCCTCATGGATTGACCGCCATGACGGCATTGTGAGGCGTTTCCTGGTCTATTGCGGCAACAACACGCTCTACATCTTTGTGTTCCACATCATTTCCTTCAAGCTGGTGTCGGCGCTCAAGATTTGGTATTACGGCCTCGACTGGGGCCAGATAGGTTGTCACATGGTCATCCACGAGAACAGCACGACCGACCTCTTCTGGGTGCTCTATACCATCGTGGGGACGGCAGTGCCCCTACTCGGCATCACCCTCTACCGCCGCCTTGCGCGCCGGCGAACCGAATGATGACGTGGGTTTTAACCGTGCTTCGCACGGGAAATTAATCAAATTACATTGAAATAATTTTTAATGAATTAAATTTCCCGAAACTTGGCTGCATCTCAGCCATTGATGCAGGCATCATGGCCTTCGATTTGCACAAGTTTTCCCGCCCTAATGGGCGGTTATTGAAATAGGCAATACAATGGTGGCTGCCTATTAATGGTTCTTTGCGTAAGGATACTTATTGTTTTTCTTGCGTTTTCGGGCCGTGTGCTTGCTGATGTAGTAACAGATCCAGAGGATGATGATGAGGACGCCAATCTCGATGGGGACATTGAGGAAAAAGTCCGTGGCCAAGTCGTTATATTCGGCCTGCAACAGATGGACGCCGTAGTTGATGTTCAGCAGGATGGAGAGCAAGATGAAGGCGCACACGAATGCCATCACCACGCGCCAGATGGTCCCCCACACGCCGTAGCCGAACAGTTGCTTGTAGGTTAAGAAAATCATCATTGCACCTAGCATGACCACGAGCCATCCCAGCGAGGTGATGTCGTAGAACATGTTCAGGATCATGAACACGGCGGTGCTGAACACCTGGATAAAGAAGCCCTGGGGCAGGGTGTGGTGGGTGTTGCGTGGAGCGAAGCGGAAGATGAAGTAGTTAGGGATAATCAGGAAGGAGAGCAGGACCAGGGACAACACGTCGGGGTGGGTGTTCAGCCACAGGAACACGTCGTTCAGGTAGTCACTGGGGGGCGGGAACAGGCCGTTGAGATGGTCATTCAGCCACGAGAACACATCGCTGATGTAGGCCATTCTCTCGGTGTTCTCGATGCGGATCATGCCGTGGATGGCACCTGTGAGGAAATCGACAAGCACACCCATAACAGCGACAATCGCGAGCATCTTGACGGGCGGGAAACTCACCTGTCGCTTGCCGCTGATGTAGTCGCTGATGAAGTAACCGGGCCGCAGGAACAGCTGCATCAAGGAATAGACCAGCGAGCGGTTGTGCATGCCCCACACCTCGGCAATGCTCTTGCCCACGCTGCGCCACGTGATGGGACCCAAGCCCTGTTTCTGCGAGCAGTAGGGGCAGAAGTTGCCCACGAAGTCATGTCCGCAGTTGTGGCAATGCTGCGTGTCATGGGAGCTGAACTCGTGCTCAAACGGGTCCTGCTGCCACTGCTTGAATTTCCTGTATGTTGCCTTAATGTCCACTGACCCTATATAGTAATTTAGGCTTTAGATGCCAGCTCCTGACACCTATAGCCTAAAGCCTAAAGCCTAAAGCCTATAACCCTAGTCATCCATTTCCATCAGGGCACCTTGCTTGTTGTACTTCAGTTCAAGTCCATTGGCCAGTTCAATCTCATAGCCGTTGCGCTCCTTGTCGATCTTGAGGATCATGGCATCGGGGTAGTTGGCCTGTAGATGGGTCACAATGGGCGCAGGAATCAATGCCGTGGGCACCGGGTTGGTCATGGAACCCTCGATCTTGTCCCAAGTGTCGTCGGTATCAAACTCGATGTGAGTGCCGTCGGCCATAAAGACTTCATACTTCCATCCGGTCAGCTCGAGGTCCTTTTGGGCAAAGGTGATGGCCCCTCCGGGATACTGCTGCTGGATAAACGTCTTGACGGGAGCGGGTAACTGCTCGGGAACGACAGGCTTGTCGCTGCAAGCCGTCATCAGTAAAGCTATGGCAATAATGCCTGATACAATATAACTCTTCATCATGATTAAATGTTTTAATTCGGTGCAAATATACCCCTTTTTATTTGATACAAAGCAAGAAATGCATGAAAAACCGAACTGATGAAATCAAGCGAAGCCCTTTCATCGCATCAGGGTCAAAGACCCGTTGCCATGCTGCGGGCCTGAAAAGAATGTGATGGAGCAAATTCTGTCCAAAATACTTGGTATTTCAAGAATTGTAGTACTTTTGCCGCACTAAGACAAATATATTGAACTAAAAACGTACCGAAATGAAAAGTATTAAAGTTTTGTCAATCGGCTTAGCCCTGTTTACGCTCTGGTCCTGCTCAGGCAACAGTGATGCCAATCAGCAGCAAGTGGCTATGCCTCCCGTTCAACAGCAGCAGATGCAGACGGCCCCCGTTGATTCCGCCGCCCAGGCTCAAGCCCAAGACCCCGCCCAGGTCCAAGCCGCCGCAGCCAATGCCCAGTCGCTGCCCAGCGCCATCACCGAGTTCATCAAGCAGCATTTCCCCAATGCCACGATTGCTGGTGTAGAGCCCGATCGCGATCATGGTGGCTTGGAGTATGACGTTTATCTGAGCGATGGCACGCAGCTCGACTTTGATGCCAACAACCAATGGGAAAAAGTGGAGTGCATGAGAGGTGTTCCCGCCTTCTTCATTCCCAAGACCATCGCCAGCTACGTGAAGAGTAACTGCCAGAACGCAGCCATCACCAAGATTAACAAGGAGTACAACGGCTATGACGTTGAACTTGCCAATGGAATGGAACTGACCTTTGACCGTTCAGGCCGCTTCGTGGGTATGGACGACTAAGAATTAATCTCTTCACTCACCGGTTAGAGATTACAGTTCAGGGGCATCCGCGCCCCTCTATCAATTAAAAACAATAAATACAATAATCACTAAGGCATCCGCATTCCTTTTTTATTAAAAACAACTAAAACAACTCAACCAATTTGGCATCCGCGTTCCTATAAATTAAAAACAAGAAAGACAACAAATACTAAGGCATCCGCATCCTTTTTTCTGTCGGCGAACCTTTAGCTCGGCGAAGCCAATTATACGGATTAAACGAATTATTGCGTAGCGCAGCTCTTTAACCTCTAACCTCTAACCTCTAAACTGCGGGCGCAAGCCCGCATAAGATGGCATCCGCGCAACAATAAACCATGCTAGCGCATGGGAAATTAAACAAATTATTATTTTAAAATTTTATTTTAATTTGAATAATTTCCCGTGCGCAGCACGGTAAAAAGTTCTTGGCGCTTGAATGCGGATGCCCCCTAAAACCTAAAGCCTAAAACCTAAAGCCTAATTATTCAGCACCAGCTGAATAAGGGTGGTCACGTCGGCCACATTGACCTGGCCGTCGCCACTCAGGTCGGCAATCGAGAGGTCAACGGGCGTACTGTTCAGGACAATCTGGATCAACGCTGTCACGTCGGCCACATTCACCAGGCCGTCGCCGTTGATGTCACCACGCTGGCTGGCGTTCTTCGCGGTGAAGTAGCCCGGGTTGCTCGGGCCACCGTCGATGTGGGCATAGGTCTTGTCCATCGGGTTGGATTCGTCCCAGGTCGTGCCCTGGCCGCCCACCAGGCTGGTGCAGAAACCGAACATGCCGACCGAATTGGTCACGGCCGCGGTGCTCCAGCCACTGCCCACACTGATGGTCCGCAGATTAGTGCAACCATAGAACATGTATCTCATTTCGATCACCTTGGACGTGTTGAAACTGCTTAGGTCGAGGCTGGTTAAGCCAGTGCAGTACGCGAATATGCCGTACATATTGGTCACTTTGGCCGTGTTGAAGTGGCTCACATCAAGGCTTGTAAGCTTATTACAATTTAAGAACATGTAAACCATAGTGGTCACCTCGCTGGTGTTCAGGTAGTTCAGGCCCATGATGGATTGAAGGTTCACCATGTCATAAAACCAATCGCAGGTGGTTGTCGGGCGTGCATCGGCGAACGAGGGGTCAAAGACCACTGTGGTCACATTGGCATTGATGCCGTCAGTTTCCCAATCGGGCTCATAGTGGCCCTCGTTCAGGTCGTAGGTCGTGCCCGTGCGGCTGTCGCGCTGGGTGTCGTAGTAGAACGTGAGCGTTGTGTTCGAGGGCGTGTAGCAGGCATAGGCCTCGGCAGCAGCGGCGCCGAGGGCACACATCATGGACGCCAGCATGACGGCAAAACTGAGGAGCAAATTATTCTTTTTCATAGCCATTTCAGTTTAAAAGTTAATACATGCTGCAAAAAATAGTGATTTTATAAATAAGTTGAAAGTTTTTTTAGCACATAGTTGGTGTAAGCACATACCCTGCGGGGCTAATCCTAATTTTGCCAATTAGGCAAATGGCATCCGCGCCCCCATGACGATGGGAATGAGGATGCCCTATACTATTAACTGTTAACTCTTAACCATTGCTCTCCTTGCATGGAACGGATCTGAGGAGGCTTTTTCTTGGCGATGGCAAATTTTTTACAGTGAAAAAATTTGGTGATATGGCTGCAATGAGGTTACCTTTGCGGCCAGAATTTTAGACAACAATCGCATGAAAAGGCTGTGTGAGCAGCCCGACGTGGGATTGTTGCGTTTTTTTATGTGCAACGGTCCCGGTGAGTTAACAAACTGGCGTTCTTTAACTTATTGAGATTGTTATGACAAGACAAGAGCATTTTGTCAAGGTGTGCAGTTGCACATCGCGCGGGGCCCTGGGCATACAGGACCTGCGAGTGTTGAACCAGATTGTCAGTGACGAGGAAGCTTCCATCGCTCGGGAGAAGGTAGCACGCAAGATGGCGCTAAGGGCTATCGCACTAGGCGACATCTGCATGGCCTCGGGCTGCCCCATCAAGGCCATCAGGATTTGGCGGGCAGCGGCCCAGAGGCTGCTGGAGATGGATTACTACTGGGTTGACATGCCCGTGTACTTTGAAGCATACACGAGTTTTAATCACCTGGTTTCGCAGCACGAGGGCATTGCTTTGGGCCAGCGCATCGATAATGCCTGGCGTCTGCTGGGGCATAGCGAAATGGCCACCTGGGCTAGGCACATGCGCAAGCAATACTGCGACATGTGGGTCGACAGGTACTACGAGGCGTTCCCGTGAGCGACTCAAGGCATGTCAGCATAGTCCCGCCCGGTGTGAGTGGCCCTCTACGAGGCCCTTATTATGCTGGCCTTGTGCCGGCCTCCGACCTGCAAAATTACCGCAAAAGCCCACCTCCTCCACGTGGTGGGAGGCGCCCGATAGTTCGGAGGAGGGGGCGTCGGGCAGGTAGGGCCTCGCCTTGGCGTGGCCGCCCCCGGCCAGGCGACCCCCTTGCCTGATACACCGTCGGGGTTTACTTGTCGTCGCAGCGTAGGGGGGTGGTGAAAAATTGTCGGTTTTTTTGAGGCAAGGTGTTGTTTGATAGCGGTTTTTGCGTAATTTTGCACAAGCCTAAAATAAAGTGCAATAGATGCAATGAACCTACAACAACTGAAAAGAGGATTTGTGCGCTTCAGGCGCTGGGTGCGGCGGACGCCCCCGTTCAGTCCCTTGAGCGAAGAGGAGCATCGCTGCCAATGCTGTGGACACAGCTATCGCGGGAACTTTTGTCCGCGCTGTTCCCAAAAGGCGGAACTTGGGCGCATCACTTGGCGCAGCGTCCTGATTGGTGTGATGGACGTTTGGGGTCTGGGCACGCGGTCGATGACCCTGTCCGTCTGGCAGCTGTTGTACCGCCCGGGTTATTTCATCGGTGACTACATCAGTGGCAAGCGGAAGTTGAGTTTCCCGCCGGTCAAGATGCTGTTTATCATCGCTTTGATTTATGCCAATATCTACTTTTGGTTTTTCCCCGAAGTGTTGAAACTGCCGCTGGAGGAACAGGGAGTGGTAGGGTATAAGTTGTGGATCAGGGAACACTATAGTTGGGCCATGCTGATTATGTCGGCTTTAGCCATCATCCCCACATGGGTCATCTTCAGGCGCTCGCCACGCAACACCCGCCACACGATTCCTGAGGGCTTCTTCATCCAGGTGTTCTTCCAAACGCTCACCATCGTGCTGTCAATATTGACTATACCGCTTGATTTCACCCAATCCATAATCACTACTGTCGCCTATGACTTGTTGATAATGACCTATTATTTTGTCGGTTATAAGCAATTGTTCGGTTATGGGATATGGGGCACCCTGTGGCGTCAAGCTTTGGTTTCGGTCTGTGTCGTTGTCTTCTTCATGTTATTGATCTGGCTGTTCTTCCCCACGATGATTGACACCGTAATGGAAGCGCTGGACATCGTCGGATACTATACCGAATATATCTTATAGCCTGGTGTTGCCGCAATTCGAGGCCCTCGGCCTCGCCCGACGACATGCGGCCACGCCAAGGCGAGGCCCTACCCATTTCTGCCGCCCCGATGGGGCTTGGGCGGGTGTTCGCTGTTGCAGGGGTTGCACTCGGCTTCGCCTCGTTACACATCTGCCTGTGCTCTAGCCGCTCCTGGCGGAGCTTTTACCGGGCCCTAAATAGCATTTGTTGTTCTGTTGTTTGAAAAATGGGTGCGGATGCTAAATAATAGTGTTGTTATGGTTGTTCATTGTTGTTCATGTTGTTTGAAAAAGGGGGTGCGGATGCCCAAATCAAATTAGTTGTTTTTTGGAAAAAAAAGTGCCGGGGCGTTGTGGGCCTCGGCACTAGTGTTATGGATGTGAGTATCTTTCTTACTCGTCGTCGCGACGGTCGTCACGGCGGGGACGGCGCGGGCCGTTGGGACGGGGACCGCGGGGACCGTTGGGGCGGGGACCACGGTTGCCACCGTTGCCGCCATTGCCACCGTTGCCACGGGGACCGCGGGGGCCGTTCTGGCGACGCTCGTCATAACCCTCGGGCTTGTCCTGCAGGGCGCGCATCGACAGGCGGAACTTGCCGGTCTTCTTGTCAATCTCGATGAGCTTGACAGTGACCTCATCGCCCTCGTGCAGACCGCTGGCCTCCATGTTCTCGAGGCGATCCCAGCTGATCTCGCTGATGTGCAGCAGGCCGTCACGGCCAGCCATGAACTCAACGAAGGCGCCGAACTCGAGGATGCTGACAACCTTACCGGTATAGACCTGACCCTCTTCGGGTACTGCGGTGATGGCCTTGATGCGGGCCACGGCAGCCTCGATGCTCTCCTTGTTGGCGGCAGCAATCTCGACGATTCCCTTGCCGTCAACCTCCTCGATGCTGATGCTGGTGCCGGTCTCTTCCTGCAGACCTTGGATAACTTCACCACCCTTGCCAATAACGGCACCGATGAATTCCTTGTCGATAACCATGGTGACGATGCGGGGCACGTGGGGCTTGTAGTCGGCACGAGCCTCGGGAATGGCCTCGTTGATGAGGTTGAGGATGTGGAGGCGGCCTTCCTTGGCCTGGTGCAATGCCTGCTCGAGAATCTCGTAGGGCAGACCGTCGCACTTGATATCCATCTGAGTGGCGGTGATACCGTCAACGGTACCCGTCACCTTGAAGTCCATGTCGCCCAGGTGGTCCTCATCACCCAGGATGTCGCTCAGCACGGCGTGCTTCACGTTGCCCTCGTCGGTGATCAGACCCATAGCGATACCAGCCACGGGCTTCTTGAGCTTTATACCGGCGTCGAGCAGTGCCATGCAGCCGGCGCACACGGTAGCCATCGACGACGAACCGTTACTGCTCAGGATGTCGCTCACGATGCGGATGCAGTAGGGGGTGTCCTCGGGGATCATGCGCTTGAGGGCGCGGTGGGCCAGGTTACCGTGGCCAATCTCGCGGCGGCTTACACCACGGGGTGCGCGGGCCTCACCGGTCGAGAAGGCGGGGAAGTTGTAGTGCAACAGGAAGCGCTCGTTCTCGTGACGCAGCACGTCATCGATGAGCTTCTCGTCGTCCTTGGTGCCCAGGGTGACGGTGGCCAATGCCTGAGTCTCGCCACGCTTGAACAGGGCCGAACCGTGGGGGTAGGGCAGGTAGTCGGGCTCGCACAGGATGGGACGGATCTCGTTGGTCTTGCGGCCATCCAGGCGGATGTGCTCGTCGAGGATGCAACGGCGAACGGCGTCGCGCTGCACTTCCTCGTAGTAGCGCTTGATCATCGGTTCCTTCTCCTCACGCTCTTCCTCGGGGATGGTCTCCATGAAGTCGTCATAGGCCTTCTGGAAGGTCTCGTTGCGCCACTGTTTGTCGGCCTTGCCGGCCTGGGCAACAGCGTAGCACTTGGGATAAATCTCCTTGCGAACGCGCTCGTGGAGTTCCTCGTCGTCGGTCTCGTGGCAGTACTCACGCTTGGCTACACCCAGCTCACGGGCCCACTCCTTCTGGATCAGGCACATGGGCTTGATAGCCTCGTGGGCAGCCTTCAAGGCGGCAATCAGGTCATCCTCGCTCACTTCGTCCATTTCGCCCTCGACCATCATAATATTATCGTAAGTCGCACCTACCATCAATTCCATGTCAGCTTTCTCAATCTGCTCAAACGTCGGGTCGATAACGAATTGGCCGTCGATGCGTGCAACGCGCACCTCGGCAATGGGCTCTTCAAACGGCACATCGCTCACTGCGATGGCTGCCGATGCGGCAAGACCTGCCAGGGCATCGGGGGCGTCAACACCGTCGCTCGAGAACATCAAGATGTGAACGATAGTGTTAGCGTGATAGTTAGAGGGGAACAAGGGCCTCAACACGCGGTCAACAAGACGCGCGGTCAGGATCTCGTAGTCGCTGGCGCGGCCCTCGCGGCGGGTAAAGCCACCGGGGAAGCGGCCATAGGCCGAGAATTTCTCCTTGTATTCAACAGTAAGGGGCATGAAGTCCACGCCCTCGTCGGCCTCCTTGGCCGAACATACGGTGGCCAACAACATAGTGTTGTTGAACCTCAATTCAACAGCTCCATCGGCTTGCTCGGCAAGCTTTCCAGTCTGCAGAGTGATCTCACGTCCGTCACTCAGTACGATGGTTTTTGTAGTAGGTGTCATAAAAAATTACTATAATATTGGTAAATTAGGCGTCGTTTCAACACCATTGGATAAGCCCGACTGTGCGCTCGGTTTGCGCTAATTTTGTAAAAATCGGGCAAAGGTACACATTATTTTCCAAATAAGCACCATGTTTTCATCGTTTTAAGGAAGTAATCAAAAAAAATGATTACCTTTGTGGCATGACTGGATGGTTTTCAGTCGCCTCCACGTAACAACAGGTGTTAAACAACTCACATTAAATGCTGTTTTGTCTATGAGTTTGATATCTTCAATCAGGATAGGTTTGCGTGACCGTTTCGTCAAGTTTTACACCGAGGACCTGGTCAAGATTTCCAGGAAGCGGACCGTTAACAGAGGTTATCGCAAGAGACGACTGCAGGCCGAGCCCATCAGCGCGGCCCAAAAGGCTGAGATTATAGAATTCTGGAAACCCTATCGCAACGTGGAGAAGGAAATCGGGTGGTTTGAGTTCTATAATTTCCACTGTGAAGACAAGTCAAAACTGAAGTATTATATTCCTGACAGCATCTATTTCACCGAGATAGACACTTTTTTCACCAACGCCCGGCGCTGCGAGGAGTTGGACGACAAGAATCTGTATGACCTGTTGTTCTACGACGTGAACATGCCACGCACCATCGTGAGGAAAATCGATGGGTTCTACCTTGACAAGGATTACCAGGTGATAACGCTTGACCAGGCAGTGGACCTTTGCGTCAATGCCAGCAATGTCATCAGCAAGGAGTCAAGACTCTCGTGCGGAGGCTTCGGCTTGAAATTCTTTGATTTCTCGTCATGCAATGTGGAGGAGTTCAAGAAGTGGCTCTCCCAGAAGAAAAATGACAACATCAATATTCAGGAAGTGGTGTCCCAGCACGAGAGCCTGAACAAGATACACCGTAACAGCATCAACACGCTGCGCATCATCTCGTTGATGTTTGACGGGGAGGTGCACGTCTTGTCGGCATTGTTGCGCATGGGCGTGGATGGAGCCAAGGTCGATAACGCAAGCAGCGGAGGCCTCATGTGCGGTATCGATGAAAAGGGTTACTTGAAGGATATCGCTTTTGGCAACTACGGAGAGAAGGTGATGCAGCATCCGCAAGGAACGGTTTTCAATGAAGTCAAGATCATAGGGCTGGAGAAGTGTTATGAGGTCATCCGCAAGGTGGCTGGCCGCATGTGCAGCGCATCCCGCCTCGTGTCGTGGGACTTTGCCATCGGCGCCGACGGTGAGCCGATTCTGATAGAGGTCAATCTCACCTATGGCGGTGTCAACATGCACCAGATGTGTAACGGACCCGTGTTCGGTGACTTGACCGAGCGCGTGCTGGCCCGTGTGTACAAGAATCAGTGATTATGGTTATCACAAGAGCTGATGAATTACTAACCTCATTAATTTCAATTTGGAAGAGATGTCACTTTACATGAAGCTGCATGACATGCTGGAAAAGCTGTACGTGGATGGCCATTTGATGTATCGCAAGAGACACCGCAGGAAACTCACCAACAATGACCTGGCTAAAAAGCAGAATCATCTGACCATACTTGATGGCGCTCAACGGGAAGAAATCATACGGTTCTGGCAACCCTTCAAGAACGTTGCCGACGAGATGCGATGGTTTGAGTTCTACAATAGTTTCTGCAGTGACAAGCGGCAACTGAAGTATTACATCCCCGACAGCATCATGTATCTTGATATCGACTTGACGTTAACCGATCCGGCACGTTCCCATCAGCTCGATGACAAGAATCTGTATGACCTTTACTTCAAGGATGCCAAATTGCCGCGCGCAATCGTCAGGAAGTGCAATGGCGTTATCCTTGACAAGGATTATCAGCTCATGACCATTGAGCAGGCCGTGGACTTGTGTCGCAAGGAGTCGCAGATCATTAAAAAGCCCTCCCGTAATTCCCAGGGGGGGAAGGGCATCAAGTTCATGGACCTCTCGGCCACGACCGACGAGGAGTTAACCCGGGAACTGAACGATTCCAAAGATTTTATCATTCAAGAGGTTCTGCATCAGCATGAGTCAATAGGCAACATCTATGACAAGAGCATCAACACGGTGAGAATCATGTCGCTTGTGCTTGACGGAAAGGTGCATCTGTTGTCGGGTGTGCTGAGGCTTGGCCGTGACGGCTCGCGCGTGGATAATGCAAGCAAGGGAGGCATCGTGTGTGGCATCAATGAGGATGGCACGCTCAAGGAGTATGCCTATAATACCAAGGGGGACCAATGGTCGCAGCATCCTCAAGGACCTGTCTTTAAAGGGCAGAAAATTGAAGGCTATGATAAGTGCTGCGCCCTTGTCAAGAGTCTTGCCGGGCGGTTCTGCACCACTTCTAAACTCATCTCGTGGGACCTGGCAATTGACACGGACGGGGACCCCGTGATTATTGAGGTGAATTTGTCATTCGGTGAAGTGGATTTTCACCAGATGTGTAACGGGCCGATATTCGGTGACTTGACCGAGCGCGTGCTCAACGAGATTTACAAGACTGGGAAATGACATGAGGCGTTAGGCCCGTTGCATGCAGTTTATTAAGAATGAATTATGAGTATGATAAAATCGATAATCACCGGGATAAAAGGCCGCTTGAGTGATATCTACACGGTAAGCAGGAATAAGCACCTGAAGAATGACCGGCTCAGTAAGGCCAAGAAGTATTTCCAGCCCAAACAGGAGCACCAACTGCCGCTCACCGAAGCCCAGAAGGCTGACATCATCGCTTACTGGAAGCCCTATGCTGATGTCTCCAGCGAGTTGAACTGGTTTGCATTTTATAACCGTTTCTGTGAAGATAAGGGCAGCCTCAAGTATTACATCCCTGACAGTGTCTTCTATACAGATATAGACATGTTCTATACTGATGTCCGCCGCAGTTATGAGCTGGATGACAAGAACCTGTATGACCTCTTCTTTGGCGACGTGAGGCGCCCGGTCACTGTGGCGCGCAAGTGCAATGGCGCGCTCATGGATAAGGATTATCATCCGCTCACCATCGATCAGGCCATCAAATTGTGCCAAGAGGCGGGCCAGGTGATATATAAGCCCACGCGCAACTCCCAGGGGGGCAAGGGCATCTTCTTCTATGACGCCACTTCTGGCTCTCTTGACGAGTTGAAGTCAAGAATGGACGGTCACTATGATTTTATCATACAAGAGGTTGTCAGTCAGCATGAGTGCCTCAACAAAATCCATGATAAGAGCGTTAACACCGTGAGGATCATGACGTTCTATTATCAAGACAAGGTTCATCTCCTGTCGTCGGTGCTCAGGATGGGACGCGACGGAGCCCGTGTGGATAACGCCAGCAGCGGCGGCATCTTTTGCGGCATCAATAATGATGGCACGTTGAAGGCGCATGCCCATGACACCAAGGGTAACACCTGGACGCAACATCCCCAGGGGACTGTTTTCAAGGGCTATGAAATTGTGGGCTATGACAAGTGTTGCGAACTGGTCAAGTCGTTGGCAGGCAGGTTCTGCACCACCTCCAAGCTGTTGTCATGGGATCTGGCCATCGGGGCCGATGGAGAACCTGTTGTCATCGAGGTGAACATGACCTTCGGGCAAGTGGATTTCCACCAGATGTGCAACGGCCCGATGTTCGGTGAGTTAACGGGAGAGGTGTTGTCACAAGTGTTTGCCACAAGAGGTTGAAAATCATAGGGATTAGAGATTTCCTGAAAATATTTTTATGAAAAGGGCTTGCCAGTTCAAAAATTGGTTGTATCTTTGCACCGCTTTTTACGAATAATTTTTTAAATACTTATTGTAATGTACTTAGATTCAGAGAAAAAGAAAGAGATCTTTGGCACTTACGGCAAAAGCAATACTGATACTGGTTCTCCCGAGGCCCAGATTGCATTATTCTCATACCGTATTGCCCACTTGACCGAGCACTTGAAGGTCAACAAGAAGGATCATACGACTCAACGTTCATTGAAGATGCTGGTAGGTAAGCGCCGCAAATTGCTCGATTACCTGATGCGCAAGGACATCAACCGTTACCGCGCTCTCATCGCTAAGAAGGAGCTGGGTATCCGCAAGTAATCAGTCACTTCGACAAGAACGAAACTCATTTTTGACATCGCTGCGACGGCAGGTCGCGGCGATGTCTGTTTTTGTATCCCCAGGGCACACGAGGTCTTCGACCAGCCTGCCGTAAAGGAAGCTCCAGTATCTTTTTGCATCAGACTATGGTTTTGGCACGGGATTTGCTGATGCAGTTTTGGTTTTTAAACAATGATAGCGATGAACATGAGTAACATCAATCTGGATGAGTTTGCCAAGTATTTCAACGACAGCAAGTTGTGGGCAAAGCTCAAGAAAGTGGCACAACGTGCTGGCCGCAAGGCGGTCTATTATGTGCTTGTGCTCTACTACGTGTCGCGTGACGCCTCGGTGTCTACCAAGTTGAAACTCAAGATTTTGGGTGCACTGGGGTATTTCATCTTGCCGCTGGACTTCATCCCCGATGCCATTCTGGGACTTGGCTTCACCGATGACTTGGCGGCCCTGGCATGGGCGCTGTTCACAATCAGGAAACACATCACGCCCGAGATTGAGCGCAAGGCACGCCAGCGCATGCGTGAGTGGTTCGGCCCCGATGTGGACGAAGCCGAAGATTTAAATCTGCCCGAAATCATTGACGTTCAGGCCGAAGAATTCTAATAAACGTTTCTTTTATTACTAGTCCTCTTTGGGGGCGTGATGGTCCAAGCGGTTCCCGTACAGGTAGTGGCGGGTCTCGCGGGCTATCACATTGCTCAGCAGCAGCAACGCGACGAGGTTGGGAATTGCCATGAGGGCGTTCATGCAGTCGGCAGCATTCCACACGATGTCGAGACTTACAATACTGCCCACAAACACCATTGCGACAAACATGATGCGGTAGGCGAGCATCCATCGCTTGCCCTTGAGGTACTCTACGGCACGTTCACCATAATAACACCAGCCCAGGATGGTTGTAAAGGCGAAGGTCAACAGGCCGAAGGTCAGCAGCGGCGTGCCCACGTAGGGTATCTTGGAGAAGGCGGCCTTGGTCAGGGCGGCGCCGTCGGTGCAGCTGATGTCGGGGTAAGCGATGATGGAGCTGACGATCACCAGGCCCGTAAAGGCACAAATGACCACCGTGTCCCAGAAGGTGCCCGTTGAGGAGACAAGCGCTTGGCGTACTGGATTGCGTGTTTGAGCCGCTGCAGCCACAATGGGTGCAGAGCCAAGACCCGATTCATTGCTGAACAGACCGCGGGCGATACCCATGCGTGCCGCAATGATAACCGTGGTACCCACAAAGCCACCTCCTGCAGCCTGAGGGGTGAAAGCCGATTCACAGATGAGTTTGATAGCTGGCCACACATACTGCCCGTTAGCTATCAGGATATAGATACAGCCCAAGACATAGAAGAATGCCATGAAAGGTACCAGCGCGCCACACACGCGGGCGATACTCTTGATGCCACCCAGCAGCACAAGTGCCGACAGCAGACATACACCGGCTCCAGTAATCCAGGCGGGGATGCCGTAGGACTCGTTGGCGATGGTCGAGATGGCGTTGGCCTGCACCGTATTGCCGATTCCGAACGATGCCAGTGCTGTGAACAGGGCAAACAACACCGCCAGCCATTTCCAGCCCAAGCCACGTTCCAACGCATACATGGGGCCTCCCAGCATGCGTCCGTCTTCGGCCTTGACACGATATTTAATCGCGAGCAAACCCTCGCTATACTTGGTGGCGATGCCAAATACGCCCGATAGCCAGCACCACAGCACTGCACCTGGTCCGCCCAGGGCAACAGCAGTGGCCACGCCGACGATGTTACCCGTGCCGATGGTGGCAGCCAGGGCCGTTGCCAGCGCGCCGAATTGTGACACGTCGCCGGTCGAACCTTTGTCCTTGCTGAGCGACAACTTAATGCCTGTCAGTAGTTTGCGCTGTGGCACACCCAGCCTGATGGTGAGGTAAATGTGTGTTCCCAACAGCAATATAATCATGGGCCACCCCCAGAGGTAGTCACTCATTGTCGTAAAAAAGGCGTTCAAGGTTTCCATCATTAAGGTCGTTATTAAGGTTGAAAGTGCAAATATAGTGAAAATAGTTTTCAGTTGTTGCCTTTTAGTTGTAAGTCTTAGCATTTTTTTATAGATTTGCGGCGAAAAGCAGAAAATGTGTCACAATACACGATAACCAACAATTCATTTAAAACCTAAACTATTATGAAGAAATTAACCTTACTTTTGTTGAGTGCGGCGATTGCCGTGAGTGCGTCGGCTGGTATCAAGTCGGCAGGTAATGCCTATCGTCCGATGGGCAAGGCTGCTCCCGGAACAGCCATTAATGCCCCGTCGCGTGTTGACATCATCACCGAGCAGCCCGAGGGCACCGTGGTGAACTACTTGCGCAGCGGCGAGTATGTGCTTTCAAGCTTCTACGGCTACGAGCCTGCCGCTCAAACGGGTCGCGTCAAGGTGGTCTATGCCGATGACGGCACTACCGTTTACATCCAGGACATCCTGTGCTATGCCGAGGGTACCGGCACGTGGGTCGTTGGCGAATTGAGTCCCGACGGACTGTCGATTTCTGTTCCTCTCGGCCAGTATGTTGCCTATAATGAGCTATATGGCTATGGCGTTGTTTTGGCTTGGGGCTCAACCGACGTTATTGACTTGGGTGACGATTTTTACTGGTTTGAATTCTATGCCGATGAGCGCGAGACCGAGGCGATTTACGCCATCGATCCCGAGAACGGCACCATCACGCTGCAGGGCAGTGAGGGTGACATGAACAATCCTTACCCCTATGACTGTGTCGCTACTGGCCTTGCAGGTATCTGGAGCGATGACGGTTCGATCGCCACCATCGAGTGGGGTTCTACCTGGACCAGGATGGGCGAGGCTGTACCCGCCGTTCCCGCCGATCCCGAGGTGATTGAGTTCTTTGACTGTGGCGATGAGAGTGGTTACACGCGACTTGATTTCAACATCAACCTGGTTGACGTTGACGGCAACCCGTTGAACAGCGATTACCTGACTTACAGCATCTTTACCGACGATGATGAGCTGTTCACATTTGATGCCGAAACCTATGGCGCGCTCAACGGCTTCGATACCGACATGACTGAGATTCCCTACGGCTTCAGTGGTGAGGACTTCTACCTGCGCCGCGTTTACTTCTATCGCACCAATGACGGTGAGAATCCCATGTTCACCTGGCGCATCGGCATCCAGTTGAACTACACCGTTGACGGCATCTCTAACAAGTCCAATATCGTTTATCTGGATGTTTATCCCAAGCCCTCGGCAGTAGACGAAGTCAACGCCGGCAAGAGCGTGTCCAGCGTGCGCTATTTCAACGTCGCCGGACAGGAGATGACTCATCCCAGTGGCCTGACCATCCAAGTGACCACCTATAGCGATGGCTCCACCAGCGCCGTTAAGGTCATCAAGTAATCAGCATCACTTAACGATCAACACAATAGGCATCGCCATATTGGCGGTGCCTATTGTGTTGAGTCGAGGTGTTGCAAGGCATCGCCTTGCCCAAAAAGAAATCCCGCCTGACCCATCGCGGGTGAGGCGGGACGATTGTGATTGATAGGAAAAATTTAGACTAAATGTATTATCTATGTTGGTAATCAGATGTCATTAGATCAATTTCTTTCCATGAATCGCGGTTTCCCCATTAGAAGGTGAACTGTACGCGGGCCTGAGCCACGTGCATGTTGCGGTCGTAGGGGAGGAAGTCCTTCTGCAGGCGGTGGTAGGTGTAGTCAACCATGCAGAGGACGTAGCGGTTGAAGCTGTAGTTCAAACCGATGGTATAGCTGTTGGCCTTACCGCCACCCACGCTCGATGAAGCGTAGGGCCAGTCTTCCATGTAGCCGTTGGGATAGTACTGGTCACGGCCTATTGCGTAGTATTCGCCCTTGTTGACGTCGTTGAGGCTGGTGTAGTTGTAGCGGGCTACAATCTCCAGAGCCTTGCCGTCAAGACCGCCCAGGATGCCTTCCTGCATGTTGTAGTGGTAGGGGTTGCCAAAGATCATGAAACCGGCCTCCACATAACAACCATGGAAGTTGTCGTTGCGCAGGGGGTTGGCAGCCAACCACCAGTCATAGGAACCCCAGGTGTCGATGTTGTTGTTGCTGGCCTCCCACAGGGTGTTGCTGTCGCGCTTCTTGGTGGTGTGCTTGTAGAGATACTCACCGCGCACAAAGAAACGGTCGTTGTGGTAGAGCAACTCGGCACCGGCATCAAACACGTTGTTGATCCAGGGCAGTTCGCAGCTAACGAACTGGTCGTCCTCGTCAACGTAGGTCTCAAGTGCCTGACCCAGGTGCAGGGTCTTCTTCAGGACGTTGTTGGTAACGACGCCGCCACCCATGTGGGCAAAGCGTACGTTGGCACCGATGTGCAGGGTCTGGGTCTCGTCAACGATGGGACGGAACAGGTAGCGGCCTGCTACGGTCATGCCGTTGAAACCAGCCTCAATCTTGTTGTAGGCGTTCTCGGTGAATACACCCTGATAGGCCATGAAACGGTTACTGTTGAACTTGTAGCTGACACCCAGCTCGCGGCCTTCGCCCAGTGCATTGGTCGAACCGGGACGGCTGATGAAGTGGTAGCTACCCAGCGAGGTGTTGCGGGCCATGGAGCCAGCGGGGTCGTTGTAGTAACCCAACTTGATGGCATGGGTGTTGTCGTTATTGTCCAGGTGGCTGTACTGCAGGAAGATGTTCTTCTGAGCGAACTTGCCGCCACCGAAACCGAAGTCGGCATAGAAGTACCAGTCCTTGTAGGTCATCGAGGTGCGGATGCGGGCATCGGTGATCGAGGCACCGCTCTGCAGCGGGGTGAAGTCGCTGTTATAGTAAGCAGCGTCGGCCATCATGCGTGCGCCCACGGTGAACTTCACTTCCTTCTCAGCGTTCTCGAGCTCCAGGGTGGGGTCGGTGTCGAAGTCCTGAGCAGCGGCTGTCAGCGCAAAGACTGCCAAAAGAGGCATCAAAATATATTTTTTCATATTGAATTGAGTCGATTTAATGTTGATAATGTTTCATTACACCAGTGGCTGATTAGTAACCCAGACGGGTAAGCAGAGCCTTGGGATCGGGCACCTTGCTGGGAGCCTGCGAGTTGTCGTAGGTCTGACCGGGGTGGAAGGGATCGGGCAGGGCGCCGTTGCAGCGGAAACCGTTCTCGATCATGTACTGCAGCGAGATCTCACTGCGGTTGGTGAAGTAACCGTCCAGATAAACGGGAACGCTGTTCGAGCCGGTGAAATTGGTGTAGGGCGTAGCCGGGATGGTGAGACGCAGCAGGTCGTCGAACATGGTGGTGTTGCCCTGGCCATAGTAGTCAACATAGTAGCCCATGTACTTTGCCATCTGGGCATAGCTGTCGAACGAGTAGGGATGGTTCAGCATCTGGCTCTTGCGGATCATGTAGGCCTGCCAGGGCTGGTTCATCTCGGGATAGTTGTTGGGAGCACCGCTGATAGCCGGACCCATGATGTGGGCACCGTACTCCTGTCCGTAGCGGATGAAGTCGGCATAGCCGGTGGGGGTGTCGAAAGCGATGTCGGTAGCATAGGGGGGCTCGCTGATCCAGAGCAGGAAGCACATGGGCATCTGGCCCTTGAAGACGTCATAAGCACGGTGCAGAGCGTCGAACGAGAAGGTTTGCAGGATGACCTTACCGTTGGTGTTACCCACGTTGACCTTGCCATTGATGTAGAAGCGCTTCTCGCTCTCGGGCTTGGTGATGATGTTCCAGCCCTGCTCGGCGAGCACGTTGTAAACGCGCACCTCCATGTCCTTGGGATTCAGCCAGCTCTCCTTGAACTCGATGTAGATACCAGGGCGGTTGCCGGTGTCCTGCTCGTCGTCCACGTAGGCGTTGGCGAAGTCATACTCCACGAAGTCCATGTACTTGGCAGCATAGCTGTAGCTCACGTTGGGATCGTCGCACTTGACGGTCTTGTGCTCGCTGTTGTAGATCTGCTCAAGGGTCATGTTGGCATATTTGTCCTTGATCTTGTAGGTGAGGATGCGCTCGCCATCGGCGTTGCGGCGCAGCTTCTTGCCCTCGGCAAAAGCAATCTGGTCCTGGATGGCCGAAACATACTGGCCGTCGCTATAGACGATCTTGCCGTCGCGGTAGTAACCGTTGTGGCTGGCAGCGAAACCGGGACGTGCCTCCTCCAGACTGCTGTTGTTGAACCAGCTGCCGGCGTCGAGCATGAGCAGCTCGGCATAGTAGTAGGACATGGTGTAGAACGTGCGGAAGTCGTTCACGTCACGCTGGTACTGAGCCTCGATGTCGGCCTCGGTAAAGTGCTGACTGCCGTCGGCGTTGCGGAAGCTGCGGTAGAAGTCCTTGCGGGTGGTGGGAACGTAGTCACTGAAGACGTACTGGATGTTGGTGGTGCGCTTCAGGTTCTCATCGTGGTTGGCGAGCACGATACCGTCCTTGGTGGCCTGCATGTCGCTCTCCAGATAGTCAGCACCCATTTCACGGGCCCAGCGCCACGATGCCTCGGTCTCCTCGGGAGTCCAGAAGATGGAGCCACGGTGGGCTGCCACGGCATACAAGGGCACATAGTCACGTACCTTTGCCAGGTTGTCGGGCAGGACAGAAACCTCGATCCTGCGGGCATCGGTATTCTCATTGGTGAACTGCTGTTCGTCCTCACATGAGGTGAAGGCTGCAAGCATAACGGTGCTCAACAAGCCTACTCTAACGAGATTTTTAAACATAAGTAATTGATTTTTAATGAATAATTATTGTGATAATTGTTGATTATTTCTTCTCGATGTGTTCGCCCTTGCGGTCGGCAACGAGGTACTGCTCCTCCTTGTAGGTCAATGCCATGAAGAAGATGGCCATCACACAGCCGATGATGAGCAGGATGAAGGGCATGTCCCAGCCACCGGTGCTCTCGGCAACATAACCGAGCACGCTGTTGGCGAGGATAGCGGTACCGAGCACGTAGCCCATGAAGCCAGTGAGGCCGGCAGCGGTGCCCGCAGCATTCTTGGGAGCCAGGTCAAGCGCCTGCACACCGATGAGCATCACGGGACCGTAAATCAGGAAACCGATGGCGATGAGGCAAGCGATGACAACGCTCAGGTTGGTCATGTTCTGCCAGTAGATGACGATGGCGACGATAATCAGCGCCATGAAGATCATCGTGGGCAACGCACGGCGGCCGTTGAAGACCTTGTCGCTCAACCAACCGCAGAAGATAGTGCCGGGGATAGCGGCAATTTCATAGGCGAAGTAAGCCCAACCGGCATTCTTGATGTCCACGCCCTGTTCGCTCAGGATGGTGGGAGCCCAGTCCAGACAGCCGTAGCGCACCATATAGATAAAGGAGTTGGCAAGCGCGATGTACCACAGGAACTTGTTGGAGAGCACGGTCTTGAAAATCTGACCGATGCTGAGCGACTGCTCGCTTTTCTTCTCGTCGTAGTTCTTGGAGGCACTGCCGCTCCACTTCTCGATCGAGGGAAGACCGCACGATTGGGGGGTGTCACGGATGAGCACATAGGCGATGATGGCGATCAGGATGGCCACAGCGGCGGGGAAGGCATAGGTGCCGATGAGGAAGTACATCTTCTCATCGTTGCCGTAGAACCAGGAGCCGAACCACATGGCACCATAGGCAGCCATCGGGCCGACGAGGGCGCCACCCACGTTGTGGGCGCAGTTCCACACGCTCATCCAGGTGCCGCGTTCCTTAATGGAGAACCAGCGGGTCATGACACGTCCGCACGGAGGCCAGCCCATACCCTGGAACCAACCTACGAGGAAGTTGAAGGCACCCATCAGGAAGACGGCGAGGCCCTTGCGCTCGGGGTGACCGATGGGGTCGAGCATGGTGATGGGAACCATCATGAACAACATGGCGATGGCCGACAGGATCAAGCCCAGCGGCAGGAAGCGGCGCGCATTGCTACGGTCGCTGATGCTGGCCATGACAAACTTGGAGAAGCCATAGGCCACGGCATTCATCGCCAGGGCGGTACCCAGCATACCCTTGGTGAATCCGAAGGGCTCGAGCATGGGAATCGCCATGGAGAAATTCTTTCTTACCAGGTAGAAGCCGGCATAGCCGATGAAGATGCCGATAAAGACTTGCCAACGCAGTCTCTTGTACTTGGCATCGGCCTCAGGGCCGGTCTGTTCCGGCTTATAGGCCGGGGGAGCTAAAAAACTTGCCATAATTTCTAATGTTTATAGTTTAAAGCTTAATGTTTGAAATATTGATTGTTAGTTGATGTTGTTAGCTTGGCGGGTGGCCTCGACGTCAAGGGCGTCGGCCAGCACGCTGATGGGATTCTCGACGGGCAGGCCGGTGGACATCTCGATCTGCCACTTGCAGGTCTCGCAGTCGGTGGTGACGGCCTCGACCTGGGCGTCGGCGATGTCCTTGAACAGGATGGAGCCGATGGCCTGGCTGCGCTCGTAGTTCTCCTTCTTGAAGCCGTAGGTGCCCGAGATGCCGCAGCAGTTCTGCTCCAGTTCCACAAGGTCGAGACCCGGAATCATGCGCAGCAGCTCGATGCTGAACAGTTGCCAGCCCATGCGTTGCATGTGGCAGGCGGTGTGATAGGCCAGGCGGCGCTTGTAGTCCTGCTTGAACACGAGTTTCACCTTGCCGTCGTCCACCAGGTTGTAGATGAAGCGGGTGGCCAGTGAGATGCCGTCGCGCACGTCCTTGTTGTCGATGTCGAGCATCGCGGGATACTCGTCACGCAGGTTGAAGGTGCAGCTTGAGCTCGTGGTGATGACCTGGCGATGGTCATCGTTGACCGACTTGCGGATGCTGGTGATGTTGGTCTGTCCCTGACGGCGGGCCTGCTTGTATAGGCCGTTGGCGATGAGGGCCACGCCGCAGCACTGCTCCTTGTCGAGCAGGTGCACACCGTAGCCGATGGCATTCATCAGCTTGACCAGGTCCTGACCCAGTTTGGGGAAGTTGTAGTTGACGTAGCAGCCATGGAAATAGCTCACATGGTGGGCATAGGCGTCCTGCTCCTTGGCAGCGTTGCGCTTGAACCATGTGGTGAACTTCTGGCGGCTATAGGCGGGGAAGGTGCGGTGCTTGTCGATGGCCATGATGCTGTCCATCACCAATTTGGTGGGTTTGAGGCCCAGCGTGGCGTTGGCAACAGGTGCCACCAGGTTGGCCATCGTGCCCAGCAGGTCGGTGTTGGCGAGCATGGTGTCGCGCAGACTCGCGCGCTTGCCCTCGCTGGCGCTCATGCGTGCCCGCTGGATGATGTCGGCGATGTGCACGTCGCTGGGGCATGCCACCTCGCAGCGCTTGCAGTTGAGGCACAGCTTGAGCATCTTGTCATAGTAGGCGGGGTCCTTCAAGCGGTAGCGCTCCCCGTCGGGGCCCGCCTGCTTGGGACCGGGATAGTCGGTAGTCACAGCGGCAACAGGGCACACCGTCGTGCAGATGGAGCACTTGGTGCATTGCTCAAAGTTGTTGACGCTGATATTGCACAATTGCATTCTTTCAGCCATGATATCCCATTAAAAAATCATCAATCAAATCTTTATCTATCTATATATCATTGTCGGGGTGGCTGCCCCGTGCACTGACGTTTATTTGTTGCCCAGGATGTCTTGGGCAGCGGCAAGGGCTGTTAACAGTGACACGCCGGTGCCGTCTCCCATCTTGATGGCATCGTGTCCGCTCAGGACCGAGCCGATGGCATGTAAGTTGGAAATGGTTTTGCCTTGCTTGAGGCAGCGCAGGTTGTTGTCGGTGGCGACACCGTAACCCATGTAGGCCTGCTGCTCGAGCACCCCGAAGCGGGTCCATTGCTCGCGCTCGGCGTCGGCATCCACGTCCAGGCCCAGCACGGGTTCATAGACGCGCTCATAGTCGGCAATCAGTCCGCGGCTGATGAACGAGCCGGTGGCGAGGACAAAATTGTCAGCCTTGAGGGGCATGTCGCCCAGTTTGGCGGTAGTGATGGCGGTCAGCAGGTCGCCGTCGAAGGTGCCGCTCACTGCCGAGTCGCCCATCAGATAGTTGCCGCCCAGCATCCTGAAGTAGTGGCGCAGCAAGGTTTGAATCCTCGCCCCGGGAACCGAGGGTGGCAGTGTGGCAATCATGCGCAGCGGCTTGTTGACCATCGACTGCAGGGTGCGCACGGCTTCCTCGTCGGCGAGCACGCTGGGCATCAGCACCAGTTCGGCGTCTCCGGTCAGGCTGTTGATCTGGTCGGCCACGCGCAGCAGGGCATGGTTGCTCACCAGATGCTTGGAGAGGCTGCTGGCACGCATCTCGCTCGGGCTGCGGCGCAGGGCGGTGATGTCGTCGGTCGTGAATTCGATTTTTTCCACCTCGAAGCCCAGCTCCTTTAATCCGTTGGCCAGCATGCCATTGGGCTGGTCAAAGAACCCGCGGACGCACATCAGCGCCACGCGACGGGCGGGCAACTGGTTGAGGTCGTCGATGTGCAGGTGGCCGAATAGGGTGAGCCATGCGGGCTTGGCGATGCCCATTGGAGTGATGCGCCAGTGGTTGGCGGCGGCGTTACCCTCCATGATGACGCCTGCATCATCAAGCAGCGACTTGGCCTGCTCGGCGAGCGTGGCGATGCGGTCGGTGCCGATTTTGCTGTAGGGATGGCCCTGGGGTAGGGTGGCGATGGCTTCAAGTGGGGAGGTGACCGCCTTGCCGTCGATGCAGCCCAGTAACTCCATCGAGCCGCAGTTGAACTGCAGGGTGCTCAGGCCGCTGGCCACGATGGTAACACGCTGGCCGCGCTTGGCGAGCGCGATGCCACAGGTAAGGCCGCTCAGGCCTCCGCCCATGATGACGGTATCCATTCTCATTGCTGGTCCTCCTTTCCTTGGGTATTAACAGCCATATCCAGTCCGCACAGGCCCTCGTAGATGGCTGCGGTCAGCTGTGCCTCGCGCAATGTGTCGCCCCATGCCACGGGCCTCATGCCCTTCCATCGCTCGTCAAGGAACGAGGCGAGATCTTGCTGGGCGCGCTTCACGTCGTGGCTCATTTCTCCCATGAGCGACGCGGCGCGGCAGGAGCAGAGTTTGCCCTGACAGGTGCCCATGCCCACGCGGGTGCGGCGGCGCAGGTTCACCAGGTTGTGGACATGCAGTTGCTGGACGGCATATTTGATTTCGCCCACGGTGACGCCTTCACACTCGCACACCAGGGCGTTGTCGATATCGTTGTCCTTCTCGATGCGGGCTGCCAATGAGCCGTGACGGCCGATGGCGGCGCGCTGGCCGAAACTGTAGCGCTTGGTTAGGTCGCTCTGTGAAGGAGCACCCTCCTCCGAGCCGGGCAACGGCTGGGCAGCGGTGACGCAGGCAGCGGTGTTGCCCAACTTGGCGCACACGGCATTGGTGGCAATCTCGCCCATCAGGCGGTAGGTCATCATCTTGCCGCCGGTGATAGTGATGAAACCCTCGACGCCGTCACGCTTGGCATGGTCGAGACACACAATACCACGGCTGATGCTGCGGCCGCTGGGGTCGTCATCGCTGGCAACAAGGGGGCGCACGCCGGCATAGGCGCGGATAACCCTGGTCGTGGCCAGCGACGGTGCCAGCTTGATGCCCTCCTTGAGCAGGATGTCCACCTCCTCGCGGGTGACGCGCATGTCATCAACGGTCTCGATGGGGATGCGGTCGCTGGTGGTGCCGATGACGCACACGGTGTCGTCGGGTACCAGGATATCGGCGTTGGCGGGCTTGCGGCAGCGGTTGATGACCATCTGGTTCACGCGGTGGCCGAAGATGAGCAACGCACCCCTGGCGGGGAACATTGAAATCTTGCAGCCTGCCATCTCGGCGATGCGCTGACCCCAGATGCCTGCGGCGTTGACCACAACGCGGCCACGCACCTCGACGTGCTCGCCTTTAAGCTTGTTGAACAGCTTCACGCCCTCGACGCGGCCCTGGTTGAGGATGAGGCCCTCCACCTCGTGGTGGTTGAGAGCCTCGGCGCCGTGCATGCGGGCATCGAGCAGGTTGGCGATGGTGAGGCGGAACGGGTCGATCGAGGCGTCGGGAATGCGCACAGCGCCGATGAGGTCGGGGTTAACCGCCGGCTCGATGCGGCGAGCCTCCTCGGGGTCGATGATGTCGGCACGGATGCCGGCACTCTGGCACGCCTCGACGAAGGTGCGCTGGTAAGCCAGGTCGTCCTCGGGCAGGGTAATGAACAGGCCGTCGGTCTCCTCCACGCAGTGGCGGGCGATGCGGCGCAGGATCATGTTCTCGCTGATGCATTCGCGGGCACTCTCGCCGTCGGTCACGGCATAGCGCGCTCCACTGTGCATCAGGCCGTGGTTGCGTCCTGTGGCACCAGTGCTGTAATCGTTGCGCTCCACGAGCAGCACGCTCAGTCCACGCAACGCGCAATCCCTCGCGGTGCCGGCGCCGGTGACGCCGCCTCCCACGATGATCACGTCATATTCTTTGTTATAAATGTCCTCTGTTACCATAAATGAAGTTTTTAAGGTAGCAAAACTAATTGAGTGAATTAGTTTCGCTGCAAAGTTACTGCTTCTTTTTGGAACAGCAAAACAATTTCGTATTTATTTTGATGACATATATTGAAATATTGATAGAAATTATTGATATATAAGCAATTATGAGAATTCCGATATTGAATTTTTACTGTAAATAGTGGTTTCGATAGTATTTCATTATGATTTCGTTTTGTTCTAAAAATAAAAGTAATAATTACTATTTTGTTCCTATTTTATGTTTCATTTTGGTAAAAATCGAAACTTTTTTGCCAAATTTTTTGGAGTGTATTTATCTTTTATATACTTTTGCCGCATCAAAACGAAATCATCTTTAATCCATTTTGTTATGACCAAGGAAGAACGTCACGAGATAATCATGGAAGCGTTGATCAAGCATGGGTCGGTGCAGGTGTCTGATCTGGTGTCGATGCTTGACGTGAGTGCCGTCACGGTGCGCAAGGACCTCACCGAACTGGAGAAGAGTGACAAGCTGTACCGCAGCCACGGCAAGGCGGTGCTGGTCAACCCTTATATCAATAACCGCTCGGTGAACGAGAAAGAGAAGCTGGCCACCGATGAGAAGCACGCCATCGGCCGTGAGGCCGCGCGACTCATCACGCGCAACGACAGCATCTGCATCGCTTCGGGAACGACGGTTCATGCCCTGGCGCGCAACATCCAGCCCATCCACAAACTGACGGTCGTGTCGGCTTCGTTGCCCGTGAGCAACATCTTGTCCCAGCACGAGAACATCGATATCATGCAGTTGGGCGGCATGCTCAGGCACAGTAGCCTGTCGGTGGTAGGCGAGTATGCTTCCCGCATCCTGGAGTTGTGTTCTTTCAGCAAACTGTATCTCGGAGTTGACGGCATTGACATGGATTATGGCATCACCACGACCGAGATGCGCGAGGCGGCGTTGAATCAGAAGATGATTGCCGCGGCCCAGAAGACCATCGTCCTGGCCGACAGCAGCAAGTTCGGGCGCCGCGGATTTGCCAAGATTGCCGACATCGATGCCGTTGACATCATCATCACCGACGCAGGCATCCCGCCCAAACTCATCAAGAAAATCGAGGACTTGGGCATCGAACTCATCATCGCCCAGTAATAATATAGACAAATAATACAAGGCCATCCACACCCTCCACAATAAAAACAACCCAAACAACATCGATATCGGTTGTTTGGGTTGTTTTTAATGATGCTGTTCGCTGGATGGCTTGTATTTCTTGCCTTCTTAATTGGGTTGTTTTAGGGGATGTGGTTGGCAAAGGCAGCATTGCTCCACACGACGAGGGCGCCGGCTACGGTGTCGGCTGAGATGGTCATCACACCCAGGTCGTTGCGGCCTTGCATCATGTTTTTCACTTTTTGTTCGCCCATCGCCATGCAGGCCGTGGCCCAGGCGTCGGCGGTCATGCAGTCGTTGGCAATGACGGTGGCGCTCAGCAGCGTGCCGGCACGGCTGTCACCCGTCTTGGGATCCACAATGTGTGACAGTTTTTTCCCGCCCTCGTTGCGCCATTTGCGGTAGTTGCCGCTGGTGGCGACAGCCTCGTTGTCTAGGGTGAGCAGCATGGCGCTCTCATGGGAAACCGCACCGTCTTGCTCGTCGGTGGGCATATCGACCGATGCTGTCCAGGGCTTGCCTTGCGCATTCTTGCCGTGGACGGCCACCTCACCGCCAATTTCGACGAGCCAGTTGCGGGCGCCGTTTCGGGAAAGCATGCGGCCGATTTCGTCACAAGCCATCCCCTTGGCGATAGAACTGAAGTCTAGCATCACGCGCGGGTCACTCTTGATGAGGGTGTCGCCGTGGAGGGTCACCTTGTCCATGCCGATGAAAAGCAGGATGCTGTCGAGTTGGGCGCGGGTAGGAAGGGCTCCGCTCTTGTAGCCGAAACCCCAGGCGTTGACCAGCGGCATCACCGTCGGGTCAAAGGCACCTTCACTCTCGCGGTTGACGATGCGCGAGGCCTCGATAAGTAGCTTGATATAGGCGTCCACACGGTTGGTGGCATTCTCGTTGATGGCGCTGATGAGCGAGGCCTTGTTGTAGGGCGAGGCGCTCATGTCGATGTTGCCAAGGATGAGCTGGATGCTGTCGTTCAGGTCGCGGGTGGCCTCGTAGGTAATGTGGTAATCGGTGGTCCACACCACACCCTCATGGGAGAAGAATCGCATGCGGTCGCGCGAGCAGAACATCGCCACAATCGCGACGGCCAGCGCTATCAGTATGGCCGCATATCGTCTATTCATTGATGGGACTTAGTCTTAAGAGGGATTCAAGTGGCTGTGCTTTAGACTGACTTGAAATCACTTGAAGAACCAGGTGATGTTGGCGTACCAGGTGCGGTTCTTGGCGACATTGTCGTCGAGCAGGCGCGTGTGGAGCGTCTGACCCACCGAGAAGTTGTAGCCGACCCTGAGCTGTACGCGCTCCATGAGTTCGCAGCCCGCACCCATGTCTAGATAGACGTTAACGGGTGGGTACTTGTTGAGGTCGCCTTGGCTGCCGTGTACCAGGAAGGAGAACTGCGGGCCCACATAGACCAGAGGCATGAAGGAGGTCTCCAGTCCGCCCAGGCGGTGGTACTTGAACTTGAGGTGCAGGGGCACATCAAGGTAGTGCATCGACACGGTCTCATTGCCCTTGCCCAATGCGTCCCACATCGTGCGTGAGCCATAGTTCACCTTGCTCTGCTTGAGGGTGTAGAGCAGTCCGCTCTCGACACCGAAACCGATGCCGCTGAAGTTCATCTCTCCGATCACGCCCACTTGCGGTCCCCACCTTCTTTCAGAGGGAACGATGTCTTTCTGCTTGAAGTGGAGCTCATTGAAGTTGGCGCCGGCGGTGACACCCCAGCGTGAGGAGGTCTGCGCCGTAGCGGCGGCCGTGGAGAGGATAAGGGCTGTGATGAGAAGTGTTAACTTTTTCATTCTATTATTGATTTTTTTGTTTTTGTTGCTGGAGAACCGTGGCTGAGCCACGGTATGGATTGACGCTGACGCGGACTAAAAGAGCCAGGCGGCGTTCAGGGTCCAATAGCGGTCCTTGCCTTGGACCACATCACCATTGTAGTCCTGGTTGATGTATTTCATCGCCTTGGAGATGCCGATGCCGTAGGTCGCCGTGATTCTCAAGTGCCTGAACAGGTCGGCACCGGCGCCCACGTCCCACGACAGGTAGGTCTTGCTGTTGTTATAGGAGCTGGACCCGTTGTCGTTGAACAGCACCGAGATGTTAGGGCCGGTGAACACCAGGGGCGCAAAAAACCTTTCCACCGAGGGCAGGTTGAGGCGGTAGCGTGCATACACTGGAATCTCGATGTAGTGGCGCTTGAACAGGCGGTACTCGTCGGTCAGACGGTTGTTGCGGTGGGTGTACATCACGCTGGCCTCGACGCCCAGCCCGATGACGGGAATGCCTGCATCAATCAGCAAGCCTCCACACCATCCCATGCGGTTGTCGCTGTCGATGATGTCGCGGTCAAAGCGCAGCTCGCCGATGGTCAAACCGCCACGAACGCCAAACCTCACCTGTGCTGCTGCGGGCAGTGACAGGAAGGCGGTGATCAGGATTGCGATGAGAAGTCTCTTGTTCATATTCTGCATCTATGGTGATTTCAAACCCCAAAACTACACATAATTTTCCAAACTGCTCCTTTTTGCAGTTCTTTTTATGGTTTTTTACACAAAAAAATCCCACACCGAGGTGGTGCGGGACCTTTGTTGGTGGGCAGTGAGGGATTCGAACCCCCGACCCTCTGCTTGTAAGGCAGATGCTCTGAACCAACTGCGCTAACTGCCCAAGAATTGTCAAAAGCGATGCAAAGGTACTGCTATTTTTTAAACCACCAAACAAAATCGCGATTTTTTTTCAAAAAAAGCCGTTTTTTTTCAAAATCCCCCGTTTTTTTAGCCCAAAATTGCCCATTTTGCCCGATGATGTACTCTGATGGATGAAAACTTTTTGGTCATGTGGAATAATTGGTGTTCCATTTCAAGTCGCGTCTCACCCGCAAGGGTGACCTCGAAGAGGTTGGCGGCTCGAAGTGCCGCCGTTGTGTGCAAACACCATGCAAGAACCCCAGCGGGGTTCGACGCTTGGTGTGAATGATGATGATGTGAATGTGCGTCGAAGACGAACTTCAAACCTGCTGCACTTGCATGGGAAAAACAAAAATCTTAACTTTGCAGTTCCAACCCTCACACCAAGTTGAAGAATGAGTGCAGTCAGTTCCATATTTCATGTTGTCATCAACACCTATCGACGTCAGATGACCATACCCGATGAAACTAGTGAACATCTTTATCGATATATTTGGTCGATTGTCAAGAGCCGTGGTTGCCGTCTCTATCGCATTAATGGCATAGGCAATCACATTCACATGCTTATTGAGCTTTCCCCCACAATGGCGTTGAGTGATCTTGTGCGTGATGTCAAACAGGGCAGCAGCAAGTGGGCCAGGCAACAGGCTCTTTTCCCTCAATTCAGCGGATGGGGTAAAGAGTACGGCGCATTCTCTTGCAGTCAGCGTGAAAAGGATGTCATCATTAACTATATCATCAATCAACGTGAACACCACAAGGCGAAAACATTTGAGGATGAGTATAGGACCATGATAGAGTCCTCTGGACTGGATTGGAATGATTATAGACTGACCTGATTGAAGTTCGTCTTCGACGCACTTGTTACTTGGCGCCCTGGCACCAAGCTGCGCGGGCCTACTGCCCGCTTGCATGGTGTTTTTCTGTGAAATCGGGTCTTCAACCCGCTTGGCCTCTACGAGGTTGGGAGTGAAGTTTTTTGAATAGATTTCCGCTCAGTTAGACGGATTCTGCTATTAATGCAATTTAATTGATTTTGAATAACTTAATAATAACAGAGAAGATGAAAGAGACTTATGTTTTTCTGGCCGATGGCTTTGAGGAAGTTGAGGCCTTGACGTGTGTGGATGTGTTGCGTCGCGCGGGGATGCCTGTGACGACGGTGTCGATTAACCCCGGTCTGGAGGTGACGGGAGCGCATGGCGTGACGGTGCTGGCCGACAGCCTCTATGACGACAACGATTATACCGATGCCGAGTGGCTCGTGCTGCCTGGTGGCATTCCCGGGGCTCCTAATCTGGCAGCCCACGAGGCCTTGTGCCGCGAGTTAGTGGCTCAGGATGAACGTGGCGGCCGTGTGGCGGCGATCTGTGCCTCGCCAGCGGTGGTGCTGGCTCCCTTGGGCATCATTGCCGGCCGTGAAGCGGTGTGCTATCCTGGCATGGAGCAGGGCATCGAGGGCGTGAACTGGGCTGATGGTCCTGTTGCTGTTGACGGTAACGTGGTGACTGGTAACGGTCCTGCGGCCGCTGCCCCCTTTGCGTTGGCCCTTGTCGCCCAGTCCCTTGGTGCTGATGCCGCTCGACAGGTTGCCGACGGGATGTTGCTGCAGTGACATAACGGGTAATAATTGTAAACAATTGTGATTTTTTTTATAAAAAATGTTGTTCATTTGAAATAGAAGATGTAAATTTGTGGCATCTTATGAAAGTAGGCTATTATTAATGGCTTTGCCTTTGCAAGAAGTTCGTAAACCTGATTTGGATTAAGAAATTATTTTTTAAAACTAATATTTTTTATTAACAACTTTAAAATCAATTAGATTTATGAAGAAATTATTTGCACTTTTGTTTGTGTGCGCTGGACTGACCGCCATGGCTATCAATCCCGTGCATCACGTAAACACATCTAAGATGCAGCAGCGTCAGCTCGAAAGAGGAGCTCAGTTGTTCAAGACCAACACGCTGGCCAAGGACCTGACCAACAAGATGGTTAAGGCTAGCGAGGCTAAAACCCTCAATGAGTTTGTAAAGACTCATGACTTGAGCCAGAACACGCTGATGAACCGCGCTCCCCGTCGCGCCAGCACCTACACCGACATCGAGGGCAACTGGATCTACAGCAGCATCGAGAATGTTATTACCAATGGCGAGACAACTCCCACTTGGTATGGCATCGCTGGTTTGAATTTCAAGATCGACACCATCTTTGAGGATCGTGGTTATTGCGAGGTTTACCTGGGTGCTATGCCCTTCATGACTGACCCTGATGGTTCTGGCACGCAGTACGATCCGGGTCATTACACTGACTTCCCCGATTGCTATGCATGGTATGAGCCTGCAACCGACAGCATCGGCATCTTTGGTGGCTGGATGTACACCTATCCTCTGGCTGCAACAAGGAATGGTAACACCACCTATACCATTAACGCTCGCTACTGGTACACCGGTATCGGTGATGAGAATGGCGAACTCGCTGGCAATGTTTCTCATGGTGTTGTAAATTGGGACTATGGCATGATCGAGCTTGACAAGCCCTTCGGCCCCATCGAGGCTCAAGTGACCAAGACGATCAGTATTTCCAGGACCAACTATAATGCTATTGCTAACGCATTAGGTGTTGGTACTTCGTCTTCCTCATCAAATGTTCGTCAAATGGCATTCTATTTGAACACATACCAGGATTTGTTTGCCCAGTATGGTTGGACCTACACCATGACTGTCAGCGACTCGACTTCATATAGAAACGCCGTGTACACCGACAACATGTTTATGTTGCCTAATGCTACTCACACCTTCGATCAGGCCTATGAGCCCAATGTTGATCCTCACACTGTAAGCGTTACTGTTGACGATAGCACATACAATGTAGTTCTTAAGGACTCCATTATTCCTGAAGTACAAGTTCCCGTCTTCATGTATCAGAACCAGGCTTGTGACACCATCTTTGCTTGGAACCTGTTTGGTCTGTCTAACTATCCTGGTGTAGAGTTCTCACTCGATGCCGATGGTCTGGTTAACTTCCCCTGGCAGCCCGTTTACCACGAGGACATGAGCGCCTATAATCAGGACGGTATTACCATGACCGATGCCTTCGTTAACTTCGCTCCTACCTATGCCCTCTACAACGAGGGAGGCCTTAACGGTTACTATATGACCGGCTGGAGCTGGGATGACACTCCTTGCGAGCTGAACGCCGACAAGACCGAGATCACCTGGGCAGCTACCGATATCTATAATATGTACACCACCGAGGAGGATGATTACCTGCACCTGGCTTATGGCTACTTGGCAAGCTGGCTGAACAACAAGCTGACCTTCAACGCTCCTCTGACTTTGCCCGAGCCTGTTGAGACTTGGAAGCTTGGTGACGTTAACCACGATAAAAACGTGAACGTTGCTGACGTTACCGCTCTGATCCAGTTCGTCTTGACTTCTGGCGAGGAGCCCGAGGTATTCTATGTAGAGCAGGCTAACTGTGACGGCGATGCCGCTGGCGTCCTCAACGTTGCTGACGTTACCGCTCTGATCCAGTTGGTTCTCAACCAATAATCAGTTGCGATAAAACAGGCTGGAAGCAATTCCGGTCCAATGAATAAAAGAGGTCAGGCTTCAAGCCTGGCCTCTTTGTTGTATCAAACAACTGAATCATCTGAATACTCTGAAATAAAAAACGAGTTTTCCTTTTGCTTTTCTCTCGTTTATACGTAACGTTGGCTTCGCCGAAGTTACTGGCACTCGCAAAAGCAAAAATAAAAAACAATTTTTCTTTTTGCTTTTCTCTCGTTTATACGTAACTTTGCAGTTTGAAATGAAATCATCTTTATAACAGTACATTATTTATATTATGTGTAAGAGAAATATTGTCGCAATCTTGAGCGTGCTTGTGTGCTTGACGGCAATGGCCCAGAACCGCATCAGCATGTTTCATCTGTATAACTGGAACGAGTCCACGACGGGCGCTGTGACTATCAGCGAGGCTGACCCCTATTATTATGGTGGCTGGACGGTAATCATGCAGCCGTCGGCCGAGGGTGACGTATTGGTAGCCCGCAATGGACTCACGCTCTATCAGGTGTCCCAGCCGTTGCAGATCGACTACCGCACGGGCACAGTGACGCTCGACGCCACGAGCGACAATCCGTTTGCTTCAGTAATGGGCACAACCACCATCGAGAATGACGGTGTCATCACCAGGGTGGACAGCGTGCAGAACTTCTATGTGGTGAATGAGGAGTGGATTACTGGCGGAGAATTGGCCGATGTTCAGGGTGTGGTCGACGCCAACGACAACATCCATATCCCTGGCGGTTTTGCCTACTATATCGAGACGGTGAAGACCACGACCATCACTGGCCGTAACGGCGAGAGCCGCACCTTTACCGACGAGACCGCCGATGTGTCACGCATCTTCCGCGACCTGAAGCTTCTGGTGCCCAATGGCAAGCATGAGTTTACCGATGTGGCCACTGGTGAGGCCCGCATGGTGGATGTGTGCATCCGTCAGAGTGGCGACACCGTGTATGTGACCAACATCTATGGTTATGGTGCCCCCGAGATTGCCATGATCTTGAACAGCGACGGCACGATGACCTATCCCCTGCAGATGCTGCGTGACATTCCCGACGAGGCTGCAGCCGGCGGTATGGGTGTGTGGTATAACGCTACCGATAACGGCGGTGACATTGCTGGTGGCAACACTGGTGCTGTCAATCAGGAGGAAATCACTTGGGGAGCTACGATGCCCTGGAACCGTGCCCGCACTTGGTCGGGCTGGACCGATAACCGCCTGTATTATACCGATGGCTCAACGTTTGTAGTACCTTCAAGCGTTAGCTTCGAGTTGGGCGACGTTAACCACGATGGTTTTGTGAACGTGGCCGATGTGACTGCCTTGATCCAGTATGTGCTGGGTAATGAGCCTGAACCATTCTTTGTTGAAGAGGCAAACGTAAACGGAGATGCTGAAGGTGCAATTAATGTGGCTGACGTTACAGCATTGATCTCTATTGTGCTGAGTAACTAACGCGACAGTTTTTTGAAAAAAGATTAGCGGCAGGCTGTGCTTTGGCACGGCCTGCTTGCTTTTTGTACTTGCGGGAGTGATGGATGATAACGTATTTTTGCAGGACAATACAAATGAGCGCGTGCTCACTTTTTTATACAATAAAACCAAATGACATGAAAAACACGAGAAGAAAAAGAAACATGAGAGAGATCCGCATCGTGCCTCGGGGTGCTGTGGCGCTCGCCAACGGTGAGGCGGCCCGGCCTGGCCAGGCCGTTGCGGCAGTGAACATCAGGGAACGGGAACAATCCCTGCAAGTGACAGGACTGCCCGTCAGGGTGGGGCAGGTGCCCGAGGACGACCGCCTGTTGACGTTGGCGGCAGGTCACATGATCACCTGCCACGGCTCGATGGTGAAGCTGGATGGTGCCCATGGCGTGACGATTGACGGCACTATTGTGGGCGCCCATGTCGTGGGGCCTTTTGTCGTCATCGTCGCCACTACAGGATTGACCTACCTACTGCTCGCCGATGATGGCTGGCAAAGAATGGATCCAGCCGATGCCATACCCACGTTGGCTTTTACGGCAAACGTGAACACAACCAGTGCCGACATCCCCGCAGTGACATTTGAGAGCCCTTACAGCCATTGGCAGGCGCCGCTGGCCGATGCTGACATCAATGTGTATTCCACTCTGATCCGCTCGGCATGGAACACGCTGAACGCCGATGCCCGTGCCGAGGGCTTTCGCACGGCACCCGTGCTGGTGCGGTGGGCCGTGCGACTGATTGACGGCTCCTACCTGTGGATGAGCGACCCCGTGCGTGTGGGTGACGAGACGTTGACCAATGCCGACCGCGTCAGCGCTGTGGTGAACAGCAACAACAGTGGTTTCACGGGGACCCAGGCCACTGCGATGACGTTGAAACGTTATTTGTTAGGCATCTCGCTGGTGCGTGCCATCCCCGAGGCGTGGCAACCGCTGGTGGCGGGCATCGACGTGCTGGCTACCGACGAGGCTCAGCTGGTGTCGTCGAGCCGTGCACTCGATTACCGTTGCCTGATGCGCACGGCTGGCGGTCGTGAATATGTCCTCGAGATGGGGTTGACCAGACGCTCGTCAACGGCAATCGGGCATCAATTGGAGGCATCGTCTTGGCGACTCATTGCTACGGCCCCAGCGTCGGCTCGTACGGGTAGCCAGGATTTCACGGCTCCAGTCGAAGCGTTGACGCTGACGGCGAGTCAGTGTGCCACCATTGCCACACCGTTCCGTGTGACTGATGTGGTGTGCTCGACGGTTGCGGCGGGCAGGTTGTACTGCTGTAACTCCCGCGGCGAGGTGGTGGTGAGTGCTCCAGGCAATGCCTTGATTGAGGCGCACCGACGGGCTGTGCTGGGAACGGTGCCTATTGCCATGGCGGTAGTCACCAGCCCGTTGTACTCGGGCGGTTTTGGGCGTTATTCGGTGTATGTCTTCAGCGACGACGGCATCTATGCCATACCTCAGGGGGCAACGGGACACATGGGCGAAGCCCGCCTGGTGGACCGCACCATTATTGCTGCCACGGTTCATCCTGTCGAGGCGGGACATGACGTGTGGCTGGTGTCGCGTCACGGCCACTTGTGCCGGTTGAGCGGCTCGAGGCTCACCGTGTGCCAGCGAGATGTGGCTTATCGTGCGCTGGCATGGTGCAATGCCCATGACGAGTTGTGGCTCCTGCCGCCCGAGGGCGACCCTATGGTGATGATGGCGAGCGGCACAATGAGCCGCCGCACGGTGGACGTGGCGCAGCTCTATAGTGACCCGCGCCATGCCGTGGCAGTGGCGCCTACAGGTGACGTGCTTGACCTGGAACAGGAGCAAGCGGGGCTAATGCCCGTTGAGTGGCGTTCGCACCCCGTTGCCTTGCATCCGTTGATGGGACAGGCGGTGCATCGGGTCGTGTGGCATGTGTCGGGGGAGGAGGTCTCGCTCACGCTGCGTGTCACGGGACAGCGTGGCATCATGGCACAAGACAGTGACGTGAGTGTGACAACCGTTGAGGGCCGTGTAGAGCAGCCTCTGGCGTCGCCCACGATGGCGGTGCAGTCACGCACCTTGCGCCTTGCCGTGACTGGCGAGGCCCAAACGGGTAGCCTGCTTCTCCCCACCTTGCTGTACTCGCTGGAGAAACCAAAACGGACTTAGAAATGAAACACACATTATATAATAATATAGAGGAAATCCTGGAAGAGAACCGCAGGCGCACGGCGCGACTCGAGGGAAATCCTTATGACCCGATGACCGGCGTGGGGTGCTGGGGAGACAGGGTAGAGGTAGATGGCAGCCTGGTGCCGCGGGCAGAGCTGGAACACCACCCCGATTACTTGACGCTGGATGAGGTGGCACGGGATCGGGCCCGCATCCAGGAGGATTTTGAGTTCTGGTGCGTGAGGTGCGCGACCATCAAGGACAAAGTCCTGAGCCGCAATATCCCTTTTGTGCCCAATCGCCCGCAACGCAGGCTGCTGGCCCTGATGGAAGGACAGCGCGTGGCGGGCCGCCCCGTGCGCGTTATCCTGTTAAAAGCCCGCCAGTGGGGTGGCTCCACGCTGGTGCAGCTCTACATGGCATGGATGCAGATAGTGAGGCACACGGGCTGGAACAGCCTCATCTGCGGTCACTTGCACGTTACCAGTAAGAGCATCAAGCGCATGTATAACCTGTTGCTGCGTCATTATCCTCGGGAATTACTCGACGAGGAGGCCCCGCCGCGCTTTACCAAGCTGGAGGGGCAACCCAATGTGCAGCAGATTGAAACTCGGGACTGCTTGGTGCTCACAGGGAGTTCGCGCAGCGAGGACATGGCGCGTGGCTATGATATCTCGATGGCCCACCTGAGTGAAGTGGCCTTCTGGAAAACGAGCACGATGCATAACCCCGACGATGTGGTGCGCAGCGTGTGTGGCAGTGTGGCCCTCAAGCCCGACACGGTTATCGTGCTCGAGTCCACGGCAAACGGTGTGGGTAATTATTTCCATGACGAGTGGTTAAGGGCGCAGATGGGGCGCAGTGACAAGGAACCATTGTTTGTGCCATGGCATGAGATCGAGATTTATCGTCAACCGGTGGATGATGTGCAGGCACTATGGGATGCGATGGACGATTATGAGCGTGAACTGTGGGAAAACGGCTGCACCCTGGAGCAGATTAACTGGTATCATCAAAAACGCAAGGAATATCATACTCAGACACTCATGATGGCCGAATATCCCACGACGGCAACCGAGGCCTTCACGGCAACAAGTAGCAACCCGTTTGCACCTGAGCATCTCGACCGCATGGAGCGGCAAAGCGTGGCTGCGCCATCGTTTGTTGGTGATATCCAGGCCGACGGGCTGAGCGGCAGCCGGGCGAAGGTCAACGTTCATCTGGTGGCAGCGAGCAACGGCTTGCTCAAGGTGTGGGAACAACCTGAACGGGATGGGCCGGTCACGGCACGTTACATGGCAGTGGTGGATGTGGGTGGCAAGAGTGTGGTCAGCGACTACTCGGTGATTGCCGTGTGGCGTCTGCCGTGCGGTGTCCGTCCGGCAGCCATCGTCGCCCAGTGGCGCGGCCACATCGACCACGACATGCTGGCATGGAAAGCGATGCAGTTGGCCTTATTTTATAACAATGCCTTGCTTGTCGTTGAGAGCAACACGCTCACCAACGAGGCCGCGCGTGCCGGGGAGAGCGATTACATCCTGCAGAAGGTGTACAGCGTGTATGGCAACGTCTATCAACGCGCACCTCACAAACTGGGTTTCCACACCAATGTCAAGACAAAGGGCAAAGCGATTGCCGCACTGGTGGGTGCGGTCAGGGACGGGAAATATGTGGAGCGCGACCAAGATGCGGTGAACGAGATGCGTGACTATCAGGACCTGGGTGGCGGACGCTACGGAGCCCGCCAGGGCAAACACGACGACATCCTGATGACGCGTGCCATTGGTCTGCTGCTGATGGAGGACGGCTTGGTCGTTCCTCGCCAGGTTGCTCCCGACAAGTCACTCGCTTGCGACGTCTGGTTACCCGGCACACGATAAAGAAAAAGCCACAGGCATTTGCCCGTGGCTTTTTGATTTATCAAGTGTGAAAAATTTCTTACTTGATCACCTTGCAGGTGCTGTTGGTACCATCGTTGTAGGTGGTCACCTTGATGTTAACACCCTCGAAGGGAACTTCGCTCTCCATACCGGCGATGTTGTAGTAACGTACGCTCTTGATGGTCTTCTCGGCCAGGTTCTCAACAACGGCGCTGCTGCCATAGAGGCTTACGCGGTTGTAGAGCTGGAAGCGCTGCTCAACGTTGTTACCACCAGTACCATAGATGTAGCGGCACTTGTTGGGATCAGTACCCCAATTGATGTTGGCCTCACGGATACCAAACTCCTGGTTAGCAATGATCATGTCAGCGAGGTGACCCTCAACCTCAGCCTGGTTAGCGTTCTCGACTGCCAGTTTGAACAGGGGAGCGTCGTCCATCATCAGGGCACCCTCATTGTCAGCATAGGTGTCCTCGTTGCCAGAGAAGTGGCAAGCGTCGTTCTTCTGGTTGGTGATCAGAACAGTGTAAACATTGTACTCAATACCGTCGATGGTCTTGGTGTTATCCTTCTTGGACCAAGAAATGCTTGCGTCATAGGGAAGACGATCGCCAGCCTGAGCCTCAATAGCGCGCTTCTCACCGGGGAATTTGTACTTAATCAGCGACATGGTCATGGGCAGATAGATGTCGAACTGAGCTGAGTTGTAAGTGATCTCCTTATAGAGCTCGCTACCACCATCTGTGCAGGGCACAGGAGTCAGAGCCTGAACCTCGGCATTGTTGTAGATTTCACGGTCATCAAGGAAGAAAGCTACGACTTGAGGAGTACCAGTCTTGAAGCTGATAACGTTGTCATAGGTCTTGGTCTCACCCTGATCGTCATAATCGTTACGTACGAAGAGGTGGTCCTGTACGCACTGACCAATGATGGCGGGGCTACCGTCATTCTGAACAGCATACTCACCGGTCTTCAGATCCTGAGCCATTGCGGTTGCGCTCAAGGCTGCGGCAGCTGCAAAAAGAAGTAAATTTTTTACCTTCATAGTGAAATGAATTAAATAGTTAGTAATAATGTTAATTAATATTTTTTGGTTTCAACACGTTATAAACATCCATCGGCTCCCTTGCCATACAAGTCTAGTGGCAAGGTGTTACGAATGAATGTAATTCACTGAAAATGAGAAAACTGGGTATAAAAAGCCCCATTTTTCCCGCTTTTCAGACTACAATATTACGAACTTTTTTTGAACTGACAAAATTTTTTTGAAAAATCGCCCTAAAAAACTATTAACATTCCCTCGTCAGATAAATGATTTTTATGATGCCGGTGTCAACTGAAAAAGCCCGTAGGGCTTGTTAGGGTACATACCGAGGTGAATCAACGCTGAACCTCGGTGAAAAAAGCAAAGATGATGCTATGATGACTGCGTGCTCGTCAGGGCTTGGTCGTGAAGGTTTTGCCAGCGCGCTGGGCGAGTTGGCGGAAACGCTTGTACCAGTCGGGACGGGTTGCGGGCCTGATGGGGGCGATGCGGCCGCCGGGACGCGGTATTTTAAAAGATTTCTTGATCATGGCGTGGGAGTGGTGTCATTGTTGATGGCGCGGCCATTGTCACGATGTAAGGGCAGGGTGTAATAGAAGCCGAGCGAGAATCCCAGCGAACTGTTGCGAGGGCCGTAACCAGGTATGAACCACGGCCTCGAGTGATCGCTCTTGCCGTAGTTGAAGATGCCGTGGTAGCGGATCATCCATCCCATCGACAGACGGTCCCACAACTTGACCTTAAGGCCAATTCCTGCCTCACCCCACAGGGCATGGGAATGCTCTCCCTTGATGCTGAATTCCTTGTCTTCTTGCCAGTAACTATTGATGTAACGGGCCTCGTCGATATCGTAGCCAAAGGTGCTGTAACCCAGCCTGATACCTGCATAGACCTGATAGTAGGGACTGTTCTTGAACAGGAAGTTGTAATTGGCTCCCACCTTGACGTAAGGCGATGGCTTGCCACGGTAGATGAAGTTCATGTCGTCGGGCGTGGATTTGGCCCAACCCAGACCCAACTCGATGGTGGGTTGCAGGCGGTTCCACATGTTGAGTGTGGCGCTCACGTCGGCACTGGCATAGCTCTGTCCAAAGGCCATAAATAAGGGGTCTGCCAGGTTGATGCCCACGGTGAAATCGGTCAGGCGGGGATAGCGTTTGTAAGCCCGGCGCAGCGAGTCCTTGCGCGCTTCCTGAATGGCTGCGGTGCTGTCTCCGCTGATGTATTGCTGGATAACTTTCTCGTCGGTGCCCTTGGGCGGCGGCTGCACGCGGTTGGTCTCGGGCTTGACGGGGGTGACATGCCGCTTGTCGGGTTCCTGCGCCATGCCGCTGAAGGCAAAGAACAGGCAGAGTACCATCAAAAGAAGCGTCCCTTTGATGATGTCATGCGGATATGTGTGGCGGCGTGTCATTAGTTGAAATTGGTGAAGTGGATGCGCAGGGCAGGGGTGGGTGAGTTGGTGACAAGTGGCGTGAGCAGCACGACCGAGTCGATGCCGTTAGTAGTGTAGGTCAAACGCTTGATATCGAAATTGAACATCGTTCCGCACTCGATAGAGTGGAAGAACTCAATGGGCTGATAATCAAACGTTATGGTGTCGATAGTCTGTGCCTTGGTGTCGCCGATAGTGATCCATCGTGACACCTTGTAGGCTGTGGTTGTGACACTGGTGCGCAAGGGCAGATAAATCTCCTTCAGACTGCTGGAATCGGCAAGAAGACTGTCGCCAGGGACGCCGATTCCCATGATGGTCAGTCCGGACACCGTCTGTTGGCTGTTGCCCACATAGAATGTGGCCAGCGGCAGGCTGTTGCCGTTGTCATAGCAACTGTTATCGCCGCAAGATGCCGTGCCTAGGAGCAGAACAACGAGCAGCGAGAACAGGCTGGCTATGTGGGTCAAGCGTGTCATTTCGTTTTGACAGGAACGGTTTGTTCGACGTTGAGTTCTTCGGTTAAGGTCTGCTTGCTCTTGCGGGCCTCAATGGCAGGCGCGTCACCGGTGATTTCGTCACCAATCTCGTAGTGGTTGCGGTCGTTGCTGTGGCGGATGATGAGTTCGCCCAGAAAACCTGTGAGGAACAGCTGGGTACCCAAGAGCATTGACGTCAATGCCAGGTAGAAGTAGGGCGAATTGGTAACCAAGGTATAGTGGTTGCCGTGGTACATATTGTAAAGCTTGAGCCCGCCCACGAGAATTACAGCAATGAAACCAAGCAGGAACATCAGGCTGCCTAACAGGCCGAAGAAATGCATCGGCTTGACACCGAACTTGGCCTGGAACCACAACGTCAGCAGGTCCAGATAGCCGTTGACAAAGCGGTCGAGGCCGAATTTGGTGGTGCCGTACTTGCGGGCCCGGTGTTTTACCTCTTTCTCGCCGATGCGGGTGAAACCGGCACTCTTGGCCAGATAGGGGACATAGCGGTGCATGTCGCCATAGACCTCGATGTGCTTGACCACCTCGCGGCGATAGGCCTTGAGGCCGCAGTTGAAGTCATGCAGGTTGTGGATACCGCTCACCCGGCGTGCTGTGGCATTGAACAACTTGGTGGGAATTGTCTTGCTCAGCGGGTCGTAGCGTTTCTTTTTCCATCCACTCACCAGGTCATAACCATCCTTGGTAATCATGCGGTAGAGTTCGGGAATCTCGTCAGGACTATCCTGCAGGTCGGCGTCCATCGTGATGATGACATTGCCCTGGGCACGTTCAAAACCTGTGTTGAGCGCCGGCGACTTGCCGTAGTTGCGGCGGAAGGAGACGCCTTTCATGCGCGGGTTCTGCTCGTGCAGCTGCTTGATGACCTGCCACGAGTCGTCGGTGCTGCCGTCGTTGATGAACAGCACCTCGTAGTCAAAGCCGTTTTCCTGCATCACGCGCTCAATCCACTGCGCCAACTCGGGCAGTGACTCGGCCTCGTTATATAATGGCACTACTACTGAAATATCCATTTTCCTTGTATTGAGTTATATGTCGTTTTATATCGTGAAAATCGTTTAATCTAACTTGGGGTGCCCCTCTTGTTGACAGAGCGACGGGCAAAAATCGCCGTGATGGCGCTTACTACCGAACCGCCAAAGGCGATGAACCAGAAGGCGTCGAACACCACCTCGATGGCTGACGGCATGAGGCGCTCGTTGACCATGCGGCGCAGCACGAGCAACATGTCGCTGTTGGCCATCTGCGGGATTTTGCTGTAGGCGTCGATAGCGGCCTGTCCCTGCTCATACATGTAGTTAGGCCTGATGTATTGCAGGACGAGATAGACGATGAAACCCGAGATGACCGAACCCAGGATGAACAGCATGATGCCAAGCATCCACAAGGATGAATGCTCGCCAAAACCGCCATCCTCGATGAACTTGCGCCGCTGGAAATTATACACCACGATGGGTGTGCACACCAGCAAAATCATGAAAACATAGGCCAGTGGCGGGAACTTGTCGGCAAAGATGGATGCCACGGCGGTGCACGCCATGTAAAGGCCGAACGGAATTCCCCATTCGCCAGCCCGCTGATAGATGCTCTTGGTCTCTGTCGCCATAATCAAATGGCAAAGTTAGTCATTTTAATCGATATAGCGCCTCCTTGTGAATAAAAATTGTTTTATAGGTCTTTTATGAAAGAAAAATGCCCTACTGTAGCGTGGTATTCAAGATTTGTCCTTATATTTGCGGTTTAATCTTAAAATGATTGCTTGTGGGATGAAAAATCCAATGGCCTGTTTTAATACCTGTCGGCGGGTGGCTACTGTCTTAGTTGCCGCTGCAGTCTTGTTGTCTGTGTTGATGTCGTGTCATCGCTCGGCACCGGCACTTAGCCACAGCGCCGATGCCCACTATCTTCAGTTGGACAGCTTGCTGAACGGTATTGAGGATGTGGACACGTTGGTGGCCATGGCCAATCAATACCAGAAAGCCGATGATCACATTGGCGAGATGCTCGCCCTCAAGCGTTTAGGTTTGCGTCTGCGCAAATTATCGCGATATGACGATGCTGTCAAGGCGCACACCCGCGGGCTGAATGTGGCTACTAATGCCGCCGACACGATAGAAATGATTGCGGCACTGAACAACATCGGTACTGATTTCCGCCGCATGGGTGACTTGAGCGCAGCCGGCGGTTACCATTACCATGCACTCAAGTTGAGTGATACTTATAGTGATCATGCGAGTTCCGAAGCATTAAAGAGCCGCGTTGTCACTCTTAACGGCGTCGGTGTCATTGAGCTTGAGATGTACAATTATGCTATTGCCGACAGCATCTTTCGATTGGCTTTGCAAGGCGAGATGGAGCTGGGTAGCCAATCGGGTATGGCTATCAACTATGCCAGGCTTGGAGATGTAATGTCTGCCTTGGGAGAAACCGACTCGGCCTGGGTATATTATCGTAAGGCTCAGGCATTGGACCAGATAACAGGAAATGCTGATGGTGAGGCTGTTTGTCATCTTCACTATGGCGAGTTGCTGGAAAGCGAGCGCAATTTCTCTCATGCCCGCGAGGAATACAAATTGGCCTACGAAGCCCTCAAGGAGTTGGGCGAAAGCTATCATTGGCTGGATGCGTGCCTGTCGTTAGCCAGCGTGAACATCCTGCTCGGTGAGCAGGACGATGCGCGGCACTTCCTTCAGGAAGCCGAGACCGAGGCCCGTCGCATCAACAACAATGAATACCTTGCCAGAGCTTATATGGCTCACTATGATTTGGCCTTGCTCGAGGGCAATGCCAATGAAGCGTTGAACTATTATGTCAAGAGCGAGGAATTGGAAGATAGCATCTATAGCTTGGAGAATAGTGAGAAGATACGCTGCCAGCGCACCGATTATGAGAGCGTCATCAAGAGTGGCGAAATGAATACCCTTAATCAGGACATCTCGCATTTGAAGCGGGTGCGTAACATGATGGCTGTCTTCGCTCTGTTTTTGTTCTTGATGGCTGGTGCCATTATTGCCGCACTGGTCTATGCAATTCGATTGAGGAGCCGCACTCAACGCAAGCTGCGTCAGGTCGAAGAAACGCGCTCCCTGTTCTTTACCAATGTGGTGCATCAATTGCGCACTCCCTTGACGGCTATCATGGGCGCCACCGATAGAATTGTGGCAGCAGATGCTACTGATGATGTTGAACAACGCAAGAATGTTGAGATTATTGAGCGCCAGGGTAAGAACCTGCTTGTGCTTGTGGACCGCATCCTGCAGGTGGGTAGTGTGCGCAGCGCCCTGCGTCAGCCTGAATGGCGTACGGGTGATGCTGTTACCTTTGTGCGCATGGTGATCGAGACGTATCGCGAGCGTTGCGCCGAGCGCCACATCGAGCTGACCTATACACCCAACGAGGCCAGTGTTACCATCGATACGGTTCCCCCTTATCTCAAAGCCATCCTTGGCAGTTACCTTGAGAACGCAATTGCCTATAGCAATGATTTCAGTAAAATCACTGTCATTTCATCTGTTGAGAAAGACCATTTTGTTGTCAAAGTGAACGATAATGGCATGGGTATTGCCGAGAAGGACCTGCCACACGTGTTTGAACCGTTCTTCCGCGGAGCGATGGCTGAGCACATGGTGGATGGCGTGGGCATCGGTTTGACGGTAGCACGAGACATGGCTATGGCAATGGACGGCGAGGTGTCAGCCACCAGCGTGAAAGGTCAAGGCTCTTGTTTCGTCGTGAGCCTGCCATTGAGGCATGATGAAGGTGTGAAAAAGCGCATTGAATACATGATAGAGCCTGTTACTGCGTTGGCTAGAAGACGTCAGGAATATGAATCTGGCCTAACGTCTGATAACCAGGTGGACAACTCTTTACCTGTGGCACTCGTCGTTGAGGACCACACCGACGTGGCTCATCTCGTGGGTAGGGTGCTGGACGGCAACTATAATGTTATCTATGCTAGCGACGGAGAGCAGGCTTTGAGAAAGATGCGTCAGCAGCGGCCCGATGTGGTCATCACCGATGTGAAAATGCCCAAAATGGATGGCCTGGAGCTGTGTAGGCAGATGAGATCATCAAGTGACTTGAGAAGCATACCAATCATCCTGCTCAGTGCCCGCACGGCCGATGCCTACCGCGTCCAGGGCATTAAGGCGGGTGCCGACGCCTATCTGGTCAAACCCTTCGTCCCCGAGGAATTGCTTGCTTGGGTTCAGCGGTTGTTAGAGAGCCGCAGCGTGCAGTTGGAAGACTGTGTGCGTGCTTGTCAGGAGGCTGGCATAGAGAGGCCGCTACCTGATACTGAATCCAGTAAATACTGTGATAATCAAGACGATGGTGACGTGTTCCTCGATAAGTTCAAGCATGAAGTCGATAAACAGATGGCCGTGGGTTTCAAACTCGACTATGACAAGATTGCCTTGTCGCTCAAGATGGGTGAAAGCAAGTTGCGCCGTCGTGTACAGCAGTTAACGGGAAAGAATATGGCGGCCTATATTGTGCAGTTGCGCATGGAGCGTGCGATGCACTTGTTGAAGGCGCGTCCCGACTTGCGCATCGGTGATGTGGCCGAGCAGTGCGGCTTTATGGACGTGGCTTATTTCTCGCGCGTATTCCGTCAGCACTATGGCATGACGCCCACCGAAGCGCGCAACACCACAGCCGACTGATTTCCAATCGTTTTAACTATTTTTTTTCTGGGCCGTGCCCGGCGTTTTTGCCCCAACGGCTTTGTTGGCGTGCCGTCATCTGGTTCTCGGCAGGGTTGTCCTGCGGGTGCCACAGTTGCGGGTGATTCAATTCCTCGGGCATATATTGCTCGACAACGAAATGGCCCGGGTAATCGTGGGCATACTTGTAGTCGTTGCCATATCCCAATTGCTTCATCAGTCCTGTGGGGGCGTTGCGCAGGTGCAGCGGCACGGGTGCATTGCCTGTCTGGTTGACTAGTGCCAAAGCATCGTCAATGGCAAGATAGGCGCTATTGCTCTTTGCGCTGGTAGCCAGGTAGATAGCGCATTCACTCAAGGGGATGCGCCCCTCGGGCCAACCGATTTTGTTGATGATGTCAAACGTGGCATTGGCCAGCAACAACGCATTGGGATTGGCGAGGCCGATGTCCTCGGCTGCCAGGATGCATAATCGGCGCGCGATGAATTTGGGATCCTCGCCGCCAGCGATAAGCCTTGCCAGCCAATAGACTGCAGCGTCGGGATCGCTGCCGCGTATGCTCTTGATAAAAGCCGAAATGATATCGTAGTGCATCTCACCGTCCTTGTCGAACGCGAGCGGATTTTTCTGCAGACGGTCGGTGACGATGTCGTCGGTGATGACAAATGGCTCGCCATCGTGCAACGACTGCATGATCAGGTCGAGGATGTTGAGAAGTTTGCGCGCGTCGCCACCCGAGAAGCGCAACAGGGCCTCGGTCTGCTCAACACGCACTTCGCGACCTTGGAACATCTTGTCGGTCTTGATGGCATGATCCAGCAGTTGCAGCAGGTCATCACGGTCGAGCGGATTGAGCACATAGACCTGGGCGCGGGAGAGTAGGGGACGGATGACCTCAAACGACGGGTTTTCGGTCGTCGCACCGATAAGCGTCACCGTTCCGCGTTCCACAGCGCCGAGTAGGGAGTCCTGCTGTGATTTGTTGAAACGGTGGATCTCATCGATGAACAGGATGGGTCGGCCCTTGGTGAAAACACTGCGGGCATCGGCTTGACAACGGTCGAGCACCTCGCGCACGTCCTTCACGCCCGAGGTTACCGCGCTCAATGTGTAGAACGGCACCTGAGTCTGCTCGGCGATGATGCGGGCCAGCGTGGTCTTGCCCACACCCGGCGGTCCCCACAGGATGAAGGAAGAGATGTTGCCGCTCTCAATCATGCGGCGTATCACCGCGCCCTCGCCCACCAGGTGGCGTTGGCCGATGTAGTCATCGAGCGTGCGGGGCCTTAATCGTTCGGCAAGAGGTTCGTAAGCCATTTCAGTTACTTGTTAAGGGCGTGTTTCTCAATGACGCGGGCGATTTGTTCCAGCCAGTGGGCGTCCACTTCGTCAAAGGTGGCTAAGTCCTTGCTGTCGATGTCAAGCACGCCGATGACCTCGCCATCAGCGCCGCGCAGGGGGACGACAATCTCGCTGCGTGACTGGCTGCTGCAGGCAATGTGCCCTGGAAATTGCTCCACATCGGGAACAACGATGGTACGATTCTCCTGCCATGCCGTGCCGCACACGCCGCGGCCACACTTGATATTGTAGCATGCCACCGGACCCTGGAACGGTCCCAATTGCAATGTGTCATCATTGACGAGGTAAAACCCTGTCCACCACCAGCCCATGGTCTCCTGGAGGATGGCGGCGGTATTGGCGAGTTGCCCAACAGGGTTATTCTCTCCCTCGATGAGGCTCTCGACCTGCTTTAATAGTAATTGGTAAGTTGCTGTCTTGTCCATGCCTGCAAAATTAATCCAAAGTAAGGAAAAAACAAAGTTTATTGTTGTTTGTTGGGATAAAATAGCTAATTTTGTAGGCTCTAATGAAGAGGTGAAACATGATAAACCCTATTCTCCAGATGATGGATGAGTAACCGTCAACTCGTTAGGGTACATGTAACCGTTTGTAAATATATGATTACAAGACTTATAGATAAGATATTGGATCTGAAGATGTTCAGGTCTTTCAAGGTGAGAACCACACCACGCTGGATTATTCTATTACTTGATATGGTCATAGTATTAGTGTGCTATGCCTGCACGGTACTCGCCGATACTTACTCACAGATACACCCCACAGGCTCGATGCACGTGCTGCAAGTGGGTGGTATTGTGCTATTTGTGTATTTCTTCGTCACCTTTATCTCCAAGACCTATACTTGTGTCATCCGCTTGTCGGTGATTGAGGACTTGTATCGCATCTTTATGGCTGTAGCCATTGCTACAACTTTACTTATAGGAATTAACGCTGTTTATCAGGGATTTACGGGGCATTCGTTTGTCAAATATTGGAATTTGCTTGTCATTGGTGCCTTGTCATTTTCAATCATGATGATCGAACGCTTGTGCATCAAGTACCTGTATATGCGCATGAACAGTGCCACCGAGGGCCGTAAACGCGTGCTTGTGCTTGGCACCTCGTTCAACTCGGTGTTCCTGGCCAACGCACTCAAGGGCGAGATTGGCGGCAAATACCTGCCAGTGGGCCTGTTGAGCATCAAGGCCGGACCGGAGAATACTGAAATTAACGGCTTTAAGGTCTATCGTTTTGACCCGTCCAAGATGACCGAGTTGTTTGCCGAGAAGAATATCTCAGCCCTGATTTTTGACGCCAAGAGCAATAACTTGATGCGCAGCGGCTTTGCCGATTATTTCATCAAGAATGACCTGCCCTTGCTGGCCATGAACAGGGTGGCAGAGTTTGAGCAGGACAAGGAGTCCAACAAGAACATCTCCACCTTCATCAAGGAGGTGCAGATCGAGGACCTGCTTGGCCGTGACCCCATCGTGCTCGACAACCCCTTGGTAAAGAAGCACATCAATGGCAGTTGTGTGCTCATTACCGGTGCTTGTGGCTCAATTGGTAGCGAGATTGTTCGTCAGGTGGCTAACTATGGCGCCAGCAAGATTGTCTTGTTCGACCAGGCCGAAACCCCCATGCATGATGTGTCTATCGAGATTCGCAAGTCGTATCCCGATGCCGATATTGAACTCTTTATGGGTGATGTGCGCAACCGGGAACGTCTCGAGGAGGCTTTCGCCAAGTTCCATCCCTGCTACGTCTTCCATGCTGCTGCCTACAAGCATGTGCCCATGATGGAGATTAACCCCACCGAGGCCATTCTTGCCAACGTGATGGGTACCCGCAACGTGGCCGACGTGGCCTTGAAATATGGCGTTTATAAGTTCGTCATGATCTCAACCGATAAGGCGGTCAACCCCACCAATATCATGGGTTGTACCAAGCGCTTGGCCGAGATTTATTGTCAATCACTCTTCCGCAAGGCCCAGAGCGAGGGCAAGAAGACGCAGTTTATCACCACGCGCTTTGGTAACGTTTTGGGCAGTAACGGATCGGTGATTCCGCTGTTCCGTCGCCAGATTGCTGCCGGTGGCCCTGTCACCGTAACGCACAAGGAGATCATCCGCTACTTCATGACCATCCCCGAGGCTTGCTCGCTTGTCCTTGAGGCCGGTTGTATGGGTAGCGGCGGTGAGATTTACATCTTTGACATGGGTGAGCCGGTTAAGATTTACGACATGGCACGCCGCATGATATCACTTGCCGGCCTCAAACCCGATGTGGATATCAAGATTGAAGAGGTGGGCCTGCGCCCCGGAGAGAAACTCTATGAGGAACTGCTCAACGACAAGGAAAAGACCACGGCAACCGTCAACAAGAAGATCATGATTGCCAAGGTCAAGACCTATGACTATGATGAGGTGTGCCACAATATCGATAAGATTATCAAGCTGGCAGCTGATGGAAATGTTCATGACATGGTCTATGCCATGAAGGTCTTTGTGCCCGAGTATAAGAGCCAGCAGAGCAAGTTCGAGGCCATCGACCGCGAGATAGAGTCCGTAGGCACTTCTCCCGCTCCCGACAAATTCCAACCCACCGCCGAGTAAACCTTGAGATAGATAATTAAACGAGGGCGTGCCATGGCATGCCCTCGTTGTCGCATAAATTACCCCCATTGCTAAAAAATACTGTGGTGGAGTGTTGGATGGGATGGAGTAAAGGTTTATCTTTGTCGGCGTGTTATGAACCGGGAGAAGGAAATATATAAAGTGACGCTGGTGGGCAGTGCGGGCAATGTGGCGCTGCTGACCTTCAAGTTCATCGCGGGTGTGATGGGACATAGCTCGGCGATGATTGCCGATGCCGTACACTCGCTCTCGGATTTCATTACCGACGTCATCGTGCTGGCGTTTGTTCATGTGAGCGCCAAGCCCCAGGACAAAGACCATGACTACGGCCACGGCAAGTATGAAACGTTTGCCACGTTCATCATTGGTCTGGCGTTGATAGCAGCCGCCACAGGCATCATTGTTTCGGGTGTGACAAAACTCATCGACTGGGCGGGCGGCAAGCAGCTTGCAGCACCGGGATGGCTGGCGCTGGCAGCAGCGATCATCTCAATCATCGTGAAGGAAGTGCTGTACCGCTACACGGTTATACTGGGCAAACGGCTTGACTCGCAAGCCCTTGTGGCTAACGCCTGGCATCACCGCAGTGATGCCTTCTCATCGATAGGGACCATGGTGGGCATTGGCGGCGCGATCTTGCTAGGCAATCGTTGGACAGTACTTGATCCGTTAGCCTCGGTGCTCGTGGGTGGCATGCTGGTCAAGGTTGCCGTCAACTTGCTGCACAGCAGTGTGGGCGAACTCACCGAGTCTTCACTTTCATCAGACATTGAGAAGGAAATCGAGGAAATTATCTGCTCTTTCCCCGACGTGAGCGAGCCTCACAACCTGCGCACGCGACGCATCGGCAACCGCTTTGCCATCGAAGCCCATGTGCGCATGGACGGGAACCTGTCACTCACTGCCGCTCATGACCGGGCAACAGCCATCGAGCAGAGCATCAGGCAACGCTTCGGCAAGCAGACCCACGTGACCATTCACATGGAGCCGAAAAAATGAAGTATTCAAAATAAAACAACGAAGCGCCGGACGTGTTCTGGCGCTTCGCTGTTTTAGATATTGTGTAAGGAGAGCTTAATCGTAATCCAGGCTGTTGGCCGGTGAGACGATGCCGTCCTTTGTAACCCTGAATCCCGTGGACTTACCACTCAGTCTGTCCAGGGTGCTCACTACCTTGTCCCTGGCTACACCCTTACTGTTGATGATGGTCACCAAATTGGTGTAGCTGGCTCCCTTGCTGGTCTTGCAGGAGAAATTCAGCTCACAGGTGAGGTCATACTTCTCCTGTACAAGTTCGGCGTCGGATTTGGTGCTGAACTTGTACATCACCCCAAACTCTGCGGGGAACTTGTCGCTTGTGACCGACTTGCTCCACCAGGTGGATGTAACTGCCTCCATCACGTTGCGGCCATTCTCGGCCTTGTAAGTGATGAACACATTGCAGGCATTGAGCAGGTCCTGCGAGAAACTCATATTATAGGTTGCGGTTGCCGTTACGGTCTCTTTGGGCTCATCATCGCCGCATGAGGTGAGGGTGAGGGCTGCCACGATGAATAGTGCAGCCATGCATATGTACTTTTTCATTGTTCTGTCTGGATTATATCAATTAATGGTCAGCTACTTCTTCAAGACGGGCGAGGAAGGCAATGCGTGCGCCTTGCAGCAAGGTAATGGCACGTGGCACGATGTCGCCCAGTTCGGGTGTGGTGTCGGCAAGGATTTCAAAGGCAACCCAAACGCTGGTCTCTTTATTGCCTTGCTCGTCTTCCATGTCCATGGTGTAGAGTTTCACCACCTTGATGTTGCTGTTCACATCGTTCATGGCGTGCAGGATCATATCCTCGTTGTCCTCGGTGACGACAAAGATGGCGGGCATCATGAGCCTGAAGTACTGCTCGTCGTCCTCATCCTTGAAATACAAGAAATTAATGCCTTCTTTCTTGAAAGCGATGCCAAAGGGGGTCTCGTGGGGACGGAACCCTTCCTCGGCCAGGTAATCCATCATCAGTTTGTTTAAGTCCATTGTATTGTAGTTTTTAGTCCATTGTTTAAACATTGAAGCCTACGCGAGGCAGGGAGTTGCTGCGCTCAACGCCTTCCATCTTGTCTTTCATCTCCTCATATTCCTTGAGCAGTTCCTTGTTAATCGACGGCTTGATGCCCTCGATGGTCTTGATGAGCAGTTCTTGGGTGATATTCTCGCGGTTGAAGGCGGCGATGGTAGCTGCCTCGTTGACAACATAGGCGATATCGCTGGCGACATAGCCGTCGGCCTTCACTGCCAGGGCCTCGCAGTCAATCTCATCGCAGGGGCGGTCCTTGAGGTACAGCTCGAACATGAGTTTGCGTGCGGTCAAGTCGGGCATGGGCACATACACTTGCTTGTCGATGCGGCCAGTGCGTAGCACAGCGGGGTCCACCTTGTCGGGGCGGTTGCTGGTGGCGATGACAAAGATGCCGCGCTTGGAGCAGTTGTTGAGTTGCGAGAGGAACTCATTGACCTCTCCTGCCTGGTTGCTACCCACGTTGTCGCCCGAACGGCTAGGCACAAAGGCGTCAAATTCGTCGAAGCACAGCACTGTAGGGGCATTCTCCTCGGCCTTCTTGAACAGGTCGGCGATTTTGCCTTGCGAGCCGTGGATGTAGATGGAGCCCAGGTCGCTCGCCTTGACGAGGATAAAGTTGAAGCCAGTCTCCTCGGCAAACTTCTCGGCAAAGAAGCTCTTACCGCATCCCGGAGGACCATACAGCAGCATGCCGTTGGGCGGCGTGAGTTTATATTTGTCGGCGAGCTCCTTGTTTTGGAGGATGAGGATGACGCGCTTGCGCAGCATCTCCTTGAGTTCATCCATGCCGGCGATGTCGGCAAAGCCGTTACCACCGCCTTTCTTGATCTCGACATCGGCACTGGTTTCGCTGGCAGCCTGGCTGCGGTTGTCATTGCCGCGGTTTGAGGAATCCTCAAATTCGCCCTTAATGGCCTCCTGGTCACGGGCATTGAGTCGGTCGCGTATTTCCTGCGCCATCTCGCTGTCATCGTCAACAAGCAGGTCGTTGAGTATCTCGTCAACGCTCTCGTAGCGCTCGGTGTAGCTCAAAGACAAGCCACAAGCGACGATGGCCTGCAGCTTCTCGTCCTTGATGTCATCGACGTCGATTTCGCCCTGCTCGCTTCGGGCCTTCTGCACGAGGCGGATTTTCTCCTTGCGGCTCATGCCAGGCGTGAATTCCACACCCCAGGGGGCTTTGCCCGTGAGCATGGTGTAGAACACGCCCGTAGCGGCAAAGATGTCGTTCCGCTCGTCATACTTGCCCAGGAAGGACTGCCCGCTGGCATAGCGGGGGTCGAGGTCGGCGGTGTCGAACAGGGCGTTGCCCATGAAGCGTGATGACACGTGACCCAAGTCGATGAGTTCAGCCGTGCCGCCTGTTTTCTTGCTCAACATGACGTTGGTGGGGTTGATGTCGTTGTGCAGCAGCACACCGGGACGCTCATGCAGGTATTGCAGGCCTTGGAGCATCTCGATGAAAATCTTGACAGCGGTTTTCTTGTCGAGTTTCTTTTTCTTTTTGCGCTGCAGCATCTCGCTTAACAACTCTCCGCTGAAGTAGGTGCACACCATGTATTGGCATTCGCCCGCCTTGTCGTCATAGACGCCGTCGTCGATAATGCTCACAATGTTCTTGTGGCTCAACTGCCGGCAAATTGCGATCTCGTTCACCTCGCCGTTACGAATCAGCTTGTCGGGCGTGTTCTTGAGGCGGTAAATCTTCATGAAGTAAGGGTTGCCGCTCTCGTCCTCGACGCGGTAACTCTCGGCGTAAGGGTTTTCCTTGATGAGGTAAACCACGTGCCATTGGCCAATCGGTTGTCCTTCTTTGAGTATCATGTTTCTAGTTTTTAGTCCTTAGTTTCTAGTCCCTGGTTTTTAGTTGTTGGGATTATCGGTATTATGTTTCTTCCTGCCCACGATGTACTTGACGGCCAGGTGGCTTCGGTTGAGCATCAGCAAGGCCACCATGGCGGCAAGGAAAGTGAGCATGAGAGTCGTCAAGATCTTGTCAGCGTCATAGTCATTGTTCATGTCGCTCAGCTCCACTGGTTGTTCCACATCTTCCAGCGATGAGAGGGTGCGCTTCCACTTAATGGTTCCGTCCTCGAGATAGACCACTGCAGGATTGCCGCGGGCCACCATCTTGAGCTCGCTGTCATCCATGTTGTAGATGGGATAGCTGGCCATCGACACATCTTGCCACTGCTCGATTTGCTCGCTAGTGGCGGGCGTGAGACCAACGACTTCGGCATCGGCGACTAGGGCCGCGTCGGTGAGTTCATTCAATGCAAACGAGTTAACGACTCCCACCTGTTCCAGGTCAGGGAACAGGAGCAACACCATGCGGCGGTTGCTGCCCAGCACATCTGCGGTGACGTCATTGCCACCCTCGTCCATGATGGCAATGGCGTTCTGTGCATTGCCGTTCTGCAGGATGACCTTGCCGTGGGGGCGGTTAGCATGGTAGCGGGTGACATATTCCCAGCCGTCTTCCTCATCGGGCAGGCTGTCGATGGTGAACTCATGCTCCACGCCATCCTTGCTGTAGATGAAGATGAAATCGTCCTCGCTTTCCTCGTCGCTCTCTTCAATGGTCGTGGACAAGAGTTGTGTCCCTACGGGATAGGGGCGGTAGTCGATGAGGGGTTGATAGAAGTAGCCATAGTAGGCCACACTCATGACCAATGCGAATGACAAAGCCGACACAACCCAATGGACTGCAGGCCCATAGACGCCTCGCAGCGACGTGTTAAACAACAGCAGGTAGATGCCGCCCAGCAAGAGCAGCAGGTTTTTGCCGAAGGTGGCCCAGTTGCTCAGGTGCAGTGCGTCGCCAAAGCAGCCGCAGTCGGGTACGGCGTTGGTAACGGCGAGCCACAACGTCAGCGGTGTCATCACCAGTAAAAGCAGCAGGGCGATGATGGGAGAGCTGCGGCGGTAGGTGCCTAGTGCAAGGCACATGCCTAACACAAACTCTAGGGCTGCCAGTGCCACGGCAATGATTAACGCCGTGCTGGTCCAGCTCTCCAATCCCATGGCATTGAGGTAGTCGGTAATCTTGTAACAGGTACCCCACGGGTCTACCGCTTTGGTAAACCCCGAGAAGATGAACACGCCGCCCACGACGAGCCGCATGAGCGTGGTGAGCACTTTGCACCACTTCTCACCCTTGACGGCATTGACTATGGTCTTGATTTTCATCATTCTCGCATCAAGAATTCTCTAAACTCTAAACCCTAAACTCTAAACTATTAACTATCAGTTCCCTCGTTGTGCTTGATGAGGGCAAACACGCTGTAGTTGATCATGTCCTGATAGTTGGCGTCGATACCCTCGCTCACCAGGGTCTTGCCGTTGTGGTTCTCGATTTCCTTGGTGCGCTGTATCTTGGTCAGGATCAGGTCGGTATAGCTTGAGATGCGCATGTCGCGCCATGCCTCGCCATAGTCGGTGTTTTTGGCAATCATCAGGTCCTTGGTGGCCTGGATGAGCTCGTCATAGAGCTCCAGGGCCTGCTCACTGGTGATATCCACCACGTCGCTGTAGCCCAGTCGCAACTGGATGAGCCCGATAATGCCGTAGTTGATGATGCCGATGAACTCGGGCCAGATGTCTTCTCCCACCTTGGTCTCGCCATTGAGTTCCAGGGTGCGGATGCGCTTGGCCTTAATGAAGATCTGGTCGGTCACCGATTGGGGACGCAGGATGCGCCACGATGGTCCGTAATCCTTCATCTTGTTGATGAACAGTTTGCGGCACTGGGCAATCACCTCGTCATATTGTTTGCTGGTATTCTGCATAGTAGTCGGTTGAGTTGTCAATTAAACCTACAAAATTAATGATTTTTTTCGGCAGACATCAGTCCCACGGGTAGTTTTTTTATTAACATGTGTCAAACGCACAGAAAAAGGGGAGCCTTTAGCCCCCCTTTTTCATCAATCGTCGGGATATCTCTTGCGCTTAGCGCAGGATTTTCTTGCTCGTGCGGCTGCCGTCGCTGTAGGTGGTCACGACAATGTTGATGCCGCTGAACGGCTTGTCGCTCTCGACACCCATCAGGTTGTAGTAGCGCTCACTGACGACGGTGCGAGCGGTGCTGACCTCCTTGACAACGGTCACGTTTCCAATGTCGTTGCCATTGGAGTCCTCACTGCTTCCCCTCAGGGGGAAGATGATGAACTTGCTCTGATCCAGGTCATCATACTCCACAGGCTTGATGTCGGCCCAGCGGGTGTTGCTGCGGCGCGGAGCGTTAGCCACGTGGCTGCCTGCACCCTCATTGTATTCGTTGCCCGAATAAACGCCTGGCGTGTACTCGACATCCTCGGGCTTGTCACCATGGGCGTAGCGGATGATGGCAAGAATCTTATAGGCCTGACCAGGCTTGAAGACCTGATACCAGGGGAGCTGCTCACGGTTAGTGTTGCTCACGGGAATTTCCATGTCCTCAAAGAGTGACCAGTTGACCTGGAATGCGCCGTATTGCATGTAACCGTTACTGAACGGGCCATAGGTGGTGCCCCAAGGAGCATTGGGATCATTGGGGTTGGTGCCATCCCACAACTGGCCGGTCCTATCCCAATTCATGGGTGCATAGAAGGCACCGGGTTCATCGGGCTCCTGCACGCAGCTGGGAGTGCCGATGTTGTTATTGGGATTGGGGTGGTCAAACACTGCCCAAGTGATGTAAGCTACCTCCTGGGGCTTGGGTGCCACATAGTACATCTTGTAGAGGACAGACTCGTCCACCTCGGTGTGGTCGATGATGGTGTTGCCCTGGTCGTCGGTGCCCAGATAGGGAACGGTCCGATACACACCCTGATAGTTGCCGGGCTTCCAGTCCTGATGCGCGTAGCTGAATACTACCGAGTCGTTGAAGTGGGTCGTGACATACACGTTCTTCTCGTACTGCTGGTTGGCCGCAACGGGATTGGCGATGTTGGTGATGTGCATCTGGGGATTGACGTTGTTGACTAGATTACCCGACATGGAGTGGCCGGGGATGATCTTACCGACGTAGCGGCTTAGGTAACCCCCCTCGACAGCTGTTGCCTGCTCATAGTTCATCGTGTCAAACTGGTCGGCGTCGATGGTCACATCACCGTTACTCTTGGCATTGGTGTTGTCAAAGTTGGGCGAGAGCACAATCTTTACCCAGTTACTCTGATCGTAGTAAGTGCGCTTGAGCTGGATTTGAGAGCCGCCGGGGTACTGTGTCGTCTTGGGGTGGGCACAGATGTCATAGACGTAGTCGGTGCTTCCGCCTGCCATCTTGGACTTGGCGCTGTAGTTCTCGTTGTCCTTGGCATAGAGGGCACCACGGACGTAGTAATCAACCTCGGTTCCACTCTCGTCAAAGGCCTTGATGAGCGTGATGGCATTCTCGTCGTAGTAAACACCAATCAGGTCATCCTCGACGGTGTATTTGGGACCGTTGACAACGCCGCTGTTGATGATGGCATTCAGCGAGTTGCCCAGGTAAATCATTCCCAGATAGTCGTAGCATGCGCCATTGTCATAGACCATGTCGCCGGTCTGCTGACGGGTCTCGTCGGTGTTCATGCCGTTGTCAAAGATGACATGTTCGGGCGCATTATCGCCGTGTTGGTCAATCAGGCCGAAGTCATAGCACCAAACCTCGTAACCGTGCTCGTCATAGCCGACAAAGGTACACTTGCTGCCGGGATAAGTGCCATTGAATTCAACCAGAGGATTCTCACTCCAAGCGTAGCAGTAAACTGAATCCCAACCGGTGGTGTTGGTGTAATACACATAATAGTGACCCTCGAGCATGGTGGCGCAGTCGCCAACCGACCCGGCACTCACGTCATAGTAGTCGCGTGTCACTTCCTGCAGGCTGTCGCATTGCACAGCGTCGTCCTGACGGTTGCTGGTGGCATCCTCGTCGGTCCAGACGAGCCACACCTCACCGGCGCGGCGCATCACATTCTGCGACTTGTGGTCATCCTTGTTGTTGCGGATGAAGTAGAACTCGCAGATGGAGTTGCGGATGCTCCAGGCATACCACTGCTTGCCATCGGCTGTGATGGTGTCGTTCAAGTCCTTCAGATAGTTGTCGCCACCATAGTCGTTACCGACCTCGCCAGCGTAGGTGTAGTTGGTGGGACCTTTATCCATTGCCCAGGTGTAGGTCTGGCCGTTCTGGGCTTCCAGGTTTAGCTTGTTCCAGGCATAGATGCCGCCGCGCTTGCCTTCTACCGGCACGTTGTTATAGGTGCCACCGGCAGGGTCAAGAACCACGTTGGGGCTCTTCTGCAGATAGACCTTGGTCACCGTGGCATCGGTGGTCTTGCGCAGGGTAACGGTCTTCTTCTCCTTGTTGACCACAACAATATACTTGCCCGAGGTGCCAGTGAAGTGGTAGTTGTTGGCAGAGCCCTGAACCATCTTCTGGGCATAGCCGATTCTCATGTCGGTAATCTCGTAGCCGTTGGTCTCGGCTCCCCATGCGGTCTCATCGGTCAGGTTAGTCGAGAACAGGAAGTAGTCGCCGTTGTTGAGCGTGATGGTGGCCTGGTAAATATTACCGTCTACCGTGCTCATCTGCATGCTGTTGTCCTGATAGGTCCAGTTGACGCCATAGGAAATGTACATCTCCTCGTGCGGTGCCGAAACCATCACCATGCGGGTGGCAGGGTTGACAAAGATGTCATAGGATCCGGCATGATTGACATACCAGTTGTGGTTTTCGTCGGTGTAATCGCGATAATTTAGCCAAGTGTCGAACATGTCATCGGTAATCAACCAGTTGTTGGCTCCGTTGGAGCTCAAACGATGGTTGTTGAGCGTCTCCCAGTCATCATTGTTGCTGCCCAGCTGAGTTGCGAAGGCAAACTGGCTGCCAGCGGTCAACACGACATTGGTCAGCTTGTAATAACCGTTCGCCTCATCCCATTCCATCTCGATACCGGCGTTGGCAGCCCATTGCTGTGTGCCTGCGTAGCCGATAAGATACATCGAGGTAATGGCTTCGTCGGCCTCGGCATTGGGACCGTCGACGGTGCTGCCGCCGCCATAGGTGAAGTAGCTGTCACCAGGCTCTGCGGTCAAGTCGGCTGTTTGTGTCGATGACGAGCCGTTCTCGTTGAAGATAAGGCTGATGGACGAGTCATAGCTCGTGTAGGTCACATGGTAGTAGGTGTGACCGTTAATTTCCTGTGAAGTCAGGCTCGACAGTGCGGTGCCGCCCGTGCTGCCGTCCCAGGCGTCAGAGAGTGTTCCCTCGTTGTCCCAGGCATACACGAACACGTTGCTCACATTCTCGTTGCCAGTGTAGCGCACGTAGATGTCGTAGTCGTAGGTCGGATCGGCTTGTACCAGCGTTGCTACTGCATTCACATTAGTGCCGTCAAAGGTAAACACCACGTTGTAGGTGCCCCTGGCGTCCACGCTGAACGAGGCATTGTCGCCGTCGGGATACCAGGAACCGTCAGTGCCGCGCACCTTGTACTCATAGTTTTGATTGGCGTTCAGCTGAACGTTGGTCATGGTCAAGGTATAGGTGCCGTTGTTATCGGTCATCAGCGTCTCGCTGCCGGTGTTCCAGCCGTTGGGGAAGAGGCTGGTGTCCTGGCCCACAACGAAGTAGTCAGGCACGTCGGCTTGGGACGACGGACCGACAACATCGCTGCCGCCGCCATAGGTGAAGTAGCTGTTGCCAGGGTTGGCGGTCAGGTCGGCGGTCTTTGTGTCGCCAGAACCGTTCTCGTTGAAGATAACGCCGATGCTTGTTGCATAGGAGGTATAGCTCACCTTGTAGTAGGTGTAGCCGTTGATCTCCTGAGTGGTGAGGCTCGACAGCGAGGTGCCGCCTGTGCTGCCGCTCCACGCATCCGACAAGTCGCCACCAGCGTCCCATGCGTAAATGAAGACGTTCTCGACGGGCTCTTCGCCAGTGTAGCGCACGTAGATATCGTAGTCGTAGGTCGGGTCGGTCTGGATGGGATTCAGCACGGCATTTACCGTCTCATTGTTGTTGTCGTAGGTGATGGTTACCGTGTAGGTGCCGGGAACATTGGAACTGAAGGTGGCGTTGTCACCATTGGGATGCCAAGAGTTGTCATCACCCCAAACCTTGTACGCATAGCTGGTGCCCATCTCGAGGCGGAACTGCCCCGAAGTCCAGATGTAGGTGCCGTCCCCATTGTCGGTCATGGCAGTGCTTGCTCCGTCGTTCCAGCCGTTGGGGAAGATGTCGGTATTGTCGCCCTTCACGTAATAATTGACGGGGATGGTGAGTTCGGTGGCCTCGATCCTGAAGGTCATGTCGCTGTGGTTGATGTAGAATGTCACAGGACCTGCCGCTACAGTGATCTGGTAGGCGCCATGGTCACCACCGGACAATTGCGTTTGTTGGAAGGGGGCATTGATGGCAATTTGTGTGTTGCCATTGGTCGGACCAATGCGATAATTGTCATTGAAGTTGCTCCAGTCGCTGGAATTGGCTCCCTTGCCGTTGGCAAACACAAAGCTGTATGTTCCGTCGGCTGTTGCGGTGGTCGTGTAGGTGAAAATCCCGTCGCCGTCGGCATCGGTCAGTTCCAGTGTGGGCACACAGGTGAAACCGCCAAGGCCTAACCCGTTGTCACCCGTGACATAATAATGGGGGATGACAGGGTCAAGGGAGATGGGTGTGAGAACAACGGTGGCCCGGTCGTCAGCACTGTTGGGGTCATAGGTGATGACCAGATCATAGGTGCCCGATTGGCTGACATTGATATTGATGTTGGTGCCTGAGCCACTGGGATGGTAAACACCATTGCTGTCATAGACCTTGAAACCGATGCTACCGGCGTCCAGGTGGACATTGCTCACACTCCAGGTGTAAACCCCATTGCTCTCGGTCATCTGTTGGCTGGCGGGAATGTTGGAAGTGTTCCAGCCGTTAGGCCACAAGTCGGTGTTGTCACCAATGATGTAATAATCGGGAGTGGGAGGCGTAACCGATGTGGGGGTTACGGTGGCGCTCACTTCCCTGGAAATGACATTGAAGGTGTAGGTGACGTCATAGGTGCCGGCGCCAGGAATACTGTAGTACACATTGTCGCCACTGCTGGTGCCGTACCATCGGTCGGTAGTGACCGAATGGACTTTGAACTGCATGGAGGTTGCGCTGGTGTATTGCGCGGTACGGGTCAACGTGAAGGTGAGGCCATCACTTGTCGACATGGCATTGCTCAGATTAGAGTTAGCCCATGAACTACCCAGTGCTTGCGCATCACTACCCGTCACAATAACATCCGTGCTGAAGGTGCCAATGCGGTCAACTTCATGGTTGCTGGAGTTATAGAGGAAAGTGATGGTGTGGGTGCCAGTAGCGTTGCAGGTCACATTGTCGCCACTGCTGGTGCCGTACCAGTTGCCATTGTCAACGACCTTGAACTCTAAGTTTCCAGTCAGGTTGGCATTGGTCTTGGTCAGATAGTAGTAGTTTGTGCCACTGTGCTGCGTCATCTTGTTGGATGAGTTAGTGGCAGTGGTCCAACTGCCGCCAAATAGCGTCGTGTTGTTGCCCGCTACCACAACATCGGCCCGCAGCTGCGGTACCGATACAGCGAGGCAGAAGATCAAGAGCAATAGCTTGAACTTCTCCCTGGTGAATAGTTTAAAATGTCGCATTTTAAGAATTTGGTTATTTAAAAGTACTAATATTGATGGTCTGTTATAGGCATCTTCAATGAGATGCTTGATAGGTTTATTGGTTTAATTTCTTATCCCAAAACTACTTTTTTCATCAAGTGTTGATGACGAAAAAGGCCCGCTAATTTATTTTGTTTTAATTTAATAATGTGCGATTTGTGAAAAATAGGCTATGTTTTTTTGTGCAATCGTTTACGTTAACCCTATCATTATCAGTTGTTTGCTGCAGTATTTTCTTCACGCCATGGCGCAATAGGTGATAGAAAACAAGAAGTACAAAAAAACTTCTTTTTCAATGCTTATTTCGCTAATTAAACTAATTTTGGCATCCGCATTCCTGTGACGACGGGGGTGCGGATGCTGTTGGTTGAGTTGTTTAAGTTGTTTTTAATAACAAGGAATGCGCGCAGCCTTAGTTTTTCTTGTATTTCTTGTCTTTAAAAAATGGATGCGGATGCCAACTGAAAACTTTAGCGTCTTAGCGTGAGGCAAGCGGCCACGCCAAGGCGAGGCCCTACAATGCGGATGCCAATCCCAATAATCCGCAAAATTGGCTTCGCCGAGCAAAAGGTTCGCCGATAGAAAATGAGGTGCGTTGCCTGTTGGGGGCAGCACACCTCTGGGTTTTTCATGGTATCAGGTTGTTGGTTTATGGGGTGGGCTGGAGCAGGGCGGCGATGGCGTCGGCGGTATCGGGATTGTCGATGAGGAACTGCTTGGCGGCTTCACGTCCCTGTCCCAGGCGCATGTCCTGCCAGCTGAACCAGGCGCCGCTCTTCTTGATGATGCCCGCCTCAACACCCATGTCCAGGATTTCGCTCTCGCGGCTGATGCCCGTGCCGTAGATGACGTCGAACTCTGCCTTGCGGAAGGGTGGGGCGACCTTGTTCTTGACGACCTTGACGCGCGTCTGGGCTCCGAGCACGCGTTCGCCGTCCTTGATGTGTGCCAGGCGGCGGATGTCGAGGCGCACGCTGCTGTAGAACTTCAAGGCGTTGCCGCCGGTGGTCGTCTCGGGGTTGCCGAACATCACACCCAGTTTCTCGCGCAGCTGGTTGATGAAGATGCAGCAGGTGCGCGTCTTGGCGATGGTGGCCGTGAGTTTCCTCAGCGCCTGGCTCATCAGTCGTGCCTGCAGACCCATCTTGCTCTCACCCATCTCGCCCTCGATTTCGGCCTTGGGAGTGAGTGCGGCGACGCTGTCGATGACGATGACGTCGATGGCTGCTGAGCGGATGAGCTGGTCGGCGATTTCCAGTGCCTGCTCACCGTTGTCGGGCTGCGAGATCCACAGGTTGCGCGTGTTCACGCCCACAGCCTCGGCATAGGAGCGGTCGAAGGCGTGTTCGGCATCGATGTAGGCCGCGATGCCGCCCATCTGCTGTGCCTGGGCGATGGCATGCAGGGCGAGCGTGGTCTTGCCCGACGACTCGGGGCCATAGATCTCGACGATGCGTCCGCGCGGGTAGCCGCCCACACCCAGGGCGCGGTCCAGCCCGATGGAGCCGGTGGGGATGACGTCAACATCCTCGACGCTCTCGTCATTCATGCGCATGATGGCGCAGTGTCCGAAGGCTTTCTCTATCTTGGCCACCGCATTCTGCATCACTTGCAGTTTCATGGGGTCCACCTCGGCCGTGCGCGGCGTGTGGGGTGCCGTTTCGGCCACGTGGTTGGTCACAATGTCGGGCGTGGTGATGCTCAGCACCTGCTGCCCGTCAATCATCACTTCTTGTTTCAAAATTTGCTCTGTCATGGCTGTTTTGTTTTTATCGTTATTATTGTTGGTTGATTCACGTTGACGCTGCAAAGGAACAAAGGCGAAGTGCCACTATTTGGCACCATCATGCTAATAACTATTAAATCATCAAGATCAGGTTGTCTTTCCCTGGAAATCGTCAATTCGCATGCTAATGCGTTTACTTAAGGCCCAGGGCGCTTGATTGAAAAGAAATGTTAAATCAATGTTGCTGTGTTGTCGGTTTGGGATTTTGTCTATAATTTTGTCCATTAGAGTATTAAGTATTGCCAACTTGGCGCCGTTATCGAGTAACCGCGTTGGGATATACAAAGAAAGATTGAATAATGATGATGGCAACTGCGAGGATAAAGGGTTCTTCCTTGCTGGTGCCGAAGAGAATGAGTAGAACCCGCCAAAGTTCATAGTATTATGAAAAAACTATTCTTACTATTGATGACATTGATGCTGTCCATCCCCATCTGGGCTGGAGAGCAGACGGTCGTCATCAACCGCAACGAGGGGCAGTTCGAGGAGTCGAACGGCGTCTATTACTGCTACAAGGGCGGCTTGATGATGACGTTCACCAGCGGTATGAACAATCCCAACTACCTGGTGGAGCACCAGCAGGTGTACTTTGAGGTGCGCTCGGTCAACCAGAGCTACATCATCAAGAAGATTGTCTTCCGCTGCGTGGACAACACGACCAGCGACAACCTGGACTGCTTCTATTGGGGCCCCTCGACCATCTCGATTGTGCAGAACTTCTACAATCAGTCCGAGCCGGGCACCTATACCTACAGCGGCTACACCGGCACGTGGGTGGGCGAGACCAACAAGATCCAGTTCACCACGATGGCCAAGCCCGTACGCTTTGGCTCGGTAGAGATTACCTTCGAGAAGGAGACGGGTGACATCTATGACCTGGTGACCGACTACTCGCAGTTGCAGCCCGACCAGAAGTATGTCATCGTCAACCAGCGTTACAACATGGCGATGAGCACTGCAACCCAGTCGTGCTTCAGTGGCACTCAGGTCACGATGGATGCGGTCGGCATTTCGTTTGTTGACGATACCAAGATGAAAGTGATTATCAATCCCGAGGTGCAGATTTTCACCCTGAAAGAATCGTCCGACTCCAATCGCCCCTGGCTATTGGGCATTACGGGCTCCGACAACTACTTGCGTCGCAATTCTGTCAAGAAAGGTAATGCAAACAGCACCAGCCCCTACAATGCCTATAATTCCGCCAACAATGGCTATTCATTGTACTATGAAGGATTAAACGCAACCTACAGCCCAGTGAGGATTGAAATTGGAGCTACCGATAATTATGATGCACGCATCCGTTTCAAGCGCGATGCCACGACGTCGACCAATACCGACACTTGTGCCATCAGCTATATCAATAGTTATAGTTACTTCAGGACGATTGATTACTCGTCGAGAAATGCTTCGGCGGCCAACCAGCGTGTTTACCTTTACATGCCGGCCCGCAACTACGAGATCACGACCGAGTGCGACCCCACTGCCGGCGGCTTCATCACCCTGGGCGATGGCGTGCTTGAAATCGATGGTCACCAAACCTCGCAACAGTTCGAGACGGTAACCTTCTTTGTCGGCACCCGCGAGGGTTATGGCATCGGCTCGGTCACCGCGACCGACAGCATCGGCAACCCCGTGGCGCTGACCTGCACCAGCGAGAGTGCGCTGGGCAACAGCTACACCTTTGTGATGCCTGGTGCCGATGTCCACATTGTGGCCACGTTTACCGACCCCTATGAGATCCACACCGTGAGCACGCCCCAGTATGGCGGCGAGTTTGACTTCCTGAGCGGTGCTGTTGACCTGAACAATACCTACATCAGCAACGAGGGCAAGACCGTCACCTTCACCGTGTCGCCCAGCCAGGGCTACGTGTTCACGGGCTTGACGGGCACCAACGACACCAACGGCAGCGACCTGAACCTGATTGACAACGGCGACGGCACCTACACCTTCATCATGCCGGCCAACGACGTGACGCTGAGCGCGACGTTCGACCGCGTGATTGGCGACATCTTTGACCTGGTGACCAGCACCAGCCAGATTGTGGACGGTGCCACCTACATCATCGTGAGCCAGTATCACGACAAGGTGATGAAGCACTGGAACCGCAGCGAGACCACCTTCCAGGGCACTCCCATCGTTGAGTGGGTTGAGGCAGACAAGTCCAGGGTGCGTGTCGATGACAATGCCTGCTTCTTCCGCTTGGATGCCGACAACACCAGCGGCAATCCCGCAGGCTTCCTGAACACCCAGGTGGGCTATCTGGGCTACAGCGGCTATAACGGCACGACAGGCAATGTGGTGTCCACGCCCGACTTGAGCGCCTATAACCATGCCACGATGTACATCAGCGGTTCGTCCGATGGTGAGCACAACTACCTGTGCACGTTTGACTCCATCGGCAATGCCAACCGCACCATCCGCTATGAGGCTGCTAGCAACTCGTTCAGGATCATTAATTATGGCAATAACACCGACGAGCGTGTGTGGCTCTACAAGCTGGCCGACAACTACCACAACATCTCCACCGTGTGCAAGCCCGCTGAGGGCGGCAGCATCACGGTTGATGCCACATCGGCCCAAGAGGGCGAGACGGTGACCTTCACCACGACCACCAACCAGGGCTTCACCTTCGACCACGTGACCGTCACCTATACCGACGGCACCGAGGGCGAAATCCCCCTGACCGAGGAGAACAGCACCTACACCTTCACCATGCCCGACGGTGCAGTGACCATCACCGCCTACTTCGCTCCCGAGGACCTCTACCTGCTGGGTACCGCATTGGGCAAGACCTGGGCCCCCTATGGTCCCAAGTTCACCTATGACTACAACAACGAGTATTACTACATCGATGTTTACTTCAAGGGTATCCGTCAGGGCCTTAACTGGACCAATGGGGATGACCGCTACGGCTACTTCAGCCTGACGACCAAGATTGCCGATCCCAGTGACCAGAATGGCTGGGCCACCATTGGCAATTATCGCATCTATCCTGATAACAATGGTTACGATATGGACATCGTCGATGGCCAGACAAGGCCGATCGCCCAGAATTACTCTGGCAAGGCCTTTGTCATCCCCGCCGGCATCTACCGCATCATCGTGAACACCGGCAAGACCGAGGTGACCGTGAGACAGACCCCCGTGTCGCTCACCATCACCAGCCCCGAGGACGGTGCCACTGTGGCCGCCGGAACCGATGTGACCTGGACCAGCGACGTGAACGAGAAGGTACAGGCCATTGCCGACCTCTATGCCGACGTGAACGAGCCTGCAGCCACCAACGACTACAGCATCAACAACGGCGGCAAGGTGATCGGCGACCATGCGACCCTCACCCAGGGCGGCAATAACACCGTGACTGCCGACGCGTGGATCGGCTACATCGAGGCTTCGGATGTTGCCACCTACAACGTGGTTGCTCCCCAGAGCCTCTATCTGCTGGGCTTCCACAACGGTTCAAGCACCTTCCAGATGTACGGTACCCCCCTGGAATATGATATCAATACCAACACCTATAGCATCAAGGTTTATTACAAAGGTATCCGCCAGGGCCGTGAGTACACCGATGGAGACTTGCAGAAGGGCTACTTCCACTTCTCGACCGTGCAGGACAACTCCAGTGGTAACCCGTGGAACTATCTGATAGCCGACTGGAACGATTATCCCGTGACTTCCTATGTGGATGGTGAATCTCCCGTGATGCATCACTTGAATGCAGGCTCTGACCACTCTGCCGCCTTTGAGATCGAGCCGGGCATCTATACCATCTACGTGAGCGGTGACAAGACCCAGATGTGGGTAGAGAAGCATCCCGTCGAGTTGACCCTCACCCCTGCTGGTGGACCTACCAACACTCAACCGGTTTATGTGACATATAATACTGTTGTAACAGCAACAAGCGACATTGAAGCAGAGGTTCAAGCCATTAATCCCAATGAGGATGATGCAACCTTCTACTTTGACAAGAAGGTGGCATTCAACTCTAGCATAAATTATTCCACAACCGTCGAGGGCGACACGATTACCGTCTGCGCCCCCATGGACATCCTGGCCAAGGGCCATGCCTATATAGGTTGGATTGAAGTGGAAAAAACGGGCTGGTTCAGGTACACACCACTCCATTACCTGGAGAATTATAGGGCTGAACATATTACCCGTGAGCGGACCGTTTGTGATACGCTGGTTGGTGTATGGGCCGCCCGCAGCATCTTGTGGTGCAAGGACATCGGAAACAAGTCCATCTCTCCTAACTATCCCCAGATGATTCCGGGCACCGAGAGCATGCAGCGTGACTATAATGTGGAGTTTGATCTCCAGGACGGCGATTGGGACCAGAGCAACTGGGTAGCGGTTGACTTGGTGGATTACCTGTGGTTGAATTATAGGCTTGACCCGAATGAAGAGGGAGATTATGGCGCTATTGATGAGGTGATGTCGCAGTTTGTCAATAAGCAATTAGAACCCCTCTCGATAAAGGGCTCCTACTGCTTCGAGGACGGCATGTTCAAGATATATATGGACACAGCTCCCAGAGTGCTGGCCGACACCATCGGCTATCCTGGTTTCTTGAGAGATCCTCACGAGGAACTCAACGGAGTGGTATATTGCTACAACTACTACACGCCCAGTAACTTCCTGTTTTACTCCTATGACGAAGGCCAGACTCCTGGTCCGCAGGCTATTCAGGCTGACCAGGATGACCCCAAGAACAACTTCTTCTTTGTCAATCCCAAGATTGGCGAAATTGTTCACGTGTGGGGCGTCTGGAAGGGCAATGACGAGTTTGTTGTTTACAAGCACTCGTCCAATACCAACCGATATGACCTGAACGGCAAGTTCCGTGTGGCTGGCTGGGACTATAACCGCCTGGACAAGAACAGCGACACCGATGTCGTTTATGGCAACCCCAACGAAACCGGTGAAAGCGCCGATGCCTTGATGGTGAACTATGACTATGACTTCCACATTGCTATCATTACGGTCGAGTCTGAAGACCCCGTGAACCTGAATGCTCCCAAGCGTGAACCTAGTGAGACGGCTATGGGCGAGTATAAGGATTATAGTTTTGGCGACGGAGACGAGAAGTTTATGGTGTTCCCGCTTGACCTGCTGGGTCATGGCTCCACCTATACCGACGTCAATGAGGTTGAGGCCGCACGTGTTGTGGAGAGCGTCAGCTTCTTCAACGTCATGGGCCAGGAGAGCAAGACCCCGTTCGAGGGTGTTAACATCGTGGTTACCCGCTACAACGATGGCACTACCCAAGTGAACAAGGTGCTCATGTAACCCCCTGCCATCAACGGTGACCCTTGAGGTCACCCGATACTATAAGCCGCGCGTCCCACACTGCAGGGACGCGCGACTTGTTGATTGACGCTATCGGTTGTGCTGGCATTGGTTATGGGCCTGTCAGGATCATCCTGATGAGTGCTGTGACATCGCCCACATTGATGTTGTCGTCGGCCTGGACATTGCCGGCTAGCCAGATGTAAGGTGTCATTTCGCTGTTGCCCAGGATGACGCTGATGAGCAGCGTGACGTCGCTCACGTTCACATTGTGGTCGTTGTTCACGTCACCCAGGATGAAGTCAGGCGTCGGCTCATCGACGAGCTTATAGAGCCACACGCGTTGCTGGTTGTCGCTGCTGTAGTTGATGATGCGGAACTGCTCGCGCTGGTAGTCATAGCGCACTGTCATGAAGTCGCTTGTCGCGCCCGTGGCCTCGTTGAAGAAACGCACTAGGAAATTGCTCTCGTTGGAGCTTACAAACATGCCGGCACGGTTCAGGCTGGTGCAGTTCTCGGTCACGATGAGGTTGCCGCTCTCGGTGGTCAGGAAGCCGGTGCCGATGCTCAGGAATGCGTTGGTTCTCGCGCCCGATGTGGCGCCGTGCCTGATGGTGTCGGGGTTGACAGCCGTCATCCTGATAAAGCACGTGTTGTCGGTCACCCTCACGCGGGTCTTCTCCTCGTTGAGCCACTCGGCGACCGCTGTCGCGCCAAAAGTGGCCTCACCCTGCTCGTGGAACTTCATGGCCTTGTCATAGTACTTGGTGGCGATGATGTAGGTGCCATCGGGCGTGATGTCGGCAGTGGCGGTTACCAGTTCAAAGATGTCGGCGGTGTTGCGCTCAAAGGCCGCTGCCACAGTCACATCACCCTCGGGCATGACAAACGTGTAGGTAACGTTGCCCGCATCGGTGAGATTAATGTAACTGCCGTCCTCGCCCGTTACGCTGACGCCCCGGCAGGCCCATCCCACGTTGGGGCGTGCCGTGACGGTGATAATGTCACCGCCCTGGGCTGCTGTGGTGCTGGTGGCAACGATGCCGCTACCGGCAGGCGTTTCGCTGATTGTGATGTGGTAAACGGGAATTTCGTCAAACGAGACACTGATGACGACAGGCGCATCGGGCATGACAAAGTTGTAAACTCCTGTTACCTGGTCGAGTGAAACCTCAATGGCCTGTTCGCCGGCATTGACTGCAACATTGTTGAGCGCATAGCCCGCTGCCGAAGCAACGGTGAAGGTCACCGTGTCGCCCTCGAGGGCCTTGCCGCGGATGACGCCGCCCGTGATGGTAATGGCACCGGCATCGGTGGGCGTGACGGCAGTTGAGACGGCGTGAGCGCCTTCCTGCTCGTTGGGGAAGAATAACTGGTACCACCTGGTGCCCTTGCTGACGGTCTCGCCAGCACTGTAGTAGTAGAGGTAGCAGAAGTATTTCCAGCCGTCAATCAGGTCGTGGTCGAAGTCAAAGCGCAGCGTCTTGGACTCGCCTGGCTCCAAATAGAGGGGTTGGGTCAAACTCTGCAGTTCGGTGCCTGTGTTGGCGTCGCTGTTATTGACACGATAAAGACGCGCCGAGAATTCCTCGTCATAGGGCGCTGTGCCCGTGTTGGTGACATCCGCGAGGATGCTGTAGCTGTCGGCCGTGATGATGCGGTTCTCCTCATCGGTGATGCCCAGGATGCGGTAGGATACATCGAGCGAGGCTTCGGGCATCCTGTTGATGGCCACACTGTGGGTGTAGAAAGGCGATGTGCCGCTCTCGTTGAGCGAGAAGGTGAGCGTCTTGGTGCCCGTGGTGGTGGGCGTGAAGCGGTACACGAGGTCGCCCGACTCTCCCGGAGCGATATTGGCCAGACCCATGGCAGTGAATGTCCCGTTCACAAACATGTAGATCATGTCGTTGGTCGAGGTGCCTGTGTTGGTGAGGTTGAGGTTTACCGTCACAGGCTTGCCATGGTTGTAGGTGCCCTGGGTGGTGCAGTTGTTGGCCGTGTAGCGGGTCGTCGAGCCTGCGGTACCATAGCCCTTGATGGTACAGGAATAGTTGCCGCCGAAAGTCACCTCGATATAGTCCACATCCGAGCCGATGCAGGGCCGGTAGTCCTCCCCGGGATAGATGGCGTAGATGGGCAGGATGCGGTAGGTGCCCGACGTGATGCCCGCGCCGAAGCTTAATGACCTATTGCTCACTGTGATATATTGTCCGTTGCCAATGGAACTCGTGCTGTTGGTTGTATAGAGCACTTTAATCAACTCACCGTCCTGATACATGCCCCATCCCTGGCGGAACCGTGAGGACACGTTGGTGTTGTTGACGAAACGGCCCGATACTGAAACCGAGAAATTGGACGAGGCGGCACTGCGGGTGGTGCTGGCGGAACTGTAGGATAATTCCTCAAACGAAAATGCCGCTGTACCATTCGTGCCGTCGGCGGGCTCGATGCCAATGCCGATACCCTGGTTATAGACATAACCATAGGCTCCCGCAGCGCTGCCGATACCCTCATCGCTGGGATTGAGCAGGTTCAGCAGGAAGTAGCCGTTGCTCTTGCCGGCCCAGCCCCAGTTGATGTGGAAACGGCCCTCGCCATCATATCCGTCACACACAAAGGCGTGCCCTGATGACTTCTTGTTGCCGCCATAGACCACGGGACGGCCGGCCGCCAGCTCGTTGTAGATAGTGTCCTCCCATGCCTGGGTGACGAAATTGCTGCGGCGCAGGAAGTGGGCCGAATTCTTGTAACCGAAGTAGGTGATGAGCTTATCGGGAATATTACTCGTGTAGCTGCTCGTTGACGTGAGCCCGAAGTTGGACCTCACCGATGTGGTGGCATACAGCATCAGGTTGGCCACTGCAAGCGCCGCGTTGCTGGTGCTGTCGTTGGTGTAATAGGTCTCGTGCATGTTGTCCCAATCAAAGTCGATGGGCGGCAGCGCGGGCATCGTCACGGCATAGCTCATGCCGACGTTGGAAGTGTATTTGGGGATGGTCTGGGTGGTGCGTGGCGGATATTGCCAGTAACCCATGATTTGGGCCATGGCGACGGCCACGCAGCCCACGTAGGCATGGTCGTTGCTGCTGCCGTTGATGTGTGGCAACAGCACGTTGTATGGCAGACCTTGGCCCCAATTGACAGGGAGCATCGGTTCGATGGCTGCCCGTGCCGCAGAGCGCAATTCGGGAGCCGCTCCACGGGCAATGGCCTCGACCTGCAGCGCGTAGCCGTCGAGCCAATCCTGCATGGCGGGCGGCACTTCCTGGGCGTCAAAGGTTCCGCTGTCGCTGTAGCCCAAAATGGCGGGCACACGGTCGTCGGCAGCGACGATGACATAGCCCTTTCCGGCTTGCGCGGCGTTGAACACATAGTAGGCCGTCTTTGCCGTCGGCATGGACAACTCGTTGAGCATGGGAGCCTTGTGGGCGGTCATGAGCCCTGCCGCTGGCATCGAGCGCGCTACCATGAAGCTGGTGGCGATGTCCCTGGCCTGACGCTCGCTGATGGTGGCAGCCCAAGCCGTGTTGAGCATGGCTAAGCCCAGCAATAACAAATATCCTAGGATCCTATTCATAACGTCTAGTGATTAAGATGAATTTTGGTTGAAAGTTAAGATAATCAGAACGCAAAGATAGGAATAGTTTTTCAATCTCACCTATCTGAATGGGCGGGATTGTGATGAGTACTATGTGAGAAAGTAAGGTGTCTAGAAGACGAGTAATCCAACGATGCCAGCCAGAATGATGACGAGGATGGGGTGGATGCGGGTGAAATAGACAATGCAGAACGAGGCGACGCAGATGCTGATGGTGATCAGGCGTTCGCTGGTAAGGTAGCCGAAGTTCTCGCTGTTCATGAGCAGCAGGGCGGCCGAGGCAATCAGTCCCACAACCACGGGCCGCAAGCCCATGAAGGCTCCCTTGATGAAGGGACTCTGCTTGTGCCGCTCGATGTAGTGGGCTGCTATGAGCGTGAGGATAAACGGCGGCAGCACCACGGTGAGCGTGGCCACCAGTGACCCGAGCACGCTACCCGTAACCACATAGCCGATGTAGGTCGCGCTGTTGATGCCGATGGGGCCAGGCGTCATCTGCGAGATGGCGACGATGTCGGTGAACATCTGGCTTGTGATCCATCCCGAGTCCACAACCTCGCGCTGGATGAGCGAGAGCATCGCATAGCCGCCACCAAAGCCGAACAGGCCGATTTTCAGATAGGCCCAGATAAGTTTCAGGTAATTGTCAAGCATTGCCTGTGCCCTCCTTTCCACTTTGGCGCAACAGTGAGCGCATGTAATAAATGTATCCGCCGATGGCACCCAGCACGATGTAGATGATGGGGTTGGAGATATAGGGAATCTTGCTGTAGATGAGCAAGGCCACGCTGACGGGGATGATGACGGTCTTCCAGTTGATGCGTGCGGCCTTGGCGGTCGTGAGCACGGGTGCGATGATGAGGGCAACCACAGCGGGGCGTATGCCCTTGAAGATGCGGCTCACGATGGGGTTGTTCTTGATGGTTTCAGGGGTCAGGAAGATGGCGATAGCCAGGATCATGAGGAAAGAGGGCAGGATGGTGCCGATGGCGGCGCAGATGCTGCCTTTCACGCCCTTGAGACGGTCTCCCACCACGACACTGATGTTGACGGCGAGGATGCCGGGCATCGACTGAGCCACAGCAAGCAGGTCGAGGAATTCGTCGAGCGGTATCCACTTGTGCTTCTCGACAATCTCCCGCTGGATGATGCTGATCATCGCCCAACCGCCGCCAAAGGTGAAGGCGCCGATTTTGCAGAAGGTGAGAAACAGTTGCAGATACAGGCTCATGAAAGGTTAAAGTTTAAAGTTTAAAGTTTAATGTTTAAAGTTTAATGATTATAGCAGCCCCCATTAACTGTTAACTATTAACTGTAAACTGTTCACTGTTCACTACTTCTTGCGCTTGAACAGGCGCTGGGCATGGATGAAACCGTAATTGTTATCACTCATGCGGGTGCGCATGAGCATCAGGCTGTCGACATAGGCGGTGTGGCCACGCTTGATGTCATAGCTCAGGTAGCCGTAGATACGGCGCACCTGGCGGGCGGTGTCGCTCTGCACGTCGATGGTTATCCAACCGTTGCTGTTGGTGCCACGGGCAATCTGGGCGGTAGAGCCGTCGGTGTAGTCCACACTCAGGCACACCTTGAACTCGTTGCCGCCGCGCATGAGTTTGTAACCCAGCTGGTAACGGTCACCAGGTTTTTTGTTGGCGTCGGGCTGGATGTCAAAGGGGATAAAGCCACGTTTGGCCCCTTGGGCGAGGATGTAGCTGCGGCGTCCTTGCCACAAGTCGACGGTGTCGCTCTTGGTGTCCTTGCTGAGTTTGCGGAGGCCCTTGTTGGCTTGTGGGTTGTGCATGCCCGAGCCTGGCATTGGGTTGTGTGTAGGCTCGCCTGGCATGGATTGGTCGGCCAGCACATCCTGGGGTAGGCTCTTCTCGTTATGACGTCCCTTGTCGAGCTTGTCGTAGCGTTCCTTGAGTTTCCCGATGGCCTTGTCGTAGGCCTTGGTGTAGTCTTCCATGTTGTGGGCATACCACACCAGCGACGAGTCGTAGTCCTGCTGGGTGATGCCGTGCTTCTTGAATACCGACTGCTTGAGGACCTGCTTGCTGGAGTCACTCTGATAGTCATAGGAATGGCTGTCGATATAGGCGTCGGCGAGTTGCAGGTCGACGATAAGGTCGGCCATGTCGTCGATGCTCAACACACCGCCTGGTGTCTTGTCGCAGGAGAGCAGCGACAAGGCAAGCATGAGCAGCAGTGATATGTGGAGCGGGATGCGGCGCATGGCAGTTGCAGGTTATTGCTCGGTATCGGCTTGAGTATCGGTTTCGGGGTCATCGACCTCGCCAGCTTGGTCAACGGGCTCGGTTACCTCTTCTTCCACCTTCTCCTTGTCGGTGGCAGTGGCCAAATAGCGGGCATAGAAAAGGATGAGGACGATGACGCTCACGCTCAACGAGGCATCGGCAATGTTGAAGATGGGCTGGAAGAACACAAAGTGGTTGCCACCGACCATGGGCATCCACTGTGGCCAGTTCCACTCACACAGCGGGAAGTAGAGCATGTCCACGACCCTGCCGTTGAACAGGGTGGCATAGCCACCGTCGGGCGGGAACAGCTGGGCCACTTGGGGCGGCATGGGATTGTTGAAAATCATGCCATAGGCAACGCAGTCGATGACGTTGCCCAGGGCACCGGCCGTAATCAGCGCGATGCAAGCGATATAGCCCTTGGGGATGTCGGCGCGGTTGCGCATCCGCCACAAGTAGTAGATAAATGCTGCCGAGGCAATGATGCGGAACAGCGTGAGCAGCAGTTTGCTGCCCAATTCCATGCCAAATGCCATGCCGTTGTTCTCGATGAACAACAGCCTGAACCATGAGGTGATTTCCACCTCCTCGCCGTAGTAGAAGTGGGTTTTCACCCAAATCTTCAAGGCTTGGTCGATGACAATAACCAGCGCGATGATGAGCGCTGCCAGTTTGCCGTTAGTCAGTTTCATGCTGATAGACTGACTCAGGACTGTTTCTTTCTCTGGGCCTCAATCTCCTTGCCCTCGATGGACAGGGTGGCGTGGGGCACGGCAAGCAGACGCTCCTTGGGGATGAGCTTGCCAGTGATGCGGCACACGCCATAGGTCTTGTTCTCGATGCGCACGAGCGCAGCCTGGAGTTTGCGGATGAAGTCCAACTGGCGCTCGGCCTGCTGGCTGGAAACCTCCTTTTGCAGGGTTGATGCACCTTCCTCCATCAGCTTGAAGGTGGGGTTGGACTCATCAAACATGATGTTGTCCTTCAGGCGCTTGTAGTTCTCGCTAGCCTGCTCGATTTTTGCCAGAATGAGCTCCTTGAACTCCTGCAGTTCCTGGTCGCTGTATCTTGCTTTTTCTTGCTTTTTGTCCATATTCAGTTCTCAGTTGTCAGTTGTCAGTTGTCAGTTGTCAGTTGTCAGTTTTCAGTTTTCAGCACTAACACCCAATTCCTAATTTCTAATTCCTAATTTCCAATTAAATCACACCTTCTCGACGGTGACGGGCAGCATCCAGCCGTCCATGTCGAGTTCTACCGCGTTGGCGGCATCGACGGGAGCCACGGTGATGCTGTCGGCGAGCACTTGGTGGGCGATGTAGTCGCCATAGGCCTTGACGGCCTCGTCGGTGCGCTCGTCGGGAGCGATGGTGATGTTGATCCTGTCGGTGATGTCAAAGTCCTTGCTCTTGCGCACGTTCTGGATGCGGTTCACCAGTTCACGGGCGATACCCTCGAGGCGCAGCTCGTCGGTCACGGTGATGTCGAGTGCCACGGTCAGGTTACCCTCGTTGGCGACGAGCCAGCCGGGGATGTCCTCGCTGATGATCTCAACGTCGCCGAGTTCAACTTCGGCCTGCTGTCCGTCGAGGTCAACAATAAATTTGCCGTCTTTCTCAAACTGGGCGATCTCGGCCTGCGACATGCCGGTAATCTTCGCGGCCAGGGCTTTCATCACCTTGCCGTACTTCGGGCCCAGTTTCTTGAAGTCGGGTTTCACGCGCTTGACAAGGATGCCGGCATCGTTGCCCACGAGCTTGATTTCCTTGACGTTCACCTCGTTGCGGATGAGGTCAGCCACGGCCTCAACGTCGGCGCGCTGGTTGTCGTCGAGCACGGGCACCATGATGGCCTGCAGCGGCTGGCGCACCTTGAGGTTCTGCTTGCGGCGCAGCGACAGCACCATCGAGGTGACATCCTGTGCGGCCTGCATGCGCTGCTCGAGCTGCTTGTCGATGACGGTCTCGTCACACTTGGGGAACATGGCCAGGTGTACCGAGTTCTCGCTGTGGGTGAGGTCGCGGTACAAGCGGTCGCTGTAGAACGGAGCCACGGGGGCCATCAACAGGGCCACGGTGGTGAGACACTGGTGCAGCGTCTGGTAGGCAGCCAGCTTGTCCTGGGTCATTTCGCCACCCCAGAAACGCTTGCGGTTCAGGCGCACGAACCAGTTGCTCAGGTGATCGTTGACAAAGGTGCTGATGGCACGGGCGGCCTTGGTGGGCTCATAGTCCTCGAGGTCGGCCTGCACGTTGGCGATGAGGGAGTTGAGCAGCGAGATGATCCAGCGGTCAATCTCGGGACGCTCGGCGATGGGAACCTGCGGTGCCTCGGGATCGAAACCGTCCACGTTGGCATACAGGGCAAAGAACGAGTAGGTGTTGTACAGGGTGCCGAAGAACTTGCGGGCTACCTCAACCACACCAGCCTCGTCAAACTTGAGGTTGTCCCAGGGCGACGAGTTGCTGATCATGTACCAGCGCAACGGGTCGCTGCCGTAGGTCTCGATGGCGCCGAACGGGTCAACGGCGTTGCCCAGGCGCTTGCTCATCTTGTTGCCGTTCTTGTCAAGCACAAGGCCGTTGCTGATGACGTTCTTGTAGGCCACGCTGTCGAACACCATCGTGCCGATGGCGTGCAACGTGAAGAACCAACCGCGGGTCTGGTCCACGCCCTCGGCGATGAAGTCGGCGGGGAAGAAACCGTTCTTGTCCACAGCCTCCTTGTTCTCGAAGGGGTAGTGCAGCTGGGCATAAGGCATGGCGCCGCTGTCAAACCACACGTCGATGAGGTCCAGTTCGCGTTTCATGGGCTTGCCCGAGTCGCTCACCAGGATGATGTCATCAACATAGGGGCGGTGGATGTCGATTTTATTGTAGTTCTCCTCGCTGTAGTCGCCGGGAACAAAGCCCTTGTCCTTGTAGGGGTTGCTCTGCATCACGCCGGCGGCGACGGCTTTCTCAATCTCGTTGTAGAGTTCCTCGATGCTGCCGATGCACTTCTCATCACCGTCGTCGTTGCGCCAGATGGGCAGCGGGGTGCCCCAGTAGCGGCTGCGGCTCAGGTTCCAGTCGTTGAGGTTCTCCAGCCACTTGCCAAAGCGTCCGGTTCCCGTGTGCTCGGGCTTCCAGTTGATGGTGTGGTTGAGCTCAATCATGCGGTCGCGGCAGGCAGTGTCGCGGATGAACCAGCTATCGAGCGGGTAGTAGAGCACGGGCTTGTCGGTGCGCCAGCAGTGGGGGTAGTTGTGGACGTGTTTCTCCATCTTGAAGGCGGTGCCGTCCTGCTTCATGCGGATGCAGATGTAGATGTTTAGATCCTCGGCCTTGTTGGCTGCATTTTCGTCAAACTTGCCGCCCACGGTGTACTGCGGGTCATAGGCGTTCTTCACCCAGCGGCCTGCATATTCCTGGTAGAGGTCCACATCGACGAAGTTCTTGACGAATTCCTCGTCCAGGTCCTCGATCAGGTAGTATTTACCGGTGAGGTCCACCATGGGGCGGGTCTCCTGCTTCTTGTTGATCATGTACAGGGCGGGGATGCCGGCAGCCTTGGCCACGCGGGCATCGTCGGCACCAAAGGTGGGCGCGATGTGCACGATACCGGTACCGTCCTCGGTGGTCACATAGTCACCGGGGATGACGCGGAAACCGTTGTCGTTGCCCACAACCTTGCCGTCCACCTTGTCCACGGGCTTCACCCAGGGGAACAATTGGGCGTAGCGCATCTCGAGCAGGTCCTGGCCCTTGAAGTGGGCGATCACCTTGTAAGGCACCACTTTGTCGCCAGCGTTGTACTCCAGCGGCTGGTCCTTGCCTTCGGGCTTGAAATAGGCATCCACGCGGGCCTCGGCCAGCAGGTAGATGGCGGGCTTGCCGGTGTAGGGGTTGAAGCTCTCGACAGCCACATAGTCGATCTTGTTGCCCACACACAGCGCGGTGTTGCTCGGCAGGGTCCACGGGGTGGTCGTCCATGCCAGCACGTATGTCTCGTTGAAGCCTTCATTGGCGGCCTCATGGATTTGCTTGATGACGGGGTGCTCGTCACCGCTCAGCACGGTGAACTGGGCCGTCACGGTCTGGTCCTTGACGTCGCGGTAGCAGCCCGGCAGGTTCAGCTCGTGGGAGCTGAGGCCGGTGCCGGCAGCGGGCGAGTAAGGCTGGATGGTGTAGCCCTTGTAGAGCAGGCCCTTGTTATAGAGCTGCTTCAAGAGCCACCACAGGCTCTCGATGTAGCTGTTCTTGTAGGTGATATAGGGGTCGTTCATGTCAACCCAGTAGCCCATGCGGTGGGTCAGGTCTTCCCACTCGCGGGTGTATTTCATCACCTCCTTGCGGCAGGTGGCGTTATAGTCATCGACCGAGATCTTCTTGCCGATATCCTCCTTGGTGATGCCCAGGGCCTTCTCCACGCCCAGCTCCACGGGCAGGCCGTGGGTGTCCCAACCGGCCTTGCGGTGCACCTGGTAGCCCTGCATGGTCTTGTAGCGGCAGAAGATGTCCTTAATCGAGCGGGCCATCACATGGTGGATACCCGGCATGCCGTTGGCACTGGGAGGACCCTCGTAGAACACATAGGCCGGTGAGCCTTCACGCTCACTGATGCTGCGGCCGAACACATCTTCCTTGTCCCACTGCTGCAGGACTTCCTTGTTGATATCTGACAGGTTAAACCCGTTATACTCGTTGAATTTTTTCATTTTTAATAATGTAGTTATTCAAATATGGCCGCAAAGGTAGTGAAAATTTGACCAACTCACACACAAAACCCCACAAAATGATTTTTGGGTAAAATAGGGACGGTTCTTTTGATGTAATTTTTACCCTTTTTGCGACAACCCTTAGCCCGTGGCAGCGCTATTTTTGCTCAAGGCTGATCAAGAATTATAATCAACAAAATCAATGAATCACTCGACCATGGAAATGGAGGCACATGTTGTTGATATAATGATGATTAGAATTTTTTTACATCAAAAGAACCGTCCCTATTTTACCTCATGACCGCTATATAGTGGTCCACCAGCGTCTTGTTGCGTTTCTTGAGCTCGAAGTTCCCCGGTGCCTGATGGGCACGCAGCATCATGCAGTTGTGGGCGTCGATGTCTATCAGACCCAGCCCCATGATCTCAAGCCCGTGCTTGACGGTGCCCGCACACCCCGACCAGAAGCGACCGATATGCGGAGTCTTCTTGCCTGCCTTGCTGATGTAGCTGGGGTCGATGGCGATGGCCTTGCGCCCCCCGGCGCCGAAGTAGCGCAGGGCAAGAGCAGCGTTGAAGCGGAGCCAGTTCAGGCTCTTCGAGCGAAGGCGACCGAAGTTCTGGCGGTAGCACTGTTCGCAGTGTCTGCCGTAGCGGCCCATTTGGGTGAAGTTTATCTTGCCTGGTATGACCATGTATAAAAGTAGTACCTCGATGATGACTGACTCAAAACTTTTGCTTAACTTTGACGCGCAATCCTGCAAGGCCTCCTTGCAGATGCCCGTATATTGGTCGAGTGCTTCTGAAATATATCTCATATCTTAGCAGTGTTTGGCGACCACTAAGTTACTGAATATCAGGAACTTGACCAAATTTTATTAGTTATATGTTGATAAAATAACTCATTGATTTTCAAATATTTAAATTAATTATTAACTAAGTATTGAAATAAACAAATTTGTATGAAACATTACATTTATTTAATCTTGCTTTTATTTCTTATTTCTTTCATTTCTTGTAACTCAGAAAAGAGTTCTCAACAAGTGCCAAAGACTCCAGAAGAACTTAAACATGAGAAACAACTTAAAGAAATTGATGACTATGAACAATATATTGGGTATCAAGAGCGAATTTCTGTTTATTTATTTAGTTGGAAAACAGTTGTTTTCGCCAAAGAATTTAAATTCAATCGTTCAGGAAAAATGTATTTAGAAAAAGGCATCGATAATAATAAAACTTTTTTAAGGTATTCTATCACGACAAACCCGATAGATTTAACAGAGTATCATGATTTTTCCTATGAGTTGGCACATATTTATCCATCTAAAAAGTTATATCTTAAACTTGATAATGGAGATGTATTAACTCTTTCTTGTAATGTTCATAATGATAAACTTATAGATTTAAAACAAAAAAGATTTGCAATATATGAGGATGAAAGTTATTTTAATTTAACTGACAGTCAATTAAATAAATTATTATCTCAAAAAATTATTAAAATGCGAGGGGATGTAGCTGAAGATAACGGTAAGACTAATATTTGCGAATATCAGATTTTCAACTATCAAAATCCAAAAAATAAATTTGAAAATGATAATATGCGTATTAAAAAGGAAAAAGAGCACAAAGCTGATTTAGATAGTGACCCGTTAAAAGATTTTTAAATAGTACATTAAACAAACAATAGAAGGAAAATAGGGACGGTTCTTTTGATGTAATTTTTTTAGGATTTTAGTTGTTTCTTGTTTTTTGTTTTGGGTTGATGACGAGGTAGATAGACCTGTATTCGATACCTGTTATTCGTGAGAGCTGTCTCATGTTGATGCCGCTGCTGATGGCTTTACGGATGATGAGCTTGCGGTCGTCTTTCGGCATCGTTTTCAGGGTCTCCAGGTCAGACCCGCACAGTTGATCCAGACGTTTACGGGCCTCGCTGTCGGTCATGCGGCCCCGTTCAATCAGGGAGTGTGGCTCGATGTGGCCATCGCTGACGTTGAGCACCATTTCGCACAGCTCGTGCCACGGCAGCGCTGCGAAGGGCAGTTGATGTGCGCAGATGGGCTGTGCGGGTGGCGTGGAAGTGTATTCTCGCCAACTGCTCCACCGATATTGGCCGGGAGAAGTGACCATCTCGGCCTGGATGGGATTCTGGTGAATGTAGCGCAGCAACGTGATGAAGTAGCCGGTGTCGCCCACGGGCTCGCTGCGGAATCGGTCGTGGAAGAGCGGACCCAACCGCTCATGCCGCTTGTTGTAATAGCTCACGTAGGACACGCCGATGCGCTTCATCACGGTGCCGATGTCCTCGGCGCCCTCGGCGATGAGCAGGTGGACGTGGTTGTCCATCAGGCAATAGGCATGGATGTGGCAGTAAGGCGGTAAGGGCTTGCCCTCATGGTCCTCGGGTGAGGCGACGGCGCGCAGGATCTTGAGGAACTTGCCGCGGTCCTGATCGTCAGCAAAAATGTCCTGGCGGTCGATACCGCGCAGCATCACGTGGTAAACGCCTGTGTCGCTATGTTGTCGGCTCGTGCGTGGCATGAATGGGAATGTGACAAGTGTTAGACTGCAAAATTAGCCATTTTTATAAAGAAACAAAACTTGGGGCGCTTTTTATAATAAAAAAGTTAGATGGTTTCCCGTAAAATTACATCAAAAGAACCGTCCCTATTTTACCTATTATCAGGCAATTTTCCTGTTTTTACCAAATATTCGGTCTGGGCTTTAGCCATCTGCTCCATGAAGGCGGGGCTACCGTGCAGGGCACAGTAGGCGATGCTGGCTGCCACACGGCTGGCATCCACGTCGCTCTGCCAGTGTGCACCCACGATCACGCGGCTCTCGCCATACATCCAGCCGCGGGCAAAGATGGTGTCGGCGGCAGCGGGGTTGACCTCGGCGAGCAGCAGGGCGCAAGTCCAGCCGCGCATGGTGTGGCCCGAGGGGTAGGAGCCCTCGCCGCGCAGGTCGTCATCCTCGTCGGTGAGCATCTTGTCCTCAAAGCGCTCGAAGGGGCGCTGGCGGTGATAATAGGCCTTGGGCGCCACGCGCATGGCATCGGTCGTCGTCAGGCTGGTGACCATGAGTTTCCAGATTTCAGGGGTGTCCTCGGGGCTCATGTGCAGGCCAAAGGGCACGTCAAACTCGGCCAGCAGGGCCTCGTAGGACCACACGGCATCGCGCTTGGCGATTTCGGCGCGCTCGGGGTCGAGGCGCTGCTGCTTGCCCCAGGCAAAACGCATCATGTCGTTGGCAAACTCCGGGCTGTCAAAGGCGGGCGGAGCAGGCAGGCATTTAATCAGGTCAGGCAGTTGATCAACAGTGAAATAGGGCTGAATCTGATCCTGAGCGTTCAATGTCATCGACGACATCAGGGCGGCTAAGGCAATAACAAAAAACTTTTTCATAAAAATCATTACATTAGAAACAATTTGAATTTGGCCGCAAAAGTACAAAAAATGCTGATTTTAATCCACCAATACTTGCCAATAAATGGTAACCTCAGTTGCCTCTCGACATGGCGTTAGCCCCAGTCTTGTGTGTCAAGTCGGGTGTTTTTCTGACCCGTTCACGTTATTTAGCGGGTATTTAAGGTTTTTTTTGACGGGCTTGCAGTATCTTTGCGACTTAATAATTCCAAAAAGATATGTTACTGGACAAGATATTACTGCAGATTCCCATGGCGGCGCCCGACACGGTGGCTGCCAACAAGATCAAGCAGGCGACCAATGTGGTGACGGCCCATGTGGACTCGCTGACCAACCAGCTGCACCCCGATTCCATCGCGGCACTCACGCCCGGCAAGCTGGTAGACAAGTTCAAGTATCTGGACCTGGGCAGCCTGGTGACCTCATTGTCAAGCCAGTTTATCTCGCTGGCGCTGCGCATCCTTGCCGCTATCCTGATCTTCTACCTGGGCAAGTTCATCATCAACCGCATCTACAGCGTGGCGCGCACCATCATGATCCGCAAGGACTTTGACCGCTCCCTCACGTCGTTCCTGCTGTCGTTCATCCGCATCACGCTGCTGTTCCTGCTCATCATCACGGTCATCGGCGTGCTGGGCATCGAGACCAGCTCGTTCATCGCTATCTTTGCCAGTGCCGGTGTGGCCATCGGTATGGCCTTGAGCGGCACGTTGCAGAACTTCGCCGGTGGCGTGCTCATCCTCCTGCTCAAGCCCTACAAGGTGGGTGACTACATCGAGTTTGGCGAGTTGAAGGGCACGGTGCGCGAGATCCAGATTTTCAACACCATTATCAATACCTACAACAACGACCGCATCGTCATCCCCAACGGCGGCCTCGCCACCAGTTCGCTCAAGAACTTCAGCGCCGAGCCCTACCACCGCGTGGAGTGGCGCGTGGGCATCAGCTATGGCGACAACGTGGACACTGCCCGCAAGGTGGCCCTCGATATCCTCGCCGCCGACGCGCGCATCGTCCACACCGATGCCGACGTCAAGGAGGTCGAGCAGCCCGCCGAGGAGACCACTCAGCAACTCGAGGAGGCTCCCATGCCCTGGTGGAAACGCCTGTTCCACTGGCACCGCCGCCGCACCGAGGAACTGCGTGAGAACCAGGCGGCACACCTCGCGGCACTGCTCCCCAAGCCCGACTATAGCCCCAGCGTGAATGTCGAGAGTCTTGACGAGAGTCAGGTAACGCTCATCGTGAGGGCCTGGACCGAGATTCCCAACTACTGGAGCGTCCTGTATGAGGTCAACGAGCAGCTCTACAAGCAGCTGCCCAAGCATGGCATCCGCTTCCCCTTCCCGCAGGTTGACGTACACGTGAATTCAGTTAACGGTTAATAGTTAACAGTGAACAGTTACCCTGCGGGGCTAATGCGACTTTCGCTTATTACACAAACAGGCTCTTTATAATTAGTTATATTCGTGTAATTCGTAGTTTATAATGAATAGTACAGTAAGATTATTAGTAGTTTTGGTTGTGGCGCTGATGGCGTGGCAGCAGGGTGGGGCACAGGTGGTGAACTCGATCGGGGAGGAGAACATGAAGGTGGAGCAGGGCCTGAAGCCGCAGCCCAAGAAGGCCGAGAGCCCCTACATCGCCGACCTGGATACCGAGACGCCCTATTTCCAGGCTATCGACTCGGCCCAGACCTATATCTACAGCCATGACTGGCCCATCGCCGAACAATGGCTGCTCAAGGCCATCAGGCTGGAACCCGAAAACCCTAACAACTCGCTGCTGCTGAGCAATATCGCCACGCTGCAGCGTTATCAGGGCCGCCTGGCCGATGCCGTGAAAAACTATTCCCTCGCCCTCGACATGACGCCTCATGCGGTGACGTTGCTGCTCAACCGTGCGGCCCTGTACGTGGAGATGGACAGCGTGCAGCGGGCCATCGACGACTTTGAGCGCGTGTGCGAACTGGATATGTATAACACCGAGGCGCGTTACTCGCTGGGCGTGCTGGCCATGGAGCGCGGCGACACCAAGCGTGCCGAGGACCTGTTCACCGAGATCAAGCGCATCAATCCCAACTCGGGCCTGTATCACGAGGGCATGGGCCTGCTTAACAAGCGCAACGGCAACCACGCCCGTGCCGCCGAACTGTTCACCCAGGTCATCAAGGTGCAGCCCACGGCGCAGCTGCTGGGACACCGTGCCGACTGCTACCTGGCGATGAAACGACTCAACGACGCTGCCGACGACATCCGCACGGCCCTCGAGATGACGCCCGATGACCCCTTCCTGTACCTGCTGCGCGCCAAACTGAACAAACTGCGCTTCCAACGCGAAGACATGGAACGCGACATCGACATGGCCGTCTCCCTGGGCCTGAGCCGCGACTACATCAACCAGGCCTTGAATAATTAGGCTTTAGGCATTAGGTTTTAGGCATTAGGTTTTAGGCTTTAGGCATTAGGTTTTAGGCTTTAGGGGGCATCCGCGTTCTTCGCCTGAAACTTTTTTTACCAAATTATTGCGCGTCAGCCTTAGTAATTATTGTATTTATTGTTTTTAATTTATAGGAACGCGGATGCCAAATTGTTTGAGTTGTTTAAGTTGTTTTTTAATATAAGCGATGCGTCAGCCTTAGTAATTATTGTATTTATTGTTTTTAATTTATGGAGGAGTGCGTCAGCCCTCAGAGAAGTCAGATAAGTCAGTTGTTTTTTTGGGAGGATGCCAACAAAAAACTAACATAAATATTTTGGAAACTCAGAAATAATTACTAAATTTGCGGAAAATCTAATAAACTGATAATTATTCATCAAAACTATAACCATTATGAGACAGAAAAATTTACTCCTCTTTCGTTTGGTCGTCCTCGTGACGGCCATGATGTGTGCCCTCGGCGCCGCCGCTGCCGAGGCCTATGCCAACTACACGTCCTCGAACACGACGTTGACGTTCTACTACGACAACTACCGCAGCAGCCGCACAGGCACCACCTACGACCTGAACACGCTCAACAACAGTCCCGGCTGGTACACTGACGATACCAAATCCAATGTAACCAAGGTGGTCTTTAACTCCTCGTTTGCCGATGCCCGCCCGACGACCACCTATTTTTGGTTTTACAGAATGGAGAACCTTCAGTCCATCACGGGCATGAGTTACCTGAACACCAGCGAGGTGACTAATATGTCTTATATGTTTGCGAGCTGTACAAATCTGACGAGCCTTGACTTGAGCAGTTTCAACACGTCCAAGGTGACTAAAGCAAACGGCATATTCCGT
>CAJOFM010000005.1 GCA_905233915.1 uncultured Muribaculaceae bacterium | reverse complement strand
CTGCGTGACTACTACCACAAGTGGTATCGTCCCGACAACCAGGCTCTGGTCATCGTGGGTGACGTCGATGTTGACCACATCGAGGCCCAGATCAAGGAGATGTACAAGGGCTATACCCTTGACCCGAATGCCGCTCAGGTGGTTCGTGAGCCGGTGCCCGACAACGAGGAGCCCATCATCGTTGTTGACAAGGACAAGGAGCAGCAGTACAGCGAGGTGAGCGTGATGTTCAAGCACGAGACCGAGACTCCCGAGGAGAAGAAGAATATGGACTACCTCCTTGTTGACTACATCAAGGACATGATTACCAGCATGCTCAACACCCGCTTCAGGGATCTGGCACAGGAGCCTGATTGTCCCTTCGACAACGCCTACTGCTATGATGGCGAGTACATCCTGGCCAACACGATGGATGCCTTCACCATGGACATCATGCCCAAGGAGGGCAAGGCCGAGGAGGCTACCAAGGCCGCTATCATCGAGGCCCTGCGTGCTGCCGAGTACGGCTTTACCGCCAGTGAGTATGACCGCGCCCGCGATGAGTACATCAGCCGCATGGAGCGCCGTTACAACGAGCGTGACAAGGTGTCCAACGAGAGCTATGGCCGCCAGTACTGCAGCAACTTCCTGGACGGTGAGCCCATCCCCTCGATTGAGATGCTCTACCAAATCATGAGCCAGTTTGCTCCTATGATTCCTGTTGAGGCCATCAACAGTGTGCTGCCCGAAATCATCAACAAGGATGGCAAGAACCTCGTCGTTACCAACTTCAACCAGGAGAAGGAAGGTGCCGTTTATCCCACCGTCGAGGGTCTGAAGGCTGCGGTTGACGCTGCCAACAGCGCTAACATCGAGGCCTATGTGGACAACGTGAAGAACGAGCCTCTGATGACTAAGATGCCCAAGAAGGGTAAAATCAAAAAGGAAAGCGAGAATCCCACCTTCGGTTACAAGGAGCTTGAGCTGAGCAATGGTGCCCGCGTCATCCTCAAGAAGACCGACTACAAGCAGGACGAAATCCGCATGAGTGCCTTCCAGCGTGGTGGCCAGTCGCTCTATGGCGAGAAGGATTGGGCTAACCTGCAGATGATCAGCGCGCTCAACTCCATCACTGGTGTTGGCAACTTCTCTAACTCTGAGCTCGACAAGGCGCTTGCCGGCAAGCAGGTGGGCGTTTACCTGAACGTGGGTGATTATACCGACAACTTGTCTGGTAACAGCACCGTCAAGGACCTGGAGACCATGTTCCAGCTCATCTACCTCAAGTTCACCGCACTGAACAAGGACGAGAAGAAGTTCAACCAGACCATGAGCCTGATGGAAACCCAGCTCAAGAACAAGGACCTCATGCCCGAGAGCGCACTGAGCGACTCGCTGCAGTACATCATCAGCAACCACAACTGGCGCAACAAGCCTTTCAATGTCGAGGACCTCAAGCAGGTCAGCCTGGACCGCATCGTCGAGATTGCCAAGGAGCGCACGGCCAATGCCGCTAACTACACCTTCACCTTCGTGGGCAACTTTGACGAGGCCGTTATCCGCCCGCTCATCGAGCAGTACATCGCCAGTCTGCCCGCCAAGAAGGGTGTGAAGAGCAACTGGGTTAACAACATGGATATGCCCAAGGGAGAGGTCATCAGCCACTTCACCAAGAAGATGGAGTCGCCCAAGGAGTATGAAATTGTTATCTGGCACAACAATGAACTGCCCCACACCCTGGAGAATGAGGTGAAGGCCGAGATGCTGGGTCAGTGCTTGGGTCGCATCTATCTGCAGAAGATTCGCGAGGATGCCGGTGCTGCCTACTCGACCGATGCTATGGGCCAGACCGGTATGGCTGGTGACAAGCCTCAGACCTTGATTCTTGCCGTTTGCCCCGTTAATCCCGAGTTTGAGGAGATGGCCCTGAACATCATGAACGAGGAGATGAAGACCGCTTGCACCACCATCGACGCCACCGCACTGACCGAGGCTGCCGAGCAGATGCTCAAGGATTATGCCACCAATGCCAAGGAGAACTGGTTCTGGATGAGCGCCATCCAGGATTACCTGACCCACGGCTATGACGGTGTCACCGGCTATGAGCAGATCGTGAAAGCTCAGACGCCCGCTACCATCGCCGAGTTTGCCCGCCAACTCACGAGCGCCGGCAACAGAATTGAGATTGTGATGGGTCCTGAGAAGTAAGAGAACTAACTGAGAGATTATTTCATCTTCATTAATAGGGACGAGGAGGTGCCTGTGCATCTCCCGTTCCTTTTTTTCTGCTACACTGTGTAGTTTTTCGGCGGGCGGCTGCGTCTAAAGGTTAAAAACAATTATCTTTGCGATAAAAGAACTAAAACTTATATAATATGGCTTATTTAGACATTAAAAACGTGGTGAAGCGTTACGAGGGCCATACAGCCCTGAACGGCGTCTCGATGGAAGTGCCTGAGGGCTGCATCTACGGCCTGCTGGGACCCAACGGCGCCGGCAAGAGTACCCTGATACGCATCATCAACCGCATCCTTGCCGCCGATGAGGGCACCGTGACCCTTAACGGCAAGCAGATGACCGATGACGACATCGCCCACATCGGCTACCTGCCCGAGGAACGCGGCCTGTACAAGAAAATGAAAGTGGGTGACCACATCGTGTACCTGGGCCGACTCAAGGGCATGACCAAGGCCGATGCCGTGGCCTCGATGCACTGGTGGCTCGACCGCTTTGACCTCAAGGAGTGGGAGAACAAGAAGGTGGAGAACCTGTCCAAGGGTATGCAGCAGAAGGTGCAGTTCATCGGCACCGTTATCCACCGCCCGCCGCTGTTGATTTTCGACGAGCCGTTCTCGGGCTTCGACCCCGTGAACGCTGAGCAGTTGAAGGTCGAAATCCTCGCCCTGCGTGACCAGGGCAGCACCATCCTGTTCTCGACCCACAACATGGCGTCGGTCGAGGAAGTGTGCCAGCAGATCACCCTGCTCAATCATGCCCAGGTGGTGCTCACCGGCAGCGTTGACGAGGTAAAGCAGCAGCACAAGAAGAACATCATCGCGGTGCAGACCCCCGAAACCATCGAGTCCAACCCCAATCTGTTCACCATCATGCCGCCCGACCCCGTGAAGAAGCAGGACGCGCTCATCAAGCTGAATGCCGGTGTCAACGTGCGTGACGCCATCACCTGGCTCAACGAGCACTACACGCTCACTGGCTTCACCGAGGTGTTGCCCAGCATGAATGAGATATTTATCGAGACCGTCAAATCCCAAAAACCTGTAGAAAACAATGAATAAGCTTCGCCTCATCATCGCCCGTGAATACATGTCGATTGTCGGGCGCAAGTCATTCATCATCATGACGCTGGGCATGCCGTTGCTCTTTATCCTCATTGCCGCCGTTCCCATTGGCCTGGCCTATCTCAACGACAAGGGCAGTGACGTCCAGCAGATTGCCGTCATCGACGAGACGGGCCGCTATGCCGCGGCGCTGCACAGCGATGACATGTACAGTTTTGTGGCACTCAAGGGCGATACCGTGACCAATGCCCGCGAGTTCTATGACAAGTCCAATGGCAGCATCAGTGCCGTTGTCATCATTCCGCGCAACGTGGACAGCACCGGTGTGGTCAACATCTACAGCGAGGGGACCATCACCCCAAGCCTGGTGTCGATGATCAGGAGCACGCTGGCCGACACCATCCAGAACGCCCACCTTGCCGCACTGGGCATCCCCAACCTGCAGCAGATGGTGGATAAGGCCCACGTCGATGTTGACGTGCGTTCCATCAAGTGGAGCGATGAGGGCGAGCAGGAGTCATCGACCGATGCCGCTATGGGCCTGGGGTTCCTGTTGTCGTTCATCACCTATATGTTTGTGCTCATGTATGGCGCGATGATCATGAACAGCGTCATCGAGGAGAAGACCAACCGCATCGTTGAGGTGGTTGTGAGCAGTTGCCGACCCTTCCAGCTGATGCTGGGCAAGATCATCGGCGTTGGCCTTGTGGGCTTGACTCAGATGGCCATCTGGATTGTCCTGCTCGCCATCGTCGGCTCGGTGGCCGGCAGTGCCTTTGGCATCAGCAATGTGTCGCCCGACGCAGTGTCACCCGAGGCCCTGGCGTCGGCTAAGGATATGGGAGCCATGGAGGTCATCATGCGCGAGACGCTCTCGATCAACTATGTGCCCATCCTTGTCAACTTCGTGCTCTACTTCCTGGGTGGCTACCTGCTTTACAGCTCCCTGTTTGCAGGACTCGGCTCGGCCGTGGATCAGGCCAGCGATGCCTCACAGTTCACCACCCCTGTCATCCTCATCATGCTCATCGCCTTCTATGCTGGCATTGCCTGCGCCGAGAATCCCATGGGTCCCATGGCCGTGTGGTGTTCCATCATTCCGTTCACCTCACCCGTGGTAATGATGGTGAGACTGCCCTTCGGCGTGCCCACATGGCAGCTGGTCTTGAGTATAGTCCTGCTGTTTGGCACTGCATTAGCCATCACCTGGATGGCCGCCCGCATCTATCGCCGCGGTATCCTGCACTACGGCCAGAAGGCCAGTTTCAAGGACCTGTTCAAGTGGATAAAGTGAGTATAGGCTTTAGGCTTTAGGAGTTAGAAATGAGAATCGTGATACAACGGGTGACCGAGGCTTCGGTCACCATCGACGGACAACTGCACAGCACCATCGGCCCTGGCATGATGGTGCTGGTGGGTGTGCGTGAGGGAGACACCGAGGAGGATATGCGCTGGCTGGCGCAAAAGACCGTGAACCTGCGCATCTTTGACGACGAGCAGGGAGTAATGAACCGCAGCATCATCGACGCGGGCGGGGAAGTGCTGGCCGTGAGCCAGTTCACCCTCAACGCCTCGACCAAGAAGGGCAACCGCCCCAGCTACATCCATGCGGCAGGCCATGATCTGGCAGTGCCCTTGTATGAGGCCTATTGCGACGAGGTGGCCCAGCTGTTGGGCAAGCCGACGCAACGCGGCGTCTTTGGCGCCGAGATGCAGGTGGCGCTCGTCAACGACGGTCCCGTGACCATCATCATTGACAGCCGCCTCAAGGAATAACAGGAATGTCAGATTATCTAGAGCATCTAGAATATCTAGAATCTCTAGTTACCAAGTTTATCAAAAATTCACATTCCTTATCATAGCTATATGAAAAAATATGGCTACTTTTGCAGTTTGTAGAGATAGCACTACAAACAGACTTTAATTTTAATCATGATCAACCTGAGTGTAAATGTCAACAAGATAGCCACCCTGCGCAATGCACGCGGTGGCAATATCCCTAATGTCCAGCAAGTAGCGATGGACTGTGAGCGGTTTGGTGCCGACGGCATTACCGTTCATCCCCGTCCTGATGAGCGTCACATCCGCCGCAGCGACGTGTTTGCCTTGCGCCCCCTGGTGCGCACCGAATTTAATATTGAGGGCTATCCCAGCGAACAGTTTATGGATCTGGTCCTGTCGGTTCGCCCCACACAGGCCACCCTGGTGCCCGATGCTCCTGATGCGCTCACCTCATCGGCAGGCTGGAACGTGGAAGCCAACATGGAGTTCCTGACCGATATCGTTGACCGCCTGAAAGAGGCCGGTATCCGCACGAGCATTTTTGTGGGAACCGATGTGGACAACATCCGTGCAGCCGCCCGTACCGGTGCCGACCGTGTGGAACTGTACACTGGCCCCTATGCCGAGGAGTTTGACGAGAACCCCGAGCGTGCAGTGGCTCCGTTTGTCGTTGCCGCCCAGGCTGCCCATAACGTGGGCATGGGTCTGAATGCCGGCCACGACCTGAATTTGAACAACCTCAAGTTCTTCCAGCAGCATGTGCCTTATCTTGCTGAGGTTTCCATCGGCCATGCCTTGATTGCCGATGCCCTGTATCTGGGCCTCGAGGCAACCATCAAGGCTTATAAGGAGTGCTTGAAATAAAAACTGATTTTTCACGTTAATAATATAGAAATAACCAAAACATAACGAATTGAATATGTCAATCCTTAACATGATTCTCGCCCAAGTAACGCCTGCCGACACGATGATCCAGCAGGCCGCCGACACCGTGCAGCAGGCTATCGATAGCGCCGCACAGGTTGTCACCGACAGCGCCGCAGCCATTGCTGCCGCAACCGCCCCTGCCGCTGCCGAACCCGTTGTCAAGGAACTCTCGGTATGGGACCTCACCATGGCCGGTGGATGGCTCATGATACCGTTGGCACTGCTTGCCATCGTGAGCATCTACATTTTCTTTGAACGCCTGTTCGCCATCAACCGCGCTAACCGTCAGGACAACTCCTTCATGGACCGCATCAAGGATATGATCCACCGCGGTGAAGTGGACCAGGCCCTGAAGATTTGCCAAGATGCCAATACCCCTTATTCCCGCATGATTGAGAAGGGTGTGACCCGTATCGGCCGCCCCATGAACGACGTGCTCGTGGCTATCGAGAACGTGGGCAACATGGAGATTGCCAAGCTCGAGAAGGGCTTCAACTGGCTGGCCACCACGGCTGCCGGTGCTCCCATGATCGGTTTCTTGGGCACCGTAATCGGTATGGTTCAGGCCTTCTTCCAGCTTGCCAGTGCAGGCAATAACAGCAATGTGACCATCTTGGCCAGCGGTATCTACCAGGCCCTGGTGACCACTGTTGGCGGTCTGATCGTCGGTATTGTCGCCCTGTTTGCCTACAACTACCTCACCTCGCGCGTTAACAAGGTGATGAATAAGCTCGAGGGCAAGACGATGGAATTCATGGACCTGCTCAACGAGCCGGCTAAGTAATTAAGTAATTAAGTTTTCAGTTGTCAGTCGTCAGTTGTCAGCGGCATCCGCACTCAACTGAAAACTGAAAACTGAAAACTGAGAACTGAGAACTGAATTATGGCACTCAAGAGACAACATAAGACCCTGTCGATGTTCAGCATGGCATCGATGACCGACGTCATCTTCCTGCTGCTCATCTTCTTCCTGGTCACATCTACTTTTGTCTTCCCCTCGGCACTCGAGGTGAACCTGCCCCAGAGCAGCGAGCAGACGGCCATCAAGCCCACGACGCGCATCTATGTTGACAAGCAGCTCAACATGTATGCCACTCAGACGACCGATGCTGGCGAGAGTGATCTCCTGCCCATCGCTCCCGAGCAGCTCGAAGGTTTCATGCAGGCCCTCAAGGCCGGCAACCCCAACGAGTTTGTCGCTGTCTATGCCGACGAGGAAGTGAACTACGGCAAGATTGTCGAGATTTTGGACAAGGGCTCCAAGCAGGGCGTGAAAATCGTCCTCGCCACCAAGCCCAGCGAGGCCTCCTTCGGCCCCGTTGCCACCCAGGATGTCGTGGAACCTGTTCCCGCCGATAACAACTTATAATGCATCCCCACGATGGAAGAAGATAGCCGCAAAAATAACCTTTGGGCCCTGCTGCTCACCCTGTTGATCACTGGGGGCACGCTGGCTCTGCTGCTGCACTTCACGCTGCGCTACGAGCAGGATCCCAACCTGCCCGACTTGACACAGTTGGCGCAGGATTCCATCTTGTTTGGCGGTGAATATGTAATGCTGGGCAACACCATGGACAACGTTCAGAATGACCTGATGGACCAGAATTCGGCCGACCCGAGCGCTTCGCCTGATGAGGGCGATGACCCCGACATCGATGCCGATGACCTGGAAGACGCCGGCGAGGTCGCACACAAGACGCCACCCCTGGTTACCCAGAAGACCGAATCACCCCACAAGGTGAAAGAGCAGCCCAAGGAGACAGAACCCAAGAAGTCGGGCCCTGCCAAGGAGAACGACAAGAAGGTTGAGAAACCCAAAGCCCAGGACCGCAAGGCCGAGGCTCAAGAGACCAAATCCAAGAATACCGAGCAAAAGAGTTCCACCAGCAACGCCACCCGCAATAGGGTGAAAAACGCCTTTGGTAATGGCGGCGGCAATGGGGGAGGCCAGCAAGGTACGGCCAGCGGCAACTCCAATCAGGGAGTGCTGGCCGGCAAGCCTGGCATCGGTGGACTTGTGGGTTACACCCTCGACTATTGGGCCAAGCCCGTTCCCAACAGTAAATGGTCGGGACGCGTGACCGTGCGTGTCACCGTCAATCCGCGCGGACAGGTCATCAAGGCCAACGCCATCAGCGCCACGGGCGACCTCGCCTCGCATCCCGAGGTGCGCCGCGCCTGCGAGCAGGCAGCCTTGAAGTCCAGCTTCTCGGTTCCCAAGAACACCATGACCGAGGGCATTGGCACCGTGACCTACATCTGGCACTGATTTGTGCCGCTACATATCAAGAGCCGTCCTTATTGCTACCGCTATAGGGGCGGTTTATTGATACATTGGCATGAATGACTGAAAAAGTTTTGTAGTACGATAGAGTATGATTATCTTTGCTTGATTTTCCAAACAGCGCTACGCCCATGAGCGATTATTACAAGCAGACCAAACAAGAAACCATCATCTATACGATTGTGTGGTTTGTCATCTTCTTGGCCCCTCTCTTGGAGTTCATCGTCAATTATGACTCCGAACACCCGATTTGGATCAAGAACGGATTGCTTGACACATGGGCTCACTTGCTGTTCTTCTTCATTGTTTTCCTCATCCACAATCACATCCTGGCTCCCATGCTGGTGAGGAACAAGAAAGTGACCAGATATATCGCTTGTAGCGTCATCGTGATAGCGCTGTTCCAGACAGCCCAATGTATCCACAAACCTCATTACTCGCTCCAAAGGCCCCGTCAAGCCGAGGCCATCGAGATGGCTCCGCCCCCGCCCGAGGGGCGTCCACCCATCGACAGGCACGACATCAGCATGTTTGCTCTCGTCATCATGATGCTTGGCGCCAACCTGGGTGTGAAAACCTATTGCCTGAGCGAGGAGGAGAAGAAGCACCTGGCTCAGCTCAAGGAGCAAAGCCTCAAGCAGGAACTGGATTATCTGCGTTACCAGATCAATCCGCACTTCTTCATGAACACGCTCAACAACATCCATGCTCTGGTGGACATCGACCCCGAACAGGCCAAGGACAGCATTGTGGACATGTCACGGATGATGCGCTACCTGCTCTACGAGAGCGACAACCACTGCGTCTCGCTCAACAGTGCCATCATTTTCCTCAAGAAATACCTCAACCTGATGAAACTGCGTTACATGGATGCCGTGAACATCAACCTCGACGTCCCCTCGTCGTGCGGCGAGGATGTGGCCCTGGTGCCGCTGGTGTTCATCCCCTTTGTGGAAAACGCTTTCAAGCATGGCGTGGGCATAGACAAGCCGTCGACCATCGACATCAGCATTGAACACAAGGACGGACGTCTGCTGTTCCACTGCCACAACACCAAGAGCGGCGTCAAGCACGAGTACGGCGGCGTGGGACTCAACAACGTGACCAAGCGCCTCGAACTCATCTACGGCGACGACTACAGCCTCGACATCAGCGACGAGGAAGACAATTATGACGTGCGGCTCGACTTGCCCGCCAAGTGCCCGGGCAATATCAGACCACGTGCCGACCAAGACAATCAATAACCGCTAAACCCTCGACACAACAATGATAAAATGTATTGCTATCGACGATGAGCCCTTGGCGCTCAAGAAACTGGTGACTTATATCAAGAAGGTGCCCTACCTGGAGCTGGTGGCACAGTGCCGCAGTGCCATCGAGGCCCAGCAGGTGATTGACAACCAGCCGGTGGAGGCTATCTTTCTTGACATCAACATGCCCGACCTGAACGGCCTGGACTTTGCCAAGACTATAAAAGCTGATCACATCAAGGGGCCTATTCTCGTCTTTACCACCGCCTACAGCGAGTATGCAATCGAGGGTTACAAGGCTAACGGCGTGGACTATCTGCTCAAGCCCTACGGCTTCGACGAGTTCGAGTCTGCGGCCCAGAAGATCAAAGAAATTTGCGAGATACGCCAGCAGTCGGCTGAAACCGTCGAGGTATCGGCCGATACCCACGACGGCGTCATTTACGTCAAGAGCGACTACAAGATCGTGCGCATCAGCATCAACAAGATCAACTACATCGAGGCCATGAGCGAGTACCTGCGCATCTCCTGCGAGGACAAGAGCAAACCCGTCATCGTGTTGCTGAGCATGAAGAAAATCGAGGAGCACCTGCCCTCCAGCAAGTTCATGCGCATCCACCGCTCGTTCATCATTAACCTGGACAAAATCAGCGAGGTCAAGAAGAACCATGTCGTGCTCGGCGATGGCGTTTCTCTGCCCATCGGCGACAACTACAAGGAAGCCTTCATGGCCTATGTGAACAGTAAAATATTAACGAAGTGAGTAATTATTAATTTATGGAGGGCGGCTCACGCGTGATGCGTCGGCCGTCTTTTTTTGTCCGCGCGTACACGTTGTAGGGCCTCGCCTTGGCGTGGCCCTTTGCCTCACGCTAAGCCGCTAAGTTTTTTAGTTGAGAGTTCGACTTGCATGTGCTGTCAAAACGGGGTCTTGCAAAAAAACGCTACACAATAAACGCTATACGCTAAACTTTTTGTAACTTTGCACGTTTTTAAGCGATTATAATCTTATTCGACGTTATGAATATATCCTATAAATGGCTCAAACGCTATATTGACACGGACCTGACGCCCGAAAAAGTGGCCGAGGCATTGACCTCGCTGGGTCTGGAAGTGGGAGCAGTGGAACAAGTGGAAACCATCAAGGGCGGCCTGCGTGGACTGGTCGTGGGTCAAGTGATGACCTGCATCGAGCACCCCAACAGCGATCACCTGCACATCACCACCGTCGACTTGGGCGATGGCAATGACCCTGTGCAAATCGTGTGCGGCGCGCCCAATGTTGCCGCTGGCCAAAAGGTCATCGTCGCCACCTTGGGCACGAAACTCTATGACGGCGACAAGGAGTTCACCATCAAGCGCAGCAAGATGCGCGGCGAGGAGTCGCTGGGCATGATCTGTGCCGAGGACGAGATTGGCGTGGGCATCAGCCACGACGGTATCATCGTCCTGCCCGAGGACGCTGTGGTGGGCACCCCCGCTGCCGACTACTACGGCATCGAGGACGATTACCTCATCGAGGTGGACCTGACGCCCAACCGCATCGACGGCGGCTCGCACTATGGTGTGGCCCGTGACCTGGCGGCCTGGATGAAGCGCCACGGCATGGACGGAAACCTGCACAAGCCCTGCGTGGACGCGTTCGCCATCGACCGCAAGGACGGCGGCATCCCCGTCACCGTTGAGAATGCCGAGGCCTGCCCCCGCTATGCCGGCTTGACCGTGCGTGGCGTGAAGGTTCAGGAGAGTCCCAAATGGCTCAAGGACCTGCTGCTCGCCGTGGGCCAGCGTCCCATCAACAACATCGTGGATATCACCAACTACATACTGCTGGGCACCGGACAACCCATGCACTGCTTTGACCTGAGCAAGGTCAAGGGCGACCGCATTGTGGTGAAGACCGTGACGCCAGGCACCAAGTTCGTCACCCTGGACGGCGTGGAGCGCACGTTGTCCGACCGCGATTTGATGATCTGCAACGGCGAGGAGCCGATGTGCATCGGTGGCGTGTTCGGCGGCCTGGACTCGGGTGTGACCGAGGGCACTACCGACGTGTTCCTGGAGTCGGCCTATTTCCACCCCACATGGATCCGCAAGACGGCCCGCCGCTTCGGCTTGAACACCGACGCCTCGTTCCGCTTTGAGCGTGGCATCGATCCCAACGAGGTCATCTATAATCTGAAGCTGGCCGCCATGCTCGTCAAGGAGCTGGCCGGAGGCGAAATCTGTGGCGACATCATCGATGTGAAGGCCCACGACTTCCCCGGCTTCCCCGTCGAACTGCGTTTCGACTATGTGACGGGCCTCATCGGCAAGGCTATTCCCCACGATGTCATCCGCGACATCGTCAAGAGCCTGGAGATGGTAATCACCGCCGAGGACGACGAGAAGATGCAGCTTGTCGTGCCCACCTACCGCGTGGACGTGCGCCGTCCCTGCGACGTGGTCGAGGACATCCTGCGCGTGTACGGCTACAACAACATCGAGTTCACCAGCGAGGTGCATAGCAGCCTGTCGAACAAGACCGACGTGGACTGGCGCGACGACATGCAGGAGACCGTGAGCAACCAGCTCACCAGCGTGGGCTACCACGAGATCATGAACAACTCGTTGACCGTGGGCGCTTACTACGAGGGTCTGACGACCTATCCTGCCGACCGCTGCGTCCAGATTATGAACCCGCTGAGCAGCGACCTGAACGTGATGCGCCAGACGCTGCTGTTCGGCGGACTGGAGAGCATTGCCCGCAACATCAATCACAAGAACCCCAACCTGCGCCTCTATGAGTTCGGCAACGTCTATAGCCATGACGGCAGCGTGAGCCAGGAGGAGAAAGCCCTTGCCCCCTACAGCGAGAGCACCCAGATGGCGATGTGGCTCACCGGCAACAACCACGATGAGTCGTGGGCCGACAAGGTAAGGGCGCTCAACGTGTATGACCTGAAGGCCGACCTCGAGAACATGTTTGTGAACATGGGCTTGAACCTGCGCGACCTGGTCATCGAGCAACATGAGGACGAGACTGTGAACCCCGCCCTGCGCTACAGCAGCCGCGGTGGTAAGGTCATCGCCGTGATGGGCGTTGTTGACGAGGCATTGGCCAAGAAGTTCGATGTGGACCAGCCCGTCTATTACGCACAGGTGAACTGGAACCTGGCCTGCAAGCTGGCGATGAAGAAGGACATCAAGTATGCCGACCTGCCCAAGACGCTGCCCCTGCGCCGCGACCTGGCCCTGCTCGTGGACACCAAGGTCACCTACGACGACATCCGCCGTGTGGTCGAGGCTAGCGAGAAGAAGCTGTTGAAGTCGATGACCCTGTTCGACGTCTATGAGAGCAAGAAGCTCGAGGCAGGCAAGAAGTCCTATGCCATCAGCATGATTCTGCAGGACGACGAGAAGACCCTCAACGACAAGCAGATTGACGCCATCATGAACAAGATCATCAAGAACCTTGAGACCCAGCTGGGGGCTAAACTGCGTTAAGGCTTTAGGTTTTAGGCATTAGGCTTTAGGTTTTTAGACTGAAAATATTAATCTTTAAACTACATAAATTACAATGGGAAGAGCTTTTGAATACCGCAAAGCGAGAAAGATGAAACGTTGGGGCAGCATGTCCCGCACCTTTACCAGAATCGGCAAGGAAATCACCATCGCCGTTAAGGCTGGTGGCCCCGATGCCGAAGGTAACTCACGCCTGCGTGCCCTTATCGCCAACGCCAAGGCAGCTAACATGCCCAAGGAGAACATCGAGCGCGCCATCAAGCGTGCCAGCGAGAAGGATGCCGGCGATTACAAGGAGGTGATCTACGAGGGATTCGGTCCTCATGGCATCGCCGTGCTGGTAGAGACCGCTACCGACAACACCACCCGCACCGTTGCCAACCTGCGCAACTACTTCAACAAGAAGGGTGGCAGCCTGGGCAACTCGGGCAGCGTGGCCTTTATGTTCAGCCACAAGTGCTACTTCCATGTGGCACCCAAGGACGGCGTTGACCCCGATGAGCTCGAGCTCGAACTTATCGACTGCGGCGCCGAGGAGTTCGCCATCGACGAGGAGGAAATGCTCGTGTCGGGTGACTTCGCTGCCAATGGCGACATCATGAAGTATCTCGAGGACAACGGCTTCGAAATCAAGAGCAGTGAGTTCGTCTATGAACCCGCTGACTACAAGGAGCTGGGCGAGGCCGAGCGTGCCGAGGTAGAGGCCCTGATCGAGGTGCTCGAGGAGGATGACGACGTGCAGAACGTCTTCACCACCATGGCCGAGGGCGAGGAGTAAACAGCGCCTCCGTTCCATCTTATTGAAACAACAGTGGCGAGTCTTGTTCAATCAGGACCCGCCACTTATTATTATCATCAGTGTTCGGTAAACGCAATGGTGTAGAAGCCGCAGGACGTAGGGCCTCGCCTTGGCGTGGCCGCATTGAGGAAGTAGTATCTCCCACGCCGATTAGGCGAATTAATACTGATTTTTTGCGATAATTAGCGTTTTTTTTGAGGAGACGAACGGCCACGCCAAGGCGAGGCCCTACAGCATGCCATAGGTAAGCCTATCTTATCTTCAAATGGTTATCAATCAGCACACTACAATGTATAATGCTATTATTACCAGCCGCCACTGTGTTTTTTATTTTTTTTGCTGTCACCTGTGAATGATGTCGGTCAAGGCATTGACATCGGCCAGGTTGATTTCCCCGTCTTCGTTCACGTCGGCCCGCTTGATTGTAGCATCATCTGATTCACCTCCCAGGATGATATCAACCAGCGTGTTCACGTCAGCCACATTCACTTCCCCGTCACCGTTCACGTCACCTGTGGCAAAGGCGCTGTTTCCGCCGTTGCTGAAGTACATGTACTTCAGGCTGGCAAGGTCAAGGGTCATGCTGGTTTCATCGTTGGTGATGACGGCATGCGCAAAATCGTCATAGGTGATTTTCAACCCCTCTACCGAGAAGGATATGGTGCTGCCGTCGGTCTTGACAAAAGTCAGCTTCTCGAATTCTTCAGCCTGCAATCTGATTGCTGTCATCAACAGCAGCAGCAATATTAGGATATACTTGAACTTGGCCATAGCATGAAATGAATTGGGATTAAATGCAAATGTACTTAAAATCAGCAAGTTTAAAATAATTGCGCCATCAGGATTGCCCGTGATGGCGCAAATTATTATAGAATCAGGTTACTGATCACCATTCCTGGGTGAGGACATAGTGGATCAGAGCCGTCACGTCGCTGACGTTGAGGACAGCTTGTGAATCGCCGTCACAGTTGGCGGCTTCGGCAATGAATGTGTCAACATCGTTGCCCAGAATATAGGCAATCAGGGTAGTCACATCACCCACGTTCACAAGTCCGTCTCCGTTCACGTCACCAAGCTCGTAGGTCGAACCGCCGGCCTCGTTACTGAAGTACATGTCCTGTACCTCGGCCAGAGTGAGGGTTGCGGTGCCATCAACATTGGTGATGGTCACATTAGTATTATCATAGGTGAGCTTGAGGCCTTCTACCGAGTAGGTCACGGTTGTTCCGTTGGTCTTGGTGAACTTCAGGTAGTTATAGGTCTCGGCGCTGGCAAAGATGGCCACCAGTGCGATAAGCATCGTTATAATCGTCTTTTTCATTTTTCTAAGTCTTTTTAATGATGTCATTGTTTATAACTACTTGTGGATTACCAATTGGGACCATAGCCTCCGCCACCCGAGTATGAGCTGAGTGATACGCTTGAGCCGCCCGTGGCACTGGTATAGCCCTTGCCGCTCCAGATCGAGGTGCCGCTGCCGGTCACGCCCGACTTGACTGCGGTGCTTGACGGCGTGGTCACAACCATGGTCTTGGAGCTGGACTGGCCACCGCCCCAGCCGCCGCCAGGACCGCCACCGCCCTGGTTGGAGAAGGTGGGGGTGTAGGCTGCCATGACAGCAGTGCCGCCGCTGTACAGGCCATACCAGGTGTTGGCACTGGCCGTGCACTGATAGCAGGTCTGGCTTAGGCTGGCTCCGCTCTCGATGGCTCCCATGTTGCCGCCGATGGCCATCAGGTTGGCACCGCTCTGGATATAAACCTTGTAGCCGCCCTCGCTGTTGGCGTCGAGGCCTTCCTCGCTACCGCAGCAGAAGACGTAACCTCCGCTCAGGTACATGTTGCCGTTGGAGTCGATGGCATCGTTGCCGGTAGCCACGGCATAGGTGTATCCGCCAGTGAAGTACAGATGGGAAGCAGCGTTGATGGCGTCGTCATAGCTGGTGATTTCGATGTAGCCACCCTGGATGCGCATGACAGACTTGGACTCAATGCCTTCGGCGCCTTCACCGCCCGTAGCGTTCACCGTGATGGTGCCGCCGTTGATGGTAAGTTCGCCCTCGGCGCGGATGCCCTTGGGTGACGAGCTGGTATCGCTGCCTTCATCGCCGGAGCCAGGACCCCAGCCGCCGCCAGGCCAACCGCCACCGCCACCGCTGCTGCTGGTGCCGTACTTGCTGCCAGTGGTCTTCACGGTGATGTTACCGTCGTTGATGGTGAGCGTGCCGTCGATGTTCATGCCCTTGCCGCCGGCGCCTGTTGCTGTCAGGTTGAGCGTGCCGCCGTCGATAACGACGTTGCCGTCACACTTGATGCCGGCGCATGCGCTCGTGGACGAGTCGCTCTGATAGGTCTCGCCGCCGCCGCTCACGGTGCCGGTGATGGTGCCGCCCGTGATGTGCAGGTTACCGATAGGCTTGATGGCCTTGCTGGCAGCACCGGTGATGGTGAAGTTGATGGTGCCGCCGGTGATTTCCATGTCGCCGTCGGTCTTGATACCGTGGTCATAGGTGTTAAGCGTCAATGTGCCGCCACTGATCAGGGCCGTACCTTCGCTGCGCACGCCCATAGCCTCGTCCTTGACGGTGGTGCACTTCATGGTAGCACCATTCAGGATGAAGGCATAGTCGGCCTTGGCACAGGCCACCTTGGTGGTGTCGGTGGTGCCGTAAGCCCAAGGTTCGCCTTGACACTTGATGTCGATGTTGCCGGCAGTGGCGGTCATTGTGCTGTCGCACTTCATACCGCGCGTGCCGTTGCCGGTCATGGTGATGTTCACCACAGCCTCTTCGCCATTGATGGTCAGGTTGCGGTCGCTGCCGATGCCCGTGGCTTCCTTGATTTTGCTCTTATCGCTGTCCCAAGCGGCGTTACCACTGTGGTTCAGCGTCAGGGTTCCACCCTGGATGTCCACATTGCCCTCGGCCTTGATGCACTTGGTGCCTGCTGCGCTGCCGTTAATGGTGAGGGAGCCGCCCTTGATGAGCACGTGACCGTCGAGTTCAGGATCGGCAGTGTCCTCAGCATCCACCTGGATGCCGTCGTCACCGCAGCTCTGGATATTGATGGTGCCGCCGTTCATCTGGAAGTACTGGGCCACGTTGATAGCGTCGGCCACCGAGCTCGTGATGGTGATGGTACCCACGGTCTTCTTCACTTCCATGTACTCGTTGCAGGCCAGTGCATGCTTCTTGTTACCCGTGATGGTCAACGAGCCGCCCTTGGCAAACTCGGCATGACCCTTCACGAGGAAGGCAGCCTTCTTGGTGTTGTTGGCGCCGTCCTTCAGCGTGTTGGTCGTGCCATCGGCCAGTTGCACGGCGATGCGCTTGCTGTTCTGGATGTTGATGGCCGCGCTGTCGGGGTTAACCAGGTTAACGCCATTGAGCACAAGCGTCATCTTGTAGGAACCCGCGTGGTAGAAACAGCCGCTGCTGCTGGTGCCTTGCAGGGTGTAGGTGTACTCGGTGGCCACGTTGGCGTCCTGCATGACGGCAACGCGGGCCCCATTCACTTGAGCGGTAATGTGGTTGGCGATGTTACCGGCCACATACACGTCGGCTACAGTGTTGTTGTACTTGACGAGTACATTGTCGTCGGCAAACGTCTCGCTGGCGACGGTCACACTGTCCACATCGGCAAGGGTAAATCCCTTCTCTAACACGGTGAGCAGATTGGCCGAGCTGTACGGCATCTTGCCTACCGATTCGGTGTTGTAGGCCCAGTGCACATGACCCGTGTGAACCCACATGGTCTGCTGTGCGTAGCCCAGAACACCTGCCATTGCGATTAGTGTCGCTAAAAGGAATCGTTTTTTCATAAATGTACTGCTTTTAGTTTTGTGATTAAAACATGATTAGTTTTCGCAAAACTATGCATCATAAATTTGAAAAGCAATTCTTTTCAATCAAACCCCCGAATAATTCTACCAAAATGCGAAAAATGGGGACTGCTTACATGCTGTCGAGGTGCGTAATCGTGCTCAATATGGTAAGGGCATTGCTCACGCTGGTGACGTTGGAAATAATGATGCTGCGGCGCCCGTTTTTCTGGCTCAGGGCGCACCGTTTGGGATTTTGTTGCACGTAATTGAGAATGCGCCCGAAGGCTGGCGACTGGTAGTAGGCCACATTTTCCTCGCCCACGAGAAACAGGTGCATGCGCGTCTGGCGGATGACGAGTTTCTCGATGCCCAGGCGGCGTGCCGTCCTGCGCAAAGGCACAATGCGGATAAGTTCCGAGGCCATCTCGGGAATCTTGCCGAATCGGTCCACCATGCGTTGTTCAAAGGCCTCGACCTGGTCGTCGGTTTCCATATTGTCGAGTTCGCGGTACAGGGTGATGCGTTCGTTCTCCTGGGGGACATAGCTGGCGGGGAACATCAGCTCCAGGTCGGTATCTACCACACAGTCGGTGACAAATTCGGTGCTATCGCTCTCTTGGTCATCGTAGTCGTTGCCATTGGCGGCGAAGGTCGAAGCAAATTCCTCGGTCCGCAATTCGGTGACGGCTTCCTTGAGCACGCGCTGGTAGGTCTCGTAGCCCAGGTCGGCAATGAAGCCGCTCTGCTCGGCACCCAGCAGGTTACCTGCTCCGCGGATGTCCAGGTCCTGCATGGCGATTTGGATGCCTGAGCCCAGGTCGCTGAAACTCTCGATAGCCTGCAGACGTCGGCGGGCATCGGTAGCCAGTGGCTTGCCGGCGGGAACAAGCAGGTAGCAGAAGGCCTTGCGGTTACTGCGTCCCACACGTCCACGCAACTGGTGCAGGTCGCTCAAGCCGTAGCGGTCGGCGTTATTGATGATGATGGTGTTGACGTTGGGCATGTCGATGCCGTTCTCGATAATCGTCGTCGAGAGCAGCACGTCATAGTCATGGTTGCCAAAGTCAATAATGGTCTGCTCCAACCGCTCGGGAGGCATCTGGCCGTGACCCACGGCGACACGGGCATCGGGCACCACGCGGTGTATCATGTTTTCCAACTGTTCCAACTGCTCGATGCGGTGGTTCACAAAGAAGACCTGGCCGTTGCGCGAAAGCTCAAAGTTGATGGCCTCGGCTACGATTTCGTCGTTGAGGGTGCCCACCGTGGTGAGGATGGGGTAGCGGTTGGCGGGTGGGGTAGTGAGGGTGCTCAGGTCACGGGCGCCCATCAGCGAGAATTGCAGGGTGCGCGGGATGGGGGTGGCGCTCATGGTGAGCGTGTCCACATTGAGTTTCAGTTGCTTGAGTTTGTCTTTGACGGCAACGCCGAATTTCTGTTCCTCATCCACCACCAGCAGACCCAAGTCATGGAACTGGACGGTCTTGCCAATGAGTTTGTGGGTGCCGATAAGGATGTCGATTTTGCCTTCTTTGAGGTCGGCCAGCAGTTGTTTCACCTCTTTGGGCTTGCGGGCACGGCTCAGGTAATCCACCCTGACGGGGAAATCCTTGAGACGTTCACTGAAGGTGCGGTAGTGTTGGAACGCCAGCACGGTAGTGGGAACGAGCACGGCGGTCTGCTTGCCGTCGGTCGCGGCCTTGAAAGCGGCGCGGATGGCGATTTCGGTCTTGCCGAAACCCACGTCGCCGCAGATGAGACGGTCCATCGGCTTCTGGCTCTCCATGTCGGCCTTGACGGCCTGCGTTGCGGTCAGCTGGTCGGGTGTGTCCTCATAGATGAATGAGGCCTCCAGCTCCTGCTGCAGGTAGCCGTCGGGCGTGTAGGCGAAGCCCTGCTGCTCGCGGCGGGCGGCATACAGGCGGATGAGTTCACGGGCAATATCCTTGAGGCGGCTCTTGGTGCGCGACTTAATTTTTGCCCAAGCGTTGCTGCCCAAGCGGTTCAGCCTTGGCGCCTCACCTTCCTTGCTGCGGTACTTCGAGAGCTTGTGCAGCGAGTGAATCGAGACGTAGGCCTCGTCGCCGTTCAGGTAGGTGAGCTTAATCATCTCCTGTGGCGTACCGTTCATCGAGGTGCGTATCAAGCCGCCGAACTTGCCCACGCCCAAGTCCTCGTGGACGATGAAGTCACCCTTCTCAATTTGGTTCAGTTCCTTCAGCGACAAGGCCAGCTTGCCTGAACGGGCGCGTTCGCTCTTGAGGTTGTACTTGTGGAAACGGTCAAATATCTGGTGATCGGTGAAGACGCACAATTTCAGGTCATCATCGACAAAGCCCTCATGCAACGTCCGTAACACAGGCTCAAAAGTGATGTTGTCGCCACGGTCCTCAAAGATGTTGCGCAGGCGCTCAATCTGCTTGGCGCTGTCACTCAGGATGATGAGTTTGTAGCCTTTGGCTAGAAAATCGGTAAACGACTGCCCGATGAGGTCAAAGTTCTTGTGGTAGATGCCTTGCGGCTTGCAGTGCAGTGTCAGGCGTTTCACGCCGCGCTCGGGAGCCACCTCGCCATTGACAAACGCGATGCGGCGCAGCTGGCTCAGCCGCTTGGCAAAAAGGTCAGCATCAACGACTTTGCTGGTTGCCTGGGTATCACCTTCGTCGGCAATCAGGGCGCTGGCCGACATGTCCTCGCGGGCTATTTCGCCGATGCGTGTCTTGAGCCACTGCTCGCTGCGGCACAGCACGGTGGTGTCGTCACCGATGTAGTCCAGCAGGGACACGTTATCTTCCTTGCCGCCCGAGGTGTCGTTGTTGAGGATGCTCACGTGCTCCAGGCGCTCCTCGCTCAACTGTGTCTCGACGTTAAAGGTGCGTATCGAGTCAATGTCATCGCCCCAAAAGTCGATGCGGTAAGGTAATTCGTTACTATAGGAGAAAACGTCAAGAATGGAGCCGCGCACGCTGAATTGTCCTGGCTCATAGACGTAGTCGGTGGCTGTGAAACCCAGTTCGCGCAGACGTGCCGTGATTTCGGTCAGGTCGGCAGTGCCGCCAGCCCGCAGTTGCACGGTACTTGCCTGCACATCCTCGCGGCGGCGCACCCGCTCGGCCAGTGCCTCGGGGTAGGTGACCACCCAATGGACGTCCTTGTCGTCATACCAGCGGTTAAGCACCTCGGTGCGCAGGATCTCGTTTGGAGCATCGATCTGGCCGTACTTGATGTCCCGCTTGTAGCCCGAGGGGAAAATCAGTACCTGCTTGTCGCCGACCAGCTGGCACAGGTCATTGTACATGTAGCCGGCATCGTCCAGGTCATTGACCACTATCAGATAAGGGGACTCACGATGTGGCAACCGGGCAAACAGCATCGCCGCGCTGGAACCGGCCAGCCCGTCGATTACCGCATTGCCCTCGCCATCGACCAGTTTGGTCAATGCCGTCACCCTCGCCTTGCGGCCGAATACCTCGCACAGCTCCTTTATCTCCACGACTGAATAACAATATGGTTATTATTTCCCCTTTTTCTTGTTGGTCTTCTTGGCTTTCTTGGGGGTGATGTTGAGGATGCGGGCGTATTCGCCGGGCTTGTCGAACATTTCCTTGGCTTTGTCAAGGGTATCGTCATCCTTGATGGAGTGCTCGACCTGGCCGCGGTTATAATACAGGCGTTCCATGATTTCCTGGCCCAGGAGATAAGAGATGTCGCGGCGGTGCATGTCCAAGTCGTGGTCCAGGTCATGCTTGAGCAGGGCCTCGAGACGGTCGAACTGGGCTGCGGTGGAGTCGTTCATGTAACCTTCGAAAGTGGCGGTCTTGCGCAGGGTGGCAAGCTGCTGTTCGCACACCTTGTCATATTCGAATTTCTTGGGATCGATAAATGCCTTGAACTCGTTGAAGATTTCGTCGGTCACCTTGAATTCACTGGGATTGGGGATTTCGTTCCCGTGCTCGGCGACATACTTGGTGGCGAAGTCAAAGTCCCAGTGGTCACGCATGATGTTATATACGATGCGCTTCATCTCGGTGGGGTCTATCTTGATGTCAGGGGCAATGCCGCCACCCTCATACACCTTGCGGCCATGGGTGGTGTAGAACACCTTGGCTGCGGTGCTGTCGGTTGTGGTCTTCTTGTAGGAACCGTCGGCATTGCGGTTGCTGTAGTCCACCTCCTGGATGAGGCGTCCACTGGGGATGTAGTACTTGGCGATGGTGACCTTGAGCATGCCGTCATAGGGCAGATTGCGGGTGGACTGCACCAGTCCCTTGCCAAAGGAGCGTGTGCCCACGATGACCGCACGGTCCAGGTCCTGGAGAGCACCGGCTGTAATCTCGCTGGCGCTTGCCGAGCCCAAGTCGATGAGCACGGCCAGGGGAATATCGGTGTCAACAGGATCGACCGTTGTCTTGTAGGTGCGTTCGCTCGACTTGTCGCGGCCGCGCATCTGCAGCACTTGGGTCCCCTTGGGGACGAAACAGCCCACAACCTGGATGGCACCCTCAACGATGCCGCCGCCATTGCCGCGCAGGTCCAGCACGATATTCTTCACCCTAGGGTCCTTCTTGAGCTCGATGAGCGCTTCGCGCACCTGCTGCGCCGACTTCTCGTTGAAGGAAGTCAGGCCAATGTAGCCGATATTGTCACGCGTCACGCCATAGTAGGGCACCGGGTTGACGCTGATGGTCTCGCGGTTGAACGAGAAGGTCTTGACGCTGTCCTCGTCGTAGGGGCGAACGACCGTCACCGTCAGGTGGGTGTTGGCCTGGCCTCTGAGGTGCTTGCTCACCTGGTCGCTGCTCCAACCGGCGGTGCTGTCGCCGTCAATCATGATGATGCGGTCACCCGTTTTCAGGCCGACACGCGCTGCGGGACTGCCCTCGTAGGGGCCACTGATGTAAACCCCCTTCTTGCCATCGACGGTGCGTTCCATCAGGTAGCTGCCAATGCCGCCGTACTCGCCCGTGCTCAAGGTCATGAACTCGTCGGTCTCCTTGGCGGGGATGTACTCGGTGTAGGGGTCGATGTCGCTTAGCATCGCGTTGATGGCGTTCTCGATGGTCTTCTGGGCATCGATGGTATCGACATAGAACGTGTTCAGCTCCTTGTACAGGGAGTTGAAAATGTCCAGGCTGCGGGCTACCGCGGCGTCATCGTTTACCGCCTTGTCCTCGTCGGCGAGGGCTACGGGAGTGGCGAGGGCTAGCACCATGCAGGCCCAAGCGAGATATTTGAGCGTCTTTTTCATTTTCAGTCAATTATTAGACTGCGAAAATACTATTATTCCACGAATATCGGTTGATTTGGAGCCCTAAAAAACCTTTATGAAACGAAAAAAAGCAAGTTTTTTCGTTTTTTTCTTGTGCAGTTCAATTATTGGTACTATCTTTGCACCGCATTTTTCGGCAGGGTCTGCCGCAAGGGTGCTGAAAAGCTTCTTTAGCTCAGTTGGTTAGAGCATCTGACTGTTAATCAGGGGGTCCTTGGTTCAAGTCCAAGAAGAAGCGCGACATAATAGATAGATATTTTAAGAGAGGATTGCTTCTTTAGCTCAGTTGGTTAGAGCATCTGACTGTTAATCAGGGGGTCCTTGGTTCAAGTCCAAGAAGAAGCGCAAAAACGAGACTGCGTGAGCTGTCTCGTTTTTGTTTTCTCTATTTTCAGTAAAAACCTGTACGGTGCTAGAAGAACACGCCGTTGGTGTAGCCAAACCAGCGCAGCACTGTCTCACCCCACAAGATAATCATGAGCCAGCTGATGAACATCATCGTGATACCAAACTTGAAGGTATCACTCCAACTGTACTGGTTGGTGGTGTAGAGCAAGGCGGCCGGCTTGCTGTTGAATGGCAGCACATAGACGTGGCCGACCAGCAATGCTACGGGGAACGCCAGACTCATGATGGGATACCCGTTCTTCTGTGCCACGCCGATGGCGATGGGGATGAAGATGAGCGTGAGCATCGTCTTGGACTGGAAAATGAGTGAGAACAAGAGGATTCCGGCGGTGAGTATCAGGTAAATCGTCCAGAAGGGTGTGGCTTGGGTGATGCCCAGGCTGGCAAACAGTGCATCCACGAGCGTGCCGGGAAGTCCCGTGGCGTCCAGTCCGGCTCCCAACGTGTAGGCACCGGCCGAGAACAGCAACAGGTGCCAGGGGATGTCCACATCGTTCCACTTGACCACGCCGACGCCTGGCAGCAATGCCACGACTGCACCCATGAAGGCCACGGCCGTCTGGTTGATGCCGTGCTGCTTGTCGGTGGCCCAGAGCAGGAGCACGACGACAAAGATGGCGATAGCCTTGTACTCCTCGGGTTTCATCTTGCCCAGTTTCTTGAGCTCATCGCGCAGGCGGTCCATGCCGCCGGCAATCTGTGGCACGCGTTCCTCTTTCTTGAGCGGGAAGAAAATCTTGGAACCCACAAACCAAGCGATGAAAATCAGCAGCACGTTCATCGGGAAGGCTGCCTTGAACCAGTCCTGATAGCTGAATGCGCCCCAGCCCATGGCTCCCGCAATGATGGAGCCGGCCAGCAGCGTGGCTCCCGAACCGGTGAGGAAGGCATTGGCGCCCAGGTTGATTTGGAACAGGTTCTGAAGGATAAGGTTGCGGCCGAAGTTGTTACGGTTCTTGCCTCCCGTTGCGCCGTAGATGGCGGCGATGACCATGAAGATGGGCAGCAGGATGGCCGCCTTGGCCGTGGTTGCCGAGATGAATGCCGAGAGCACCAGGTTGATGACGATGAAGCTGATCATGATGCCGCTCGCGTTCTTGCCGAACTTGAGCACGAACCAGATGGCAAACCGCTTGGCCACCTGCGTCTTAACCAGCATGCTCGCCAAGATGAACGACAGGATGTTGAGCCACATCACCGGATGTCCCAACTGGGCATAGGCGGTCTTGTCGGTGGTAATGCCCGTGAGCACAATCGACAGGATAACGATAAGCGAGGTGAGGTAGTTGGGAATAGCCTCCGAAATCCACAGGATGATTGCCGCGACAAAGATGGCCAGCATGGCATAGTTGATGCGCACAAATTTATTGTGGGTCGCGTCGGTCAACTGTGCCTGTTGCTGCTCGGTGAGTTGGTCGGCCTTGAGCTGCTCGCCGTCGGGGGTCTTCAGCTCCTTGAGCTGGGCAGACTCCATCTGGTCGTAGCGCTTCATCGCCGACTCGGTGAGCGTGGTCGTCTCGCTATTGGTGTCAATCTGGTTAATGAACGGGATATCGGCCATCCAGTAGATGACAATGAAAGCCAGGATAGCCAGCGGCGCACCGATGCGCTGCAATATTTTTTCAAAACCGGATTTCTGCATCTTGGGCAGTTTCTCAATCCGGTAATTGTTCATGTCCAGCGGGTCAAAAGCCTGCTGGGCGGTTTGCTCCTCAGCCATTTTGGTTATTCTGTTTTTAAAAAAAGGGGGCACGTGGCGGACAATCGCTGTGCCCCCTGAATCAGTCGGTTGGATATTATTTCCAGGTCTTGAAGGGATTCTTCATGAGCATGGAATTGTAGTAGCGCGGGTCACCGGTCACCTCCTCGCCCAGCCACGCCGGACGTTCAAAGGCGGCATTCTCGTCGGGCAGTTCAATCTCGGCGACGGTAAGTCCCTCGTTGTCGCCGTAGAACTCGTCAACCTCAAAGGTGAGTTCACCTGCCTTAACCAGATAGCGCGTCTTGTCGATCACGCCAGGCTCGCAGATGAGCAACAGCTCTTTCACCTCCTCAACGGGAATTTCCTTCTCCCACTCATATCGGCTCGCGCCGCTGGCGTTGCCGATGCCCTTGATGGTGATGAAACCCTTCTCGCCCTTGACACGGACACGCACGGTGCGCTCGGGAACCGAACTCAGGTAACCCTGGGTGATGCGGGTGGCCTTGAAGGCCTCGTTCTTGAAGTCGTCACCCTTCACCAGAAACTTTCTTTCAATCTCTTTTGCCATATCCGTTTAGTTTGCTAAGGGTTTGTTAATCATGCCGATAACACGCTTGATGGCCTGCAGGTAGTTGATGTTCTCAACACCCTCGAGACCCAGGTCGGCCAGGGTCTTCTTGATATCCTCGACCTCGGTGGACTCGGAGTTGATGGTCTTGACCAGTGCACCGTTGATATAGACATCGCCCGTCTCGCAGATGGTGTCGTTGACCATGTAGCCATAACGGATTTTCTCCACGCTCACGGCTTGCAGGTCGGGATGGGCGTTAATCATGTCTAGGAACTCCTCCAGGGTGTAGGTGTCCTTGGTGAGTTCGGGCATGCCGTCCACCTTGAAGGCGGGGAACACCTCGTCACGCAACACGCTGGCGGCGATGGGGAACTCGCCCTTCATCAGCGGGTTCCACTGCTCGAGGCCGTCCACTGTCTGGACATAGGTCTTGATGTCCATCTTGCCGTTGCGGATCTTGGTGTTGTTAACGTCGTTGGTGCGGCTCACGATATAGGTCTCGGTGCTGTGGCGTTCCCACACCTTCTCGGGCACGGGTACGCTCAGGCGGGCCATACGCTTGCTGGCTTCACAAAAGCAGCGTCCAAAGCTGCGGAATTCAAAACGCGGTTTTGAGATTTCGCCGATTTTCAATTCTTCTTTTGCCATTTCGTTTTCTTGGTTTATCAATGATTTATGGTTAAACGGTAATCCTTAATCTTAATTATTGTACCACGGTGGGATCCTCGGTGCCGGTGTCGGGGTTCTTGGCGCCCAGGGTGGTCACATCGGTAATCATGAACTTGCCGGTTCCGTTGGGACAGCGGCTCCATGAGCCCGATACCTTGGCCAGTGACTGGTTGCCCCACGCGTCTTCCTTCTCGCCGCGCTGGAACTTGTCAACCAGGTTGTTGTTGGGATCGTACAGCTCGATGAGCACGCTCTTCTTGCTGGAGAAGCCGCTGGAGATACCGCGTTCGGTAGTTCCCTTGGCACCCACGATAGTGAAGAAGCTGTGGCCCATGATGACCTCACCGGCCAAGCCTCTCCAGGCCTCAGCCTCGTCCTTCTTGATGACCACATCCTTGAGCTTGATGGGGTCGTCACCATTGTTGTACAGCTCGATGAACTTCTCGGAATCGGCGTCAGCAGCGCCGTAGAGCTCATTCAGCACCAGCTTGGAGAAATCCGAAGGCTTGTCGCCCACGGTGAAGTCTTTCTCGGGAGAAACCGTGGTGAAGCCGGCCTCATTGACAACGGTTACGGTATAGGTTACCTTGGTGCCGTCGGGTTGGGCGGGAATAGTAGCTGTCCAGGTGCTGCCATTGCCGCTCATGGGCAGGCTGCCCTTGTCTGTGCCAGCAGTATAATTCAATGTGGCCGATTCAACGGCTTGCAGACCCGAAACGGTGGCCGTAATCACAATGTCGTCAAACGAGGTGGGAGCCTCGGGCATCATGGTGACGCTTTCGATCTTGGACGGGCCTTCATACACTTTATCCTCTACACATGATGTGGCCATCAGCATGGTGGCCAACAGCAGGAGTGCTAATTGTATCTTTTTCATTGTCGTAATTTTCTTTAAGTGGTTGACCATTAGAAGTTAATCTCAAAACGCAGGCCCAGCATGTGATAGCTCACACCGCCTTTGCCCTTGGCCTCTACAGCCTTGGTGTAGTCGGTCGTGGGAGCGCCGTTGGCATCGTGGCCGATGAAGAGCTTGCCCTTGCCGTTGGCATAGCGGTCATTGTTGCTGTACTGGTAGTTAACCACCAGCTTCACCGCGTTGCCCAGATAGAAATTCAGGCCGGCGGTGATGTTCTCGCCCGAGCCGCCATAGATGTCGCCGTCGTTCAGGTCCAGATAGTCGTAGCGCAGAGCCAACTCCACATCGCCCCACTTGCGGCCAGCTGAGGGCTGGGTGAACTCGCCCTCGGCAACATTGAAGCGCTGTTGTCCGCCCAGCAGCAGGTAGGTGGCATGCACATACCAGCCACCGAAGTTGTAGCTGTTGGTGGCTGTCACATGGCTGCGGATCCACTCGCTCTGGATGCGTGCGGGGCCAAAGTAAGCGGCACCTTCCAGACCATATAACCACTCATGGTCAACATTGGGGATAACATCGGTGTCAAGATATTTCTTGCGGTTGATGCTCGTGGCATTGCGCGTGCTGTAACGGATGCCGCCATACTCGTTGGTGGCCATGTCGGTCTTGGGCGTGCGGTAAGAACCCTTGGCGCCCACGTACAGGCCGTGGTGGCGGTCCTTGCTGTAGGGCATGTAGCCCGCCTTACCTGTGAACGAGTAACCCTGGCTACGGCCAAAGTCCTTGTTGTTGTCCTGCACGTTGGTCAGTTCCTCACTGCCGGCTACCGTCTGGAAGAACATACCCAGCGATGCGCGGAAGTGGTCACGCAGGTACTCGCCCTGGATACCGATGTGACGCGACGGTACCAGACCCTTGCACAGCATCGGGCGTTCCATGAATGCCAGATAACGCGATGTCGTGGTCTGTTCCATCGAGAAGTCCTCCTTGAAGTTACCCACCTTGAAGGCGAAGTTCTTCAGACCATCATACTCGATGATAGCGTCCTTGAGTTCAAACACGCCATCGGCCATGTCCATGTCCACCTCACCATACCAGTCGGGGGTAATCTGTGCCTTGATGGCCAGACGCGCGCGCCTGATCGACACACCGTTGCCGATGGGGTTGTAGTCCGAACTGTTCTTGCCGAAGAAGGTGGCACCATCCACCTGCACACGGTTATCCATCCACAACTTGTAGTTCTTGCTCTTGGACTCGAACACCAGAATGTTGTTTCGTTGCTCGGCATGGAGCTCTTCACGATCGACCTTCACACCATACTGGTTGTAGGCCACATCCTCTTCCTCGACGTCTTGAGCCCACATGCTTCCCGTCAGGGAAAGCGCAAGCCCAAACATCAATGTCAGTAATTTCTTGCTCATAACATGTTGTTTATAAAGTTAATACTATACATTATTTTTAAGAATTGTTCTTAAGGTCACAACGACTATCGAAATGTAATCAGAAAGTGATTACAAGTGCAAAAATAGATAATTAAATCTTAAAATAGCTGATTTTTTTCAAAAAAAATGGCACTTTTCCTTGCAATGACTCACTTCGGCCAACGTGGGGCCTCGATTTGGCGTGGCTGTTATTTAAAGCATTGACCGTCGTTGCCGTCGCGTCAAGGTGGGGCTACACATGGGGCGTGACAGCCTCCTAGGCACGGTTTTTGCAGGGTTAGTCATGGTAATACCTTGTTTTTTCATTACTTTTGCATCACGATAAAACTGCCTGAATATGATATATACCTGTCCTAAGTGCGGAAAGAAGATGGACCTGAGCACCGAGGTGCTCATCAACAGCGAGTACAAGGTCGTGTGCCCGCAATGCCTGTGCCAGTTGCAGATTGTGGGCGACTATGCCTATATTCCCAACGATGAGCTGCAACTCGACACCAGCGTTGAACCGTCACACACCATCACTTGTCCCAACTGCGGGCACGAGACCAACAGCAATACTCACTTTTGCCCCAACTGCGGTAACAGTTTTGACAAGCAGGCGACCCCGCCGGCCAGTGGGGATACCGATGTCGAGGACGCGACCGTGTTGCCGCCTCCCATCCCCAACGGAGACCCGCTCTATAACGAGGCTGTGAAGTTCCTCATGACCTGCACGTCGGTGACCCCCATGATGCTGATGGAGCGTTTCCACATCAGCCAGGAACGCGCTGCCGAGCTTATCCGTCAACTTGAGGCAGGTGGCGTCATCGGCCCTTATAACAACGGCGGCCCCCGTCAAATTCTGATTCCGCACCGCAGTCTGTATGGTTCGATGCGGCAGTTCGCGCCCCAAAGTGGCGACCCTATTGACCCAACCCCCCAGCGTCCCCGCCGCATGGGGTGCCTGCCAATGTTATTCATCTTCTTCTTTATCATTATTCTGATGAAGGCTTGCGGCATGTAGTCCTCACCCCCCTTTCTCCTAAGTCAATTATTCAAAGGGCAACCGCATTCAGTTTTCTGGAATGCGGTTGCCTTTATTATTTTCTATTAGTGTCCTGGGAAACATCGAAGATGTTAGCGGTTCGAAGAACCGATTTTAATGAGAAGACCATGCAAGAACCTCGTAGAGGTTCGAAGCTTGGTCCTAGCGCTCAATGCGACAGGTGCCTCGAAGAGGAACTTTGTGATTGACAGGCTTTTGAGGGGTGTAAAAGTTCGTCTACGACGCACTTTCCGCTTGATATGGCTGGCACCAAGCTGCGCTCATCAAAGATGAGCTTGCATGGTGTTTTCCATAAAAGTCGAGTCTTCGACCCGACATGCCTCTACGAGGCAAAAGCCAAGCCCATGATATAGCAAAAACGCTTATTTGATCATATATAGTGTATTATGTTGATGATGGATTATTTTACCGGACACTATTGTTTTCCATTTATTCTTAGCTTAGTGTTAGATCCTAACGCCTAACGCCTAACGCCTAACGCCTAAAACCTAATTCCCCAGATTATCAATCTGCTGCTTGGCCCATTCCTTGGCCATGCGGATGGCTTCGTTGGCCATCTGGTTGACCATGCTGTCCATACCCTCGGGAATTTCGATGCCCATGACGCTGTCGGGCAGCATGCGTGGGTCGGGCATAGCCTCCTCATCTTGGGGCTCATTGCTCTCCTCGTCTTGCTGGACGGTGGGAGGCGCGATGTGGGGGTGTTTGGCCTCGTACTCGTCCATGGCTCTGCTCCATGCCTTCTCGATATCTTCCTTGCCGAAGGTGAACACGTGGCCAAAAGCACCGAGGGAAACCATCTTCTGTTCGCCCTCGCCAACGGTCATGCGGCCCACCGAGCAGATGACATAGTTCTTGACGTCTAGGAAGTTGGAGATGACCTTGTCGGTGCCGAAACCCGTGAGTTCCTTGATGGCCTTGTTGATGAGGTCGCCAAAGACGCCACCCACGCCGGTGATGCCACTCAGGTTCTCATCCACCTTGTCGTCCACCCAGGCCTTGGTGACCTCCTGGATGGCTGCCTCGTGATCGGAGCGGTCAGGACAGGTAAAGACCATCGTACCGAACAGGATGACCAGTATCAGTGCCGCGATGAGCCACGGTGTGCAGCCTTTCTTCTTGGGCTCCTCGACGTAGGGGGTGCGCGGCGGTACCTGGGGCGGCACCTGGCTGGGAGCCACGGGGGGCTCGTAGGGCTGGCCCGTGGGGGTGATATTCTCGGCGGCGCGGGCTGCCGCCTGGGCTGCCTCAAACTCAGCGCGTTGCAACACGGCGGTCAACTCGGGCACATCGCCGGCCTGTTTCCAGTCGGCCATACCCGGAGCCCACACTTCACTCTCAGGGGTTATCCCCTGCTGTGACAATTCCTCAACGGTAAACGGACCTTCCTGTTTACCATTCCTAATGAGATGAAATTCCATTGTTATTCGTTATTGGTCATTAAAATGTTTTTTTCTCTGTTGCCTATTGCAAAAAACGTGCCTAACGGCAAAACATTGCGCCGCGATTACAAAAAAACGGGTTACTTGGCGTTGATGAAGTCCATGAAGGCCTGCTTGTAGCTGTCCCCGATGGGGATATAGACGTCGCCGAAGATGATGCGGTTGCGCTCAATCTCGCGGATTTTGCTCTTCTGCACGATGAACGAGCGGTGCACCCTGATGAATCGCGAGGTGGGCAGCATTTGCTCGATGGCCTTCATGTTCATCAATGACAGGATGGGGTGGGGTGACTGCTCGGTGTAAATCTTGACATAGTCCTTGAGACCCTCGATATAGCGGATGTCGTCGAGGTCGATTTGCAGTAGTTTGTACTCGCTCTTGACAAAGATGCTGCGGGGCTCCTCATCGGCAGGGGCGGCAGGGGCGGCCTGTTCGCTCTGGTGCACGAGCTGGAACCACTGCATGGCCTTGGTACTGGCCTCGAGGAAGTCGGCATAGCTGATGGGCTTCAGCAGGTAGTCAAGCGCATTGACGCGGAAACCGTCGATGGCATACTGGTTAAAGGCCGTGGTAAACACGATGCGGGTCGACTCGGGGACCATGCGGCTCAATTCCAGGCCGTTGAGTTCGGGCATCTGGATGTCGAGGAAGAGCAGGTCAACGGGATTCTGCCCGATGCCGTGCAGGGCGTCGGTGGCATTGGTGTACTTGCCGTTCAGTTCCAAAAACGGTATTTTGCTCACGTAGCTCGCCAGCAGTTCCACAGCCAGCGGCTCGTCGTCGATGATGGCACACTTGATGATCATGATTGTTCTTTCTTGATAATGATTTTAGAGAAATAGTTCTTGCCGTCGAGCGTTGTGCCCTTCTCCCAAGTGTAACGGTCGGGATACATGAGCTCGAGACGGCGGCTCACCTGTTCCAGCCCGATGCCCGAGCCGCTCTTGTCGTTCTCGCGCTTGGGGTAGCAGGTGTTGTATATCTCGCATGTGATGTCGCCATTCACCTGGTTCAGGGTAATGTTGATTTCGCCCTTGCCTTGCGGCGAGATGCCGTGCTTGAAGGCGTTCTCGATGAGCGAGATGAACAGCAGTGGGGCCACGGGGGTACCGTCGTTGGGCTGGATGTCAATATGCGCGTCGATTTTAACATTATCAGTAACGCGTATCTTCATCAGCTCGATATAGTTGCGCATGAAATCGGCCTCCTTGTAGAGCGGCACGAAGTCCTGCTGGTTCTCGTAGAGCACAAACCGTAGCAGTTTGCTCAGCTCGCCAACGGCCGTCTGGGCCTTCTCTTGGTCGAAGGCGATGAGGGCGTAGATGTTGTTCAACGTGTTGAGCAGGAAGTGGGGGTTCATCTGGTTGCGCAGGTTGCTTAACTCGGCCTCGGCACGGGCTGCCTCGGCCTCCTTGCGTGCTTCCTCGAGATGCTGCCAGCGTTGTGTCATGCGCACGGCAACGGCCAGCGCGATAATCAGCATCAGGGTCAACACAGCCCAGAAGTAACGCGGGAAGCGGACATTAGATTTCCTGGGCGGATTGCTGATTTCGGGCAGCATCTGTGTCGCAAGCCAGTGCCATATGTCCATGGCCATTAAACTCACCAAGATGGCAAACACATTGATGAGCAGGAACATTTTCCAGTCTTTCTTCTTGAGCAGGTAGCGAGGCACGATCCACAAGTAATTCAGGTAGAACACCAGCAAGTAGGCTAGGGGATTGCCCAGCCATCGCAGGTAGCGGTTCCACACCAGCAGCGAGTCATCAGCGGAACTGTGGAAAAAGAAAGGCATAACGATAATCACAGCCCAGCACAGAATATGCAGGATACGGTATCGTGACTTGGATTCGTTTTCTTGAAGTGAAGCGGTCATGATGATTGTGAGTCATTTGTTGCAATATCGCAAAGATATACAACACGTTCCACTCTCACAAATATTATAGACAAAAATCCAATTCCCCTCGACAAACTTACTCGTAGCGCAAGGCCTCGATGGGGTCGAGATTGGCGGCTTTCTTGGCAGGATACCAACCGAAGAAGATGCCCGTGATGGTGCAGATGGCGAACGAGAGCAGCACAGTCCACGGCTCTACACTAATCAGGACATGATACTCGGTGAAGTTCATCATGATATAGCGTGCCACATAGGCGATGCCTGCACCGATGAACACTCCGATGAGTCCACCGGTGACACTGATGAGGATGGCCTCGATGAGGAACTGGCTCATGATGTCGGCTGTGCGGGCGCCCACGCTCATGCGCAGGCCAATCTCACGCGTGCGCTCGGTCACGCTCACATACATGATGTTCATGATGCCGATGCCACCCACCAGTAGCGAGATGCCGGCGATGCAAGAGAGCAGCATTGTGAGAATGTTCATGACATTATCCACCATTGATGTGGCTTCTTCCAGTGAATTGACCCTGAAATCCTGGATGTCGTTCTCTCTGATCTTGTGGTTTTCCCTCAGGATCTCAGTGATATCCTGTTTGGCCAGCGAGGCCATTTCCTTGCTGGTGGCAGCCACATAAATCATGTCAAAGTAATCTTGTGATGTCATGCGCTTCATCACTGTCGTGTAAGGCATGAGTACGATATCATCCTGATCCTGGCCAAAGGCTGTGCGCCCCTTGCTCTTGAGCACACCCACTACCCTCACGGGGATGGTGTTGATACGGATCACAGCCCCAATGGGGTCGGCGTCGTTGGGGAAAAGTTTGTCCACGACGGTTTTTCCGATGATGCATACCTTGGCCGAACCCTTGACTTCGGCATCGGTGAACATGCCGCCTTCAGTAATCGACAATCCATTGATATCCAGGAATTCGTTGTTTACTCCCTGCACCGAGCCGCTATGGTTGTTCTTGCCGTTGATGAACTGACCTGACGCGAAAACCATGGGGCAGATGGCTTTAAGATACTTGTTTTTCTCCAGAATGCTCTGATAGTCGGCCTGGGTGATGGTTTGGCTGTACTCTGGAAGCCAGTTGCCGCCGGTCTCTTCATAATTCGGCCCAGGTATAATATTCAGTGCCCCAGGGTCCACGTCTTCAATCTCTTGCATGATAGTCGCTTTGGAACCCGTTCCAAGCGCGAGCATGATGATGACCGATGACACACCGATGATGATGCCCAGCATGGTGAGAAAACTGCGCATCTTGTTGGCCGAAATGGCCTTCATGGCGATTTTGAAAAGATTGGTGATATTCATTGTCTTTCAGTTCTCAGTTTTCAGTTTTCAGTTTGCTCCTAAAGCCTAATACCTAACGCCTAAAGCCTAAAACCTAACGCCTAAACTAATCCTCCTCGACAGGCAGGGTGGCCAGTTTCTGGGCGGCGTCAAGGATATTGTCATTCACGCGGTCTTCCCGCAACTTGCCGTCACTCAGGGTGATGGTGCGGGTGGAATATTCGGCAATCTCGGGATTGTGGGTCACAAAGATGATGGTGCGGCCCTCGGCGTGCAGCTGCTGGAACAGCTGCAGGATCTCAAACGAGGTGCGGGTGTCCAGGTTGCCCGTCGCTTCGTCGGCGAGGATGACGGCGGGGTCGTTGACCAGTGCCCGTGCGATGGCCACGCGCTGCATCTGACCGCCCGACATCTGGTTGCTCTTGTGGTTCAGGCGGTCGCCCAATCCCACGCGCTGCAGGGCGGTGACGGCACGTTCGCGACGCTCGCGGGCACTCACGCTGCTATTGTACATTAGTGGTAGCTCCACGTTCTCGACCGCTGTGGTCTTGGCCAGCAGGTTGTAACTCTGGAACACAAAGCCGATCTTGCGGTTGCGCAGCACGGCCCGCTGTGTCTTGCTCATTGTGCGCACCGGCGTTCCGTCAAGCCGGTATTCGCCACTCGTGGGGGTATCCAGGCATCCCAGGATGTTGAGCAGGGTAGATTTGCCCGAACCCGAGGTTCCCATGATGGTGACGAACTCGCCCTCGTTGATGGTGAACGAGACACCACGCAGGGCATGGACCGTCTCCTCGCCCACCACAAAGTCGCGGCGCAGGTTCTCTATTTCTATGACCGGTTTCTGTGACATAATCAGATTTTGGTTGGCCGTGGCAGAGCTACGGCATGGTGAACCTTATTTGTTCTAATTGGCGGGTTTATTTTTTCTTCTCGTCCTTGCCTTTCTGACCAGGTGCTGTCGCGGCTCCTATCTCAAAGCTCTGCACCACGGTGACGCCTTCCTCCAGACCGCTGATGATCTCGGTGCGCATGCCGTCGGTCACGCCGATATCCACCTTGTGGGCTGTCAGGACGTTGTCCTTGAGGGTCCACAGCTTGTGCTCGGCTGTCGTGTCATTGATGACATACTTCTTGCCAAAGACGCTGGCTTCAGGGGTGAATCGCAAGGCTGCCGAGGGCACGCTCATGACACCGCTGCGCTCCAGGGTAAAGATGGTGATGCTGGCGGTGAGGCCCGGCTTGAGCTTCAGGTCGGAATTGGGGGCGCTGATGACCACTTCATAGGTAACCACATTGTTGGTGGTGACAGGGTTCTGGCGAACCTGCTTGACCGAGCCCGAGAAGACGTCGTCGGGATAGGCATCGACGGTGAAGGTAACGCGTTGTCCCTCGCGCACCTCGCCGATGTCGGCCTCATCAACCTTGGCAATGCACTGCATGTCGGTCAGGTCCTTGGCGATCTTGACGATAGATGGCGTGCTGAAGGACGAAGCCACGGTCTGGCCTTCCTCGACCGACTTGCTGATGACCACGCCGTCGATGGGCGAATAGACGGTGGCATAACCCAGATTGGTCTTGGCTCTGGCAACGTCCTGCTGGGCAATCCTGACGTTCTCCTGTGCCTTGCGGTAGTTCTCCAGGGCTACATCATATTCCGACAGGCTGATCAAGTCCTTCTGTTTGAGCTCGTTATATCGGGCATAGTTCTTCTTTTGGTAATCCAGCTCGATCTGTACCGAACGCAGACGAGCCTGGGCTGTCGAGAGGTCGCTCATCAGGTTGGTGCGGTCCAGCTCAGCGATGACTTGTCCACGCTTGACGACGCTGTTGAAGTCAACATACATGCGCTTGACGATACCTGACACCTGGGTACCCACATCAACGGTCTTGACTGGTTCGATGGTGCCCGTGGCTGTAATGGTCGTTGAGATTTCACCTGGTTCCACTTGACAGGTCTCGAAAGTGATGACCTCGTTCTTGCCCTTCTTGGAAACCATTGCGATAATGCCTGCGATGAGCAACAGAGCCAGCAGCGACAGGATGATTTTTGTTCTTTTCTTCATAATGATATGTCGTTTTGTCGTTTGTGTTAGAAGCTGATGGACTCACCGTTGTAATACTTGAGCAATGCCATGCTGAGCAACGCCTCGTATTTTGCCTGCAGCATCTGCTGGATGGCGGTGCTTAGTTTGGTCTTGTCCTGGGTGAGCTCGATGATGTTTTTCAGTCCCAGACGGAACTGCTCGCTGGTGAGGCTGTAACTCTCGCGGCAGGAATTCACGTTCTCCTGGGCGGCGATGTAGCGTTGCTGGTTGTTATGGGCCTGCAGCCAGTAGTTCTCGATGGTCTTCCACAGGTTCTTCTGCGTCTCGACCATGTCCAGATAGGCCGTTTCGCGGTCCAGTCGGGCACGTGCCACGGCATTCTTGGTCCTGCCGTGGTCCCAGATGGGGATGCTCATCGACACGCCGATGCCGTTGTTCCACTGGTTCTTCAACTGGGTGAACATGTTGCCGCTGCCCGATGAGTTGGTCGTGTTGATGCCTGCATTGGCATTGATGACAGGCTTATTCCCCGCTTTGGCGATTTCCTCGCTGATATAGGTTTTGTCCATCGCCAGTTGCTGGGCTTTAAGTTCGGGACGGCTGGCCAGCGCGTGCTCATACACCTGCTGCTTGTTGGGCAGCTCGCCGAGCACATTGCTTTCCATCGCGGGGTCGGCCAGGGTGAGGTTCTCGTCGCCGTCAAGTTCCAGCAGTTGCTTGAGCTGCAGGCGGTAACCCTCGAGAGTGGTCTCGTGGGCGACTTTCTGGTACTTGTCCTGTGCGAGCTGCGATTCCATCTGTGACACGTCGGCCTTGTTGAGCAGTCCCGCCTGCTTGCGTGCCCGTGCCTGTTCCAGCTGGGCCTCGGCCAGGGCGATGAGCTCGTCATCATGGTTGACGGCATCCTGCGAGTAGAGTATCTGCACGTAGAGCTGGGTAATTTGCTCCTCGAGGCTCAGTTCGCTCATCTGGACGTTGAGCTCGGCAATCTGTGAGTTGATTTCCGCCAGACGGATGTTGTTCTTGGTCTGCCCGCCGTTGTACAGGTTCATCGAGGCGCTCACGCCGTAGTTGCCACTATAGCTGTTCTTGTTGTTGAAGGAGACCACCTCGGTGCCGATGACGCCGCTGTAGCTCTCCTGAAACGGGCGGTTGCTCACGTTCTGGTAGGTTGAGAATTCCACGGTGGGTAGGCGGTTGCCCTTGGCATCCTTCAGCGCAACCTGTGAGGCGCGCACGTTGACCTTGTTGCGCTGCACGGTGATGTTCTGCTGCTTGGCCCAGTTGATGCAGTCCTGAAGCGTCCATGTGTAGGGCTTCTCGGTATAGACGGTAGCTGCAGGGTCATCCTGGGCATGGGCATAGCCAGCCATCAGGCTGAGGCATCCTGCCAGTATGATATTACCTATCAGTCTCATGTGATGTATCATTTCATTACAGGTTTTGTGTTGTTTCTTCATTAATTAGACGCATCAAACCCGCAAAAAGCTTCACCGAAACCCCGAAAAATGAAAAAAAAGTTGAAGCGTCACATTTTTAATTGTACGCGTGAATCAGGCCGCAAGCGCCCCAAAACAGCGGTTTTAGGGCCAAAAAGCAGGGTAAAACGGGTCCACTGAGCCCGTTTTTCCCCGTTTTTAATAAGGTGTGGAGCAAAAACTTGTGCTTTTTATGTCCCACGTTAAGAAAAAGTTGTATATTTGCGGGCTGAAAAAGCCAAGTGGAGTAAAAATTAACAAAATTTAATTAAATAATTCACAATTCAAAAAATGCAAACAAAAGGTTTTATTAGAGTCCTTACAGTCTTGTTGTTGTTGATTTGTGCTTTCTACCTTTCGTTCACGTTTGTGAGCAATCACTATCAGGACAAGGCAGAACAGAAGGCTCTCGCTGCTGCAGGCATCAAGAGCCCCGACACTAGCAATGCCAAGTACAAAGCTGCGCTCAATGAGTGTTTGGATTCCCTCGCCAACGAGAAGGTGTTCCTTGGTTACACCTTCCAGCAGGTTCGTGAGAAAGAGTTGGGCCTCGGCCTTGACTTGAAGGGTGGTATGAACGTTACTCTGCAGATCTCGGTTCCCGACATCCTGCGCGCCCTCGCGAACAACAATCCCGACAAGAAGTTTAATCAGGCCATCGACAACGTCTCCAAGAACCAGACCGCTCAGGACGACTTCGTGGGCTCCTTCTGCAAGGAGTACAAGAAGCTGGCTCCCGAGGGCAACCTGGCTCAGATCTTCCGCGGTATCGAGCGCATCAAGGAGAACCCCAATGCCAATGAGCGTGAGGTTGAGAATATCCTCAAGGATGAGGTGAACTCCATGGTTGACAACTCCTACAAGGTGCTGCGTAACCGTATCGACCGTTTCGGCGTGGTTCAACCCAATATCCAGAAGTTGCAGAGCACTGGCCGCATCCTGCTCGAGCTCCCCGGTGTGAAAGAGCCGGAGCGCGTTCGCAAGTTGTTGCAGGGTGCCGCTAACCTGGAATTCTACGAGACCTATACGCTGGCCGATGTTATCGGTTCGCTGCGTCAGCTGAGCGACCAGGCCCATGCCAATGGCACCACCGCTCCCGCCGACACCACCGCTCAGGAGGCTGCTCCTGCCGACACCACCAAGGCCGCTGAGGCCAAGAAGGCTGCCGATGCCAAGAAGAATGACGCTGCCCTGACGCTGGCTCAGCTCACTGGCTTTGAGGCACTCGCAAGTTCAGGTGCTGCCTCGCCCGTCCTGGGTTATGTCAGCGTTGCCGATACCGCTGCTGTCAACGCCATCATCAACTCGCCGGTTGCCAAGACTATCCTGCCCGCCGACCTGAAGCTGGCATGGACTGTTAAGCCCGAGAAGATGCAGGGTGGCCACGAGGCCTTCCAGCTCGTTGCTCTGCGCACCGTCAACGGTCAGCCCGTCCTGAACGGTGACGTTGTTACCCGCGCTACCAGCGAGTATGACAACCTGCAGGGTCAGGTTGTGTCGATGACCATGAACGATGAGGGCGCCCGTCAGTGGAGCCGCATCACCGGTCAGAACATCGGCAAGGCTATCGCCATCGTGCTCGATGACCAGGTTTACTCGTTCCCCAACGTGAACTCGCAGATTGATGGTGGTCGTTCACAGATCAGTGGCCGCTTCACTGTCGAGGAGGCTGGTGACCTTGCCAACGTGCTCGAGTCTGGTAAGATGGTAGCACGTGTAAACGTTGCTAGTGAGAGTGTGATTGGCCCGTCGCTGGGTAAGGAGTCCATCCGCAAGGGTCTCATCTCGTTCATCGTGGCCCTGATTCTGTTGATGATCTTCATGGTCTGCACCTATGGTGTGTATGCCGGCAATATTGCCAACCTGGGTCTGTTGATGAACCTGTTCTTCACCATCGGTATCCTCGCTTCCTTCCAGAGCGTGCTCACCCTGCCTGGTATCGCCGGTATTGTGCTGACGCTGGGTATGGCGGTGGACGCCAACGTGCTTATCTTTGAGCGTTGTAAGGAGGAATTGCGTGCCGGTAAGGGTCTCAAGGCTGCCGTCAGCGATGGTTACAAGAACGCGTTCTCGGCCATCTTCGACTCCAACTTGACCACCATCATCACCGGTATCATCCTGATTCTGCTTGGTTCTGGTCCCATCCGCGGTTTTGCCGTTACTCTGGTAATCGGTATTTGCTGCTCGTTCTTCACCGCTGTATTTGCTACCCGCCTCGTGATGGAGCACTTCGTGAACAAGGGCACATTCGACAATATGACCTTCAACACCAAGTTCACCCGTCACCTGATGGAGGATGTGAAGTTCAACTTCATGGGCGCTGCCAAGAAGACCGCTATCATCGTTCTGGCTCTCCTCGTCATCATGGGTGCCTTGTTCGGCCTGCGTGGTCTGAACCGTGGTATCGACTTCTCGGGTGGCCGCAACTTCGTGGTTCAATTTGATCATCCCGTGAAGACTCAAGACCTGCAGAACCAGTTGGCTCCCCTGTTCGAGGGTGCTAACACCTCGGTGATCACCATCGATAACGACACCAAGGTGCGCATCTCGACCAACTACAAGATCGACGATGCCAGCGACGGTGTTGACGACGAGATCATGGGTAAGCTCTATGAGGGCATGAAGAGCGAACTTGGCTCGATGAGCAAGAATGACTTCAGCATGTCTAACGAGAGCGTGGGTGTTGTCTCGAGTGAGACTGTGGGCCCGAGCATCGCTAGCGATATGACCCGCCAGGCCGTTTGGGCTGTGCTGTTCTCGCTGCTTGCTATGGCACTGTACATCCTGTTCCGCTTCCGCAACATCGCCTTCTCTATCGGCGCTCTTGCTGCAGTAGCATTCACCTCGTTCATCGTTATCGGTTTCTACAACCTGCACGGCCTGCTGCCCTTCTCAATGGAGATTGACCAGACGTTCATCGCCGCTATCCTGACCGTTATCGGTTATCAGGTGAACGATACCGTGGTTGTATTTGACCGCGTGCGTGAGTACCGCAAGCTCTATCCCAAGCAGGACCTCTACACCACCTTCAACAAGGCGTTGTGCAGCACCCTGTCACGTACCATGATGACTTCTATCACGACCTTGCTCGTGCTGTTCATCATGCTGTTCCTGGGTGGTGAGTCGATCCGCAGCTTCATCTTCGCGATGATCCTGGGTGTTATCATCGGTACCTGCTCCTCGTTGTTCATCGCTTCGCCCGTGGCTTACTGGATTGCCCGCCGCAGCGACAAGAAGGAGGCAGCTCTTGCCGCCAAGAAGTAATTCTTGACCATTTACACAGGTTCGGCTGGCGTGGGCGCCAAGCCATGTGCCAGCCGAAATCCTGAAATGCTCCTGTAGTTCAATGGATAGAATGGAGGTTTCCTAAACCTTAGATTTGGGTTCGATTCCCAGCGGGAGTACGAGAAACGCCTGAGCGAATTCGCTCAGGCGTTCTTGTTTTAGTGTCTATAGTTTAGGGTTTAGAGTTTGGCGGGTGGTATAATTCCATCAAAACTCTAAACCCTAACCATTAAACTTCAAGTTCCTGAGAAAGCCTCAGGAACTTGAATTAGCTTACTTCTTGAAGAAGCGGTTGTACAGGCCGGTGAAGCCTTGGCCGTGGCGTGCCTCGTCGCGTGCCATCTCGTGAACGGTGTCGTGGATGGCGTCAAGGTTCTGGGCCTTGGCGAGCTTGGCGATGCGGAATTTGTCCTCACAGGCGCCAGCCTCGGCTGCCATGCGCTTCTCGAGGTTGGTCTTGGTGTCCCAAACGACCTCGCCCAGGAGCTCGGCAAACTTGGCGGCGTGCTCAGCCTCTTCAAATGCGTAGCGCTTGAAGGCCTCGGCTACCTCAGGATAACCCTCGCGGTCGGCCTGACGCGACATAGCCAGATACATACCCACCTCAGAGCATTCTCCCTCGAAGTGTGCCTTGAGTCCGGCAAGGATTTCGGGGTCAACGCCCTTGGCAACGCCGATAACATGCTCGGCGGCATAGGTTACTTCCTCGTCCTCCTTGAGTTCCTTGAACTTCTCGGCGGGTTGTTTACACTGCGGACATTTCTCGGGAGGTGTGTCACCCTCGTGTACATAACCGCACACGGTGCAGATCCATTTTTTAGCCATAATAAAAAAGTTGATTCGTTGTTTGTTACTGGTTAGTAAGTTAAACAGATGTTGTTATAATAATAAATAATGTGTAAAGGGAAAAATCCCTGATACCTTGCTTGAGGCACTGTCGAGTGTTTACTCGGTCACTTCCTCAAAGTCCTCGGGTCCGACGCCGCACAGCGGGCACTCTTCGGGGGGTGTGTCACCCTCATGGATGTAACCACACACAACGCATTTCCATTTCTTCATTGTCGTGAATTGTTTTAGATGGTTGATAAAAAATGATTATTCGCTTACAAAGTTAAGGTTTGATTATGCTATTATCCAAATTTTTTTATTGTTTTTTGTAAAAAAATCCCCACAATGCTTTTGAGGCATTGCAGGGATAAGAGGTTTGGTTGTCAACATCGACGATTAGCCGTTGTGCTTCTTCATGACCTTGATGAGGTCGAGCATCTTGTGGCTGTAACCAATCTCGTTGTCGTACCACGATACCACCTTGACGAACTTGTCGGTGAGGTAAACACCAGCGTCGGCGTCAAAGATGGAGGTCAGAGCGCAACCCAGGAAGTCGCTGGAAACGACCTTGTCCTCGGTGTAGCCCAGGATACCCTTGAGCTCGCCCTCGCTAGCCTTCTTCATGGCAGCGCAGATGTCCTCCTTGGTGGCGGGGTTCTTGAGGTTGACGGTGAGGTCAACAACCGATACGTCGAGGGTGGGAACGCGCATCGAGATACCGGTGAGCTTGCCGTCGAGCTCGGGGATAACTTTACCTACAGCCTTGGCAGCGCCAGTCGAGCTGGGGATGATGTTGCCGCAAGCGGCACGACCACCACGCCAATCCTTTGCGCTGGGACCGTCAACGGTGCGCTGGGTAGCAGTTACCGAGTGAACGGTGGTCATCAGACCACTCTCGATACCGAAGCTGTCATTCAACACCTTGGCGATGGGAGCCAAGCAGTTGGTGGTGCAGCTGGCGTTGCTGACGATGGTCTGACCAGCATACTTGTCGGTGTTTACACCGCACACGAACATGTCGGCCTGACGACCGTCGTCACCCTTCTTGCTGGGAGCCGACAGAACCACGTACTTGGCACCAGCCTTGAGGTGCTGCTCGGCGCGGTCCATGGTCAGATAGAAACCGGTGGATTCCACGATGTACTCGGCACCAATCTCACCCCAGGGGATGTTTTGGGCTTCCTTCTCAGCGTAGATGTGGATGTGCTGACCGTTGACGATGAGTTCCTTCTTCTCCAGATCATAGTCAACAGTACCATCAAAGCGGCCATGCATGGTGTCATACTTGAGCATATAGGCCATGTAGTCAACGTCGAGCAAGTCGTTGATACCTACTACCTCGATGTCGTTAACATTCTCGGGCTCAAAAGCTGAACGGAATACAAAACGGCCAATACGTCCGAATCCATTAATACCGATTTTAATTTTCTCCATAATGCTTTTTTTAATGATTTTTTAATAAATAATGCAGATATATAACTATAATTATATTTTTTTGTTATCTTTGCATTGGCGTTAGCACTCGGGCGGTCGCCATTGCGACCGCAAAGTTAACAAAAATATTGAAATGTTGTTGACTTGTAGTGTCAAAATGCTATTTTTGTACCGTAATTAAGATAGTTTAATACTATGGTACCAGCGGATTTTAAGAGTACATTATTATATTAACTATTAAAAATCGTAAAATTATGGGTTTTTTCAAAGAATTTAAAGAGTTTGCCATGAAGGGCAATGTAATGGACATGGCTGTCGGTGTTATCATTGGTGGTGCCTTTGGTAAGATCGTCACTTCTCTTGTTGATGACGTGTTGATGCCCGCAATCGGCCTGCTGACTGGTGGTATTGACCTCTCAAGTCTGGAGTATCACCTGCCTCCCGTATCGGAGATGGTCGGAGATGCCGCTTCGGCAGTCGGTGCCGATGGCGCTGTTGAAGCCGTTGCCGATGCTGCCACCGCCGTTGCAACCAATGCCGGTGTAGCTACCGAGGCTGTTGGTGCTACGCTCAAGTATGGTCTGTTCCTCCAGAACGTTATCGACTTCCTGATCATCGCCTTCTGTATCTTCTTGATGATTAAGGCTATGAACAAGCTCATGCCCAAGAAGGAAGAGCCCGAGGCTCCCGCTGGTCCCACTCAGGAAGAGTTGCTTACCGATATCCGCGACTTGCTCAAGGAGAAGAAGTAATCTAGAGAGACCCTGATCTTAAAAATCAAACGCGCGCCCATTGCCGTTCACTGGCAGTGGGCGTGTCTGTTATTTGAGGATAGCTTGATGTAAGGGATATAAAAAAGGCTATGCCTGCTCGGCAAAGCCTTATTTCTTTTTTAGGGTATGGAATGCTAATCGTTGATTTTTAACAGACCTGTGCGGTAAGCTTTACCGATTAATTCAGCTACATTGCGCGAGTTGGTCTTGCGCAGTAACTGCTTGCGGTGATACTCCACTGTGTTGGACGAGATAAAGATCTTCTCGCCGATTTCCTTGCTGTTATACCCTACGGACAGCAATTCGAGTACTTCCCTCTCTCGGGAAGTCAGTTCAATTTTGGGGGTACTCATAATATCACGTTTTTTGATAAGATGCTAATTATAACGTATTTGCAAAAATAACAAAGTAAATGCTCCCAAACCAAACAAATTGGCATAAATTTCTACAAATTGTTATCAAAACTATTTCTTTCAGTAGAGATTATTGATTAAATGCTAAATTATATGCTCTGAAAGTAGCACTTTTCGACAAGAGGCTGGGTCTGTGCGAGCGGCCTGATTCCTATTGATACCGGATAAGTATTTTAAAGTTATAAATAATGAATTGTAGCCAGTATTTATTACAGTTTTGTCTTATGATAATTTGAAAGGCTATAAAAAATAATTAATTTGTTACACTTTTCGGTTAATTTATGAAAAATTGCTGATTATTTTACCGAAAATTGCTTGTTTATTAGAAATTGGCTATATAAATTTGCACCGCTTTTATACTTTAATAATAAATGTTTAGAGTCGAAAGTGAATTTTCTCATAACTCTAAAAACTAAGTGGCGTGCTTTTGGGAAAAAGTGCGCCACTGTTTTTATTTTTCCTCTTGTACTTGACTGACTTAGAGTTTAATGACGGCAGTGTGGTCGTTGATGATGGTTTCGTGCTTGGTGCCGATGTCGTTGCGGTCTTCGAGGATGCTGCGCAGCACCAGGCGCGCCGTGCCGTAGATGCGCAGGCGCATGGCAGCCTTGGCCAGGGGACGCAAGATTCCCGTTACTGTGGCGTTAACCACCTGATCAACACCGCCTACGATTTGTTCCACCAGTTGGCTATTGTCGCTGCCGCCCTCATTGCCCTCGGCAAAGGCGATGTAGGCCCGGGTGACAGGCTCGCGCAAGTGCTTGAGCAGTAGCGTGGCGATGCCGTCGGGCGAGTCGGGCAGGTTGACATACCGCATCATGAAGGGGTGCTTGGCTCTGTAGTTATCGATGGCCTGGGTGATTTCGGGCCAGTAGCGGTTGAGGACGCCTCGAGTCATTGCGGGTATGCAGTTGGTGAATGTCTCGCGGGCACGTTCGGCGAATTCGGGGTCTGATGGCAGGCTATGCAGCGTCAACGTGCGCAACTGCATCTTACCGGCGCGGGGATTACAGGTGGCGATGCGCCACTGGCAGGGGTAACCCACCGCAGCGGCAGTGGCAATCTCGACCATCTCGCCACGGGAGTGGGTGGCCTGGCTGATGTCGCTGATGTGCAGGTGTCCCGTGAAGATGACGTGGACGCCGGCTTCCACCAGGCGCTGGCACAGCTGGCCGGCATGATCCACCATATAGGGAGCCGCCAGTGTATCCTCCATGTGGAAATGGGGCGACAAGTGGTGGTGCATCATGGCGATGACGCGGTTGCCGTTGGCGCTTGCCAGGCTTGCCTGCTCCTCCAGCCACTGCTGGGATGATGCCTCCAATCGCCCGCTGGTCTTGCAATGGTCGCGTGGGTCGCCACGGGAGACGAAGGTGTTGAGGCGGTCCATGCAGGCATCGATGGCGAGGATGGTGAGGCCGTCACCAACCTCACGGCAGTAACTGAGCGTGTCGGGATCACGCCGTGAACGCTCGTCATAGCCCATGTTGCGGTAGATCTCGGCAAACTCACTGCGGGTGATGGTGTCGGCGGGTGTGGCGGTGTCGCCGTCATAGACCTTGGCGTCAGGATTGTTGATGTCGTGGTTGCCGGGAACGACAAGCACTTGGATGCCGGCATCGACGAGGCGCTGCAATTCCTTGGCCACCAAGTGATGACTCACGCGCTCGCCGTCCTTGGTAAGGTCGCCCGTGACAAGGGTGAGCTGCGGCTTCTCCTCGATGATGTTATCCACCAGGGTGTGAAGAATCTCGGCGCTCTCGCGCAACATCTTGCGGTCTCGCACCAGGTATTCCTCAAAGGCGTCCCCCTCTTTAACCAGCAGCTCAGGCGCCATGACGTGCAGGTCGCTGATGATCGCCATCTTGATTGTATTCCCGCTCATAGTTATAGTTCGGTTGATTTGTTGCCCCAAATATAATGTGTTTTTCGCAAAAAGAGTCATAAACTAGGTGATTTTTTAGATTTTTGTGTCTGTTGACTTGCTTTAATGAAAGCTACTTACTATTTTTGTAGGCAATAAATAAAATGTGTTTATGAGCAAGTAACGATTATTCACCTATTAATAGATGATTATGAGAACACGAGTGATTACCTTTAGAATGCTGGTTACCATGCTGGTGGCCATGGCTACCATGAGCGTCAGTGCCCAGGACAGTTATCGTGAGGCTGTGAAGGAATATCTGTCGGCAGCAGATGCAGTGGAAAATGCCAAGTCGTTTATGCCAGCTATAAGCAAGTTGTTTGAAAGTGATGGTCAAGTGGACGTAGAACAGTTGACTAAACGCTACTTTGATGACCAGCTAGAAAATTTCATGATTGACAACAACATGGCCAAGATGAAGGAACTCGGCTTGACCGAGCTCGATATCAAGCTAGTGGCATCGATGCTGGCCATTCCTCAAGGCAAGGCATTTCAAGCCCATTTTAAAGATTGGTTAATAGATGTCTCCAAATTTATGACCATGCCATTATTAAAAATGATGGAAAGATACAGTAAGCCTGAAGAAGAGCGGGGTCCTTATGAACACTTCGAGCCATGGCCTGGATTTCTTGACGGAGCGACAGTGCAACCCAAGGCTGAAATCGATGATGCCTATGCCGCCAAATTCAATGATGTAATCATAGGGTCGAAATTCGTAAAGGCTTTTCTCGATGAGATGAAAAAGAAGATGAAAGAGTCGTCTGCAATAAATATGAGCGGCATCGCCACGCCAGAAACCCAAAAGGAGCTTGTCGACAGGATTGTCAACGCTTTGCCCACAATCATGCTGAACAGTGCTTACGGCATTTTGACCCCCGAAGACATTGACTATGCCGCCACTCTCTTCAATAACGATACCTATAACAAACTTTTAATCTACCTCAACACAGAAGACAACGGAGCCAGCAAGGTTGGACTCAATTTTGTGGAATGGATGCAGGAGCACGGTGCGAAGATGACCGAGGATCCCGAAGTCATCATGAACTTTTATAAAATGTTATTAAATACAGGGGATTGATATTTCCCAGCCCACGATATGCGTCAGCCGCTGTCTTGCTACAAAGACAGCGGCTGACGGCTTTTTTGTCGGCTTATCAGATAAAATGTTACAAAAAATGTCAGCATCTAATGGGTTTTTTGTAAATTTGCAGGATAAATCCCAAACTAAATAAATCATGATGAAGAAATTCCTGCTTTTTATCGCCATGGTGACGGCGATGACCGCAATGGCCGACACGCCGCTGTGGATGCGCTTTGCAAGCATCTCACCTGATGGCAACAAAATCGCGTTCTGCTACAAGGGTGACATCTATGTCGTACCCACTTCTGGCGGACAGGCTGTGCAGCTGACCTCGCAGTCGAGTTATGAATCCATGCCCGTGTGGTCGCCCGACGGCTCGATGCTGGCTTTTGCCAGTGACCGCAAGGGCAATGATGACGTGTTTATCATGCCCGCTACAGGCGGACAACCCAAGCAGCTGACGCGCAACAGCGCTGCCGAGACGCCGTGGACCTTCAGCCCCGACGGCAAGTACATCTACTACAGCGCCTCGATTCAGGACCCCGCGAGCAGCATGCTGTTCCCCAGCGGACGCTTGACCGAGGTCTATAAGGTGCCCGTCGATGGTGGTCGTCCCACCCGTGAGTTGGGCACTCCTGCCGAGTACATCTGCTGGGACAAGAGTGGGAAGTACTTTGTTTATCAGGATCGCAAGGGCGGCGAGGATGAGTACCGCAAGCATCACACCTCGTCGATCACCCGCGACATCTGGCGCTATGATGCCAAGACCGGCAAGCACACCAACCTGACCAACATCGGTGGTGAGGACCGCAACCCTGTCCTCAGCCCCGACGGCAAGACCGTCTATTTCCTGAGTGAGCGCAACGGCGGATCGATGAACGTCTATTCGTTCCCCATCGACCAGCCCAGCCAGCTCAAGGCCGAGACCCGCTTCACGGTCAATCCCGTGCGTTTCCTCTCGATAGCTAACAACGGCACCCTGTGCTTCACCCAGGACGGTGAGCTTTATACCATGCGTGCCGGCGGCCAGCCTGCCAAGGTGAACATCAGCCTGTGGCACGACGACAGCGACCAGATTCAGCGCATGTCGCACACGCGCGGCGCTACCGATGCTGCTGTGTCGCCCGACGGCAAGATGGTGGCATTTGTGGTGCGTGGCGAGGTGTTTGTGACCTCGGTCGAGTATAACACCACCAAGCGCATTACCAACACTCCCGAAGCCGAGAATTGGGTGTCGTGGGGCGCTGACAACCGCACCCTGGCCTATGCCACCGAGCGCAACGGCAACTGGGAACTTGTCCTGGCCACCATCGAGCGCAAGGATGACCCCAACTTTGCCAACGCCACCCTCATCAAGGAAGAAATCCTGTTGCCATCGCCCACTGTTGAACGCATGCGACCCTGCCTGTCGCCCGACGGCAAGAAACTGGCCTTTATCGAGGACCGTTTCTACCTCAAGGTGCTTGACCTCAAGACCAATAAGGTGACGCAGGTGACCGACGGCTCCACCTGGTATGAAACCAATGGCGAGTTCAACTACTCGTGGTCGCCCGACGGCAAGTGGTTCGCCCTCGAGTTCATCGGCAACCAGCGTGACCCCTACACCGACATCGGTATCGTGTCGGCCAACGGCGGTCCCATCACCAACATCACCGGTAGCGCCTACATCAGTGAGGATCCCCGCTGGGTGATGGAGGGTAACGCCATCATGTTCCGCAGCAACCGTTATGGTATGCGCAGCCACGCCTCATGGGGCTCGCAGGACGACGTCTTCTTGGCCTTCGTCAACCAGGAGGCCCTGGATCGTTACAACCTCAACAAGGAGGACTATGAACTGCTGACCGAGGCCGAGAAGGAAGCCAAGAAGGCCGAAGAGAAGAAGGCCGAGGACACCAAGAACAGCAAGAAGAAAGGCAAAGCCGACGACAAGAAGGCCGATGCCAAGCCCGCCGCCAGCAAGGACATCAAGGTGGAACTGGAGGGCATCGAGGACCGCATCGTGCGCGTGACGCCCAACTCGAGTAGCATCTCGGGTTGCATGATTACCCCCGATGGCGAGTCGCTCTACTACCTGTCGGCATTTGAGAAAGGCTATGACCTGTGGAAGATGGACCTGCGCAAGCATGAGACCAAGCTGCTGAACAAGATGGGTGGCGGCGGTGCCGATATCCAAGCCAGCAAGGATGGTAAGACGCTGTTTGTGCTGGGTGGCAGCAAGATGCAGAAGCTCACCGTGGCCGGTGACAAGCTCACGCCCATCACCTACCAGGCCGACATGAAGATGGACCTGTTTGCCGAGCGCGAGTATATGTTCAACCACGTGGACAAGCAGATTGAGAAGCGCTTCTACAACCTCAACTACCACGGTTGTGACTGGAAAGCCAACGTCGAGACCTACCGCAAGTTCTTGCCCCACATCAACAATAACTATGATTTCGCCAACCTGCTGAGTGAGTTGTTGGGTGAGCTCAATGCCTCACACACCGGTGGCCGCTACTATCCCACCAGCGGTGAAGCGACGGCTGACCTAGGCCTCATCTACAACTGGAACTATACCGGCAACGGCCTCAAGATCGACGAGGTCATTGAGGGCGGCCCGCTGGCCAAGGCCAAGAGCCAGGTGAAGCCGGGCACCATCCTCGAGAAGATCAATGGAGTAACCATCGACGAGAACAACGACTATACCGAGCTGCTCAACGGCCAGGCAGGCAAGAAGACCCTGCTGTCGCTCTATAACCCCAAGACCGGCAAGCGCTGGGAAGAGGTGGTGAAGCCTATCACCAGGGGCGCCTTGGGAGGCCTGATGTACAAGCGCTGGGTGAAGCGCAATGCCCACATCGTGGACAGCCTCTCGGGCGGTCGTCTGGGCTACGTTCACCTCGAGTCGATGAATGACGCCAGCTACCGCGACATCTATAGCGACGTGCTGGGTAAATACAACAAGCGTGACGGTATCGTGATCGACACCCGCTTCAACGGCGGTGGCCGTCTGCACGAGGACATTGAGGTGCTCTTCAGCGGCCAAAAGTATTTCACCCAGGTGGTGCGCGGCCGTGAGGCATGCGACATGCCCAGCCGCCGCTGGAACAAGCCCAGCATCATGCTGCAGTGCGAGGCCAATTACAGCAACGCGCACGGCACGCCGTGGGTATATAGCCACGACAAGTTGGGCAAACTGGTGGGTATGCCTGTTCCTGGCACCATGACCAGTGTGTCGTGGGAACGCCTGCAGGATTCGTCGCTCATCTTCGGCATTCCCATCATCGGCTACCGGCTGCCCGAGGGCAACTACCTCGAGAACACGCAGCTCGAGCCGGACATCAAGATTGCCAACAATCCTGAGACCGTCATCAACGGCGAGGACTTGCAGCTCAAGGCTGCCGTCGAGGAGTTGATGCGCGAGTGCGGACTGAAATAGGAATTAACTCATGTGGGGCCCATTGGGGCCCCACTTTTTTTAAAACAATATTATCATGATGGATTTTATCACCAACAACTTGACCGACATCATCGGTTACACAGCATCGATTTGCCTGATCCTTGGCTATATGCCCCAGGCGATTTACACCATCCGTACCCACGACACCGAGGGTATCGCGTTGCCCACCTTCCTGATGATGGGACTGGGCGGCATTTTCTTTGCCATCCAGGGCTTGATGCTTAAGAACTGGCCCTTGTTCATCACCAACGTCATCACGACCGTTTCCAGTGCTATCGTGTTTGGCATCAAGATGTACAACGATTACTTCAAGAAGAAACCCTAAAATTTCAATGGTTAAATCGTCGTTTTTCTTGGACAAGTTCAAAAAAATAACTACTTTTGGCATTTAATCTTGACCTGGCGTGAAAACGCCCCTTGGATTTACATTAATTTAACTTAAAAGTACCTGATGTAAACGCAATAACGAGGATAAATAATTACTTAATATACATAACATTTATTATGAGACTGAAACTGTTTTTGCTATTGGCACTCTTTGCATTCCTGCCGTTGCTGGCACAGCACACGGGAGTGCAGGGCGTGGTGGTGGACGCCAAGAGCGGCCTGCCCATTGTGGGCGCTACCGTCATGCTCGACAATCAGGGCAATGCAGCGACCACAGGTCCCACAGGTAAGTTCCTGATTGACGATGCCCGGCAGGGCAATGATGAACTGTTGATTCTGTGCTACGGCTACAAGGACTGGACTCAGCCTGTGACCATTATCGGCAATGAGGTCGAGAACATGGGCACAATCCAGATTGAGCCACTCTCGTTTGAGAGCGCCGAGGTCATGGAGTACCGTAGCGCGATGGCCGACGTGGCCCTCAGCGAATCACAGCTTGAGGATGAGGAAGGCAACACCCAGGAAGTGGCATTGTTGAGCGGTGCCACCGACAACCCCTTCTATCAGGCCTCGAGCTACACCTTCAGCGCGATGCGTTTCCGCATTCGTGGCTATGAGAACCAGAAGACCGAGACCTACATCAACGCTATCCCCTTCAATGATGGTGTTCGCTTCTCGTTCAACTATTCGATGACGGGTGGCTTGAACCAGGCATTCAGGAACAAGACCATCGGTATGGGTCTGGAGGAGAACCTCTATGGTTTTGGTGGCATTGGCGGTGCCAACAACATCAAGACCTATGCGGCTGATTATGCTCCCGGTACCCGCTTGAGCCTCGCCTACACCAACGGTAACTACCGCTGGCGTGGCATGGTGACTCATGCAACTGGTTTGAACAAGCATGGTTGGGCAATGACGGTTTCGGCAGTGGCACGCTATGCCGACGAGGGCGTCTATCCCGGTACGTTCTACAACAGCGTTGGTTACTTCCTCGCTTTGGAAAAGGTGTTCAACAAGCATCACTCGCTGTCGCTGACCACCTTTGGTGCTCCCACCAAGCGCGCCGGTAACTCGGCCGTCTATGAGGAGACTTGCCGACTCGTTGGCAGCAACATGTACAACCCCGACTGGGGCTGGCAGGATGGCAAGAAGCGCAACTCCAAGGTGGTCGAGTCGTTTGACCCCACCGCCATCCTCAACTGGAAGTGGAAGCCCAACGATCACACCTCGTTGAATACTGGTTTTGCTTACCACAAGTCATTCTACAGCAAGGCTGCGCTCAACTGGCACAAGGCCGCTGACCCGCGTCCCGACTATTACCGCTACCTGCCTTCATACTATGATGTGAATTCCGAGGCATTTGACTTGTATTATGACCGCTGGGCCAGTGAGAGCGAGTACACCCAGATACGTTGGGACGAACTCTACAAGACCAACTGGTTGAACAATTACGAGACGCAGTTGGGTAAGCCTGAAAACGGCTCAACCTATATCCTTGAGAAGCGTCACAGCAACCAATCCAGTTTCACGCTGTCGACGTTGCTGAATCATCGTTTCACCAACCAGTTGACGATGCAGGCAGGCGCCAATGCCAATTACACCCTTTCGTCCTACTACAAGACCATTAAGGACTTGCTGGGTGGCAGCTATTGGATGGATATCGACAACTTCAGCGAGCGTGATTTCCCCGACAATCCCGATATGGCACAAAACGATTTGAACAACCCCAACCGCAAGGTGGGCAAGGGTGACCGTTTCGGCTATGACTACGATATCCTCACGCTGAAGACCCAGTTGTGGAACCAGTGGGTGCTCAACCTGGCCAAGTGGGAATTGTTTGCCAGTGTCAAGGGTGAATATTTCCAGTTCCAGCGCGATGGTAATATGCGCAATGGCCGTGCTCCCGAGAATTCTTATGGCAAGGGCGACACGCACCGCTATCTCACCTACGGAGCCAAGGCCGGTATCACCTTCAAGCTTGATGGCCGCAACAGCTTCACGGGTCACGCCTTCTATGGCACCGAGCCCCCGCGTCCCTATGATGCCTATATTTCTCCTCGCGTTAAGGACGATGTGATTGACCTCAAGGTGGAGAAGATTTTCTCGGCCGACCTGAGCTATGCGATGAACTACCGCAATTTCAAGGGTATTGTCACCGCTTTCTTCACCGACCAGCGCGACAACGTCGAGCGCACCGCCTATTATGATGACGTGCACAGCACGTTCATGAATTATGCGCTCACGGGTATCCACAAGCAGTACAAGGGCGTTGAGGTGGGCTTGAGCTATAAGCTGTCATCGTCGCTCACCGTGAGCGGTGCTGCCACCATCTCGCGTTACCAGTATAAGAACCGTCCGATTGGTACCCGCAGCTATGAGAACGGAACAAGTCCCGATGAGACCTGCGTGGTTTACCTGAAGAACTTCTATGTGGCTGGAACGCCCCAGGAGTGCTACTTGCTGGCATTCAACTGGGCTGGTCCCAAGCAGTGGTTTGTGGAATTGAATGGCGCATGGATGAACCGCTCCTATGTGAGCATCTCTCCTGTCCGCCACGAGGCGATGCCTAATCTTTACACGATGGCCGACAATGAGGAGCATCTGCAGCAGATGATCAAAGACATCAGCCAGCAGGAGAAACTCAACGAGGCCCTGGTAATCAATGCCAGCATCGGTCATGTAATCTACATCAACCGCTTGGCATCGTTCAACATCAACCTGAACTTGAACAACATTCTCGATAACAGGAACATCCAGACTGGTGGCTACCAGCAGGGTCGTATCGACACCAAGGACTATGCCAACACAGCCAACAAGTTCCCCAACAAGTATTACTATGGACAGGGGTTCAAGGTGTTCTTGAACTTGGGTCTGCGATTCTAATTCAAGCATTCAATTTCAACAATCAACAAGATATAAACTAAAACAAAAAATACAACCACTATGAAACGTTTTAATTTCTATCTCAGCCTGATGCTCCTGTTGGTGTTTACCGCCGCTTGCAGTGATGAGTTTGACCAGCCGCCCATGGTCGTTCCCACCGCCGAGCACCACGCCAACATGACCATCGCTGAGTTCAAGGCCAAGCACTGGCAGGACGCACGCAACTACATTGACACTGTTACCGAGGACGAGATCATCCACGGTTGGGTAACCAGCAGTGACGAGTCGGGCAACATCTACAAGAACCTGTACATCATGGATGAGTCGGGTCAGGGTCTCACCATCTCGATCAACCAGAACAGCTTGTTCAACACCTACCGCATCGGTCAGGAAATCGTGATCCCCATGAAGGGCTACTTTGTGGGCAAGTACAATGGCCAGCAGCAGTTGGGTTATCCCCAGTGGTATGAGCAGGGCAGTGCGTGGGAAGCCACTTTCTTGCCCCAGGCCATGTGGGAGTCGATGGTGGAGATCAACGGTCTGCCCAATCCCAGCATGATCGACACGCTGGATATTGACCTTGCCGACATCTACGGCAAGAGTGATGTGGAAAGCCAGTTGAAGTATCAGGCACGCCTGGTGCGCATCAACGACGTGAGCTTCAGCGAGGCCAATGGCGTCGCTACCTATGTCGAGGGTGATGCTAACACCAATCGAACCCTCATCGATGACAACAACCGCACCTTGCTCGTGCGCAACAGCAATTATGCCGACTTCAAGAACGATGTCCTGCCCGAGGGCAAGATTGATGTGGTCGGTCTGCTTTATTTCTACGGCACCAACTGGCAGCTCTACCTGCGTAGCGTGAGTGACGTGATTGTCAGCGGTGCAGGTGGTACCGTGAATAAACCCCTTACCGTGACCGAGGCTATTGCTGCCCAGAACAGCGGTAGCAAGGGTTGGGTTGGCGGCTATGTAGTTGGTGCTGTCGCTCCCGAGGTAACCACTGTCAGCAGTAACGGTGACATCGAGTGGAAGGCTCCCACGACGTTGCCCAATACGCTCGTTATCGCCGACGATCCCGAGTGCAAGGATTATACCAAGTGCATCATCGTTTCGCTGCCCCAGGGTTCGCAGTTCCGCATCGATGCCAACCTCGTTGACAATGCTTGGTTGTACAAGCAGTACATCAAGGTGAAAGGAACCTTTGCCTCCTATATGGGTGTTGCCGGTATCACTAAGAACTCTGGCTCGAGCAATGAGTACCGACTGCCGCCCGCTCCCTTCGAGGGTGGTTTGCTTGAACTCGAGGAGGGCTTCGATAGCGCATTGCCTGCCGACTGGGCCAATGTTCAGGTGAGCGGTGACAAGGCTTGGTATCAGACCACCTTCAACAACAACGGTTATGCCGCTATGACGGGTTACAAGGGTACACAGCCCCCGTTCGACGCTTGGTTGATTACCCCGCTTCTCGACATCAAGAATGCTACCGACAAGACCTTGAGCTTCCGCACCCAGGTGGCTGGTTATAACAGCACCACGACGGTATTTGAGGTCTATATCCTTAACTCGCTTGACCCGACAGCAGCAAGCGTGAAAGTCAAGCTCAATCCCGCTCTTGCCAAGCCCTCGACCACCGCTACCTACAGCGATTGGGTACAATCGGGAACACTTGACTTGAGCCAGTGGGCCGACGGTAGCTACGTTATCGGTTTCCGCTTCTATGCTACCAAGGATGCCAATTATGCAACCTGGTGTGTTGACGACGTGAAGTTCGGTAAGGGTGGCGCTACTCCTCCCCCTGCTCCCACAGCCGACAACCGTGCCGACTTTGAGACCATGGGTACCCCGACCGGCCAGTACGGCTCCTTCACCTCTACTAAGGGTTGGGTAGCCACCAACTGCATGTTGCTCTCTGGTGGTGAAAACGACAGTAATCCCACGTTCAAGTTCATCGGTTTCATGACCGACAGCGAGAGCCAGTATGCCTATGCTCCGACCCTGAACGGTAAGACTACTAGCGTGGGTACGCTTGTGTCACCCGTCATCACCGGTGGCATGACCAAGCTGAACTTCAGCTATGGTGCTGCGATGTCCGACAAGGTGTTGTCCTTCCGTGTTGACGTTAAGCAGAACGGAAATGTCGTTAAGACGTGGACCGTTACCAAGGAAAACGTGACCCAGAAGACCGCTTATCAGTTTGCCGAGGCTTGCACTGTCACAGGCGATTTTATCATCGAGATCACCAACCTGTGCCCGTCCAACTCGACAAGCAACAAGGACCGTGTGTCCATCTGGAATCTCACTTGGGATAAGTAATCATCATTGACCAATAAAACAATTATCGTCATGATAAAGAAAGCATTATGGATGGCCCTGGCGCTGGTGGCTTTGCTGCCGGCGCTGGCCCTGGGCCAAGACCAGCCGGTGCTCCAGGAACAGCTTAAACAGCAGGATGTTCAAGAGATTCAAGATCTTGAGGAACAGCCGCCCCTGGACCGCCGCTTTGTGCAGTACGGCGTGATGTTCTACAACCTCGAGAACCTGTTCGACACCATTAACAACAATGGCGTCTATGACAAGGAATTCTCGCCCGAGGGCGCCCGTCAGTGGAACGGTACCAAGTACTGGCAGAAACAGCACAACATGGCCTATACCATCAGTCAGATGGATGTTAAGGGTTCGCCTGCCGAGGGTCCCGTTATCATCGGTGTCAGCGAGATTGAGAACCTCTCGGTGCTTCAAGACCTCGTGCGCCAGCCTGAGATTAAGGACCGCCGTTACCAGATTGTGCACCATGATGGTCCTGACCGCCGTGGCGTGGATGTGGCAGTCTTGTACAATCCCCGTTTCTTCAAGGTGCTGAATGTAACGACTCAGCGCATCAACAAGTACCTGCCCGATTATCCCGAGTTCCGCTCCCGTGACCAGTTGACAGTGACTGGTATGCTGGCAGGTGAGAAGGTTTCAGTCATTGTTAACCACTGGCCTTCACGCTTGGGCGGCGAGGAACAGTCGAGCTACCTGCGTGAGGCAGCCGGAAGCATGGCCCGCGCGACGATCGACTCCCTGTTGCTCGATGACCCCAACCAGGGCATCATCTTCATGGGCGACTTGAACGACGACCCGCAGAACAAGAGCTGCAGCGTGGCTTTGGGTGCCAAGAAAGAGATTAAGGATTGCGTTGAGCCCGGCTCATGCTTCAATCCCTGGTGGAACATCTTGAACAGGGGCATCGGTACCCTGGGTTACAAGGGCAACTGGAACCTGTTTGACCAGATCATCTTCACCGAGTACTTCCTGCGCAACTACGACAGCAAGGACAAGCCCACCTTGACCTTCTCGCGTGCCGAGGTGCTGAACCGCAAGTTCTTGCGCGGCAGCGAGGGTGACCGTCAGGGTTATCCCCTGCGCACCTTCTCAGGCGGTGTGTTCCTGAACGGTTACAGCGACCACTTCCCCACCATGATTTACCTGGTCAAGGAAATCAAGTGAAATAGCCATTAGACAATAGATAAAGAAAGGCGTCAGGTGAGCATTGGCCACTTGATGCCTTTCTTTATATCAGGTCACTAACTATAATAGTCCTTGGTTGGTGGCGACAGTAAGCGCCTCGGTGATGCTGCGGGCTCCCAATCGCTCAAATAATGCACGCTTGTAGGTCTTGACCGTGTCGAGCGCACGACACATCTTGCCAGCTATCTGGGGCACGGTATAACCCTGAGCCGACAATATGAGCACCTGTTTTTCCTGGGGGCGCAGGGTGACTGTATTGTGCTCTTGCCAACCGTGGGTCTTGAAGTCATATGCCCAATAATGGGGTTGCCCCTTCTTGCGGAACTCGACATGGCCAGCTGTGGTGTGGGGTGAAAGCGACACAACACACATCGCCAGCCAGGCGCGCCCGTCAGGGCCGAGGGCAAACGGCGTGATCTTGTGGTTCACCAGATAACGTCCATCGCTATTGACTATGTGGAAGTCATAGCTCATAAAGCATCTGCTGCGGTCCTCAAGGGGTGTGTCGTTGAAACGCTTGAAGCCTACCTCGTTGATTTCGGTAAGCATTAGTTGCTCCTCGGTAGGGACATGGTCGATGTAGAAGTGGTATCCCATCTGCTGCACCTCTTGGGCCGTATGACCGCAAAGGAACAGCGGATTGCTCGCCACATGCAGGAAGCCCTGCCTGAAGTAATCGATCACATAGATGCTCTGGTAGGTTGCATTGGCCATCGCGTCAATGGCTCGTATCATTGGTTCGAGGTGTCGGTAGCGCTCGTCATCCACACCCTCAACATGGTTGGCTAGCGTGAAGAAGTCCTGTATTCTTGCCATAGTTGTCTTTAGTTTTATTGATGCAAAAGTATCAAAACAGCACCATTATCGCAAGTGATAAACCTTAAATAGTATTATCGTTAAGATAGCATCACTCATGTCAAGACAATTTAACACCCTAAAGTGTGAAAATGCAGTTCCGTATGCTCAAAGTTGAAACTTTTCACCCTTTAGTGCGTGTCACTATTGAGGGTCGTCACGATAATTTTGCCCTCGACAAACTAATCAAGAAAAAAAGATGATGATTGAAAGAATGATTGTGATAATGGTGTCATGGCTCGTGTCGCTTGCTGCAACGGCAACGCCAATTACGGGCCGCGTGCTTGATGAGAAACAGGAGCCGATGGCCTATGCCAACGTGGTGCTGTTGAATCGTGTAGATTCAACTTTCGTGCAAGGCACAGTAACTGCCGATGACGGCTCATTTGCTCTCAACATTGAGGGTGTTGATGGTATTATAAAAGTTTCGAGCGTGGGTTATACCACAAGGTGCGTCAATGTGCATTCAGGCAACGTGGGCGACATCGTCATGGAGCCTGATGTGGCGATGCTTGGAGAGGTGCTTGTCCAGGGGCAGCGTCCAGCTCACAAACTGGGCAAAGAGGGCCTGCTCACGACAGTTGAGGGCTCTATACTGAGTAAATTGGGCACTGCCGAGGATGTGTTGCGCAACGTGCCTGGCGTGCAGCGCAAGGCCGACGGGCTGGAGATCTTCGGCAAAGGCAAGCCGCTCATATACATTAACAATCGCTTGTTGCGTGATGCAAGCGAACTCAACGAGTTGAAGTCTGAGGACATCGTTAGCGTCGAGGTGATTACAAGTCCCGGGGCAAAGTATGATGCCTCGGTGCAGAGCGTCATCCGCATCAAGACCCGCAAGCCGCAGGGTGAGGGTTGGGGTGGACACCTGCGCAGCAGTTTTTTTCAAGGTGAGATGTCGCGCACCTATAGCGCTTTTTTGTGGAATTATCGTCACAACGGTCTTGACGTGTTCGGTACCGTGAGCGACTTTGAAAACGGCTGGTTACAGAAATACCGCATCACTCAAGATGTCGTTGCCGACACCGTCTGGCATCAGGACAATCATGGACGCAGTAAGGGCAATTATAACATCCTGCGCATAGTTTTGGGAGCCAATTATCAGTTCAATGACAAGCACTCGATGGGCATCCAGTATCAGTCCAGTAACCGTCTCAAGGACGATGACCGAGGCTTCTTTGCAGCAGATGTGACCGCCAACGGCAACTTCTATGACAATCTGGAGACCCAGAACAGGGAAAGGACCAAGCACAATATGCCTCACTCGCTCAATCTCTATTATGATGGCGAGGTGGGCAAGACCAGCATTGACTTCAATGCCGACTACTATTTCACCAAGACGCGTGCCACCGAATGGAACTTGGAGGAGAGCCAAGAGATGGAAGACCGAACGGTGACCAGCCTGAACATGGTGCGCAATGAGCTGTTTGCTGGCAAACTCGTGCTATCGTGGCCCCTGTGGGGCGGGAATCTGTCGGTGGGCAGCGAGTTGGGTTATACCCACCGTAACGACGATTACATCAATCCCGAGCAAATCCTCCCGACGAGTTTGACCGAGGTCAAGGAACAGAACTATAGTGCCTTTTTAGAGTATAGCCGTTTAACCCCTATCGGACATATCAATGGCGGCCTGCGCAACGAGTATGTGAGCACCGACTATTACAGCCAGGGCGTACGCATCAATGGGCAAAGTCGCCATTTCCACCACTTGTTCCCCAGCCTGTCGCTCTCGACCCAAATGGGTAATGTCAAGGGAATGATCGGTTATGCGATGAAGATCCGCCGTCCCACCTACTTTGAACTGAGTAATAAGACCTATTATTCAAACCGCTTCACCTGGCAATCGGGCAATCCTTACTTGAAGCCCACCATCATCAGTAACGTTTCGCTGAATGCTACATGGAAATACTTCTCGTTTAACTTGAGTTATTCCCACCTCAATGATGTGGTCGTGCAAATGGGCCGCCAGGTCGAGGGGTATGAGGCGACAACGCTTATCGTCCAGGAGAATATTGATAAGAAGGACATATTGAGCGCCAGCATTATCGCAGCACCGCAGTTAGGCATCTGGCATCCGCAACTGGTGTTCTCCATCGTGAAGGAGTGGATGAAGATACCCATGCCTAATGGTACCTATAGCCCCTCAAAGCCTATCCTTATGCTCCAGTGGAACAACAATTTCAAGATTTCGCCCTCTTGGACAGGGTCGTTCAGCCTTGACTGGCAAGGAAAGTGCGACAGCGAGAATATCAGCGCCGTGAGTGACCAAATAGACCTTTACGTTAGCTTGAGTAAATCATTTTTTAACGACCGTCTTTCCATCAAGGTGGCAGGGCACGACCTGCTGCATCGCAATAATCCCGATGTACTGGTTCATTTCGGTAAGTTGACCCTGTGGCAACACCGCACCAACGAGACCCGCTATGCCGAGTTTACTGTGCGTTACCACTTCAACTGGACACGAAGCAAGTACAAGGGCACTGGTGCCTGCAATGACGAGAAAAACCGATTATGAAACAGAAGATGAAATACATTGACCTGCCTTGGGCCGTTGTCGCCCTGAGTGATAGTGAACGCTTCACCATTGATCAACTCGTCAATGATGAACCGCTGGAGGAGGCAGTTGAGCGGTATGTTATCGGCTATATGGCGTTCTGGCAGATTGCCTTCATCGAGAGGGAGCGGCTCGTGCCTTGTGACGACGGTCAGTTGCGGCAGACTGCCCGCCGCAAGATAGAGCGCTATATAGAACAGCACCCGCCTGTGCAATGCCTGCCCCGTTTCTACCTCGTGCTGTTAAACCAAGCCATCGGCCAGATGGACCCCGATGGGCTTTCCCAGGTTTTTCCAGTATAACACCAATAGCCGCGGCAGAGCCGCGGCTATTTTAACACACTAAAGGGTGAAAGTGAAGAAAAACAATGCGTGCTTGCAACTTTTTACGCTCTGGTGCGTGTCTATAGGGAAAACGGTAGGATAGTGTTGCTGCCGATGAAACGAAAACTCAATAAAAAACCTATAGACAATGAGAAGAAACTTTTTGACACTGATGATGGCACTGCTGGTCGTGATGACAGCCGCAGCCGAGACATTTACAGGCCGTGTGGTCGATGAAACACAGGCGCCTGTTCCGTTTGCCAACGTGGTGCTGCTCAACGCCAGCGACAGCGCTTTTGTGGCAGGAACGATGACCGATAGCGACGGCCGCTTTGCCCTTGTCGGGCAACCCGCTAACTCAATCATCAAGATTTCCTGTCTGGGATACAAAACGCAGGTGCTGGATGACTTGAAAAACGACCTGGGCACCATCGCTCTGGAGCCCGAACAGACCATGCTGGGCGAGGTCGTTGTCAAGGCCCAGCGCCCCGCCTTCAAATTGACCACCGAGGGTCTCAAGACCGAGGTCGAGAACACCTTGTTGAGCAAGGTGGGCTCCGCTAAGGCCGTGCTTGAGAACCTGCCGGGCGTGCAGCGCAAGAAGGACGGCATCGAGGTCTTCGGCAAGGGCACACCGCTCATCTACATCAACGGCCGCAAACTCCAAAACCAGACTGAACTGGACCAGATCAGCAGCGAGGACATCCAGAGCGTGGAACTGATTACCAGCCCCGGTGCGAAGTACGACGCGACGGTCGAGTCGGTCATCCTCATCAAGACCAAACGTCCCCAGGGCGAGGGCTTCAGTTTCAACACCCAAGCCAGTTATTACCTGGGCGAGTGCCCCGACCTGGCATTAGGCCTCAACTGGAACTACCGCCATCGCGGGCTCGACGTGTTCGGTAGTGTGTGGTATAACGATGACAGGTATATCGAGAATGACGATTTCGTGTTTGACGTGCAGGCCGACACCACATGGCGCATGATTGAGCACTCAGACATCAAAACCCACAGCAACTCGATTTATACCTCGGCGGGCATGAACTATATCTTCAATGACAACCACTCGATGGGCTTCCGCTATGACACTAAGGCTTTTTTCCTGAACCGCGCACGAGGCACCTTCACCGCCGACGTGATGGCTAATGGAAACTTCTATGACCATTTGGAAAATGGTATCCACATGTCCAGCAAGTTCAACATGCCCCATACCCTCAATGCCTACTACAATGGTAAGGTTGGCAGGACCGCGATTGACTTCAATACCGATTATGTCTTCCATAAAGAGCGCAAGAGCCAGTTCAACGACGAGGTGAGCCAGGAGTGGGAAAGTCGCACGGTGACCAGTACCAGCGTGATCCGCAACCAGTTGTGGGCAGCCAAACTCGTCCTGTCATGGTCCCTGTGGGGTGGCAACCTGCAGGTGGGCAGTGAGTATGACCACACGCGCCGCAACGACGACTACATCAATCCCGAGCAGGTCGTGCCCACGTCATTTACCGAGCAGCGCGAGAACAACTACATCCTCTTTGCCGAGTATGGCCACCCGCTGCCATTCGGCCAGTTGAAGGTGGGCCTGCGCAACGAGAACGTCAACACCGATTACTACAGCCAGGGCGTGCGCATGGCCGAGCAGAGCCGCAATTACCACCACTTCTTCCCCAGTTTGGGTCTGATGGCACGTGCGGGCAATGTGCAACTGATGCTCAACTATGCGATGAAGATCAAGCGTCCAGGCTACTGGCAACTGCGTGGCAGTGTCACCTATGCCAACCGTTTCACGTGGGACAGCGGAAATCCGCTGCTCAAGCCCACCATTAATAACGAGGTGTCGCTCATGGCGATGTACAAGTGGGTGAACCTGATGTTGAGCTACAAGCACGACCGCGATGTGATTGTCAATGTGGCTCATGAGGTGCCTGGCAGTGAGGCCACCACCCTGATGAGCAACGAGAATGTGGACCACAAGGATGCCATGCGCGTAATGGTCACTTTCTCGCCCCGCTTAGGACTCTATCAGCCGTCATTGACACTGGGCGTCATCAAGGAATGGATCAAGATACCATCGCCAGTGGGTTTCATCTCACCCAAGAATCCCGCCTGGATTGCACAATTCAGCAACAACTTCCAAATCCTGCCCACCTTGACCGCCAATGTCAACTTCAATTTCACCAGCCGTGGCGACATGGAAAACGTCACCATCTCCGAGCCACTCTATCTGCTCGACATCGGCGCTACCAAAACCTTCTTGAACGACCGCTTGTCTATCAAGGTGACAGGTCACAACCTGCTCAACTCGCAGGAACACTACAAACTGCGCTACGGCTTGCGCACTATGTGTCAGACCCAGCGCCGCGATGTCCGCGAGGTGGAATTCACCGTGCGCTACAAGTTCAACGCCGCTCAGAGCAAGTACAAGGGCACCGGTGCTGGCACCAGCGAGAAGGAAAGACTATAATAATTTACACTTGTTTCATTTTTGCTCTCACGCCATTAGGGACTCAGGTCCTGCGTGGCGTGAGTTTTTTAGTATCACTGAAATGGGTAAAAAGGGGAAATAATTGAGTCGTTTTTTTGATGTTATCGGGAATGGATGCTATTTTTGTGGAAGTCAATAACCACTAAAATTCATTGATAATGAAAAAATTTTTATCTTCTGTTCTTATTACTATGATGCCAATGCTGCTGTTGGCCCAGGGTTGGCCCAGTGGCTACAGCGGTGTCATGCTGCAAGGTTTCTATTGGGACTCGTTCAATGACTCGCGGTGGACCAATCTCGAGTCGCAGGCCGATGAACTGGCTGAGTTCTTCAAGCTCGTGTGGATTCCGCAGAGTGCTTCTTGCGGCTACAACAACTCGATGGGCTATGATGACCTGTACTGGTTCACCAACTACAACAGCTCCTTTGGCAGCGAGTCGCAGTTGCGCTCGATGATCAACACCTTCAGGAACAAGGGCATTGGCACCATTGCCGATGTGGTCATCAACCACCGCAAGAACGTCTCCAATTGGGTTGACTTCCCCGCTGAGAACTATAAGGGCGTGACTTATCAGCTCAAGTCCACCGACATCTGCCGTGACGATGATGGAGGCGCGGCGCTCAGTTGGGCAAACGCTAACGGCTACTCGCTGAGTTCCCGCAACGACACCGGCGAGGACTGGAGCGGCTTGCGTGACCTGGACCACGGGAGCACCAATGTGCAGAACAATGTCAAGGCCTATATCAAGATGCTACTCGATGACCTGGGTTACATCGGCTTCCGCTATGACATGACCAAGGGTTATGCCGCCAGCTACACGGGCATGTATAACGCCTATGCCGCTCCTACCTATTCGGTGGGCGAGTACTGGGACGGCAACCTGTCGGCCGTCAAGTCGTGGATTGACGGAACCAGAGTTAACGGCGTGGTGCAGAGTGCTGCATTCGATTTCCCGTTCCGTTACAGTGTGCGTGATGCGGTCAACAATAACCGCTGGACCAACCTGTCGGGCAACAACAAGGGCTTGAACCAGGATACCAACTACCGCCGCTACTCGGTGACCTTTGTGGAAAACCACGACACGCAATACCGCAGCGCCAGCGATCCTCAGGACCCCCTCAACCAGTATGTTGAGGCCGCCAATGCCTATATGCTGGCACTGCCGGGCACGCCCTGCATCTTCCTCAAGCATTGGCAGACTTACAAGGAGAGCATCAAGCAGATGATTTATGCCCGTCAGCTGGCCGGCATCACCAACACGAGCACGACCAGCCAACTGGCGTCCAGTTCATCTTCCAACTATCATGTGCAGTACACGACGGGCTCCCGCGGTTCGTTGCTGGCTGCCATGGGCAGCACCAGTTACAGCATACCGTCGTCCTATGTTGTCGTGGCCAGCGGCAGCGGCTATCGCTTGGCACTGAGCAAGAGCACCGAGACCGCCTGGGCCGACAAACCCAGCGGCACATACGTGGACCCGTTTGATGTCACGTTAACTGCTGTGAGTGCCACCTCGGGCGCACAGATTGTCTATACCCTTGACGGCACTGAGCCCACGGCCACTAACGGTACCGTGATTGCCAGTGGAAGCAGTGTGTTGATCAACAAGTGCTTGACCATGAAGGCTGGTTTGCTGGTTAATGGTGCGGTGCGTGGCGTCATCACGCGCAACTACACCGTTGTTAACGAGGTGTTTGATAATTATGAGATCACTGTATTTCTCAAAGACCCGACTATCGCTCCCAACAACTGGCCCCAAGTCGTTTACTACTGCTGGGACAGCAACAATGTGCAGCAGTGCGGCAACTGGCCGGGCCAAGTGATTACCGACACGCGCATGGTTAACGGTGAGAAGTTCTATTACAAGACCTTCACCATCACGGGAACCAATTACGCTGTGAATTTCGTGTTCAATCAGGGCGGTAGCACGGCCAGCAGTCACCAGACGGTGGACGTGACCGGTGTGAGGACCACTTCGTTCTTTGAGGTGACGACCCAGAGCAACAAGTACCAGGTGCGCGATGTGACCGATACCTATCTGCCTTATTTGGATGAAAGTGGATTAGAAATGGGTGACGTGAACGGCGACGGTTTTGTCAATGTCGCTGATGTCACCGACATGATCGCCTATATCTTAGGTAACCCTGTTGACCCCTTCTACCGCGAGGTCGCCGATATGGACAACAGCGGTATGGTGAATGTGGCAGACGTCACATCCCTTATCTCAATCATCCTGAATAATTGATATTACTAAAGCCGCTATGCTTCCAGACCCCTGTCGATGTTGCGTTTCAATGCCTCAACGTAGTTGTTGATACGTTCCATCTCGCGGGGTATCTGGATGCGTTGCGGGCAATGTTCGACGCACTTGCCGCAACCGATGCAGTGGTCGGCCTGGCGCAGCTTGGGCACGCTGCGGTCATAGCCGATAAGGAAGGCTTTGCGGGCGCGGGCGTAGTCGGGATCGTTGCGGTCGCGTGAGAGGTTGCCCTCGGCGATGCACTTGTTGTAGTGGGTGAGCACTCCAGGAATGTCGATGCCATAGGGGCACGGCATGCAATACTTGCAGTCGTTGCAGGGGATGGTATTGTAGCCCACAATCTCATCGGCGATGCCATACAAGAAAGTCTTCTCTTCTTCGGTCAACTCCTCAAGCGGGCTATAGGTGCACAGGTTCTCCTTCAAGTGCTCCATGTAGGTCATACCGCTCAACACGGTGAGTACACGGGGGAACGAACCGGCATAACGGAATGCCCAAGAGGCGAGGCTGCGCTCGGGGTCACGGGCCAGAATCTTGCGTGCCAGCGGCTTAGGCAATGATGCCAAGCGGCCACCCAGCAGCGGTTCCATGATTACGGCAGGGATGCCGCGTTTGTCGAGTTCGGCATACAGGTACTCGGCATTGGTGTTCTCCTCGCTGAAGTCCTTGGCGTGTCTCCAATCCAGGTAATTCAACTCGATCTGCACAAAGTCCCAGTGGTACTTATCGTGGTTATCCAGCAGATAGTCAAACACGGCAATCTCGCCGTGATAGGAGAAGCCCAGGTTGCGGATGACACCCTTCTCGCGCTGCTCCAACAGGTAGTCCAGAATGCCGTTGTAGATGTAACGTTGCCTGAAGAGTTCCATCGCTTCCTCGCCAGTGCCGCCGCCGATGGAGTGCAGCAACAGGTAGTCGATGTAGTCCACCTGCAGTTCCTTGAGGGAGTTCTGGAACATCTCAATGCTCGCGGCGCGGGTTTGTGACTCGGGCGTGAAGTTGGACAACTTGGTAGCGATGAAATACTCGTCGCGTTTGTGGCGGCTCAAGGCAATGCCCGTGGCGCGCTCGCTCAGGCCACGGCTGTAGGCGGGCGACGTGTCAAAGTAGTTCACGCCGTGCTCGATGGCATAGTCAATCTGCTTGTTGACCATATCCTGATCGATTTCATCCTCATTATCACGGCCAAAGGGCTTGCCGCTCTTGCCCGGCAGGCGCATCATGCCGTAGCCCAGGATGGAGACTTTCTCCTTGGTCTTGGGGTTCTCGCGATAGGTCATTTTGCCAATGGGCGGTTCCTGGACGGGACCCTTTTTGCCTTCACCTGAGGCGCAGCTCACGATGGCTGGAGCCGCTGCTGTGGCGGTTCCCAGTCCCAATGCTTTGAGGAAGGTGCGGCGAGATAATGATTTGCCGCCGATATGCTTGTCGTTGTTCTTATTGTCGTTCATGACTGTAACCTTTAATCATTAACCATTAACCTCTAACCTTTAACCTAAATCTGGCTGTGGACTTCGTGTCCCTCTACATAGATAGCGCTGAACGGCCTTGCCGGGCACACATACTCGCAGGTGCCGCAGCCGATGCACATGGCTGTGTTGACGGCAGGCACCATGGGCGAGGTCTCGTCCTCGGGGTTGCTGGGCACCATCATGATGGCACCAGCGGGACAGTGGCGGGCGCAGTTGCCGCAGCTCACGCCATCGCTCAGGATCAGGCAGTTTTCCTTAACCCACACGGCATGGCCGATGAGTGTTGAGGATTTTTCGGCAATGGTGATGGGTTTGATGGCTCCTGTCGGACACACAGTGGAGCACTCGACGCACTCGGGGCGGCAGGCTCCACGCTCAAAGCTTAATTCAGGTTGCATCAGGCGCATCGGGTCACTGGAGGGACGCAGTACGCCATTGGGGCACTTGGCGACACACAACTGGCAGGCGGTGCAGTGCTGGGCGAAGTGCTTGGCACCCACCGAGCCAGGAGGTGTGATAGGCGTGGACCGCTTGGCGGGCACCTTGTCCTCGATGACGGCGAGGCCGCCATCCACCTTCTTGGCAGCTTGGGCGAGGGCGACATCGGCACCCACGATGGCTGCTCCCACGAGGAAGGCGCGGCGTGCGGTATCGGTCGTCTCGGTTTTTTCATCACCGGTGGGTTTCACAGGTTGGGGTGCAGCCTTGGGGTGGCCATAGTGCAGTGCCCCAAAGTTGCACTTCTCGATGCAGTTGCCGCAGGTCACGCAACGGGTGTAATCGACCTTGTGGGTCGTGAAGTCGATGCAGGATGCCTTGCAGTTCTTGGTGCACAGGCTGCACGACTTGCACTTGTCGGTGTCAAAATATACTTTGAACCATGAGAAACGGGCCAACTGGGCCAGAATCGTACCCACGGGGCAGATGGTGTTGCAATAGGTGCGGCCGCCACGCCATGCCAGCACGGCAATGATGATGAATGTTGCCAGGGCGATAAGGAAGGTGGGCAGACTCTTCATCCACACATCCACACCGTAGAAAGCATAGCTGTCCACGCGTGCCGCAATCGATGCCAGCAGGTTATTGCCCCATTGATAAATCGGCAGCAGCAGGTTAGTCACCATGCGGCCATAACTGCTATAGGGTGCCAGCAGGGCCACCAGCGAGTGAACCCCGGCTATAAAGGCGATGACAAACAGCGCCAGCACACCATAGCGCAACCATCGTTTTTCGGGACTTGCCGTGAAGCGGTTCTTCTTGCGCTTGCCGTGTATCCACGACACAATGTCCTGGAAGATGCCCAGCGGGCAGATGACCGAGCAGTAGATGCGGCCAAAGATGAGCGTCAACAATACCAACGCCACGATGACAACCACATTCAGGGCCAGCAGGGCAGGCAGGAACTGGATGCGCGCTGTCCAGGCCAGGTAGTGGTGCAACGTGCCGCTCACGTCGAGAAACAGCAGCGTGATCATGAGCATCATGATCGTTGCGAGAATTATGCGTATCTTTCTTAACATGACAATGAAATTACTGATGTGTGAAAAGTGAAAGGGTTAATTCATTTGGGTGCAAATGTACAATATTATTTACAAAAACCAGTATTTTAGTTACGGTATTTTATTGTTAAGCACAAGAATTTGCAGAATAAATTAGGAATTTTGCAGATAATCCTGTATTTTTGCTCAATACTTAACAAGAATAGAATTAACCCTTAAATCAGCTACCGTTATGAAACAGAACATTATCTTGAAATCGCTCGCTCTGATAGCGTGCCTGCTTTGTTCCCTGCGTACAGCAGCTTACGTTGATTCCTACGCATGCTATACTCCCGAGAACACGACGTTCACGTTCTACTTCGACAACCAGCGCAGCAGCCGCACGGGCACGACCTACGACCTGAACGAGGGCGATATCGAGCCCTATTGGTTCACCGACGGCACCGAATCCAGTGTGACCAAGGTGGTCTTTAACTCCTCGTTCGCTGATGCCCGCCCGACGACCACCTTCCGTTGGTTCCATGCAATGGGAAACCTTGAATCCATCACTGGTCTGCGCTACCTGAACACCAGCGAAGTGACCAATATGATTACCATGTTAAATGGCTGTTCTGGTTTGACCAGCCTCGACTTGAGCGGTTTTAACACATCCAAGGTGACCAAAATGATTGGTATGTTCTATCGCTGCACTAATCTGCGGACCATCTATGTGGGCAGTGGCTGGAGCACGGCAGCCGTTACCGACTCTAATGATATGTTCCGGTCCTGTAGCAGCCTGGTGGGCGGCCAGGGAACGACCTATGATGTCAACCATTTGGATGTGTCCTATGCCCGCATCGACGGCGGCCCGAGCAACCCGGGCTACTTCACCGACAAGAACGCTGCTCAACCCGGTGACATCAACGGCGACGGCTTTGTCAACGTTGCCGATGTGACCGAGTTGATTAGCCTGATTCTCAACAGCACATCCATCGAGGATTCGCTGACCGACGTGAACGGCGATGGTCAAGTGAATGTAGCCGACGTAACGGCATTGATCCGCATCATCCTGAACCAATAGGCCCCCAAGGCATTTATGCCCGCTAGTGGGTATAAATCAAAATATGCAAAGAACAGACACCGCGTTTCACAACGTGGTGTCTGCTTAGGATGAATAGTATTAATATATTTCCAACTTTGGTGCAAAGGTACTGCAACTATTTGAAATAAACAAGAATAGCATGTGAAAAATTGTTATTTTTAGTTAACTGTAATTAGTAGTACTGATGGAAGTTTCAATGATTGTGACTCTTATCGGTAATCGTAGGGCTAAAACTTTAGTTTTAGAATTATTATAAGATTTAACCAAAATGTTTTGATGTTTCCACAAAAATAACATAACTTTGCGCCGTTAGAAATTTAAAGATTGTGAGGTGTAATCAATTAAGTTGCTTGTTATTATAAAACCAACTGGATTGCCCTCCTTTTTTAGATTACACAATAACCTTCAGATTAACAGCCTTATAGCGTTTTTCTGCCTGAGATGATTTTGTGTTTTTAATTCAGATATTATTATGAGAAAATTCTTCTTTTTAATTGCAGTGATGGCGTTCTGTGCCCAAGGCATTAACGCTAGTGTCATTACCCCTGCCCAGGCCGAGGTAATTGCCAAGCAGCAGTTTGCCAAATCGACCAAGCTCAATGCTTCTAACGTCAAGATGACTTTAAACTATGCAGCAATGAACCTGAAGGGTCAGACTGACTACTATGTGTTTAATCGTGAAGACGGCAATGGCTTCGTTATCGTTGCCGGTGATGACCTGTCAACTCCCGTCCTGGGTTATAGCCCCACGGGTTCGTTTAATTTCGACGAAGCTCCCGACCTCCTGAAAGAGATGCTCGAATGCTATCAGAATTCATTGGAGATGAAGCGTCATAATCCCAGTGCTGCCAAGGCTCCCCGCCTGAATTACAATCTGCAGCCCTATGGCGTGTATCCCATCTGTGGTGAGGTTCACTGGCATCAGTTCCCTCCCTACAACAACAATTGCCCCACCTCACCTAGGGCTCTGACCTCTAACGGTCGCTGCTATGCAGGTTGCGTTCCCGTGGCTTTCTCAACCATCATGAAGGGTTTGAGGCATCCCTACAAGGGTTTTGGCGAGAACCGTTATACCTACATGCTGGATGGCAATGAGATGACCGCTTATGCAAAATTTGATGACTGGTCCTACAACTACTCTCAAATGAAAAATGGCTATGGCGAGACTGCTTATAACGCCCAGGCTGTGTCTGAGCTCGTATATGAAGTCGGCGTAGCCTTCCACACCATCTACTCAGGTTCGAGCAGTGATGCCCTTCTCAGGAACGTGTTCAGGGGCATGATCGCTTTCTTTGACTTCAACTCCAACATCCAGTACGTTCAGAAGAGCAGTTATGCTTATAACGATTCGGTTTGGTATGAGATGATGTACAACGAGCTCAACAACGGTCGTCCCATTTATTACATGGGTTACAGGACCATTGACAACGACGGTAACGCCTGCAATATCGGTCACGCCTTTGTGCTGGACGGTTATGATGCCAACGGTAAGGTTCATGTCAACTGGGGTTTCCAACCCGAAGAATACAACACCTATTTTGATTGGGAACTGCTGTCCCCCAGGCCTGAGTCTTCTTATGCTCCCTACAGTGCCTATGATTCAGGCTTCAACCACAATCAGGCTGCCATCATCGGCATCAGCCCTGACACAACCGGCATTGGTGGTGTTGTTGTGAAGAATGTGAATCTCGTTGCTGACACCATGCCTGCCAACGACCTGCGCATCACTATCGACATCCAGTCCCTGAGCGGTATTTGGAATGGCACCTTGAAGTATGGTATCGTTTCCAAGGGCTCTGATGGTAAGTATAGCCCTATTGTCACCAAGACAGCTACTGGTGTTCAGATTGACGAAGACTATGGCATTGCTACTCTCGACTTGAGCGGTGACTACTCTCTCTACTATATGACTCAGGGTAAAACCTATTATGTAGTTGTTTATACTCCTTATTTCGCTAGCAGTTCTGATCCTGATTGGATGTGGTTCCTGGATGATCCCGTGCCCTTCACCGTTGGCGATTGGGTAACTCCTCCCGAACCCGAGTGGGCGCTTGGTGATGTGAACCACGATCATGAGGTGAACGTGGCCGACGTTACTGCCTTGATCCAGTATGTACTGACTTCTGGTGAACAGCCTGAGGAATTCTTTGCAGACCTGGCCAATGTTGATGGCGATGAGGCTGGACAAATTAACGTAGCCGACGTTACCGCCTTGATTCAGCTCGTACTGAACAACTAATCACTGAGTTTTCAGAGTTTTTCTATAATAGAAAACGGAGGACATCTCAACGAGTGTCCTCCGTTTTCTTCATCATGACAGATATATTGGTGTCCGGTAAAAAATGCATTTTACATTGTAGTGTCTTGATTGATAATCATTTGAAAAAAAGAATTGACTAATAGGACTCGCCTGTGGCATGCTGTAGGGCCTCGCCTTGGCGTGGCCGTTCGTCTCCTTAAAAAACACTGATTATCGAGAAAAAACCAGTGTTAATTCGTGTAATCGGCGTTAGGTATACTATTGCCTTATAGCGGCCACGCCAAGGCGAGGCCCTACATCCTAAAGCTTCTATACCAAAGCGTTTATACTGGACACGAATAAATGATATATGATTTCCGGTTTCCGCTAAGAAGCCCCGTTAGGGGCGACCAGATAATAGACAGGGGAGCAACCCCTGCAATAAAAAGGGCCCATTCAAGCCCCATCGGGGCGACCAGTAAATTGAAGTGCCCTCATAGCCGGTGTTCGACGGCTATGAGGGCACTTGCTATTCAGTGATTGGACCTATAGGTCAACTCTTATACGTTCAAGATGCGTGCGATAAGCATGGTAACATCGTTAACGTTGAGGCCGCCGCTGGCATCCATGTCACCGATGGCGTCATAGTCAGCGCTGTTGAGGATCATGTTGATGAGCATGGTAACGTCTGTCACGTTGATGAAACCATCACGGTTCACGTCGCCCAGCTCATACTCGGGCTCCTCGGGCTCCCAAGTGTTCTCGTAACAGATCTCGATGTCATCGATGAAGCAATACTCAGTGCTGCTGCCCGAGGTCTGCTTGATGCGTAAAATGATAGGAACATTGGTGGGCAATGAGTTAATGCTTGCTGTGGTTGTGCCTCCGGCTGCGACATAGAAGTCATAGGGGTACTCATCAAGGCCTTTCCATTTCTTGCCGTTGTCAATGGAATACTGCGGCGTGAACATCACACCTGTCGAAGTGGGGTTGTAGATCTTGAAGCGCACGACCATGGGAATCTTGTTCAGGTTCTCAACAGTGTTGAGATAGCTGCCGTTTCTCATGGCTGCGACATGACCATTGCCCACTTGTGCCGTGTCAACGACAGCACAATTATAGAAGTCCCAATTAGCATAAACACCGGCTACACCACGCTCATTGAGGGTAGCGCCCACGGGCATCTTCTCAAAGTCCTCAATAGAGAATTTGGAATTGTCTTCTATTACCACAAAGGTGATGATGCTGTCGGCCTGGCTGATGTCAACAAAGGCATATTGGCTCATCTTGCCGTCCCAAGTGCGCAGGCTGGGTTGGGTAATGTTACTGATGGAAGTGACATTGGAAACACCGGGGAATGGATCATTGTAACTGTCGCTCAATCCACTGAATTTAGCACGGATCAACTCATAGTAGGAGCGTTCGGGATTGGAGTTGACCAAGTTGTTCTCCCAGACATCGACATTAGATGAATCGACGCGCCAGATGAGCATACCGGGGCCTGCAAGGTTCTTGTCCCACTTGATGCGCTGGCGATTCTCGATGATGAAGTACTCACCCTCATTGGCAGTGTTCATGCGGTAACCCATGTTGGTCTTTTCAAGAGCCGGAATCGAGATGGTGTCTGGACCCTCAATCAAGGTGGGCTGTGCGAAGCCTAGGGCATAGCGCTCAAACAAGCTGTAGCCCGCAGGATTGCGGCCGTTGTTGCTCCTGAAGCCGCTGGCCATGATAGACCAGGTCATGGGATAGTTGCGGTTGGTGCCACCGCTACCTTCCCCATCGGCATCATAGAAGTCGGGCAGACCCAGACAATGGCTGAACTCATGGCACAGGGTGCCAATGCCGGCAACATTGTTGTAATTGATGCGGTACTCATCCTCCTCGCCCGTCATATTGGTCGAGCAGGCATAGAGACTGAAGTTCACACCGTCAAGCACGGGAGAATTCTCGAAGTTCTTCATGTGGGGCCACAGATAGTCCCTGTCGTTGGCAGTCACATCCGAGCCGTGACCTGCAACCATGAAGAACACCATGTCGGCTGTGCCGTCCTCATCAGTGTCATACTGGCTGAAGTCCACCTCGGGGTCAAGTGCCTCGAGGGCGGCAAAGAAGATGGAGTCGCAACGGAACTGATGGGCGTCGGTGCAGGCAAAGGGAACATCTACCGGGCCCAGGATGTCAAAGTGCGGGTCAAACTGATGGAACGAGTTGTCATAATAGTAATCGCGAACACTACCCATCGCATCAATCTTGGTGCCGAAGGGAAGTGTGAATCCCTGATAGTCGTGGCTATTGACCATAGCCTCGTAAAAGTCAACAGGATTGTAGTTGCTGGGAACGTAATCATTGAAATTCCTGTCGGTGTAGTTGATGAGGATGATCAAGCCGCGGAACTTGCTGTAGTCCATGTGACCGCCGTGGCCGATGCCGCGAATCAAATTGTTGCGGTGCTCCTTCATCTTCTTGCCGTTCTGAACCATGGCAGGGCTGGTCAAGCCTTTAGGCAGGTTGGCAATGGCGGCACGGTCGGCGTCGGTGCGCTGATTCTCATCGCGAGCGATGAAGTGGCTGGGAATCAACTGGTCGCCCTTGAGTTGTGCATAGGTGTAAAAACCTGCATTGTTCTTGACAACGGTGTATCCGTCAATAGTCGTCAAGTAGTTAAAGAACTCGTCACCATGGAGTACTAGGGTGAGCTTGCTCCCGTCGGGCTGGGTTACCTGGGCGGGAGTGGGATCAGCGGGGACGGCCCGTGCGATCAGGCACATCAATCCCATCACAAGTACAAAAATACATTTTCTCATAAGCTCTGGTTTTATTAATGTTAATGAATAGAGTTGGATATCATCATGGTTGATGTCTCCTGTCGCCCTGCAATCAGCGCAACAGGAGGTCGATAATCATGTTCACGTCGGCGATATTCACCTCACCGTCGCCGTTCACATCACCTTCGGGGAGCTGTTGGCCGTCCAGCACCATGCTGATGGCGGCATTCACGTCGGCAATGCTGAGCTCGCCGTCGAGGTTCACGTCGCCATCGACATGCACGGGCCAAACATCATCGTAATACAGCTTGATGTCATCGAGGAAGCAAGCTGACTTATCCTTACCTGCAACCTGCATGAACCTCAGCATGATGGGAGCATCGGTGGGCAGGGTAATGAATGCTGTCCCCTTGGAATACTTGGGGGCAACAAGGTCGGGGCTATCGGGGTTTTGCCACGTTGCGCCCTTGTCCAGTGAGTAGTAAACACGCACCTTGGCCTCTGCGCTTGTGGGATTATCCACAGCAAATGACACGGCATAGGGGGCGATAGCGAGCGGATCTGTCATCGTGATGCTGCTGGGCTTTTTCATCGCCACACCAATGTTGGCCCCATGCGAGAATAATGTCTCATAAGAATTCACTGTACACTTGGAGAAATTCCATCCGTTGAAAGCGCCCTGTACACCTTGTGCGCTCTGGTCGGTTGTGACAGGCATCAACTCAAAATCCTCGATGAGGTACTTGATGGTGGTGTCCAGCATGGCTTGGAATGTGACGATGTCATTGGCCTCGGTGATATCGGTAAAGATGAAATCACTCAGGTTTTGATTCCATGTGCGCAGGTTGGGTGATGTGCGGTTGGTGATAGATGTCACCATCCGTGTGCCCGGGAAGGGGTCAGAGGGGCTGTCATTACCGGTGTAAGAGGCGCGCAGTAGTTCATAATACATGTGCTTGGGATTGCAGTTCACCTGATTATATGCCCAAGTCTCGGCATCTGACGAGTCAACGCGTGCCACTAGCATGCCATGACCAGGCAGATTCTTATCCCACTTGCCTGGCTGACGATTCTCAATCAGGAAGTACTCCTCGGAGTTGTGCGTGTTCAAGCGGTAGCCTGTGTTGCTTAGGTCCAGAGGCTGCATGGAAACTTCGGTTTCATAATCAATCAGGATGGGCTGAGTAAATCCCAGCGCATAACGCTCGTACAAGCTATAGCCCACGGGGTTGCGACCATAGTTGCCGTAACTGCCGCCCGACATGATTGACCAATTGCCGGGGTGACGGCTCTCGCCACCACCCTCCTTATAGTCGGTGTCGTAAAGGTCGGGGAGGCCTAACACATGGCCGAACTCATGGCAGAAAGTGCCAATGCCCTCGATATCATAATAATTTTCGCCATAAGCTTCCCAACCGGCAATCTCGGTCGAGCAGGCATATAGGCCAAATCGCACACCATCGCGCATGGGAGCGTTGTAGAGATAGTACATGTGAGGCCACAAGTAGTTATCGTTGTTGCCGCCATAGGCAGCCGAGAAGCCTGCCACGAGGAAGAACACCATGTCCACATATCCGTCATTGTCCGAGTCGTAATCCGAGAAATTGACCAAGTTATCGGCGGCTTGGAGGGCAGCAAGGAATACGGGTGTTGCATTGTTAGTGCTCTGAGGGTATGTGCAGGAATAATTCACCTCCACAGGGCCCACGATGTCAAATGATGGGTCAAAGATGTGGTTGGAATTGTCATAATAGTAATCGCGCACACTACCCGTCATGGGGACAAACCTGCCTTTGTGCGTGTAGCCGTGGAAGTCATGGGTATTGACCATGGTGTTATAGAAGTCATTGGCCTCGGGCATGGAAAACTTCTTGTTGGTATAATTGATCAGGATGATGAGACCACGGAAATTGTCGTAATCCATATACCCATCCGAGCCCACGCGGCGCATTGCGCTGTTACGCTTGGCTTTCATCTGCATGCCGTTATCGACCATCAAGGGGCTGGTGAGCCTTTTGGTGATCTTGTTAAGGGCTTCCCGCTCAGCGGCATTGCGATGTGGTTTATCGTGCGCAACGATGTTGCTGCTCACGAGGTTACTGCCATCAAGTTTGGCATAGGTATAGTATCCCTTGTTGTTCTTGACCACGGTGTAGCCATCCTGAGTGGTGGCGTAGTGGTAGAACTCGTCACCATGCAAGGTGAGGGTCAAGGTGGAGCCGTCGGGTTGTGTCACCTTAACGGGGGTGGGGTTGGCAGGGATGGCACGTGCCCCCAGGCACACCAATCCCATCACCAGGATTATTAAACTCTTCTTCATAGCTTCAGGACGATAGATGTAACTATTGGTTATGCGGGAATAATCAAGACAGGATAATATCAATAATGGCGTTAATGTCGGCCACGTTGACCTCGCCGTCGTTGTTCACGTCGGCACGTGACATGGTGTCAGCGTCGGTGCTGCCGCTCATGATGATGTCGATGAGGGCATTGACGTCGGCCACGTTAACCTCGCCGTCACCGTTCACGTCACCAGTGGCAAAGTCCTTGGCGGGTGCATACAGTGAGAAGTCATCGATGTAAGCCGATTTGTTACCTGCAATATGGGTGATGCGGAATAGAGCGGAATCACTCTTCTTGATGTCCAGATTCCAGGTGGCTTGCGTGATGGTGTAGACCGAGATATCGGCAGTCTCCTGGCCGTTGACAGTCTTGGCAATGGTCCATGTCGTGCCGCCATCGATTGAATATTCCAGACGGTATTTGATTACAGTTGTCGAGGCGTTAAACGCCTTGATGCTCGCCTGGCCGATGGCTTCGGTAATGGGCGTTGTGGTGAAGAGTCGGCCGCCCAATTTGGTCATCGCGCTGTGTTGGCCGATGCACTTGGAGCTTCCGGGTGCCGTTACGTTGACCTTGGAGAATGACCATTTTGCGAAGTCACCCTGAACATTAGATGCCGTTGTGCTTGTGGTGGCGGGCATCTGCTCAAAAGTCTCCTTAAGGATATAGCGGGGCTTGGCTGCTTCGACACTGAAGGTGATGATACCATCATTCTCGGTAATGTCATAAAGTTCAAATTGATTGTCACTGCCAGTCCATGACTTGAGGCTCGGCATTGTTTCGTTGCCGATGGCAGTCACATTCTTGGTGCCGGGGAAGGGGTCACTAGCCTTGTCGTCCCTCAAGCTGCCTGCAGCGCGAATTAACTCAAGGTAGTTGTGGTTGGGGTCGCAGTTCACATCGTTATCGTTCCAGGCTTGCACATTGGTGCTATCGACGCGGGTGATGAGCATGCCATGGCCGGGGAGGTAGGTATCCCAGCCGGTGTTCTGCCTGTTCTCGATGGCGTAGAATTCCAGGTCGGTGGGGGACATGAGAATATAGCCATCGTGTGATACGTTAAGCGGCTGGAGGGTTAATGTACCCTCACTCTCGATGACTTGCGGGTTGGCCCATCCCAATGCATAGCGCTCGAACAAGGAGTAGCCAGCGGGAGTGAGACCCTCATTGTTATAGTTACCGGCTGCCATCAAGTCCCAGTAGCCAGGAACATGGCTATCGCCACCGCTACCATTGTCGTCGGTGTCATATAAGTCGGGAAGACCCAGTACGTGGCTAAACTCGTGGCAAATGGTGCCGATACCGTCGATGTGTACCGAACTCGGGGTGGCTTCATATCCGTAAAGCTCGGTGGAGCAGGAGTAGCGGTCCAGGTCGATGTTGTCCTTGCGGGCTGCACTCAATATCGACTCGTGGGGCCACAGGTAGTTCTCGTTATTGCCCATGGCAGCACTGTACCCGGCAACGATAAAGGCTACCATGTCCACTTTACCGTCGTGGTTGCCGTCATAATTCCTGAAATTCACGTCAGCATCAGCCTTGTTAAGGATGGTCCTGAAAATGGATTGGGTGTTAGCGTTGGTGAATTGGTCCGAGCGGTAGCTCGAGCGATATGGACCGAATATATCGAAGTGGGGCTTGAAAATGCCATTGGATTGGTCTTTGAAATAGTCCTTGACACTTCCCTTACACGAAACAGTTCTTCCGGTATAAGCATCAACGTAGCTTGTCAGGTTCTCGGTGTTGAACAGCGTGTCATAGAATGATTGAGGGTCACCAATGGAGAATTGCCTGTCGGGGAAGTCGATGAGAATCACAAGTCCATGGAAATTCTCAAAGTCAAAGTCGGCAACATCGATGTGACGGGGCGCCTTGCGGCGGGCACTTGCCTGCTGGGACTCTGCACGGTCGGTCAGGAACTTGGGTGTGTTGGCGAGCAGCGCGAGTTCTTCTATACTGCGGTTGCCCTCGTCATGGGCAAGGACATGCGTCGGAATGATGGATTGGCCATCTGATTGAGCATATACGTATGCTCCTGCTTGGTTGAGCATGACGGTATATCCGTCGGCAGTTGTATTAAAATGGTAAAATTCGTCACCCACGAGCTTGATGGAAACCAGGGTGCCGTCGGGTTGTGGTACTGAAATTGGCAGTGGATAGGCGGGAACAGCTATTGCGCGAAGCCCCGTAACGAGGGCCAATAACAGTAAAAAGGTTAATTTTTTCATTTGTATAAAGATATTTTGTTTTTAGTTATTTAGTCACATTCACAAGAACAATTCCACGGCAAGATCTCAGACTCCTGGCGCAGAACGGTTCTCGATTTATGATAGTCTGCAAAGTTACGGCAATTTTTCACAATTGCTTCAAAATTATAGTTAAATGTTTTGTTTTGTACTTTTTTGCGCGCCAATGGATGGTTTTTTCAGATTATAACGCTATCTTTGCAAATTATATCCCGAATATTAAAGAATTTTGGTAATAGAATAAAGCGGGCTGGGGTTTAAATAGGTAACAGCCCGTTAGAAAAGATGTTTTAAGGTTTACAACGGGTGGCCTCGTCGCGACGACGAGGCCACTACTTTATTGGTGTGATGTGCAGGGATTTTAGCCTGTTTGTGATTAAAAATGCAATGTTCCACGAGTTATTAACAAGTAAGGTTACTTTTGAACAATTTACCCATTTTAACGGAGTTTTTAGAGGTTTTTTGATATAAATATTGTTCCTTTGCATCCGTGAAACACTGTGCAAGCCGAATCCAATGGATGCTCGCATCAAAATTGGTGAGGCGCCGCCAGTGTTCGATCAACATTTTTAGAAAAAACTACCTAATGGGAAAAATAATAGCTATAGCCAATCAAAAGGGTGGGGTAGGCAAAACCACCACCTCCATTAATTTATCGGCAGCCATGGCAGCAAGTGGCAAAAAAGTGCTGCTTATCGATGCCGACCCGCAGGCCAACGCCACATCGGGACTGGGTATTGTGCCCAAAGAGATGTCCTCAACCATTTATGAATGTCTGGTTGACGACTACCCCATGCGCAGCGCTACGGTTGACACTTGTGTGGAGAACCTGCAACTGCTGGGTTCACGCATCGACCTGGTGGGTGCTGAGCTGGAACTGGTGGAACGCAAGGGCCGTGAGCGTGTGCTCAAGGATGCCATAGCCCAGGTCAAGGATGATTATGACTACATCATCATCGACTGCAGTCCTTCGTTGGGCCTGATCACTGTCAATGCCCTGACCGCAGCCGACAGTGTCATCATTCCGGTCCAGGCCGAGTATTTTGCGCTGGAAGGTATCAGCAAGTTACTGAACACGATACGGATTATTAAGGCGAAACTCAATGCTGGCCTGCGCATCGAGGGATTTCTTGTCACCATGTATGATGCCCGTCTCAGACTCGCCAATGAGATTTTTGAGGAGTTGAAGGGACATTTTGGGGACTTGGTGTTCAACACCGTCATCCCGCGCAACATCCGCATCAGCGAGGCGCCAAGCCACGGTTTGCCGGTCACCGTCTATGACCCGTCATGCCGTGGAGCCACGAGCCACATCCAGCTCGCTCACGAAATCATCGCCCGTGACAAGGTGAAGAAGTAAACAACATCAAGATTATCATCAACCATAAACTCAACAATAATGAAACGTAAAGCTTTGGGAAAAGGTTTTGACCAGCTCTTCTCTAATGAAAGTATTCAGACCGAAGGCTCGTCGGCCATCAGCGAGATTCCCATTAACCAGATAACCCCCAATCCCGACCAGCCGCGCCAGAACTTTGACGAGGACGCCCTCGAGGAGCTGGCATCCAGCATCAGGGAGTTGGGAATTATCCAGCCGCTCACGCTGCGCAGCACTGGCGAGAACACCTATCAGATCATTTCGGGTGAGCGCCGTTACCGTGCATCACTGCTTGCCGGCCTGGAGTCGGTGCCTGCCTATATCCGCACCGCCAACGACAGTGAGGTGACCGAGATGGCCCTCATCGAGAACATCCAGCGCGAGGATCTCAATGCCATCGAGATTGCCCTCACGTTCAGGAAACTCATCGACCAGTATCACCTCACCCAGGAACGCCTCAGTGAGCGCATCGGTAAGAAGCGCGCCACCATCGCCAATTTCCTGCGTCTGCTCAAACTGCCCGCCGAGGTGCAGCTGGGCCTGCATGACCACACGCTCGATATGGGTCATGCCCGTGCCCTGTTGTCGCTCGATGACCCCAAACTGCAGTTGAAACTCTATAACGAGACCATCAAGAAAGGCTTGTCGGTGCGACAGGTGGAGCAGCGTGCCAAGCAGATGCAACAGGATGCCGAGGCTAACAGGTCGGGTCAGGATGGCAGCATCAAGAGGATTAATGTCAACGACTACCAGATTTTGCAGAAGCATCTGGCCAAGTCTTTCGGTGTGCCTGTGAAGTTCACCTGTGACAAGACGGGCAAGGGAAAAATCACCTTCCCCTTCACCACCGAGGAAGAACTCGAGAAGATCATCAGCATCTTTGATAACCTGAAAAATTCTTGACAGCGCGCGTGGCAAGCAGGATGACATATCGTCACTCGATGTGGTGCAGGTGGGTCGCAGCATTGCTGATGTGCCTGATTGGGCATGGCGGCATCGCCATGGCTCAGGAGGCCGTGACCGTTGTTGAGCCCGACACCGTCACCACCGCTTTGTCCCGTCATCACGAACGCAAGCCGGTCCTGGTGAGCGATACGGTCAAGTTGGGCGATACACACCCCGTGCGGGTGGTCAATGCTTCGGGCGACACGATTGTTTTCGCGTCAATCGACTCAATCAGGGGCCTTGACAATGTCGAGATTCTCATGGACAGCACGGCACAGCCCTCTACAGCAGCGGCGGTGCGCGTGTTCAATCCCGACCCGCAACGCGCCTTGTGGTTGTCGGCCTTGTGCCCTGGCTTGGGACAGATTTATAACCGCCGCTACTGGAAACTGCCCATCGTGGTAGGTGCCTTTGTGGGGCTGACTTATGGCGCGTCATGGAATAACCGCATGTATAAGGATTACTCGCGCGGCTACCGTGACGTGATGGATGATGATCCCGACACGCGCAGCTACATGGACTTTTTCCCGCCCACCGTCAAAGAGGGTGACCTGGACATGGCATGGCTGCAAAAGGTCATGAAGAGCAAGCGTGACTACTATCGCCGCTATCGTGAGATCTGCGTTATCGCGATGGTGGGCGTGTATCTGATCAACATCGTGGATGCCTATGTGGACGCCTCGCTGGCCCACTTCGACATCTCGCCCGACCTCACCCTTGATGTCACACCTGCCGCCATCGACAATACTGCCCTTGGTGCTCGGATGCCCTCGCTGGGACTGCAGTGTGCCATCAGTTTTTGAAATGAAATTAAAACATAACAAGATATGACAAGACAACGACTCTTCACATTACTTCTCATGGCAACTCTGGCAGCGGCAACGTTGCTGGCATTGCCGCGCGGGAAGAACAACATCCTTTCCCTCAAGAACTCCATCACCGACGAGGACATCGTCTTCCCCGAGAGCTTTGATACCGATGTCCACAAGATGATGACCAACTGGTACTTGCAGAACTACACCGTGCTTGACGCCGATGTGGAAAACAAGTCGCCGGGAGAAGTGGGCGAGGAAACCTATATTCGCCGGTTGGCTGCCATCCCTTCGGTGATTGAGATGCCCTACAACCAGGTGGTGCGCAAGCACATCGAGCGTTACGTGTACCGTAGCCGCACCCTCATCGAGGAGATGTTGGGCATGAGCCTCTACTACATGCCCATCTTTGAGCAGGCGCTCGAGAAGGAGGGACTGCCTTTGGAACTCAAGTACTTGCCCATCGTCGAGAGTGCGCTCGACCCCAATGCCGTGTCACGTGTGGGAGCCGCTGGCCTGTGGCAGTTCATGATTGGCACCGGCAAGGGCCTGGGTCTTGAGGTGAACTCGCTCGTTGATGAGCGTCGTGACCCCTATCGCTCCAGCGAGATGGCGGCCAAGTATCTTAAGAACCTGTATCAGATTTATAACGATTGGTCGTTGGCAATTGCGGCCTATAACTGCGGTCCCGGCAATGTCAACAAGGCGCTGCACCGCAATGGCGGCTCGGGCGACTTCTGGGACATCTATGAGTACCTGCCTCGTGAGACCCGCGGCTATGTGCCCGCTTTCATCGCCGCCAACTATGCAATGACCTACTACAAGCAGCACAACATCAGCCCCTCGCTGGCGCGCAAGCCGTTGATTACCGATACCGTCAGCGTGAACCGCCGCATCCACTTCGCTCAGATTGCCCAGGTGCTCAACATGCCCATCGAGGAGATCCGCACCTTTAATCCGCAGTTCCGTGCCGATGTCATCCCGGGTGACAACCATCCTTACACGCTCGTGTTGCCCTCGCAGCAGATTTACAGCTTCATCATGAGCCAGGACAGCATCGACAACTACCGTGACGACTTGTATGCCCATCGCGAGGTTGTGGAGCCGGGTGGCCAGGTATCGACCGCCGAGGAATACCTCTCGGGAATGACCTCGAGTGGCAACGTGCGCACTATCACCCACAAGGTCGGCCGCGGCGAGACCCTATCGACCATCGCTTCAAAGTATGGCATGACCACCAATGAGATTATGGCCATGAACAACATGAGCAGTGAGCGCGTGCGTCGTGGCGACAACCTCAAGGTCAAGGCTCCTGTCCACAGTAATGCCAGTGCCGACAATTACGATGAACCGGGCGTGAGCCAAAGTACCCAGGCCGAGTTGCCTGCCGAGGATTTGGCGATGGCCGAGCAGGCACAGTTCGACGAGGTGAAGAATATCGAGGCCCAGGCTGCAGCCAAGGCTCCTTACAAGGCCGGCTCCTATACCTCCAAGGCCGAGACCGAGACGTCGGCCAAGAAATCTACCACGACCAAGAATGATGACCAGTATGTCCGTCAGCAGGCATCCAAGAGCAACTCCAGCAATTGGCGTTCTCGCAATGCCAAATATACCGAGAAGGACAAGGGTCACAAATCCAAGAATAGGGGAGAGACCGCCGAGCACAGCTCCAAGAGCAAGAACAGCAAGCACAGCAAGAAATCATCCAAGCCCAAACAACCCAGCGAGGTGACCGTGCAGAAGGGTGAATCGCTCACCAAGATTGCCGAGAAAACCGGCGTCTCGGTCAGCGACCTCAAGCGTGCTAACGGCATCGATGACGGCAACAAGATCAAGGCTGGTGAGAAAATCAAGATTCCCACCAAGGCCGAGGCCAAGCAGGCTGCTGCAGCCGAGAAAAAGGGCAGCAAGTCCAAGTCCTCGTCAAAGGGCAGTGGCAGCAAGACGAGCAAGAAGTCCTCGTCAGGCAGCAAGTCTTCTTCCGACAAGGGCAGCGGCAAGTCCTCAGGCAAGAAGAAGTCCAAAAAGCATTAAAAAGCACACACACACAGTATTCTATCTACCAAACCTTTGCGACACGCGCCAGCACTCATCAGAGCACTGGCGCGTGTTATGGTTTGGATGTCGTTAATGTCTATTCGCTCACGTCATGGGTCAAGTCCACGATGACCTCGCGGGCGATGAGCAGGCCTGCTGCAGCGGGTACAAAAGCATTGCTGCCGGGTTGCTTCTTCCCATCGACATACACAGGCACATCAGGGTTCCATCGGGGTTCCTCCTCGCTATAGACGCACTTGAAGTGATGGATTCCCTCGCGGTGCAGCAGCTTACGCAGCATGCGCGCCAGCGGGTCGATGCGTGTCGCGTCAAAGTCCGCCACGCGGAATGCCATCGGGTCCATCTTGTAGGCCGCGCCCATCGAGCAGATGTGCGTCACCCCCAGCCGCAGGCAGCGCCGCGCAATCTCCATCTTGGCCGTGATGGTGTCCAGGCTATCTACCACGTAGTCAAATTGCGTCATGTCAATTTCGTCAGCATTCTCGGGCAGATAGAACATCCTGTGGACCGTCACCTTGCACTTGGGGTTGATGTCACGCACACGCTCGGCTGCCACATCCACCTTGGCGCGGCCAATCGTGCTCTGCAACGCATAGATCTGGCGGTTGATGTTCGACACGCTGACGGTGTCATCATCAACCAGGTCCAGCGCGCCCACACCGCTGCGGGCCAGCGCCTCGACCACATAGCCGCCCACGCCGCCGATGCCGAACACCGCCACGCGGCTTTGTGCCAACCGCTCCATCGCCGACGCACCCAGCATCAGCTCTGTCCGCGCAAACGGATTCTCAGCAGCCTTCCTATTCTCGTCATTTACCATAACAGAACATATCTTTTGACCGCAAATTTACTACAACCACCCTCTATTTTAGTCCTCCCAGCATCAAAAAAATCGCATTTTGGTAAAAAATGTCCGATTTTTTGCCCCTAATTCAAATTTTTGACTTACCTTTGCACCCGCTTCGAAGCCCAGATGGCGGAATCGGTAGACGCGTTGGTCTCAAACACCAATGGGGTAACACCCGTGCCGGTTCGACCCCGGCTCTGGGTACAGAAAACAAAGCGTAAGGCGCTGAAACTCATTGAGTTTTGGCGCTTTTTTATTCTCCTACTGGAACATAACTGGAACATTTTTACATATCTCTATTTTGGTGAGAAATCTTCTTATATAATATTATAATATAATGTACATAGCGGATTGTGCCTTTTTCGGTGCAGTCCGTTTTTTTTGTTCACAATACAGCGAGAACAATTATTCTCAATCTTGGTCTTCGCACTAAGTTATCTAGCTTAAGTTTCTTGGGCAAAATTGCATAATATACATTTTTCCTACTCTATTCTTACTTTATCTTACCTTGAGATTACATTGTCTTACGATTGTTTTTAGAAATTTCTAAGAAATTGATTATCAAATAGAAAACTTACACAAAAAATGCTGAATTATTTCTTGGCGCATCAAAAAGGCAGTAATTTTGCATCGACAAATCAAAACAAAATATTCAAATATACATAAAATGGAAGAAAAAATATACATTATTAAGCAAGAAGAACTCGACTCAATCAAGAGCGAGTTGCAGGAGATTAAGGCTCTCGTTGCTGAGGGTCAACAGAACTCAACTTCCCAGGACGAACTTGTCGATGCACAGACTGCGGCAGCTATGCTTCACATCACGCCCAGATGCCTTTATAACTGGACCAAGAAACGTACTTTGCCCTATACACAGATAGGAAGACGCCGCTTGTACTCCAAAAAGGCTCTGCAGGCCCTGATTGACCGTAACACCCTTAATAATAAATAATGTGCAAGAACATAGTTATATATTAATCATTTAAAAATCAAGAATATGGAACAAGAGAGTAAGAATTTTGCAGCAGAGCCCAACACAGGCAATGATGTGGACCTGGCATCTCAGGCCCATGTAGAGAATGTAGTAGTTAAGCCCAACCAGGCACTCAATCTTCAGTCGGATACCGCCGTTGACGATGAGCAGGCGAAGGTGACCGTCAATCCTATTGATGGAGCCCCCAGCTGTAGTAGCGACGAGCAGGTCCAGGCAACCACGGGTCCCGAGGAAAAGAAGGACGAGAAGAAGGCAGTCAAGAAGACAAAGGCGACCCCTGACTTCAGCTTGAACTACTCCGACGAGCAGAAAAAAGAGCTGGAGAGGGTAACCACGGTTGTTGATGCTGACATCAAGCGTGTTCGTATTGATCCTCGCTTCCACGCCATCGCCTTCGATGATAACGCACTTATCAACCTTAAGGGAGCAGCTATGGACGATGTGAGCTTTATGACTCCCGAGGTTAACCGCAAGCACGGTAAGGATGAAGCCACCACCGGTGAGAGTCTGATGAAGTACGGTCCCCAACACCCCCTCATCGTCATCACCGACAAAATGGCCGAGGCTCTTGGCCTTAAAGTCATCCGTTTCTCCAACGATGATCCCACCAAGCCTGTTTTTGCGGGTTACACACTGATTTTCCTCGATGGTAATGGCCGCATGAACCATCTTCTTGGTCTGAACCCCAAGGACTGGCCCAATGTTTACGCCATCTTCCCCACGAAGAACAGTGCCGGCTACTACGACATTCTCAAGAGTTACGAGGTAATCAACACCCAGGTAACTGTATGGAAACCTGGTGACTGGGTAACAAAGCGAATCCTTGAAGAGGGTGACAAGGCTCACAAGGGTTGGACTAGTATCAACCAACTCCGTCAAAAGGGATATAATTATCAGGCTGCATGTGAGGCAATTACGTTGGGCACAGACCGCATCATCAAGACAGATATAATTAGTGGTGACGCCAATAGAATCTTCCTCCACTACGATTCGGCAGTGAAGATCCACAATGCCCTCGTGAAGAAGTTCAGTGAAGGCGATGACAATACCCTCAAGACCAAGGCGTTTCCCGCTAAAGTCTCAGAACTGTGGTTACCCCTGTCAAGCAAGAGTGGTGACGAGAAGGCCACTGAATACATGATCGCCTTCATCGACCAGTTCCCTCAGGAGCAGGTGAAGAAGATCATGGAAGCTAAGGGCAGCAAAAAGGACGGTGTTCGTGTCACCAAGGACGCTATCAGGATCGGTATCCTGGAGGCTGAGTTCAATGCCTACATGGAGAAGCACCCGTTCAACACTGAGAAGTAATAATTCAAATCCAACCGTCGGCCCGTGGTGAGAGGGCGGGTCGACTCTTAAATATTATGATTTATGTATAACAGTTTTGAAGTAGTTGCCGGCGTTGGCCCTTCCGTCAACGATGAACCAACCGATTGGGCTGTAAACAACTATGGTGGTGCGATTAATGGTTTCGTGCCTGGGAATGGAATCCCGTCAATCCCAGACCACATATGGGACTCGCTGCCCGATTCGCTCAAGAGATGGCTCAAGGACGCAGAAATGGGCCTCACAGAGAACGAGGCGAAATTCATCAGCCGTTATTGGGCTGAAAGAACAGATTGGAGAGCCAGCATCAATTATGAGATAGCTTCAGCCTTAGCGGTTGAGGAGAATGTCTTTAGAATCACGATTGAAGAAATCCAGAATCGCTACTTGGGCTGCCTTTATCATGCTCCCAGAGAGATCTTGAACGAGGACAACCTATTTTTCCCTGCTTCATTGTGCCGGTTCATCCCCTTTAATGAATTCCACTCGTGGCTTGAAGGTATCGTCATTATTTCATGCTACAATGACTGCTATTATTTGTTTGCTCGCGAGAAGGTTATAGCAGGAGCCGATAGAACCAGCCTTGAAGGTACTATCAGGTTTATGCAAAGTATTGATAACAACTCAAACCAGAATAGGAAGTGAAAACGACAAATAGTGATCATACAGTGGTGAGACCGGAGCCGACGAGTCTTCCGATTTGGGGCCTCGACGATCGCCTTCAGAATTATATTATGAACGTCGCCGAGACCTACCAATGTCCAGTTGACTTCGTTACAGCTGCAGTCTTCAGTGTAGCCTCAGCGGCAGCAGGGGACAAGGTTACGGTCAAGGATAAGTTCAAATCTTCACTTTGTCTCTGGCAGGTGCTGTTGTGCCCTAGTGGTGGCGGTAAGACAGAACCCATCAAGGCGGTGACGGCTCCCCTTACGAAACTCAACATTGAATATGCTAACAAGAGTTTCGACGGTAAACCCATCCGGGTGATTATTGATAACGTTTCAGAGGCCGCTATCATCAATGCTCTGGATAGGAACAGAGAAGGTCTGCTTCTGTGTCGCGATGAGATTCACAGTTTATTTATGACTAAGGGTATCATTGACAACCTGTTGAGCATCTATTCCCATTCGCCCATCCTCAAAGACAGGGCGAACTGTAGCATTACCATCGAGAGGCCTTACATGAGTATTCTTGGTGGAATCCAGCCTGACCGTATTCAAGAATGTTTCGGTCATGGTAACTGGTCAAACGGCTTAGGACCACGCTTCTTGTTCTGTTGGCCGGACGATGAGGAGTACCCGTCATATAGCATGAGACGAGCCGACCCGCTGCTGGGAAACCTGTGGGAACAGATCGTCTTCTTCATCTATAACCTCCCAAGTGGTTCAAGCGTGGAAATTGAACCTGATGCGATGCTGGCTTTTACTCGTTACTACAATGAACTGGCAATGCTGAGGAATTCAAAAAACACGACTATTGCAGAAAATGTCCTTTATGGTAAGCTTCAGATCAACATTCTCAGGTTGGCTGGAGTGGTGGCGGTGTTGAGATATGTTTCCAAGCCGTCATTGGGCCTGAAGATTGACATGGACTGCATATACTATGCTATTCGGTGTATGGACTATTATCAGGCATGTGGAAAACGTGTGATCCTGAACCTCAATCAGAAACAGGAGAATAGTGGATTGATGCTTGATAACATCCCCACGGCTGATCTCATCCGGGAACTCAATAAAAGGCATCACATCTCCAACCAGTCTGCCTTTGCTAAAGGATTGGGAGTGAAGCAACCTTATATCAGCAAGATCATCAACAATTAATGTGGTTATATGTTATATATAGCTTAAATGTCTATAAACCAGAAGAATAATAAGTGTATAACCTATAACTGCAGATAATGACGACCAAGTATGATATACATTGAATCAGACTGTTAATAAGCAATAAATCAAAGGCCCGTCGTGGTGCGGGCCTGATATTAATAGAACAAAAAAAATGAATAAAAATGGACAAATTATTTTTAAAAACAATGCAATTGGCTTGTGAACGCTACGATGTACCGCTGGATTTGAGCGATGATGAGATTATCGAACTCAAGGAAAAGTTCAACGAATGTATTCAGGAGTTTCAAATCCTCTATGAGTCTGAGGGTGAACTGCAGAAGGTTATGTTTGAATTTGCCGAACAGTTCATCTTGGGCAACGAAAATCCTCAGATTATACCTGATTTGTCCCTCAAGGCACCGATTCAGGCTATCGACAGCTCTATGTTGGTCCTTATTGAGCAACACCTCAAGGAAGGTAAGTTCGATATGGCTAAGCAGGAACTGAAGGAAATTGTAGAACAAACAGGCGATACCCGTTGTAGAGTAGCTTATTACCGCTTACTCTCTTATCTGGACGGTAACTCAGGCTGCAATCAAAAATCAATCGAGCATCATGTTCTGCTTGCTGCTCAAAGGGGACATATTTGTTCGATGAATTTGATCTTTCAACTTCTTGGCTTCGATTGGACTGTTGATACCCGGTACTGGCGGAGACTGTCTAATATTCTTGACCCAATGGACAACTTGAGATATGATCTCGATCACTTCAAGAATATCAGTATTGTTGATGTTATCGATGCTCTTCACGAGCCTGATAGTCATTATTACAATGCCGAAGACGCCGAGAAACAAGCCATTAAGTATGGGCTCAAGGTTCCTGCAACTCTTCATTACGATGAAACAACTATTTTTGGTGATGGCGAAGGGGAATTATTGGATGAGGCACATGACTATTTGATTAACCGAGATAGAGTTTCAGCGGAGAAGACTTACCATAAGCTTGAAGCCGCCATTCCCATTCATGGTGCTTTTACGTTGTCATCACTTTACCATAGTTTCATGGAGTATGATAAGTTTTTTGACAATGTTAAAAAGGGAGCCAGATTAGGCATTGTTGCTCATATGTATACTTTATCGGCGATTTATCGCTGTGGCTTTGGTGGTGCCAAGAAGTCTTCGGAGCTTGCAGATGCATGGTTCTGGATGGCTACTCAATGTGACAACGAAGAGTGTCGCGGTTTGGACACTGTGTTTGATTTTGACTTCGTTCCTTTGGAGTTCTTTCTTTGCGGCTGGAAGTTCTATTTTGATAATCCTTCTTTCCAGTGGGATAGCATAATCAAAGGTGAGAAGCCGGATGTTCAGTAACTGCTAATAGTTGATTGGGCCCGTCATCGTGACAGGGCGGGCCTACTCTTAAAATACAAGAACATGGCAGAGCAGAAAAAAAAGAAACTGAAAAAAACTGGCGGTAACATGTACATTAATACCGCTACCTGGAACCCAATCAAAGGTCGCTGCTGTCATGGGTGCGAGTATTGCTTTGTTGGTGAATATGGTAAACCACAGCAAGAGTTACACCTGGACGAAGCGGCTTTCGATTACGACTTAAACTCGGAATATGAAATTTTTGTCTGTTCCGGTTGTGATCTCGGAGCGGTCAACGTCAAGGACGAGTGGATCATCAGGATTCTCGACTACATTAAGCAGTTTCCCGATGCCAAAATTTTCCTCCAGAGCAAGAACCCCGGTAACTTGTTAAGATTTGCCGATAACGAGACTTTCAAGAAATCTACTGTCGTTACCACGATTGAAACGAACAGAGACTATAAGGGCTTCATGGGTCTGGCTCCGTCCGTTCAAGATCGAGCCGAAGCAATGGAAAAGTTTCACGAGTTGGGTATCAATACCCGAGTCACCATTGAACCGATCATGGCTTTTGATCGACAGCCGTTGGTGGATCTGGTTAAGAAATGCCATCCCAGCCTGGTAAGGATAGGAACCAATACCAACTGGAACTTTCATGTTCCTGAACCTGAACCCTGCGATGTGTGGGCTTTGATTCATGAGTTAGAGGAGTTCACCACGGTTGAGATGAAGAACAACCTAAGGTGCTGGTTGAGAAATCATTAAACCAAAATGATAGAAAATTCAATATCAAAATTTTAATAAATATATTATTTATGAACAATTATCTTTATCGAGTTAGTAACAATTTTGGATGGCCACTGTCTTCAAGACACATGAGCCGTAGTGAGGCCGCTATGGTCATCAGGTACAACATCTCACATAACTGCCGTTTTTATCGTCCTAAAAACGATGGGAATTGGGATGATACTGCTTACACTTTCTTGGAACAGATAGACAAGGAAGTTGGCCATGATATTCCATTCATCCAACTGAACGATGAACTCTTTCCGAAGTTCATGCAACTCTATGGTGCTTTGCTTTGGGACCGGGAATATGACCGATGCATCAAGAAACAGAGTCTCGATGGTACTGACTCGGAACCATATTATGAATGTGTTTTGTGGTATAGCGTCATTCTTAAACCAGACAACATGGCTGGTGAGTATGCTATTATTACAGATCCGTGTTTTTTAGATAACACGATTGATGACTCGATTCTTCAAGAAAATCTGGACATCATTAATGAACTGGACAAGAGTCACAATCTCGTGGGACTGCTTGTGGATGGCTACATGTGGGCTCGAGGGTGTGAGAGTCAAGTTGAGAAGATGTATTGTAAGGATCCAGACAAAGAATACAAGGATTTTTTCAACATGGCTTTGACTCAGTTTGGTCTCACGAAGGAAGACATTCATGTATATCGTTAATCCTTCTATGGATATCTGGCACCTACAGTAGTTACAGTTAAACATAACATTACTGAGTATCAGGCCCGTCATCGCAACAGGACGGCGGGCCTATTATTAAAAGATAAACTAAAAACACTTTAATCCACAAAACAATGGGAAAGTTTAAAAAAATAAAAAAGAAAGTTTGGACAAAAAATGACTTGTTGAAAATTGCTGAAAACCAATTGGAAAGAGATGCAGTTGAATACGAATTTGAAATGATGGCTACGAAGAATTCTGCCGGCGAACTGGTCATTGACTTTGGAGAAGATGAGATAAACGGCACTTGGCTGTTAATTAATCTTCAAGCAAGACATATGGAGCGCATTTTTGAAATCTTCTTCTCTGAAAAAGGTTATGAAGACCTGAACATGGAGGATTTTAAAGAGTTTCATGAGCTGTTAACTCGCTTGTTGGGTGGTCTATACATATAGAAGACCAGACAAATGAGATAGACAATCTATTGCTTAGTACTGGGCCCGTGGTGAGAGGGCGGGCCTGTTTTTAAAAGAATAATAACAACAAAATATTTAAAAAGTAGAAAATTATGGCTCTATCATTATTTATTGAAAAGAGAGAGTGGACTAAAAATGAACTGATGACAGCTCAGAAAATCTTTTGCGACAATGACTTTGCAAGAGACGTACTTGAGAGCATTTTCAAGGATCATGCTACCAAGAATGCAGCCGGAGTACTTGTTTTTGATTGTGGAAAAGAATTAAATGCTTTCAGTATTCTGATGAATATGATGGGTGAGTATCTGGCTTTGTTTTTTGAAGGTTATTTATTGGACAAGGGCTACAGCTTTGAAGACTCCTGGCTTGAGCATCGCAATGATTTGCATAAGCGGTTAACCGAAATGTTCAGACAGATGTATAAAGCAAAGGAGTGAAGAAATAGTCATAGTGTAGTTCATAGTGTAATTTAGTTTTGGAGGGGAATGGCTGTAATGGCTGTTCCCTTTCTTTTTTCCCTTTACCGAACCGAAAAAAAAGAAGAGCGACATCAACACTTCTCCAGCATTGATATCACACTTCGATCGGACTCTCTTAATTTGAATTGACGGTGGCAGCTTAAGGCCGGTGTCTATCCAAAACAAGATAATAACGTCCGGGATGGTGGTTTTCCCGTTTGCTCTTCACATAACGGGTCCTTCTCCATCATTATATTGTTGTTGCCCCTTACATCCGCCGGCATGTCTCTTCTGTTAAAGCCGGCGGTCCAAAATGGGGCGTAATTCTCTTTAGTTATTTATAAGGCAGCTGGGGGATTTGAGGCGGAGGAAATATAGATTAAAATGAGAGAATGTATCGTTACGAGGTGGCGTGGAAACATAGGAATAGAGTCCGACCGAAGAGGTGATCTATTGCCGAAGAGGTGATTGGTCTCGCCTTCTTCTTTTCGCCCAACAAAACCACAGTCACCTTGAAATCAAAGAATAATGAATGCTACAGCCTCGGAAAAGTCAGCCGTTTTTAAAAAAAATCTCGAAAATGGCTGATTTTTATGGTAAATTTTGAGTCTGTTTTTGTATCTTTGCAGCATAAAAACATAATTGTTATGGCATATCCGAATATCATAGGTCGAGACGAAGAAATCAAGAAACTTGAAAGGTTGCAGAAAACGTCCAAGTCTGAGTTTGTGGCTATATATGGCCGGCGGCGTGTGGGCAAGTCTTTCCTTGTGGAGGAGGTGTACAAAGGCAAGATTGCTTTCCGGGCCATCGGGTCATATCTCAAGGCCAAGGACGAGAAATCATATAAACAGACACAGCTGGACCATTTTTACGAAAGTCTCCTGGACAGCGGCATGTCAGAGGATGAGCCACGGCCAACAAACTGGCGGGAGGCGTTTAGGTCGCTCAGGAAACATCTTGAAGGTATCCGTACTAAGCGCCGTATCATTTTTCTAGATGAGCTACCATGGCTTGCAGGCCCCCAGTCCTCTGAGATGATTTCGGAACTGGGCTACTTCTGGAACTCATGGGCCGACCGTCAGCGCAATGTCGTGCTCATCGTGTGCGGTTCGGCTACAAGCTGGATGCTGGACAATGTCATCCGTGACTACGGGGGACTGTATGGCCGCTTGACAGACACAATCCGGCTGATGCCTTTCACTCTGAAGGAGTGCGAACTGTATTTTAAGAGTCACGGTTTCCATCTTTCCCGCTATGAGATAGCTGTGGCCTATATGGCATTTGGAGGCATCCCTTACTACCTGGACCGCATTGACAATGAAAAGAACCTGTCAGAAAACATTGATGCTTTCTTCTTCAAAGATCAAAGGATTCATCAGGAGTTCAGGGACGTTTATACCGGATTGTATGCGACCTCTGAGCGATATGTGGACATTGTCAAGGCACTTGGTTCAAAGTTCTATGGTATGACGCGTAGTGAATTGGCAGGTGCTGTTGGGATGCCGCTCGGCGGTACATTCAGCAAGATTCTTGATAATCTTCATGCGTCGGGCATCACACGCGAATATCCGCGTTACGGTAAGCAACGGGTTGAAACGGTATACCAGTTGAAGGACTTTTTTTCCATGTTCTATCTGCATTTCATACTCGGCAAGGGCACCGATGCCGGGAACTGGCGCACCCTCCAGCGAACACCCACATTTTACACTTGGGCAGGAAACACCTTTGAGATGCTGTGTATTGAACATTTACCACAGATTAAAGACAAACTGCGAATTGCAACCATCAACCGCAATTATTGCTGGAGGGGAGCCTCTCCCGACGGAAATACTCATCAAATTGACCTCATACTAGAATGGAAAGGTGAGCGGACAGACTATCTCTGTGAGATGAAGTTCAGTGAGCACGAATACACTATCGACAAACGCTATGAGGCAGAACTTGGCGGCAAGATTTACGCGTTTCAGAACAGCAAGCAACACACCAAGACGCATTCCATTCAACTGGTGATGGTTACGACGAACGGCGTAAGTCGAAACGAACACAGCAAGGATGTCAACCAACAGATTATCCTGGATGACTTATTCCTTTAAAAGGCAATACAGTTTGCAAAAGAAAGCCTCATCCATTTAAAGGATCGAGGCTTTCTTTATTATCCTATAGTCCATTGAAAATCAGCCAAAACAGCGCTTTTTTAGTTGAATTTTTGCTAAAAAAATAAAGCGATGTTTCGAGAGCTGTAAACCGATTCTGTGATAAACTGGCAAACTTTCAATCTGGTTTAGGCGTACGATATAATTAGTGTAAACCAACTTCGTTATTCGCTCTCAAGTTTCATTTGAAAAGTCAACTCCTACCCTTATAGTTTTTTCTACAATACTGACCAAAGCAGCGTTCATTAGAATTGCACCCTGAATAAGCCTTCAAGCCCTCACGGACTCTTCTTAAATAATCAGAGTTCTCATAGATATCTATCAAACTCTTATCTTTTACATTCTCTGGGGTGATATTCTCAACTATCTCCATCATCCCATCTTTAAATGCCTCACAGGGAAAAACATATCCATCGTATCGAACAGTTAGTTTTATTGAACCAGTGCCACAATTCGCATGTTTGGCAGAAAATGGTAAGCCAAGGCGTATCTTGCCTTCATAGATTTCCTCACACTTGGAAAGTATCTGTAGTAACTCCTCTTGTTCATCCGAACACAAAGCGATAAGTTCTTTGTTTTCTAATACTCTTCCCTGAGGGACAAGGCGTAAGAAACTAACAATGTTCACACCCATAGAGAACAGTTTATTTATCACTCTTGGTATTTCTTGGTAATTGCAGTGCATAGGTATCAAATGAGCTTCAACGGGAATATTCAAAGCTATGGCAGTCTTGATGGTTTCCTCCAACAAGGCTAAGTTTGTGGATTCTGTTCCCATAATTGTGGCATACAACTCAATGTCAATGGCCTCATAATTGAAAATTAAAGCATCGATCTTTTCCTTTACAGACTCTAATAGCTCGATGGATATTGATGAGTAGTGTCCGTTTGAATAAAAAATTCCGCTAGAATACACTCTTACGCCAATACCATGAGCGTGGATGAAATCAACTATTTCCACAATATCGGCTCTCAAAAATGGTTCACCGCCTGAGATGTTCACACTCTTAACTCCCAGTATCTTTGCCTCTCTCACAACATTGCAAATGGTCTCAAAATCCAGTGCCTCAGTTCTCTCTATATCGGAGAGAGAGGAGCAATAAATGCAATGATTTGGGCACTGTTGGGTTACCTCAATGGTAATATCCTTCAACTTCATAAGGCAAAGAGAGTTTGTCGCAGTGGTTCTCGTTGAATATGCTCTGTAATGCCCCACTTTTCAGGGAAGTAGTAGTCAATTCCTTCTGATGAAGGTTTGTAGTGTTGTTTAATGCGTACGTTGCCCACCTTTAATTCTGGCATTTTTGCACGCAGATATTTATCCGTTTCACAAAAGCAATTCTGGAGGTCAATCAGCTTGGGCTTGCGTCCGGGCAACGGGCGGAAGTCCGAATAACCGTATCTTTTCTGCAGATCTTCAAAATGGTTGTGGATGTAATAGATAGCGTCCTCGTATTCGTGGCCGTATGATAAGAAGCATTTTTTTATTCCTCTCACAGCACCTACACCTGCTTTCACAAACGAATCTTCATCAAAGTTCAAGTAAGGAGAGTAGTTGAAGTCAATAGTATATTGGTAAGCCAGGAAGTCTCCAATTAAAGGGTAGCTTCTCAATTGATTATAGACTTCAGCCATCGAGGTGGCTTCAAGTACTTTCTTGAATCCTTGCTTCTTGATAAACTCATCTTCTATCATCTGCAACCAAACCTGATGTTTGGTTCTGATTCCTTCGTAACCAGAATAACAACCAGTCATCATATAGGCGTTTGAAAAGATTGGATAGTTTTGCTGCCGCCTGGTTAGGGCTTTACTCAGTTTCTCAACGTTGAACGAGGCAAGTGTTATATCTGTCAGTTGACTAAGATAATCCCAAGTCTCAATACGGTTAAACACTTTGAATACCAATATCCGCAGCAGTACATCCTCTGGGTAGTATTTGTCTAAATCTTTATAGATAATATTCCTAATGAGGTACTGGCTCACACGATCGCAAGCACGGTATACATTGGTGAACTTGTACTTCTTCATTATGGGGTCGTTTGTAAGAATACCACAATCCTCACACCTCTTCCAAAAGATATTCATGCGCTCCTGAATGAAGTAAAAGTAGTATTTCAACGTGGCATCATTAGGAACTATGTTACATGTCTTCTTCCTCATATATGGGCATTTCAGGTATTTTGAACTCTTTCCAATTACACGGGTCACCGTGAATGCCGGGTTCATAATTGGCTGCAAGCCAAGTTATGAAACTATTGATTTTGTCATCGTCTAAGTCCTTGTACTTAGTTGCCCTCGGATTACCCGTATCACCAATATAATCATATTCCCTTGGCAGCAGGATTGCTTTATCCCCAAAATAGTAGAACCGTTTGCTCAAAAGCACATTCTTTCCACTGACATCACTCTTCTTATGTCTTCCGTTGGGGTCATTGCTATGCGCACAAGGCTCTTGCACAACTTTATCCCTCACAGTATGGTAAACATTGTCTCCATACATTTGTAGTAAAGAACCTTTGATATTGGCTTTCTTTACTTGAAAACGAGGATTATCCCAATAATCATCAAAGGATAATACTTCGTCAACTTGTGCTACATAAACCACCTTGCCTTCATTACCCATCGCCTTACTTCCTAAACCTACAATCCAGTCGCCTACAGCAAGAGCACGGCTCTTTCGGATTTGAGCTTTGCATGTTGCCAATGTTAGCGTGCCCCAGAAAGGATTCGGAGCAAAACCATAATCATGATCCATTCTATATCTAAAGCAATGCATAATCAATTTTTACATTTAATATATATCATTGGATAGGAAACAGACCCAGTAACGGGCATCCCATCTGGCTTTTCATTAACAGTCATTTTCCCCTCAATGACATCAATTAGCTTGTCAGTTGAGTTCCAGCCAATTATTGAGCCTCCATATTGTTTAAAAGCACCTGGCAGTTCAACATCATTCTTACAACCATGCATATAAACACCAATTATCGTTTTCCCTTGGCGAGCTGCCTGCCTTATTTCATAATTAACCCACTTGCGCTCATGGGTATGTTCTCCGATCATTACTATAAAAGTCTTTGCCCAACGTATACAAATCCGTAAATATCGAGCTATTGTTGCATCTTTTACCTTGTATGGACGATATTTCTTCTTTTCGACGGAACTATTGCGCACATCACACCCATGGTCTCTCAACCGCTGCTTCAAGCTATCAAGAGATTTCTCATCCTCTCCATAATGTGATATGAATATGTTGTGTAGGTTTGCCATTTTTATTATTGATAATCTCTTTTTACGAAACAAAAGCCATACTGCTCATCTTCCCTAAAGTTTAGATTACACTAAACTGTTAATGTTTTGATAAAACATCTATGGGATAAGTGTTCCAGATAAAAGCCATCTTGTGAAAGAAATGCACTCGTGAAATTTAAAAAAATCACCTATTACATAATAAAACATGAATTGCATTCCAATTAATAATAATAGTAAGAAGCACTACGGTTACTAAAGGAATACAATAAAAGGGAGCTATGGATCGTGAGAGCCAAAGACCTTTTGTTTTAACGAATCCCTTTTCTTTATCATCCATATCACACTTAAGAGGACAAAAATTATATAACGCATTTTCGTACTCATCATTGTTTCCTGATTTTTGCTTATTTAAGAAATCACGTTCGCGATTTCTCATACCTCGTTCTAATTGTAAATAATACTTATCAATGTACCAAAAGAGGATTATTGGAATGATTCCCAAAAACAACCAACCCCTCATGCTTGGGATTAGACTGCCAATTGTGACAAATGCTGTGATTAGGTTAATCATCCACACCTTGCTGTTGGCAGAGTTGTTTGCCATACGTTCGATGTTCGCCTGCATCATCTGTAAATACTGGCGATCATCATCATTATACAAATTAACTCTCATAATTCTTTGTTGTTTTGTTTTATTTTGTTTATCCATAATTCAATTGGTATTACTTCATCTTGATTGTCAACAAATAAGTCATCGCCTAAAAGTGAAGCTCTGTCATAAATATCAAGATATGCCGGAAGGTTTAGTATGTATTCTAATGGAAGCACACATATCTTCTTCCCTAAAGCGCTTGCATATCCGAGTTCCCATGAAGTCCATAGTGATAGTACACTTGATTCTGTCTGAACATATAAAACAGCTTTTGTATGCTTGATTCGCTCAATAATAACTCTTGCCGTATCAGCATTTGTGAGTTCACGCCTCAAAGAATCTCGATCTTCAATCCAATCAATGTAAACGGACAAGTTTTTGCTATTCAAGAGCGTTTTTAGCCGAAGTATATCTTTTTTATCCACAGAACTATGAGATAAGAATACATCAAATGACTTGTGTCGCTCTAAGTCAAACTGTGAATTATGTATTTCAGCCATAAGTGATTCTGGTGTATCCAATAGTTTAGGGACAATGTCATCTCCTAGTCGTTTCTTCCCTTTTCGATTTCGATGAAGATGAATCTGCGGAAAGCCGAATTCTTTTTGTAGGGTTCGGAATGCAAATTCCCTTAAATGAAAATTACGCTCTGACGCATTAACCTTAAAGAGGAAAGACACAGTTTCTTTACATTTAAACTTAGCTGCCTCTTGTAGGATTCGCATTCGAGTATTTACATCTTCAGGATGGTTGTGTTTAATCTTAAAATAGGCCTTGATAAAAAAGTTTGTGTAATCTGGTGTAACAAATTGTTGATATTGTTCTATTCTTTTTATCTCAGCATTCTTTTCTGCTTGCCGTTTTTTACTCCTTAGCTCATACTTTTCCTGAAGCTGTAATCTTTCTTCATCAGATAGGATCTGGCCCTGTTTGTGCTTTGCCCTAATGATATTTAATGCAGTACGAGACCGATTTTGAAGAAAAGCATCTGGATTGGGAAAATAGTGTATTGGGCGTTGATGCTTGCGTATTCGTTCTTTATCCATCAGATCGTACTGAGCTTTTTTCTCCACAATCTCTTCCCATAATCCATGAAAGCATCGTTTGAATGTGGAGTAAAAATCATCATCAGAGAATCCAAATGGCATCATGTCTGCCACTTTTCTTAATGGAAGTCCAAACCTCTTTCTGAAGGTCTTCATCTCACGAAAGTATGCCCTTTCAGCGACGCTCATAAATAGATTGATACATTACCATGATGGTATTCAACTAATAATGCTGGCATAAAATTGAATCAGCACAGCATCCACCAAGATCACAATGGGCGGTCTTATGCTAAATTAAAAATGCAAATATAGTTATTTTTTTATTACAATGCTCATTTATATGTTTTTTTTCAATAGCAAAACCTTTGTGGACCCATCAAAGCTGGATTTGTTTCATTAAACCGATATAAACCAATTGCTTTTAATCATATTCATCCTCATGAGTAGACATACAAGCTAAACTAAAAAGAAAAACGGCTTCTAATTTGCCGTCTTTCTCTCATTATTGTTCTCATGCCACTTGGATATCGTGGAATAATCAATCGTCTAAAGGTGTGATTGAGTCCTCTATCAGTATTGTCTCTTTCTACTGACTACTCGGATGTACTTGGCGTTGGGGTATTTCCTTCTCGCCTTGTAGTGAATGTACATCCTGCTTCTGCTCATGCTCTCGATTGTGATTGTCTTGCCATCCACGTTGACCTCATAAGTGTAGATTGCGGGGATGGGCATTTTGGTGGTAGCGTTTCCGGCCCACCATTCAATCAATAATTCTTTAATCGTCTTGATCATTTCAGTTGGTATCGGTTTATGAGGATAGAGACCTGCTTTGCGGTGAACTTGCCTCCTCTGCTGGTCGTGAATCCTTCGTTGTTAAGTGTTCTAGCCATCTCGCTCAGGTTATTGGTTTCTCTCACCAGAATCTTTAGCATTGCAACCGCTCTCTTATTGTGAGGATTGTTAGCTGCTTTCTCCTGATTCGTTTGCCGGCTGTTCGAGATAGCTTTTTCCATATTGCCCGTCAAGTTCTCCGGTTTACCAAGTTGACATCCTTGCTCCTTTTTCACTTGTAGGGCTGCTCTGGTACGCTGTCGGATCAAACCAGCCTCATATTCACTGATGGCTGCAATAATCGTTAGTACCAGTCTATTTGCTCTTGGGAAGTCACAGAATACGATTTCTATGCCTGAATCCAAAAGCTGGCTCGTAAAGGTCACATTTCTTGAAAGTCGATCCATTTTGGCGACGATCAGTGTGGCCTTCATTTTCTTGCAGAGTTCCAATGCCTCGTGTAACTTGGGACGCTGTGTTTTTCGTCCTGATTCAATTTCCACGAATTCAGCTATCGGTTCCTCTCCGCTAAGATAGTTTCTGATAATTTCTTGTTGTGCTTGTAATCCCAATCCTGACACACCTTGCCGTTGTGTCGAGACTCTTAGATAAGCCACATATGCAATATTATCCATTGTTTGAAATATATTAAACCGTCGTTTAGTATTGTTCAAGAATAGTGGGACCCTCCAAAATTGCCTGGAAAATCCCACTATCTATCATTTTTCCGTTTCTGTGATAATGCCGTATTCTTGAGAAATTCGTTCTTCGTAGTTTTCGCATTTCTCTATTTCACTATCCAGAATAGAAATCAGGTTGTCAACGAAG